>DASYET010000057.1:0-117075 GCA_036498815.1 Bryobacteraceae bacterium | reverse complement strand
CCGTCGTCCCCAGATATCCGTACGTCCCCGTCACCACCACCGGAAAATTCGTTTGATCCGTGTTCGCCACCTTCGTATGGTCGATCGTTACCGTCCGCCGGTACCCGTACCCGTTCGCCCAGCCTCCGCCCCCCGACGAGATCGTATACGCGGCCGACGAATCCGGGCTGTCTGTCATCCCGGATTTGTAGGCGATGGCCTTGAGCGTCAGGCTGCTGGCGACCGGTACCGCCGCACTATAAACGGTTCCCACCGTCGACGTGGGTGTACTGCCGTCCGTCGTATACCGGATCGAGGCGCCTGAGGTGGTGGTGCTGATCACCACATTCTGAGTGGTACTGTACACTCCGCCCACTGGATTAAACGCCGGAGCCGCCACTTGCGCGGCCGTTACCGTGAAAATCTCCGGATTGCTGGTACCGTTCGCTGTTGTAACCGTCACGTTGCGCGCCGTGGCGGCGGCACCGGCCGTAATCACGAAGTTGGCCGTGATCTTCGTCGCGGTGACCGTGACCCCGCTCGCGCTCACACCCGTGCCGCTGATCGCGACCGTACCGCCCGTCATACTCGTACCCGTGATCGTGACCGGCACCGTCGCCCCCACCGCCCCGCTATTGGGACTGACCGACAGCAAAGTGGGAGCGCTCGGCAGTGTCAGCGCGCAGAATCCCGATGGCCCCAGGTTAGCCCAGTTCTGCTGGACCAGGTAGTCATACCCCGCCAGATTCATGTTTGCCACGGACCCGTTGATCGCCGTGTACGTCGTACCAAAATTCCAGGCGCATTTGTCCGCGTTCTCGTTCCCGGTGCTGTCGTACCACGCGTTCAGTTGCGGATCGCTAGTCGATTCTTCCAATTCGTGCGCCACCACGGAAGCCATCGCGTCCGCGGCAGGATCACCGTTCGGACTGCTCACGGTTTGCACGGAGCAATTGGCGAGGCCCTGGGTGTTCGCATCTCCCACGAACGCGTACTTTATGGTTGATCCAGCAATCGTGCCGTAGCTGTGCCACCCACAGTATTGACTGATGAACCCGGAAGTTTCCTGCACGTCCTGATACGTAAGGACAAAATAAACGCCGTTGGAGTCGTTCGGCAAATGGCCGCCCGTAATGGCGTTGCCGACAATGCTCTGGATATTGGCATCCGTCAGACTCTTGCCCAGCGAGTAGTTGTCCGAATAGGAAGTCACGTAATTGATCGCGTTCGTGATGTGCACTGAGCTCGCATTCGAGTACGTCGTATTGACCCCGTAGTACGGTGAGCCTCCGTCGTATTGCAGGAAGTGCGTCAAAATCGTTACGCCCGTGGGGTCCGACGCCCAGTTCCCGTACCAAATGATGTACACGTTCGGAGTCCCCGTCATGATCGGGCCTCCGTGGTAAGTGATTCCGAAGCCTTGCTGTGCTGCCTGGCCAGTTGGGGTGGACTCCGTGCCCACCACCGTATTCACGGCAGTCGTGTTATTGCGCGAAGGGAAGATATGCTTCGTAATCGTCGTCGGCTGGCCGTGCAGCCGCAGCAAGAACGCCATTGACGCAAACAGTACACAGCGGAATCGAGATGTCGGTAACACCAAGTGACTTACTCCTAAAACGGGAAATACTGAAGCCGATTCTAGCAAGCTTGAGTCTTGAGGTAGCCGCTAGGGACAGTACGGCTTCGACACCCACCCCTCGCCAGTCTATCGGTAGAACCACGCGGGAATCCGCCATCTAAGGTAATTTTCCGGGGCGGCACGGGCCAAACTTACAGGACGGCTTGAGCCGAACGCCCGTCATCGTCGATACTACAGGGAGTGCCTTATCCTCTCAAGAACAGAATCATCTCCTGGATCAGCCAGCATCTGTTCGACAACGTTACCTATACCGTCCGCAATGGCCTCAACAAGGGATTGCGCCGCCGCGGAGGCCTGGGATGGCTTCCGATGGACCAGTCCAACCACGAGATCGATTTCTGGAAGTCGTTGGACCTCAAGAACAAAGTGGTGTACGACATCGGCGCGTTCCACGGCCTCCTCACGATCTTCTTCGCTCATCAGGCCAAGCTCGTAGTGGCCTTCGAGCCCACCGGCAGGAATCGTGCACGCCTCAACCAGAACGTCCAACTCAATTCGTTCTCGAACGTCATTGTCCGGCCTTACGGCCTCTCCTCGAAAGCCATGCGCGCGGAAATGAGCTTCGACCCGCTTACCCCCGGGATGGCCAGTCTCGATAGCCGCCTCGCCATCGGTGCCCAACACGAGAACATCGAGCTCCGCACTCTTGACGAGGAACAGGGTCTGGAACCGCCCGACCTCGTCAAAATCGATGTGGAAGGTTTTGAGCTGGAAGTCCTCAAGGGCGCCGTCCACACCCTGGAGCGTCATCCCGACCTGTTTCTTGAAATGCACGGGGTCGATGCCGAGGACAAGCGCCGCCGCGTCGCCGCCATTGCCGAGTTTCTGTGGAGCATCGGATACCGCAACATCCTCCACGTCGAATCCGGCACGCTCATCACGCCGGAAAACTCCGCTGTGGCCGCGCGAGGCCACTTGTACGCCCGCAACGCTGCTGCGTGATCGGCGCGCGGGGCCTAGGCGGTTCGCCTCCCGAAACGCTTGCTCAACCAGTATCGGAATTGCAGCGGAGAGATTCCCTCCAGCTCCATCATCAAGGCAAGCGCCGAATGATCCGAGCTCGCGCCCAGCCTCGGGATGTCCCAGATCTTCGTCTCTTCATCGATAAAACCGCCGTGCGCCGAAAACAGCGCCCGGTAGCCGGAACTCCGGACCATGTCCCGAACCTCCTCCCGGATGTTGCGAATCCCTCCAAAAGGAAAGGAGAAAAGCAGCACGGGATGCGCCAGCAAATGTTCCAACTCCCGGCGAGATTCTTCCACTTCAACCTGCGCTTCCTCCAGGCTGATCGTTCCGAGGTCAACATGGTTCACCGTGTGGGCGGCCACCTCGACACCCAAGCCCCCCAGTTCTCGCAGATCCTGCGCCCGAAAATTCGGGAACCGGTGCGGACTCTTGTCCCGGTCATGATGAAACACCCGCTCTGTATCCACGAATCCGGAAGACACGAATGCTGTCGCCGGCAATCCTGCCGCACCCAGCAACTCCGCGGCGCAGGTTCGTACGTCGCGGTAGCAATCGTCGAAATGGATCGCCACCGATGTCGCAGGAATTGAGGTGCCCTGTGCGATCCTCTCCACCAAATCCCCCGTCGGGACCACGCGGTAGAAGTGCCGCAGCGTGACCAGATGCTCCGCGAACTTCTGTGTACTGGCCGTCAGTACGTCGTCGGAAACGTCGTTGACCCGGTGATACAGGAGGATTGCCCCTCGGCTCCGCCCCCGCCGCGACCAACGCAGCAGGCGATAGCATCCGCTGTGGTACACCGCCAGCCAGAACGCGATCTTCACGGCTTGCCGTCCGTCGCCGAGCTTGCGCCAGTGCGGCAGCTTCCGCGCCAGTTCCATCGTTTGCGCTCGCGTCGGACGGGTCCGCGCCTTTCGGCCGCCCGCGGGCTGCGGCCGCCGGTCCGCTGTCCCTTGTTGCATCGCCTGGATCGTCGAAACCAGTAAATCTTCTCCCGCCAGATCCAGCTTGCGGTGCAGCGAGTCCGGCGTATCCTTGCCGTGAACCGGAAGGGAGCAGGTCGCCACCACATCGCCCGTGTCCAACCCGTCATCGACGAAATGAATCGTCACGCCGGCGGAATCCCGGCCATCGTACATCTCCCAGAACCCCGGCGGTGTTCCCCGATACTCCGGAACCTCGCCTTTGTGCAGATTGATGCAGCCCAACCGGGGCACCGAAAAAATGCCGCGCTTCAGAACCCGGGTTCCCATCACCACACCCAGGTCCGCGCCGACACTCCGCAAGCACTGGATCGCTTCCGGCCCATTCAGATTCCCCGGCCTAAAGATCTTGAACCCGTAGCGCATCCCCAGGGCTTCCAGATCGCGCTCCGGGAATGCCCGCCGGAGCAGATCTTCCACCTCCGCCTGCGGAATCACCCGGTCGGCGCAAGCCTCCAGCTTCGCGCGCAGCGCCCCCAGCGCACGGTAGAACAGGTACGACAAGCCTTCCTGACGCAGATTTTTCTTGAGGTTGCGCCATCGCTGCTTCCGGCTGGGGACCGCGGTATCCCACAAAACGGCCACCGCCTCCACGCCATCGAGGGCGCATACCCGCGCGATCGCGGTCTGCGTCCCGAGGTCGTCCCGCCCGATCAAGAATGCAATTTTTAGTTTGTCGCCGGACATATCCCGTTGCTTCGCGTTACCCACAGCAGCGAAATCCAGCGGAGGGGGTGCGTCATTCTTCTTTTAACTTACCTTAACGGCTGTAGCGCCAAGACCCGATACCCGATATGATAAATGAATGGGTAGGATGTTGTCCTCAAAGCCGTATCCGGCACGCGTCCCCAGCCGGCCGGTGGCCCCCCCTCAGCCTACTTATCCCCCGGCTCCGGTTTCGCGCTCGGCTCCGTTGCCTGCGGTTTCGCAGCCCGTCCGCAAGGTCGTCCGGGACGTAAGGCCGTACCGGAAAGTCGTCGTCGCATTCGGTTTGGCCGCGTTGCTGGTCCGCTTCGGCGTGCTCCCCGAGGTGATTTACTACATCACCGGCGTCAACACCTATCTGCTCTATATCACCGTGATCCCGGCGATCATCGCCAGCCTCGTCTCCGGCGGATGGAAGCAGACCTTCACCCTGAGAGCTCCCTACTGGTGGATGGCCTTCTTCGGTTGGATGATCCTCGCCACCCCCTTCAGCTTTTGGCCCGGCGGTTCCGCTCGATTTTTGCTCTCCTACGGCCGGACCGATCTGGTCTTCCTGTTCATTGCCGGCGGCCTGGCGGTACAGTGGCGTGACATCCGCGCCTTGTACTACACCATCGCTGCCGCCGCCGTCGTCAATATCCTGACCGCACAGTTTTTCGCCGACGATTCGAATGGCCGCATTTCTCTCACGGCCAGCGGAACGATTGGGAACTCGAACGATCTGGCCGCCCACCTGATCCTGGTGATGCCGTTCATGCTGTTTGTCATCCTGGATAAGAAACGTTCGCTCTTCATCCGTGTTCCTTTGATCCTGTCCATCTTCTACGGCCTGAAAATCATCCTGGGCACTGCCTCGCGTGGGGCTCTGGTCGCGGTTCTCTGCGGCTTTGCGTTCATGCTCTGGCGCGCCACTCCGACACAGCGCGCCGTGTCGGTGGCAGCCGCGGCCCTTCTTGGAGTCGTCTTTATGGCGATCCTGCCCGCGGCAACCATCGGCCGGCTCGCCAATCTGTTTGGCGGGGAACACTACGAGGCCGAAGTGTCCGGCGATGTCCGTTCGTATTTGTTCAAGCAAAGCGTTAACTATACCGTCCACCACCCTCTCTTTGGGGTCGGCCCTTCCCAGTTCGCCAATTACGAAGGTACGGCGCGCGTCGCGGAGGCCAAAGTCGGCGTGTGGAAGGATCCGCACTTTGTCTTTACCCAGGTCTCCGCGGATGACGGAATTCCGGCCTTGATCTTTTATGTGGCCGGATTGATCTCCGCCTTAGCCGCGGTCATTCGAACGCATCGCAAGGCCCGCCAGTTGAAGAATATCGAAGTCACGAATGCTTGCTTCTGCTATCTCTTGGCGATGGTCGGATTTCTGGTCGCAGGCTCGCTCTTGCCCTTCGCCTACCACTTCTATTACCCGACCATGATCGGAATTGCAGTGTCCATCACCGTCGCGGCGAAACGGCAGTTTGAAGAAAGTGCCGCGGCGCCCGCGATCGCACCCCGGGCTCCTTGGGCCAGCCCGCAGTTTTAGCTTCCGTCAGCCTTTTCCGTTCGGGCTGCACTCGGTGAACAGCGTCTCATAGCGATCCACCACTCGAGCTGTCGCGTACTCTTCCACCATCAGCTTCCGCGCTGCCGCACCCAGACGGACACGCAACGCCTCGTCGTCCAATACCCGGCCCAGCCCGCGTCCAATCGACTCTTCGTCGCCCAGTTTCGTGATCACGCCGTGGACGCCGTCCTCCACCAATTGCGTGTGCGCCGGAATATCGCTCACCACTGTCGCCACACCGGCGGACATCGCTTCGATCAACGCACACGGCAGCCCTTCCACCGCCGAAACCAGCGCCCAGGTGTCCGCCGCGTGCAGCCATTGCAGCACTCCACTCGTCGGAACACGCCCCGGAAAGACCACCTTTTTGTCCAAGCCGAGCTTCGTCACCAGCGCACCAAGCTCGTCCCGCAGCGGACCCGCTCCGATCAGCGCCAGCCGCGCCCGCGGACGATCCTTTGCCGCCTTCGCGAACCCACCCAGCAGCCAGTGCAGCTTCTTCTGCTCATCCAGCCGCCCGATGAAAACCACTAGTTGAGCCGCCTCCTCCACACCCAGTTCCCGCCGGGCCTGCGCCTTTTCCTCCGCCGAGCACGGCCGGAAATAGTCCGTGTCGACCGGATTCGGCATCCATCCCAGCTTCGCCTCGTCGAAACCCGCCTCCAGCGCCTCTTCCTTCATCCCGGGATTCAGCAGCAGGATCTTTTGGGCCCACCAACGCAGAAACCTCATCTCCAGCCGTCCTACCCAGGTGGCGTTCATCGATGGGATGATGCCGCTGCACGAGAATTTCATGACGATCGGCTTGCCCAACAGCCGCGCCATGGGAAGCCCCGTCGCCAGATGGAGCCCCTGCATCAGGAAATACGCCACGTCGTAGTCCCGGCGCTCCTTAAACAGCGTCCAGGCGACCCCCAGCGCATACTGCCGGTCTCTCCGCGCGATAGGACCGGACCCGTACAACCGCACCCGCAATCCGCACGGATCTACCCATTCCCGCAGTGCCGGCATGGGAGGACCTCCCGCGCAGACGATCCGCGGTTTGTGCCCGCGCTTCTGCAATTCGTCGGAAACCCGCTGCGCTTCCACTTCGGAGCCGCCCAGAACCGGCGGATACGAATGGCACACCAGGAGATAAGAAATCGGGCGTCCAGCCATGCAGTAAAACCCAGCGTATCACGCAGCCCAACGGAGTTTGCGAGAATTGGAATATGTGTGGCATCGCGGGCCTGATTGGTTGCGGCGACCCTTCCCGGGCCGAGACCGCCGTCCGCGCTATGGTCCATGCCATCCGCCACCGCGGACCCGATTCCGAAGGCCTCGACCATTGGCCCAACGCCTACCTGGGCCACCGCCGCCTCGCCATAATCGACCTCAGCCCCGCCGGCCACCAGCCCATGCTCTCCGACGATGGCAAAATCGGCCTGGTCTTCAACGGCTGCATCTATAATTTCCTCGAACTCCGCGCCGACCTTGAAAAGCGAGGCCACCACTTCCGCTCCCATTGCGACACCGAAGTACTCCTGCGCGGCTATCAGGAATGGGGCATCGACGGACTCGTCCCTCGCCTGCGTGGCATGTTCGCCTTCGGCATCTGGGACGACCCTGCCCAAACTCTGTCGCTGGTCCGCGACCGCCTCGGGGTGAAGCCGCTGATCTACTCGTCCCGCGACGGACAAATCGCCTTCGCCTCCACTGTCGGAGCCCTCCGCGCCGGCGGCTTCGCCGGCGAGATCGACCCACAAGCCGTCCTCGAATTCCTCGAGTTCGGAAGCGTCACCGACGACCGCTCCATCTTCGAAGGCGTCCAGAAACTCGCCGCGGGGACCATCCTGGTCTGGAAGCGAGGCGCCGTCACAACGCGGCCTTATTGGACCCTCCCCGAGCCGGACGAAAACTCCCGCATCACTTTCGAAGAAGCTGTGGAAGAGACCGAGCGGCTCCTGCTCGAATCCGTCCGGCTGCGCCTCTTCGCCGACGTCCCCATTGGAGCCCTGCTCAGCGCCGGAATCGATTCCACGCTGGTCTGCTGGGCCATGGCGAAGCTCAACGCCAACGTCACGGCTTTCACCGTCAGCACCCCCGGCGACCCCGAAGACGAAGCGCCCTTTGCCTGCGAAACCGCGAAGCTCCTGGGCATTCCCCATCAGGTGGTCTCTCTTCCGCATGACCAGCAGGATCTTCTTCAGGAACTCGGCGCCGCCTACGACGAACCCTTCGGCTGCCCCTCCGCGATGGCCATGCTCCGCGTCTCACGAGCCGTGAAGCCCCATGCCACCGTGCTCCTCACCGGCGACGGCGGCGACGACGTGTTCCTCGGCTACGATTTCCATCGCCACTATTTCCGGGCCCAGCAGATCGCCCGCAAGCTGCCCCCCGGCTCCGCGGCGGCCTGGAATCTGGCCCGCCCCGTGTTCGACGCCGTGCCCCGCCTGCGCCGCCCCAAGCATTTTCTCGACTACATTACAGGAGGCCTCGGAGCCGTTACCCGTGCGCACAGCGGAATTCCCTACTACCGCTCGCGCGGCCTCTTCGGTCCTCGCCTCCACGGCGGCGATATTCAACAGCGCAACATGTCTCTTTCCGCCGCCGCCGGGCGCAATATCCTTCAGGACTTCCTGAACTACCAGCAGCGTATGTGGTTTGTCGCCGAATTTATGACCAAGGTCGACGGAGCGACCATGCACTACGCTCTCGAAGCCCGCTCGCCCTTTCTCGATCACACTCTCTGGGACTTTGCTGCCAAGCTGCCCTTCGAGATGCGCCTGCGCGGAGGCACCCTGAAAGCGATTCTGCGGGAAATCGTCCGCCGCCGGATCAACCCGGCCGTCGCGTCCCGGAAAAAACAAGGCTTCGCGATCCCCGTCGAGCGCTGGCTCACCACGCGCTGGCAACCTCAGATCCAGGACATCCTGCACAACTCCTCCCTCGAACGGGAGGGCTGGCTGAATCCCGGAGCTCTCGCCGCTCTGGCCAAGCAATCCGCCGCTGCGGGCGACGCGCCGATGCAACTCTGGTTCCTCCTGGTCCTGGAGAACTGGATGACCGCCGGCAAAGGCGCACCCGCCGACCCTACCCTCGCCTGCCGTTAATCCCCGACTCCACTGATCCCCGACTCCACATCGGGTATTTCGCCGATGCCTCCTGCGAATCTTTCTCGGTATAATCCGAGTATGCTCAGGTTGTCTTCAGGCGCAGCGGTGATTCTGTGTCTACTGGGAACGGGTTGGGCGGCGTCGCTTCCCGCGACGGATCCGTTGTACCCAAGTTATAAACCTGCCCTCGATACAAACCCCGCGGATTACCCGAGTTATATCTGGATTACCGGCCCGCTCGAAAAGGTATTACAAGAGACCGCGACACCGGGCGATGTCCACTGGGCTAACGTATTCGCCACTCGCAATGAGATTCAGAGCTTTCAGGTCCACATCCAAGCCGTAAACGGCGTCGGCCAGCTCAACGTGGCCATGAGCGATCTGGTGAATGCACAGACGAAGACTACGATTTCCGCCGCCTCCACCGATATCGTTGTCTATCGCGAGGCGTACGAAAACGTGGATATCCCCTCCGCTACCGGCGCGACTTTCCTGAATACCACGGGCCATATCCCCGACATCCTGATCCCCGCGGTCGATCCCTACTATCACCAGACCACCAATGCGTTCCCTGTCACCGTGAATCGCGGCTCCAATCAAAGCGTCTGGATCGACGTCCACATCCCGCCCTCCGCTCCGTCTGGTTACTACAGCGGAACCGTCACTGTCAGCGACGGTTCTACGGTACTGGCCACCATGCCGGTACTCTACATAGTGTGGGCGTGGCAAATGCCCTCCACCTCATCCCTTCCCTCCTATACAGCCGTTTCTTACGGGGGCTTTTGCTACCAGGTCTACGGCCCGGTAGGCTGCGCCAGCTATCCGGGATCGCTCGGCTATGCCGATTACGGAGCCACTTGGAGCGCCGTCGATGCTGCGGTACAGATGCTCGACAACCGTTATTCCCTGGCGGGAATCACCAATATCTTCCCTGGCGCCGGAACGTTCGATCCTACCGACGGAGGAGCCAGCTTCGATTTCGTCTACGGCCCTCTTTTTAGCGGCGCCCCGGGCCATGTCACCGGCATCCTCCCTGGCGCGCACCTCACCAGCTATAGCATTTCCCCCTTGCCCAGTCAGGTCAACGCAGCCACATTTCAGAATTTCCAGGATCATTTTGCCTCAAACGGGTGGGTCGCTCCTTCTTATTATTTTTGGGACGAGCCGAACGGAAATGATCCAAGTGTCTGGACCGCCTTGGTCGCGCAGGCAAATCGGGAGCATACCTTTTCCACCCCCATTATTCCCACCCTCGTCACCACGGATCTGCCCACCGCCCAAAAGTACAGCGCGGACAATGCCATCGACTGGCTGGTCGTGAATCTGGTGAATCTGGAGATTGGGGGCGGCTACCCGATGCAGGATCTTTCGGCCTATAAGACGTGGCTCGCCGCGGACCCCCATCGCCGGTTCTGGTCGTATCAGGGCTGCACCAGCGCGGGAACCTGCACCAATTCGATTCCCGGCCCGGAATACCCCGGCTTTCCCAATACATACCCGAACTACAATGTCGACGGCACGCCGGTTGCCAACCGCACCATGGAATGGATGACTTACCTGCATGGCCAGCAGGGCGAACTCTATTACTACATCGACGTTTGCGACGGTCCGGGCGGCGTGGCGACGCAGTGCGGCTATCCCGCTATGGGCAACGCCACCGATCCACTCAAGTCGGTGTACTACTCGGGCGGCTGGGGCGACGGGACCCTCATGTATCCAGGCTCCTCCGCGTACGTGGGGACCAAGGTGCCCATCTGGCTGCCCAGTATGCGCCTGAAAATGATCCGCGACGGCATGCAGGACTATGAATACCTTAACGCTCTTACTCAGGCAGGGATGGGTTCTTTCGTGACCGGGCAAGTCAAATCATTCATCATCAATTCCTATACCTTCAGTAATGACCCAGCCGCGCTGGAGGCCGCCCGCATGGCCTTGGGAAATAGACTCCACTCCCTGTCTCTTGCCCGCCGGACCCGGGCACCGCTGCCTCAAGGCGCTTCGCGCTGATCCCGTGCCTGGCTGGTATAATCACGGCAAATGACGAAAGTTCTCGCATCTGCCCTGGTCGCGTTGGTGATGATGCATGCGGTCGCCCAGACCCCTGCGTCCGATCCCCTAGACGCGTCGTTTAAGCCGGCGATGAACGTAAATGCCGGAGCGCCCGCGAACGTCTGGATGACCGGATCGCTCGAAAAAGTGCTTCAGGACAAGGGCAATCCCGGCGCCGCGCACTCAATGACGGTTTCCACCATGCGGAATGAAATCCAGAGCTTTCAAGTCCACGTCCACGCCGGACAGACGCCGGTCCGGGCTCTGAACGTGACCATGAGCGATCTGGTCAATGCCCGCACCAAGACCCGCATTTCCGCGGCATCTACCGATATCGTCGTCTATCGCGAAGCCTACATGAACGTGCATATCAAGAGCGGCAGCGGCGTGACCTTCCTGAATACCTTGGGCCATATCCCCGATATTCTGATTCCCGCGGTGGATCCCTACTATCACCAGAAGACCAACGCCTTCCCCTTTAATGTCGCCGCCGGCAATAATCAGAGCGTCTGGATCGATGTCCACACCCCGCCCACCGCCCCCGCCGGCTATTACAGCGGAACTGTCACCGTCAGCGACGGAGCCACGGTTCTCGCGGCAATGCCGGTCCTTTACGCCGTTTGGGAGTGGGAGATGCCCTCCACCGCTTCCTTGCCTTCCTATACGGCAGTATCCTACGGCGGCTTCTGCTATCAGGCTTATGGCTCGATCCCGGGATGCGCGGCCTACCCGGGCTCGATGGGAATCGCCGATTACGGTGCCACCTTGACCGGCGTCGACGCCGCGGTCGAGATGCTGGACAACCGCTACTCGCTTTCCGGGATGATCAACATCTTTCCCGGCGAAGGCTCCTTTGCCCCCACCAACGGAGGCGCCAGCTTCGATGCCGTCTACGGCCCGCTGCTGAATGGCACACCAACCTTTGCCGGATCTCCCGCCCACGTCGCCACCATCCTCAAGGGCGCACGGCTCACCACCTACAACATGACCATCGTGCCCAGCCAACTGACCGCCGCGACCTTCCAAAACTTCCAGAAGCACTTCGCGGCAAATCACTGGGTCACGCCCTTCTACTACATGGTCGACGAACCCAAGGACGATCCCGCCGTCTGGAAAACTCTGGTGGAGAATGCCAACAAAGTGCACAGCTTTACGCGCGGTATTCCCATCGGCATCACCACGGATCTGTTGACCGCCCAGAAACACAACGCCCTCGATGCCATCGACATTCTCATCGCCCAAACGGTGACGCTGGAAATGGGAGGAGGAACCCCCAAGCAGGACCTCGGCCTCTACAGCAAATGGCTCGCCGGCAATCCCCTCCGTAAGTTTTGGATGTATCAGGGCTGTACCGATGCGGGAACCTGCACCAACGGGGTCCCGGGCCCGCAATACCCGAAATACCCGAATACGTTCCCGAATTATAATGTCGATGGAACCCCCGTCGCGAACCGCAGCCTCGAATGGATCACGTTCCTCAACGGCCAGCAGGGCGAGCTTTACTACTACATCGACGTCTGCGACGGTCCGGGCGGGGTCGCGACCCAGTGCGGATATCCGACCATGGGAACCACCCCCGATCCGCTCAAATCCGTGTATTATTCCGGTGGATGGGGCGATGGCACGCTGATGTATCCGGGCTCCTCTACTTACGTGGGCACGAAGACTCCCATTTGGCTGCCCAGCATGCGCTTGAAAATGATCCGCGACGGCATGCAGGACTACGAATATCTCAACGCGCTCAACGGCCTCGGCGAAGGCGCGTTCGCGACCCAGCAAGCCCGATCCTTTATTACAAACACGTACACCTTCAAGAACGACTCCAACGCGCTCCAGACCGCCCGCGACGCGATGGGCAACAAAATCCATCAGTTGACGCTCTCCCGGGGCCGCGGGAAAACGGCGCGCTGATTCCCGCGATCGCCGTTGAACCTTCCGAACGAACCATGCTCCGAATCAGGCCGGCTACTTTTGACGACGCTCCGGAGATCGACCGGCTGAGTGCCCGGAATGGATTGGGCCCCATCGATCTTACCGCTTGGCGGGAGTGCTGGGAAGCACACCCCTTTGCTGCCGACTTCCGCGAGGTTCCCACCGGCTGGGTTCTCGACAACGATGGCGCAGTGGTAGGGAATCTCGACAATATTCATATGCTTTATGAATTTGGAAACAAGCGGCTCAAGGCGGTGGTCGCCGCCGGCTGGGCCGTCGATCCCGAATTTCGCGGCAAAGCCCTCCAGTTGATGACCACGTTCCTGCGGCAGCCTCACGTCGACCTGTGGCTTAACGTGAGCGCGACCCCCGCCACGGCGCAAATCCTCACCGCCATGAAGACGCCGCGCATTCCGATCCCGGAGTACGCGACCCCCTGTTTCTGGCCCGTGCGCCGCCGCGCTTTCGCCCGCGCCGGTTTGTCCAGACGATCTATCCGCGGAGCCGCGTTGCTTGCCTGGCCCGCGAGCATGGCCATGCTCGCCCGGGACATCTATCGCAGCAGCGGACGTGGCACGCCCACTTGCTCCGTGCGCCGCCTATCCGGTTTCGACGAACGCTTTGACCGTCTCCTGCAGGATCATGGCGACGCCCCGCCACGGCTCCGAGCCGTGCGAAACCAAGCCGTTCTCCAGTGGCGGTTTCGCGGAGAAATCCGCACCGGACGGGCCACCATCGTGGCCGCCGAGCGGGGAGCCACGCTTCTGGGCTATGCGGTGCTGGTGCGCCGCGCGGGGTCCGGCTTGGAGATGGCACTCTCCGAGGTGGCGGACCTCCAGGCACAGCGCGACGATCCGTCCCTCTTCAGAGATCTGCTGTTGGGATCGATCAAGATCGCTCGTGAAGACGGGGCGGACGCACTCAAATTCATGAGCGGCACCCCGGCAAAGCGCTCCCCTGCCGACGCGCTCCACCCCTACACCTACAATCTGCCCCTCTGGCAACTCTATTTCAAAACGGCCTCCCCGGACTTGACCCGGGAGTTGTCCACCGCCGATAGCTGGGACTTTTCGTGGTTCGATACGTTCTAGAACCCTTAGTCCCCTCGCGCCATAGCACGCCCCCCTATCTCTGGGCTAAACTCTAGAGAGCATGAACTTTTGGGATTCACCAGTGGGACGAGGGGTATCCCGCGTACGGTCTCTTTTTCGCTCCCTGCGTGGTGTCGGCCCGGTAGCGACCTTCCACTTGGCCCGGCGTCAGGTAGCGGCGGCGTTCGGGGAAACGAATCAGGCGATTTACACCATCAAAGCGCCCGGCTACCCCCACCCCGTGAAGATTCGTGGCGGCAAGGGCAGCGATGGATACGCCTTCTACCAACACCTCGCCATCAAAGATTTCGATATTCTCGACGATCTCGGCTCCCCGCGGCTCATGATCGATGCGGGAGCCAACATCGGCATGGCTTCCATTTATTTTTTGAACCGGTATCCCCATCTCAAGATCGTGGCCATTGAGCCGGACCCGGAGACCTTTGAAATCTGCCGCATCAATCTGGCCCCCTACTCCGACCGTGTGACCCTGCTCAAAGGGGCCATCTGGAGCAGCTGCGGCCACGTAGTTCTTTGCAAAGGCGAGCTGGAGTGGAATAGCCATGTCAAGCAGGCGGCCGACGGGACCGATGCGTCCGTCCAGGCCTACGACGTCCCTGCCCTCATTGAGGCCGGCGGCGGAGGTGCCGTGGACTTCCTCAAAGTGGACATCGAGGGCGGCGAGACGGAACTATTTGGAAAAAATACCGAAGCATGGCTCCCTAATATCAAAAATATTTCGATTGAATTTCACGGCGACGAGTGCGTAAAAACGTTCTATAAAGCTCTCGAAGGATACAAGTACGACGGCTTCGATTACCGCACCGTGACCATTTGCCAGAACATCCATCCCAACGGGCGCCCCTAGATCCCGCTAAAGAGCTCTCTCCAGCAACTCCACCAGGAGCTTCTCGCGCGTCAACACCCAGGCGATCCGGCGTCCGCTGAATGCTACCGCCGGCAAAGGAGGCCGCACGAGAACAGCGCCGCGGGACCGGAACTCCTGCACCTCCGCCTTCAGGTCGTCCGTCTCATAGCAGAAGTGGTGCAGGCCGCCTCCCTTCTCCAAGAGGAACTTAAGCACCGGCGACTTTTCGCCCACAGGTTCCACCAGCTCGATCTGCGGCTCCCCCGCTCGCGTCGAAAGAAACGCAACCTTCACCTTCTGATGCGGATCTTCAAAAACCAGTTGGTCCCAGGACGCGTTCAGCGAGCGAAGGAATCCCTCCATCGCCGGAACGATCGCCGCGACCACGAACCCGACATGGTGCAGAGTACGCGGCTGAGCCTCAGGCATTCCCGAGTTTCTTCTCCAGCCGCTCGACAATCAGCGGGAAGGACACCAATTCGTCGAAGTCCTCCACCTCGAAATCGATGCCGAACTCCTCCGCGATCGCGGAGAGCAGCGTCACGTGGCCTACCGAATCCCAGGCGGGAAGCGTCGCCGTGCTCGCCCCCGGGATCTCATCTGGCTTGATACCTGGAAAAACATTGGAGAAGCATGAGGCGACTCTCTGGCTGATATTGGTCATTGTGATGTCAGATTTTTCGTGAGTTCGGAAACTTGGTGCGGCAGGACTCCGCACCGCTCCACAAACTCGGCACGCAAAATTCGACGGCCCGCGGATCCCGCCGAGATCCCCATCGCCTGGAAGAATTCCTGGAGCGGCTGATTTCGTTCCGTGGCGGTGAACGCGAATTCGATTTCGTCCGCCTGCGAGCGGCGAAACAGCCCGTCCAGCGTGTGATGTTCCACCCGGCGCGAGAACGCCCGGCAGCTCATCACCCAGTTCGTAACTCTAACTTTCGAACCCTGCCGCGATCCCAGCAGCACCGCGATCTTCCCGAGTGGACCGAACTTATCCTGATAGGAACAGACCGCCAAAACCGTGTCCGGATCCTCCAGCCGCCGCCGCCAGTCCGCCTCTTCCATCCGCAGCCCGTTCAGGTTGAACTGATTCGTCTTATTGATCAGCTCAAAAGGCCGCTGGTCCGAAGCATCGGCGGTCCAGTCCAGCGTAACCGTGCCCTGGAGCGTGTGCAGGAACTCCGGAGAACCGGCATCCTCGGTCATTTCCTGGATTTGAGCGGAGGCCCGAATACTGGATTGCCGCAAGCGGTCTTCCTCCATCAGCAGAGGCTTGCCGAACAGGTCCCGCAAAGTGCCTAAGAGGTTCCAAACTCCCGCGGCATCCGCTCCGCGGAACGGCAGGCAGGTGATTCCCGGATGCGCCCTCTCGACTTCAGCAAGCTCCATCGGATTGTCGTCGACAAACACCACCGCGTCCGCCGCGATATTCCAGGTCTTGAGAATCCGCGAAATGGAAGTCGATTTCGGCCCCCAATTCGCATGAATGGGGAAGAAGGACTCTGCGCTCAAAAAGAGATCCTGGCGGGCCAGCGCTTGCCCCACCGTAGACATTTCGTTCTTCGAGCATGCGGCCACAAGAACACCGCAGCTCGCCAGATGCCCCAGCATCTGCTGATACAGTCCGTGCGTTTGCGTATGCCGGTCCTGGCTCCAGGAAACGCCTTCGATCCCCACTTCCCCGACGATCCCGGACCACAACGTGTCGTCAAGATCCGTAATGATCCCTTTCTTCGGAACCGGCGGCGAGAGCACGCTGGCCAAAGCGCCAGCCAGCGCATCCGCGAAAGGGATGGTGTACGGAAAGCCCGCCAGCAACTCCATTTTCGCGTCGAGGCACGGCCCTTCCGGCCGCATCCGCGGCAGCATCCGCACGCCCGGCAATCGAGCGAGCCTCAGCAGAAATCCCGACAGTTGTTGATCGAGTTCCAGTTCGAACACACTGCTTTGCGCGCGGATCGTATTCCCGATGGGAGGCAAGGGAAGACTCGGAGGCGCCACCGCAACCGGCATCCGGGCGCCCAGCTTCTCCAGGGCCGGCTCCAGTTGCGCACACCGTTGCGCACACGTCGCGAGGATATCGTCCTTCACCGCACCGGACCATCCGCCGCTGCTCCGTAGACCCAGCCGTGGATCGATGTCGCTCCACTCCACCACCGCGGCCGTCGCGATCGCCCCTGAGCGCGCCGCTGCCTCCAGGTTCCCCCGCAAATCCCCGTAAACGCCGTGCTGGACTTCGAGGTTTCTCCCGTCCTTCTGACTTTGGAGCAGGTACGCCCGGAGTAACGTGGTCAGGTGTAACGGCTGGAATCCACAGGCCAGGTAATAGCTTGCGCCGGCGCGGCTTCCGCGCCTCGAATTGATAATCGTAAGAGCCTGATTCAGCGTCATGACCAGCGTTCCCAGTGTGGCATAGTGACATCGAGCCGAACAAGGCGTCCCAGAGGGCGGGCATCGATGTGAGACAATGAAGCGGTCGGTTGTCCGGCCATGCAATTACGAGCATCCCAGGGCCCTCCAGGCAGCCTCCGTTCCTTCTTCCTTCGCCTCAAGAGGCACACCAGTTCAGGCCTCTACGTTCCGGAACTGGACGGCCTGAGATTCGTGGCGATTTTTTTCGTTTTCCTCTATCACCTTGCCGGGGACGTGGTCCGCCACAACCCTCCGGATGTTCCGCCGCCCACGTCGACTCTCTATGTCTTGCTGGAGCAGTTGAACATCGGCGTACCTCTGTTCTTTGCCATCAGCGGGATGATTCTTGGTCTTCCTTTCGCACGTTATTGGCTGCAGGGCGGAGCTCCCGTATCCCTCAAACGCTATTTTTTGCGCCGCGTCACCCGCCTTGAGCCTCCTTACGTCGCAGCGCTGTTGCTGTTGTTCTCGGCGAAGCTGCTCGGCCATCGCGGCACGGTCTCGGAAATGCTCCCGCATCTGGGCGCCAGCTTGGTCTACTTGCACACCCTCCTCTATCGCGAACTCAGCAGTATTAACCCGGTCGCCTGGTCGCTGGAAGTCGAGGTGCAATTCTACATTCTCGCGCCGCTGCTGGCTCTGGTCTTCGCGGTCCGAGCGGCTTGGCTCCGGCGGGCGATCATCGTGACAGCCATTCTCCTGGCGGCCCTGTGGACTCCCTGGATCGCGGATCTAAACGCGGCCCGGATGAACTCCCTTACGTGGATCAAACATCTCAGCCTGCTGGGGAACATCCAATATTTCCTCGCCGGATTCCTGCTCGCGGAATTCTTCCTCCTCTTGCCGCCGGCCACCCACCGCCACCGTAGCTGGGACGTCGTGAGCCTGCTGGGGTGGCCCGCCCTTTTATACCTCTTGGTGGCGGCTCCCGACTTCGCCTTTTTAACTTTGCCGTGGCTGATTCTGGCTCTCTATTTGGCGGTCTTCTATGGGCCCTCTTCGAATCGCGCCTTCGCCACAGTTTGGGTCGCCAGTATTGGAGGCATGTGCTACTCGATCTACCTACTGCACAACTACGCCATCGCCAGCCTGGGATTCCTGACCGAGCGCGTCGGACAGACTCTCCCGTTCGCCGCCAGATTCGGCATCCAGTTGCTCCTGATGACGCCCATCGTGCTTATCATCAGCATCGGTTTCTATCTCTTGATCGAGCAACCCTGCATGCGGTCGGATTGGCCGGCCCGGCTGAAAGCCTTCCTTTTCCGTAAGAACCGGAGCGGCGCTCTTGCCGCGAAGGGAGCGTAGCGAACCACCCGTGCCGGTGGACGTACCGCGATGACTCCTGAGAAGATCGACGAACGCCGCGACCTCGACAAAAAATTCGCGGGCGGACTCGCGTGGACCGCGGGGGCAAAATGGGCCACCCAGGTTCTCACTTGGGCCTCCGTGTTTGCCGTCGCGCGGCTGCTGTCCCAGTCCGATGTCGGCATCGGAGACATTGCCGGCATGTTCACCGGACTCACCAACGTTCTGGCCGAGTTTGGCATCGCGACGGCAGTGCTCCACATGCCCGAACTCGACCGCAAGACCCTGGGGCAACTGCACGTATTCTCTTTGCTCCTGTGCACCGGCCTCTTCGGTCTTTCGGTGCTCGCCGCGCCGGGAATTGCCCTGTTCTTCCATAGCGATCACGTCATGCTGTTCGTCGCCAATAACATTGGCTTCCTGATTACGGGCATGCAGGCCGTTCCTTTCGGACTGCTTCAGCGCGACATGGACTACCGGCGGATTGCGCTGCTCGAAGCCATGGCCGGGATTGTGACCGCCATCGTGACCATCGTCACCGCATGGTACGGCTGGGGCTACTGGGCACTCTTTGCGGGAGCCAACTCCGGCAAGTTCTGCGGCATGGTTGGGCTGTGCTATTTGAAGCGCGTCCCCTTCGCATGGCCCCGCTGGAGTGCGATCCGGAAGCCCGTCGAAATGGGGCGTCACGTTGCCATCGGCCGCTTGGCCGCTGCTGCCTATACCTTCTCGGACGGAATCGTGATCGGCCGCACCATGGGAGAAGCCACCCTGGGGACCTACCGCATGGCAATGAATCTCGCCAGCGCCCCGGCCGAGAAGATCAGTTCGCTCATCATGCGCACGGCGACCCCGCTGTTTGCAAACGTGATGAACGATCCGGCCCTCACGCGCCGCTACTACCTGATCATCGTCGAGCTTCTCAGCCTGTCGGTCGCGCCTCTGATGCTCGGTCTGGTCACCGTGGCTCCGCAAGCCGTGTCGCTGGTCCTCAGCCCCAAATGGATTGCCGCCACGCGGCCCCTCCAGTGGCTCGGATTATTCATGATCTTCAGGGTGCTGGGGGTCGTCGCCGAACAGGTGCTGGTCGCTCAACGCCTGGAGCGATTCACCATGAGGATGTCCGTTCTCAGCTTCGTGGTCATGCCGGTGGCATTTATTTTCGCCGCGCGGTGGAACGGGCCGAACGGCGTCGCGGCGGCCTGGATCACTCTGTCGCCGGTGACCATCGCTCCGCTTCTCATCATCCTCCAGAACAAAATCAGCCTCACTCTTCGCGAATATGCCGCGGCCTTGGTCCCCGCCCTACTCGGTTCGGCGGTCATGTGTCTGGGGGTGTTCGCGATCGGCCGGCGGCTCCCATCCACCTGGCGTCTGGAATTCCAACTCGCCGTGGAGGTCGTGGCCGGCGGGGCGGTCTACGCGGGATTCCTGCTCGCCTTCTTCCGAGGCCGGCTTCAGCGCTACGCAACGTTTCTTGCGGGTCTGAGAAAAGGCAAGACCAACCCCGGACCCGTCCTGGCCTAGACAGTGTCGCAAACGATGCGAGGCGTCACGCCTCGGAACAAATGATGTTATAGATTCGATCGGGCGGAATCTGTTCGAAAATCGGGCGCTCGGTGTTGATTTTCGCGCCCGTTTCTCCGGCGATAAAGGAAAAAGGCCGCCAGGATTCCAGCAGGCGCAGGCATTCTACGGGATCGATTCCAATCCGTCGCGTCACCAGGGGATGGGCCTCGATCACCACCACAACCTGGGCCGCCTCTCGAACCGTCCGTTCGGCCCCCTTCAGCGCAGCCTTCTCGCCGCCTTCGATGTCCAGTTTCAGAATCAGGTTCCCGCCCGCGGGCAGCGACAGCGCGTCCACCGTCGTCACCGGAATTGAGCCGTTCTCGGAAGGGACCAGGAAATACGCCGTGTGGTCCATCGGGAAACCAGCCAACTCTTCGATCTCCGCGGAAGGTGCCTCCAATTGGCCCTGACCTTCGAAATCGCTCACCGCCTTCGGGAGAGCCTCCGTCGCCACGGAAAGCCTACTCAGGTTCTGCTGGAGCCATACAAACCCGTCGGGATTTGGCTCAAAGGCCACAATCCGGCGGATCCCCGGGCAGAGTGTGAGCATCTTCAGCGAGAATAAGCCGATGTCCGCACCCCCGTCGATCAGCGTCACCGGCGCCGGCAGTCCCGCCACGAATCCCCGCAGCGCTTCCATCAATGCAGTTTCGTAGTTCGCCACATCGAACTCGTCCCAAGGGATTCTTGCGATGGGAACCAGAATCTTCAACGAATCGCTCAGCCGGAAATCCACCGGCCGGTCGAGCATGCCCATCCTGTTCAGCATCCCCAGGAGCCGCCAGCTCCCCCGTATTTCCCTCCGGTTAAGTTGTAACGCGAGCTTGTAGAGGACGGGTGCCCGATCACGAGGTTGCATGGTGCTCCGGCGGCTTTTTCCCTAGCATTGCTTCTAGAATACAACGTCCGCCGGAGCCCAACCCTCTCTACTGCGCGGCGAGCAAGTCCGGTTGCGACTGGCTCAGCACGGCGCCCCCTGCGGCGAGGTACCTGACCTGGTACCAGTGCGCCCCTTGCCGGTCGTCCACCGTGACGGCGCATGGCTGGCTCGAGCACGTGACGCTGGTCTGCGCTCCGGAGGGAGCCGTCACCTGAACCTGTATGCTTACGGCGCCTGCGACGTCCGCCATTCTTAAGGAAAGCAGCACCGTCCGCGGACGCGGAGCCTGCACGCCTCCCAGCCGGGACGCCGGCCATCGGTGGCTCATTCCCATGCCGGCGAAGAAGCCGGTCCATTTCCCGCCATGAATATAGAGATCGTCCAGGTTCGAGCCTCGGGCGTTCGCAGCGGTCGAGTTGGAGTCGCAGTAGACTCCGCCTGTGGCCCACGGACAAAAACCCCAGAGCGCCCCATAGAACCGGTCGCCGAGATTCCTGTTCGACAGGGTGGGATTGTTCTGATAGTAGATTGCATGCGCCGCACCCGTTTCCGAATTCTGCTCCCGCGAGAGGTACACGGCTGTAGGATCGTTCCCGTAGGTGCACCCCGGGGCGCGGAAAGTGAAATTCGTGCCCACGGGTGCCGTGTTCTCCGGTTCGCACTGTTGAAAGATGCGGCCGTAGCTCGTGCCGAAAAGCTGGTGATCCATACCGTGGTTCCAGATCCAATTCGTCGAGTTCTCAGTGAACGTCTGGTAGGGTGCCACGTAGGAAGATAGCGCCGGAACAGTCTGCGTGGCCAGCAGATTTTCGCCGTACGCCTTGATACCCAACATGAATGGCTGCTGTCCGAAGCCGGCCAAATTCCCGTTATAGGCGTAGTAGGATCCCGTCGGACCGTCCCAGTTCCGGTTCAACGTGATCGAGCTGGAATTATTCCAGACGCAGGCCCAGTTCTTTCCAAGATTCGTCAGATCGTCGTTGCTCGCGGCGATGGTCATCATATCCTGCGGCGCTCCATCGCCCGGATAGCCATCGATAGCGCCCGACATCCAGGTCACCGTTCCCGAATCGCCCAGCCAGCTGGCGCCGAGTACGCCGCCGGTGTACGCGATGCTCTGCACAAACACTTTCGTGCCCCCACCCGCCGTGCCCGTGAGGAAAAGATCCGTTGTGCCGCTGGGAATCATCCCGGTCAGGATCGTCACGATATTGGAGCCGTTCGTCATGGCGGCATTGCCTGTAGCGGTGCCATTACACATGCCGGAAGGCAGTCCGGCTCCCGTGGCGATCGCGCTCCCGTTGGTGATGGTCAAGAGGGGCAGGCCCGCGTTCCAATAGAAGCCGTTGGCAAACGAACCGGCGGCGCCCGGTACCTGGCTCTGGCACCTGGTGTCGTTCGCCTTCATTTGCGCGAGTTGGTTCTGCCAATACGTGCGCCACGGGATCCCGCCCGGAGCATTCGCACTAGTCGTGTCAGGATCGTAGATCGCTGCCAGGATTAACCAGCTGTAGGCGTATCCGGAATCGCGCGTGTCATCAAAGCCATTGCAGCCCGTGGAGGCAAAGCCGTTCACCATTCTGATTCCCGCAGCCGCGTATCCTCTCAAGGAGGGCCACGTCACCCGTCCCGTCAGAACGGCGGAGGCGAAACTGCCAATGACTTCTCCTCCCGTCGACAAAGGCAACCCCGGCGTCACATCCGGATTTCCCCAGGGAGACTTGATCCACCAATCGGCGATGTAATTCGCTGCCGTCTGCGCGGACGTTAGCCCAGAGCGATATTGCATTGATCGGTGAGCGAGACTTTCTCCATAAAAGGAAATGCTGAACAGCCCAAACCGGGTCACCCATCCGCTCGTATCGGTTATGCTATAGGGCCGTCCGATGACATGAGTTCCATCAAGGGCCGGGATATCCCAGCCAATACTGAAGGTGTTTCCTGCCTGGATCGGGTTCGTGTAGACGGCTGTCTCGGACTCGCATCCGCCCGAAGTTCCAAACATCACTTCTCCGTCCTCGCTGGGATCGGTCGCATGCGGAGCGCGCAGAACGATGGTTCGGTGCGCCAGCATGAGGTTATACGCGAGACCGCTCGCCGCGTCCGCATCGGCCGGATACACGCGCGCCAGAGTGAGATGAGTGCTATCGATGAAAGCGGTGATTTGAGCGACAAAAACGAAGGGCGCCAAGGCGTGCGTAGCCGGGACACGGATGTAGTCCCCCACCATCGTGTCCGTAAACGTGGTGCCGGCTCCCACCACCGTCACCGATCCCGCCGCCAGTGCGATCGTTCCAGTCGAGTACAACGAAGGCCCGGGAGGCCCCGGTGCCCCCACCGGGCACACCGCCGCGGTGGGATCTGTCAAAAATTTCGTTCCATTTCCCGTCACTTTTGCCTGAAGCACGGGCGTCCCGCTAGCAAATGGCTGGGGAGATTGCCCGCGACCGTCATAGCAAACCGTAAGCACGTTTCCTGCTGCCGAGCAGATTCGAACCTCCTCCGATTGTCCGGGCCCGAATCCCGTGAAAAAGATGATGTGCGTCGGGAGGCTGGTGAGGTCAAGCTTGCTGGCGTCCGTGACGGTGATCGTATTACTGGTTGCAAGGGCATCGCCGTTCAGCGTGGTGCCTAAGCTCGAATTGCAAATCCCCGCCGGACCGACGCAATTGAAGTAAAACGAGGCTGTGCCCTGGCCCGTATATTCCCATTGCGGCTTATTCAAAGTCCCCTGAATCCACCCATTGCTTTGGTAATCAGCCAGGCGCAACGTGGAGGCGTGAGCCTGCCACCAATCCTGATAACCCCACGGATTCTTCCCCCACGCGATCATCGGCCCGAAGAGGAAATCGATGTTCGGATCGGCGTTGACCACCACTCCATTCGAATCCGTGGCCACCGCCCCGATGTCCAGTGTCGCCGTGACCTGTGCTCCATTCGCGTCTCTTACGGCCAGCTGGAACGTATAGTCTCCGAAGATCAGGCCCTGTACCGTCGGGGCGCAGGACCCATGATTGTCCCAGATCGGCGAGGATGGACCCGATAGCACTTGCCAGAAACACGATACGTCCCCGCTCGCATCGACTTGCGAGTAGCTCGCGGTGCCGTCCAGCTGGGCGGGAAATCCCGCGCGCAGGCTCGCGGTATTCCCCCACACGGGAGCATTCATGGTTTTGAACACCGGAACCACCAGATTTTGGCCGGGCGTGGGCACATACACGGGAGAGCCCGAGCTCATGCTGGCGTTGTAGGGCCCGGCGGGACACGAATCGTTCAGCGAGCCCGTGTCATTCCCATTGTCGAATTTCCAATAGACCAGGCAATTGGTCGTAGGAGCGGCCGTCACCGGCGGACGCGCATTGGTGCTGACCAAAGTCTTGTAAATGCGGAAGTAAGCCGTGGAAAGATTTTGGCCCGTACTGCCCACGGAGACACCCGCGAAGTTCACACCGCCTTGGGAGATGTACGGAGAACTAGAATCGGTAACTAGATTTCCATTGATATCCCAAGCTTGGCAGTAGTCGATTTTGTTGGCGGCGTCTTCCTGGTACCGCACCGTGAGGAATTTCGTGGGAAGGTTCGCCAGAGCGACCTGACAGACTGAATACGCCGAGCCCCCCGTGATCGACGTAGTGTACATCTGTAAACCCATGTTCCCTGGGCCGAAGTTCTGGAATTGGAAGTCCAGTCCTACGGGTAAAGCGGTAAACGGGTGCCCCCCGCTAAAATTCGGATCCCAGTCGTGAAAGGAGACCTCGACCCTGAAACTATTCCCCACCGGTTGCGGCGGGACGGAGGCGTTGCCGGCGGTGGCTGTGCTCAAGCGGATGGACTGTCCGCCGAATGCAGCGATGCCGCCAAGAAAGAGAAAATATTTGATTTTGCTCATGGTGCGGTTCCGGATCCTAATAGATCGCTCTCCATGCGAACGCGTTGGTTGCGTCCTTGGCGCAAACAGAGAGCGCATCCTTCACGCCCGTTGCGCCGGCCACGAACCACAGACGGCCTCGCACCCCGGTGCCGCACGTAGGCAGAGCGTCGCCCAGTACGCCGGCAGGGACCAGCGGATTGAGCAGGCGAAATGACGATCCGTCGAACCACAGCTGTTGCAGCCGCCCGGCCACGATATCTCCGGGAGAGGGATTCGTCGCGCCGTCCGGCAGCTTCACCGGAGTCGCTCCGAGCGTGTCCACGTTCAGCGTCGTCGCCCCGCCGGTGCCGCTCACGTCCGGCTTCCAGTTCAGCACCATCCCGTTCGTGTACGAGTAGAGCGTGGGAGACGCCGCACAAGTATACGCCGTAGCGGACCCGCTCGCCGAGGCGCACAGGCGCACGCCGGGCGGGACCACCTGGCTCACTAAGCGAAACACGCTTCCGTCAAACCAGATCTGTTGCAGGCGCCCCGCCAGGAGATCTCCCGGCGCCGGATCTGTCGTGCCATCAGGGAGCTTTACCGGTGTCGCGCCCAACGTATCGACATTCAGCGTCGTTGCTCCGCCCGCTCCGCTCACGTCCGGCTTCCAATTCAGCACCGTGCCGGTCGTATAGGAGTACAGAGTGGGAGATCCCCCACAGGTATATGCCGTCGCCGACCCGCTGGCGGACGCGCACAGACTCGTCACGCCACGCGAGGCGGGATTCATAAGCCGGAACACCGTTCCGTCGAACCAGATCTGCTGCACACGCCCGGCCAGGATGTCTCCAGACGCGGGGTCCGTGGTTCCGTCTGCCAACTTTACGGACCTCGCTCCGAGCGCGTCGACGTTCAACGTCGCTGCACCGGTTGCGCTCACGTCCGGCCGCCAGTCCAAAACCCCTCCCGCCAGGTAGGAATACAGCGTCGGCGATCCGGAACAGCTGTACACGGTTGCCGACCCGCTTGCCGATGCGCAGAAGCTCACGCTGCCTCGCAGCGCCGGACTCAACGGACGGAAAACCGTCCCGTCAAACCAGATCTGCTGCATTCGTCCGCCGATAATGTCTCCGGGTAAAGGATTCGTCAACCCGTCCGCCGCCTTGACTGCGATCGCGCCCAGCGTGTCGATGTTCAACGTGGTGGCTCCTCCCGACGCGGTGAGGTCGGGCTTCCAATTCAGGACCATCCCTGCCGTGTAAAGCGTCAACGTCGGGGACAGCGAGCACGTGTATGTGGTCGTGGACCCGCTTGCCGACGCACACAGTTTCACTCCGCCGGCCTGTTCGGAAGCCAGAGTGGGCGTCACCGCGGTGTTGGAGCTGCTCTGGATCGAGATCGCTGAGCCAGTGTTGCTTACCGCGTAGAGAATGCCGATGCCGCCGGAGAAGTTGAGGGTCGAGTTGGAGCCCACGGGAGTGCCCGCGTTCTGCACGGTCACGCTGCCGCTTCCCCCGCTCCCGCTCGATTGCAGCGTCCAGGTGTTGGTCGCGGTGCACCCATAGACGTTCTGTCCGGCGGGCGCATTCGAAAGGAAAAACATTTGCCCGACGCCGCAGGTCGCCGGCAGCGCCGTTCCCGTGGTGACGGGCTTCGTGGAACTAGCGGCGCTGAAGTCGACCGATTTCGACTGGGTCCGCAAATCAACCTCGGTCTGCCCGGCAGCGAGCGCCGCCAGCACCGCAGTGGTCCATATGATCTTAAACATTCCGGTCCTCCCGCTTGAAGATTTACCGCTCAAGCCAAGCGAAGGGGAGGGAATCAGATCGCCAACTAATAGAAAGGAGGAGGAATAATTTCTTACGATGAGCTTGTGACCGGTGGCTTGCCGCCTCGAGAATCCGAGCGTCACTTCAGCCGGCTCGGGCCCGACTCCGCGACACGTACTTTTTGCATCAGCTCGATGTATTCCTGCTTGGGGATTTCAAAAAATCGTTCCGCATAGCGGCACCTTCCCGCGCCGAGCATGCGCGAATGGTACATGTTCAGCCCCTTGGTGCTGTGGACGTAGTCGACGGCCTTATTGGCGTAGTCGAAACAGGAGAGCATCTGAAGTTTTTGGTCCATCACTTCATCGATGATCACGATGACATTGGGCACAGCCAGGCCCCAGACTTCGTAGCCGAAGATCCGAACGTCGCCGTCGATGCCTTTCAGCGCTTCGGCAAGGATGTAGTTGGTGGTGCGATGGTCGTAGTGTTGGTCCAGGAAGAACGGAACAAACACGGCGTCGACGCTTCGTTCCTTCATCAGGGCCCTCACCTCCCCGGCAGTCTGGCCGGCGGCCGCGGCCAGATCGAGGTGGTTGAGGAAAACGGGCGGCTCCATGCCGATCACGTCCGCGGCCCGGCGTGATTCCTCGTTGCGGAGAGCAACCAGATCCTTCCGCACCATGCCCAATTCCGCGTACTCGTCGCCGCCATCCTGCAACAGGACGACGCAAGCGGATGCCCTGGCCCGCACCTGCAGCGCAAGGGCGCCACCACAGCCGATCGTTTCGTCGTCCTGGTGCGGAGCCAGGACCAACATCGATCGCCCAAACGGGGCCTTGATGGTGATAGGTTGGACTGCGCTGTTGAAATAATCGGAAGAGGCCGCGAGCTGTTGCAGGCGGAGATCAAGGTCCGTAAACGTAGTCTTCAGAAACAGCTTGAAGTTGGTCCGGGCATAGAGCAGCGGTATCAAGGTTCGATAACCGCGCTGGAGCACCTCCCGGATCATGCCTTGCCCCTGGCCACCCAACCCTGAAACAGATCGGGAGCATTTTGCATCTGCCCTAACGCAGAAGTCTCTTCGACGGATGCCCGGCAGCCCGTTACGTGCGATTCCGGGGCCTGTTTTGCTGGGGATCGGTGGAGGGAGACCATCGGTTCTGCGAACTTAACGGTAACCTTCAAGACGAGGCGGAGTCAAGTCAGAGATGCATTTCCGGGGCGAGAGAGAAGGAGAAGCCGGCTTGTTTTACAATACGAGCTGGGGATTGACGGAGAAACCCGTCCCAGAGTGGTGGAGTCTTGCAGAGCCACCAAGCTGCGGTCTCAACCTTACAGAGTTGTCGCGCGTTCGCGCCCAGATAACGGATCGCCTGAGCGTTCGCCAGCGAGAGCCTATTCCCCAAACATAAGTTCCTGCCTCAAGAAGAATCAGGAGATTTCATGAAGAATATGAAGCACCTTAGTCCGCGAATCAGAGTTCAGGATTTCCTCTCGGATTTTGTCAAAGGGAAGTCGGTTCTCGACGTCGGCTGCGTGGAGGACGGCGCCTTGGCGGAGAACGCGGACACGTGGCTTCACAAGAATCTAGCGAAAACCGCAGGATCGCTGGTGGGCATCGACATTCTGGAATCGGACGTCGAAATCCTCCGCAAGAAAGGCTACAACATGGTGTGTGGCGACGCGATGACGGCCTCACTCGGCCAGACATTCGATGTGATCGTCCTCGGAGAGATCATTGAACATGTGGTCGACCCTGGCGCGTTGCTCCGCAACATGCGGCGGCACCTGAATAAAGATGGAATTCTCGTCCTAACCACTCCGCATCCCTTCTTCTTCTTTAATGTATTGATTACAATGTTCTCCAAGGAGAAGCGGTTCTTTCACCCGGATCATACCGCTCTCTTCTGCCCGTGGACCATCACCGGCATGCTTCGAAAAACCGGGTACACACTGGAGGAGTGCTACTACTTCACGCGGAGCCGGAAACTGCGCAGTCTCTTGAGCATCCTCCACCTTCCCGTTTATGGCGTCATCGCCATGTCAATGATGGCAATTGCGAAACCGACCGCCTCGGAAGGATGACCCAAAGCCGACGTACCGAACGGCGCGGACCTTAGCGAGCGGTTTCCTGGCCTAACGAATCGACGCTGGAGCGGCGCTCGGGTATCAGCCGATACACTTTGATTCCGCCAGAGTCGGTGTAAGCGAGTTCGTAACAACTTCGCAGCCGGTTCTTAATCGCACGGAGTTCGCCTGCGTCCCAGGAGCCTTCAAGGGAGGGCGCAGCGCCTTCGAACATCGGGGGGATCTCGCGAAGATGATCTTCAATGATGAACGCGGGCCGCATCTGCTCGACGTTAAGAAGCGCTTCCTTGGCCTGGGTCCGGTAGGCTCCCTTTTCCACCATCGATGCGCTGTGGAAGAATCGCGAAACCGGCTTCCGCCCCAAGCGGAATACAAACTCCGCGTCGCTGTTCCACACGTAAACGCGATCGGAGGCCGAAGCTCGCGGCTGGACATACTCGAGGACGCTCGCAGCGCTGTCGGCGTATTTCGTCATCGCTTCTCCCACTCCCCGTACACTTTCGAACAGAGAGCCCGCCAAAAGGATGATGCAGGCCCCGCATACGGAGGCCTGCGCGAAGGAAGCGGAGCCGATCGCCAGACTGCACCGCTGAAAAAAGATTCCCGCCAGCACAGTTGCCGGCAGAAGCCACAGGATGAAATAGTGCTCGAACGCCATGCCCGATACGGAGGAACCGGCGATTTCCAACACGAATAGAAAGAGCGCGAGCAGCGCGAACCGGTCGTGCATTTTTGTCCAGGAAGGACGCGCCCACAGCACCGTCGCAGCGGACGCACCGGCGATCAGGCTGCCTCCGAAGGCGGACAAATACCCTAGGCCGACTCCAATGGCGTAGACGTGCATCAGAGCCGGCCGGCGCGCCGAATACTGAGCGTTGAATTGAAAGGCGGCTTCCCAATACTCGCGGAGATGTCCGCCGTGGATGACCGGCCACAACAACACAACATTGCCCAGAACAAACGCGAAGGAGAAAATCCCAAGATGCCCGATCAGGCGAGGCAGCTCGCGTCGGCGCAGGCAGTCATAGGAGAGGACCGCGACATACAACAAGATCGCAGCGGCGTTGTTCGGGCGCAGCTGAAACAGAGCGGCGGCAAGCAATCCCTGGAGCACCGGTGTGTACGCGTGGTGCTCGCCCTCCACATCCCTAGCCAAAAGAAAAAACGCAAGCGCTTGCAGGGGGAGCGAGAACAGCTCCGTGCTGTTTGGAGTGGAGATCAGCTGTGGTATTAGGTTCAGGGCGAGGAGCAGCGCTATCGCCGACGGATAGATTCCGACTCTAGGCCGCAGGATGAACCATAACAGGAGGAAAGCCGCGAACACGAACAGACCCGCCAGATACACGATCCCCCGGGGCGATCCGGACGTGATTCGCAAAGCGAGCGCATTCAACCAGAAGACGAGAGGCGGCTTGTGATCCCAGACTTCCGCATACGGTGCCAGTCCATTGTCGATCTGCTGCCCGATGAATAGGAAGATTCCAGAATCGTTATCCAGGACGGCGCGACTTCCATGAGGCAGCCAGCGGGCGAAGAACAGCGCGAGCAGAATGCCCACCAGGACCGCGACGAGGCTAAATCGAGGGCGCAGCGTCATGTTCGTTCAACCACGGTCAGGCCGTTCGAGCGGCCTCTTACCACGTCCTCCACCGCTCGAGAAAATCGCTCCACATAGGCTTGTTCCCCGAAATTCGCGTGCGCCGTTTCATAACCGCAGGCACCCATCCTGGCTCTCAGCGGCGCATCCGACAGTAGTTGGCGCAGCCGCTCTTCGAGCGCATCGACATCCCCGACGGGAACCACAAAGCCAGTTTGGTCATCGCGAATCAGGTAAGGAATGCCCCCCACGTCGGAGCCGACGGCCGGAATACCGGACGCCATCGCCTCAATCACGACCCGGGGCGTTCCCTCACAACGCGATGGCAGGACGAAAACGCTGGCCTTGCTGAGGATCTCCATCACCTCGGGATTCGGACGCGCTTTCAGAATTTCGATTTGCGGGGAGCCGGCTGCCAGCGCTCGCAAGGGATCTCCTTCGGGAGACGGGAAGTGGCCCAGCAGCTTCAGTTTTACATCCGGGAAATCGGGCGACAGGCGGCGAAACGCGTCGATCAGGAGATCGGCCCCTTTCAGATACCAAGGAGCGCCCACCAGGAGGATGCTCGTCTCCTCTCCGTCTACATGGCTGGGAATCACAGACACCGGCACGAATCCCGTCATCACCGAGACGGGCACCTTACGCAGCATCCGGTACGGCGTCAACAAGCCAGGTGCCCGAAGTTGAGCACGATCGCACGACCAGAGGCAGACGTGCAGACAGAAATACGAGTACAGAAGCTTGATTCGGTCGCGCAGTCCGGGTTTTCGGACCTCCGCGGTGTAGGATAGGCCCGGTGATGTCGTAATCTCAACAATCAGCCTGGCTCCCGTGAGAAGCTTGAGGATCACTCCGCAGAGTCCCGTGGCCATGTGCGAATACGTCACCACACAATCGATAGGTTGCTCGCGATGAATGCGGAGTCCCGTGGAAATATAGAACCAAATCAGAGCGAGCTTCTTCTTCAAGCCTCCCGTCAACCCAGACAGAAACCAGTGATACCGGAACTTGCCCGATTGATACACGGGATACGATCCGGAGCCGAGTTCCTTGTCCACGCCGGCGGGCTCCGTGAACCAGATGGGCTGAAGAATATCGCCTTCCAGCTTCTCGGAAAGCAGGAAAAACGGGTCCCGCTTCCGATCCGTCGGAGGCGGCATGTTCGTGCCATGGATGTAAAGTACGCGCATGCCGCTCCAGGTATGCATGGGACCTGGCAAGTTAGGCTTTAAACACCACCGCCGTCCAGTCAGTCAGGGAACAGATGTCCACCGGCGTGTTCTCCCGAACGATGTCGTAGGCACGGTAGCCGAAGCCCTTCATATACCGTTCGAACTCTTCCAGCGTGTGGCCGATATTCTTCATTTCCCAAGGCTTCATGTCACAGGCGATCACCGGCCGCTGGCTGGTGCCGGAGAAGTATCTCTCCAGTCCGCGAAGAACCAGGTACTCGAAGCCCTGAACGTCGAGCTTGATCACGCGGATCTTCTCGGGCGACTTCACGTTCGCGGCAATATAGTCGTCCAGGCGCTTGACGGGGACCTGGCGCGCCTCCGGATGATCTTTACCGCCCACCAGAGTGGAGTTTCGCGCATCGCCCTCGGGACACACCATCGGGAGGATGCCTTCCTGGTCCCCGAGCGCGGCGTTATTGAAGAAAAAATGGTAATCCGGGTTCAACTTCGCGATGACCTGGCATCGGTCATAGCACTCCTTGAGCGGCTCAAAGCTGTGGACTTCACCGGTGGGACCCACGAAGGACGCTGCCACCGCGGAAATATAACCGACGTTCGCACCGCCGTCCAGCACCGTGTCCCCCGGGCGCAGATGCTTCTTCAGGAACGCTTGCAGGATGAGATCGTACGAATTCATCATCATGGCAAGCTGGTTGTCTTCGGTAAGAAACGGCAGCCGCCTCGTCTCAAATTTGATAACACCGTTGACCAGCGTGATCACCGGCGTGGTGGGAACGCTGGCGGTCTTCCGACGCAATTTCCCGACCGCTTTCTTGACCAACAGGCTTGGATGGAGAAGGGTGCCCAGGTTATCCATTACTATGTCTCCTATATCTCCTCAGGATTGCTTTTTGGTGCACTGCTTAGAACCCTTACCTTCCCCAGACTGTTTGACTCTAAAGAACTTATGCTAGCACCAAGGCTCCGGGCGGGTCAATTTTCCACAGGGATCAAAAGAGCCTTAGAACGTACTGAACCTCCAGGACCAGCAGGGGCTCGCGCCACCATTGGGAAGTGCGAGCGGTCATCCTGAAGTTCCCCACCCTGACAGACGATTGTCCTGTGAGGACTATTCGAAGTGAACTCACTACTCAACCTAGATGCCGAGGTGAGGGGATCCGTTCCGGTGGTACAGGAACAACCTGGCCGTCGCATCAAATCCGCCAAAGACTTGAAAGTGAAGGTCTTCGCGGACGGTGCGGATCTGAAGGGCATTCTAGACATGTATGCAAGGCCGTGGATCCAGGGATTCACGACGAATCCCACGTTGATGCGCAAGGCGGGTATCTCCGATTACACGGCCTTCGCTAAGCAAGTACTGACGGCCGTCCCGGATCGGCCCATCTCCTTCGAGGTCTTCTCCGACGAGTTCGCGGAGATGGAGCGGCAGGCGCTGGAGATCGCCACTTGGGGACCCAACGTGTACGTGAAGATCCCCGTCACGAACACCCGGGGAGAAAGCTCGGCATCGCTGTGCGGCCGGCTGGCCCGCCGGGGACTGAAACTGAACGTCACGGCGCTGATGACGCTGGACCAGGTCCGCACCCTGGCGGAGGTCCTGGGCGATGGCCCGGCGGCGTGTATCTCCGTATTCGCGGGGCGCATCGCCGATACCGGCGTGGACCCGCTACCCCTGATGACTGAGGCTTTAGAGATCCTGGCTCGTCACCGCAACCTGGAATTGATCTGGGCGAGCCCGCGGGAGCTACTGAACATCGTGCAGGCGGACCGCATCGGCTGCCACATCATTACCGTAACCAACGACATCCTCGCGAAGCTCAGCCTGCTGGGCAAGGATCTGGACGAGTATTCGCTGGACACGGTAAAAATGTTCCACCGCGACGCCCGGGAATCCGGATTCGCTCTTTAGGAGAGCAGCTTACGGTTTCCGTGCGATGCCGATGATCGACGTCGGACGCCAGGGCAAAAAAGGATCGATGCGGCGCCACAGCCACACGAAGCGGTCGTAAAGGCGCATCTGGTTCCAGCCCAGGCTGGTGCGCTTCAAGATCCGCCCGCTGACGTACCAAGGGAACCGCGATACGCGGTTGAAGCGGACAATCTGCTCCACCACGAATCCGGCGGCCTCCATTTTAGTCTTGAGTTCTGCTTCGGAATAGCGGCGAAAATGCCCCAAAGCAACGTCGATGGTGCCGAATACGCCTTGGCCCTCCGGCACCAGTACGATCGCGCGGCCTCCGTGATCCAGCGCAGAAAAAATATTGGCCAGCCCCAGAGGATCGTTCTCGACGTGTTCCAGCACGTTCAAGCAAATCACCGTGTCCATGGAATTGGCCAGGGGAGCGAAATCCTCCGGCGCGGTCAGATCGAGATGCCGGATCACCAGATTCGGGCGATGAAACCGGGAAGAGAGGCGAGCCAGATGCTCGGGATTTAGATCCGTGGCGGTGTATCGCGCCCGTCCGGCCACCAGAGCCCGTGTGAGGTTGCCGATGCCGCTGCCAATTTCGAGCACGCGCTGCCCGACGAACGGGCGGATTGTGTCCGCCATCCAGCGGTTGAATTTCGGAGCGGCGGAAAGCGCGTGCAGCGTCTTGGCGCCGGGATCGCGATACAGATCTCCCGTGTGCGAGAAGCGATAGATGGAGAACAGCATCTTGACTGCATCGCCAAAGTGGATCTTCTTGCCTTCCTCGTAAGTGCGCCCGTGATAACTCACGGGGACTTCGTAGATACGGGCTCCTCGGTGGGCGGTCTTGATGGTGATCTCGGGTTCAAAGCTGAAGCCGTCGGAGACCAGAGGCGTCTCCGCCAGCACCGCGGTCCGAAACGCTTTGTAGCCCGTGCCCATGTCGGTGAGGTTGACGTTCGCCACCATGTTGCACAGGCCGGTGATCCAGCGATTGGCGACGGAGTGCCAGTAGTACATGACACGCCGCTCGCCGACGATCATGAAGCGCGAGCCGTACACGGCGTCGGCCTTGCCTTCGATCAAAGGCTTGAGAAGATGGCCGTATTCATGAGGGTCATACTCAAGATCCGCGTCCTGGATCAGGCAATATTCGCCGTGAGCCTCCGCCACCGCAGTTCGAATCGCGGCACCCTTCCCGAGATTGCGCGCATGCCGGAACAGGCGGATTTCAGGATGCTGCGCGGCCATTTCTTCCACCACGCGATCTGAGCCGTCCGTGGAACCATCGTCCGTGACAAGGATCTCGCGGCTCATGTCCCCGGGCAGCGGCGCTTCCAGAACGCGAGTAAGAAGCTCGCGGATAAACTCCTCCTCGTTATACAGAGGGATCAGGATAGAGAGGGCGACGGGAGGGTTCGGCACTGGGTCGTGGAATCGTCCTCCCTATCTTACGACGAGCAAACCGGCAAGCCGCGCGTGTGCCACAATCGCAGACATGCGGAGGCGCGAGGCGATCGCACTACTCACGGGAAGCGTTTGCGCCCTGGGCGCGGACTTTCTTCCGGGGGGGCAAGGGGCGGCGGTACTGGTGGACGTCCGTACCCGGCGCTTGCTTTGGGCGGCGAACCGGAACTCGGCCGCACGAATGCTTACAGCGCCGGGGTCCACAATGAAGCCGTTCGCGCTGGCGGCCCTGCTGCGGAGCGGAAAACTGGACGCTGGGTCCGCCTTTCCGTGTCCCACAAAGTTGAGGATCGGCGGAAGAGTCCTGGATTGCTCGCATCCGCCACTCGGTTCGCCGATGCGAGTGGACACGGCGCTCGCGTATTCCTGCAATTGTTTCGTAGCGCACTTCGCGGAGAAATTCGGCGCAGGTGAACTGGCTCGCGAGTTCGAAGCAGCTGGTCTGGCGGCGCGAACCGGCTGGTGGGGCGAGGAAGAAGCCGCGGGCAAGATCCGCCCGGCGAGCGGACCCGACGCGATCCGGCTCCAGGCATTGGGGGAAGACGGCATCGTAGTCACGGTCGCGGAATTGGCGAGCGCCTTTCGAACGCTGGCGCTGAAAACGAGCGCGCCGGAGATGCGGCCGGTTCTCGCGGGGCTGGAAGGCGCGGTGGAATACGGAACCGCGCAAAATGCTCGGGTGGCGGGAGTGAAGGTCGCTGGAAAAACCGGCACGTCCATCGGCACCGCAGGCGAGCCGGTCGCTTGGTTCGCCGGCTTCCTTCCGAGCACCGCACCGGAAGTGGCGGTCGCCGTGATGGTGCCGGGCCGCTCCGGGGGCTCGGATGCGGCCCCCGCGGCTGGACGGATTCTAGAAGCAAATCGGGCGGGGCGGCTGTGAAGTTTGCGGTAGTCCTCCTGATTGCTCCCGCGTTATTCGGCGCGTCGACCGACATTCGAGTCCAACTGCGGACGTCGCGAGGCGTCCAGATCACGACTCTTCCGCTGGAGCGTTACGTCGCCGCGGTACTGGCCGGAGAGAGTGGCGAGTTCCAATCCGCAGAGGCACTGAAGGCGATGGCGGTGGCGGCTCGGACTTATGCAGTGAAAATGCGCGGCCGTCACGCGAGCGAGGGGTTCGATCTTTGCGACACGACCCATTGCCAGCGGGTAGAACTCAACGGTGTGACGGCTAGGCTGGAGCAAGCGGCCGCAGACACTGCGGGCGAGTTGCTGTGGTACGAGGGCAAGCCCGCCTTCACGCCCTATACTCGCGATTGCGGCGGTCGAACGGAGGACGCCTCCGCGCTATGGCCGGATCTAGGCGCGCCGTATCTCAAGAGTCACGCGGACGATTACTGTACGCGCGCTGGAACCTCGGCGTGGCAATGGGCCGGCGATCCCCGGCGGATCGTGGAGGCCTTGCGGCAGTCCAGCTTGCGAACCACCGCAATGCTGGACCGTATCTCAATTCTGAATCGAACGGCATCAGGCCGGGCATCGACATTGGTGCTCGCCGGCGGGAGCGAATCGGTGCGGATCAGCGCTGGTGCGCTGCGCTTCGCCGTCGGCCGCGAGCTGGGATGGAATACGATCCGCAGCGATCGTTATGAGGTTCGGTCGACCGGAGGGCGGGTTGTGTTTGAAGGGACCGGATCCGGCCACGGCGCGGGCCTGTGCCAGCGCGGCGCGGAGCAGATGGGCATCACCGGCCGCTCCTATCGCGAGATTCTTGCGTACTATTATCCGGGCACGGTCACAGGGTTGAACGCGAAGGGGCTCTCCTGGCAGAGGCTCGGCGGCGAGACGATGTCGATGCTGACGGCTCGACCGGATCAGGATCGGGCTGCGCTCGCAGCAGCGGAACGGTTGGGCCGTGCGCTCACCGAGCGGACGCAATGGCCGTTACCGGCGCGGCTGGAGTTGCGCGTGTATCCCGATATAGACACCTTTCGCAACGCCACAGGCGAACCCGGATGGGTGGCCGCGCGCACCACCGGGACTCGCATCGATCTGCAACCGTCGGACGTGCTCCGCGGCCACGGCGCGCTCGATTCGACGGTGGGGCACGAACTGGCGCACGTGCTGGTGGAATCGCAAGCGATCCCCGGACTGCCCCTGTGGTTTCGCGAAGGGCTGGTGGAGTATTTGGAGAGCGGTCGTGGCTCCGGCGTCGCGCGTATGCCCGTGGATGGCGAATTTCGTCAGACAGCGGACGCGGCGCGCGCGCGCCGTGCGTACGCGGACGCCGCGGCGGAAGTGGCGGGGTTGGTCCAGCGCTACGGGGAAGGTACCGTGCTCGGCTGGGTGACGCGAGGCTTGCCCGCCGAAGTTACGAAGGCGAGTGCAAGCCAGGCTCCAACAAAGAGCAAATAAGCGATTCCCGCGCGGACAACGAAGCTTGCGGCTTCCTGGCCGAAGCCGTTCACCGAGGGAATCCACCGCAGCAGCTTCAAAGGGAGCCATACGGCCGCAAGCAACAGCAGCGGAGCTTGAATCCAGTACCACCATCGGCGCGTCGCCACGCCCAGTCCGCCGAGGCCGCTCCAGCCCTGATGGGCAGCGTTCGAAACCACCGGCAGCAACAGAGCGGGAAGGATTACCCAGCGCACCAGCCAGAGTATTGCGTCGAAAACGTGCTGCACCGCGGACGGACGAACCGGCTTGCGGAACGTAAGCGTCAAGTAAGACGCGATGGTTACGGCCGGAGCCGCGCTGTAAGCGGACCAGAGCGCCAGCAGACCATACAGAATCGCGATGGCGACCGCCAGGACCAACATCGGCACCAAATGCCGCACAGCCGTGCGCCAAGCGGTAAGCGGACGTGCGGTTTCACTGCCGCTGAAATAAGCGAGCGAAGCACCGTAAGCCGAGCACGCCAGTATGGCCGCAAAGAGTGCGATCACGACGCTCCAGAGCAGCGTGGTGCTCTGCGAATCGCTGAGGCCGAGCCAGTAGTAGCCGAGCCACAATAGCAATGTGTTCGCGGCGAAATGCAGAAGTGCCAGACCGCTGAGGGATCGCATTTATCGGACCTCCAACGTGCGGCTCTCTGTGGTGGCGCTCACGTCGGATTGGTACATCGGGCCGACGCGCGCAGGGCTTACTTGGAAAGTTCCCGGGTTCACGACCTTCATCAAGTAGAAATACTGCTGCTGCCCCTGCGGGAAATGGGTCTGGAAGATCGCCAGGTGATCGTCATGCAGCTCGCGCCGCGTGAAGGAGTATTGCCACCACGGCGGGCGATTGCGGATTTCGTAGATGTTATCGCGCTCAATGAATTCAGCCCCCGCCGGAATCGGATCCTCGATCATCATGTACTTGTTTTCCGAGCCCGTCACGGTCAGCCGCACCGCGATCACATCGCCCGGAGCGGCGGGGCCGTTCAACGGAACCGTATCGTAGACGATCTTGTCGCCGCTCTTCGATGGAACCAGCCGGAAGTAATCGCGCAGCAGGTTCAGCGAGATGGTCCCGCTCTTTTGCAGGCGGTCTTCGGTGGAGTAATGCTCGGCCCGGACCGAATAATAGAGCCGGCCAGCGCCGGACGAAGTGACCCGAATATGATTCACTCCCGCGGCGAGGCTGCTCTCGTCCAGCAGGAAATCGGGTTGGTTCAGCGTGATGGCGGAATCCATCTTGCGCGTGAGCACCGGCTTGTCGTTGACGAAGACCGTCGCGGTCAAGTTCGGATTCAGCTCATTGGTCGACTTCAGATAGTCGGTCAGCCCATAAATCACCATCGCGGTCTGCTTCGTCGAGGACCACCAGTAGCCCTCGTTGCGATGATTCATCAGCCACAGAGCGGCCTTGGGCAGCAGGGGGCTGCCCGCGCGCTGGTGCGAGAGAAACTTGACGACGTACGCGGTAGCTTCGGGGGTCGCGTCGGTAGAGAAGTCCAGCATCGCGTCGCGCGTGGCGGTCCACCAGGCTTGCTCTTGATCCTGCTCCGCGCGGGATTCGAGAGTAGCCGCCACGTCCGCCGCCCGGCCGTCCTTGGCGCGTTCCAGCGCGAGCCCCAACATCGCCAGCCCGTACGGCGACATGTTCGACCGCGCGTTGTAGATCGCGGACAACTCTGCGGGTCCGGCTTGCCCCGCGAGGACCATCGAGTAAACCATGTACGCGCGCAGGTCGGAGGCCAGCTTCGGATCAGCCGCGAAGTTCTGCTTCAGCCACGCGGCGCCCCTCTGGATCGCATCCAGATTCACCTTCACGCCGGACTCCTGCGCCTGCACCAGGCCCGCGACAACGTACGCCGTCATGAAGGGATGCGTGTCGTCGGTTTCCCACCAGCCCCATCCGCCGTCCTGATGCTGGAATCCGTTCAGGATGTCGAGCCCCGCCCGGATCTTCGTTTGCAAAGCGGCCTCATCCACAGTCGTCTTCAGCCCCAGATCGCGAACCGCCCCTTGCACCACGATGTCCGGCAGGAAGCTCGACATGGTTTGCTCCACGCAGCCGTATGGAAACGCGGTCAGGTAATCCAGCGCGTCGAAAAGAGAACCGGCGACGGAAGAAGACACGCGAATGGCGAGCGAGCGGGAGCCGGGCTGCACCTTCAGGGGGAACGCGAGGTCGAACGCCGCCGATGCACCCCCCGGAGCCGAACCGCCGTGCGATTGCGACACCTTCAGGCCCGGAATGTTGACAGGAAGCTCCTGTTCCAGCGCGTCAGACTCTTCATCGGTGAGCGCCTTCGCGGTCAGCGTCACGCTGCGGACCTGCTGCGCGCGGACTTTCCAATCCACCTTGACTTCGCCGCGGCTGGAAATCTGGACGTCTTTCGTAGCGCCTTCCAAAATCTGCAACCCTTTCACATCCAGCGAAACGTGTGCCGTCTTCGCGGTCGCAAGGTAGTTGTGCACCAGCGCCGAGATCACCACTTCGTCGCCCTGCACGAAGAACCTCGGCACGGAGAGGCGCACAATTACGTTCTTGCGGACAATCGTCTTGAGCGTGGCGCCGCCCACTTTCGTCTCCGGAGTGATGCCGCGCGCCGTGGCCCGCCACGTGGTGAGCGAATCCGGAAACTCCACCTTCGCGCGCGCGTGGCCGGCCGCGTCGGTCGTGACATCGGCTACCCAAAACGCTGTGTCGGGGAACGCTTTTCTGACCTTCGGAAGCGCCAGCCGCTCCGGCTTCAATTGCGCCAAATGTGACGGCGCGCGCAGATCCGCGAGTCGCATCCGGCGCTTGCCTGCTTCGCCACTAAAGAAGTATTCGAGCGACGTGCCGGTGAATACGCGGTTGTAGTCGTGGTCGAAAAAGAACGAAAGAATGTTTTGCGTCGTATCTGGACGGATGCCATAGATCGCTTCGTCCACCACGCCCAGACTGAATTCGGCGCGCGGCACAGGCCTGCCATCGGAGCCGGTGACGTCAATACTGTAAGCCGCCGTCTGTCCCGGAAGATATTGCGGCCTATCGGTCGAGACCTTCACGTTCAACTGGTGCTCCAGCGGCGGAACGCGGATATACTTGGCTCCCTGATGGACCACGCCGTCGCGCACCCAGGTGGCGCTGACGTTGATACCGGGCTCGTCATTCGCGGTGACCGGAATGTCGAACGCCACTGTCGAATCCTGCGCGTGGATGCGCTTGAACTGCCGCAAGTCCGAGCCTTCCACCGAAACATAAACGTCCGTGCCCGCGCGGCCCGCGGAGATGAGCAGCTTCGCGGTCTCGCCCGCTTTGTAAGTTTTCTTATCCGCGATGATCTGCACCGTCGGCAGCGTACTGCCCGCCATTTCCCACACGCCGCCCGACACCCACACGTAGGCCGTATCCTCGACATCGCGCTTCTCCGGCGTATGCGCCGTCACGCGGACCAGATAGCTTCCGCCCAGCGCGGGAATCGGCAGCGTAGCCGTGCCCGACCCATCCGGGCCAAGGTCCACGTCCGTCGAGCTCTGGAGTTGCACCCGTTCCTGTTGCGGCACGTCGCGGCGATCGAGTTCCACGTGAACGCGCGTGCGAATCGGCTTATTGTCGTAATCGCGAGCTTGTATCTTGAACACGCCCGTGCTGCCGGGGGCGTAGAAATAACGTTCCGGGTCGACGTTCAGCGCGAAGCTTCCGTACGTCGCGACCACGCGGCCCGTGGCCGTGATCTCCCGGTTGGAGGCGTCAGCCACGCGCGCTTCAATGCGATAGCGATAATCGAACTTGTGGTCGGAGACGGTCGTGGGAATCGTTATCGTAAGCTTCCCGTCGGCGTCGAGCACGCCGTCGTGATCGCCTACCTGATCTCCGGAATCGTCGGCATTGTCGTCCGCGGAAGCATCATCCGGAGATGGCGCGAACTCGTCTTCGGGGTCGTAAAACAGAGGGAACCAGTACCGTTCGCGATACACCGCGTACTTCACCTTAGCGCCGCTCACCGGTTCGCCGAAATAATAGCGCGCATCAATGGTGGCTTGCACGCTCTCGCCTTCCAGAACGCGGGATTTCGCTGGCGTGACGTGGACCTCGTATTCCGGCTTCTTGTATTCCTCCACTTCGAAGTTGCCACTCATGAAGGCTTCGCCCGCCTTCACTTGAAGGAAGTACACTCCCAGCGACGCCGTTGCGGGAAGAGTGAGATCGTCATGGATGGTTCCATTCGCGCTGGCCGTGAGCGTCTTCTGATACACCGCCTTCTGATCCGGATCCTCAATTTGCACGTTGACGGTTTTCCCCGCCGGGACCTGATATCCGCCCGCCGTGCGCAAACGCATCACGCCTCTGAAGTGGACCGTATGCCCGGGCCGGTACACCGGCCGATCCGTATAAATGTAGCCGTTCCACTGCTCTTCCTGAGCGCCCAGCGCATATCCCGGCGGACTGTTCACCGCAATGTCGTACCCGTGCACCGCCACGATGCGTACATCGTTGGCCGCGCTCACACCGTCGGTGGAAAACTCCGCCATGCCGTCGGCGTTCGTTTGCGCGCGACGGATGGTCCCGTCCTTCGTCACTGCCGCCACCGGCACACTCAGAACCGGCTCGCCGGTATTGCGATCCACCACAACATTGACGATCTTGTCGCGGCCGTTCTTCGTGATCATCGCCAAATCCGAAACCATCAGCACCGTATAGGCGCGCAAATCCTTGCGGACAGCCTCCACCAGATACACCCCCTTGTCCTTCACGGGGAGATCCACGGTCTCCTGCTGCCACCGCTGGCGGCTGGTCACCGGATGCACGAACGTCAACACCAATTGCTCCGAGTTCAGCACCGGAGTCTCGGCGTACTGCGTGCCCTTCGTGCCGGGAACCGTCTTCCCCGTGTTCACCGGTTGCGCCGAGGGGTGCGGCAGCAAGCTATTCACGTGCGCGCTGGGCGATTCCGAGAACTGCGCGCGCAGGCTGCGGCGGATGTTGGCGCGGAGGCCGCTCTTCCACCGGTGGAAGCGTTCCAGCATCGTACGATCGCGGGGAGGCTGCGGCACGCGCCCGCCAAACTGGTGAGCATCATCCAACTGCTGGAAGAACTTCACCGGATCCTGAATTCGGTACACCCGGAATTCCAACGTGTCCACGTTCCACGCGCTCAGCGACACGGACGGCTTGTCCTGCGATCCGAACGTGCGCGAACTGGAGAGAGCGAAGTACGGCTCCGCCTCTCCCTGGCCGAGCAACCCGGCCGCGACTCCGCACAACGCGAGTAATCGCAAGATCCTAACGGACATCGTCGACTCCCTTCCGCAAAATGTTCCAGCGCGACACGCCGAGAAAGCTAGGATTCCCTGCGAGCGGACGCCATTCCGCTTGCGGAAACTGCGTGAGATCCTCCACGCTGAGCCGCTTCATCTCGCCCGCGGATGAGCCCTCCGGCCCGGTGTGATACAGGAAGTACCGGCGGCCATCCCGATGCACCTGGCTCTCGCCCAGATAAATCATGCTGTGAAACGTCACTTTGTTGCCCGAACCCTCTTGCCGGTAAAACAGCAAGTCTCCGGGCAACGCGCGACCGATGTCCCGGCTCACGAAGTGCGTATTAAATCGCCACAGCGTTTGTGCGTCCGCAAACTGAAGGAAGCTGGAGTTGTCGAGGTCTAATTTCTCGAACGGCCCCGATCGAACGCGAAAAATGGCGGCGCCGAGCGGTGTGAACGGATAGCGGTACTTCTCCACGGAAGCAAACGCCGGCAGCACCGGCACGCGAACCGAATCCGCCCACGCGCTATCATGCGCATGCAGCGCTTCGCGGTACGCGTAACGGATTAGCGCCGCGCAATCGTCGATCTCTGGCGGGCGTGCGGACGGCTCCTGAAAATATTGCGCCTCGGCGAGGTACGTGAACCACCGCCGGAACGCCTGTTGATCGCCCTCCGCATCCAGTCGAAGAAAGTCCGGCGTGCCGTCCTCTCCGCGATCCTGAGTGTCTAGCAGCAACGTCAATTCGGCGGAGGCGGCTGCCGCGTCCGGCAATTCTACCCGGATCGTGAGTGGCCCCGGTGAAACGCCCGCCCGCACGCGAGCCTGCCACTTCCCCTCGCCGCCGGTTACAGCTTCGATCCGCGCGCCGAGCGCCGCATTAGAAAGCGTCAGGCGGGGCGGTCCCGCGGCGGAGCTATCCATCGAAAGCGTGGCCGCATCATACCCATCGGCTAGGATTCGGGCGGGCTCCAGCGTCAGGCGAGGCGCCGGAAGCGGGCCGCCGCGATGCGCGCCCAACTTCGCCCAAAGCATACCCGCGAACACGGCTGCGGCCGTAATAAATGCGAGCCGAGCTAGCCTCCGAGAGCTCAAGTGACCCGATTATATCCTGAGGGCAAGCCGAGCGGCGGCGCTTAGCTGAGTCCCTGGCAGGCCGATTCCACCGTGGGGTAGAAAGAGAACACCGTATCCAGACGCGTCACGCGAAACGAATCGCGCACCGGTCCGCTGGCCCCGGCCAAACGCATTTTGCCGCCGATTTTCGCCAAACGGCTATAGGTATCGATGAACCTGCCGATACCAGTGGAATCGATGTGCGTCACGCCGCGCATATCGAACACCAGGTTCTTGTGCCCGCTCGAAATTAATTGCGGCACCAGCGCGGCCAGTTGCGCGCACTCCGCGCCCAACAGCAGTCTTCCGCTGAGCGTAATCACCGCGGAAGCCGGCGGAACCTCGTGATGTTCCAGCACCAGTGACATCGTTTACTTGCAAATTGTAGCGCATCCGGAACGGGCCGATAAGCTCTGTGTCGGGAGGACGGCATCCATCGGTTGGACGCTACATAAATGTTTGCAATCATCGGAATCGTCATCGTGCTGGGAGCCGTCCTGGGCGGCTACCTCATGGAGCACGGACCGCTGGCGGTCTTGATTCAACCCGCCGAATTAATCATCATCGGAGGCGCCGGCCTGGGAACTCTGCTGGTTGCCAATCCTCTCTCCACGGTGATGGGGATCATTCACGGGATGGTTTCCATCCTGAAAGGTAGCCCTTATACCAAGGAATATTATCTGGAAACGCTCAAGATGCTGAACGGCCTGTTCATGCAGGCGCGCAAGCAGGGCATGGTCAAACTGGAAGAGGACGTGGAGAATCCCGAGAAAAGTCAGGTGTTCTCGAAGTATCCGAAATTCCTCGCCAATCACCACGCCGTCGATTTCGTCTGCGATACGCTGCGCATGGCCATTAGCGGCGGCGTGCCCGCGTTCGATCTCGATCAGATGATGGAGACCGACATGGAAGTGCACCATCACGAAGCGTCGCTCCCCGTGAACGCGCTCAGCACCGTCGCGGATTCGTTACCGGGACTGGGCATCGTCGCCGCCGTACTTGGCGTCGTTATCACGATGGGCGCTCTCGGCGGACCGCCGGAAGAGATCGGCCATAAGGTCGCGGCAGCCCTGGTCGGAACGTTTCTGGGAATCCTACTCTGTTACGGATTCCTGGGACCCCTGGCCGCCAATCTTCAAAAAATCAACGACGCGGAGGGCACCTACCTGCGCTGCCTGCGGACCGGCGTGATCGCCTTCGTCAAAGGCTCCGCCCCGGTCCTCGCCGTCGAATTCGCGCGCCGCAGCATCCCCGGCGATCTGAGGCCGTCCTTCAAGGATTTTGAAGCCGCCAGCCGGGGCGGAGGTGGGGGCGGGGGCAGCGCCGCCAGTCCGTCCGTAGCTTCGGAGGCCGCGTGAACAACCAGAACGGCCCGCCCATCATCATCATCAAGAAAAAAGTCGCCCATGCCGGCCACCACGGCGGAGCCTGGAAAGTGGCGTATGCCGATTTTGTCACCGCGATGATGGCATTGTTTATCGTGCTCTGGCTGTTGAGTTCCAGCGAGCAGGTCAAGAAAGCCATCAGCGCCTATTTCCGCGATCCATCCGGCAGCAGCCAGATGGCCGGAAGCGCCTCCGCAGGTTCCGGCGAGAGCTTGTCTTTGAATAAGGACAACATGGCGAATCTCAAGACCGAGCTTGAGCAGGCGCTGAAGCAGAGTCCCGACTTCGAGAAACTAAAAAACTACGTGCAGATGAGCGTCACCGGCGAAGGTCTTCGCGTCGAGCTCCTGGAAAGCGAGAGCGGAAACTTCTTCCAATCCGGGAGTCCCGCGCCCACAGGAGCCGGCAAGGAGTTGATCGAGCGGCTCACCGAGCAACTTCGCCAGCTCCCTAACGACATCCTGATCGAAGGCGATACCGATTCGAAGCCTTTCGCCGGACGCGCCGGCTACTCCAACTGGGAGCTCTCCACGGATCGCGCCAATGCCGCTCGACGGTTGATGGAAGACGCCGGACTCCGCCCCGGACAGGTCGCTCAAGTCCGCGGCTTCGCCGACCGCAATCTTCGCGACAAGGACAATCCGGAATCGCCCTCGAACCGGCGCGTGTCGGTGATTGTGCGCTATCAAAGTCCGGACAAGGCTCCGGAAGCCGCGCCAGACGCCGCGAAGGGAGCGCCTGCAAAGGAGGCGCCCCCGAAGGAAACCAAGCACTGAGCCGTCACTTGGCCGGCTGTTCCTGAAGTTGATCCTGCGGAATCGGATCCGGCGTGTCGAAGGTGATGGAGGTGTCGGCTCCAAACTTGCGATACAGGTGAAACTCAATCTCGTTCCAGGCCAGGTCCCGGGGCGCTTCCGTAGACCGCATGTCTACTTTCAGCGGCAAAACAAACTGCTGACCCGCGATCTTGACGAAGTCGTAATCCAGCACCTCGGAAACCTGCTGCACCGGAAAATCCGCCGGGATGCTGTCGCAATCCAGCCGCACCCGCATCACCATTTTCGTGTCGCGATCCGCGTAGATCAAACCGTGATACCCCGCCACGATGGTCCGGTTCGAATCCTGGTGATAAATCGAATACTTCGAATACCGTTGCGGCACCCGGAAGCTGAACACATACATGCGCCGTCCGCGGAGCGTGGCCCAACGCTCCCAATCGAAGTGGGCATGCGTCTCGGGCTGAAAAATCTCAAACAGCATGCTGCCGAACTCGCCTTGCGATCTCGCGCCGCCCAGTTCCGCGTGCGTAGCGTTCGTGAGCACGTTGTTCACGGAGACCACCTTGTACTCTTCCTTCCTGTCCACGTAGCTGAGATGCTCCTGAATCGTATCTTCCAGCCTCCACGATTCCGTCCCCGTGGGATCGACATGCCGCCGCGTCACCTGCGTACAAATAAAGTTCGGCAGGCTATTGGAGTAGCTGAGCGCGTTCTCCGTAACCTCCGCGAGGATACGCTTCAGCTCCCCGGCATCCGGCGCGGGAATCGCGGCGGGCCCTGCCTTCGCACCCGGCGGCGGAGCCACCGGCAGACTCGCGGAAGCTTGGCCCAGCGCCGTCAGTGCCGCCACCGTCCGCGGGCCTGCGCCCTGCCCCTCCAAATCCTCCACCGTGCGCGCATCCAGGCGGCTGGAGAGTTTCACCTTGCGCACGAAATCCGCCACTTGTCGATCGTCCTGGCGCATCTGGATGGAGCTTCGGATGAACGTGATCAGTTGCGCCGCCGTCATCTGCCGCTGCGCCAGCGCCGGCGGAGGCAGCAGCAGCCCGAGCAATGCCAGCACAGATAACGCCCGCGCACGCAGCCGGATCATGCTCCTATTGTGAGCGTTATTTTTTCTTTTTGGAAGTGACGGCCGCCGGAGCAGGAGCCGGCGCCGCAGGCCGGGCGATCGCAGCGCCCACCGCCCGATCCACGGCCTGCAGCGCCAGCGGAGCCATCAGCCGGTAGCCCTTGGAATTGGGGTGCAGCCCGTCGTCGGAAAGCTCCGCGCCGAACTGTCCCTGCGCATCGGCCAACGCGGGCACGTAATTCAGGAAAACGTATCCCCGCTGCGCGCAGAAACTCTGCAACCAGTCGTTCAGGGCTTTGATGAAAACCGGCGGACGCATCGTGCTTTGTTGATACGAAGGATCCGCGTCTTTGTGTAAATCGCTCACCGGAGTTACCGAAGAGAACACGACCTTGATTTTCGCCGCCGCCGCCAGGTCCGCCAGCAGCACGTAGTTATCCTCGATCGCCGTAAGTGGAACCTCGCGCGCCAAGTCGTTGGTGCCACCCAGAATCACCACGGCCGCCGGATGCAAATCGATCACGTCCGCCTTCATGCGGCCCAGCATCTGGCCCGTGATCTGCCCGCCAATCCCGCGATTCACGAAATCGCGATCGGGAAAATATTCGTTCAAGCGCCACGAATCGGTAATGGAATCGCCCAGGAACACCACTCGAGCCTTGCCCGCCTGCGGTGGCCCCAGCCGCCGGTTGTCTTCCGCGTAGCGCGCCAAATTATCGCGGTCCGCCGAGACCAGCTGCGTTTCCTTACTCTCTAGCAGCGCGCGAAAATGCGCGTCCAGCCGCGTCTCCTCTTCCCGCATCTCGGCGAACTGCTGCCGCGCGGCCTCTGGAAAGGGGAACGGCTTCGGCACCGCTTCTGCCAGCGTCAGATAGGCCCGCAGGTTCATCAGGAACGCGTACGTCGCTTGCCCCTGGCCGGGCTTGGAGCGAAGCTGCACGCACGCCTGGCGGACGTTTTCGATCACAGGCGCCGCCGCGCGAGCCAGATCGGGAACCGCGACCCCGCCCGCCTCCAGCAATTGCGTCGCACGCTGGCAGAGCTGATTGACAGCCGCCGTCTGAAGCAGTGCCGAAGGAGTTTGCCCACGCAGAACAGCAGCCGCGCTCAGCATCATCAACGCGTATTTCATGGATGCTCCTCCTTTTCCAATTGCAGCGTAACCGTGCCCACCGGAAAGGTAGTCTTCAACTGGATCTGCACCGGTACCCGGTGTGCATCATCGCTGATCCACAGCAGAACTTGCCCTTTCCGCGTGTACACGACGCCGTTCATCAAGTCCGCGTCGTACCGGATCGTTTGATACGTGCGAGCCGCTGTTCTGATCTCTTCGCGTTGTTGCGCTTGCACCTTCACGTTGGCAAAGCGGCGCCCGTCGCTCACGGGAATCTGCGCCGTTTGCCCGAGCGCGATGTTCATCGACCTCAGCTTCGCGAAGCCGCCGACCACATCGGAGACGCAATTGGGAATATCCGTTCCGGTCTCGTGCAACACCGTATTATTCACCAGGTCGCGCTCCACAAAGAACGCATGATTCTTCGCGCGATCGTACGTCACGCGCGCCTCATGGTGCTTCTTGCCTTCTCTCGCATCCATCACGCTTGATGTGGCGCAAAACGGCTCGTCGTCGTCCACCGTGTATACGTCCTCGATCTTGAGGAGCGCCGACACAATTCCCGCCGATTCCAGCCGCATCACGTGCCGTCCCTTGCGCTTTTCCATGATCACCGCGCCCGCATGGATCAGACGCCATTCGACGCCGTACGTCAGCCGCTCTTCGTACGCGGACGTCATGACAAGTTGTGGAACGGGAGAACCGACGTCGGCCACCGGCGTATTCTTGCTGGCCGGAGGAGGGCTCGCCGGGGAAGACTTCTTTTGACTCTGCGCCGGGAGCCACCAGCAAACCGCGAACAGAAGGGCTAAGGCCCCGGCCGGAAACCGCATTCCCTATCGAGTGTACACTCAAAACGTGACTCGCAGCGTTGCCAAAATCCCCGGTCGTCATTTCGTCCGCAACCTGGTGGAGCGCCGCGCGCTGGTGTGGCAACTGGTGCGCCGCGATTTCGAAACGCGCTACATCGGATCCACCGCGGGCTGGCTGTGGGGAGTAGTGCATCCCATCGTGCAGCTGCTCATTTGGATCTTCGTCTTCGAAAAATGCCTGGGAATGACTCTGCCCGCGGGAAGCGTCACGACCAGCTACCCGATGTACCTGTTCTGCGGCTTTCTCCCGTGGATGCTGTTCAATGAGACCGTAACGCGCTCCGCCGGGTCTCTGGTGGAGCAGTCGAATTTGATCACGCGCACCGTCTTTCCTTCGGAAGTTGTGCCCGTGTCGATTTTTCTTTCCTCGCTGATCCATCATCTGATCGGAGTGGGCCTGCTGATCGCCGGATCGTTTGTCTATTTCAAGAAGGTGAGTCCGATGGTGGCGTTACTGCCGGTGTACATGTTTTTCTTGTTCTTGCTGGCCGTAGGCGTCGGCTGGATCGTGGCGAGCCTCCACGTCTACCTTCGCGACACCGGACAGGTCCTGGGCGTGGTGATGATGCTGTGGTTCTGGGTCACGCCCATCATGATGACCACCGGTCAGATGATCAAGGGCATTCCCGAACCGCTGCGCCGTTTCCTTTCCTGGAATCCGATGTACTGGGTGGTGGACGCCTATCGCGCGCGCGTATTCACCCCGGCTTGGCCCGGCTTGCACGAGCTCGCGGCACTGACCGCGTGGTCCGCGGGCGTCTTCATCGCTGGCGGCCTCTTTTTCCGCGTCCTCAAACGCGGCTTCGCCGACGTTCTCTAACACGATCTGTGACCTGCCTACCCCGGCATGCTATCTTGAGTTTTCCGTGCCTGAACCACACAGTTACGAAGAAATCCTGGCCCGCAAGCTCATGGCCGGGCGCGACCTGCGCGTCGAGTTCGGCGATAGCAAGATCGACCAGTGCCTGTTGATCGCTCCTCACGGCGGCGGCATCGAGCCCGGCACCTCGGAGATCATGCGCGCCGTGGCCGCTTTTGGTGATTGGGCGTGGTACGATTTCGCCGGTTTCCTTCGCCAGGGAAACAAAGAGTCGCTCCACATCACCAGTACGCGATTCGATGAGCCGACTCTTTTATCGCTCCTGCCCCAAACCAAATTCGTCGTCGCGTTTCACGGAGCAGATGCGATGGGCCAGCCCCTCGCCTGCGTCGGCGGAAAGTGGAAGCGCGGCCGCGAACTTCTGGTGGAAGCGATCAACGCGTCATTTGGAGAGCACGGCCTCCGCGCCGCGGACGCCACTGACGGCTCCCTGGCCTACCACCTCCGCGGCCTCGACGACGAAAACCTCACCAATCGCGGCAAATCCGGCGAAGGCGTGCAAATCGAATTCTCGCGGGAAGCCCGCAATCTCCTGTTCCCGCCCAATGCCTCTCGCGAAGCCCGCGGCCGCCGCAGTGCGCACTTGAGACCACTCGCTCGCGCGCTACACCAGGCGATTCAGCGGTTGTGTCAAGCTTAGCCCTGTGTCAAGCCTCGTCGCGCGCAAGCTCGAATCCGCGCCTTCCCCGCCCCGGCGCTGGCACGGCGATCTCCTGTTCCTGATCGAGAACCTGGTCCTCAAGGATTTCCGCATCCGCTACCGCAACATGTCGCTCGGAATCCTGTGGAGCCTCATCAACCCTCTGGTCATGATGGGCGTGCTCACGTTCGTCTTCACGCGCTTGATCCCCACCGGAGACCGCCCGTTCTATCCGCTCTTTGTGCTGTGCGGCATGGTCCCCTATAATTTCTTCGTCGGCGCGCTGCTCAGCGGGACCACATCGATTGTCGATAACGCCGGACTGGTCAAGCGAGTCCCCGCCCCCCGCGAAGTCATTCCCGTCACCTCAGTACTTTCCAACTGCGTCCACCTGAGCATCCAGGTCGCCCTGCTCATCGTGCTCTCCGTCGGATACCGATTGACACCGACCGTCGCCTGGTTGTGGCTGCCCGTCATGTGGATCCTCTACATCACTTTCGTATGCGGTCTTGCGCTGGGAGCCAGCGCCATCAACGTCTATGTTCGCGATACCCGCTATGTCGTCGAATCGTTCAATCTAGTCTTGTTCTGGCTGGTTCCGATCATTTACGACTTCAACAATATCTCGCCCAAATACGCGATCCTGTACAACTACAACCCTGTCGCGGCGCTCATCATGGCGATGCGGAACATTCTGATCGACCGGCATCCACCCGCACTCACCCTCGTCCGCAACATGGCGCTCGCCGCCACCGTCGCGATGGGGCTCGGCCTGCTGATCTTCCGCCGTCTCAAACCCCGGTTCTACGAGCACATCTGATGTCGGCGCTCCTCTTCGATCAGGTCAACAAATTCTTCGCTCATCACGCCGGGCAGAAGCTGCTGCGCGAGCGGATCGTGGAGATGCTCCATCCCTCCGGGCGTGAACGGTTTCAAGCCCTTAAACACGTCTCCTTCTCGATCGCTCCCGGCGAAAGCCTGGGCCTGATTGGCCACAACGGCGCGGGCAAGAGCACCATCCTGAACCTCGCCACCGGCCTTGCCCTGCCCGACTCCGGACGCATCGAGGTGAAGGGCCGCGTCGCTTCCCTGCTCGAATTGGGCGCGGGCTTCCATCCCGATCTCACCGGCTCGGAAAACCTCCGCATCAACGCCGCCCTCTCCGGCCTGACGCGCAAGCAAACATCCGACCGTTTCGAGGAGATCGTCGAATTCTCCGGCGTCCGTGACTTTATCCACGAACCCCTGCGGACCTATTCGAGCGGCATGATGGTCCGCCTTGCGTTCTCCGTCGCGATCCACACCGATCCCGAAATCCTCCTGGTGGATGAGGTCATTGGCGCGGGCGATCAGGAGTTTTACGCGAAGTGTCTGGATAAAATCCGAGTCTTGCAGCGTGAAGGCAAGACCATGTTGTTGGCTTCGCATTCCCTGGCGCTGATCTCCATGCTCTGCCAGCGAGCCCTGTGGCTCGATCACGGACGAGTGGTGCAGATCGGTCCGGCAGTGGACGTTGTGGCCGCTTACGAGTCCGGCAACCCGGCTTCTTAAGCGAAAACTTCTGACATCATTGTCCACACGATGACGCACAGCGAGGCGGTGCTCAAGAACGCAACGAACTTGGCGAAAGAGCCCCCCATGAACTCGAACCGCAGCAGCATCGCCAGCACCAGACCGGTATAAAGCAAATACGGATTCAGCTCCCGCTCCGTCATGTTGCTGAAAACGATCACCACGAAGTAGAACAGCAGGGGCAAATTGGTATCGTAGCGCTTGCGGAGCAACAGCACCGCGGCCACGATGGCCAGGCAAGCCACCAGCAGTTCGGTGAGGTTGATCGCGTCCATATGCGACGTATCGGCAGTTTGCCGCGTTTCCAGGAGGGGTCTGCCGGAGCCTGTCGTATACTGAACGATAATGTCGTCCCGACGGGCTCAAGTTCTGATCCCGCTGCTTATTCTGTTAGTCAGCGCAGCCGTCTACGCCCCTTCCCTCGGCTACAGCTTCGTTTCGGACGACTCCCGCCAGATCTCCATGGCCGCCCCGCGTTTCGCCTGGTCCGCCATCCCCAGCTATTTCACCACCGACATCTGGAGCTTCGTCGAACAGGAAAAAAGCAACTACTACCGCCCCGTGTTCCTCCTCTGGCTGCTGGTCAATTACAAGGCCTTCGGAGACGACCCCTTCCCCTGGCACCTGACCACGATTGCCGTTCATCTGATGGTCGTCCTGCTGCTCTACTTCCTCGCCCAAAAGCTCACCAAGGATCGAATCGCCGCCGCCATCGCTGCCCTTCTCTTCGGCCTTCATCCCGCCCACACCGAAGGAGTTGCCTGGGTCAGCGGCGTGACCGAACCCCTCTTCGCCGCATTTTCGCTGGGGGCGATTCTCTGCCATCTTCGCGCCCGGGAATCGGAGAACGCCCGGGACCGCTTCCGCTGGCGGTCCGCCTCAGTCGCCTTATTTGCCCTGGATATTTTTCAGAAGGAAACCGCCATCGTGGTTCCGGTTCTCCTCTTTGCGGACTGGTGGCTGAACCCGGACCCCGCCTCCAAGAGTTGGCGCGACCGGATTCGCGCCGGAGTCCTGGCGCTGCTGCCCTACCTCTACGTGGGCGTCGTCTATATGGGGATGCGAGTGCTCGCCCTGGGTGGCTTCACGCCTCATCGCAGCGTCTGGGGATGGCGGATGACGTTCTGGACCTTGCCGTCCGTAGCCTGGTTCTACTTGCGCGGTCTGGTCTGGCCCATCGGATTTGGCATGTTCTACGACCTCAGCGCCGTCACGCAGCCCGGCTGGGCGAACTTCGTCCTGCCGCTCCTCTCCGTGCTGCTCGCGGCCGCGCTCCTGCTCTGGATCGCCCGGACTTCCCGTGCCGCTGCTTTTGCCGCCGTGCTGACCGTGGTTCCGCTGCTGCCCGTTCTGTACGTCCGAGCCTTCTCTCCCACTGACCTTGTCCACCATCGCTATTTATATGTACCCTCGGCCGGACTCGCGATCATCGTCGCGCTCGGCTTCCGGCGCCTCTCCGGCTGGTCGGCTTCGGCGTGGTCGACTGCGGTTAGCGCCGCCTGCTTGGCTACCGTGGCTGCCCTGCTCGCCTGGGGAACGGTACGCGAGAGCCGTCCTTGGAAAGACGACGTCACTCTCGGAGCGCACGCCGTCGAAATCGCTCCCCTCAGCATCGCTGCTCCCAGCTTTTACGGCGGCGCGCTCTATCTTGCGGGCCGCTTTAGCGAAGCCCTGCCGTATTTACAAGCTTCCCTTTCCGATCCCCGGGTGGAGGACAAGTCCGATCTTCTCTACGCCTCCGGACTCTGCCTGATGCGCATGGAGGCGTGGAGCGGCGCCAAAGCTGACTTTACCCAGGTGCTCGATATCCGCCCTAATCACTCGCAAGCCCATCTGATGCTCGGTCTCGCGGAGATGCAACTAGGCGAACTCCCCGGCGCCGAAGCCGAGTTGCGCGAAGCCCTCCGCCTCCGGCCCCGCGTCACCATCCAATACGAGGGCTATCATTACTACCTCGCCACACTGCTCGAAAAGAAGGGCGATCTCAACGGCGCTCTCACCGAGTATCAGACCGAATTCCAGGAGAACCCGGATATGCAGGGACTCGCCGAACGCGTCGCGGATCTCCAGCGGAAGCTGGGCGCACTCCCATAGAAGGACTCCGGCTAGAAGGAAAACGATACCGAAGAATACCCGGTGTGCGCGCGATAGTTTTGGTTCGTCGCGAAATCTTCGCGGTATCCGTAGTACTGATACCCCGCGTTCCACCGCAGTTTCGGCGCGAGCCTGAAACTCAACCTCGCCTCGGGCGAAAGGAACCGCAGCGGGAACGTCTGCGCGGCCTGCAACGCCGGGAGCGTGCTAAACAGCCCCGAGCCTACCGCAGTCGCCCGGCCATCACCCGTATCCTGCACGTGGTTGTATCCCAGCAGGACATCCGCCCGCTTGTGCACCACGAAATGCGCCATTACCGTCACCGTGTGGATATTGCTCACGTAATACGATTGATCCCCGTTCACCTGCGTCCGCGCGACGAAATAACTGATCCCGCCCAGCGTGTCCAGATGCATCCGCGAGTACCCTGCATCCAGCGAAAATCTCTCCGAATGCACCCACGAAACGTCGGCTCCGTACTGCCGCGAATGCGACGCAAAGCTCGTCAGCGAATTCGAGTTGGTGTTGTAGTCGCTGCGGGCGAACGCTGTAAAGCGCACCGTCTTGCGGCGATACTCCGCGCGAGCTTTCAGCGCATGATAATCCTTGTCGCTGATCGGATAAATCGGCTTGTCCGCCCGCCCCAGCTCGCCATCCAGGCTGAGCGTGAACGCCTTCGCGGGCTTGATCCGGAATCCGACATTGCCCGTGTGCAGCAGATTGGTCTGCGAATACCTCGCGGGCGCAAACGCGTTGCTGATCAGGTTAAAGTCTTCGACCGCCGTGATCCGGCGATCGGAGTACTCGTAACCACCGTGAATCATCAGCCACGGCCGCACGCGGATCTGTAGGTCGGTCGAGTTGGCGATCGTCAGAATACCGAAATCGTTGAACGCAATGGTAGGCGTCGCCGGAGCACCGTTCACCAATTGAGAGAAGAAATTCTCTCCCGACATCCGGATGTTGTACACCGACGTCTGATTCGTCAGAGTGACCATCGTCGCCGGGAACAGGCTGAACGTGAAGTTCCCCGTGGCCGCCGGACGCTGCCCGTTTCCGAAGCTGAAGACTTGCGACGCCGTGCTCGCGCCGATCCGGTCCAGTCCCACCGTGCTCTCGTTCAGAATATAATCCCGGCTCCCCGCTACATAGCTGAAGCGAGCGTTCATCGCCCAATACTTCTTGCCCTCCCGGAAGAGGGCCACCCGCCAGTACGGACTGGTCCCGTGGTACGGAGCCGTACTCTGGAACGAATTCAGCTGCGTCGCATCGTTCAGATTATTTCCCTGCGAAGGCGAGGTCAGGCTCATCGGCGAGTCCTGCCGGAAGTCCTCCCATCCATGCAGTACGTTCAGCCGGAACCCCAGAAACTTAGCTTCCGCCCCCAGCCGGTATTCGTTCTGCGTGTTGTGAATGTTCGCAAAGATCGGGAACTCGTCGCCGCGCACGTCGAACTGCTCGATCGTCGAAAGCCCCGGCCCGGACTGCGCCACGCGCGAGTATCCCAGGAAGAAGCGCATGTTGCTCTGCGGAAACAACGTCAGATCGTGATCCTGCGTGCGGCGCACCGTGTTCATGAAATGCTCGCCGTAGGAGATGTCGAGCCCCGGATTGTAATACTCGTTCGAGCGCCACATCATGTCGTAGCGGTACAGCCGGTTCTTCTCGATGCGGAACATCGCCGACTCATAGGGATCGCCACCCAACCCCTGCGTGTTGAGAATCGCCTGATCGAAGAACTTCCCATGCCCGTCGAGCGACTGCAGGGAAAGCGAGCTCGACAGCAGCCGGAACCCGTCGTTGTAATTCACCGTGCTGCGATACATGCCCTCGTCCCCGCCAACGGTAGCCCAGCGCCCGCCGAGTTCGAACGACTGAAGCACGTTGTAGCCGGGAATGGTTTCACCCTTGCCGTCCTGCGTAGCCACGCCCGTGGGCGCCACCGGCGGCTGCGCCGACAACACCGCCGCGAAACCCAGCAGCAGACCGACGCGCAATTGGAGGAACCGCAAGTGGCGTCTCATCGGAAGAAGTAGGGATCCGAGTTCGACCCGTGAATCCGCACATGGCACGTCGTGCAGTTCTGGAATCGAGGATCGGCCAGGTTATGCGTGGAATCCGGCTTCGGCGTGCCTAGCGTCGGCCCCATCGGGACGCCCTTGTGGCACTCCAGGCACATCGTAAACACCACGGGCCGCTTCAGCAGCTTCGCGTTCACGCTCCCGTGCGGATTGTGGCAGGATTCGCACCCGTCGAATTTGGCGGCCGCATGCTCCCACACAAACGGTCCGCGCTTGTCGATGTGGCACTTTAAACACGCCTCTTCGTTGGCCTGCGCCTGCTCCGTCATCGCCGGCCGCGAGGCCATCCGCCACGTCGGCGCCGACGACCCATGCGGATTGTGGCAATCCGTGCACTGGATGAAGCCTTCGTTCACGCGATGCTTGAACGGCATCGAAAACTGCGCACGCACGTCGGTGTGGCAGCTATAGCACAGCTCGGATTGCTTCTTATTCGCAAGCAGGAATTTCGGCGTCTGCGGCTTGTGGATGGAGTGGCAATTCGTGCACACCACGTCTTCCTGCGTGTGCGAACTGCGGCGGATATTCGATCGCGAGAGCGTCTCCGCATGGCAACGCAGGCACGTGTCCAGCACCTGTGCCGGTTTCATCAAGGAAAACGCGTTGGGAATCGTGTCGCGGCCGCCATCGGCCTCCACGTGCGCCTGTCCCGGCCCGTGGCAACCCTCGCAACCAGTGTTTTCCGGCGCGGTCTTGCCCGAAGCGACGCTTTTAAAATGTGGATTCTTGTAGAAGTCGGACCAGATATTGGCGTGGCAGTTCTTGCATACGTCGTTGCCCACGTAATCCGCGGCAAACGCCGGCAAGCACAACGCCAAGACGAGAATTACCCACCGCATGGCCCCACTATAGCGAACCCCGAAGCGCATTCACCTGCTATGACCTGCGTACGAGGGCCGCGAGAACAAACCCCGCCCCGTAAGGGCGGGGATTCATTTGATCTCTAGTAAGTAAACGCCAGCCCGCCCATCGGCACGAAGTCCTGCATCCACCCGCTGACCTTGGCATTCGACGCCGGGGCGATGATCTGCTTCGGGAAAGGCGTGATGTAATCGTGCACATCCAGACGGAGCTGCACGTGCGGTGCGATCGCGAACTTCAAGCCCGCTCCCACGCTCAACAAACCCGTCAGGTCCTGATCCTTCGTGAGCAGCGCGAAGTTGCTCAGCGGCTGGAACGCCACTTCCGTGCCCGTCCCGCGATACACCTTAATACCCGCGCCGGCCGACACAAACGGACGAATCCGCGACTCGCCGTCCGTGAAATGGAACAGGAAGTCGTAATGGATCGCGTGCGACACGCCGGAGAACGTCGTTTGGTTGGAGCCCTGGCTCAACTGGAGCGGGCCGTTTTGGTAATCGTAGCGGAGTTCGCCGCCCAGCCGGCCGTGGCCGTTGCTGCCCACCCAGGCGCTGCCCGCCAGGTTGGTCTGGATCTTTGCCGAGGCCGTGGCTCCCGCCGAAGTCACGTCATTAGAAGCGTAAAAGCCCCCGCCCACTCCACCGCCGAATTCCCACTTCTGTCCCCAGGCCGAAGGCACCACCGCCACCAGCGCGCACACAAGTATCGTAGAGAGTCTCATAATCATCCTCTTGCCGAATCGGTTTCCAGAACGCCTACTGCACCACTCGCACGTTCAGCGAGATGTTGTTGCCGTTCTGATTGATCACCAGCGGCACGCTCAGCCCTTGCGGGGCGTTGGGCGGCACGATGGCGTTGATCTGATACACGCCGACTTCGCCCGGCGCAAGGCCGGCATAAGCCACCGAAAGATTCGCTCCCCCCAAAGTCACAACGGGAGCCGTAAGAGCATACGCGAGCGGGTCCGAAGGCCCGGGCAACCCGTTGCCCACGATGGGCGTCACGGCGCCCAGCCCGGTCAGGTAGATCACCAGCAGGTCGCCGCGATGCACCGGATCGGAATCCGTCACCAGCAGTCCGTTGTCCGCGCGGAAGACCGTAGGAATGTTCGTCGCCGGACCCGCCACCCCGCTCAAGAACACCGCGGGAGCGTTGGGCGGCACCACCAGGTTGAAGTTATCGCTCACTCCGCCCGGAGTATGTACCACCACCACCACGTTGCCCACCGCCTGGAACGGCATCTGCGCGTTGATCTGCTGTGAGGACACGAAGATCAGCGGCATCGGTTGCCCGTTCACCGTCACGCAACTGCGGCCCAGTGCCGTCGGCACGGGAATCTGCTGCGTCGCCTGATTCACCGGATTCAAATTGCTTCCGAACAACGTGATCAATCCGCCCGGGGCCGCCGACGACTTTCCATCCGCCGCGCTCACCACCGCGTTAATCACCGGAGGCGCCACCGAAGCCGCGTATCCCGGAGGCAGAATCACCAGCCCCGAAGTGCTCAAGCTGACGAACGCGCTGCCGTCCTGCAACAGCGCCAGAGTTCGGGTCAAGGTCGATACCGACGTCGGAGCCGTGCTCGTATTCGTCAAGCAATTCTGCCCGGTCGTCGAGCCTACCGTCGCATTCGCACCGCAGGTCGTCGTCGTCGTGGTCACCGTGGAGCCCGTGATGCAAGCGTTCGTCGTCGTGCTGCTTCCATCCGCGTTCTTGGTCACCGTGGATTGGCAGCTCGTGCCATTGACCGATCCGCTCACCTGCGGAAGAGACGGCGCTTCCACCATCGGAGTCGGCTGAATGTTCGCGCCGCTGCTCAGATCCACCTTGGTGATGATGCCCGGACTGGTTGTCGTCGGCGCCGTGGTCCGGTATCCGCCCTGGTTCACGAAAATAAAGCCCGAGGGAATTCCCGTCGCGGTCTCCAGACTGCCCACCGTGGCCAAGGACGAATCCAGCACATACTGTCCCACCACGAATTGATCGAACGCCGAGGCCGCGTAAGGACCCGCCAGACTCTGCACATCCTGCCGCGACGCCGTGAACGAATCCACGTTGGCGTCGTACACCATCAGGTGCCCGTCCCCGGAGGCGATCAGAATCTTGGAGCCGTTCGGCGACGACGCCAGCACCGTCTGCTGCGGCAGAGACGGCAGTTGGTTCTGATACACGCCCAGGCTCTGCAGTTTGGGAGCGGTCAGAAGACCTAAGTCGATCGCCGCGATATACGGCGGGCCGCCCGCGCCATCGCGCATCGCCGCCAGAATCTTGTTATTCGAGAACGCTACCGATTGGCCATAGCCGTTCAGCGTGTCCACGTTGAACTGCAACTGCAGCGCGTTCAAGTCGAACACATTCATGATGTGCGCGTTGTCGCAAGCTACCAGAAGAGTGTTCCCGTCGAAAGACTGCGCCATCCCCATCGGCTTCGCGCAGGTGCGCAGGGTCGCAATCTGCGTGTTGTTCACGCCGTTGAACACCTGTACTTGATTCTTATCCTGGCGCAGCACGTAGAACCGGACCCGCGTATTGTCCGCCAGCAGATCCACCAGATTCCCCGGCACGTCCACGACGCTTCCCCGCTGGTTCGGCTGCGGCGAATTCACCAGCACGCGAATGCCTCCGGGGATGTTCACCGCGGTCGGAGCCGTCACCGCCAGAGCGATCGACACAGTTCCGTTCTGGCTCACAAACGCGTTCGGATCCACTTTCACCGTCACCGTGGCCGGCGTCGTGTTCGAAGACTGCGTGACCGTCACGCCCGAACCCGCCGGAGCCGAAACCGTAAAGGGCGTATGGGCGCCGCTGGGATCGGAAACCGTAAACGTTTGCGAAGTCGCTCCCCGGTCGCAGTAGTTACCCAGGAACAACACGTCCTCCACACTCGCCTTAATGCGGGGCGATTTGTTCAAGCTCCCCACCGGAAGCACCGTCACGCCGCTATTGGAGATCGCGTAAATCACGCTGCTGTCGTTCGTGACCACACCCTTGCCGGCCAGATCTTCCGGCAGGTAGATCGAATCCCGAACCGTTAGATTGTCGGAGTCATACACGTTCAGCACGGGCAGGACGCCCTTCGCCGAAGGCACTTCCGAGTAGACGATATTGTTCGCCGAATCCACGGCGTGGCCGCCCAGGTTCAAAATGCCCGAGGGATTCGGAAACTCCGCGTTGTCGTGCAGGTTGCGATCCACCAGCATCCAGCCCATCACCGCGTAGCTGCCGTCCCGCGCCACGCTCACGGCGCGCGGAGCCTGCAGCGGCGACGAACTATAGAGCCTCGGAAACAGGGCCTGGTGCGTGACGTCGTAGTAGAACATCAGATTGTCGCCCATCCCGTAAATCGCGGTGTAGTCGGCGGAGGCCGACACCGTCGCGCCGGTGATGTTCGGAGGGAAGTTCACCGCGGGCACCGGAATCGCCAGCGCGGCCGACGCGGAAATCGTCGAAAGCGTCGTCGTCGTCCCCACCGTGGGGTCGAAGACGATAAATGCTCCGGTCGTCACCACCAGAGCCTTGTTGTCGATGCCGAACGCTACGCCCAGCGGCGGATTGCCCAGCGCGAACGTTTGCTTCGCGTTCTGGTTCGTCAGGTCGATCAGCGTCAACCCGCTCTGCGGAGACAGCGGCGCGGTGTTGTTGCCGTAATGCGCCACCAGCAGCCAGTGCCCGTCCGGCGATAACGCCACCGAGCTCGGCTGGGCCGGCACGTTGATCGAGGTCTGAATCGTGTTGGTCGCCAGCGACATCACGTCGATCCGGTTGGCCGTGAAGTTGGCGATGTACAACTTGCCTCGCCCTTCATCCAGCACCAGATCCGCGGCGGTGCCTCCGATCGAGACCACCTTACCGAAGGTGGCCGCCCGGGCTTGCCCCGCGATCATTACTGCGCTCACGATTGCCAATATCCAAGACTTCCGAAGCATACGTGACTCCATCTCCTCTAAAACTTTGGGCTTCTTGCCCCCTGCACTCCCGAAACGCGCGAACACACTTCGCCTGCGCTCCTGGTGCCTTACTTCCTGATTGCCCCGCTCTGAGTGGCGCCCCGCGGTGCTCCGTGCGTTTTACCAGCACGGAGCCGGGGGCCCACAATCCCAACTACTTTAAAATCGACTCCGCCGCCCCATGTTTCTCTTTGCTCCCGCTTATGACCCGCACCGACTGAAGTCGTACGCCCCTCAAACCACTTCATGCTTCTTGGGCGCCGCCTTCAGTCCCGTGCGGCAGGTTGTCACCTAGTCATCCGTGCTTTTCTTACGGCGGAGTACGATGACTCCCAGAAACAGAAACGCCATTACCCCACATACGATACGAACAGTAGAAGCGTCCATCGGTCCTTTTCTCCTTTCCTGACAAGAGTTAATTCGGCTTTGCTAGCCCGAACCTTTAGCCGAGTACTAGATGTTGTTCATCATTGGTACCAGCTCCCGAACGATCTTCATGGCCACCGGCCCCACCGTCACCACGAACAGTGACGGCAGAATGCAGAAGAAGATCGGGAAAATCAATTTCACACCTAGCTTCGCGGCCTTTTCTTCGGCCACTTGGCGGGCTTGAATACGCATAAAGTCGGCGTGGGCGCGCAGGCTCTGCGCGACGCCGGTGCCGAAGCGGTCTGCCTGAATCAGCACCGCCACCAGCTTCTTAAGATCGTCTACACCCGTGCGTTCGCCCAGGTTGCGCAGCGCCTCGGTACGGCGCTTACCGGCCTTCAACTCCAGCGTCACGAACCCGAACTCCTCGCTGATCTCCGGGTGCGCGTGATCCAATTCCTTGGACACCTGCAACACCGCCTGATCCAAGCCGAGTCCGCTCTCTACGCAAACCACCAGCAGGTCGAGCGCGTTGGGCAGGCCCCGGGCGATCTCCTTCTGCCGGTGCGCGGCTAGTCGCCGCACATACTCGTTCGGCCCGAAGAAGCCCACCGCGCCCGCCATGATGATGGTGGCGAACTTATTGCCCGAATCCCAGTTGGCGCCCACTACCGAGGCCGCCGCCAGCAGCGGGAGCGCGATTCCCAGCGCCACCTTAGAGCCGTACAGAATCTTCAGCGCGCCTTCCTTTTTGATGCCCGCACGGATCAGGCGCCGCTGCATCACCGTCACATCCTTCGGCGACAGTGGAATGAAGTTGCCTAGCTTCGAGATCAACTCGTGCATCGCCAGGCTGGGATGCGACGGCATGTTCTCCGGCCCCTGCACGCCCGCCGCCACACGTTCCATGGCTTCCTTGGGACGGACGTACAGCCTCATGCCGATGCCGGCAACGCCCATCGCCAACGCAGTGATCACGACCACCATCAAAAGGAAAATCATGGCTTAAACCTCGATATTCACAATCTTCTTCATGACTCCGTAGCCGATCAGCTGTAAGCCGACCGCTCCGCCCAGCATCATGTTGCCGACGTCGTCTTTGAAGAAAAACTCGACGTAGCTGGGATTGGTGTAGAACATCAGAACCGCCACCGCGATCGGAATGGAGCTCAGCGCCGTTGCTGTCATCTTTCCGTGCGCGCTGACCGCGCGAATGCGTCCGCGCAGCTTGAACCGCTCTCGAATTACGTAGGCCAGCTTGTCCAGGATTTCCGCCAGATTGCCGCCGGTCCGCTTTTGCAGCAGGACCGCGGAAACGAAGAAGTGTACGTCCAGAGAAGGGACTCTCTTGGCCAGCTTCTGCAACGCCACTTCGATCGGCAGACCCAGATTATGCTCTTCGAAGGCGCGCCGGAATTCGCCCGAAATCGGCTCCTGAAATTCGCGATGGATCATTTCGAGCGACACCGAAAAAGCGTGCCCCGCGCGCATCGAACGCGAAATGAACTCCAGCGTCTCCGGGAAGAGTTCTTCGAATCGCTTCAGGCGGCTCTTGCGCTGCATCCACACGTAGATCACCGGACCTGTCCCGGCCAGCAGCCCCACCAGCACCGCGAATACGTGGGGAAGAGGCAACAGCAGCCACGACGCCGCGAACCCTGCCACCAGACACACCAGGCACAAGTGGACCAGCCTCGCGGGCGACCATTTCAAGCCGGCCTGTTCCAGAAATTCCAGGATCCTGGGGCCCAGCTTGTACTTGTCCACCAGCATCTGCGCGAACTTGCTGGGCGAGGCCTCCTGGGTCTGCATCACGGATTGCGGCCCTTGATTCGCCTTGGCCTTTTTCTGCTTCGCCTTGCTGGTGCCCGTCAGGCGGTCCTTGATCCGCTGCATGTCGGAGGACTTGACGTACTTCGACACCAGGAACCACACACCCATGAAGATGGCCCAGATGACCAGGATGCCGATGAAAAAACCCATCTCAGACCTCCACCACTTCGTCGAATAGATCCGGACGCAGCCGGATGCCCGCGCTCAAGAGCTTTTCGTAGAACTTCGGCCGGATGCCCGTGGCGGCGAAGCGTCCCACCACTTTGCCGTCCGGATCCAGACCGCGCTTTTCGAACACGAACAAGTCTTGCAATGTGACGACGTCGCCTTCCATGCCCGTGACTTCTGTCAGGCTCACCACGCGGCGCGAGCCGTCGCTCATACGCGAAGCCTGCACCAGTAAATGCACCGCGCTCGCGATCTGCTGCCGGATCGAGACCAGCTGCATGTTCGCGTTCGCCAGCGACACCATTACTTCCAGGCGGCTCACGGCGTCGCGCGGGGAATTCGCGTGGACCGTCGTGAGAGATCCGTCGTGACCCGTGTTCATCGCCTGCAACATGTCCAGCGCTTCCTCGCCGCGGACTTCGCCGACCACGATGCGGTCGGGTCGCATACGCAAGCTATTTACCAGCAGTTCACGCTGCCGTACCGCGCCGTTGCCTTCGAGGTTCGCCGGACGAGTTTCCAGACGCGCCACGTGCGGCTGCTTTAGCTGCAATTCGGCCGCATCTTCGATGGTCACGATGCGCTCTTTCGCATTGATGAATACCGAGAGCGCGTTGAGCAGTGTGGTCTTTCCGGACCCGGTGCCGCCCGCGATGATGATATTCATCCGGGCCTTCACCGCCGCTTCCAGCAGCTCCATCATTCCCGGCGTCATGGATTTAAAGTGGACCAGGTCCGGCGGCATCAGTTTATCCGTCGAAAATCGGCGAATGGAGAGCAGCGGCCCGTCCACCGCCAGCGGAGGAATGATCGCGTTGACGCGCGATCCGTCGCTTAAGCGGGCGTCCACCATCGGCGTCGATTCGTCGATGCGGCGGCCCACCTGGCTGACGATCTTGTCGATGATCCGCAACAAGTGCTGATCGTCGCGGAAGCTGACGTTCGTCAACTCCAGCAAGCCCTTCCGTTCCACATACACCTGCTTGTAGGTGTTCACCAGAATGTCGGAGATGCCCGGATCCGCCAGCAGCGGCTCCAGCGGGCCGAGTCCGAAGACTTCATCCAGCACTTCGTCGCTGATCTGCTGCTTTTCGAGCGAGCTCAACAGCGTGGGCTCCGCGTCGATCAGCGAAATCACCGCCTGGCGGACTTCCGCGCGCACACGCTGGTTATCGATCGTCGCCAGAGCTTCCAGGTTGATCTTGTCCACCAGCTTGCGGTGGAGAGTAAACTTCAGCTCCTGGTACTCCGGCTTCAGGCTCCCTTTCGGCTTGCCGTTGTTCTTCAGCAGTCTCTGTTCCCAGGAGACCTGCTGCGTATTTTTGTTAGTTTCAGGAGAAGAAAACATAGGAGTTCAGTACCGTATTACGCCTCTACCGTCGCCGGCCTCAGCTCTCGTGACAGGGCCGCCTTCGCCTTGCGCCCCAGCGAACCGCTCAACACCGACGCGACACCCTCGATGGCCTTGCCCAGATCGCCTTCCGCGCCCAGCGGCTGCCCCAGCGTCACCACGCGATGCAGCGAGAAATAATCGTTCGGCAGCCGTGCATGCACCTTGCAGCCGAAAAGCTTTTCCATATCGTCGGCGCCCATGTTGTCGCGCCGGTCCACGCGATTCAGCAGCACGTGGAAACGTTCCTTCGGAAATCCCAACTGGTCCACCATCGTCAGCGCCTTGCGCGTCAGGTGCAGGCTGGGCAGCTCGGTCGTCGAGATCAGGAACGCTCGCTCGCACTCGGAAATCGCCATCAAGCTGGTGCGGCTGAATACTGTGGGCAGATCCAGAATCACCCAATCGTAAATTTGCCGCGCCTGATCCACCAGCACCCGCAACCGAGCTGGATCCACCGGATCGGCGAACGGAGCCGCCGGAGCCGGCAGAATATCGACACCGCCGTAGTTCACCGTGAGCGAATTCCACAGTGCCGGATCCAGATGCTCCGCGTGTTGCAGCGCATCCACCAGGGAGTAGTTATGACTCAGCTTTAAATAGAACCCGATGGTTCCTCCCGTCAGATCGCAGTCGGCCAGCAACACTCGCTTCCCCGTCAACCGCTCTAGGGAAAACGCCGTTTGCGTCGCGATGGTCGATGCGCCCGACCCCGGCTTCGGACTCGTGAACGCAACCGCATGCCCCTCTTCCGACTCTGCCGGCGCCTCGGGCGCCACCAGCCGCCGCAACCGCGCGATCGCCTCCCGCTGCGTGGCCAGATCGAACGGAGAAAAGAGGAACTCGCTCGCCCCGGCGCGCAGCGATTGCAAAATCGCCTGCGAGTCGTTGTTCGTGTGCAATCCCACCACGTGCACCGGAGGATTCAGACCCGCGATCATCTTGATCAGATCCACCGCCGCCGCGAGGTCCGTCGCCAGGTCCAGGAGAATCACGTGCGGCTTTAGCTGCCGCACCCGGATCTCCAGCGTCTGATGTGGCGGATAACTCTTCAGATCCGCCAGAATCTGGAACGCTTTGGTCTGCGGAAGCGTCCCGAGCAGCTCATCGGCGAGCTCCCGGCGCGGCGCGATTAACAGCGCCGTGATCTCCGCTTCGTGTTGGCTGCGCGCGCTCATTTACTTCTTCTTGCTGTTGGCTTTGGCGGACGTGGCGGGCTTCTGGACGTCTTTGGGATCCAACCGCTTCAGGAATTCCTTCGGGAAGAACGGCTCCGGCTTCGGATCGTTCGGACCCAAGGGCATCGTGATCTCCGGCGTCACCATCATGATCAGTTCCTGCCGTTGCACCTTGTCGTCTTTGGTCTTGAACAGCATGCCCAGGATCGGCACGGAACTGATCAGCGGAATCTTCGATAACGCGTTCTGCTCTTGATTGTTCACCAAACCCGCGACGATGAAACTCTGTCCGTCGCCCAGTTCCACGTTCGTTTCCGCCTTCCGCGTGGACAACGCCGGGATGCTGAATCCGTTCAACACCACCGCGTTCGTCACATCCAAAGTAGAGACTTCCTGCTTCAGGTAAAGCTTGATCGTATTGTTCGGCGTCACTTGGGGAGTGAACGACAGCCGGATGCCGTACTCGCGGAATTGCAGCGTCACCGCGCCGGAGTTCGCGCCGCCCTGCAGGATCGGCACGGGAAACTCGCCGCCCACCGTAAAGCTGGCTTCTTTGCCGTTGCTCGCCACCAGATTCGGCTCCGCCAGAATCTGCAAAATGTTTTCGTTCTGCAACGCTTTGATAAACGCGCCCAGATTCAAATGCGGATCGAACGCGAATAAATTCATCACCTGAGAAATGGTGAAGATACCGCTGTTGCCGGTCGAGCTCGCGCTGGAGCCGCCGCTCGAGCTCGCGCCACCCGCCGCCGATCCGGAACTGGTGCTGGTGCTGCCGCCGCCCGATGCCGTCTGCGGAATCGTCAGCAACCCGCTGAACGAGGGCGGAGAGAACTGCCCCGTCGTCGTGCCCAACGCATTGTTGCCCGGAGCCGCCAGCAGGTTAATACCGAACTGCTGTTCCTTCTCACGATCCAGTTCCGCGAACTTCACACGCAGCAGGATCTGCTTGTCCACCGGCAGGTCCTTCACCACCAGGTTGTTGATCACCGTCTTGGCCGCCCCGGCCGCCAGCGCCGCCGCGCGGTCCGAGACTTCCTTCGTCGATACCAGACCGGTCAGCGTCACCGTGTCCTTGGAGCTATGCACCACCACCGGCTCGTTCGGGAACGAATCCTTCAGCAACTGCCGGATCGGCTCCAGGTTCAGCTCCACGTTCACGTTGTAGAACGTGCGCTGTCCCGTCTTGCTCCACACAATCAGCGTGGAGTTCCCCAGGCCCTTCGCGTTCAACAGAATCTCTCGTGTCGAGATCGCCGTGTAATCCAGAACATCCGGATTGGTGGTGGAGATCTGGCGCACGTCCGTGGGGTAATCGATCACCACACTCTTGCCGACGATCAGGCGCAATTCCTCGGCGGTCTGCGCGAGCATCGCGCCCGCTCCCACCGCCATCAGAACGGCGCTCGCCTGCGCGAACTTTTTCAATAACGAATAGTGTCGAAGCATGGTGTCTACCTTCAGTTGGAATGGTTCACGATCGTCTCCACGCCCTTATTGGTGCCGCGGATCTCGACGATCTGATCCGGCGGAGGCGGGGGCGGAGGAGCGACCACAACAGCGGCCTGCACCGGAGGGGCCGGAGCCGGAGCGGCCGGCCGGGGAGCCGCGGCCTGCACAGGCTTCTTCGGCCGCGGATCGCCGGTGCCGTCATTGTCCGGACCCTTGCCCGAATTCTTGATCGGAGCCCGGCGATGCGTCCCGTATAATTCCGAAATGTAACGGCCCGGAGTCGTGCCCATATCCTGATCGCTCGAATTGCGCAGCACCAGTTGGATATGGCCGTCCATGTTGGCCAGCGTCAAGATCTCCGCTTCTTCCGGAGTCGCCAGCAGCGTCACCGTTGGCGCGGGCATCGCTTGACCGCGCGCATCCGGCTGCAGCGTGGTTCCCGCCGACAGCACCAGGATGTTTTGCAGCGCCGTCGCCGTGATGTCGCCATCGTCTCCTGGCGGACGTCCCGTCACCAGCACGTCTACTTTCATGCCCGGCAGTACGAATCCCGCTACTCCCGCGACGTCGTTCACACGCACCGAAACCGCGCGCATGCCCACCGGAATTGTCGGCGCCAGTCCCAGACCGCTGCCCTTCACAGCCAGGCGCCCATCCAGGATCGGCTCTTCCATCAGGATGTTCGAGATCACCGGACGGTCCAGGACCTCTTCTACCTTCGAATAGCCGCCCTTCGGAAACGCCTCGGCCGGAATCTTGGAAATCTTCACGTCCGCCGGGCGGATCATCACGCCCACGCCCAACGCCCGGGTCGTCACGATGATGTCGCGCATGTCCGTGGCTTCCGCTTTCTTGCTCGGCCCAGAGCGCGCCGTGAATTGGTAAAAGATGCTGGACACCACTAAGGCGAAGACCAGACTGACACCTAGTACCGTGAGAAATCTGCGATCCATACTTTGTTCTCCTCTTGCCTCAACCCGTTACCCTTTGGGCACCAACGAAAGCCAAACTCCCAGCGCGATAGCCGGAGCATACGGTATCGATTCGCTCCCTGGCCCCTGCGGATTCATCTGGCCCGCCGCCTGCCGCAACCGCCGGAATCCCAACACGCCCAATCCCAACAACCCGCCCACCAGCGCGGTGTAAAACGAAGCCCATAACATCTGTTGCGCGCCCAACAGCGCGCCGAACCCGGCCATTAACTTGATATCGCCGCCGCCCATGCCGCCCAACAGGTAGAAGACCAGGAACACAGCGAACCCCGCCGCGGCTCCGCCCAGCGCGTACAACCCGCCCTTCCAGCCGTTCTGTCCCATCTGCCACCCCAGACCGCCTGCCAGCGCCGCCAGAGGAATCCAGTTCGCGATCTGGCGCCGCGAAAGATCATCGATCGTCGCCGCCAGTCCCACCAGAATTGCGATCCACACTTGTGCCGTCATTGGGCTGTTCCGTGAAAGGTGCCGGAACGAGCCGGCTCCTCCCCTACGTGTTCCTTCAATCCGCCCGCAACCTTCCCCGGCACGGGCACCGGCGCCGCACTCGGCTTCCGCTTTCGGAAGCTCGGCGTTCCCAGCATCAACGGAGCCAGAAACCCCGCCTGCAACGCAAATTCCGCCAATTTCTTCCCCGATGGCAACCGCCAGCTCATCGGATCCATCCACTCCATGGGGATCTGTGAAATCACCATGGGCGAACGCCGCTTTCCAGCGCTGGTACTCCGCTGGCTCGCGTTTTGACCCTTCATTGTCTCCGTGTGCTCCCATGTACTACTTCGGACGGGTCGGTGGTTTTCATTAGGCTGAACGGAGTCAACGCACGTAGTCCTTAGAACCTTGGTTCCGGGACTTATTTCCCCGTAGAGAGTACTGGGGCGGTCTCATGGACTAAGAAGATCCGCTTACCGTCATCCTCTACGACCTTCCAGTCCCGCTGCGTCTTTAACAGCTGCACCACCGCCAGTTCATCCGGCAGCAGCGCTGAGTCGAACTTGAACTTCTGAAGCAGTTCCTTCCAGTCCGCTCCGCCGTTCACCAGGCGGATGTACTGGTTCCCTGTCTCCGGCCCATAGAAGTCGCTGCGCCCGTCCACCAGTACCTTTTGTTGCGGATTGAGGAAGATCAGGTAGTCGCCCCACTGATCCGTCGTCAGCACGCGCTTGTTCAGAATTTGATCCGCGTGATCGTGCACCAGCTTCGTCGGAAACAGGACGTCGGGAAAATCCTGGGGCCACGGGATCGGTGCCCCCATCACGGTGAGCGAGAACACCACCGCCAACGGCCAGATACTGGTCCTGCGGAATCCCGGAGCCGCATCCGCCGCCATCTGATTCAGAATCAGCCGCAGGGATTTCCGCGGAGCGCTCGCCGTGGCGGTCTTCCACCAGGACGCAATCTCAAACGCGATCACCGGACCCACCACGGTCACGTAAATCGGCACGTGCCGCACACTGCTCAGCGCCATGTGCGCGAAGAATAAGATCCACAGCGCCTCCACCACGCGCCGGCGCCGCAGCAGCGCTCCCGCCGCGATCAAGCCCACCAAAAGCAGCCCCTCGAACTGCATCATGTTTTCGTTGCGGAACGTTGGCGATTGGAACTCCTGCACCACCGTCTTGATCCAGTCCGACCGTAAATACTCCACCACGTGGATATGCAGTTGCCACCCGTACGGATTCACCAAGGACGCTACCGCGCATGCCGCCGCCAGTTCCGCATACCGGACCGCACTGCGCCACCACAGCCCGCCCCACTCCTCGTGCGCGATCCAGGCCTCCACCGCCGTTCCCAGCGCCGCCAGACCCAGCACCGCGATCAGCACCAGGAACCCGCCATGCAAGTTGGTCCACACCACCGTCAGCGGAACCAGCCACCAGATCCGCGCACTCGGCCGCTCCCGGTCGCTCTCGATCATCCACATCGAAATCGAGAGCAGCAGCAGCGTGAACACATGCGGCCGCGCCAGAAAATGGATCGACGCGGAGCCCACCGACAGCAGCGCTACTGCCAGCGCCACCATCACATGCACCCCGCGCCAGATCATCCGCCGCACCAGAGTGGTCGCGAAGATCGAAATCAGGACGCCCGCCGCCAGCACCACGCCTTTAAGACCCGCAATCCGGTGCAGCAGTCCGTAAAACACATCCGAGCCCCACTCCCACGCATACCAAGGCTGCCCGGCCTTCGAAAACGAGTAAAGATCTACATGCGGAACCGCATGATGCGCCAGGATGTACTGTCCGGTACGGATATGCCAGCCCGCGTCCGCGTCGGCCAGCAGCCCTTGCCACCCCGCGGAGCCGGAGCTGAGAAAGAGCCAAACCAAGATTGCCAGGAAAAAAAGATCCGAGAGCGACGGAATCAGCAGCCGAGCCCAGCGGCTCGTCAGTACCTGCTCGATACTGCGCGCCGACGGCCGGATCGTCGTGATAGTTTGTGGCGGAGTCATCCCGTACTCCGTTATTCGCCTGATCCGCCCCAGTACTTTAGCCCCACGCGTAAGCGTCGGAACTGTGGACGTCTTACGCCGTCTGCCCTGCCACCACGTTCTCCGCCCGGTTCATCTGCCCGGCGTGCTCGCTCCCCAACAGCCGCCGCCCATGCACCGCGAGCTCAAACCGGTCCTTTACACCCGTCTTCTCGAAGATGTGCATGAGGTGGACCTTCACCGTCCCCGCCGTGATCGCCAGCGCCATGGCGATCTCTTTATTCTTGAGCCCCCCGCAAACGTGGTGGACAATCTGCTTCTCCCGGGGCGTCAGCCGCGGAGCCGAACGCCGCTCCATATTGGACCCCTGGTCCGGCAGCGAATTTTCTATCCACACATTCCCCTGCCCCACCGACCGCAGGCATTCGATCAACGAGTCAACCGGCAGGTTCTTCTTCAGAATCCCCCGAGCCCCCAATTGCAGCGCCCGGAAGCAGTCGATCTCCGCCAGGTCGTGCACCCACAGCACCGGCTGGCACGGAGCCCAAATGCTCTTCACATCGGAAATGAACTGGAACACCAGCTTCAATCCCGGCGACTGGTCAACCAGAATAATGTCGGGCCGCCGCTCCCGCAAGGCTTCGAGCCCATCGGTCAAGTTCGCCGCCGAACCGACGTACTCCAAGTCATCACATGCAGTCAGAACTTTCGCCAAACCTTCGACGACGATCGGCTGCGCTTCACAGAGAAATACGGAGAGTTGGTTCACTGGAGATCCCTTATGGGGGGTAAATCGACCTTGGCCCAAAGGGGGGATAGGTACTAAGTGTCGATTGCTGCGGTAGTAGAGGATCTGGAGGCGAGTAGTAGTCCTAACAAGGACACGGCAGCCGCCGTTAAACCCCATCCCGTCAATAAGTTATTCTGAATCAGGTATCCCGCCAGCAGCGGACCGCCAATTTGCGACACCGATGTCAGCGATTGCGTCAATCCCAGCACCACCCCCTGGTCGTCCCGCGAAGCCGCCTGCGTAATCATGCTCGTCAGCGTCGGCCGCACCAGCCCTCCAATGGAGCAAACGGTCGTCGCGGCCACCAGCCAACCCAGCGAATGGCTGAACGCCAGCAACGCATACCCCACCACGTAGGCTCCAAACCCTACCGCATTGAGCGGCGCTTCGCCGAATCGCTTCACCAACTTCCCGAGTGGTGGACCTTGCAGCAAAATCCCCAGGAATCCCGCGTACATCCACACATATCCGAGCTGCACCGGACCAAACGGCACGTCATGCCACGTAAATCGCCGTTCCGCGAACAGCGCCAGCCCCGAGGTGAAAATCGCGAAGCTCAGCGCGAACATCAGGAACTCCCATAGCCGGGCCCCCAGCAGCGGCTGGCGGAAATAAGCTCCATACGCGCTCCATTGCAGCACGGATAGCCGCTTCCCGCCCGGACCCGTCACCGGCCCCGTCCCCGGCTTCGCCGAGGGCAGCAAAGTATACGTGCAAAGAATGCTAGTCGCCGAAAGCGCCGCCGCCGCCAATATCGGATACCGGTAGTCCCACCGGGCGAGCACGCCCGAAATTCCCGGCCCGATGAAAAATCCGAGCCCAAACGCGATCCCGATCAATCCGAACGATTTCGCCCGGTCCTTGGGCTCCGTGACGTCGGAAATATACGCCTGCGCCAGCGACAAATTCCCCGCCGTCGCCCCGTCGATCGCCCGACCCAGAAAAACCACCCAAAGACTCGGCGCAAACGCCGTGATCAGGAACCCGGCCAGCGTCCCCATCTGGCTCACGATCAGCAGTGGCTTCCGGCCCATGTGATCCGACATCCGCCCCAGCAGCGGACCGGAAACCAACTGGCACAGCGCATAAATGCCTACCAGCCAGCCCACCTGAAACGGACTCGCCCCCAGCTTCTCCGCATAGAACGGCAGCAGGGGGATCATAATCGTCAAGCCCAAGATATCCACGGCGACGATCAGAAAAATAGGGAGCAGCGGTGAGGATCGCAAACACTTATGATGACACGCCCCGTACTGCGATTAGTTTGGCGACGGTTTCTCCGCTCTGTCGATAACTAAGAGTTCGAAGGGAGCCTTCATAGCCTCAAGTTTCAACCCCAGTTCTTCCTCGACTGCGGTGAAGAATAAGGGGGCATCGGAATCGGAATTGATCCGCGAAGTGAACTTGAGAACGAAATCGTAGTTCCCGCTTAAGCCGGTCTTGTCGATCACCGGCCTCCCGGCGAAGCCCGGGCCCGTGATCACCGCCACAAAGGTTGCCAAGGGTGAGTTGGTCACGTTCAACTGCGTGAGAGCGCCTTCGCTGCCCCGCTGGTCGATGGCGAACCGCGCATCACTCGCGCTCAGCTTCAACCCCGCTTTCACCCCGCGCCCGCCCACCACCAGCGCGTACACCGCCACCTCGCGCGTCTCGCGATGAATCTTGAGATGAAAGCGGTCTCTCAGAAGGGCCTGCAGCAGGGGCCGAGCGTTCTCTCGTGTGAGTGGTTCTTCGCTCCTGGTTTTCGCGGCGATCTCGAAAAATTCCGTATCCATCCAGCCCGCCCCTCCCGTTACCCGGAAGGGCTGCAAATCGTAACCGTAAGCCACACTTATCAGGGATCGCAGAGATTCGCCCCCGCCCATCATCCTGTTTCCTGAGAACGTGAGGCCAGGCGGGTTTTGAAGTCTTTGACCGATCACGTACGGTCTGATGGAAGCGACTTCAAAACTGGCAGTCTGCCCAAAGACCGGAGCGGCAACAAGGACCATAGCCAGCAGAAGCCTTTCCATGGACATTACTTTACTCGAAATGTCGCTTCTCGGCACGAATCGCGGTCCAGCACATTCCATACCGTAGAATAGATCTAATGGAGTCTGGTCAGGATTTTTACCGCATCAAGAAGCTGCCCCCCTACGTGTTCGCCGTCATCAATGAGATGAAGGCAAAAGCACGAGCCGCCCAGTTGGACGTCGTCGATCTGGGCATGGGGAATCCCGACGGTCCCGCGCCCAAAGTCGTCATCAGCAAGCTGGTGGAAGCGGCGCGCAATCCGCGCAACCACCGCTATTCGATGTCCCGCGGCATCCCGCGTCTGCGCGAGGAAATCGTCGCGCGATACCAGAAAAATTACGGCGTCACGCTCGATTCCGAAAAGGAAGCCATCGTGACCATCGGAGCCAAGGACGCGCTGGCGCACCTCCTGTTCGCCGTCATCGGACCGGGCGACGTCGTCGTCTCGCCGAACCCCTGTTATCCCATCCATCAATACGGCGTCATCATGGCGGAGGGCCAAGCCTGCGCGCTCCCCATGCCGGACCCGGCCACGTTCCTCGAACGCCTGAACGACGTCTACAAGAAATCGGCCACCAAGCCGAAAATGATCCTGATCTCGTTCCCGCACAACCCCACCACCCAGTGCGTGGATCTCGACTTTTTCAAGGAAATCATCCGCCTTGCCGCGCATCACGGGACCATGGTGGTGCACGATTTCGCCTACGCCGACATCTCCTTCGACGGCTACGTTCCCCCCAGCATCCTGCAAGTCGACGGCGCGAAGGAAGTCGCCGTCGAGATTTTCTCGCTTTCGAAGAGCTACAACATGGCGGGCTGGCGCGTCGGCTTCTGCCTCGGCAATCCAAAAATGATTTACGCGCTCGCGCGCATCAAAAGCTACTTGGATTACGGCGTATTCCAGCCGATTCAGATCGCCTCCATCATCGCCCTGCGCGAATGCGAGGCCGACACGAAAAAGATCTGCTCCATCTACCAGAAGCGCCGCGACGTCCTGATTCAGGGCCTGAACCGCGCCGGCTGGCCGGTCGAGCCTCCTAAGGGAACCATGTTCGTGTGGGCCCCCCTTCCCGAAAAATATAAGCACCTTACGTCGCTCGAATTCTCGAAATTACTGCTGGAGGAGGCGCTGGTCGCCGTGTCTCCCGGCATCGGCTTCGGCCATTTGGGCGAAGGCCACGTGCGTTTTGCGTTGATCGAAAATCCGCACCGGACCCGGCAGGCCACCGCCGCCATTAAGCGACTTATGCAAGCTTGAAGTATGCAATCTTAAAGTAGGGCCCCTTCTCATGGCAGCGCTGCCGGATCGATACGCGGAATCGTTAATCGACCTGCGCGAGCTCACGGCGGAGCACCTGGCGCCGATGCTCGACGAAGAAATCGCCGCTTGGCGCACCGGTTTGGATTGGGACTTCTCCGCGTCCGCCGACCTCGTCCGCCGCTTCGTGCATCTGCGCGCGCTCAGCGGATTCGCGCTCATGACGCCCGCCGGAGTCGCCGGCTACAGCTACTACGTCGCCGAGGAAGGCAAGGGCCTGATCGGCGATTTCTTCGTGCGTGATTCCGCGCGCACCCAGGAATCGGAGCGTTTACTGCTCGAAGCCGTGCTGGATGGCATCTTCCGTACCCCCGGTGTCCGCCGCGTGGAAGCGCAACTCATGATGATTGGCTGCAAGCTTGGCCCCGATCTCGCCGGAGAAGTGCCCTACTCACGCTGGTTCCGTTCCTATCCCCGGATGTTCCTCGAAGTGCCGCTGTTCCCGGACGCGCCCTGGCCCGCCCGCGAATGCGCCAACACCATGTTTTCCCCCTGGACCGAGAACCGCCAGGACGACGCCGCGCGCCTCATCGCCACTTCCTACCGCAGCCACGTGGACAGCCAGATCAACGATCAGTACCGCAGCCCCGGCGGCGCGCGCCGTTTTCTTTCGAACATCGTCCAATACCCCGGCTGCGGATCGTTCTTCGGCCCCGCCTCCTTCGCCGCCTGGGATCGCGGCGACCGCACGCTCTGCGGAGTCTCCCTCTCCAGCCTGGTCGCCGCCGAAACCGGCCACATCACCCAAATCTGCGTCGCGCCCACGCATCAAGGCCGAGGCATCGGTTACGAACTCCTGCGCCGCTCCCTCACGGCTTTATCCGCCCACGGCTGCAAGCGCGCGAGCCTCACCGTGACCAACACCAACGACTCCGCCGTCCGGCTCTACGAGCAAATGGGATTCCGCAACCGCCGCGATTTCGCCGCCAGCGTTTGGGAAAACCGGTAGCCCGCCCGCACACCCTAATTCCCCGCCACCACCTTCTCCGCACTCTCGATCGCCAAATACTCCACCTGCGTATCCTGCGCCTTCACCGTCAACCCCAACTGGTCCCGCATGCCCGTCAACAGCATCGACGGATCCATCGGATTCGGCAGCGTCTCATCCGGCACCAGGTCCAGTGTAAAGTCGTACTCTCCCTCCAGGCCCGTCTCATTCACCATCACCCGCCCCATGTGCCGCCCGAACACATCCAGCAATTGCACCACCCGGAACCGCGTACCTACGATCCGATACGCAGCGATCTTCTGGTCCACACCCATCACCGGCGTAGCTCGCATCGCGAACGTCCCGCCCTCTTTCGCCGGCACCAGCTTGGGCGGAGTCTTCCCCACCGAGATCACATACGCCGGAAGCTTCTTCTGCTCACGACGCAGCATCAAGTGAAACCGTTCATCCAGCAGCGTCTGCACCATCCGTTTCATCTGCTCCTCCGTAGGATTCCCTTCCGCCTTCGCCGCGATATCGTACCGGCCCGACCCGATCCACGACGGACCGTCCGAATGTTGGAAGGGCTGCACCCCGTACGCCCACTCCACCAGGAACTTCAGCGTCACCGCCTCGGCCTTAAATCTTCCGCCCGGAGACGTGAACGAGGCCATCCCGGCGTGTTCCCATGCAGGAGCGGGAGTCCCCGGCTTACAGGGCGTAATCGAGGCGACTTCAAACGCGGGAGCCTTCTCCAGGTCCGCGCAGTGAACGTGAACCAGAGGGAAAGCCAGAAGCAGCGCAAGGGTGAGTGGTCTTGTCATGTGTCGACTATAGAGTCTCCGCGCCGCCCCTGCGGTCGAAAAGTGCCAAGCTTCGTCAAGATCGGTTAAGCCGCTTGACACATCTTGACGGCATCGCCCCACCCCGAGTTCTAGAATAAAAACACCCCCACCATTCCATGGAACGCGTGCTGGTGATTGACGACGATGCCGAGCTTTGCCAGCTCGTCACGCGCTATCTGACGCGCGAAGGCTTCGCCATTAGTCCCGCGCCCGACGGCGCTACCGGTGTGGACCGGGCACTCGCCGAAGACTACGCCCTGATCCTCCTGGACGTCATGCTGCCGGATTGCGACGGTTTCGAAGTCCTCCGCCGCATCCGCCTAAAATCCCGCACCCCCGTCCTGATGTTGACCGCCCATGGCGATACGCATGACCGCATTCGCGGCCTGGAAATGGGCGCGGACGATTATCTGCCGAAGCCCTTCGATCCCGCCGAGCTCGTCGCCCGCATCCGAGCGGTGCTCCGAAGATCGAGTCCCCAAGCACCTGCCTCCGCGATCGCGCTCGCCGATATCGAGCTCGATGCGGGATCCCGCACCGTGCGCCGGAGCGGCGCCCCCGTCGATCTCACCACCGTCGAATTCGATCTTCTGTCCGTGCTCATGCGCGTAGCCGGAACCACCGTCAGCCGCGAAGACCTGGTCCGCGCTGTCCTCAAGCGCGACTTCTCCCCCTTTGACCGCAGCATCGACACTCACGTCTGCAATCTCCGCCGCAAGCTCGGCCCCTTCGAAGAAGGCGGAGAACGCATTAAGGGAGTCCGCGGAGCCGGATACCTGTACGCGAAACCGCGATGAAAAAGCTTTTTCTCACCATCCTTCTGTGGTTCTGGCTGCCGCTCTTCGCCGCCGCCTTCGTGCTGGCATTCGTGATCATCCACGTCGGGTGGGGATTCAAATACCTGATCCGGCTTCATGACTTGATGCTGCTCTCCATGGGCGGAATCGTCTTCTTTTATTTCGTCAGCCGCTACGTGACCAAACCGCTGGCGAAGTTAGGGCAGGCGGCCGCCGGTATCGCCGAAGGCCGCTTCGACACTCGCGTCGATCCTTCTCTCCTGCGCCGCCGCGATGAGATCGCCGGCCTCGCTCGCAACTTCGACACCATGGCCGAGCGAATCGAGGCTTTGATCACCGGCCAGCGCCGTCTCCTGGGCGATGTCTCGCATGAGTTGCGCTCGCCCCTCTCGCGCTTGATCGTCGCGCTGAGCTTGGTGAAGCAAGGCCCCGCCGAAGAAGCGGCCGAGAATCTGGAACGAATCGGCCTCGAAGCGCGGCGTTTGGATTCGCTCATCGGCCAGTTGCTCGCGCTCACCCGAATCGATAGCGGAGTGGACCGTGGCGCTCCCGCGCCGTTCGACCTGACGAATCTCGTCCAGGAAGTCTCCAATGACGGAGACTTTGAAGCCCGCGCCCACAATCGCCGCGTCGTCATCGAACGAGCCGATCCCTGCACCGTCAGCGGCTTCGAAGAACTTCTTCGCAGCGCCGTGGAGAATGTCGTGCGGAACGCCATTCGCTACACCGCCGAGGGAACCGCCATCGAAATCTCTTTGGAAGCCCGCGGGCCGCAGGCAGTACTCCGCGTGCGGGACCACGGGCCGGGAGTCCCCGAAACCATGCTGGCGGACATTTTCCTCCCCTTTCGCCGGGTCGCAAACGGCAATTTCGATGGAGCCGGCCTCGGCCTCGCCATCGCCGGCCGAGCCGTCAACCTCCACCACGGGACCATCCGCGCCCAGAACGCGTCTACCGGCGGACTCGTCGTCGAGGTCGAATTGCCGTCCGTCTAACTCTGCTTCCTTCGCTCGTCTGCGCTAAGATTCCGCGAAACTGCGCGAAATGCCGACACGCACCTCCGCCGGATTTTTCGGCCAGGCCCCTGGAGTGCACCCTGGTGTCCGACCGCCCGGCCTCAAACAAGCTTTTTGAGAACAAGCGTTGCCCAGAAAAGCTTTGGCGGGAAAAGTGCTAAAACAAGAGCGAAGAAGAAAATCTGGAGCGAACGTAGAGAGGAAGGAATTCCATGAGGATACTGCTCGCCATCGACCATTCCCCGGCTAGCCAGGCCGCCGTGAACGAGGTAGCGTCGCGGCCCTGGCCATCCGACATCGCCGTGGAGGTCCTGAGCGCCATCGAATCCCCGCATGACTGGGCTCGTGCCGAGGTTTCGGGGGAAATTCAGCGTCTGACGGAGAGCCTGGTTCAGCGCGCCGCGCAGCAGCTACGCGCAGCTGGCCTCGCGGCCACCGCTTTCGTGATCTCGGGCGACCCCAAGTCCGCCATCGTCGATCGCGCCAGCGCCATCGGAGCCGACTGGATTGTGCTCGGCTCGCACGGCAGCGGCGGACTCACCCAATTCCTCATGGGCAGCATCGCCCGGTCCGTAGTGCGTCACGCGCACTGCTCCCTCGAAGTCGTACGCGTGCCGGAAATCGCGCGAGGCCCCCGCGGCATGAAGCTCCTGCTCGCCACCGACGGTTCCCCCTCCGCCGCCCACGCCGCCCGCTCCATCGCGTCCCGGCCTTGGCCTCCGGACACGGAAGTCGAAATATTCACCGTGGTCGAGCTGGCCCTCACGGACCTCCAAGCCGCCTTCGAACCGCCTCTGATCGACAACGAAACCAAGGACAAAATCCGGGAAGACGCCATGCGCCACGCCCAGGAAGCCATCCGCGAAGCCGCCGAGATCCTCGCCCCATCCCCCCTGAAGACTTCGGATTCGATCTCGGTTCTCACTAACTCGCCCAAACAGCTCATTCTGGACGAAGCCCGAGCCTTCGATGCCGACCTGATCGTGACGGGTTCTCACGGCCTCAGCGGGATCGACCGGTTCATGCTCGGCAGCACCTCGGAAGCCGTAGCCACGCACGCCGAGTGCAGCGTCGAAGTGATCCGGGGACCGCAAGCAGGCTAAAGGCGCCGCCCTGTTGCGGCACGGCCGCTCACGCCGGGATCGACACCAGCCCCCGCTCCTTGAGCCCGCTCAGCGCGAGCCCGTACCGCCCGCGCACGCCCGTCTTTTCGAAAATGTGCTTCAAGTGGATCTTCACGGTCCCCGGCCGGATCCCCAAATCCTGCGCGATCTCTTTATTCTTGAAGCCCTGCTCCACCAATTCGAGCACCTGCTGCTCGCGAGCCGTCAGCTCGCTCCGCGGATACCGGTCCGAGCGCGAGGAATCGCGGAAAACCGAATCCTCCATCCAGCTCCGCCCCTCGGCCACCGTCCGTAAACACGCCAGCACCACCGCGACGCTGGCCGTCTTGCGCAGGATGCCCTTTGCGCCCGCCTGGAGGAACCGCAGCGCCTCCGCCTCCGTCACCGACACGCCCCACACCACGATCGCGGTCTGCGGCGCGGTCGTCCGGCTGTCGTTCAGCCAGTCCAGAATCGCCTGGATGCCGAACGCCTTGTCGATCAAAAGCACGTTCGGAGGGTTGACGCGCAAAAGATCCAGCGCCCTGGCCAGGGAATCGCTCGATTCTTGAAATCCCAAGTCGGGATGGGTTCCCAACAACGTGCGGATCCCCTCCGCCGTCACCGGCTGCGTATCGCAAACTGCAATCGACTTGAGTTCCCCGCTGTGATTGGTTCCGTTGGTAGTGTTCATAAGCTCACATTCAGTGGAGTAGTGTTCCCACCCGTTTAGGGGTGCAAATTACCGCTCCCGCAGTAGACCGGAGTAGAGTAGCCCACTCTTGGCGCACTCATCGGCCCGGAATATCACTCTTTTAGTAGAAGGAAGGTGAACAGCTTCTCATGCTATGATCGCTTTGAGCCGATTTACGTCTTTGGAATTGTCCCAAATGGGTAGCCGCAGCACTCCCGTGAGCCTTCGTTGTCGGGCTTTAGGCTTATGTGGCTCTGAGGAAGAACGCGCCTGAATGCAGCAACGTGAGGCCCCCCCGCCTGCGGTAAGACGGGCTGTCGTCATCAGCCCGAGCGCCCGCATGCTCGAAGAATTGCAGCCTCTCCTGGCTACGCAACTCCCGGGCATCGCGATCACTCACGTCCGCACCTACCCTTCGCCCCGCGATCTCACCGCGACCCTCGGCTCCGGTCCCCAGCTCGTTTTCCTCGACGTCGCTTCCGATAAAGACCAGGCCATCCAGCTCCTCGCCGAAATAGCACGCCTCGGACCCAGCGTCCAGATCCTCGCCCTGCTCTCCGGCAACGATCCCGACTTGATCCTGCGCTGCCTCCGCACCGGCGCCACCGACTTCCTCATCCAGCCCTTTACCGCCGATCAGTTCGAAGCCGCCGCAGGCAAACTCGCCCGCCTCCAGCCCTCCTCCGATAGCGGACGCAAGGAACCCGCGAAAATTTTCGCCGTCATGCCCGCCAAAGGCGCCTGCGGAGCCACCACCGTGGCCTGCAACCTCGCCTTCCAGTGGAAGCGCCTCGGCGCGAAACGCATTCTGCTCGCCGACCTCGATCCTCTCGCTGGAACCATGTCCTTCCTGCTCAAGATCAAGTCGGTCTATAGCTTTGTGGACGTCCTGAACCACGCCCACGAACTCGATTCCGACTTGTGGAACGCCATGGTCACTCCGGTCTCCGGCGTCGACGTCCTGCTTTCGCCCGAACTCGTCGCCGACGGCTTGCAAGACCTGCGCGACCCCAGCCCCATCCTTGAATATGCCCGCTACGCCTACGACGTCGTCATCATCGACGCCGGCGGAGTCTACGGCGAGTGGAACCTGAACCAGGCCCGCCAAGCGAGCGAGCTCCTCCTCGTCACCACCAATGAACTCCCCGCCCTCCAAGCCGCTCAGCGCGCGCTTTCGTACCTCGACACCAACCGCATCGGCCGCTGGAAAGTGCGCCTGGTCGTGAACCGCTACCATCGCGACGTCGGCCTGAGCCGCGAAGTGATCGGCACCGCTCTCCACACCGAAGTCTTCGACAGCCTGCCGAGCGATTACGAATCGGTGCAGAAATCGTTGATGGAAGGCAAGCCCATTCCGTCCACCACGTCTTTCGGTAAGGGCATCATGCAGCTCGCCGACCGCCTGGGCGGCCGCTCCGAAAGTATGAAGAAGACCTCGTCCCTGGGCGGTCTCTTCGGACTCTTCTCCAAAACGTCGAAGCCGTAAAGCCCGGCTACAATTCCAGCTTCCCGCCCACCACCATATCCTTCAGCTTGAACTCCGCCGACCGGAACGGCGCCGACACGCCCGGAAGATAAACGTCGAAGATCACGCTCTTGTCGCTCAACTGCACCTCGCGCGGAAACGCCATCCTCAGAAAGGGATCCCCTGCCGACGGCGGAAAGTGCCCCGTCATCTTGATCTTCTTCTTGCCCACGCGCATGACGGATTCATCCTCCATCCGCCGGACTTCCTTCTCGTCCAGTAGCCCCTCATTCGAAGTCATCCGGATCGCCAGAATAATCTGCGTTGCGCGATTGTCCTCCAGCCACAGCCGGTACTCCCGCGCGCCCGGATCTTCCTCATCGGAGGCTTCTTTCTTCGCTCCCGGCTTCGACCGCAGCGCCGCCCGCCGGGCCTGCTCCTTCTCCGCCTGTTCAATCGGACTCGCCAGAGCCAGCCGCGCATTCACCGCCAGCGCCGATTGCCCTGGCCCGGCCATCACCTGCGCCCAGGGCGAATCCGCCAGCAGGCCTTCTAGCTGCGCGTCCGTCCACTCCTTCGGCGCTTGCGCCTCCCAAAAAGGACCCGCCATCAGCAACAGCAAAGGAACCAGGACCGAAATCATAACTCCGCCAGAGCCTCGAAATCCACGTTGCCGCCCGATATCACAACGCCCACGCGCCCGCCCATCCCCCGCAGTTTTCCCGAAAGCGCCGCCGCGACCGTCGCCGCCCCGCTCGGCTCCACCAGGATCTTCATCCGCAGCAGCAGAAACTTCACCGCGCGCCGGATCTCCTCATCCGTCACCAGCACCACTCGCTCCACATTTCGTTGAATGATCGGAAACGTCATCTCGCCCGGCATCGGACTCCGCAATCCATCCGCGATCGTCCCCGGCGCCGGAATCTCCACACGCTTCCCCGCCGCGAGGGAGAGAAACGTATCGTTCCCATCCTCCGGTTCCACGCCGATCACTCTGATCCCCGGCTTCATTCCCTTCGCCGCAATCGAGCAGCCCGAGATCAAGCCGCCCCCGCCAATCGGCACTGCAATCGCATCCAGATCCGGAATCTCTTCCAGCAGTTCCAGCGCCGTCGTCCCTTGCCCCGCGATGATCCAGGGATGATCGAAGGGCGGGACCAGCGCCGCGCCCGTCTCCTCTGCGATCCTCTTCCCGATCGCCGTCCGATCCTCCGTGAACCGGTCATACGTGACGATCCGCGCGCCCTGCCCGCGCGTGGCTTCCACTTTATTCCGCGGAGCATCCAGCGGCATTACCAAAGTCGCTGAGGCCCCGGCATTCCGAGCCGCAATCGCCACCGCCTGCGCATGATTCCCCGACGAATACGCCACCACGCCGCGCGACAACTGCTCCGCCGTCAACTGCGCCACAAAATTCGACGCCCCGCGAATCTTAAACGCCCCGCCGGTTTGCAGATTCTCGCACTTGAAAAATGCCCGCACCCCGGACTCCGCATCGAAGCTCCGCGAAGTCATCACCGGGGTCCTCTTTGCATTCGGCCGAATCCGCTTCGACGCCGCGCGAATATCTTCCAGCGTCACAACCGCCGCGCCCGCCTCAGTAACCGGCATTCTTATCCACCACGTTGAGCAGAGGCTCCCCCGCACAGAAAAGTTTCAAGTTGTCCAAGAAGCATTCGATCGCCGGCTCCAAAAATCCCTCCACCCGATCCGCCGTATGCGGCGACATCAGCACATTCTCCATCGAATAAAACGGATGCCCCGCCGGCAGTGGCTCCACCGTGAACACATCCAGCGCCGCCCCGCGAATCTTCCCCGCCTGAAGCGCCGCGATCAGCGCCGCCTCATCGATCACCGGCCCTCGCCCGATGTTGATCAGCACCGCGCTCGGCTTCATCGCCGCCATCTGCTCCGCCCCGATCATCCCCCGAGTCTCCGCCGTCAACGGAGTCGACAGCAGCAAGTAATCGCTCGCCGCGATCAACTCGTTCAGCTGCGCGGGAGCGTAGCTCGCATCCACCCGCGCATCGTCCGCCGACAACTCCGGCCGCCGGCGCAGCGCCGCCACCTTCATCCCGAACGCCCGAGCCCGAGTCGCCGCCGCGCGCCCCAAACTCCCGTACCCCACAATCCCGAGCGTCTTCCCCGGCAGCACCCCCGCGAGAAACGGCTGCCACACGCCCGCGCGCTGCTGCCGGATCACGCGGCCCAGATCGAACGCGAAGTGCAGCATCACCGCCGCTACCCAATCTCCCAGCGGCCCTCCGAACACCCCGCGGCCGTTCGTCAGCGGAACCGGATGCTTCAGCAACTCGCCCTGCAACACTCCCTCGACGCCCGTCCACATCACGTGGACCCACCGAAGCTTCTTCGCCAGCGGCAGCGCAGCATCCAGCAGCGCCGCGTTCGTCTCGGCGTAGAAAAGCGCGTCCGCCTCCGGCGCAGCATCTTTCACGCGCTCCATCTCATGGCTCACGATCAGCCGCACATCCTTCGGAACCCGTTCCAGAGCCTTCAGATACGGAGCCGCAGGATCGGCGATCACCAAAATTGTCGTGCCAGACATCGCACCGACTAGAATAACGTGGCACACTGAAGTCGTGCCCGAACATTGCACCTGCGGTGCGACCCTCCCCGAAGACGCCCTCTTCTGCCACAAGTGCGGCAAGCGTCAGCGCGGTGAGGAATTCATCCCCGAACTCGAACGCCCCGTCCCGCCGCCTCTGCCGATGGCGAGCATTCCTCAGATCCCGGCCATCGGATTCCATAACGGCCCCGCCGTCCGCATAGCCCTGCTCACCGGAGTCCTCTCCGTAGTGCTGTCGACCCTTCTCGGCGAACTGCGCGTCCCCGGAGCCTTTGTTCCCGGCCTGGTCGCCGCGGGATTCCTCGCGGTCTTCCTCTACCGCCGCCGCACGGGCGAGCGGCTCTCCATCATCCACGGCGCGCACCTCGGCTGGATCGCCGGACTCTTTGGCTTCCTGATCACCACCGTGCTGCTCACAATCATCGTGATGGCCCTCTCCGATCCCACCGTCCTCGCCGCCATGAAGGAGCAGCTCAAAGTCTCCCCCGCCGGCCCCGACGTGAATCAAGTCATCGAAACCCTCCGCAGCCCGTCCGGCATCTTCGTAGCGCTGCTGGTTTCGTTCACGCTCTTCACCGTCCTCCCCGCCTTCGGCGGAGCCCTGGGCGCCAAATTCCTCGACCGCGAGTAAGTGGTACAGGCTTCAGCCTGTGATCTCCCCAGCCGCTCGATACTTTCTTAGCAGCTCATACATCACCACCCCTCCCGCCGTCGCGACATTCAACGAATGTTTCCGTCCCAGCATCGGAATCCGAATGTGCACGTCCGCCCGCTCGCCAACCTCCGGCCGCAGCCCATCCACCTCATGCCCGAAAATCACGCACACCGGGAACCGCGGCACCCACTCGAAAATATCCACCGAGCTCGGAGTCGTCTCAATCGCCGCGATCTGCACTCCTCGCGCGCGCAAGTCATCCAGCACCGGTAGCGCGTCCCACGTGTGCTCCCAAGCCACCGTCTCCTCCGCTCCCAGAGCCGTTTTCGTAATCGCCTTCGCCGGAGGCTTCCCCGTGATCCCGCTCAAATACAGCTTCTCGATCCCCGCCGCATCCGCCGTCCGAAAAAATGCGCCGACGTTGTACGCGCTCCTCACGTTGTCCAACAAGACGAACACCGGCAGCCTCGCAATGTGATCGTAAGCGGCGGATTGCGCCGTCGCGCGATAAGGTAAACGTTCCAGAACCTGGACCTTTCTAAGGAAAACCCCTCGTTCTTTAAGATTGTAAAGCTCGCGAAACCTGCCTTTCGGCCCTGTAACCTTCCGCAACCCGCAAGCACCTATGTAATTGCAAGCAGGACGGGCAAAACGCAGTACATGCCCACAAAAGCGGTGGCAGCCGTTTTTGTTTCGAAGATTCCACAACTGGAGTACAAAAAATGACTTTCTCAAAGAAAGCGACACGTGTGTCTACGCTCGGAATTTCCGCCCTCGGATTGTTTTCGATGGTGCTTCCGGCAATGGCCAAAGATGCAGCGGGAGCAACCGCGCCGGCCTACAATCCCTCAACCGTAGTAAATGTGATGGGAACCGTCTCCGCCATCCGGCAGGTCCCCGGCAATGATCCCATGGCCGGCGTACACCTCACCGTGAAGGCCAAAACCGGAACCTTTGACGTGGTGTTGGGGCCGGCATCGTTTCTGAAACTCACGCGCACCAACTACATCAGTGGCGAGTACATCGAAGTCCAAGGCTCGCTGGTGAACGGAACCACCGTTCTCTCCCGCGAAGTCTACGCCGACGACGCCACCCTCACTCTGCGCGACGCCAACGGCTCCCCGCTGTGGCCCGAATGGGGTCTGTAATCGCTACCTCAGTCCGTGCCAGATAGGACGAAGCTGGAGGACGAAGCCTTTCACGGGACCTTCGCCCGCCAGCTTCAAAATCCCACGGCGCATCTGCGGAGGACGGCTGGGGCGATATACGTAAACGGTCTCTCGCTCACCGGCGATCAGCCATCCCAACCGGACCCCGTTCGCAATCCACTGCTCCATTTTTTCCTTCGCGACCTTGAGCCGGTCGCTCGGAGAGAGCACCTCCACCACGAACTCGGGACAAACAGGTGGAAACTTCTGGCGCTGTTCATAGGAAACACTGTGCAGAGCCCCATTCGAAATCCAGGCAGCGTCCGGAGACAAACCGGATCCATCAGGCAGAAAAAACTGTGCGCTTGAACCGAAGACCGTTCCGCGACCGTCCTCAGCCGCCCATGCGCGTAGTTGGAACCCAAGCTCAAAACTCCGAAAGTCCGATTCCCCGCCAGCAGGAGGCATGAAGATGATTTCTCCTTCCGCGGACAACTCCACGCGCAAATCCGGATTCATCTCGCAGAACTTCGTATAGCCCTCGCGCGTCGTTCGAAGATGAGTCCGAGGCGTGGGCAGCAGCGCCTGAGCGTGGGCTGGCATGCTTCAATTATCCCGCGTTTTGCGCTTCCCCGCCCCTACTTCCCCACCAGATGCTTCGTGTCCACATTGTTCTCATTGCAGACATACTCCAGCATCTCCGTATCCGGCATCAGCGCGAGCCCATACGTCACGGTCCACGGCTTCGTATACGCTTTCGGATCGTCGATCCGAATCTGCAAATCGATGTGCCCGAAATCTTTCCGCGTGAACCGCTCCGTCACGTGCAGCGCCTCGCTATGCGGATGCCCGCCCGTGTCGATCCACGTCTTATCGTTCATCCCCGCCGTCTCCACCACCAGCGTGTCGCCGTCCCACCGCCCCACCGAATATCCGAACCACGTCGGATTCGGATCCTTCGGCAGCTCTCGCCCGTCCATGAAGATCTGCCGGAACGTGTGGAACGCCTCGTACAAAATGTCGATCGTCCCCTGCCCGTAAATAATCTTGTACGGATACGGCACCGCCTCCATCTGCGGCACGCCTGGGAAATTGCAGTACCCCACCGGATCGTCCTTGCTGATGTTGTCCTGCCGCTCCTTATAAAGCGCCGCGGCCCACGGCTGCATCACCACGTCGCCCGGCTTCAAATCCGCGTCCAGATTGATGGTGTACTTCACGCCGTTCGGCTGGCGCCACAATCCCGACATGTCCGGCTTCCCATCCGCCGTCCTCGGCACCGGAGCCGTCAGATCCGGCTTGCCGTCCGCCGTCCTCGGAATCCCCGCCGTCGGAATCTTGATCCACTGCGCCGAAAGCGGCGTCAGCACCAGCGCCAGCATTGCGATTCTTTTCACTTCCGCTCACCCCTCAAGTCGCCCTCGACGATTTTCAGAATCAAGTACCCGGTCTTCCCTTGCGCATCCGGAAAAAAATCCACGTGCGCGCCCATCGCCTCGTTCAAAAACGTGGTCTGCGACGTCGCGATCAACTCCACCGCGCCCTTCCCGTTCACATCCATCATCAGCTTCCCGTTCGACGCCTCGGAGATCCCGACATTCATCCGCGGCTGCTTGATCTCATACGTCCCCACATACTTCGCCGCCGTCTCCCGGGGCACCGCGATCTCGCCCTTCACCTCATCCGACAACTTCCCCACCAAGTGCACTGCGTCCTTTTCGTTTTCATTGCACACCGTTTCCAGCAGCTCCGTATCCGGTACCAGGAACACATCCATCCCGATGCTCCACGCCCGCGTGAACGTCTTCGGATCGTCGAACGTCACTTCGAGCCGCATGTGCCCGAAGTCTTTCCGTCGATACCGCTCCGTCACCCGCAGAGCCTCCGTATGCGGATGCCCGCCGAAATCCAGCCAGGACCGGTCGTTGAACCCCGCCGTCTCCACCACCAGCGTGTCGCCCTCCCAATGGCCGACCGAGTATCCTTGCCACGCCGGCGACGGATCCTCCGGCAGCGGACGCCCGTCCGTAAACACCTGCCGGAAAATCCCGCTCTCATTCAGAATCGCCACCTCGTCCCGCGTCTGAATCACTTTCTGCAACTCACCGAACAGCCCGATTGAAGGACCCGGCGGCAAGCATCGGCTCACCGGATTGTCCAACCCCAGCTTGGCCACCCTCTCCTTCGTCACCGCCTCGGCCCACGGCAGCATGTCGCCCGGCTTCAAGTCCGAGGTTATGTTTGTCGAATATCCCAGCCCGTCGATGTGCCAGATCCCCGACAAGTCCGGCTTCCCCTCCGCCGTCTTCGGAGCCGGAGCCGTCAAGTTCGGTTTCCCCTCCGCACTCCGAGGAATCCCCGGCGTCGGATACTTCAGCCACTGGGCGCCCAACGGCAAGCAGATCGCCAGCAACAGCAGCCGCCTCACTTCCCCACTCCCAAGTGCGGCAAATCCTTCTCGTTATCGAGACAAATGTTTTCCAGCAGCTCCGTATTGATCATCAAATACTGATTCAGCTTCACCGTCCACGGAGCCGTGTACCCCTTCGGATCGTCCACCGTCACTTCAATCTGCATGTTGCCGAAGTTCACGCGATGGAACTTCTCCGTCACTTTCGCCGCGTCCGTCATCGGACTCCCGTTCCGATCCAGCCACAGCCCGTCCCGCAAACCCATCGTCTGGACCACCAGAGTATCGCCCTCCCAGTGCCCCACCGAGTACCCGTTCCAAGCCGGCGTCGGATCCTCCGGCAGCGGACGCCCGTCCAGGAAAATCTGCCGGAACCCCGTGGTGCTCTCGTCCAGAATTACGAGCAACCCGGGAACTTGGAGGTACTTCCTCGGCCAAGTCAGCGTGTGAATCCGCGGCACCCCCGGAGGCAGACACTTCGTCGTCGAATCGTCCGCTCCATCCGCCGCCTTGCGCTTGTCCCGCACCGCGCGAGCCCACGGTTGATACGGCAGCCCTCCGCCCGGCAAGCTCCAGCCCAGATCCTGGAACTGCTCACTGGTCCGCATGTCCGCGCAGCCCACATCTTTCGGACATTGGCGATAATTCTCCGCCTCCCACATCCCCGAAAGATCCGGCTTCCCGTCGGCCTTGCGAGGCGCGGGCGCACCCAGATTCGGCGTCCCGCTCGGAGTCTTCGGAACGTGCGCCGTAGGATAATTCACCCACTGCGCGTTCGCGACGACACCGCTAAGGAGCCACAAAATGCCGAACGTCGCGTTCATTCTCATTGCAGTTAAATTCGAGCAGCTCCGAATCCGCCAGCAGCGTCGGACTCTCCTTCACCGTCCAGGGCTTCGTGTACATCTTCGGATCGTCGATCGTGATCTCCAGATCCATGTGCCCGAAATCGCGCCGGTGGAACTTCTCCGTCACATGCAGCGCATCGCTCGCCGGATGCCCCGCCGAATCGAGCCAGGCCTTCCCATTAAATCCGGACGTCTCCACCACCAGAGTGTCGCCGTCCCAGTGCCCCACCGAATATCCCAGCCACGTCGGATTCGGATCCTTCGGCAACGCGCGCCCGTCCGTGAAAATCTCGCGGAACTGCGTGAACGCCTCGTACAAAATGGTCACTTGCCGTGGACCCTGCACCATCTTCCAAGGCACCGGAGCCGCGTCAATCTTCGGCACGCCCTGCGGCAGACAATGCGCATCCGGCTCTTCGTTCCACTTCGCCCCGTCCTTGCGCGAATTGAAAATCTCCAGCGCCGCCGGACGCATCTGCACATCCTCCGGCTTCAAATCCGCCGCCAGATTTACCAGAAATTTCGAACTAGGATTCCAGATCCCCGAGAGATCCGCCTTCCCGTCCGCCGTCTTCGGAGCCGGAGCCTCCATATTGGGCTTCCCATCCGCCATCCGCGGAATCCCCGGAGTCTTGCTGTTAATCCACTGCGCGCACAGCGAAGTCCCCGAAATCAAAATCGCCGCGACCACCGTTCTCATGCGAGCGATTCTATCACTTCAACGCGCCCTGATAGCCCCAACCGCTCCGCGACAGCCCCCCCTGCTGAGCCGCGACAGTAATGGAGCGGTAACGGCGCTCCGGCCTACATCGCCACGCTGAAATACACCATCGCGGCTGTCAACACAATCATGATCCCCGCCGTCGACCACGCGATCGCATTCCCGATCAGTGAATTCTTGAACTCCCCCATCACCCTCTTGCGATTCACCAGAATCAACATGAAGATCAGCACAAACGGAATTAAAATTCCGTTCGCCACCTGCGACAGGAGAATCATCTTCAGCAGCGGCAAGTGAGGAATCAGCACCACCCCCGCTCCGCACACAATCAGGAACGTGTAGAACGAGTAAAACCACGGAGCCTCGGAAAACTTCCGGTCGATCCCCGACTCCAGCCCCACTCCCTCGCAGACGTTGTACGCCGTCGCCAGCGGCAAAATCGCGGCCGAGAGCAGCGACGCATTCACCAGCCCCACCGCGAACAGCAGCGACGCGAACCGCCCCGCGAACGGCTTCAACGCCACCGCCGCCTGAGCCGCGTCCGTAATCTCCCGATTCCCCGATTGATACAGCGTCGCCGCGCACGCCACCACGATGAAGAACGCGATCACGTCCGTCACGATGCATCCCAGAATCACGTCCCACCGCGTCAGCGAATACTGTTTCTTGTCGATGCCCTTCTCCACCACCGACGCCTGCAAGTAGAACTGCATCCACGGAGTAATCGTCGTGCCGATCAATCCCACGATCATCACAATGTAGTCCGCCTTGTATTCCATGTGCGGAACAAAAGTGTCGTGGATCGCCTGGTGCCAGTCCGGATGCGCCAGGATCGCCGAAATCGGATACGTGAAATAGATCAGCGAAAACAAGATCAGGATCTTCTCCACCGGCCGGTAGCTTCCGCGGACGATCACGAACCACACCAGCGCCGCCCCCAGCGGCACCACCAGATACTTGCTCACGCCGAAGATCCCCATCCCCGACGCGAGCCCCGCAAACTCCGCCACGATGTTCCCGAAATCCGCGATGCTCAAAATCAACATCGTCAGCGCCGTCGCCCGCAGCCCGAACTCTTCGCGAATCAGGTCCGACAGCCCCTTGCCCGTCACGACGCCCATCCGCGCCGCCATCTCCTGCACCACAATCAGCGCGATGGTCGTCGGAATCAGAGTCCACAGCAGAGCGTAGCCGTACTTCGCCCCTGCCTGCGAATACGTCAGAATCCCGCCCGGATCGTTGTCCACATTGGCCGTGATGAACCCCGGCCCCAGCACCGCCATGAATGCCAGCAGCCGGAACCGGACCATCCGCAGGGACGGCCGGCGGATCATCGGTAGAGTCGGACGTTCGGAACTGCGTTTCAGGAATCGCAATGGTTTCACCGACACAGAACCCCTATTCTCGCCCGACTCTCCCTCCCCGTGTCGGAATCCGTCCCGGCCCCTGTATCCGTTCTGTAACGCGGTTGTGCTAAGTGTGGAGGGTGTCGAAAACCAAGCACGCGTCCCGCAGCCTTGACGATCCCGCCCTATTCTGCAACCGCGAACTCAGTCTGCTGGCGTTCCAAAAGCGCGTTCTCGAAGAAGCGCAGGACCCCGCCAATCCGCTTCTGGAGCGCCTCAACTTCCTCTCCATCCTCAGTTCCAATATGGATGAGCTGTTCATGGTTCGCGTCGCCGTCCTCAAACAGCGCGTCGCCACCGGAGTCGGAGAAGCCGGCGTCGACGGACTCACGCGCGGTGAGGTCCTCGAAGCCATCCGCCATGAAGTCCTCAGCCTCAGCAACGAAGCCTATTCTTGCCTTCGCCACCATCTGCGCCCCGCCCTCGACCAAGCCGGAATCCGCCTCGTCGATTACGCCGACCTCGAGGCAACCGCCCGCGAATCGCTCACGAACTATTTCCACCGCACCGTCTTCCCCGTCCTCACGCCCCTCGCCTTCGATCCCGCGCGTCCCTTCCCCCACATCTCGAATCTCAGCCTAAACCTCGGCATCCTTGTTCGCGACAAACAAGGCGAAGAACGTTTCGCCCGCGTCAAGATTCCCAACACGCTCCCGCAGCTTGTCCTGGCCGCGCCCAACACCTTCGTCTGGCTCGAACAACTCATCGCCGCGAATCTCCAGGCCCTCTTCCCCGGACTCGAAGTCCTCGAAGCCCATCCCTTCCACGTGACGCGCGACGCCGAAGTCGCCATCCAGGAGCTCGAAAGCGACGATCTTCTCGAAACCATCGAGGAAGCCGTCTGGCGCCGCCGCTTCAGCGCCGCCGTGCGCCTGCAAGCCAACACCGGAATCCGCCCCGATATCCTCGCGCTCCTTCAGGACCAACTCGAAGTCCAGGATTGGGAAGTCTACCTGGTCGACGGCCCTCTCGATCTCAGCCGTCTCCGCCAGCTCCAATCTCTCGATCGCCCCGATCTCAAGTACAAACCCTTCTCCCCTTACACGCCGCCGGAGCTTCAACCCAAGTCTAAAGAGGACCTCTTCGCCGCCATCCGCCACGAAGACATCCTGCTGCATCATCCCTTCGAATCCTTCCAGCCCGTCGTCGAGTTCATCCGCAGCGCCGCGCACGATCCTCAAGTGCTCGCGATTAAAATGACGCTCTACCGCGTCGGCCGCAACTCGCCCATCGTCCAGGCGCTGCTTCAGGCCATCGAAGAAGGCAAGCAGGTTTCCGTCCTGCTCGAGCTCAAAGCCCGCTTCGATGAAGAGAGCAACATCGAATGGGCGAAAGCGCTCGAACGCGAAGGCGTCCACGTCATCTACGGCTTGGTCGGCCTCAAAGTCCACTCGAAAATCGCGCTCGTTGTCCGCCGTGAAGGCGACGTCATGCGCCGCTACGTCCACTTAGGCACCGGCAACTACAATCCCGTCACCGCGCGCCTCTACACCGACCTCAGCCTCTTCACTTGCGACGAACAAATCGGAGCCGACGCCACCGACCTCTTCAATTTCCTCACCGGCTACTCCGCCAAAGCCGAGCTCCGCAAGCTCCTCGTCGCCCCCGTCAGCCTGCGCCAGCGCCTCGAATCACTCATCCAGCGCGAGATCGATCACTCGAAGAAGTCCGCCGAGCCCGGCCGCCTCATCTTCAAGATGAACGCGCTCGAAGATCCCGACATGATCAAGTTGCTCTACCGGGCTTCGCAGGCCGGCATCCAGGTCGACCTCCTCGTCCGCGGCCTCTGCTGCCTCCGCCCCGGAGTCCCCGGTATCAGCGAAAACATCCGTGTCATCAGTATCGTCGGCCGCTTCCTTGAGCACGACCGCATCTATTATTTCCACAACGGCGGTCCCGCGGAAGTCTACATCGGCAGCGCCGACTTGATGCCCCGCAACCTCAACCGCCGCGTTGAAGTCGTCTTCCCCGTGGAAAGCCCCAAGCTGGTCCGCCGCATCCGCGACGAAATCCTCGAAGTCTACTTGAACGACACCGTCAACGCCCACATCATGCAAACCGACGGTACCTACACCCGGCCCCCTCGCGGCGAAACCCAAGGCGGCGTAGACAGCCACCAGCGCTGCATGATCGCCCCCGCAAATCCCGTCCCGTAAGCGCGGGGGTCTTGGCACATCACGTGCTCTCTCTCCACCCCAGAAGGAGCAATCATCATGGAATCCACATCAAAATCGAAGTGCGCCCACCCCAGCTGCCGCTGCCACGCCCGGCCGGACAGCAAGTATTGCAGCACCTATTGCGAAGGAGAAGCCGAAACTGCCGACATCCTCTGCAACTGCGGCCATCCCGCCTGCATCGAGGAACCCAGCAGCCTCGGAAACATATAGCCTCCCAGCGGAATCAAACAGCAGGGCGCAGTCCGGCCCGCGGAGAATACTGTGCCCTGTTTGCTGCTCATCATCATCCTGGCATTCCCCCGCGTCACCCTGGCGCTGGTCTGGTTGACGTCCACCTATCTGGACCGAGCCTTCCACGGCGGACTTCTCATCCCCGTCCTGGGCTTCATCTTCCTTCCGCTCACGACTCTGGTCTACGCGTGGGAAATCAATAGCGGCATGCCGACCGAAGGAATCAACCTCGTCTGGCTCCTCATCGCCGTCGTGATCGACCTAGGCGGCCTAGGCGGCGGAGCCCACCGCTCCCGGCGAAACTAAGTCTTATTGGGCGGCTTCCAAAGCTTGCAGGAACGCCCAAAACTTCTTGTCGGATTGGTACGGAAGAAACGAATCGTCCTTCGTGGGAATCGGCATCTTCTCCCCCGGGTTCATGTTCGCCTTCCGGTCGAAAGCTTGCTGCAGATGTTTCCGCGCGGCGTCCAGCTTGTTTTCCCCGGCATCCGCGCACGCGAGGTTGTAGTAATTCAGCGGATAATCCGGATCCTCCGCAACACCCTTATCGAAAATCTTTCGAGCCTTCCCCGTATCCCCCGAAATCCGATACGCCATGCCCGCCTGATCCCCCGCATCACCCGGCGAGCCAACAGAGCCGACGGGAAAGGAGCGCCATCTTCCGGCACCATCGCCAAGCCTTTTTCGAGGATCGGAGCCGCCGCCGCGAACTGCTGATGCTGATACAGAATCTGCGCATAGAGAGCGACATCGCTGAACCGCGGAGCATACTCCGCGTCCAGTTGGTAGCTCGCAAATACTTTCTGCAAGTCGGCATCGCCTTCCGCGATCGGCTTGCTCGCGTAAAACTCTAAATCTCCGCAAAGATCCCCACTCGCGATAAATCCGCGCACCATGTATCCAAGCGATCCATCGCGGCCCGGAGAAGTATACGTCACAAGCTCCACCGGCAAGCCCCCGGCGCGATCGATCTGCGACATCTTCACGATCTTCAGCCCCGCATTTCCCTTCTTCTCCGCCTCCATCACTTCATCGCGGCATTTCGCTCCCGTCGATGCAGCCGGCGACGTCACGAAAAGAAATCCAAGAAAGGAGAGCCGCCTCGAAGCATCCTGCCCTCGCAAGCCGATTTCTGTCCCTTGCGGCTTAGCCGAATTCTGGACAACCTTAAGCCCCTCGTTCGACCAACGAAGCAGCCCTTTGTGTGCCGGCAGCGCAATCCTGTAATCGTTATTCGGAATAATTTGGGAAAACAGCGGACCAGCCAGGACAAATAGGATCGCGCAAGATCTCATTTAAATCACTCTACCCCGAAACTTAGGGCGCCGCCCCTGCACCAACACCACCGACACCGCCGAGAGCGCCATCGCAATCACCATGCACCACAGCCCGCCCACATAACTCCCGCCCGTCCGGTCGCTGAACCACCCCACCAGATACGGCCCCGCCAACCCGCCCACATTCCCGAACGAATTGATGAACCCGATACTCGCCGCCGCCGCGCTCGCGCTCAAGAACGTCCCCGGAATCGCCCACTGTGGAGGATACGCCGCCACAATCCCCGTGAGCGCGATCGAGAACAACACCAGCGCCACCGGCACGCCCACCGTGTATGAAGCCAGCACTGCCAGCGCCGCACCCGTCGCCAGCCGAGGCACCGCCGTGTGCCATCGCCGCTCACCCGTCCTATCCGACCGCCAGCCCACCCACAACATCAGCGGCACCGCCACCGCCGCCGGAATCGCCGAAAGCAGCGCCGTCTTCCCCGAGGCCAATCCGCCGATTTGCTGCAGCATCTTCGGCATCCACACGCCGAGCCCGTAATTCCCCACCGCCGCCCCGAAATACGCCAGGCACAACAGCAGCACATCCCGATGTGCGATCGCCCTCCACAACGAAATCTTCTCGATCTTCGCGGCCCCGGCCTCCCGATCCAGCTCCGCGCGCAACCACGCCCGCTGCCCCGGCTCCAGCCACCCGGCCCCCTCCGGGCGATCCGTCAAATACACCCAGCTCACGATCCCCGCCACCACCGCCGGAGCCCCCTCCAGCAGCAGCAACCACCGCCATCCCGAAAGCCCCCACCAATGCACGCCCATCAGCGCCGCCGAAAGCGGCGAAGCCACCACCTGCGCCACCGGAATCGCGATCATGAACAGCGCCACCGCCTTCGCCCGATCCTCCGCGCGATACCAGTGCCCGATGTAAGTAATGACGCCCGGAAAAAATCCCGCCTCCGCCACACCCAGCAGCAGCCGCATCCCGTAAAATTCATGCGCCGTGTGAATCAATCCCGTTGCCGACGCCACAAATCCCCACACCAGCAGCGTCAGCGCGATCACGCGTCGCGCGCTCCATCGCTCCACCAGCAGCGCCCCCGGAATCCCCAATGGCACGTACCCCAAAAAGAACAGCCCCGACCCCAACCCGAACACCGCGTCCGAGAAATGCAGTTCCCCCGTCATCTGCAATCCCGCAAAACTGATATTGATGCGATCGATGTAAGCGATCACATAGAGGAAAAACAAAAACGGCATCAGCCGCCGAGTCACGCGCGCCCGCGTCGATTCACCCATGGGAACCGATTCGCCGAACCCGCAGTTCTCGTACCACCAGCAGCAAACACCCCGCCATCAGCGCCACATCGGCAAGATTAAAAATCCCCGTCCGCAACGGCCCGACTCCCACGTTCAGAAAATCCCGCACTAATCCCTCCCGAGCCACGCGATCGATCAAATTCCCGACCCCGCCCCCGCACACCAGCGACAACCCGAGCACCTGCACAACCCCCGCGCGACCCGCCAACAGCGCATAAATCAGAATCGCCGCCAGCCCCGCGCCCGCGCCCACCGTAAACGCCGCGGTCCTCCATCGCCCCGGCATCCCCGCTCCTAAACTCAAGAACGCTCCCGGATTCTCCGCATAGTCCAGCCGCAAAGTATCGCCCAAATACGAAATCGAATCCCGGCCCCGCAAATAATCCCCCGCGAGCGATTTCGTCTGCTGATCGCACCCCACGCAAGCCGTCAGCGTCAGCGCCACCAACGCGATCCGATGCCGCGCCTTCATGCCGGCCTCCTCGCCACAATCTCCGCAAGCTTCCCCTCTGCCGAGTGCAGAATCTCCCACCCCTCAAACTGCCCCCGTAGCTCCCCCGGCGCGACGCTAAACCGCGACTCCCCCATCAACGCCACCGCGACCACCACTCCTCCCGCCACCACGCCCCTCTTCACCTCGTCAAACAAATCCCTCTGCAAATACCGGATCATCAAAATCAAATCCCAAGCCCCCGCCTCCACCACAAACTCGTGCTTCTCCAGATCCGCCACCCGAGCATCCACCTTCGCGCTCCGCCTCTTCACGATCTCGATCCCCGCCCGCGACCCATCCACCGCCGTCACAGCCCACCCGTGCTCCGCCAGCCACACCGCATCGCGACCCGCCCCGCAAGCCAGATCCAGCGCCCGCCCCGGCGCAATTCCCTCCACCGCCCGAACCACCAGCGGCGTAGGCTCCGGCGCCTCCTCCGCGTCCATCTCCGAATACTTCAAATCCCACTCGCGCAATCCCACTAAGGCCGCACTCCGCAGAAGAACACCGAGGCCGCCACCATCACCACCGCGATCGCCACCATTCCTCCCTGGAACGCGACGCCCGTCTCCAGCACCGCGACACTCGGATGCTCCGGATTGTAATGCACCACGACCTTCGCGCCCTCCGGATACTTCCCCGCCCAAGCCGCCGCCGGAGCCTCCTCCTGCGTCGAGACCCGCGCCCCAAAACTCACTTGCGAGCTGAAATACTCGCGACCCCCCACCGTGTACAAATACTCCACCACCGGCTCATGCAGCGTCACCCGAGTCCCCCGCGCCCCGCCCGCGCGTGTCTTCCGCGCCTCCACACGGCTAGACTTCACCACGCCCTCCGCCACCGGCCACCCCTTCGCCCGATGCGCCTGCCGCCAATTATCCACGGTCATAAAAATCACCCAAGCCGAGCACAGCCCGAAAAAGATTGCCCCCTGCGGCTCCGCCTTCACCGGAAAAATCGCGCGCAGCTTCTCCATCTCCACGTCCAGATGCGAAAACAGCAGAGACGCGCCCACGCCCGCCATGAACAGCGCCGCCGCGAACGTCCACGCCTTTGCCGCGCTATACGACAGCCCCGTGATCAACACGCTCTCCGCCGCCGACGCCGGATTGTAGTACACCGGAACCTTCGCACCCCTCGGAAACCGGTCCAGCACCTCCGGCCCCGGCACTACGCCGAACTTGTCCCCAGCGCGAATCTGCGTGTTGCGGTACAAGTACCCCGCGATCTTGTACTCGTACTCGAGCGACGCCAGCGTCTTCACCGTCGACCCCTGCCCCGAGTGCGACTCTTTCACGCCCCGCGTCTCCGACTTCGTAATCGTTCCCTCGACCGTGGGCCAGTGCGACGCCTGCCTCGCCTTCACCAGCTTGTACACCACCACCCAGCACACCGCCGTGGTGAACGACATGATCAGGATCGCCGGAATATAGTCGCCCATCTATACTCGATCCAACGATCCCCGATGCGAATGGTACGCTCGACAGAATTCGCACAAATCGAAGACCGTCAGAAGCTCGCCGCTCCACGCGACTTCCGGAGCCCAATCCCAACGCCCCGCCATCCGCACATTTCTCACCCGCCGGCAGTGCGAACAAGCCGTGAGCATGCCGTCGCCCGCGTCGTAATCTCTCGGCGGCCCGTGCTCCCCCGCTTCCGCCGGCGTCTCGCGGATCAGTGTGTTCACCACCAGCAACCCTTCTCTAGCCGGAAGAATCCGCATCTGAAAAACCCGCCGGATCGCCGCCGAGGAGCATTCGAAAACATGCCACCAGTCCTTGCGGAACTTCCGTACGTTCCCATAGGCGATTGAATAAAACTCGGTCAACGGAGGCGGCACCACGTCCATCACGTGCGTTCCCGTCACCCGAGCCGCCACCGCCCTCTCGCCGCCATTGGCCAGCGCAAATCGGTCCCAAGCCGGATTGCATCGCGCGATCTTCAGTTCCCCGTCCAGAAGATAGATGATCGACTCATCCTCGTCATACGCGTTCTGCCAGCCCGCATCCATCGGACGTCAATTCTATTCCTGTGCCGCGGGCGGCGGAGCCGGCGTCAGCCCGTGCTTCCGCATAATCTCCATCATCTTTGCCTTGTCCGGCGGACCACCCGCAGCCGCCCGCATCACTTCGCCGACCTCCCGGAAATATTGCGGACCAATCGCCGCCGGCGTAATCACACAGAGCGACTTCGCGTCCACGCCCCCGAAATTATCGAACCGGTGCACTGCGCCCCGAGGAATGCACAGCGCCTGCCCGCGTCCCACCTCGATCCGCTTGCCGTCCACCGTCCACGTCAGCACGCCCTCGATCCCGTAAATCGTTTCTTCATAGTGATCGTGGCTATGCGCCGGAGCCGGCAACGGATGCCCCGCCAGCACCTTCAATTCAAACGCCGCGACACTGCCCGTCGAATTCTCGCCCGTCACCAGAAATCGCACCGCCAGCGCCCCCAACCCGATCGTCTCTTCCGAAGGATTTACCTGAACGTCAATCGCCATGGCGCGATCATAACAAACCCCGCCCTGTTAGCATGAAAAAGCATGCGCCCCTGCCCGGTTTGCTCCCTCTCTGCTGCCGCCACCGTCGGTGAATTGCAGAACACCAAGATCGCCGACCTCCGCCGCACCTCCTACGATCTGCTGCACTGCCGCGATTGCGACGTCGTCTATCTCTCCCCGCTCCCCTCGGAGCGCGACCTCAACGTCCTCTACATCGATGAAATCCAATTCGATTACCACAATGAGGAAACCACGCGCGCCATCATCGAATTCATCAGCGGCCGTTTGCAGGATGTCCTCCGCCACAAGCCCGCGCCCGGAGCCCCCGCCGTCCTCGAAATCGGCGCCGGACTCTCGTGGATGGCCCGCGCCGCGAAAAGCCTCTGGCCCGACGCGCGCACCGTCGCGCAGGACATCACGCCCGAAGTCTCCAGCAAGTGCCCGTGGGTCGATCACTACCTCGTCACATCCGCGGACGATCCGAGAATCGACGCCCTCGGCCCCTACGACGTCATTTCGCTGACGCACGTGATCGAGCATCTGAACGATCCCATCGCGATGCTCCGCCGCCTGCGCCCCATCACCCGCGGCACCATCTTCATGACCGCGCCGCATCGCCCCGTCCGCTGGGATGGCTCCATCGAAGCCTGGCGAGCCTACAGCTACAACCACGTCCCCGGCCACCTGCAATACTTCAGTGAGCGCGCCATGCGCCGCACCGCCGAAGCCGCCGGCTTCACTCTCTCCTATTGGGACGCCACGTCGGAAGACGGCCAAGCCTTCGAAGCGTGGCTCAATCCCCGGTAGTCCCGCGGCGCGCAAGTCGCCTCAGTTTTCCGAAGGCTTCTCCACCTTATCCAGCACCAGCACATCCACTGGAGCCTTCGTCGATTCCAGCTTCAATCCCAACTGCTGTTGGAACGCCGTGAACAGATCCGGCGGAGCCTCCGTGTTGTCCGGCGGAGGCGGAGCATTCGCCGCCCTCCCTCCGAATTGCGACGGATCCGGCGTCCACCGGATGATGAAATCGTATTTGTCTTTCAACCCCGTCTGGTCCACCACCGGACGCTCCAGCACCTGCGCCTGCAACAACCCCGCCAGATCCGTCATCGTTCCGTTGCGAATCGTAAGCCTCCCCGGCCCCATCCCGAACGTCGGCAGACTCCCGCCGTTATCGTTCTTTGTTAGCTTCGGCTCGCCCTTGCCCGGCATGATCGCGTAGACCGAAAGCTCCTTCGTGTCGTGGTGAAACGTCAGGTGGAACCGTTCCGCCAGCAGCTTCTGCATCTCCCCTCTCAACTGCTTCTCGTTCGGAATCCCTTCCTGATCGGGCTTCGCTGTAATGTCGAACTTCTCCGTCTCCAGCCACGCGGGACCGTTCACAATTTGCTTCGTGTGAATCCCGAAAGCGAATACCATCAGGTCGCTCAGCGTCGTGCTGGTCGTCGTCATCGTCCCGCCCGGACCCACCAGCAGAGAGAATCCCCGCCCGTTCGGATCGTGCGGCTTAATCGTTGCGACCTCGAACACCGGATTCACGTCCGCCTTCAGCTGCCGCGGCGGCGGAGGCGGATCTGGAATCGTCCACGCCGTCTCCGGAGTCGCCCGCGTCAGATTCAACGGCAGCGGATTCCCTTGCGACCATGTCCCCGTGATCGTATTCCCGTCCTGGCTCAACCGCCCTTCGTAAGTGCCGCCCATCGCCGCAATGCTCATCTTGATCGTCGACCCGTCCTGGGTAATCGACGAGATCGGAACCGGCGTCGGATTCTGATCGATGCTGTAAAACACCGCCGCCAGCTTGTCGTCCACTAGCGAGATCTTCACCACCGTCCGCAACTCCCGCTCGCCAGGCTTCAGCGACCCCTGCCACGTCCCCGTAATGTTCTGGCCACTCGCCGGCAGCGCCGCCACCGCCAGCGCACACAGCAACAGAGTCTTCATGCGGATCTCCTTATAGAAACTATAGACGCCGATCCCCCCGTTAGAGTTCGAAGGAAACGCCCTCCTTCTCGGACGAGCCCCACAAGCGCTACACTGGTTCCAGGAAACCAACATGGAAGCAGCTTTGTTCATAGCCATCTTCTCTTCGTTCATCGGCTTCTTCGCTCCCTCCGCGAAGCAAGTGAAAGTAGCGCGCGACCGGCGCATGGCCGAGCACAGAATGAACGCCCGGCTCCTGCGCCTCGACATTTGAGCCCTTCCTAAGGGAGCAAACTTGCGTTCGCTGGCACGCCATATATAATGTGTCCCAGCATGCGCCCCGCCTTGTGGATTCTTCTGGCGTCTTCGCTTTACGCTGCACCCACAGGCGAGGCGCTGTTTCAAACCAACTGCGCCCCCTGCCATGGACCCAAAGGCGACGGAGGCAAAGGCTCAAACCTCGCCGTCCGCCGCCTGCCCCGCGCCCCCAATGACGCCGCGCTCGCCAACATCATCGGCACCGGAATCCCCGGCACCCAGATGCCCGGCACCCGCATGACCGCCGCCGAGAGCGCTAATCTCATCGCCTTCGTCCGCGGCCTCGGCCGCACCGCGCCCACCCAACCTCCCGGCGACCGCGCCAACGGAGAAAAGATCTTCTGGTCTAAAGGCAACTGCGGCAGCTGCCATACTGTCGCCGCGCGCGGCGGACGCCTCGGCCCCGACCTCACGACCATCGGTGAAAAACGCAGCCCCTCCAACCTCCGCACTTCGCTCCTCGATCCCCAGGCTGAAGTCCCCGAAAACTTCGCGTTCTACCGCAAAGTGATCTACGCGCCCGACAACTACCTCCGCATCCGCGCCGTCACCGCGGACGGCAAACAAATCACCGGCACCCGCATCGACGAAGACACGTTCACCATCCAGCTCCGCGACGACGCCGACAAAATCTACTCCTTCCGCAAATCCGAACTCCGTGAACTCCACGAGGACTGGGGCAAGTCCCCCATGCCCAGCTTCCGCGGACTCCTCTCCGATTCCGAACTCACCGACGTAGTAGCGTACCTATCGTCGCTCCAAGGAACCTAGCCCATGTCAGGACGCGCCCCCCATCCGCCCAGCCTCCGGAACCCCTTCGCCATCTCCACCCCAAACCACATCCCCAAACCGAGCCGCGACAGTCATGGAGCGGCCTTCCCCTCCCTTCTCGCCCTCGCCGCCCTCACCCTATCCGCCCAAGTTCCCTACGAACGCATCGCCGCCGCCACCGAACCCGGCAACTGGCTCACATACTCCGGCACCTACGAAGGCCATCGCTACTCCCCGCTCAAACAAATTGACCGCACCAACGTAGCCCATCTCAAGCCCGCCTGGATGTACCAGACCAACGACCTCAATCCCTTCGAAACCACGCCCCTCGTCGCCGACGGCGTCATGTACATCTCTGAGCCGCCCAGCAACGCCGCCGCCCTCGACCTCCGCACCGGCCGCCCGCTCTGGACCTTCCGCCGCACCATCCCCTCCGACGTCCGCGCCTGCTGCGGCCAAGTGAACCGCGGCGTCGCGCTCCTCAACGACACCGTCTACCTCGGCACCCTCGACGCTCACTTGATCGCTCTCGACGCCAAAACCGGCCATCTTCTTTGGGACACGACCGTCGCCGATTACAAGCAGGGCTACTCCATCACCGTCGCCCCGCTCGCCCTCAAGGACCGTATCGTAGTCGGCATGGCCGGAGGCGAGTACGGAGTCCGCGGCTTCCTCGATTCCTACGAACCCAAGTCCGGCGCGCGCCAGTGGCGTTTCTACACCGTCCCCGGCCCCGGCGAGCCCGGTCACGAAACCTGGAAGGGCGATTCCTGGAAGCAAGGCTCCGCCGCCACCTGGGTCACGGGCTCCTACGATCCCGCGCTCAATCTTCTCTACTGGGGCACCGGCAACCCCGGTCCCGATTACGACGGCGACGTCCGTCATGGCGACGATCTCTACGCCGATTCCATCCTCGCCCTCGACGCCTCCACCGGAAAACTCAAGTGGCATTTCCAATTCACGCCCGGCGACGTCCACGATTGGGATTCCACCCACACGCCCGTCCTCATCGACGCGAACTTCCGCGGTACCCCGCGCAAAATGCTCGCCGTCGCCAACCGCAACGGCTTCTTCTATCTCCTCGATCGCCAGTCCGGCCAGTTCCTCCAAGGCAAAGCCTACGGCAAGGAAATCTGGGCCAAAGGACTCGACGACCGCGGCCGTCCCATCCTCGTCCCCAACATGGAGCCCACGCCGCAAGGCCTCCAAATGTATCCCGGCGTGCACGGCGCGACGAACTGGTTCGCCCCGTCCTACTCGCCCGATACGCATCTCTTCTACGTCGCCACCCGCGAAGAAACCACCACCTACTATCGAGCCACCGCCGATTACACCGAAGGCAATCTCTACACCGCCGGAGGCAACAAAGGCGTCCCCGGCATCGAGCCGTCCGGTTCCATCCAGGCCCTCGATCCTTTAACGGGCGATCAACGCTGGAGCTTCGCTCTTCATTCCCCTCCGTGGACCGGAGTTCTCTCCACCGCCGGCGGCTTAGTCTTCGGCGGCACCAGCGAAGGCAATCTCTTCGCGCTCGATGCCTCCACCGGCAAGCCCTTGTGGGACTTCCAAGCCGGAGCCACGGCTTTCTCGAACCCCATGAGCTACGAGTTCGAAGGCAAGCAGTTCATCGTAATGACCAGCGGCCACACCCTGATCACATTCGGATTGCAATAATTATTTACTTTGTCTTGAATTACTTCCCCCATTCCCACGAATAACCGCGATTTTCCCCGCGCTACATTGGGCGCGTAAGAGTCCAGTTCCCCCATGGGAGCGGATCACGCGAGCGCAGGAGCACCTCGAGGCAACCCTGCGTAGACGTAAACATGGGACCGTGCCGCTGCGGGATATCGGCGGCAAGGGAGCTCCCTGAAAGTTTTTGGGTGAGCGGCTTGAACGAGCGCGAGCTTCGGCTCGCGTTCTTCACCGCGGAGTATGTGCGCCCTTGGTGCGTGCGAACAGCACCTCCACCACGTTGCGCACGTACTGCTCGTCGGAAAGCTGCTCCACCACCTCCGCCGGATACGCCACCACCCCGCGAAAATAATCCGCCAGTTCCCGGAACAGTGTCAGCCGGGCCCCTGGCTCCAACTCGCCCCTTCGCAGCACCGCCTCAAAAGCCGTTCTCGCGACCTCCGGCGAAACCTTGTGCCGCAGCCGAGCCGCCAGATGCCTCTGCTCTGCCAGCGAATTATATTTCCCGCCCAGCACCTGTTCAAGATCCGGTTCCTTCAGCTTGGACGCCCGCACCACCACCGTGCCCGCCACAATATCCCCCAGCCTCTGCCGCCGCGAGTTCAACACGCACACCGTGACGCCGACCAAATAAAATGCCGGAAGAAAATCGATAAAGCGCATCAAATTCCGCACCACCACCTGCGCTGGTTCCAGCTTCAACCCGCTCGCCTCGATCACGCGGAGCCCTAGCAGCTTCTTCCCCACCGTCTGCCCGCGCCACAGCCACTCCAGAATCGCGCAGTACAAAATCGAAATCGCGAATACCAGCACTGTATTGACCGCCACCATCGCGTCCGGCCCGAACAGCGCCAGCGGGGCCACCGCCTGCCCCACAGCCCCTCCGATCGCGAGAATCACCGCGAAATCCACCGTGTACGCCAGCATCCGCGTGAACGGCCCGGCAAGGGGCAAGTGAAACTCGATCCCCTCCGGAGTCCGAATCGCCAGCGTATCCGCGCGCGTCATTTTTGAACCGCCGCCTCTTCCCGCCCCGCCCGCGACAGAAACAAAATCAGCAGCGCCAGTTCCACCAGCCCGAAACTGATCTTGAACCCGTACGGCAGCACCGGCTCGTGATATTGCGAAATGAACGACTCCACCATTCCCGCCCAAACCAGCATGATCGCCGCCCCGCCCGCCAGCGTCATCACGTCGCGAGCCACCTCCCGCACCCGCATCGCCCGCGACTTCCGGCTTCCCCATCCGATCAACGCGTACGCGATCACGAACCCCGTCTGGCCGCCCACCAGAATCGCCGGAATCTCGATCACGCCATGCGGCAGCAACCATCCCATCAGGAAAATCGTCTGCCCGTCGTGCACGTAGTCCTGCGCCACCGCCCCCAAAATCACGCCGTTGTAGAACAGTACGATCACCGTGCCCACGCCGAACGAAGCCCCCAGCGCAATCGTCGTCAGCGTCACTTGCGTGTTGTGCGTCATCAGTTGCGCGGAGAATCGCCCCTTGACGCCCGTCATCTGTTTTCCCTGCTCCTCGCGTTCCCGAGCTACCCTCTGTGACGGCGTCACTTGCAGCCCGTCGAACGGCATGATGATGCCCTTGGCCTCTTCGTCGAACCGCACCGCCAGCGCCCCGAACGCCACGCCCAGAATCGTGAGCGCCACCGTCAACTGGAACGCCTGTGTGTGCCGGCGGAACGCCCGCGGAAAATCGACCGTGAAAAATCGCCAGGGCCGGACTTTCTTCCGGTCTCTTGACTCATGAATCTCCGCATACGCCCGGCTCACCAGAAATTCCAAATACCGCCGCAGTTCCCCTTCCGCCGCGAACCCCGACACCCGCGCCAGATCCGAGGCCGCCCTCTGATACAAAACGTGAAACCGTTGCGCCTCTTCCAGGTTCAACTTGCGATCCGGACCCACCGCCAACCAGTCCAGCGTCCGTTCGAGCGCCGTCCAGTGCGGCCTCTCCTTCTCCACAAACCGCGACAAGTCGACGATCATAGCAACTGCCTCTGCTTCACTTCGTCGTACAGCTCGATCATCTTTCCGCTAAACGTCTCCGGCTCCAGCATCGACAGCCGCACGCCCTGCCGCGCCAGCGTCGCTTCCAATTCCCGCAATTTCCGCCACGCCAGATGCCCCGCCAATGACCGGTACACGCCCTCTGCCGACTCCACTTCCGGCCCCGTAAATAAAGGACGCGCCTCCTCCGGCCGCATCATCCCCGCCAGCACCACATGCCTTCGCGCCAGCAACTTCGTCGCGCGAGCGAAATTCTCCCCCAGCACCGGATCTTCCAGCGAAGTCAAAAACAACACCAGCGACCGCCGCCGTAAATTCAACCGCAAGAACGTCGCGATCTCATCGAAATCCGGAGAGATCGGCTTCACCCGAAGCTCATTGATCGCATCCCGGCAGGCCGCGTAGTGAGTCTTCCCATTGCGGGCCCGCACGAACGCTTCCACCTGTCCCGAGAACGCCGCGACTCCGAACAAATCCCCGCGCCTCTGCGCCGCCGCCCCCAAAATCAGCGCCGTCTTGATCGACCGATCCAGCGCCGTCTCATCGCCAAGCGGCCTTGCCGACAGCCGCGACGAATCGATCACGACGTACACTTCCTGCGTCCGCTCCACCTGATAAACCTTCGTGATCGGATGCCCGCGCCGCGCCGTTGCCTTCCAGTGAATCTCGTCGGACCCATCGCCCGCCACGTATTCGCGCAGCCGCTCGAACTCCCGCCCGCGCCCCACCTGCCGCACCGCATGCATGCCCTCCGTGCCCTGCCGCCGAGCCAGCAGCGCCGCATCGCGCCGAAGATTCGGATACACCCGAACCTCCATCGCCACCGCCACCTGAGTTCGCACCGCCCACATCCCCAGCGGCGAGGCCGCTTCCAAAAAACATTCCTCCACCCGGTACCGCCCGCGCCGCCGCGGCGTCCACATCCACAAGAAGTCGGATGCCTCCGCGCCTTGCGGCAACCGAACGTCCTGCTCCTCCACCGCCGCCTCGATGCCCTCCGGCGCCACCAGCCCAATCTTCACCGAGCGTCCCCGCGAGCCCGCATTATGGACCCTTACACGGAGCTGCGCCTCTCGATCCTGCGCCACCCGCAACAGCGCTGGCAACAACTCAACGCGCAGCCCCGCCACCCCGCGCCGCCGAAGCAACGCATCGATCATCGCCAGCACTACGATCGCCGCCAGCACCACATACACCGCCGCCCGCGCCGCTGGAAATAATCCTGCTGCCACCGCCGCCGGAAATCCCACCAGCGTCACGATCCAGATCAGTCTGGAACTCGGAACCATTTAGACCGGCACCGCGACACTCTCCACAATCTTCTCAATCGCCTCCGCCGGCGTCATTCCTTCAATCTCGAACTCCGGCCGCAAAATCAGCCGATGCTCCAGCACCGGCCGAGCCAGCGACTTCACATCGTCCGGCGTCACGAAATCCCTGCTCTGCAGCGCCGCGTGCGCCCGGCTCGCCAGCGCCAAAGCCTGCGTCGCCCGGGGCCCCGCGCCCACCAGAACACTTTCATCCGTCCGCGTGCGCCGCACCAGATCCACGATGTACGCCGTCAATTCATCGCGCATCGAAACATCGTTCAACGCCTGCCGCGCGCGTCCCAACTCGTCACTCGTCAGCACCGCCTGAATATCGCCCCGCTCCAGACAATCCTCCGGAGACTCGCCCGCCAGCATCCTCCGCGCCAGATCCAGCTCCTCCGCGCGCTCCAACGCCGCCATCGGAATCTTGAGCAAGAACCGGTCCTTCTGCGCTTCCGGCAGCGGATACGTGCCCTCGTACTCAATCGGATTCTGCGTCGCGAACACAATGAAATTCTCCGGCAGCGCATACGTCTCGCGATCGATCGTGACATGGCGTTCCTGCATCGCCTGCAACAGCGCCGACTGCGTCTTTGCCGGAGCGCGATTAATTTCATCCGCCAGCAGGAACGACGTGAATACCGGCCCGCGCAGCAGCGTGAATTCGTTGCGGCCCAGATTGAAAACGTTGGTGCCCGTGATATCCGCCGGCATCAGATCCGGAGTAAATTGAATCCGCGAGAACTCGCATCCCAACACCCGCGCCAGCGTCCGCGCCAGCAGCGTTTTCGCCACGCCCGGCACGCCCTCGATCAGCGCATGCTGCCGCGCCAGAATCACGATCAGCGCGGAGTCCATCACCGCGTCCTGGCCCAGAATCACTTTGCGCGCTTCCCTGCGCGCGGCGTTCAGCACCTGATGCAGATGTTCCAGTCTCTCGGTCACTTTTTCTCCTTCAGTGCACTAGCCGCCCCGCAATACACTTCCGCCACATCCCGCCCCTTGCCCGCCCGAATCGCCGCCTCCACCACAGCGGCCTTCCGCGCCGGAGGCGACGTGCGCTGCCACTCCGCATAACACGTATCGAGCAAATCTTTCTCCGGCACGCTGCGCCGCAGCAGAGCCGTCAAGCCTTCCTGCGCATCGCGGCCCGCCACCGCTTCCTCGCGAGCCCGCTCCCGCATCGGCAAAAAGCTCGTTGCATTGCGCCACATGAACAACGCCGCGGCCACAATCAACACCGCGATTCCGCCCGTCAATCCGTACTTGCGCAGCAATGTCCCCACGCTGCCCGTATCCGCTACGCCGAAATGATTCTCGTCGAACACCACACGCCGCTGGCCCCCCAGCATGTTCACGATCATCTTCGTATCGCGCGATTCGCGCAGCCCCTCGTTGCTCAGCGGAAACGTATCCGCCATCAGCACCACGCTGCCCGCGCCCACCTTCCGCTCCACCGTCACCGGCCGGTAGTATTCGCTATCCAACACTTTCCATTCCGGACCCGCGTTAAAGTACAACGCCGACCGGCGCGGCAGCCCATCCCCCGCCTCCCGCGGAGCCTCCGCCTCGCCCGGCGGCGTGCGATACACGAACTCGATATCCCATCGCTGCTTCAGCACCGGCGACGGCGTCCGCTCCTTTGCCGGCATGCGTTCCGGCAGGAATCCGATCACCACGCGCCCGCCCTTCGCCGCCAGCTTCTCGTACTCCGTCACGGCGTTCTGCGGAATCTCCGTCCACCCGCCCGCGCCCATTCCCAACACGATCAACGCGGCATCTCCGTCCAACTCGGTGCGCTCTTTGAACAGCCGCGCCACCGACAGCTCCGGCAATGCCTCAAAGCTTTCATACAGGGCCTTCGCGCCCAGCGGATCCGCGCGTAGCGAAGAGAATTCCGGATACACTTCGCCGGTTTCGAGCGGCAGCGTGATTACTTCGAGCGCGCCCCATCCGAACAACGCCACCAGCAGCGCGGCCAGCACCCAAGCCCCGCCGCTAGGTGCTTTTCGCATGTTGCCTCATTTCCTGGACCCCCGCGGCGAACGCCTCCACCTCCGCGCGATCCACGGGATGCCGGCCGTACCAGCCTCGCTCGAACACCGCCACGTTACTCGCGAACATCGGCGCGAGCCCCGGATTCACTCCCGGATTCGCCCGCAAACGGCGCTCCAGTTCGCGGCGATAATCGAGCCCCGTCTTCCACCGCCGGATCGACACCAGATCGTGCGAGCTCAGGCAATTGATCCCGGCCAAATACAGCGCGCGCATCGCGGCCCGATACTCGCCGCGCGCCAGGCACTGCTCCGCCAGTTCCAGCCAGGAGCTCTCCGGAAGCCGGTCCGCCGTGAGCGATTCATCCGCGAGATTGACGGCAGGCGCGGCCATAACGACGGCTTCCGCGTCCACCACCCTCCGCCGCCGGCGCCGGAAAAACACCACCGCTCCCGTCAGCAGAACCAGCGCCACCGCCGCGCCCCAAATTTCGATCAGCGCCCGCGGCGATCGCCCCGGCGCGCCTCCCCGCTGCCCTTGATCGGAGGGCCGCAGCCAGTCGTCGATCCGGTCCAGTAGCCATTGAATCCCGCGCCCGATCGCGTGGAACACGCTGTCCATCCATCCCGCCAAACGCCCCCGCGGAGCCGTATCGGCAGGCCGCGGCTCGCGCCACGTGAACTCGCGCTTGCGAATCGTGTCGTCGATGGCTTGGTCCAGCCGCTGCGCGTCGACGCTTCTCTGCGCCCCCGCCGGCGGCGGAGTCTGGGCCCGCACGGCAGGCATCGCGATCACGAAAGAAATCAGCAGCAGCGCCAGAGTCCCCGCCGCCTGCCGGAACGCCGCGCTCAAATCCTCGCCCGTGGCAAGCGACGCGCCGTAAAAACACCGCAGCACGTACATCGCATCCAGCAGCGGATCGATCAGCATCCACGTAATCACGGCCGCCGCCGAGATCGTCGTCGCATTCAAAATCCCCGAACCCAGCCGGGCCAGATCGCCTTCGATGCCGAGAAAACTCCGGCCCAGTTGCGGCACCAAATAGAACAAAAGCGTCACGTTGAGAAACAAGAACAGCGCCGCCAGAGCCGCCACCGTGAGCGCACACCAGTTTTGCTTCTGCCACAGCACCGCTTGCCGGCGCGCCGTGGCCACCGCGTCCGCTTTGCCCAGCGCGCTGAACAGCGCTACGTTGCGGAAGAACGCCACGATGGACGCGAAAGGAACCGTCAGCAACAGCCCCAGCGGAATCACGATCAATCCCAGCGGTTGGATCGCGCACTGCGTCGCGATCATGCGAAATACCGTACCCCGCGCGGCTTCCGGACGCGAAGAGAGCCGCTCATGCAGACGCAGCATGAACACCGCTTGCCACACGCTCTTCCATAGATACAACACCGCCAGCCCGAGCGACTCCATCACCAGCCGCTCCGCCCCGAACGCGCTGCGCAGCATGTCGGTCAGGAAAAACAGCAGGCCCAGCGAGAACGGAACCATCCCCGCGAGATACGCCGCCACCGCTCCCGCCGGCGCCGAGCGCAGCAAGTTCACGGACTCTTCCAATACCTCCAGAGCCTTGCGCTCCCGCATCAGCGTGCGCCTCCGAAGAACGTCGACGGCAAACTCGCGAGGCCCACGCCCGCGTAGTAGAAAATCATCCACGCGATCAGCAGGCCCCCGGCGGAGAGAATGGTCCAAACAAAGCCGCCGGATTTCGTGGAAGCCCGGGCCACGTTCTTCTTCGCCACGCACGCCGCGCACATCATGCGGTGTTCGTGCTCCGTCACGCATTCGCGGCAGAAGAATCCCTTGCAGCCGGGGCAGCGCACCGCCGCTTCCCGCGCGAAGTGATTCGCGCACCGCTTTCCCGCTAACGGCGATCCGGCCGGCGCGCTCATTCGGGAGCCGTCTCCTGCGGCGAGGCGCTCTCTACCGCGACCTCAATAGTCTTGCCCGGCCGCGTGAAGAACAACACGCCCAGCCCGATCAATCCGCCGGTCAAGCGCCACGCCAGCGCGAACGCCAGCACGCGAAACGGGAACACGAACATGGGCCCCAGCGGCGCTCCCGTCGCCGCGAGAAAAGTGCGCCGGCCGATTTCCGGGACTGTCGCGTACGCATCCGCGCCCACGCACACCAGCACCGCCGCGGCCAGCAGATACGCGAAATGCAACGGATGATCGCGATCCTGAATCAGCACCATCAGCGCGAGCAGGATCTCGGCGAAGTACGCCGTGAGAATCAGTCCTTCGCCGCCGGAGACGGAGTAGCGGAAGCCGGTCCACATCAACACCGAATCCAGCAGCAGCAAACTAAATAAAATCCACGCCGCACGGTGGCTCGCTCTTCCCAGGCGCGGCGGCCCGGCCAGAAATCCCGGGGACGACATCGGAATTTGTTCCGCACGCTCGGCCGGTAGCGCTCCCTGCACGGCCTCCACCGCGGGCCGCAGCGCCGCCAGAAACCGCGCCGCGATCCTTTGCCTCGATACCGGAGGCAAGGGCTCCTGGCTGACGGCAGTGTACAGAGTGCAGCGGCACCGCGGCCCCCGCGCGATGTCGAGGATCGCCAGCAGCACGCCCACCGCGCCGGTAGCGATGAAAACCCACTTCCAGAACGTTACTGCCACCGTGACCGCCAGTGCGCCCCACGCGAGCGCCGTAATCACCGCGAGAATCTGCAGCACCGTGCGGTCCGGCGTCGCCGTGATCACAAGGGACTGAATGTCCGCCAGCGCGAACCGCTGATAGCGTTCCGTGAGGCGCGAAGAGCGCACCAGCAAAATATGATCCGGCGCGAGCCATAGCTGCGAGAACGACGCGAGTCCCCGGCGCTTGCCCGTAAGCGGTTTGTAAATCGAGGCGCTCACTGGACGGAGATTCTCCCCGCCAGGAAAAAATGGATCGCCGACCAGATCAGGAATCCAATGAACCCGATTTCCAGAAACGCCAACACCGCCGCCAAATAGTAACGATAGCGAGTCCGCGGCACCACACTTCCGGGCGCTTTCCAATGACGGAAAACGAAATACAACGACGCTGGGGCTGTGAAAACCGGAATCCAGATCAACAGCGCGGGCAGAGTCGCCAGCAGCAGAGCCAGGCTGTCGTACATCGTGCGCTTCGTATCGAACTCGTTCAATTTGCCCGTTTGCAGCGCCACCTGGAAGCAGCCGGGGCACAGATGCCGGCCGTCCGCCGGAAGCTCGCACAGCCGGCACAGAAAGCGTCCGCAATCGTCGCAAGGAACCGCCGCGCGGCTCAGCGGATGATAGAAGCACGTCGCCTCAGTCGGATCTTGCAGTGCATCCGGCTGTTCGCCCTTGGGCACGCGTTCGATCGCCGGAAACACCGTCACGACCACACGAGTCCCGCAGCCCGGACAAGCCATGCCATGCTCGCGATTCCACGATTCGGGTGGAAGCGGCCATTTACATTGGGCGCAGTGCAGGGCGGAGGCCGTCATGATTGTTGTGAAGCGAACGCGGGCTTATTTAACGCCTGTTGATGTAACGACAGCTGCGTCATCGATTCGTTCGCGTAAATCACACGCGTGTCGCACATCCGGTCATGCAGCGCGCGCTTCTGCGGATCGAACCCGGCGATCACGTAGCCCACCAGCAATGTGAAATCGCTCACCAGCGTGCCGAAATACCGCCCCACCGCCAGGCCCTTGCCCACCTTGCTTCCATCCGCGCGCACCACCTTTAAGCCCAGCACCATTTTCCCGATGGTGGCTCCGCGAGTGGAAACGAAGTACGCCTCGTAAGCAAGATTCACCACCAGACTCAGCAGGCTGGAGAGCGCCGCCACCCGCATGGCTCCGGTCATCGCTTGCAGCGGATTCGCAGAATTCGCGGTAGGGATCGTCGCCACCGTGAGTCCGAACGGCAGCAGCAGCGCGAAGCGGACGATGGCCAGCAGCACGCCGTCAATCACGCGCGCCACGAAGCGGATCCAAAATCCGGCGTAGTGCAGCGAGCCCAGCGCTTGTCCGCCGCCCTCGCGCAAACGCTGCATGAAGATCGGCTTGCACGCCGCGCAAATGTACGCAGGGCCGATCGGGACCAGATCGCCCAGCCAGAACGCTTTCCCGCACTCCCCGCACACCTGCGTCGCCACCGCCACCGGTCCGGCGGGAGCCTGCGGACCCGACGTGCGCGGTCCTCGCATCGAAGCATGCGACGCCCAGCTGCCCATGCCTTCGTGCCACACCAGAGTGTCGTCGCGCACAATTCCGGCGGCCACTAAGTTATCCAGCGCGACGTCGTCGAGGGGGCCCACTTGGCGTCCCTGCTCGGCGTAGTACCATTGCATGCGCTTTTAATAATAACGATTCTTTCCCCATGAACGACACCGAGTATTTACGCATCGCCGCCGAAGAGGCATTTTTGACGGCGGAGATTTTCGAGGAATATAAGAAGCTGCTGAGCGACGGCTCGCATGGCGATCCCGGTTTCGCCGATCTGTGGGGCCATTTTCAGAAGCCCGGCCCGGTCGTGCGCCGCCTGCTGGATCTCGATGCCGAGCGGATTCACGACATGGACGCGACCGGCATCGCGCGGCAGTTGCTGCTCCTCACCGCTCCCGGCGTGCAAATTTTCGATGCCGATCTTGGCATCGCGCTGGCGCGATCGAGCAACGACCAGCTCGCCGAAGCCATCCGCAAGCATCCCGACCGCTTCTCCGGCCTCGCCGCGATCGCGCCCCAGCATCCGCAGGAAGCCGCCCGCGAGTTGGAGCGCGGCGTCCGCCAACTCGGCCTGAAGGGAGCTGTCGTCAATTCCCACACCCGCGGCGAGTATTTGGACGACGAAAAATTCTGGGACATTTTCGCCGCCGCCGAATCCCTGGACGTACCTATTTATATCCACCCCACCACGCCGGCGCCTTCGATGATCGGACCGTTCCTCGAACGCGGCCTGGACGGCGCGATCTACGGCTTCGCCGTCGAAACCGGCCTGCACGTGCTGCGGATCGTCCTCGCCGGAGTCTTCGACCGGTTCCCCAAGCTCCGTCTGGTGATCGGGCACCTGGGCGAAGGCCTCCCCTATTGGCTGTTCCGCATCGACTTCATGCATCGCGCCATGGTGGCCGCCGGCCGGTACCCCAACGTGAAGAAATTACAGCGCACTCCCAGCCAGTACCTGCGCGAAAACGTCTGGATCACGACCAGCGGCATGGCCTGGCAGCCGCCCATTCTCTACGCCCAATCCGTGCTGGGCGCGGATCGTGTATTATACGCGATGGACTACCCATATCAGTTCGTACCCGAAGAGGTCGCGGTGACGGACGGCTTGCCCATAAGCGGCAGCGATAAAAAGATGCTGTACCAATCGAACGCAGAGAGGGTTTTTAGGTTATGAAACGGATGTTAAACCGGTATGGAACGGCGGTGGCGGCGGGCGCGGTTTTCGTGTGCCTGGCATTATCGCTAGCCGCGCAAAGTGGCGATACGTACAAGGCCCGGCTGTCCGCGTTGCCCGCCGATGCGAAAACCCGGCAGGATCTCGCCGGAATCGGAAACGTGACGGCGACGCTGGCCGGCAAGAAACTCACGATCAACGGCACGTTCGACGGCCTGAAAACCAACGCGACAATGGTGGAGCTCCGCAACGGAGTGATGGCCGGCGTACGCGGCCCCGCGGTCGGCACGCTCACGATAACCAAGGCCATGAAAGGCACCATCACCGGCTCCGTCGAATTGACTGATCCCGTGATTGAGCACCTCAAAAAGGGCGGCCTGTACGTGCAAATTTATACCGAGAAGCCCACGGACGGAACTCTGTGGGGCTGGCTCATTAAGTAGGAGTTCAATCATGAAGAAACAACTCGCACTGGTTCTCGCATTAGTTGGTGTTTACGGAGTCGTGAAAATGTCCGGCCAGCAGGCCCCCGCGGTCGCGGCGGGACCGTTCACGCAGGCGCAGGCCGACCAGGGCCGCGCGGACTATCAGGCCAACTGCGCGTCCTGCCATCAAGCCGACCTGAGCGGCCAGAACAACGCAGCGCCACTCGCCGGAACTTCGTTTATGAGCGGCTGGGGCAATCGCACCACCAAGGATCTGCTTGAAACCATCGCCGGCACCATGCCCGCGAACAACCCCAGCACTCTTACCGAACAGGCGTATCTCAACATCACGGCGTTCATCCTCGCTTCGAACGGATCGCGCCCCGGCAACGCGGCGCTGACGGCGAATACGGCGGTCGGCATTCGCACCATCGCCACTGGAGTCCTCGCGCAAGCGGGCGGCCCAGGCGGTGGACGCGGAGCGGGCCGCGGAGCGGCAGCCGGCGGAGCTCGCGGCGGAGCGGCAGCCGGGGGCGCAGCCGCGGGTCGCGGAGCGGCGGGCGGTGGACGCGGAGCGGCAGCGGCTCCCCGCGGACTCACGATCGCCGGCACGGTGAAAAACTTCACGCCGCTCACCGAAGCCAACATGAAATCGCAAGATCCGAATGACTGGATCATGATCCGCCGCGACTACAAAGCCACGAACTACAGCGCGCTGAACCAGATCACGACGTCGAATGTGAAGGATCTGCAACTGCAATGGGTGTGGTCCATGGCGGACGGCACCAATCAATCGGCCCCCATCGTGCACGGTGGCACGGTCTTCATCAACAATCCCACCAACATCGTGCAAGCGCTCGACGCTAAGACCGGCGAGCTGATCTGGGAAAATCGCCTGGGCGAAAACGCCACCGGCAATTCGCAGCGCGGCTTGGCGATGTATGACGACAAGATCTACGTCACGACCGGCGACGCGCATATCTATGCTCTCGACGCCCGCACCGGCGTGCTGCGCTGGGATACCGTAATCGGCGACCGCAGCGACGGCAGCTACAGCACCTCCAGCGGGCCCCTGGTGGCCAAGGGCCACGTGATTCAAGGCCTGGGCGGCGGCAAGTGCGATCAGTATCGCCAGGAAAAATGCTTCGTCAGTTCCTACAACGCGCAGACCGGCAAGCTGGAATGGAAGTTCTACACCATCGCCAAAACCGCCGATCCGGGCGGCGATAGCTGGGGCAAGCTCTCCGATCTGTTCCGCGCGGGCGGCGACACTTGGATCACGCCGAGCTACGATCCGGACCTCAACATGATTTACTTCGGCGTCGCGCAGGCCAAGCCGTGGATGCGCGCCAGCCGCGGATCGTCGAACTTCGACAACGTCCTGTACACGAGCTCGACGGTGGCACTCCGCCCGAAGGACGGCTCCCTCGCCTGGCACTATCAGCACGCGCCGGGGGAATCGCTCGACCTCGACGAAGTGTTCGAGCGCGTGCTGGTGGACATCGGCGATCAGAAGGTCGTCTTCACCATCGGCAAGCCGGGCATTCTCTGGAAGCTGGATCGCCGCAACGGCCAGTTCCTCGGCTACAAGGAAACGATCTTCCAGAACGTGTTCGAGTCGATCGATCCCAAGAACGGCACGCCGACCTATCGCGGCGATATCCTGGAGCAGCAGACCGGTCAGTGGGTGGATTCGTGCCCGAGTACGGAAGGCGGCCACAACTGGCAGGCGATGAGCTACGTGCCGTCGG
>DASYET010000056.1:0-317052 GCA_036498815.1 Bryobacteraceae bacterium | reverse complement strand
ATCGATCGATGGGATACGGTCCAGCACTGGAAGGCCGCTCTCACTCGCTTTACCGTCCTGTGGGAGGATAGAATTCGCGCTGCTTCCCAGCGCTAGTTATTCAACCCGGAATGGCACTTACACAAAATTCCGGACACTGCCCCCCCGGAGGGTGCTTGATAGGGCAACAAATTGCTTGACTCACCTGTGCCACGGCAGGCACGATCAAGGGGATGGTCCGGCTTTGCAACTTTACTGTCTCTACGTTTCCTGGTTTTCGGATTCTGGATCCTTTATCCATTCACAGTAGCGGCGCTCGGCAACCCAATCAGGCAATATCACGAGGCGCATGCGGCGCTTGCTAAGCCATCTACCGAAAGCGTCTTCGTATTCGACCGAGGCGTGAATCCACAGCGATGCCTTACCGGAGATGAGTTTCTCCATACCATCTGGCCCCGGATGTGGCAGTATCGGAACCTTCGCTCTAAGTACCCCCTCTGGCCTAAGAGGGCTGTCCAAAAACTCTTCATATGGAACTTCCGAATATTGCGAGTAATCTATAGGATCTTCCTTGTCAACATAAAGCAGGCAGGCTGTCGCTCTTGTTATCTGCGCCGTACTCAATCCGTGATTGGTAATAGACCAATTCAGATTTCCCTCAGTGAACGGCATGTCAGGGCTAGGCGTCTGAATTCTGATTCTCAGTCGTGCCCGTTCTTTCGCGATCATAATATCGAGGCTTTTGCTGGCGGTGGCAGCATTCACCTCGGATACAGTTACTGACCGTCTGGTCTCCACCAGAGTTTTAGCGGCAATAAAGGCAGCCTCTTTAGCGGCTTTAGCGTTATCGATAGCGGCATCAGAAGCTTTCTTGGTTTCGGTCAGGGCATCAATCATGAGGTTCTTTTGACGCCAATAGATGACGGCTTGGGCGACAGTCGCACCAGCAATGATAATAGTGGCCAGAGCTACCCACCTATCGGTAGGAGAGTTGCCCTTCGGGTTGCTGCTGGAATCTTGTGTTTTTGGGGAATTGACTATGGGGATCGCTACAGACTGGGGAGCCGATTTATCGTCTTCAGTTTTCACCTGTTTGGGGCTTGCACTTTGTTGCTGGTCTTGACCGGATTTAGTTGGAGTTGGGGATGGTGGCTGTGACCGCGCGAGCATGCATACAAGAATTACTAGCAGGCAAAGCCTATGCCTCACTGGGAGCCTTGCGCCGTGGCAACGGGGGTGCTTTGATAACCGTCTTAAGAAGCTTTCGGAACTTGCGGTACTCTGGTGTTCGCTTGATGTCCTTGGGCTTTTCTTCCTCGACCTTGTCTTTGTGCTGCGGGTCCGACATCACCCCACCTCCTGACTAGTCAGATTGTTCCAAGTTAAACGCTTCCCGGCGACCGATCCGAGAATTTTGTAGAAGCGTTCTGAATCCGTGGCATGCCGCTCATTGTAGCGGAACGATTGCTCATCGAGGTATTTGAAGAGTTGGAACTGCTCAACACTAACGTACGTGCTGCCCATGGCCCGCTTCAGGAGGCTCCAAAAGTTCTCAAAACGGTTGGTGTGCACCGTGCCGTCAACGTACTGCTCAGCGTGGTCTACAACCTTGTGCGTGTATTCATCCAGTCCATCGTAGGACTTCAGCGCATCGGTATTGAGTTCCGCACCCGGCGCAACCGTCTCGCGGATTTCTTTGTGAAGGTGGTGCTTGCGGCGCGTGCCGACCACCGAAGTCTTAACCTTGCCCGTCTCGCGTTCCAGCAGTCCGAACACAATCGCCTTGCCCATCGGCCCGCGACCGTGGATACCCCCGACCTCCTTGCCGTTTTGGTGAAGCACGATGACAGGTCCGCCCACCTGTCCTGTGCGCCAATAGACCTTAAGATCCCAGGTTCCACTGATGTCAGTGGCAGATGCGAGCCCCGAAATCCAGGGAAGCGCAACAAGTAGTATAAGAAGTCGACGGCTAGTCATATCGCAGACTGTTTTCCAAAGTAACTAGTTCGAAGCTAGTTTTCAGTGGGCGTTTTATCGGCGTGATCGATAACCAAGATATCTAAAGAACTCGCCGTCTTTACTAGGTCTAGCCCGAGTTGTGTTCTAAGGGCTTGAAAAATATCCGGGCCGCCACTGCCTACATCTAACGTATCGATGGACGACGGGGGCAAAAGGCCACCGCCTACAAAGGTATTTCCAGAAAACTCCAGATTGAAATCGTACTTCCCGGTGAGTCCTGTTTTATCGATGATGCGACCAGGGGTATACCTGCCGACTCCCTCCATTGTTCCAAGCTGAGGCTGCAGCATTCGGATCAGGGTGGAAACCGGCATTCCACGGAATGTCTGACGATTGATGCCGTTCGTCGCTTTCGACACTACACCAGATTCACCTGGAGGAAGGACAGGAAACCCGTCACGATTCACCGCGAGGTCCGGGCCGAGAAAAGGGGCCGGGGGCGCGTCTGGAGCGGCTGCGCTCTTCATCTTTAAACCCGTCTTTGCGACGGACAGCTCATAAACGGGAAAGGACTTGGAGTCATGATGCAGAACTATTTTGAATCGCTCCTTTAATAGGTTTTGGAGCATTATTTTGCCGACCTCCGAGGTAGTGCCGGAAGGGACCTTGACTCTAAAGTCGTACCTCAGTTCGGCAAGCCATTCCGGTCCGGAGACTTGATCGATGTTGACTCCGTAGGCACGAGCGAGCACGGCTCTGAGGATATCGCGAAACTCAATAATCCGCTCGCTCGATGCGGAAGTCTGCAGGAGGTCCTCTACATGTCCAGCCGGAATAGGATCACGAGGATTGACTGGCCGGATGGAGGCAACTTCAAATTCAGGATCTAAAGTCTGTGAATGCAAGTCGAGCTCTAAGCAAAGGCTCAACCCAAGCATGCCGAGGGTAGCCACAAACGCGCGAAGGAGCATTGTTACTCTCTTCCTTTCAGATTCGACAGTGGTTCAGCCGCCTCGGTAGACCCAATCCGACGACACGACTAAACCGCTCTTTTGCCAGAATAACAAGAGCTTGCTGACAGTGCGCTGGTTCTAACGTGGTGCCGCAGTTTACCAGAAGCGTCTTGCTGGGATCGAGTTCGTATGGCGACCGAACACGACCTGGCTGAAATTGATCCAATCGTAGTCCTGGGTTTGTAGGAGATTCCCATTTAAATCGTAGGAGAACTGCTTAACTGCAGACTTCTGCGGCGATCCACTCGATGCTACTGAGCGGATTTCGGTTTGCACGAACGGATTGGCAATCGAAAGGTTCGCCGGGTGCGCTGGAGCGGTTTGACTGCCCCAGATTTGATCCACCTCGCTGCCGTCGGGCTGAACAATCTTGTACGTTTGGCCGTGAAATTGCCCGTTCCCCCCGTAGCGGGCGTAGAAATAATGCTTAACAGTGCCGCCATCCGGATTTAGGATTGAAGAAGTCCCATTCGCACCTGAGATCGGGATTGTGTAAGACCACGTGTCTACCATCGTCCCATTCGGATCGCTGTGCGTGACCTTGCGTTGGGTGACAGGGGTTTCGTTGACGCCTGCCGAGTTTCCGATGGACGCGTATTGGTATTCGATGGTTGCTCCGTACGGAAGGGTTCCCTGTCTTTGGTAAGCCACTCTCTGCCGAAGCCCGAAAAGAAGTTCGCTGGGCAACTCAAGGAATTCCGGTCCCCGCTGTGCAGTTCAACTCCTGAAATGTCAAGCGCCGTCCTGCGCATTGCGAGAGCACATTTACAAACCGCCCTGTATCCCCCGCATCTTTCCCCTTGCACTTCGACAGGAACACGTGTAACATAGCCTCCAATGAAAGCGGAATCGAAATTCATCGCCCTGATCGCGGGTCTTTTCGTCGTCGCGAGTCTGTCGGGCCAAACGCCCTCCCCCGTGTCCGAGATGGTCAACACTTACTGCGCCGATTGCCACAACGGCACCATGCGGTCGCCTTCGAACCAGTTGCTGGATCAGTTCGACTCCGCGCATATCTCGGCCAACCCAGACGTCTGGTCGCGAGCTTACCGCCAGCTTCAGGCCGGCACGATGCCGCCCGTTGGAGCGCCGCGGCCGGATCGCGCTACTTACCAGGCGGTGGCGAAATCCGTGGAGCAGGCGCTCGGCGGCGGCGCGAAGGCGACGCCAGATTCCGACAATCAGCGTATCGCGACGCGGCTCGCCAAGCTTTTATGGAACGCGGCCCCCGATGCACCGCTTCTGCAAGACGCCCAGCACAACAAGCTTGGCGATCCCGCCACGCTGCAGCGACAGGTGCAGCGCATGCTGGCCGACGATCGCGCGCAAGCCTTCGTCTCGCGCTTCTTCTTCCCGTGGCTGCAACTCGACAAGCTCGGCGCATCCGATCCCGACAAGAAGTACTTCCCCGATTACGACGTCTCCCTGCGGGACGCTCTCGCCAAAGAGACTGAGCTGTTCCTGCTGAGCCAGCTCCGCGAAGACCGCGACCCGGTGGAACTCTGGACCGCGGACTACACGTTCCTCAATGAGCAACTCGCGAAGCATTACGGCGTCCCCCATGTCAGCGGAGCGGAGTTCCGGCGCGTCTCGCTTGCGAAGCCGGACCATTCCACGCCCGAGCGAGCCGGACTCCTCGGCCAAGGCAGCATCCTGATGGTGACCTCGCCGCTTCACGGCAGCCAGGGGGCGTATACGTCCCCCGCCAGCCGAGGCAAGTGGGTGCGCGCGCACTTCCTGGGAGTGAACCCGCCGATGCCGTTTCCGAACGCCAAGCCCGTGAACCCGGAATTCCCGACCACCGGACAGGTGCGTGTTCTGCCCGATAACCCCTGCAACAGTTGCCATCGCAACTTCTTCCCGCTCGGCTATGCTCTGGAAAACTTCGATCCTCTCGGCCGCTGGCGCACACGCGACCAAGTCGGCCCCGTCGACGCCTCGGGCACCTTCGTGGACGGCTCACCGGCGAGCGGAATCGTCGAGCTCCGCCAAGTCCTGCTGCAACGTCCCGACGCGTTTCGGACGTCGATCACCGAGAAACTGCTGGCTTACTCACCGGAAGCACCCACCCCTTCTTTCAACACCACTCCCCAGACCCTGGTCCGCGCGCGCCAGATTCTGAATGGAATGGACAAGCCCCGCTGGTCCGCGCTGATCGCGGCCATCGTGGGAACGAAACCAATAGAATAAGGACCGGCCCGGCGGGGGGGTGTTTTCGGGGTGTCGGCGGAGTATACTGTAACAGCAATAACCATGTTCGTTTCAACGCGTAGGACGTTCCTCACAGCCGCCGCGGCGGGGCTTGCCGCTCCGTTCGCCTTCGCACAGGCTCCCCATATCAGTTCAGCCCCACTCGGCGACAATTTGTTCCTCCTCAGCGGGGCAGGCGCGAACGTCATCGTGCGCACCGGAGGAGCCGAGGGCATCGTGATGGTGGACGGCGGACTCGCGCAAAATGCCGACGCGCTCGCGAAAGCCGTAGCGGGGCTGCCCAACAGCGGGCCCGTAAAAACGCTCTTCAACACCCACTGGCATCCCGAACAAACCGGCTCCAATGAAAAGCTCGGCACGGCCGGAGCCACCATCATCGCGCAGGAAAACACGCGCCTCTGGCTCCAGCAGAACGTCACGTGGCCGTGGAACGGCAGGAAATTTGCGAAGCTCGCCAAGGTTGCCCAGCCCAACAAGACCTTCTACGATAAAGCCACGCTAGGCTCCGGCGCGTCCGAAATCCGCTACGGATACGTCTCCGACGCCGCGCACACTGACGGCGATATGTACGTGTACTTCCCCGCGCAGAACGTGCTCGCGGTCGGCGGAGTCGCTTACGGTCAAGGCTGGCCCGAAGTCGATTGGTGGACCGGCGGCTGGATCGGCGGCATCGTCGGCGGCTTGCAGCGTATCCAGACCGTGGCCAATAAGGATACGAAAATCATCCCCGCCGTCGGCCCCGCGCTGACGCTGGCCGACATCGCCGCGCAGGTCGACATGTACGGCACCATTTACGACCGCCTCAATCAGATGATGAACAAAGGCCGCGGCCCGTCGGAAGGCGTGGAAGCCAAGCCGGCCAAAGAATACGAAGCCAAAATGGGCAACCCCGACGAATTTATCCGCCGCTCTTTTGAGAGCCTGTGGGCCTATCTTTCTCCCGATGCGTAAGGATCCAAGTTGACGATGCAACTCTTTAGAAATTCCGTTCCCCTGATCGCCGCCATCGGCCTCATCGGCGTCTTCACACGCCCGTCCGCGAGCCAGGCGCCCGCCTCGCCCGACGCCCAACTGGCCACCGTCAAGCAATATTGCCAGGGCTGCCACAACGATAAAGCCAAGACCGGCGGCGTCACTTTCGAAAACATCAACGCCGCCAGCGTCGCCAAAGATCCTGAGCTTTTCGAGAAAGCCGTACGCAAACTGCGCGGCCGCGTCATGCCGCCTCCGGGCTCGAAGCAGCCCGACGCCAAAGCGGCGGACTCGCTAGTAGCGTGGCTCGAGGATTCGCTCGACAAGCTCCCCAACCAGGCGCGCATCACCGATCAAGTCGTACTGCACCGCCTCAATCGCACCGAGTACGAGAACGCCGTTCACGACCTCCTTTTAGTAGAAGTCAACGGCAAGGACATCCTGCCGCCCGACGACCTCGCGCAGGGCTACGACAATATCGCCTCCGCCCTCCAAGTCTCGCCGTCGTTTATCGAGCAGTACGTTCTGGCCGCCCGTAACGTCGCCCTCACGGCTCTCGGCAAACGCGACGCTCGCGCGCAGGGCTGGTCCTTCCGCGCCGCGCCCGGCAATCAGCTCACCCACGTTCCCGGTCTGCCTCTCGGCACCCGCGGCGGCATTCTCGCGAAAGTCGACCTTCCCGCCGATGGCGAGTACCGCATCAACATCGCGGACATGGCCACCCACATCTGGGGCAACGGTATGGAGTATGAGAATCCTCTCGTCGTCACCATCGATAACAAAGTCGTCTACGAAACCGTCATCGGCGGCGAAGAGGACATGAAGCTGTACGATCAGGTGCAGAACGGCGCGCTCGACCGCGTAAACGCCCGTCTGAAAAACATCAAGTTCGAAACCACCGCTGGACCGCACAAGATCGGCGTCGCCTTCCGCCGTCAAAGCTTCGCCGAGTCCGACGATCAAATCCAGGTCTTCAGCCCCGGCGGCGGTCAGGATCGTTCCTATCGCGTGGGCTCTTTCCAACTCCTGGGTCCCTTCGACGTGAAAGGCTTGAGTTCCACCCCCAGCCGCGACCGCATCCTTACGTGCAACCCGGCTAAGGATAAAACCAAAACGCCCGAGACCTGCGCGAAGGAGATCTTCTCCTCGCTGGCCAAGCGCGCCTATCGCCGCCCCGTCAATAATGACGATGTCAATGAGCTCATGCAATACTATGCCGACGGAGCCAAGCAGGGCGGCTTCGAGGGCGGCATCCGCGAGGGCGTCACCGGCATTCTAGCCAGCCCCTTCTTCCTCTATCGCGGAGAGCGTATCCCCGCCGGCTTGAAGCCCGGCGACAAGTACACGATTACGGATCTCGAACTCGCCTCCAAACTCTCGTTCTTCCTGTGGAACTCGATTCCTGACGACGAACTGCTCGATCTCGCGGCGAAGAACAAGCTCAGCGAACCCGCGACCCTCGATAAACAAATCGCCCGCATGCTGGCCGATCCGCGCTCCAAGTCTCTCGCCAGCAACTTCGTGTTCCAGTGGCTCGAAATGACGCGCCTCGACGCCGTCGTTCCCGATTTCGACGTCTTCCCCTACGCCTCCGGCCGTCTAGACCCGCGCCCGGATTTCCGCACGGAGCTCACCCTCTTCGCCGACAGCATCTTCCGCGAGGACCGCAACGTGGTGGATCTGCTGCGGGCCAATCATACCTACCTCAACGAGCGCCTCGCCCTGCAATACGGCATCACCGATGTCAAAGGCGATGAGTTCCGCCGCGTGGAACTGAAAGATTCGACGCGCTGGGGCCTGCTCGGCAAAGGCGCCATCCTCATGGCAGCCGCGTATCCGAACCGCACCTCTCCGGTGCTTCGCGGGAAGTTCATTCTTCAGTACATCGAGGGCGTTCCGCCCGCCAACCCGCCGCCCGGCGTCCCCACCCTGAACGACAAGGACATCGGGACCCAGAAAGCTCTCACCGTCCGCGAATTGATGGCCAAGCATCGCGCGAGCCCGACTTGCTCCTCGTGCCACTCCGTCATGGACCCGCTCGGCTTCGCGCTCGAAAACTTCGACGGCACCGGAATGTGGCGCGACCGGGACCGCTTTGCCAATACCAGCATTGATTCCGCGGGAGAGCTGCCCGACGGCACCAAGATCAACGGTCCCGACGATCTCCGCAAAGCCCTGCTCCGCCGGCCGGAGCAGTTCGTGCAAACCTTCGTCGAGAATCTCTTAACGTACTCGATGGGCCGCACCCGCGAATACTATGACATGCCGACCGTCCGCAAGATCGTGCGCGACGCGGCAGCCAAAGACTACAAGTTTTCTGCCATCGTCCAGGCGGTGGTAAAGAGTGACCAGTTCAAGATGCGCCGCGCTCCTCAGCCGAAAGCGGAGCCGGTGCAGAGCGCCAAGAAATAAGGAGACCCCTCACCATGTTTATTAGCAAGAAGCACATTGCCCGCCGCGCCGTCCTCCAGGGAATGGGAGCCACCGTCGCTCTCCCGCTCCTCGAAGCCATGTTCCCCGCCGGAACCGCCTCGGCGCAGACTCCCGCCGGGAAGACCATCAAGCGCTTCGCCTTCGTGGGATTCCCCCACGGCGCCATCATGGACCAGTGGTCGCCCAAAGAAACCGGTGACGCCTTCACCATCTCGCCCATCCTGAAGCCCTTGGAGCCGTTCCGCAAGCATCTCACCATCGTCTCCGGCCTGCGCAACAAGCCTGCGGAAACGCCGGAGCCCCACGCCTATATCGAACAGGGCTGGCTCACCTGCGTGAAGCCCTGGGATTACGGCAAGGACGGCGCGGACTCCGGCGTAAGCTGCGACCAGCTCGCCGCCCGCCAGGTCGGCCAGGACACACGTCTTCCTTCTCTTGAACTCACGGCCGCACAGGGCAGCGCTCGTCTCTCTTGGCGCACTCCGACCCAGTCTCTGCCGCAGGAAGGCAATCCCCGCTCCGTCTTCCAGAAGCTCTTCGGCCAGGGCGACACGGATCAGGAACGCGCCCAAATCCTGGTCGAAACCGGCAGCATCCTCGATCGCGTCCAGGCCCAGGCCCAGCGCCTGCAAGCCAGCCTCGGTGTGAAGGATCGCGTCGTCGTCAGCGATTATCTCGATTCGGTCCGCGAAATCGAACGCCGCGTCCAGATGGCGGAGAAAGCCCACAACACCGACCTCACCATTCCCGATGCTCCCGTCGGTACACCCAACGACATCACCGAGTATCTGAAGATGATGTTCGACATGATGGCGCTGGCTTTCCAGGCCGATATCACGCGCGTCATCACGTATTCGCTCGACCGCGAAGCCAGCATGCGCACCTACACCAACTTAGGGATCGCCGAAGGCTTCCACCCGCTGTCGCATCACGGCAACAATCCGCAGAAGATGGACAAACTGGTCCAGATTCAGCGCTACCACACGGAAGTCTTCGCCAGCTTCATCAAGAAGATCGAAGGCGCCAAGGAAGGCGACGGTACCGTACTCGATCATTCCACCATTCTGTTCGGCAGCGACATGAGCAACAGCGATCGCCACAATAACGATCCTCTGCCGTCCGCGATTCTCGGACACGCCAACGGAAAGATCAAAGGCAACCAGCACGTGAAGTATCCGCAGGATTCGCACCATGCCGACCTGCTCCTCACGCTGCTCCAACGCAATGAAATCCCGGTGAAATCCATCGGCGACAGCACCAACGGCCTGTCGGAGGTTTAGTTTATGCGCAGATTCGCTGTAGCAATCACCGCCCTGCTTTCCGGGGCGGCGGCCCTAGCCGCGACCGCGGATACCACGCTGCTCGACGCGGTCGAATCCAATGACCACGCCGCGGCCATGCGTCTGGTAGGCGCCAAGGGCGCCAACGTGAACGCGGCGGAGCCCGACGGCACCACCGTCGTCATGTACGCGGCGGCGAACGGCGACGTTGAACTCGTCCGCGCCCTGGTCAAAGCCGGAGCGAACGTGAAATTGAAGAACCACTTCGGCACTTCGGCTATCACCGAGGCTTCCATCATCGGCTCCGCGCCCATTATCGACGCCCTTCTCAAGGCGGGCGCCGATGCCAACTTCAAGACTCCCAATGGCGAGACTCCCATCATGGCGGCCGCCCGCAGCGGCAAAGTGGACGCCGCCAAAGCTCTCCTCGACGCTGGCGCCGACATCAACGCCAAGGAAACCTGGGGCGAACAATCCGCGCTCATGTGGGCCGCCGCGCAAGGCCAGGCCGACATGGTGAAGTTCCTCGCATCCAAAGGCGCGAATCTCAACGATCACGGCAAGATCAACCAATGGGAGCGCAAGATCATCCAGGAGCCTCGCCCGAAAGATATGAACAAGGGCGGCTTCAGTCCCCTCCTGTATGCGGCTCGCGAAGGCTGCATCGCCTGCGTGCAGAATCTGCTGGCCGCCGGAGCCGATCCCGATTCCGAAGATCCCGACCGTGAAACCCCGCTGCTGCTCGCACTTGAGAATATGCACTTCGATACCGCCGCGGTCCTGATCAAGGGCGGCGCCGATCTCGATAAATGGGACCTCTTCGGCCGCTCGCCCGTCTACATGGCGGCTGACGTCAGCACTCTTCCCATGAAGGGCAACGGAGCCGTCGCGGTTCTGCCTAGCCCGGACAAACTAACCGCCGTCGATGTCGGCCGCATGATGCTCGAAAAGGGCGCGAATCCGAACATCCAGTTGAAACGCCGTCCCCCGTATCGCGACGTTCCCCAGGATCGCGGGGGAGACGGCATGCTCGCCCAGGGCGCCACGCCTCTTCTGCGCGCGGCCCGGGGCGGCGACGATAAGTTCACCGCGTTGTTGCTCGAATACAAGGCCATCGTCGATCTCCCCAGCAAGGAAGGCATCACCCCGTTGATGGCCGCCGCAGGCGTCGACTTCGGCACCCGCGCCACGCGCGGACGCCAGCGCACCGACGAAGGCGTGCTGGCGACAATGGATCTCCTGATTAAGGCCGGAGCCAATGTCAACGCCCGCTCGGTGGCAGACCGCGGACCCGGCGGTGGCGGCCGTGGAGGCGGTGGTGGTGGCCGCGGCGGTGGCGGTGGCGGTGGGGGTGCAGCGGCAGGCGGCGGAGGCCGCGGCGGCGCGGCTGGTGGTGGTGCAGCGGCAGCAGGTGGCGCTCCCCCGGCGGGAGGTCGCGGAGGCGGCGGAGCCAGAGGTGGTGGCGCTCCCGCACCGGCGGCAGCAGCAGCGGCTACGGGCAGGGGCGCTCAGACAGTCCAGATTGCGGCAGCGGACGATAGTGCCTCCGCGCGCATCGCCCAAGTCTTCCGCCGTGGCAGTCAGATGCCCAGCGCGAACGCCATGCCGAACCAAACGGCTCTCCACGGCGCAGCCGAACACGGCTTCGACAAGTTCATCGAGTTTCTCGTCGCCCACGGCGCGGATCTCACCGCAAAGGACGCCAACGGCCGGACGCCTCTGGACACCGCCCGTGGAGCCGGCGGCAACCGCGGCGGTGCCGACGCGTTCCCGAAAACGGTGGCTCTGCTCGAATCGTTGATGAAAGAGAAAGGGCTCCCCGTAGCGGCACCCGCCGCCCGGTAGAGCCCTTGGACGTTCCCTCGATTACGGCCTGGTTTTAGGCCAGGTCGTACCGGTCCGAGTTCATCACCTTGGTCCAGGCCTTCACGAAGTCCTTCACGAAGGCGTCCTTTGAATCCTCACAAGCGTAAGCTTCCGCGAGCGCCCGAAGCTGGGAGTTCGATCCGAAGACCAGGTCCACCCGGGTCCCGGTCCACTTGACCTTGTCGGTCGCTCGGTCCCGGCCCTCGTAGACACCGTCGGTCGAGGTCGGCTGCCACTTCGTCTTCATGTCGAGCAGGTTCACGAAGAAGTCGTTGGTCAGGGTCTCCGGCTTGTCGGTGAACACGCCGTGTTTGGATTGGCCGGCGTTCACACCCAGCGCGCGCAGGCCGCCGATGAGAACGGTCATCTCCGGAGCCGTCAAGCGCAGCAGCTGCGCCCGATCCACCAGCAGTTCCTCCGCAGGCATCGTCTGCCCCGCGCGGAGATAGTTGCGGAATCCGTCGGCCTTCGGTTCCAGCGGCGCAAAGGAGTGTGCGTCCGTCTGCTCCTGCGAAGCATCCGTACGCCCCGCCGAGAACGGAATCTTCACCTCATGCCCCGCCTTCTTCGCCGCCGCTTCCACCGCGGCGTCACCACCCAGAACGATCAGATCCGCCAGCGACACCTTCTTTCCGCCAGCAGCCGCGCCGTTGAACTCCTTCTGGATTGCCTCCAGTTTCGAAAGCACCTTCGCGAGTTCCGCGGGCTGATTCACTTCCCAATCCTTCTGCGGAGCCAGCCGGACGCGAGCCCCATTCGCTCCGCCACGCTTGTCGCTACCGCGGAAAGTGGACGCCGACGCCCACGCTGCCGAAACCAATTGCGAGACCGGCAACCCGGACGCGAGAATCTTGGCCTTGAGCGCCGTAGCATCCTTCTCGTCGATGAGTTTGTGATCCACCGCCGGAACGGGATCCTGCCACAGCAGCGTTTCCTTCGGAACCAGCGAGCCGAGATACCGCGAGAGCGGCCCCATATCGCGATGCGTCAGTTTGTACCACGCCCGGGCGAACGCATCGGCGAACTGCTCCGGATGATCGCGGAAACGCTTGGCGATCGGCGCATAGTTCGGATCCATCTTCAGAGCGAGGTCGGTAGTGAGCATGAACGGAGCATGCTTTTTGGAGGAATCATGCGCATCGGGTACGGTACCCGCTCCGGCGCCATTCTTTGGCGTCCACTGATTCGCGCCCGCTGGACTCTTCGTAAGCTCCCACTCAAATCCGAAGAGGTTTTCGAAAAAGTTATTGCTCCACTTCGTGGGACTGGTGGTCCAAGCGCCTTCCAACCCGCTGGTGATGGTATCGCCGCCGTGGCCTTTTCCGTAAGAATTCTTCCAGCCGAAGCCCTGCTCCTCAATGCTCGCGCCCTCCGGTTCGGCGCCCACGTGCTTGCCGGCATCGGCGGCGCCGTGCGTTTTACCGAAGGTGTGTCCGCCGGCGATCAGCGCCACGGTCTCCTCGTCGTTCATCGCCATGCGCGCGAACGTCTCACGAATGTCTTTCGCCGCCGCGAGGGGGTCCGGATTTCCATTGGGCCCTTCCGGATTGACGTAAATCAGCCCCATCTGAACCGCCGCCAGCGGATTGTCCAGTTCCCGGTCGCCGCGATAACGCTCGTCGGCGAGCCACTTGCCTTCCGGTCCCCAGAAGATGTCTTCTTCGGGTTCCCAAACGTCCGGACGCCCGCCGCCGAAACCAAAAGTCTCGAATCCCATCGATTCCAGCGCGACATTCCCGGCGAGAATCATGAGGTCAGCCCACGAGAGCTTCTTGCCGTACTTCTGCTTGATCGGCCAAAGCAGACGGCGCGCTTTATCCAAGCTCGCGTTGTCCGGCCAGCTATTGAGCGGCGCGAACCGCTGCGTGCCGTTCCCTGCCCCGCCCCGTCCGTCACCGATGCGATACGTTCCGGCACTATGCCATGCCATGCGGATGAAGAACGGCCCATAGTGGCCGTAGTCGGCCGGCCACCATGACTGCGAGTCCGTCATCACGGCGTGCAAATCCTTGACCACCGCATCCAAATCCAGTTTCTTGAACTCCTCGGCATAGTTGAACCCCTTGTCCATCGGATCGGACAGCGAGGAGTGCTGATGCAGAATCTTCAGATTCAGTTGGTTCGGCCACCAGCCCGCATTCGTCGGAGCGCCAGCCACGGTGTGTCTTCGGGAGCCGCCCATCACCGGGCATTTGGCTTCGGGTAATACGTTCTGTTCTTGCTTCTCGGGGGAAACTCCCCCGGTCGCAGTGGTTTGTTTATCCATGTATTTTCTTCCTTCGAAATGAATTAAAAATTATGACGACGTTGAACGAGGAGTCTGCCGCACAGCGCACTTCGCGCAGAGCCCCCTAAAAATGAGTTCGGACTCGCGAAGAATCCGCTTTCCGAGGGACTGCGACGCAGGCTTGGGCACGTCGTACCACTCGATATCCTCGACATTGCCGCAGCGGTCGCAGATAAAGTGATGATGCTGCAAGCCCTTCGCATCGAATCGTGCGGCGCGGCCCTCAACCGCCACTTCACGCACTAATCCGGCCTGCACCAGATCCCGCAAATTGTTGTACGTGGTGGCCCTCGAAGAGCGGGGATCCACACGATTCACGGCTTCGAAAATCTCCGCCGCCGTGGGATGCCGGTTGTGCTCCATCAAGAAGGCCATCACGGCATAGCGCTGCGGTGTACACCGCAACCCGCTGTGCTCCAGAGATCGTTTGATCGTCGCGACGTCCACGGCTAATTAAGAATATATCTAATCTGATATTTTGTCAAGACTTGGGCCCGTGCCAACTTTCGGGAACTTTTTGTGCCTCCGATGCGAAACTGTAGTGAGGACTTCCCCTTTTAAGGAGTGCCCATGACCCGCCTCTTCGCGACCGTCGGCCTGACTCTGATGGCAGGCCTACTCTCCGCCCAAGCTCCGGTCCCGGCCCCCTCGTTCGAAGTTGCTTCAATCCGGCTGGCCAACCCTCCCACACCGGAGACCAGGCGCTCGGGCCAGTTTTACCAGGGCACCAAGATCGACGCGGCGCGTCTCGATTTCGGCTACGTATCGATTTACGAGCTTTTGCCTTGGGCTTTCCACGTCAAGCAGTACCAGATCGTTGCGCCCAGTTGGGCGCGAGAATCCCGGTGGAACATTCAGGCAACGCTGCCCGCCGGCACCTCGGCAAGCCAGGCACCAGACATGATGAAATCGCTGTTGACCGACCGCTTCAAACTGACGTATCACATTGAGAAGCGCGATCAGCCGGTCTGGGAGCTGACAGTGGCCGCCGGTGGACCCAAGGTGGAACAACCGAAACCAGGTGAAGAATTCAAGACGTGGGACGGCAGTTTCCCCGGCTTTCGATTCGCTGGCGGGCTGCTGCAGAACAATCAGGTAATCTCCGGGCGGATCGTGGATCAGCCCAATTGCAATATGCGCTGGGAATTTCTGCCTCTGACAATGAATACTTTCTCCAACGCGCTCACACTGTTCCTGAACCGGCCCGTAGTGGATGAAACGGCGCTCCAGGGCGAGTATAAACTGGCACTGGAGATCAACGTCGACACGATGACCGCGATCAACGAAAACATGGCTGCGTCAATGGCCCTCCCGGCACCGGGTGGGGGTGGGGGCGGACGCGGAAGGGCAGCAGCCGGTGACGATGGCGGCGGCCGTGGCCAGCCGCCCGCGGGGCCGGCCCAGGGCTTGGCACAATGCCTGGAATCGGCGGCAGGGTCTCCCGGATCGACGTCTATGCTCTTCACTGCGGTGCAAAAGCTCGGATTAAGACTTCAACAGGGCCGCGCTGCCATCGATACAATTGTCATCGATCGTTTGGAAAAGACCCCAACCGAGAACTAGACGCTTCCCCTCGCGGAGCCCGCGGACGGAGCCTTAATCGTGGGCGCCAGGATTCTGGCTCATCGCTGGGTGGCGAGCCAGAGTACCCCTACCAAAAGCAGAATCGCCGCCACAAAGAAAGCGATCTTGACGGAGCTGTACGGCCGCTCGCCTTGCACCTCGCCGGTCCGCGCGTTCACGAGAACTTGATAAACCTTGGCCTGAAAGCGGTAAGCCCCCATCCACACGGGAAGCAGCAGATGCAGGAAGGTCACATCCGCATACTCCGTCTGGAGGCTTTCGATCCGCTGTTCGTCTCCGCCGATGTCTTGCTGCACAGCCCCTCGAATCTCACCTTCCATGACGCCCTTGGCTTGCTCGAAGCCGTCCGCCAGCTCCACCTGGTAACGCTGTGCCTTAAGGCCTGCTAAATACGCGGGCTCATACGGGAGCGTCGCTTGAAGATCCCACGGTTCAAGCGCGTCCAATCGCCGCTGGTTCACAGCTCGCGTGGCGGGGATCAGCAGATCGGTAAAACTTCGCGAAACCTCGCCCGAGGCCCCATACCACCGAGTCCGCTGAACCTGCCTGGATTGTTGCACCGAGTTGCCGGTGCTATCTGTCGCCGTGTAAAACTCGGTCTCATAGTAGTGCTCGCCGCGCTCTCCCACGTATTGAGTTCTGGTATCGGAAGCATAGTTCCAGAACGGAAGGTACACTCCGCTGATTCCGTCCTGCTGTGCGATCCGTTTGAGCGCGTTTGGGGCGAACCACCGGGTCGCCAGCCATTGCTGCACTTCCGTTTGCGCCGCGCTCTTGGTCACCTTTACCGGAAGGACGCCATCGGGCGCAATTAAAGGATCGGCGGCCTTGGGCTCGGCGACGATCGCCCCTCCGCAAAACGGACAGGCTCCCGCCACTTCGGGAGGTTCGAAGACCACGACACTCCCGCACCCGTCGCAACTCACCTGAATCGCCTGGTCGCTGATCGCCACTCGCTTGCCGCCCGGAGAGATCGCTTCCGCGAACGAGTGCCGATCCGCCATCGCGGCGCCGGGCGAAGAAACGGCCTCAGCATGGCCGCAGGAGTGGCATTTCATGCGGCCTGACTCCGGGTCAAACTCCATGTCCCCCGAACATGCGGGACAGCGGAATCGCTCTACTTTCGTTGCCGCCGGTGTTTGATCCGCCATCCCTATGCGCCTTTGCGAGTCATCCGGACCTGACGTTTGACCAAGCCTTCCACATTTTCCACGACGTCCTCCTGGGCCACATTCTCAAACTGACAGTCTTCCAGCCGGACGTCCCGGATCGGAGCGTTGGCGAAGCCGCGAAGGTTTAGCGCGTACTTTGACTTCTTGCTGGTGACGTTCCTCAGGCTAATGTTGCGGACGGCGGGAAGCTCCGGTCCCTTGGAACCCTCCTCGTAATTGAAGTCAATCTGCAAGACTGCGTCGGAAACCTCTCCGATCTCCATATTTCGAAAATGAACATTCTCGATGGTCCCCCCGCGCATGGCGTTGGTCTTGAAACGCAATGCTTCGTTTAAGTGGGGGCTCGACATCATGCAGTTCTCGGCAAATACGTTGCGGACGCTGCCGGACATTTCGCTGCCAATGGTCACCCCGCCATGACCGTCCTTCATCTCGCAATTCCGGATGATCACGTTCTCCGTGGGCGCGTTGACCCGGCGGCCGTCGCGGTTGCGTCCGGACTTGATGGCGATACAGTCGTCGCCGGTGTCAAACACACAGTCCTCGATGAGTACGTCCCGGCAAGAGTCCGGATCACAACCATCGTTATTCGGCCCGTGGCTGTTGATCTTGACTCCTCGAACGATCACGTTGGTGCACAACACCGGATTCACTTCCCACATCGGAGAATTGACGATCGTCACGCCTTCGATTAGCACGTTCCGGGAGTGGCACGGCTGGATGAAGCTGGGGCGAAGAAAACTGCCCTCACCGAAGACGCGCTCCTCTATCGGGACATCCCTTGCGCCCATATCCACCAGCCTCTGGCGCGCCGCTCCGCGAACCCAATTCCACCAGTTCTGGGAATCGCAGTTACCGTCCAGCGTTCCCTCTCCCGTGATCGCGATATTCTCTTGGTTATCCGCATAGAGGAACGGCGAGTAATTCATGCACTCCGTTCCTTCCCAGCGCGTGTAGACCAGCGGCAGGTAGCGCTTCGGATCGCGGAGGAACCGCAGCGTCGCTCCCTTCGCCACATACAGATTCACGTTGCTTTTTAGATGAATGGCCGCAGTGCTGTAAACACCGTTCGCCACAACCACGCGTCCGCCGCCCATACGGTTGCAGTCGTCGATGGCGTGCGAAATCGCTTCGGTGCAGTCTTTCTGTCCGTCGCCGGCTGCTCCAAACGCCTCAACGGCGAAGTCGCGGTCGGGGAAAGTGGGCGCCTTGATCCGCCCGAGAATTGCCGTGACTTCAGACCACGGGTCTTGCTGCTGCGCGGCGGCCCTCCCGGCAAGCGTCAGGGCCGCCGCAGTCCTTCCGATGAACTCACGTCGATTGGTCCGCATGATCTTAGTTATCCCCCGGCTCCAGAGCGGGCTTCCAACCTCCCAGCACATAGGTTGGATCGCTGTAATTTCGAATGATCTCCGCATCCTTGCTCGAATCCAATTGGCGGGACCAGCCCACGCGCTGGCTCACGTCTACTGCGGAACCGTCGGCGTTGCGGCTGTTGAATTCCCAGAAGTGCACGTTTCCGCCGAGATCCGCGGCATCCCAGCCTTTGGGGTTGATGTTGGTGAGGACGGCATTGAGAAGCACCGCTTCCGCATAAGGATAGGTGCTTGCATTATTCTTGGGCGAGCGCGCGAGCGTCGTGGGCTGCGGGCCCGTGGCGATGAACTGGCAATTGTGAAACACGTTTCCGTGATCCGCCTGGGTATTGCGAATCCACATGAAGACGCCATTCGACCGGAGGGTACAGCGTTCGAAGAAAGCGGGGCCTCGGCCGAGGATACTGTCTCCAGAACCCGTCAACTCGCTATCCACGATGTAGGTTGGCCCATTCACTTGCAAGGCGTCGCCGGTACCGATGACGTGGACGTGGCTGAGGATATTCCGGCTCCCGCTGATCAGCAGTCCTTCGGCCTGGCCGTAGACCGTGGTTTCGAGAATCAGGTTCACCAGATGGATGCCGTTGGCGTTATCCGCGGTAAATGCGGCTCGTCGCGAAGGGAACGTCCCGGGAACCTCATTCGTCTTGAGGTTAACCGGATGTGGATTGAACACCTCGCTGTTCGCGTAGGTCACTCGCACCTGACCCGGCGCTTCGCCGCGAATCGTTACGTTGTCCTTGTTCCGAAAATAGACGATCTCGTGATAGATGCCGCTTTTTACCTGCACGGTGATGCGCCGCGCGCTGTGGTCCGGCACAAAATCCATCGCACCCTGGACCGTGTTGAAGTCTCCGCTGCCATCCGTGCTCACAATCAGTTTGGCCGCATCCGCGCGGGGTGCTTGCGCGGCTGACTTCGTACTGAATCGCCAGGCCTGCGCACCGCGAATCCCAGCAAAGCCTGGATCTTGCAGGACCGAAGAATCCATCTCCACGTAATAGGTCTTGCCGTACTGGAGCAGGTTGTGGTGGAGCTGAAGAATCGCCGTGTTGCCGTCGACGATGATCGGATAAAAATGAAAACCGTCGGTGAATCCTCCGATGATCGTCAGTTGAAAGCCTGCCGCAGGAGGCTCCGCGCCCGCAGTCGGCGTGCCCGGTTTTGTGTTGGCGTTCGTGCGCCCCTTCGGCAGGTTGTCGTAAGGATAGGGCGCGGAAATATAGCCCGCCGTGAGCGCGGCGCCGGTCGCGCCCGTGGTGGGGCCGGGCGGAATGCTCATGTCGATCTGGTCCACCACGCGTCCATCCGCCGCGTCAAAAACACGGATCATCCCCGCATTTCCGATGACGGGCTTGTGCTCAAACGTCAGCCGCAGCTGCACGTCAGGGTTCACGCCTGTCGCACGGTTGGCCGGGAACAGCGCTTGAGACCACAGGCTGGAAACGCAGAGAACATGGGCCAAAACGGCAAACATGCGAGGCTTGAGAGAAGGGCGCATCAAGTGAATCTTACGACAATCCTGCGTTGGCAAACCAGCGTCGTCGAGGGCAAAGCTCGCTCATGATCGCGATCTGAGGACGCGATCCACTTCAAACATGCGGTACGCCGTCTCCTGCATTCCGCAACGCCGATACGTCTCCTGGGCCTCTCGATTGTGAATTTCGACATACAGGCGCAGCCCGCAGACGGAGCCTTGCTGCTGAGCGAGCGCTTCGGCATACGCATAGAGGGCGCGAAAAACGCCCTGGCGCCGCCGTTCCAGCACCGTATAGACGCTCTGAATCCACCAGAACACACCATTGCGCCAGTCCGACCATTCATAGGTGATCATCATCTGGCCCGCGGGCAAGTCTTCGATTTCCGCGACGAGATAAAAGCCGCGACCCGGATCGTCGAACACGGCTTGAACTCCCCCTCGCAAGAGATCGAGGTCCAACGAGAGCCCTTCGGTTTCGAGCGCCATTTGCGCGTTGCCGCTGACCAGGAATTCGATGTCCCCTGGCGTGGCCGGACGCACCGTGATTTGGTTGAGATGTTCCATCACTCTCTGTTGTAGCCCGGAAATCACATGGCCGGGATGGCGCGGTCCCGTGTTGTGTTATGGTGGCCTCACTCATGCTCTCCTTTGAACGAAGGCCCTTCTTCTTGCTGGTCGGGTTGCTGCTCCTGCCCGGTGCTTTTGCCCAGCGGAGCCCTGCCGCCCCGCCCGACCGGATTGCCGGCCGGTTGGACCCGAATCGCGTGGCTGCGATCAAAGGCAACATCCATCCGAAGGCGCGGCCAGAGAACGACCGCGGGCGCGTTTCCGCGAGTCTAAGCCTCGATTACGTGACGCTTCGCCTCAAGCCGGCGCCGGCCCAGCAGGCGGACCTCGATCAATTGCTGACACAAATGCAAGATCCCCGTTCGCCGAATTTCCGGAAATGGTTGACTCCGGAACAGTACGCCGATCGTTTCGGAGCGAGCCCCGCGGACTTGGCACCAATTTCAGCCTGGCTGGAGGGTCAAGGGCTCACGGTGATCAGCACGGCGCGCGGCAGGAACTTCGTGGTGTTCAAAGGCAGCGCGGGCGCGGTAGAAGCGGCACTACACGTTGAGATTCATAATTTCCTGGTAGATGGCCGGATGCATTATGCCAACGCCACGGAGCCCTCCGTTCCGGCAGCCATGCAGTCCTTTACCGCTGGATTCCTTGGCCTCGACGATTTCAAGCTCCAGGCGCCCCAGCAGGCCACCCAACCCATCCCCGAGTCGCTTTATCAGAACCAGCATGTGATGGCTCCCATCGATCTGTGGACCATCTTTGACACCGTGCCGTTTTATAAGGCTGGCTACACGGGAGCGGGAATGAAGCTCGCCGTCATCGGGCAGAGCGACGTGAATCTTTCCGATATTACGCAGTATCGAACGGCAATCAACATTCCGCCCAACACTCCCGTGAAGTTGCTGGTACCGGGAAGCAAGAATCCAGGGATTCTGAGCGGCGATTCCGGGGAATCCGATCTCGATCTGGAGATGGCGGGTGCGATCGACTATGGCGCCGAGATTGTTTTCGTGTATTCCCCCAGCGTCATCACCTCGGTGACCTATGCGATCGACCAGGCGGTCGCGCCGGTAATCAGTTATAGCTACGCCGGGTGCGAGTTGAATGACAGCCGTAGCGCCGCGATGGCGCTCCAGCAGCTGGCGCAACAGGCCAGCGCGGAGGGGATCACTTGGGTCGCGGCATCCGGCGACAACGGCGCGGCAGGTTGCGACGCGGGACTAGCGGTCGCGGCCAGCGGGATTTCTGTGATGCTGCCCGCCAGCATCCCGGAAGTCACCGGTGTGGGCGGAACCGCCTTCGCCGATGGGAGCGGCAATTACTGGAGCAATTCGAATGGCGTCGCGCTCTCCTACATCCCTGAGGCAGGCTGGAACGATACGGCCCAAGTGAACCATCTGGCCGCCAGCGGGGGCGGGATGAGCATCTTTTTTCCGCGGCCCTCGTGGCAGTCCGCGCCGGGGGTGCCGTCGGGCAGCACTCGTCTTGTCCCGGATGTGGCGCTCTCCGCATCCGCCATCCACGATTCCTACTTCGTGGTAGAGGCGGGATCGAACCGGCTGGTGGGAGGGACTTCCGCGGCCACGCCGGTGTTTGCCGGAATGATTTTGCTCATTAACCAGTTTCTCGGCCTCAACGGCGCAGGGAACATCAACTCATTTCTGTATGGGTTGGCTTCCACGCCCGGCAGCGTCTGCAGCACCTACTCCGTTACCGCCACGTGCGCTTTTCACGACGTAACGTTGGGCAGCAACATGGTCCCGTGCACATCGGGACTGAACGGATGCTTCAGCGGCCAAATGGGTTACTTCGCCGGAGCGGGCTATGACATGGTTACGGGACTGGGCAGCGTCGACGCGACGAACCTGGCGCTGGCGGCCGCCAGGAGCGAGGGTCCCTCCATTTCTTCCGTGACCACCGCTTACGGAGGAACCGCCATCGCGCAGAACACATTTATTGTGATCAAGGGCGGCAACCTGGTTCCCACCACGACACCGGCCAGTGGAGCCATCTGGAGCAGTGCTCCCTCCTTCGCTTCCGGCCTGATGCCCACGCAACTCAACGGCGTCAGTGTAACTGTTAACGGCAAAGCGGCCTTCGTCTATTTCTATTGCAGTGCCGCGACGGATCCCTCTTGTTCTCAGGACCAACTCAATATTCTGACCCCGCTCGACAACACAGTGGGTCCGGTGCCGGTGGTAGTGACGAGCGGAGGCGCCTCCAGTCCGGCGTTTTCCGTGAGCTTGCAAACGGTCTCGCCCTCGTTCCTGTTGTTCAGCGCAGGCTACATTGCCGCGACACATGGGGACAATTCCTTGGTGGGCGCCGCAAGCTTGTACCCGGGTTATTCGACCCCCGCCAAGCACGGGGAGATAGTGGCTCTGTACGCGGTTGGCTTCGGGTTGCCGTCAACGGCACTGATCAACGGATCGGCCACCCAATCGGGATCGCTTCCAGTCCTGCCCTCGTGTTCGGTGGGAGGAAGCTCCGCCCCGGTAGCCTTCGCGGGCTTGATCAGCCCCGGGCTGTATCAGTTGAACCTCACGATTCCTGCGGGGGCTCCCAACGGGGACGACTCCGTCGTATGCATCTACGGGGGTACCACAACGCCCCCGACCGATGTAGTCACGGTGCTGCAGTGAGGCCGTCGCGCGCGGACTCTCGGCCGCTTACCCTGCGGGTCAATTCGGGCTGACCCAGACCCCTCCGATGCCGTACAAACCGTTCAGCGCCATGAGAAATTCAAACGTCCCCGTGGGCGTTCCCACCTGAACGTTGAACTGCGTCACCCCGGCTACGATCCCCGGTGCTGCGCCCGCGTACACCACTGCCGCGGGGACCGACAGCGACCCCAGGTGGAAGAACGCGACCGTCTGCGCCGTGATCGCGCATCCCGATTCCAGAGCGCACGCGTCATTGTTGGCCACCGTAGCTACTTGCCCATCGGAGAGCGGAGCAAAACTCGATTGAAAACCAGTTACGTAGAATGTCACGATGGAGCCGCCCGGCGCGGGGTTCGACATCGAATTGATGCTGCCATCCTGATTGGTCACCGCCGGATTCCCTCTCGGTGAAGAACCAACAATGCGGACCGGATAATCGGCACTGACCGCCGTTCCATTGGTGACGCGAACCGTTGCCGCTGAGTTCGCGGTGAGTTCCATAGGCAGCACCGCGTTGATCTGATTGGCGGAGACGTACAGCAGCGGAATGTTTGTGCCGTTGACGCTGACCTCTACGCCGCCAAGGGTTGCCGGATAGAAACCGTTCGCCGGCGTAGCCGTCACGGCGGTCGATGGGCCGATGCCTGGGCCGTAAATCGCCACCACTTCCGTGGGCGAGACGCGGGCCGTGGCGTTGCCTCCAAAGGCGTTTTGAAACGCGAAAATATTCTTTGCGGGCGCGGCTTGCGGATCCAGGGCGGCGACCAAGGCGTTCGTCCCGGCGACATGGACCAAACCGAAGGGATCGACCGAAACCGCCTGTTCAACGGTGGATGAGGGATACAGCGCCGAATAAATCGATTGAGCGCCGCTGGAATCTACTCCGATGAGAAAATCTGAACCGGTGGTCCATCCGTTGGCGTTGGGGAACGTTGTCGAGGAAGTCGTCCCGGTGGCCCACACGTTATCGCGGGCATCGAGGGCCAGAGAGATCGGATTGGTACCTCCGCCTCCCGGCAGAATGAATGTCCAGACTGCTCCGCCGGTCGGATCGAGCTTCGCGATAGAGCCGCCATAGGTGGCAAAATACGCGTCTCCCCTCGTGTCTACCGCGATGGCGTCGATGATCGCGGGGAACGTCAGCGGTGCGAACCCGAAGCCCGCACCCGCTGCGTTGATCTTGGCGATGAATCCGCTGTTGAAAGTATTGTTGTACCGGAGGAACACTTCCCCCGCGGAATCGACGGCGATGCCGGGCGCGGGATTCACGCCTGTCGCGAAAGCCTGGTTTCCCGTGGGCGCGATCTCCCCGGAATAGAGCGTCTTTCCTCCTTCCGCCGGGAGCTCGGCGACGAAGACGTTCGACATGGCCGCGAATGCATTCACCGCCGTCAAGGGAGCCGTGGGCAACCCGGAGACCTGCACAAAATCCGAGGCGCTGGTGAGGCCGGTGACGTAGAGATTTCCTGTCGCGTCGGTCGCGAGCCCGGAGACGGAGCTTGCCCCCAGCGCGCCCCCGAAGTAAGTCGAATAAAGCATGGTCGTGCCATCGTTGGTCAGCTTGATGATGAAACCGGTGCCGTTGGAGTTGGATTGCGTTTGCAGCGCTTCGCTCAACGGGAAATCGGGCGAGGTGGTGGTTCCTCCGACGTAGATGTTGCCGGAGGGGTCGAGGGCGATGGCGATTCCGGTATCAACGCCTTTGCCGGCAAAAGTGTCGGTGAAGAGAAGGTTGCCGGAGGGGTCGAGCTTGGAGACAAAGACGTCGGTGCCTGCCCCTAGACCGGTGGATGAGTTCAGGGTAACGGTCCCAGCGGTGGCGAGTTGACGGCTGCCGGCGACGTACGTGTTGCCTGCAGAGTCGCTGGTGATGGCGGAGATGACGTAGGGATAAGAATCGCCGAGCGAGGTAGTGAATGGGCCTGCGAAAGAAACTCCAGCGAGGAGGAGGAGAAGAAGGAGGAATCGCATGCCTCATTCTAAGGTGCTGCTCTCGTGTTGGACACGGACACGTCCGGCTTCCGAGAATCCGCCGGGCAGGCGGCTCGGACGCCAGAGCATCCAACGCGCCGGGTGCCTATTCCTTCCAGCCTTCTGGCGGGTTACTGCCGCTCGCGATCTGGCGGGTCTTGTAGAGCCACTGGCCCTTCACCTTGACCCATGTGGCGTATTCCTTGCCCTGAGTCGTCATCTTCATCGGATCGCCCACCTTGTCCTGCCGGTATTCGGTGAAAATGACCTGCGAGGTGGCCGTGTCGCCGTGCACAATGATCAGCGGATTCTCGATGGCCACGTTGAAAGCGGTCCTCTCACGCGGGGGTGCCGCGGGGGCAGCAGGCGCCGCTCCAGACGCGGGGGCCGCACCAGCTGCGGGCGCAGCGGGGGCGCGGTTGTATGCCTGTTTGATGCCTTCCTTGCCCTTGTAGTGCTTCGCGCCCAGAATCAACTCGCCGTCCTCGGCATAAAAGCTCTCTTCGCTCTGCCGGTCCGCTTTGCCGAAGTTGTAGTAGTAACGCGTGATCTGATCCTGGATCAGCTGGCGGTCAATCAAGGACTGCGCCGTCATCTTATCTTCGGCTCGCGCAGCCGGCGCGCTTGCCAGTGCGACAACGCACAGCCCCAATGCGGCCCGGACGGTTGCCTGACGAATGCAATTCAGCTTCATGACATTCCCCTTTTTTGCCCTGAGCGGCCTTACAAGACAGCATCTGGAACTACCGCTGAGCTTGACCGCCCGGAAATATCGTAACAGAACGTTCTCATTACCGTGGAGGGTTTCCAGACGGGTAGAAGGAGTGAAGCTTCCGTCTAGGTCGGTGCTTTACTTGGGCGCTCCGCGTCCGGGCCCCGCGGCGGGGGCAGGAGCGGCAGCCGGGGCTGCAAATTCCGCCGGAAATGGGAGATTGCCATCGTAGGGCGGCCAGTTCGGGACCGGAAGATCGTTGGTGGGATAGAACATGGACGCCCAGATGTTGCGGATGCGTCCGTCCTCCACGAAGAACCATTCGGCCAGAAGATTCCGGAGCTGCTTCACGCCGGGCTTGCGCAGGAAGATCCCCATGCCCAGCACGACTTGCTGCTCTACGTCGACGATCGGATAGCGGCGCGCGGAAATGAGGCCGACGCTGAAATTGGTGAGGTTCGATGTGCAGTCCCCGCCGCCGCCCTTGCCTTTTCCCTTGCCAGCGTCCGGATTGGGGTTCGGACCCGCGGTGTGCGTCCCGTTCTCGTTGCGGGTACAACCCGGGTGGGCCATGATGATCGAACCGTCGTGCGTCGTCAACCCGTCGAAGTAACTGTTGGCGATGGCGAGCAGTAATTCTCGGGACGCGCGTTGATTGACGGGAACGGTGCGAGTCAACGGCGGTTCGGCGAGGAAGCCGGCCAGGTTATACAGATTGCCGCCGTTCGTGCCGCCGGGCCCGAGGGCGCCTTCGCGGGCCATCACCCACTCGGCTTCGGTAATCTTCTTGTCTTCCACCTTCAGCCGCAGTGTCGCGACGTCGGTCGCTGGGCCTTCTTCGATCAATCCGAGGTAGGCAGCTTGGCCGCTCACGGCATCGAAGTAAGAGCGCTGCACCTTGCCGAGGGAAGTGATCGATTGCCAGGTGCCGGCTCCGGGGCGGACAACCACGCCGTTGTCCGTCTGGCGGAATCCGGCAAAGAGCGGCGCCGCTTTCGGATCGTGTTGGACGACGGCGTTCATGTACTGGTCGAGCGTGGTCTTGAGGCAGGCTCGGTCACAGGTTTGCGCGGAAACGAAGCCGATCGAAAGGGTGGCCGCCAAAAGGAAACGGGCAGAGTGCATGGGGATTCTCCGCCATCTATTCTGCCCCAGTTAGTGTCCTGAGAGCTAGGCGTCTTGTTGAACTACTTTGTCTTTCAGGCGAGAGGCTCGCTGAGCAAACCGCCGTGATCTTAAATGCGGTTGGTGCAGTCGAGTGTCATCAGACATGTGCCGGCAACCTCATGGCCGCCTACTCCCGGACATTCCCCGCAACTTCCTCCGGAGCGCGCCTCCTTCGGTCACGACCGACTGTACTACTTATCAACAAAATATGTAAATGTAGCTTGACACATAGAAAAGTCTGCTTTACTATCGAGCCATGCCAGAACCACTCCCTCCTTCACTCGAAGCCAAGTGGCCGCTCGGAAGCATCCTCATCTGGGGAACCTTCGGCAAGAACAGCGCCGAAGGCCGCTGCTTCCACCGCCGCTGCCTGGGAGCCTTTCTGTTCCTCGGCGTCGGATGGCTCGCCTCATTCCTGATCGCTCGCTTTCTCCTTCCCGCCGGATCCTGGCGCAACTTCGATTTCGTGGCCATGTACTACCTGCTGGTCGGCGTAGCGTTCTCCTTCATCGCCTGGGCTTTTTGGAAATACCTCGGCGAGCTGGACGAGCTCGCCCGCCGCCTTCAGCTCGAAGCCGTGGCGCTGACTTACCTCACGGGCTTTTGCGCCTTCGGTTTCCTGGCCGCATTCGGATACCTCACCGGCTGGACCGTCAACCCGGTCTGGTTTATCGTCCTCGAACCCATCCGCGCCTTCTGGCTGCGCTACCTCGTGCGCCGGTACTAATGAAAAACGAACTCCGCGTCCTCCGCGCCCGCTACCAACTCTCGCAAGCCGATCTCGCCGCACGCCTCGGAGTCTCGCGCCAAACCGTCAACGCTATCGAGACCGGGCGCTACGATCCCAGCCTCCCCTTGGCCTTCAAGATCGCCGAAGTTTTCGGCCAACCCATCGAGCAGATTTTCTTTCCCAACCATTCACAGCCAAGCTAGTTGAGAGAGAGAGGTTCGGGCGGTCCGGCCAAGACAGTGCTCAATCGCGGAAAGCGGCACACCTGGAAGCTCTGCTGGTACGCAAGTTCGGCGCCCCCTCGAGCGTCTGCTCGGCCCAGACTCTGTTCGATAGGTCCTTCTACGATCCGCCCACGCGCCACTTCCCAGCGTTCGTCCGAGCCTCACTCTACCCTGAGCCAATTCCAACCCCGCCACCCCGCCCAGGTCTCTCTCGTCCAGGCAATGGCCGCCTCCCGCGGGCACGCCTCGCTCTATCGTTAAGCTAGATTCTCCGAGTTGCCGGCAACCGGCCATAGACACGCTCCGCTCGCTGAATCCGAGTTCGGGAACATGGCTACCCGTTTACCATCCGGCGAAACATCGAAACTCTGGCTGAACCGTGCGCAGGCTCATGTTCGGCGATTCGACCACACTGGTGGTGTAGTTGATCCGCCGTACCGCTGGGGAAGGCGAAGAAGAGGTGACCTGTTGCTAGTGGCGCTGCCACAACGCAGCAATCGTGGGATACCGGACGTCCACTTGGCGGCGAAAGCTTCCAACGCCAGCTCCGCTTGCTCTGCCGTCGTGGCGCGATAAATGGTTTTGAGATCCGCCGCTACCAGCTTGCGCTCTTTCCAGCCGACGTAGTTCAGGCCGGCGAGGGTCAGATGCACAATGCAGAGCTGCACCTGCGCCTGCGGGAACACCACTTCGATGGCGTGTGGATATCCCTTCAAGCCATCCACGCAGACGATGAAGACATCGAGGATGCCGCAGTTCTTCAAGTACGTCAACACCGGCATCCAGAACTTCGCGCCTTCGTGGGCCGAGGTTCACAGCCCCAGCACGTCCTTCTGCCCTTCCACATCGCTGCCGATGGCAACGTAAACCGCGCGGTTCTCCACCCGCCCGTCCTGCCGCATCTTCACGATCAGGGCATCCAGGAAGATCCCGGATAGAGTGGCTCCGGCGGGCGGTTCTGCCAGCCTTCACGCAGGCGGTGGTAGAGGAGAACGCGGGTGGCAAGACGGGTCCGGTGCTGATGGCGGTGCGGTCGAAATCGTAGGGCGGCAAGATGAGCGAAATCGAGATGATCATCGCGCGGACCGGGGATCTCGCGTTCAGGCCGCAGGGTGTGCTGGACACGAAGGATCAGGATTGGGCGATGCTGATGCCGGCGGCGCAGCGGCGGACTCGCAAGTTTTTGAACGGGCAGGCGGACAAGTATTACCAGATGTTCGAGGACACAAGGTGGATCCGGGGTTCGCGACGCCCTGCAATCGTTGGGAGAACGGGACGTTGACGGCGAAGGGGGGTTGCTTCTGGAGCGCGTCGGTGATGCGCATCCGCGGCGGCGGTTTCCGGTGACGGACGTGGAGATGGGCGTGGCCGCGGCGATCACGAACCTTCGGGACGACTGGCTGGACGTCCACATTTTCAAGTTCAACGCGGAGGGGAAGATCGCGCTGACTCAGGCGGTGGACGGTCCGGGGACCAACGGCACCGGCTGGCCGTACGACAAGTAGGCGCTCAAAGAGCGCGCGAGTCGTACACGATTTTGCCGTCGACGACGGTGAGGATGGAACGGATCTTCTTGATGTCGGCGTCGGGCACGGTGAAGTACTCGCGATCGAGGACGGCGAGGTCGGCGAGCTTGCCGCGCTCGATGGAGCCGATTTTTTCTTCCATGCGCAGGAACCAGCTATTGTTTCGGGTGAAGAGGCGCAGAGCTTCGGCGCGGGTGAGTTGCTGATTGGGATTGACCTTGTCGCCGAAAGAGTTCACGCCGGTGGTGGCGTAGTAGATGTGCAGCCACGGGTTCAAGGGCGCGATGTGGACTCCGTCGCCGTGGATACCGACTTGGACGCCGTGATCCATGATGGTGCGGAACTGCGGGCCGGCGACCACCTTCGGATCGGAGGAAGTGACCCAACGGAAGGCTCCCATCTCGACGCCGCAGCCTAGGGCCTTGAGGCGAGTCAGAAGGTCGGCGTTTACTTGCGGGACGTGGTGGACTACCCATCGCTTCTGGGTGATGTCGAATTCCTTGTTGACGGCTTCGTAGGCTTCGACGACTTGGGTGAGTCCGGCGAGGTTCTGGACGGCGTTCTCGTTGCGCCATCCGGCTTCGGCGACCAGATGCTGGGCTTCTCTCCACACGGCTCCGCTGGTGAGAGGGGCGGCCCACTCGCCGATGGCTCCGGTCTGCATCATGTCGTCGCCGAAGAATTGGAATTGATTGCGGAGGCGCTCCTTGAGCTCCGGCAGGTTGGGGTCGGTCTGGTTTTGCAGGAAATTCATCTGCAAGCGGATGATGGATTTTCCTTCGCGGTGGAGTTCCAGCCAGGGATCGTACATCTTGTACTGATCGAGATTGGAGAGGATCTGGTTCGGATGGAGCGGGCCGGGCGTGGGAAAAAGCACCTGATCAAGATGCGTGGTGAGGCCGACACTGGCGGAGTAATTCATCATGTCGAGCATGCTGCGCTTGCGGTCGGCGAAAGTTTGGATGCGGCGCAGGAGGAACAGCGCGGAGGCGGAGGGTCCGCCGCCGGCCTGGCTGGTGGGCGCGATGGCTCCGTTGGCGGCGACGTTGATCTTCTTGATATCGGGATGGACGGGAGGCGCGGCGTCGGCGGCATCGAAGAACGCTTTGCCGAGGCTGTTGGTGGCGCAGGGGCCGGTGAAGCGCTCATAGAGAAGCACGGGGCGGTCGGGGACAGCTTGGTCGAGTTCGGCGAGGGTGGGATGGCGATGCTCGGCCCACTGGTTGGGATGCCAGCCGCCCATCGAAGTGATCCAGGCTCCGGCGGGCGTATCCTTGCGGCGCGCGGCGAGGGCTTCCTGGACTTCGCGGAGGGACGTGGTGTTTTCGAGAATCGTGTGATAGCCGGGGCGGTTGCCGAGACTCACACTATGGATGTGCGGCTCGACCAGGCCGGGGACGACGGTGTGGCCCTTGAGGTCGAGGATGCGGACGCCGGGTCCGGCGGCGGCTCGCGCGTTGAGGGCGAGGAACCGTCCATTGCGGATGGCGACGGAGGTCGCGACGGTGTTGGCGGCGTCGAGGGTGTGGATCCGGCCGTTGGTGAGGATGAGGGTTTCTTCGGCGGGGAGTGCTTGGGCCGACACCACTGCTGTGGTGGGTCCGGCGGCGAAGGCGGCGAATCCGGCGGTGGCGCCGAGGAATTTGCGGCGGGAAGCGGTTTTCTTTCTCATCGCATCGGATTATATCGCTCGGGCGCGGGGAGCGTGGCTTTGATGGCAGCGACGCGGGCGGCGACGGGGGCGGGGTCGATGAAGATGAGTTGGAAGCCGAGGGCGCGGTAGGTTTGTTCGTGGATCTGCTCGAAGCGCAGGGTGTCTTCTAGGGTGATGCGGCGGACTTCGGTGGGTGTGACGAAGCCCAGGTTGCGGATGAAGAAGACTTGGGGCTGGTAGATGGCTTCCTGCTGGATGCGTTGGAGTTCGGCGGCGAGGAAGGGGGAAATCGGGTAGCCGAGGTGCGTGGCTAGGGCGGCGGTGCAGACGGGGCTGCGGTCGTGGAATTGGATGTCGGTGGATTGCGCTTGGAGTTGGCGGTCCTTTTGCAGGCGGGCGATGGTGTCGATGAAGGAGGGATCGGTCCAGGGCTGCGATCCCTGGGCCAAGCCGGCGGCTACGATGTCGGTGGCGGCTTCTTCTATTACGCTGAAGCCGTCGAGTTGCAGTTGACGGAGGATGGCAGTCTTGCCGGAGCCGGGTGCGCCGGTGAGGATGAATCTTCGCACGGGCGCACGCTCCGGTCTCGGCGGGCTACTGCTTGTTGTTCGTGGGTGCGGCTTTGCCTTGGTTTGGCGCGGCTCCGCGGCCGGGGCCGTTGGCTTGCAGCAAGTGGGTCAGGGTGTGGACGTAACGGAGCTTGCCGTTTTCCACGCGGAAGAGGTGGGTATCGGGGGCTCCGCTGCCTCCGGAGGCGTTGCCGGCTCCGAAGGTGCAGAAGGCGACGACTGCTCCGATGGATTCATCGACGACGAAGTGGCGGTTGGAGATGTTGACGCCGCTGGGGACGCCGACCTGGCAGGAATCGTCGGCCGCGCCTTTACCGGTGTGCATGCCGCCTTCGGTGCGGTTGCAGGGATAGCCCCAGGGGACCAGGTCGCCCTTGCCTTCGAGGAAGGCATCCAGATAGGCGTTGGCGGCGGCTTCGAGAGTGTCGCGGGTGTCGCGCTTGGCGGCGGGGATGGTGTTCCACTCCTCCGCGGAGGCGTACTTCAGATACGCGTCGGCGTTGAAGCCCCAATAGCCGGTGGTGGTCCACATCATTTCGATTTCAGCGATGAGTCCGTGGTTCACGCGGAGTCGCGTGCCGAAGGCGTAGGGGGCCGCCTTGTCGGCGGAGATCATTTCGGTAAAGGTCTGGCAGGTGGCGGTGTCGATCAGGGTGCGCTGATGATCGAGCTTGATGGGCTTCTTGATCAGGCCCTCGTCGATATTGGTGGGCTTGAAGTTTTCGATGTAGCCGAGGCCCTTGGCGAGCGGGAGGCCGGAGGGATCGCCTTTGGTTTGGGCGGCGACGTAGAGATCGGCGGCGGCCTTGAGTCCTTCGCGGGTGCACGAGACCTGGGCGTAGGCGGCGGCCGGGGCCAGCAGGGCGCCGGCGAGGGCGAGGTAGGTAAAGGTGGAACGATTCATCGAAATTCTCCTTGGATTGCCGCCGCTCGGGCGCATATTAGGGACTAGGGTACACCAATTCTATTTCGGGGGCTGCCAGAGCATGATGTAGCCTCCGACGTCGGGGTCGCGGATCACGACGGCTTTGCCTTTATGGAAGTCGATGATGCCGCCGTCGGAGACAGTGACGGCGCCGGCGGCTTTGGCTCGGGCGTAAGCGGCTTGGATGTCGGTGGTCTGGAAGCCGCCGTAGTCGGCGTTGATGTCCTGGAACTTGATCGGCGGCGCGGTCTTGCCTTTGTTCAGGGCGAAGTAGATGAGCTCGACGCGGAGGTTGTTGGCGGTGGCGGCTTGCGGGAACCAGCCGTGGAGCATGACCTGAGCGCCGCCGAGTCCTTCGATGGGAGGATAGTCGCCGCCGAGCACCTTCACGTAGAAGTCCTGGGCTTTTTGGGGATCGATGATGTTGTAGGCGTAGTGATTGAAGCCAGCCTGCTTGCCGAGGCGATCGATGTTCTGCGCGGTGGCGGTGGAGTTGGAGACGGTGGGGGCCGGAGGAGGATCGCCGGGCTTCGGGATGGGCTTGCTGAAGTATTCGAGGGTGAGGCCGTCGGGCGATTGGATGAAGGCGAAGCGGCGGAAGCCGGGCTGGGTGCGCGGATTCGGAAGGCCCTGGACTTCCGGCATGACGAGAAGCTTCTGGGCTTCGAGCTTATCGAGAAGGTCGCTGACGTTGCCGTCGACGGTGAGGTCGATATGCGCGGCCATGAGATTCCAGGAAGTGAGTTTGCTCCAATCCTGCCGCTCAATGCCGCGGTATTGGCGGAGCACGAGGGTGAACGGGACATCGGAGACGGAGCTTTGCACGTGCAGGGTGGCGGTGCGGGATTCGGCTCCGGGGGTGTTGCCGAGCTTGTTGACTTCCTTATCGACGGCCCAAGTGGTGGGTCCGTCGACGACCTTGAAGGCGACGGCTTCGAAGAACTTGATGGAGCGTTCGAGGTCGGCGACGTTGTGTCCGACCAGGGCGAGGCCCTGCATGTCGGCGGGGCGCTGCGCGAAGAGCGTGGCCGCGGCCAGTGCGAGGGCAAAGCAAAGTTTGCTAGTGCGTTTCATAAGACCCATCCATTTTATACGCAACTTTGCATGCAACTTTATAGGCCAGCACCGGGAGCGGTGATGCTTTGCCGGGATCACCGCTGCGCCCAGGCTGCGGTGTAGCCGAAGGGCATCCATTTGATGAGGCTCTCCACGCGGGAGATGGCTCCGTTGTCGATCTTGAGAAGCTGCGGAACCATGTAGGTGCTGGGCACGAGCTGATTCGGCGGAAGGTCGGCGGTGACTTTGCCGGTGTTGTCGATCATGGCGACGGCGAGGACGACTCCGCGGTCGGGATCGGAGACGAGAATGCGGCGGTCGCGGACGGTGGAAGTGTGGAGGTAGAGGCCGTTGGCGAGCGGGCGCTGGCCGTCCTTTTCCTGCGTGTCCATTTGGGCGGCGCAACTGGAGGGCTCCTGGACCGCGTTGTCGCGGCGGACGCAGGCCGGCGTGAACTTCACACTCTTGGAGGAGTGCTGTTGTTGCGCGTCGAAGTAGGCGGTAATGAGGGCGGGCGGGATGGCTCCGGCTTTGGCGGTGAGGAAGGCGGAATCGAGCGCGCCGAGCGAGGCGGGCTTGAGCTCAACGGGCAGGGGCGGGCGCATCAGGGTCATGGTGCCTCCGCGGGGACCTTGGGATTCTTCCCGGATATCGATGGCTTCGATCTCGGTGATTTTTCCGGCAGCGAGCTTGACGCGGAGGGCGAGGACTCCGGTGGTGCCGTTTTCATTGGTGATGCCCCAGTAGGCGGCGGTGCCGCTGGCGGGGTCTGCGAGGCGGGTGGCATATGTTCCCGCGGCGGGCGTGGTGATTTTTCCGGCGGTTTGCCAGAGTCCGTCATTGAGCGCGAGGAACTGGCCGTTTTCGGAATAACGCACGCCTTTGGCGAGAGGGAGCTTCGACGCATCGTGGGCGAGCATGGCTTGGAGGACTTGATCCGTTACGCCGTCGAGGCAGGCCCGGTTGCAGGGGTTCGGGGCGGTGGTGGCGGTGCCGGAGCCGGAGAGGTCCACGGGGGCTCCTTTGTGGAAGGGCGAGCTCATGCCGTAGGGCACTTCGGTCAGAGTCATCTCAATGCGGAAGAGTTTGTCGGCTTTAAGGCGGAAGGCTTCGCTGGCGTGGAGGGTGCGCGGGATATCGAAGTAGGCGGGGATGGGCGAAGACTTGCCGTTCACCGAAGGCAGGGTGCGGACGGTGCCGTTGTGATCGAAGGTGGTGACGGCGAAGACGGCTTGACGTTCCTCATCGACGAGGTAATGGCGCTCGCGGATTTTGGTGACGAAGCCGAGGAAGCCGGTCTGGAATTGGGCTTCGCAGGTGAGCGAGGAGAAGTCCGTGTCATTGGAATGACCGTAGGCCTGCTTGGTTTGGAGATTGGTGGTCTGGGTGGCGTCTTCGAGGCGGTTGCAGTCTTTGTCGAAGAAGGAGTAGTCGCCTTTGGGGTTGTTGCGCTCCATGCCGGTATAGTATTTGTCGGCCTGGGTGATGAGCTTGTCGCGAGAGATGCGCTGGTTGGCCATGACCGGTTCCAGCCAGACGGCCTCCGGCTCACCCATCATTTCGTAGCGGGCGGCTCCGCCGGGGTCGCGCGTGATCTGGGTTTCGATTTCGGAGATGCGGCCGCCGCTGGTTTTGAGGCGGACGACATAGATGACGCCGACGCCATGTTCCGTGATGGTGGTGATGGCGGCGACCTCTCCGGTTTGGGGATCGGAGAACATGTGGCGGTAGCGGCCGGAGGGTCCGGCGACTTGCCATTCTCCGGTGCCGAGGGGGAGGGGCTGGTCGTTCTCCGAGTATTTGACATCGGGGCCCGCGGGGAGGAGGCTGGCGTCGTGCGCGGCGAGCGCGGTGAGGTAGGTGCCGATCATCGATTCGAGGCAGATGCGTCCGCAGATGGAGCGGGCTGGTGTGGTTCGCCGTGGGGCCTTGGGGGCTTGAGCCTGGGCGTGGCTTTGCACGGACGCGAGGGCCAGGAGCGAGCAGGCGGCGGTAACGGTGAGGCGGAGTTTTGTGGTCATAGATGATCCCCCATAAAGATTACTGCGTGGGGCGGGCGCGGCGCTAGTCCTGTGTTGAGGGGATGGGGGCGATTGGGTTGCGCGGTGGATTGGCTCCGCCTTCCTTCTTCGAGTTCGGGAGGGGGAGGGACGCGTAACCGACTCATGGGTTATGCCGTTGGAGGCGGGATGGCCGTGCGCTGCGGGCGGGGAATTGGGTTCGGCTTGAAAACTTGATTCCCAGGTTTCTGTGTCCAGACGGATGTCGGGATATGGGGCTGAGGGGTCGGGGTGCTGGCGCAGTTTCTGGAGCGCGGCGAGGGCCTGGTTGAACTCGCGGAAGTAGGCGGTCTCGAGGCGATGAAGGAGGGCGAGGGAGCGAGAGTGGTCGGCGAGGTGTTGGAAGGCGACGGCGGCGATGACGGGTCCAGTGGTGAGGGCCGGGTGGGATTCGGCTTGGCGGGCCATTTCGAGCTGGAAGCCGGCGGTTTCGATGCCCCAGAGGCGGAGGAGTCGCCAGCGGGTGGCGATCATGATTTGGACCAGGAAGGCTTCGGCGGAGTTTCGGGGCTGGAACTGGAGGAGGAGGGCGGAGGCGAGGTCGTTGAAGCGGTCGGCGGACTCGCCGTGGAGGAGGATGGTGGAGGCGAAGGCGGGGTGGGAGGCGGTGGCTTTGAGGGGGGTGGCTGGGGTGGCGAGGGTTTCACGTTGGGTTGCCATGATGCGCTTAGGGTAAGCGGGGGCGGCGAGGGCGGACGGGGAGTGAAAGCGCTAAGACGTTGAAGGGACGGGAGATCTTATTCGACGGCGGAGGGGAACGGTTTGTCTGCAGTCGCCGGCTTATTGAAACCGGACCCTTAACGTGTTCGCGGCTGTCCCGTCGACGGTGAGTGCCAAGTCAACCTCGCCACTTCCAGCGAGTGTGGGTGGAAGACTGACATTCACTTGATCCAATCCCGGGAAATCTCCTTGCGGTCCCGCATAGATGACGGGCGCGGGCGTGTTGCCGATCATGACCGAAAACTTGCTCCCGTCGCGGATGCCTGTGCCGTAGAGAACCAGGTAGACTTGCGAGCCTTGTGCGAATGTGATCGCCACTGTGGAGCATGATAGAGGCGCTGTTAGACATTGCGCTGCCGGAAGGGTGCTTCGAGTTCCGTCCGCGGCCAGGATAAGGATCTGGCCTGCCGGCGCTCCTCTACCGCTGGCATCGGCGGTGAATAGTCCGGGAGAGGTTCGCCCGATGGCGACCAAGAACGGCGCGGATGGCCCGGCTGCGTTGATCAGAGTGACCGAGGCTGAACCCGGAGCCAGCCCCGGTGGCACGAGGAAATCGATCTGTCCAAATCCGGTGTAGAAAGGTTGCGCCGTACCTTCGTGCCCTTGCGCGTCGGAGATGGCCACTGTGACGGGTCCCGGATCGCCCGATGTTGTCGGCGCCTCAAAGCTGATTCCGAACGCGGCCATGTAGGAATTTGGCGCCAGCACGCCGGAAGCGTAGGACGCCGCATTTAGAATCGATCCAATTACGGGCTGGGCGAGGATCACGGTGAAGGTTTGCCTGACGGGCGCGGCAGGGGTGTAGTTGCCGGATCCCGCTTGATCGGCCTGGACCATAATCGAACCGACTCCCGCGATCGCGAGCGTTCCTCCGCTGATGGTGGCTGGTCCTGACACAACTGTAAAAGTGACGGGCAGTCCCGAACTCGCCGTCGCCTGAAGCGCGAAGGATGCGTCGGACGCTCGATGCTGGCCGATGGCTTGAAAGGTGATGGTCTGCGCCGCCGGGCTGACCAAGAAACTCCGGGTAACCGGAGCAGCCGCGGCGGTGCTTCCGCTACCCGATTGCGTCGCAGTGATCGAACAGGTTCCCGCTGCGAGGATCGTCACAGTGTTGCCTGAAACCGAGCACACGGAAGGGGTCGTCGAGGAGAAGCTGACACCGAGCCCCGAGCTAGCCGTCGCGCTGATGGTAAAGGACGGGGCCCCGAAGGTTCTACTGGCAAGAGCGTCGAAAGTGATGGTTTGAGATGTTTGCCCGGGCGCGGTAACGGCAAAGCTCTGGACGGCGGGCGTGGCAGCGGCATAGGTCGCGTTACCCGCCTGGGCCGCCGTGATGTTGCAAACGCCTGTCCCGACCAACGTGACTGTGTTCCCCGAGACAGAACAAACTGTAGGCGGGGAGGCAGTGAAACTGATGGGTAGGCCCGAGTTTGCTGTAGCGCTGATCGTAAAAGGAGGGGTGCCGAGAGTCTGGTTGGCAAGAGAGCCGAACGTGATGGTCTGGCTTTGCAGCGAAGACGTAACGGTGAAACTCTGCGTTACCGGAGTCGCGGGGCTGTAGGCTGCGTTTCCCGGTTGGGTCGCGGTGATCGTGCAAGTGCCAGCCCATTGAATAAACAAGAGGTCCCGCTGAGACCGCAAACATTGGGCGTGGACGAACTGAGGCTGACGGGGAGTCCCGAGGAAGCAATGGCGCTGATCGTGAACGGTCCAGTCCCAAGCGCGCGGTTCGGCAGGGGTCCGAAGGTGATGGTCTGTTGCGTTTGGCCCGCGGTGACGTTGAAACTCTGAGTGACGGGCGGCGCGGGAGCGTAGGTCGGATTGCCGGCCTGACTCGCCGTGATCGAGCATGTTCCGACTGCGACAAGTGTCACGTTCCCGCCGGTGACTTGGCAGACACCGATGGTGCTCGAAGAAAAGGTAACGGGCAACCCCGAACTCGCGATTGCATTGACTGAGAACGCGGGCGTTCCGAGGGTACGGTCGTTCAGGGGAGCAAAAGTAATGCTTTGTGCGACTTGCACGAAAAACCCTATCGACTGGGAAATCGCAGGATAGTAGTTTGAGTCTCCCGCCTGGGAAGCCCCGATCATGCATGCGCCTGTGGCGACAAGAGTGACAGTGCTGCCGGAGACGGTGCAAATCCCCTGCGTCTGGGACGCGAACGTGACCGGTAAGCCAGAACTCGCCGTTGCGACGAGAATGAACGGGGGGGTGCCCAGGAGCTGGTTGGCGACCGGAGGGGAACTGATGAATTGCATTGCCCGAACGATGTTGAAGCTCTGGTTTACAGCGGGGGCGGCGCTATAGGTTGAGTTCCCCAGTTGATTCGCGGTAATCGTGCACGTACCCACCAGGACCATCGTCACGCTGTTGCCTGAAACCGTGCAGTTGGCGGGGGTCGCGGATGCGAAGCTCACCGGGAGCCCAGAGCTTGCCGTAGCCGTGATGGTAAAAGGCGTTGGCGAAATAGCCTGGCTCTGAGGAATAAAGAACTGAATCACCTGCGCCTGCTGGCCTGCCCCTGAGGAAACGCTATTCACTAACACCGCGACGCCGATACCGGTATCAATTAACAGATCCAGCTTTCCGTCCCCGTTGAGATCTCGTGCCAAGATTGAAAACGGCTGGCCCCCCACCGCGAACGGGCTGCCAGCAGCGGGGGTGAAACCGCCCGCTCCATCGCCCAACTCAACGGTTACGTTCCCGAGAAGGTTCGCGGTGGCCCAGTCGAGCTTGCCATCTCCATTGAAATCGGCCACTACAACGGAAGGCGCGAGGGAGTTAAGTGGAAATCTCTGTGGCGTGAAGGTCAGAAATCCGCCCTGAGCGCTGCCGGATTGTAGCCACACGACAGCGTATTGCCCGAAGTTGCCAGGGGACTCAGTTGTAATAAGGTCGATCTTTCCGTCTCCATTGAAGTCTCCGTCGGCGATTGAGTAAGGGCTACTGTTAAAGAAGGGGTCAGAGCCGAGAGCGAATAAGAAGCTCCCCGGAACTAATCCTGCGTTGCTCCAACCCTCGATTTGGCCTCCGCCCAGGTTCTGGAAGCCCGCGAACGCCATGTCCACGTTGCCGTCACCATCGAAATCAGCGATGGCCACTGAATACGAATACGGTACACCGAACCCATTTAGGGAATTTAGCTGGAACCCACCTGCCCCATCGCCGAGTGCGACGTATAGATGGCCACGGGACGAGAACATTAGGTCCTGCTTACCGTCATGGTTCAGATCGGCAACCGCGAGGGCAACGGCACCAATGTGAAAGTTGGACGGAATGATCGCTGGTCCTGGCGTGAATCCCCCGGACCCGTTGCCGAGTAGGATGTGTGTATCGCTCATGTCACCTACCGCAAGATCCAGGTTTCCATCTCCGTTGAAATCTCCGGTTGCAACGGCATTCGGGCCCGTCGGCAAGGGTATCGGACCTGCGGGCGACGCCGAGAAATGTCCTGAACCATCGCCCAGAAGAAGCGAAAGGCCTGTGCTGCTTCTCGTAATAACGTCAAGCTTCCCGTCCCCATTGAAATCCCCAACGGCCATAGAAGGACTCGGCGGAGTCTGGAAGGCGTCTGTTGGAATGGGGTACGTGCCGCCGAGCGTGAATAGGGTGGCTTGCCCTGAAGAGAGACGCACGAAAAGGAAAAAAGTGGCGATTATTAGGCTGGCTCGAGTTGACACAAATCGCTTATTATAGCTTGCCCGCGTGAATGCTGGCGCATTCAAAATCGCGGCGGGAAACTGGATAAGCATCGGGGGGTTACTTGGGTCGTGCGAAACGGCTCGACGAGATAGAGGGCAACGGAGCCGAGCAGAAGCTCGGCTGCAGCCTGAAAGGCCGGCCCTACAACGAGTGTCCGGCTTCGCGGACTAACTGAAATCTAAAGGCAGCGATTACCCGAGATTTCGAGGCATCGACGGGGAATTTCGGCATTATGCCGGGATGATGGCTTCCGCGATGAAAGCATTGAGCAGCGGAGAATCTTCCGCGAGAACCTCAGAGCCGAAGGTTTCGATGTGGAATCGAATTGCGGATTGGACGTCCGCGAGGGCTTCCTCGTAGGTGGCGCCTTCGCCGACCACGGTGCCCTGAATGCCGAGTGGGTAGGCCACGTAGCCGTCGGCGTGGCGTTCGACGATGATTTTGATCTGCCTCATCTCATCCGCTTGCAGTCTGGGATGGGTGCATCCACGGGAGGGATTACGGCTGGCGGAGCCACTTGGAGAGTTCGATGTCGGCGTCGCGGAGGTCGTCTTCGCGTCCGAAGCGCTCGCGAGAAATGCCGCGGACGCATTGGATGGCGAGTTGGGCGGCTTTGCGGCCGAGGTCGGTTTCGCCGGCGTCCTGAACTACGCCGCGGAGGATTTGGTAGGCTCGCCAGCGCTCCTCCTGGTCGTCTTTGAGTTTGCGCTCGGCAGTGATTTGAGCTTCGCGTTCCTCGCGGGTGAAGTGGCTGTCTTTGTCGCCATAGAGGGCGTAGCGCTGGAGGCCTTGCCAGAGGTTGTCATTGAAAAAGATTCCGTCGGGGTGGGAGCGGAAGAAGGCGGCGACTTTGTATTTGGCTTCCTGGAGTTGGGCGGGCGGCAGGTCGGTTCGGGTGGCTTCGTGGTGGAGGGCGGCTAGCTGGCGCATTCGCCCGGCTCGGGCGAAGGCGTTGATGGATTGGTACAGCTGGGAGGCTTCGTCGTAGCGTTCGGCTCGGGTGAGGCGGACGGCCAGGGCGTATTTGACGATGCGGACGTCTTTGATCGTGGGGTATTTATCGAGGAAGGCTTGCAGGGCCTCAAGTGGGGCTTCAGTGTCGAGGAGGAGGCTGAGGTCCCAGCCGGAAGTGGCCCAATATATTGTCTGATCGGCGAGTTGGGGGAAGTCCGTGGCGAGGCCGGTCGAGCGGAGCCAGAGGGCGAAGCGGATCTGTTCGATGGTGTTGCCGGTTTTGCGATAGACGCCGCAGAGGCCGTAGGCGGCTGCGGATTTCTGGCTCGGGGTAGAGCGGGAGGACCGAAAGAGGTCGAGGAGGGGTTGCTCGGCTGCGCTGAAGTCGCGCGAGAGGAAGTGGGAGGAGGCTAGCATCCAGAAGAAGTCGGGTTCGGTGCGGACGTCGGCACCGGCGGGAACCATTTCGGCGATTCTGAGAGCGGCGGGCGGATCGCCTGCGCGCAGGGCGGCTCGCATGCCGAGTAGGGCGAGGGCGTTGGCTCCCGCTTGGGATTTCAGGAGGTCGCTGTGTTTTTCGAGTAGAGCCTGAATGCGGGGCGACGCTGGCGTGGTTCGGTCCAGTCGCGGTTCGTGCTCGTAATAGCGGACGGGACCATTCTCCCAGTGGGGGTTGGTGGCGAGTTGGATGGCGAAGGCTGCGTGCTCGGGGGTGTCAAAGTACTCTTCGAGATGTTCGAGCAATTCGGACCCGCCATCGTAACCATAGTTCATGTGGAGGGAATTGAGCAGAGTTTCCTGGCTGAGGTTGGAGCCGGGGCGGTTCAATTCGTCGAGGTAGATTTTTCCCGCGGCGGTTTGGTCGCCCAGCAGGTAGTCGACGTGGGCGAGCCAACCGCGGGCTTCGCTGAGGAACTCGGGAGTGCGGGCGGTTTTGAGGAATTGCTGGAGCTTGGACTTGGCGGTGCGGAGCGGGTCGGGCGCGTCGGGCTCGCCGCGGCGCATGTCGATTTTGGCGTCGATGAGGTCCACTTCCTCGCGGTCTTTGCGAGACAAGGATTGGTCGGCGCGGGCGGCGGTTAGGGATTCCTGGAGCTTGGTGAAGTCGAAATCGGCCGAGGAGGGCTGGGAGATCTCCTGATAGGCGTCGCGCAACTTATCGAGCGGCGAAGTGCCTTCGGCTTTACGCATGCCGGCGTAGGGGGCGGAGACTCGGCGGACGTTGCGCTTGGCGAAGGCATTGGGGAATTTGGAAAAGGGCAGCCAGAAGTGGGCGTCGAGATATTCGCGCAGGGTGTCGTCGAAGGGGCAGGCCCAGACGAGGGCCAGGGTGAAGAAAAGGGCGGAGCTGTATCGAAGGATGCGGTGCGCGGGTTTCATGGGGTGGGCTGTAGGGTGAACTGGGCGGGTTTCAGGGTGACGGCTCGGCCGAGGTACATGCGGCGGCGGCCGGCGTAGGGCGGGAGAGAGAGTTCGAGGTCGGAGGAGCCGGACATGTGGATAGGGATGCGGTCCTCGGGGAGAAAGTACTCGAGCTCGGCGGAGCTATGGATGTGGTAGCGGAGTGCGGCGGGCTGGAGGGGCTTCGCGCTGATGAGGACGACGTCGGTGCAGTGGACGGCGGCGCAGTGGCCGTCGGAGAGTTCGAGGGTGTCCTGTCTGCTTGGCGGGACGATGCCGTTGGCGGCGGCGAGGACTTCTTCGGGAAGCATCGCCAGGGTTTCGTTCGAGGCGGGCCAGCGGAAGAAGACGACTCCGGCGCAGTTCTTGATTTGCTTGGCGCTTTCGACGGCGGAGCGGACTGTCTCGGCTGTGGGAAGGATAAATTGGACGCCTTCGCCGGGGTCGAATTGGTTGTAGCCGATGGTGACTTTGCGGGTTGCTCGGTAAGTTAGGACGAGTTCACCGGCATCGTTGTGCGAGGTCCGGAGGGTGAAGGCGGAGTTGGAGGCGACGTCGACGGGGGCGAGATCGCCGTAGATTCTCGCAATGGCGGCACTCGTTCCGTTTTGAGTGGCATCTTCGCGCGACAAGGAACGGGCGCGGCCGAAGGTGGAGATGCCGATGCGGAAACGTTTGCCGAAACGGGCGAAGGCGGGTCCCCACTTGGCGCTGTCGATTTCGGCGGCAATGCCATTGCGGAATGCGTGCGGGTCGTTCAGATCGTAAAACTGCGGTACGAATTCGTCGACCTCTTTGATCACGTCTCCGATGGCAGTGCCGTCGCGAAACCAATCGAGCAGGGCGGTGATGGAGATCCCGATTCCAGGGGCGAGGTTTTTGCGGAGTTCGTGGAGCAGGGTGGCGTATTGGGGAAGAGCTCGGGTGGGGCTATCGATATCGAGCTGGATGCCGGCCAGGTTGCGATTTTGTTGCTGCATTTCAGCTCGGAGCTGGGAGATGCGGCGGGCGATGAGGGGGGCGACCTGTACGTCCGGGACGGACTGGCTATTGAAGCGGAGGACGATCCAGTATTCGGCGGCGGGGGGAAGGTCGCCGGGGACATTGGCGTAGACGCTCCATTCCTGCCGATACTGGCCGGGGCCACCGTCGATTTCACCGGCTTGGAAATAGAGGGCGTCGACGGGTGGGGCGGAGGGCGAAACGCTAGCGGAGCTGCCTTGCCAGAACCAGAATCCGGTGGTCCACTTGGGGGCGGGCGGCTGGCTGCGCAGAGCGCCTCCGCAGCCGCAGAGGGCTAGGCAAGCGAGGAGAAGAGCAGCGAGGCGCATCGGGCGGCGACGTTGGACTGATTGTAGCGTGATTGCGTGAGTAATGCGATCAGAATTTATGGGTATTTGTGATGTATTTCTTGAGGCGGTCGCTGGAGGGCGATCCTCGCTCTTCCAAGCGGGGTTTGACTCGCAGAAAACCACAGGCTGAAGCTTGTGCCACTCCTGCTGATACACTGCTTCCGTATGGCACCTCAAGAAATGCAGGATATCGCGGGACTGCTGGAAAGCTCTCGCACGGAGTTGGTTGACACGATCAGCGGGCTGACGGAGAAGCAGGCTCGGAAGCGGCCGGCTCCGGAGCGGTGGTCCGTGCTGGAGTGTCTGGAGCATGTGGCCTTCGTCGAGAGGCGGTTTTTGGGGTTTGTGAAGGCGTCCGAGCCGGGGGCGGCGGTGGATCGGGATGCGGAGAAGGAAGCCGCGCTGAAGCACCGGGTGGAGAACCGGGAGAGCAAGAGGACGGCTCCGGAGGCGGTGCTTCCGGCGGGAAAGCATGCGGGTCTCGCGGAGGGGCTGGCGGATTTTAACGCGGCTCGGGATGAGACGGTCCGGTACGCGGCGGAGCAGGGGGCGAATTTGCTGACGCGGAGTGCGAACCATCCGGTGATGGGTCCGCTGAACGGGGTGGAGGCGATCCTGCTGATCGTGGGGCATGGGCGGCGGCACACGGAGCAGATGCGCGAGGCGGCGCAGGGGCGGTAGCGGGATGAAGAGGTTGATGGCGTTGGTTCTGGGCGGGGCGTGCGGGTTGTGGGGGCAGGCGGCGAATCCGCTGAGCGGGGAAGTCCGGTTTATGTACAACACCGTGAAGACGAACCTCACAAAGATGGCGGACAAGATGCCTGCCGACAAGTACAGTTTCAAGCCGACGCCGGAGGTGGAGACGTTTGCCCGGAGAATGGCGCATATTGCGGGAGCGAATTTGAGTATTTGCTCGTCGCTGAATGGGGAGAATAAGACGTTGGGTGGGGCTCCGATGACGACGAAGGCGGAGCTGGTGGCGGCGCTGAAGCAAGCGTTCGAGGCGTGCGACCGGGTGTTCGATGCGCTGACGGATGCGACGGCGATGGAGAAGGTTAATTCGCGGCTGGGCGGGCCGTTTCCGCCGGAGGCCACGCGATCCCGGCTGGCGACGCTGTATAACCTGGTTCGGCACTCGAATGAGATGTACGGGTATATGGCGGTGTACTTGAGGTTGAACGGGGTGACGCCACCTACGAGCGCTCCGGAGTAGGGCGCCGGTCAGGCGGGGAGCTTGCGCAGGACCCAGGTGGTCATGGCGCGCTGGTTCTGGACTACGGTGGTTTTCAAGGGGTCGGCTAACTGCGCGCCGAGGCGCTGGGTGGCGGCGAGGAGAAACGATTCGTCGACGAGGTAGCGCTCGGAGCCGTCGGGCAGTCCGTGGCGGCGGCCATGGAGGGGTTTTACTTGATCCTCAATGCCGATGGTGGAGGCCAAACGGCAGAAGAAGAGGCCTCCGGGTTTGAGGATGCGCCAGGCACCATGGAGCATCGCGTCGAAGTGGGCATCGTCGCGGGCGAAGTGGAGGACGGCGCTGAGGATGACCACGTCGGCGCTGGCGGTGTCGAAAGACAATTGCTCGATGGCTTCTGCCCGGAAGTTGGAGGACGGGAGGGCGGGGGCGAGCAGCAGGGCGAGGGAACGGACGCTGTCGAGAGCGGCGGGGTCGGCGTCGGCGGCGTAGACCTCATAGCCTTCGCGGAGGAAGTAGACCAAGTTGCGGCCGGAGCCGCAGCCGGCATCGAGGATGCGCATGCCGGGGGCGATGCGGCCTTTGAGGAGCTGGTCAAAGAGGTAGATGTCGATTTGACCGAAGTGCTCCTGAAGAGTAGGCATCGGTATCACGCTAGCACGTGAGTGACGGAAACGTTCCATCAAGAGTCCTGATAGCCTCTATCAAACCGGGCCCTGTGCACGTACCCGATATCCAGATATGCTGGTACTATCGGCGATGCTGCCTTATGCCGATGGGAGTGCAGGAAGGCGGTAGAGGAAATGCTTCTCAGCCTCGTCAGACGTCTGGTGGGATCGAAAGCACCGGGTGCCAAGCCCGCACGCGCCCCGTCCCGAACACACCAAAAGCTGATTGCCGACTGTCATGACTTGATGTCCGAGCGCGGGGATGTCTCCGGCACGCGGATCGCGACGCGGATTCTGGCTGGGTACAAGGCGCTGGATGCGGAGAGCCGGGAGCAATTTTTCAAGTCGCTGATCGAGGACTTTTCGCCCAATCCGCAAGAGGTGGGACGCGCGGGGGATGCGTACCGGTCGAATCCGTCGGCGGAGACGCTAGCGCGGCTGCAAAAGATGGTGGAGCCTCCGCGGCAAGAGTTGTTCCGCAGATTGAACATCGCTCCGGGGGGGACGCGGGCGCTGGTGGACATGCGCGCGGACCTGCTGGCGGGGGAGACGGATCCGGATGCGACGCGGCGGGCGGCGCACGCGCAGATCGCGGCGGATCTGGCGCATTTACTGACTTCCTGGTTTAATCGCGGATTCCTGACGCTGGAGCGGATCGACTGGCGCACGTCGGCGAGCGTGCTGGAGAAGCTAATTCAGTACGAAGCGGTGCATCAGATCCACGGGTGGCCGGATTTGCGGCGGAGGCTGGCGCCGGACCGGCGTTGCTACGCGTTTTTCCATCCGGCGCTGCCGGAAGAGCCGATCATTTTCGTAGAGGCGGCGCTGACGCGCGGGCTGAGCGATAACGTGCAGGCGCTGATCAATCCGGATGCTCCGGAGGGAGACGCGAATGCGGCCGATACGGCGATCTTCTTCTCCATTACGAATTGCCAGAAGGGGCTGCGCGGGGTGCCGTTCGGGAGCTTCCTGATCAAACAGGTTGTGGAGGATCTGGGCCGCGAGTTGCCGAGGGTGCGGCGGTTTGCGACGCTGTCTCCGGTACCGGGGTTCCGGGCATGGCTGGATCAGAATGCGAGCGCGCTGAATATGGAGAAGCTCGCGGCGCAATTGAAAGGGCTGGACTGGCAGAAAGATCCGCGGGTGGTGGAGGAAGTGAAGGAGCGCGTGCTGTGGCTGTGCTCGCGATACCTGCTGCGGGAGAAGAGCCATAAGGAACCGCTGGACACGGTGGCCCGGTTCCACCTGAGGAATGGCGCGCGGCTGGAGCGAATCAACTGGATGGGCGATACCAGCGCGAAGGGACTGGAGCGGTCGGCTGGGTTGACGGTGAATTACGTTTACAGGCTCGCGGATCTGGAGAAGAACCACGAGCTGTACTTGCGGGAGTCCAGAATTGCGGCGTCGGCGGAGATCGAGAAGCTGGCGGGGAGCAATGGATTGCAGTTGAATCCGCCGACACCGGCTCCGGCGAAGGCTCCGGTGACGGCGGATCGAGTAAAGCCGCTTCCCGTGGTGCGGCGGCCGGCCTAGCGGCCCACGGCGGCGCGGATTCGCGCCAGGTGGTGGTAGCTGTGGCGCACCGCGTGATCCTCCAGCATGAACTGGCAGGTGAGAGGCGCATCGCTATTGAGCGAGACAGGAGCCGCGTTGTCCAGTTGCTCCTCCTGCAAGGCCCGGATGGCGGCGGCCGCGGCGGCGCTGTTGGCTTCGAGCAGCGCGAGAGTGTCCTGCCTGGCGACTCCGGCGTGCTCTTTGGCATGATCTCCGTTCATGGCGTGGACGACGTCCCAGGTCACTTTCGTGATGGGCTTGCCGGCGGCCAGCTCCTGCGCGAGATGGATCTCGATGGGGTAGACGCTGGCGACGTGATGGATCACGACTCCGATCTTGCGGCCGTCGCGCGGGACGGGGGTGCTCCATTCGGCCTCCGAGAGGGTTGCCGCAAATGCGGCGAGTGCCTTTGCGCCTGCCTCCAGACGGGTCGCGAGGGCTTCGGTACGGTTCTTCATTTTGTTTTGTATTCCTTTCTTGTTTTTAAATTAGAGAGAGACGGTGATGCGCATAAAGGTAGCGGGGATAAAGGTGCCCGCATTTCTGCTCTTGTTCTGCGCGTTGGCCAGTTCGACAAGCTGGGCGTGGAGTTCCCGCTGCGTGCCGGTCTTGCGGGCGGCGTCGACGGCGTTCATGGTGGGACCGTAGAAGTTCTCGAACAGTTCGATGAACTGCGCCGGGCTCTGGTCGGGCGAGGCGAAGTAATAGGTGTCCTTGAGCATGGAGATCTGTTCCGGGGACACGCCGGCGCGGCCGAAGCGTTCGAGAATGTGGCTTTCGACACCCCAGGTTATGGGGCTGATGAAGCCTTCGGGAGGAGGCGGCGTGAAGGCGGAGCTGATCTTCAGGAGCTGGGAAACGAACGTCGGGTCGTCGGGAATCCAGTTGCCCATGACGATGCGTCCGCCCGGTTTGGTGACGCGCACCATTTCCTTAGCGACATCGAAGGGCCTGGGGGCGAACATCGCGCCGAAGAGGGAGAGCGTGAGGTCGAAGGAGTGGCCGGCGACACCTTCGAGGCGGGAGGCGTCGCCTTCCTGAAATTTGAGGCGAGTGAGGCCTGCGGCGGCGGCGCGTTTCCTGGCGGCTTCGACGAGGTTTTGGGCGATGTCGATACCGGTGACGTCGGCTCCGGCTTGGGCGAGGGGGACGGCGCTGGTGCCGTCTCCGCAACCCAGGTCCAGGGCGCGGAGCGGCGGGGTGATGCCGAGGGATTTGACGACAGCTTCTCCGGATTGACGCATGAAGGCGGCGATTTCGGTGAAGTCGCCTTTCTCCCAGAGGGCTTTATTCGGATTCTCAATAGCTGCTAGCATGATTTTCTCCTTGTGCGGGTTTTGCCCGTCTTGTTCTTTTGGTAATGCTCTTCAGGACTATAATTGTGCAGGGATTACGGTCGGGGGACCATGGCAGAGCGTCCGCCAGACTTGCTCCCACGGCTGGCGGGGCCAGATGGCCTTGCGCGGGGGCCGGGGAAGTTTGCCGGGAGTCCAATAAGGACACAACATGGATGCGTTTTCTCAAATCCTGAGCGGGGTGAAGCTGAACGGAGCGGTCTTTTTTAGCGCCGAGTTTTCAGCGCCGTGGGGTTTTGCGTCGCCGGGGTCCAACAGGATGACTCCCGCACTGGCTCCCGGGGCGGCGCATCTGGTGCTGTACCATTTCCTGATCGAAGGCACGGCGCGGGTGCAACTGGCGGAGGGCGGACAACGTCTGGACCTGGAACCTGGCGACGTGGTCATTTTCCCGCATGGGCATCCGCACAATATGACTAGCGTGGACGGGCCGCGGGAACCGTATCCGAATTACGGAGTGATGGCGAAGATCAAGGCTCGGGATTTGAGTCCCTTGCAGGCGGGAGGCGGCGGGGATGCTTCGCGGTTCGTGTGCGGGTACATGAGCTGCGATCCGTATCTGAGCCGTCCGATTCTGAGCGGGCTGCCTCCGGTGCTGAAGGTGAACATTCGGACGGACCGGTCCGGGCAGTGGCTGGAGAATTCGATTTTGCATCTGGTGGAAGAGGCGGCGTCGGGACGGGTGGGGAGCGACGTGATGCTGGCGAAGCTGTCCGAGGCGCTGTTCGTCGACACTTTGCGGCGGTATGTGGCGGGGTTGCCGGAGCAGCAAACAGGGTGGCTGGCGGGGGCTCGCGATCCGATTGTGGGGAAGAGCTTGGGGTTGCTGCATAGCCGCATTGCGCATCCGTGGACGATCGCGGATCTGGCGGATGAGGTGGGGATTTCGAGGTCGGCGCTGGTGGAGCGGTTTACGCGCTACGTGTCGGAGCCGCCGATGGCGTACTTGACGCGGTGGAGGCTGCAATTGGCGGCGCGGTCGCTGGAGAGCACGTCTCGAGGGGTGGCGGAGATTGCGGCGGACGTCGGGTACGAATCGGAGGCGGCGTTCAGCCGGGCGTTCAAGCGGGAGTTTGGGAAGCCACCGGGGCGGTATCGCAGCGAGTACAAGGGAGGCCGGGCGGAGTTGGTGAGCCAGGCGGCGGGCTGACGTCTGTAGGACGTTCGCGGGAGTCACTACGGGCCTCGCAGAGCCGAAGTTGGGCTCCCGTCTCAAGACGACCTCAAAGGGGAGGGCCTTCGGCAGGCCGCTCCCTTACTGTCGCGGCTCGGAGTGCGAGTCGGCGGTATCAAAAATGCGGGAGGATCGCGGGAAGAATTCCTGATAAAGGGGAGGGCTGCACTCGCTATAATTGACTCTTCTCATGCCCATTGATTGGTTCCCGCTGTGGCTCAGCCTGCAAGTGGCGTTCGTGTCCACGGCGGTGGCGCTGGCGGCGGGGTTGTGGCTGGCGTACGTGCTGGCGAATCGCGAGTTTCGAGGGAAAGAGGTGCTGGACGCGGCGGTGACGCTGCCGCTGGTGCTGCCTCCGACGGTGCTGGGTTACTACTTGCTGGTGGTGATCGGGAGCAGGAGTCCGGTGGGCAAAGTGTGGGAGCACGTATTCGGCTCGCCACTGGTGTTTACATGGAAGGCTGCGGTGATCGCGGCGCTGCTGCATTCGCTGCCGCTGCTGGTGAAGTCGGCGAGGGCGGCGCTGGAGAGTGTCGACCGGAATTGCGAGCGGGCGGCGAGGACTCTGGGGGCGTCGGAGTGGAAATTATTTTGGCGCGTGACCCTGCCGCTGGCGCGGAAGTCGATTCTGGCGGCTACGGCGCTCGCGTTCGCCCGCTCGCTGGGGGAGTTTGGGGCAACGCTCATGGTGGCGGGCGATATCCCGGGCCGCACGCAGACGGTGGCGCTGGCGATTAAAGATGCGAGCGATGCGGGGAATACGACGGTGGCGCTGACCCTGGCGCTGGTAATTTCGGCGGTGGCGCTGGGGATTTTGACCTTCGCGAACCGGCTGGAGTCGCGATGATTCAAGCTCGCATTCGCAGGGCGTTTCCCGTCCGGTCCGATTCGACGGGGTTCACGCTGGACCTGGAGTTCAAGGCCGCGGCGGGCGTGACAGTATTGTTCGGGCCGAGCGGGTCGGGCAAGACGTTGACGCTGGATGCAATTGCGGGGTTCGTGCGGCCGGACGAGGGGCGGATCCTTCTGGACGATGCGATTTTGTTTGATGCGGCGGCAGGGGTGCATCTGGCTCCGCAGGCCCGGCAATGCGGGTATTGTTTCCAGAATTACGCGTTGTTTCCGCACATGACGCTGCGGGAAAACCTGGAGTTCGCGGCGGAGCGGAGGCCGAGGCTGGAGCGGCATCGCCGGGTGAACGAGATGGTGGAGCGGTTCCGGCTGGGCGAGGTGGCGGGGCGGCGTCCGCATGAGTTGTCGGGCGGGCAGAAGCAGCGGTGTTCGATTGCGCGGGCGTTGATCGGGGCGCCGAAGGTGCTGCTGCTGGATGAGCCGGCGCAGGGGTTGGACGCTCCGCTGAAGACCGAATTCTACGAAGTGCTGCGCCAGGTACGGGCGGATTTCAAGACTCCGATTTTGCTGGTGACGCACGATCTGGAGGAGTGCTTCGAACTGGGTGAAGAGATGATCGTTATACGGGAGGGGCGGATCGCGCAGACGGGCACTCCGCGGGCGGTGCTGGACCGGCCGGCGAGTCTGGAGGTGGCGCGGCTGCTGGGGGCGTTTAACTTGCTACCCGCGGAGATTCGGTCACTGGATCCGGGGCGGAATGTAAGCAAGGTGCAGTTCGGGGAGAGCGAACTGGAGGGCCCTTATTTTCCGGGGAGGCTGAAGGGCGACCGGGTGACGTTGTGCGTGCGGCCGGAGCAGATTGCGGCGCTGCCCAAGAATGGGAGGCCGGGTCCGAACCAGATCCCGGCGACGCTGGAGCGGGCGATCGAGAAGCCGCAGTGGGTGCGGCTGGAGTTCGCGGGCGGGATCGCGGTGGATTTGCCGCGCGGAGAGTATGAGAAGGTGCGGGAGAACCGGGACTGGGTGATCGAGTTTCCGGCGGCGGCGTTACGGGCGTTGTAGCGGGCGGACCGGGGTACCATAGAAACGTAACTATGCGCCTGCTGGGCCGCTGGCTGATTTTAGCCGCGATCATATTTATTGTCGGCTACGTGTACGTCACGTACGAACGACGTAAAGCCGCCTTAGCCAGCGACGCGCCGGCGGCTCCGCCACCGCTGGCGAGCGGGCTGCAAAGCAGTTCCAACCTGTGGACCTATAACGAGACGGACGGGAATTGTCTGCACTTCAGCGTGAGCGCGACCAGCGCCAAGCAACAGAAGGACACGATGCTGCTGGAAGGCGTCGAGCTGAGGTTGTATCACAAGTGCGGCGCGAAGTACGACTTGATCAAGAGCGCGAATGCGCAGTTCGACATGATCAAGAAGGAGCTGTCTTCGGACGGCGACGTCACGATCACGCTGGCCGTGCCGGAGGAGGAGACTCCGCATGGACGATTGCTGAATATTCATGCTTCGGGCGTGCACTTCGATCAGCTGACCAGCAAGGCGACGACGGATAAGCCGGCGACGTTCGAGTTCGACCAGGGGTCGGGTTCGGCGACGGGGGCTGAGTACGATCCGAATACTCGCGAGCTGCATATGATGAGCGCGGTGTCGATCGACTGGCGTGGGAAGAGGCCGGACGCGAAGCCGATGCACATCGAGGCAGGAGAGGCGTTTTATCGCGAGCGTGAGGCGAAGATTTGGCTGATGCCGTGGTCGAAATTATCGCGCGACACGCTGCATGTGGAGGGCGGGACGGCGGTGATCACGCTGGAGAATCGCGAGTTGCATCGGATTGACGGCGTGAATGCGAAGGGCGTTCGGGATGAGCCGGGCCGCAAGATCGAATTCGCGGCGGACGCGCTGGGGATGGACTTCGGCGAGAACGCGGTGATCAGCGGCATTTCGGGGGACAAGAACGCGCGGCTGGTGTCGACCTCGGCCACGGCACAGATGACGGTGACGTCGGACCGGATGGATCTGGCGTTTAAACCGGACGTTGTTGATGGAAAGACTGCGGACGGCAAGAGTAAAGAGAGCGTGTTCGACGCGGCGTCCACGAAGGGGCACAGCGTGGCGGAGTCAGTCCCGGTGGCGAAGCCGGGGACGCAACTGGCGGATACGCGGATTCTGAAGAGCGACGTTCTGCGGCTGAAGATGCGCGACGGTGGGCGAGAGATGGAGAGCGCGGAGACGGCGGGTCCGGGGACGCTGGACTTGGTTCCGAACCGGCCGGGGCAGCCGAAGAGGTCGCTGAAGGGCGATCAGATTTGGGTGACGTACGGGGCGGAGAACAAGATCCAGTCGTTCCGCAGCGTGAACGTTTCGACGGAGACGGAGCGTCCGCCGAAGGCAGGGCAGCCGGCGGGGCCTCCGGCGTTGACGCAGAGCAAGGATATTCTGGCGACGTTCGATGCGAAGACCGGCGATCTGGCGCAGGTGGAACAGAAGACGGATTTCCATTATCAAGAGGGCGACCGTCAGGCGAAGGCTGATGTGGCGGTGATGGATCAGCAGAAGGATGTGATGACGCTGGACCGGAATGCTCGCGCGTGGGACTCGACGGGGTCGACGACTGCCGATCACATGGTGCTGGATCAGAAGTCGGGCGATTTTACGGCGGAGGGCCATGTGGCGTCGATCCGGCAGCCGGATCCGAAAGCGAAGCCTTCGGGGATGCTCTCGAACGACGAGGTCCGGCAGGCGCAGGCGCAGCGGATGGTTTCGACGAATAAGAACAAGAAGGTCCACTACGAGGGACATGCGGTGGCTTGGCAGGGCGCGAACCGGGTCAACGCGGACCGGCTGGATATCGATCAGGACAAGCACGTGATGGAGGCGGACAGCAACGTGGTGAGCCAGTTCACGGATAAGCCGAAGGATGGGGCTGCGAAGAAGGCGGGTCCGCCGATGACGACCGTGGTGCACGCGGGGCACATGGTTTATACGGATGACACGCGTGTGGCGCTGTATACGGGCGGCGTGAATCTGACTCGGGCGGCGGAGTTGAACGTGGTGTCGAAACAGTTGCAGGCGTTCTTGAAGAAAGATGGGGGATCGGATTCGTCGCTCGACAAATCCATCGCGGATGGGGCGGTGAAGATCGTGAGCCGGCAGGCGGCGACGCCGGCGAAGCCCGCGCGGAGCAAGGTCGGGACGAGCGAGCATTCCGAGTATTATGCGGACGAGCAGAAGGTGATTCTGACGGGAGGGGCGCCGAAATTAGTGGAGAGTCCGAACGGAAACACGACTACGGGCGAACAATTGACCTGGTGGGCGAACGATGATAAGCTCCTCGTGAACGGATCCGCGAAAGTCCCGCCTAAGAGTACGATCCACACGAAATAATTAGCACGTTTAAGAACCCCGGTGCATATTCTCCAGACCGATAAGATCACGAAAACGTATCGCGGCCGCAAGGTGGTGGACAATGTTTCGATCCAGGTGAAGCAGGGCGAGGTGGTGGGTCTGCTGGGTCCGAACGGCGCGGGGAAGACGACTTCCTTTTACATGATTGTGGGGTTGATCTCGCCGGACGCGGGGCACGTGATGCTGGACGAGGCCGACATCACGGGGCTTTCGATGTACAAGCGGGCTCGTAAGGGGATCAGCTATCTGCCGCAGGAAGCTTCGGTGTTCCGCAAGCTTTCGGTGGAGGATAATTTGATGGCGATTCTGCAGACTCGGGGGGATTTGAATCGCCGCGAGCGGCGGGAGAGCATGGACCGGCTGATCGCGCAGTTGGGCCTGGAGCAAGTGCGGAAGAGCAAGGGCTACGTGCTTTCGGGCGGCGAGCGGCGGAGGGTGGAGATCGCGCGGAGTCTGGTGATTGAGCCGAGTTTCCTGCTGCTGGACGAGCCGTTTTCGGGGATCGATCCGATTCAGGTGCTGGAACTGCAGAAGATTATTTTCGACTTGAAGCGCACAGGGATCGGGATTCTGATGACGGACCACAATGTGCGCGAGACGTTAGCAGTGACGGATCGGGCGTACATCATTAATGAGGGGACGATTTTCCGGTCGGGATCGCCCGAGGCGCTCGGCGGGGATGCGGATGTGCGAAGGGTGTATTTGGGGGAGAATTTCAACCTCGAGTGGCAGAGCGGGAGATGGCAGGTGCCGGCGGGGGATGGGGAGTAGGGGGGGCGCTTGGATTTACTTCGCCCGCCTTAAGGCCCGCAACGCGCCATCGAATGATTCGCACGGCTCGAATCGGTAGAATTGAATGAGCCCACCATCGAGAACATAGCCGAGCCAAGAACTGCAAATGGGCTCCGTGATGCTTTCGAACCCGTCATCGTAGGTTAGGGTTCCCTGCAGCTTGACGGTTTCCTTGGTGTTTTGGAGGTTATCCCACATCACGTCCGGAGGACCACTAAAGAAGTATCGCGCAGTCTTGAGTCCTTCACTTACCTTGAGACCTTCTCCGGCGATGCCGATTGTTGGATAGAAAACTTCCTTTCTACCCGAGGCCTCGATAATCTTCCCATCGGATAGCGACGTGCGGTCCGCTTCATAGATCAGGCGAACGTTGCCGGCGAATCCGTGGCCAGAATTCTTAACGTTGATCGTCAAGGAACCATCTTTGCCCATAGTAGAGTCGAGCACGATATAGGCCGCTTGCGTCGCTCTCATCTGCTTCCGCATGAGTTCGAGTGTCTGGTGGGTGATCCACGTATACTTACCGACGGCGACTAATGTCAAAACTGATAAGGCGATAGTGAGCCACTCTCTGAATGGAAAACGGCGCTGCCGCAGTTCCTTAGAGCGATAGTAAGCCCGTGCTTCCTCGGGCGCTTGAAGTTCAACTCTGACATCAACATGGGGCTGCGAGTACTCCCCGGATTGCTCGTCTGTTTTGCGCTTCGCGATTTCCGTAAGCGCTGACTCAATGCCTTTTAGGGATTTCATGAGTCGTCCGAGGTTGAACTGGTCAAACTCATGAGGCATTCGAGAATTATACTGGGAACCCCGATCCGTCGTCCTGGGTTCCTGATACCTCTTATTGGCACCAATGTCCTCAGCCCGTAACCATATGGGTTACGCTTATGGGTGTGGCGATCAGGAGCTTTCAGCACGACGGCCTCGAACGATTCTTTGCTGGCGGGTCCATGTCGGGAATTCAAGGGAAGCACGCGGAGCGGCTCCGGCTGATTCTTGGTCGCCTGAACGTTAGCGCGAGCCCTCGCGATATGAATCTGCCCGGCTTAGATCTTCACGAACTCCGCGCGGGTCCAGGAAGGGGACGTGGGCGGTGAAGGTGAGCGGGAACTGGCGCGTGACTTTCAGTTGGACGGGTAAGGATGCCGAACGGGTCGACTATGAGGACTACCACTGAGGTGAAACATGAAGATGCATAATCCGCCGCATCCGGGTGAGGTTTTGAAGGCGCTTTGTTTGGAGCCGTTGAACTTGACGGTTACGGACGCGGCGCGGTCACTGGGGGTTAGCCGGAAGACGCTCTCGAGTGTTCTTAACGGACGGTCAGGGATCAGTCCGGAGATGGCGGTCCGGCTTTCGATTGCTTTCGATACCAGTGCGGAGAGCTGGCTGAGTCAGCAGATTCAGTATGATCTGTGGCATGCGGAGAAGAATCGCAAGCGGTTGCATGTGACCAGACTGTCGGCGGCCTGAGGCGTAGAATATGGTCATGAGCACCGCTGCTCTGATTCCGGTTGAAGAGTACCTCCGGCACACGGAGAAGCCGAACTGTGAATACCGGGAGGGAGTCCTTTATCCCAAGGCGATGCCCACTAAGCTTCACTCCATCATTCAGCGAGCCCTGATGACGTTGCTTCAGAATCAGGGTGTGCAGGCGTTTCCGGAGTTGACGGTGCGGATCTCTTCGGCTCGGTATCTGGTGCCGGACGTTGTAGTGGCCGGGGACTTTCCGGGGCCGTACGCGACCGAGCCCGTGCTGCTGTGTTGCGAGATTTTGTCGCCGGAAGATCGACTGGGCGCGATGCTTGGCAAGTGCGAAGAGTACCACGCTTGGGGCGTTCCGTTTTGCTGGGTCATCGATCCGTGAAGCGGACTGCTTGGGAGTACCACTCTGCCGCGGAGCCGGTGAGGGCGACGGGCATGCTGGGGGCGGGTGAGCTTTTGGTCAATCTTGAAGACCTGTTCTCCGCTCTGGACACGGCTCGCTAACGCCTGGAGCCGAAACTGTAGTATCCTGATACTTCTGCCTCTTGACGCCTGAAGTATGGCGCAAGATCGGGCGCACCTTCAACAAGACAGGATTTAGAGGTCTCACTATGTACGCAGTCATTGAAACCGGCGGGAAGCAGTACAAGGCGGTTCCCGGCGAGGTGATCGAGATTGAAACTCTGCCCGGCGAAGTCGGGGCGGAGGTCGAGTTTAACCGTGTGCTCGCTCTGGTGGATGGCGATTCGGTGAAGGCTGGCTCGTCGGTGGGTGGAGCCAAGGTGACGGGCACCATCACGGAGCACGACCGGACGGCCAAGACGCTGGTGTTCAAGTTTAAGCGCAAGAAGCAGTACAAGCGCACCATCGGACATCGCCAGAACTACACTCGCGTGAAGGTCGGCGAGATCACGGCGTAGCAGGAAGCAAAAAGCATGGCACATAAAAAAGGTTTAGGCAGTTCTAAGAACGGGCGTGATTCCAACGCGCAACGGCTCGGCGTGAAGGCGTTCGGCGGACAACTGGTTCCGGGCGGGTCCATCATCGTGCGGCAGCGCGGCACGAAGATCAAAGCGGGCACCAATGTCGGCACTGGCAAGGACGACACTCTGTTCGCGAAAGTGGATGGCGTGATCGAATTCCGCGACCGCGGGCGAATGGGCAAATTCGTCAGCGTCGTGGCGGCTGAATCAGCCGGGTAAGATCCCCACCCGTTGTTCATCGACGACGTTAATATCCTGGTGAAGGCCGGCGACGGCGGCAACGGCTGTCTTGCGTTCCGGCGCGAGAAGTACGTGCCTCGCGGTGGGCCGAGCGGCGGCGACGGCGGCAATGGCGGCGACGTTTATCTGGTCGCCAGCCCGCACCACAACACGCTGCTGCACTTCCGGTTCAACCCAGAACATAAAGCGGAGCGCGGACGCCACGGCGAAGGCTCCAACAAAAAGGGCCGCGAGGGCAAGTCGATTGACGTAATGACGCCGATCGGCACGGTGGTCTACGATGCTGAGACGGGCGAACAACTCCACGATTTCACGGTGGCGGGCGACCGGTTCCTGGCGGCGAAGGCCGGACGCGGAGGACGCGGCAATGCGCGGTTCGCCACGTCGACCCATCAAACGCCTACGGAACACGAGCCGGGCTTTCCGGGAGAAGAGAAGCGGCTGCATCTGGAGCTGAAGCTGCTCGCGGATGTGGGGCTGGTGGGATTCCCGAACGCCGGGAAGTCGACGTTGATCTCGGTGATTTCCGCGGCGAGGCCGAAGATCGCGGACTATCCGTTCACGACGCTGCAACCCAATTTAGGAGTGGTGAAGGCGGGTGACGACCGGAGCTTCGTGGTGGCGGACATTCCCGGGCTGATCGAAGGCGCGCACTTGGGGCACGGACTAGGGATCCAGTTCCTGCGGCACATCGAGCGCACGCGGATTCTGGCGCATCTGGTGGATGTTTCCGAGATGAGCGGGCGAGATCCGGTGCACGATTTCGAGGTCGTGATGGAAGAGCTGCGCAGCTTCTCCGACGATCTGGCGGCGAAGCCGATGATTGTGGTGGCGACCAAGATCGACGCGGCGCAGGATCCGGAGAGGATTGCTTCGCTGCGGAGGCTGGCCCGACGCAAGAAGCTTCCGTTCCTAAAAATTTCCGCGGTTACGGGCGAGGGGCTGCCGGCGCTGAAGAGGGCGCTCGCGGAGGCCGTACTCAACCCGACAGAGTCAGTTCCAGAACCTCAAGGGTAGCTTTCCGGGGTCCGGCGGGGACGCGGAGGAGCTCCTCCACGGCGCTCGCGGTCAGCGGGCGGTAGAGGTAGAAGCCCTGGATCAGGTCGCAGCCCAGGGACCACAGGAGCGAGAGCTGCTGCTGCGTTTCCACTCCTTCAGCGACCACCTGAAGGTGCAGATCGTGCGCCAAACCGATGATGCCTCGCACGAGAGTGGCGGTGTCGCTCGAGGTGACGGTGAGGTCCTTGATGAAGGACCGGTCTATTTTCACGAAGTCCACCGGCAGGGTGCGAAGTTGGTTGAGCGAAGAGTAGCCGGTGCCGAAGTCGTCGATGGCGAAGTTGATGCCAAGCTCGCGGAGATCGAGGATTTGGGTCAGCGCCCGTTCGAGATTGTCGACGAGAGCGGTTTCGGTGACTTCGATTTCCAACTTTTCCGCGGGGAAGGCGAAGTCCTCCAGGGCGGCGCGGATCATGGCGGAGAAGCCGGGATCAACTAACTGGAGCCCGGAGGCATTGATCGCGATGCGGGGTACGTTTAGGCCCGCGGCGCGCCACTCGCTGGCCTGACGGCAGGCTTCGCGGGCGACCCAGCAGCCCATGGCCCCGATGAGGCCCGCTTCTTCGGCGATGGGAATGAACTCGCCCGGAGAAACGCTGCCCAGGCGAGCGTTATCCCAACGGAGCAGGGCTTCCAGGCTTTCGATTTCTCTATTTCTTCCGACCAGGGGCTGATAGTGGAGATGGAACTCGCCGCGGGCCAGTGCGGTCCTGAGCTCCTGCTCGACGTCGATCCGGCGGCTTTGCGAGTCGCCGAATTGCGGGAGGAACATCTGGTGAATGTCGCGTCCGGCGCGCTTGGCTCTGAACATCGCCATGTCGGCGTTGCGCATCAGGGTGGCGGGTTCGGTGCCGTGATCCGGGTAGAGGCTGAAGCCGACGCTGACGGAGGTCTTGACCGGCTGGCCGCAGACGGGCACGGGCTCGCGGAGGGCTTCGACGATTCTTTGCGCGACGACGGCGGCTCCGGAGGTTTCGTTCAGGTCATTGGCGAGCACGACGAACTCGTCGCCGCCGACGCGGGCGGCGGTGTCGCTGTCGCGGATGGAGCGCTCCAGGCGGCGGGCGACTTCGCAGAGGAGTTCGTCTCCGGCGCAGTGGCCGAGGGTGTCGTTGATGTGTTTGAAGCGGTCGACGTCGACCCAGAGGACGGCGAGTCTGTGGGAGTTGCGGCGGGCGATGGGGATGGCCTGCTGGAGGCGATCCTGGAACAGGAGCCGGTTCGGGAGCCCGGTGAGCAGGTCATGCTGTGCCTGGAACGCCAGGCGCTCATAGAGCAGGTTGTTTTCGATCGCGAGGGCGGCGAGCTGGCAAAGGGTGGGGTTGGCGACGGCGATACCGGCTCCTGGGGGCAGAAACAGTGCCAGCAGCCCGATGGAATCTCCGGCGGCGTTGCGTAGATCCGCAGTGACGGAATGGAGTCCGTCCTGGACCGTGGCCTCGGCCAGTTCGGGCGGGAGGGGGGAACCGTTCATGGGCAGGGACCGGACCAGGTCGTTCAGCTTCGGGGGCAAACCCGCGCTCACTTGATAGAGGAAGTGGTTGCCGGACGCGATCCAGATGGCACAGGCGGAGCCGGGATGGGTGTGGCCGGCGAGTTCCGCAACTGCGCTAAGGCTGGTGGACAGAGGGGCGTGTGCGCCGATCATTTCGAGAATCGCCGTGCGGTGCCGGGACAAGAGCTGGGTGTGTTGGAGCTCCTGGTTGGTGCGGAGGAGGGATTGGGCGGCAGCACGACGGCTCCGATAGATCCGGAAGAGCAAGGCCGAGATGGCGCCGGCCGCGGCGACCGCTACGGACAGCCATCCGGCAAGGGAGGTCCACATAAACTTCGCATCGGCGCGGAGGGTCGATTCTTTGGACAATTTGGGAGCGCACCCCCCTTTTGCGGGGGACCTATACCCACATGAGACTTACCCCCTATACCACTAGAGGGATCTACAAGAAGTTCCAATTTGGCCTTAGAGTTTATCTTTGGTAAACACACTTCATGTTGAAAGCGCACACGGCTTCGCCAGCGAACCGATTGTGCCGGCGTTACTGAGGAGCAACAGTGACTCTCGTTTGTCGCAGAGGCAGGCCGACCACAAGGCAGAAAGGATCGGTCCCCAGCGGGCGTTCCAGAGTGGGGCGGGAGGAGGTGCGTACGCGCATGGGGAGGGCCGGCACGTGCTGGTAGGGCAGTCTCCGCGCACCCGCCAGGTGTTGCGGCTGATCGAGAAAATGGGGAACTGCCAGTGGCCGGCGTTGCTGCTGGGGGAGACGGGCACGGGCAAGGAGGTTGCGGCGAGGGAGATCCACCGGCGCAGCCCGAACGGTCCGTTCGTGACCATCGATTGTTCGTCGCTGGTGGGTCCGCTGATGGAGAGCGAGCTTTTTGGGCACGCGAAGGGAGCCTTCACGGGCGCGGCGAACGCGAAGGTGGGGCTGATCGAGACGGCGAACGGGGGGACGGCGTTTTTCGATGAGATCGGGGAACTGCCGCTCGATTTGCAGGCGAAACTGTTGCGGGTCTTGCAGGAGAAGGAGTTTCGTCCGGTGGGGTCGCTGATGACGCGACGGTCCGACTTCCGGGTGATCGCGGCGACGAACCGGGATCTGGCGAAGGAAGTGGAGAAGGGGACGTTCCGCCGGGATCTTTATTTTCGTTTGAACGTGATCAACATCCGGCTGTCGCCGCTGCGGGAGCGGAAGGAAGACATTCCGGGGCTGATCAATCATTTTCTGGTGCGGATCGGCGGGAATCACACGCTCACGGCAGAGGCCATGGAAGTGGTTCTGAGCTATGACTGGCCAGGCAATGTGCGGGAGCTGGAGAATTGCATTCAGCACATGGTGGCGGTCAATTCGGGTCCGCTGCTGCACGGCGGGGACCTGCCGTCCGCGCTGCAAAACCATATGGTCCAGAAGAAGTCGCAATATCTGACGGCCGCGGCGACGGCCAACGTATCGGGAGATCTGGTGCCGGCCGCGGACCTGCTTTTGCCGAGCGCGGAGCCGCAGGGTTTTCCGGCGATCATTCCGCTGGTGGAACTGGAGCGGCGCGCGATCATGAACGCGCTGGAGTACACGCAGGGGGATCGTGCGGTGGCGGCGCATTTATTGGGGATCGGTCGGACTACTCTGTATCGCAAGCTCAAAGAATACAAGCTGGCAGTCTGAGAAATCGCCGCCGCTTCCTCCACTAATTGAAACCATGAATCTACGGGTGTTGTTGGTTGAGTCCGAGCCCGAAGAGGCTTTGTTTCTCCGGGATGTGTTGGCGGAGATGAATGAGAGGCGTTACGAACAGGGCCGGATTGAGTACGGCCAGATCGAAACGTTCCACGCCGCGTCTTGGGCGGAAGCGGAGAGTTTGCTGGCGCAAGGGGGGATTGCGCCGCAGGTGATACTGCTGGATCCGGACTTGTCGGACCGGCAGGGCGGGGAGACGTACCGGGCAGTGCAGGCGGCGGCGCCGGAGATTCCGGTGATCCTGCTGGTGAACGCGCTGGACGAATCGATGGCGGTGAAGTTGATGCGCGAAGGAGCGCAGGACTTCCTGGTGAAGAAGCACATCGACTGTGTGCCGTTGAGGCATGCGATGCGCAACGCGGTGGCGCGGCAGCATCTGCTGAACGCGGCGCAGGCGGCGGCGTTAACCGATGCGCTGACGGGGCTGCCGAATCGTGCCGGGTTCCTCGCGCTGGCGGCGCGGGATCGCAAGCTGGCGGAGAGGCTGGGCCGGCGCTGGATGCTGCTGGTGGGGGTGCCGCGTAATTTGCGGGAGATCGCCGCGGCGCACGGAGATCAGCGGCGGGACCTGGAACTGGTGGAGACGGCCGACCATCTGCGGGGGACGGCGCATCCCACAGATCTGGTAGCGCGGATCGGCGCGGGGCAGTTCGCGATCACGGTGTTCGACACGGAATACGAGACGGTGGAAGAGGCCTGGATCCGGATTCGAGGCTCGGCGGCGGAGCGGCGGATCGATGTGGGGGCGTCGATTTACGATCCCGCGCGGCCGATCAGCCTGGACGGCATATTGGACCAGGCGGCGCAAGACCTGCTGCCGACACGCATGCCGGAGCAACGCCAGCCGGTTATCCGTGTCGCGGGGGCGGCGTAGGCTCCGCTTGAACCTTTGCCCTGTGCGAATATGAGCGAGTGCTGCTTGCTCTCGACGCCACGTATAGCCTAGGCCGGAATCTTTCCGGCGTCGGCGTTTACTCCCGCGAAGTGCTGTTCGGGCTGGCGCGCGCGCATCCGTCGCAGAAGTTCCTGTTCTACTACCGGCCGCACCGGTTCCTCCGATCGCTCAAGGACTCCTTGCCGGGGAATGCCCGGCGGCGGGTTTTGCGCGGAGTCCCTGGCGGGGCGGTGTTCCATGCTTTGAACCAGCGAGTGGATGTTCCGGGGCATCGGACAGTGTGCACTTTCCACGATTTGTTCGTGATGACGGGCGAGTATTCCTCGCCCGAGTTTCGGGAGCGATTCACGGCTCAGGCTAGGCATGCGGCGGCGCGCAGCGATCTGATCATCGCGGTTTCGCAGTTCACGGCCCGGCAGGTGGAGGGGTTGCTGCATGTCGAGGCCTCGCGGATTCGGGTGATTCCGCACGGGGCGAGGCGGCCGCTCCGGTATACGGGTCCGGCGGAGACCGCTAGGCGCGAGAGACTGATTCTGACGGTCGGGGCGATTCAGAAGCGGAAGAATGTCGGGCGGCTGGTGCGGGCGTTCGAGAGAACTCCGCGGGGCTGGCGGCTGGCCATCGCCGGGGCGGCAGACGGGTATGGAGCCGAGGAGGAGCTGAGGGCGGTGGAGGAGAGTCCGCGGAGGGGCGATATCGACGTGCTGGGATACGTCGACGATGCGCGGCTCGAAGAGCTGTACGCGAGGGCAAGTATTTTCGCGTTTCCGTCGCTGGACGAGGGATTCGGGATGCCGGTGCTGGACGCGATGGCTCGGGGGGTGCCGGTGGTGGGGTCGCGGCGGTCGGCGGTTCCGGAGGTTGCGGGCGAGGCGGCGTTGCTGGTGGATCCGGAGAGTGTCGAGGAGTTGGGAGAGGCTCTGCGGCAACTGGTCGGGGATGAGCATATGCGGGCGGACCTGGCGATTCGGGGGCGAGAGCGGGCGGCGGGGTTTACGTGGGAGCGCGCGGTGGAGCACACGTGGCGCGTCTATCAGGAGTTACTGTAAGTCAGCCCTGGCTGCGGAGGTTGGCGGCCTCTTCTTCGGCTTGGCGCTTGAGTTCCAGCACATCGGCTTCCTCAATCCACAGGGCGATGAAGCCTCCGATGAGCAAGGGAAGGGTGACGATGCCCCAGAGCAGTACCGAAAAGCGCGCGGCCTGATCGGGCACCACGTTGAAGATGCGGATGAGAACTTCCTTGGTCAGAAGCTGGAACAGTCCGATGTTGCCGGGGGCCTGGGGCAGCGCGCTGATGAGGCGGAGAATCACCATGAGCGCGAAGGCGTCGGTGAGGGAGAGATCGAAACCGTAGCCTCGGAACGACGCCCAGATGGGGACGGCTTGCAGCAGCAGGCAGGGCAGGCTGACCAGGAGCGCTAACAGGAGATAGCGCGAGTATCCGATGGAGCCGACGCCATCGAGCAGGAGCGCGAGATGACGGCGCCAGCCCTTCTGCGGAGGAGGCTCCTGGACCTCTTCCCGTTTTCCCGCGGAGCGGACGAGCGAGGCGATGGCGAGCAGCAAGGCTCCGGCGAGGACGATGAGGCCGAGAATCCAGGCGCCGTCGACGAGGCGGTGGAACTGAGGGGGGAACTCGACGAAGCGCAGGGTCAGCAGCAGGCAGAGGCAGAGCCAGATGCCGTCGAGAATGCGCTCGATCAGGGCGCTTGAAAGGGAGACTTCGAAGGGAAGCTTGGTCCAGCGGGTGAGCAGGTAGCAACGCAGGACCTCGCCGGCGCGGAAGGGCAGGACCTCATTGGCGAAGAGTCCCATGTAGATGGCGCGAGCGCTGCGCCAGAATCCGGTGCGGACCACGGGGCGGAGCAAGACGCTCCAGCGGAGGGAGTAGCCGAGGTAAACCAGCACGTCGGCGGCGACGGCTACGGCGACCCAGGAGTAGTCGATGGTGGCGAGATCGTCGCGGAAGTCGCTCAGGTGGGCGTCGCGGAGGGTCCAGACCAGGCATCCCAGCGAGGCCAGATTGATCAGGACCAGCAGCAGGCGCGCTTGGAACGCGCGAGAACGTAGGTCAGCCAAATTCCATCATAGCGGGAGGGGAGGGTGCTGCCGGAAGGCAGGGTTACTGGAACGTTTTGCGGATCTCTTTCGCGCGGGCTTCGGCGCGCTTGGCTTCGGACTTTTGGTTGATCTTCTTGAGGTAGGTGGAGTAGGCGTCGAGAGACTCGGCCAGCTGCGGGTCCATGCTTCCAAGGAGCTGTTGCTTCTGCGCGATGGCGTCGCCCTGGAGCGCGGCGGCGGCCTGGAATTCACCGCGATGGGCGGCGAGGAGGGCGAGGTTCTCGCGGAACTCGGCCATCTGGATACTTTCGGGGAAGACTTGGGCGCCGATTTCGAGGGCTTCGCGGAGGTGGGGCTCGGCGTGGTCCCAATCGTTCTGCTCGACCAGGATCACGAACATTCCGTTGAGCGCTTTTGCGAACTCCTGCGGGATTTGGGCGATGTGCTGTTGCAGGACGGGCAGGGAGTGCTCCATCTGCTCCTGGGCGAGGGCCAGTTTACCGGCGCTGCGATAGAGCATCGCGAGATTGTTGCCGGCCTCACCGGCTTCGATGGATTCGGGGCCGGCGGATTTTTCGAAGAGGGAGAGGCTGCGGCGGAGAACGGGCTCGGCGCGGTCGAGCTCGCCTTCATCGACCAGGTTTGCGCCGAGGCCGCCCAGGACGGTGGCGAGCAGGCGCTGGTCGAAGCATTCTTCGGCGATGGAGAGGGCGCGGCGGAAGGCGAGGTCGGCGTCGGCGGGGTGGCCGTCGAGGCGGAGGGCGACTCCGAGGTTATTGAGCGCGGCGGCGACGTCGGGATGGTGTGGGCCGAGTTGCCGCTCGCGGAGCTGGAGGGCACGGGTATAGAGCTCCACGGCTTCGACGGGATGGCCATGTTGTTGGTAGTCCAGGGCTTGTTCAGAGAGCGCGGCGGCTTGGCGGAGGTCCGGTTGGGCTCGATCCGATTGGGCTGAGGCGACGGCGGCGGTGGTGGCAAAGGCGAGAATCCCGAGGGTGCGAAGCATGGTTTCCTTCCAGCGAAGCCAAGTTTCGCTGGAAGGCGCTTGCCGCAACAAGGGGCTGTGGTACTGGCAGTTCCAGGGACCGCTGAGATCGTTTGGGCTACCGGACGGACAGGATGGTCGGAGTTGAACCTGCGCCGTTGACGGTGACGATCAGCGAGTAGTCGCCGGCGGCGAGACCCACGGGAATCTGGAAGTTGCCCTGGACCAGCGCCGGGAAACCGGGAGCGTATCCCAGGAAGAAGGTCTGGGTCGCCGTACCGTTCAACGTGATGGAGTAGGGGTACTGCGAGCGAGCGAGGGGTTCCGCGGTGGGGGAACCGGCTCCGGTGGCGACGGCGTGATCGGGGATGCCGATGCCGGAGAGGTAGACCACTTCATAGTCGCCGGCGTGAGCGGGGGCGGTGGGTGTGTTCACCGTGAAGTCCTGATTGACGGCGATGGCTTGTGTGCCTCCACCTTGGACCAGCACGTCGGGCTGGGCGGCGATCACCGGGAAGGCGATGGACGCCGCGGGAGATCCGTTGGCGGTCACGGTGGCGGTGGCGGCGCCGAGTGCAGTCTCAAACGGGATTTGTCCGTTGATCTGGGTGGCGCTGACGTAATAGAGCGGGGCGAGGACGCCATTGATGGTGACGGAGGTCGCGGCCATCTCGCGGGGCCAGGGGGCCGTGGTGACTTGCGAGGGGGCGGCGGGTCCGGCGAGCTGCTGGCCGTAGAGGGTGAAGAGTCCTCCGGGGGAAAGCTTGGTGGCAAAAGAGGGGCCTTGCATAGCGCCGATCTTCGGCGCGGGAGTGGCCTGCAGACTTAGCATGCGGACGCGGTTGTTGCCATAATCGGCCACGAAGATGTTGCCCGCGTTGTCGACCGCCACGGCCAGAGGGTTCTTGAGCGAGGCGAAGTCCGCGGTCTTGCCGTCACCGCTGAACCCGGGGATGCCGGAACCTGCGATGGTGCGGATGGTTCCATCGGAGGCGATGGTCCGGATCCGGTGGTTGGCGGAATCGGCGATGTAGAGAGTGCCCTGGGCGTCGAAGGCGAGACCGGCGGGAGCGTTGAGGGCGGCGGCGAGAGCGGGGCCTCCGTCGCCGGAGAAGCCGGGTTGGCCGGTGCCGGCGAAAACGGAGGTCCGGCCCTCGGGGGTGATTTTGACGATCTGATTCAGGCCGCGGTCGGAGATGTAGAGATTGCCGGCGGAGTCCGCCGCCATGCCGTAGGGATCGCTGAAGGCGTAGGCGGTTTTGACGAGCAGGCGGGCTCCGTCGAAGGAGATGAGTCCCGGGGGGGCCGTCAATAGAGTGCCGTTGGCCGCCGCGGTGAGGATCATGAGGCTGTGCGATCCGGCGGTGAGGTTGAGGTTGAACCGGGTCATGTCGAGGTACGTGCTCATGAGGCCATTGGCGAGCTTGCGCACGCGCTGCGGCGTGTACTCGACCATGTAAATCGCGCCATCGCTATCGAGGGCGATGGCGTCGGGGTCGGAGAGCGACGCGGCCAGGGGATCGGGACCGTCGCCACTGGAACTCTGGATGCCGTTGCCCGCCAGGAGAGCGAGGTTCGATCCGGTCAGCTTCCAGAGGTGATTGCTGGCGGAAATCAGCAGGTTGCCGGAGCCGTCGAATGTCAAAGCCTTCGCGGAGCCGATTCCCAACCCCGTGGCGACGCCGGAGGTTTTGGTGTCGGTCAAGTTGCCGTTGCCGACCACGGTGGAGATGACGTATCCGGGTCCGAGACTGCCGAGAGGCCGGACGGTCAACTGCACGGGCACGCTGACGGACTTGTTGTAGGACCCGGGCGCCTGAATGGTGAGGGTGGAGGTGTAGGTTCCGGGCGCGAGGCCGGCAGTATTGATCGTGATGGAATTGGTGAGCGGCGTGGTTCCGGAGGCGGAGCTGAGTTGAATCCAAGGTTCACCGGAAGTGGCGACAGTGACGGGGAGTTTCCAGGTGGGGTCCTCCGCTACCGTGATATTGAAAGGGGCGGCGTAGGGCGCGCCTTCTTCGAGCGTCAGGCTGATCAACGGGGCGGGCTTGGCGATAGTGGGGGTGATGGTGGAGGCGATGACGCTCCAGGTGGTGGCTCCATCCAACGAAGAGGTCAAGGCGGTGGGGGCCGGGCTGCCGAACAGAGTGCTGACGCCGTAGACGGTAGTCCGGAGGGTGGGGTCGACGGCGCTGACGCCATGACGGTCACCGGTGGAGCCCAGGAGTTGCCAGCTTTGGCCGCTATCGGTGCTGCGAAAGGTGCCCTGCAGTCCGGCGGTGATGGCGTAACTGGGGCCGGTGGTATAGGTGGATAATTTGGTGAACAGGCCCAAGCCGAGGCCGGTTTGGTCCGTGAACGTGACTCCTCCATCGAAGCTGGCATAGGCGGCCTGGCTGGACCCTTGCCCATCGACGCTCACGTAGAGGGCGAAAGCGTTATAGAACGGCACGGCCATGCCGGTGATGACGGTGTTCGAGAGCTTTGCGGGGATGGTGCCGCTGGGTTGCCAGGAGTGTCCTTCGTCGTTGCTGAAGGATACCTGGAGAGTGGCGGGCTCGACGTAATAGACGAGGGCCCGGCTGGAGGGCGCGATGGCAATGTGGCCGGTGGACCCGGGGAGAGTGCCCTGGGAGAGCCAGTTCTTGCCGAGATTGGACGACTTGAAGAACTGATTTCCGCACTTCACATAGAGCAGCGTGCCGCCATCCTGAAGCTGGGCGAAATAATCGGGGGCTGGTCCGTTGGCGGGGAGTCCGGTGTTGGCTTTGGTCCAGGTGGCTCCGGCGTCGGTGCTCTTCCAAAAGAGGCCGGCGGCTGTGGTGGTGGCCAAGTAGAGAGTGTTGGGATCGTTGGTATCGACTTCGAAGCCGTTCACCGGCGGCTGCGGCAGACCCGCTTCCGTGACGTAAAGCGGGATCCATGTCTTGCCCAGATCGGAACTCTTGACCAAGGTTCCGCCGTACACGCTGTACAGCACACCGCTGAGAGAGCCCGGTGTCGCGATGACTGCGGGGACAAATGACTGCTGCGCGTAGGCACTTGCCGGAAGGAGCGCCGCCAGACACAGCGTCGCCATGGAATTCGTTCGTACCCAATTCATAGATCGCATCAACGGCGGCTGCCGTTACCTATACAACAATAACCGTTCACGCGACCCCGTGTGGCACGGGCATTCAAATTCGAATGAAGAGAAAATTAGCGCAGCTCAATGCTGGCTACCGCGCCATCGTTCAATCGTACAATACCGAGCGAGGCTTCGCGGGAGGCGTAATGGTAGATCTCCAGCAGGTGTCCGCCGTCGATCATGGTGATGCGGGAGAACGGAGCGCCGAGCTTGAGTAATTCCTCGCGGCGGGTTCCCAGGGACACGGTCTTGAGATTGTCTTCCGTCATTTGAGGAGGAGGCGGGGGCGGGGGCGGGGGGGGCGCGACGGGTGCGGCGACGGGCTGGGGCGCGGGTTCCGGTCTGGCGGCCACGATCGGGCGACGCCCGGCGGGCGCGGGCGGGGGAGGAACGGTGGTGTCAACCGGCGGGTCGGGGAACGCATCGGGGTCCGGCTTCGCTACGGCTTTTGCGACCGTGGTGCGGGCCGGGCGAGGCTTCTTCGGCGCGGACGGTGGCGGGGCGGAAGAAGGCCCAGAGGAGGGGCCGGGTCCGGCCGAGACGGCCGCACGGGACGATGCCGGAGAGGTTGCCGGACTCGCGGTTGCCGCCACGGGCGCGGGCTTGGGCGCAGACTTGCCCTTGGCATCCTTGGCGGCATCCTTGGTCTGAGAATCGACCTTGCCGAAGATGGCCGTGATTCCCTCGCTGACCTTTTTCCCGGCGGCACCCCCGGCGGCACCACCGGCGGCAGCGGCTCCATACTCGGTTAGAGCTTGTCCAAAAGTGATGCCGGCGAAGGCGAGCGCAACGATCATCGACCGCATAGAGGTACTCCCGGTTGCAGCCTAACAGAGAAAGGGTGGCATAACCCACCGGGGATTCGCCCTAATTCCGCTTACGAAAGTGCTCAGGGGAATATAATCGGAGCACGATGAGCAACAACTTAGCGGATAAGAATTGCGTGCCTTGCCGCGGGGGAATTCCTCCGCTTACAGGAGAGGCGCTGGCGAAACTCGCGGCGGAGCTCCCCGGCTGGAACGTGGTGGAGGAACATCACATCGAGAAAACGTTTCAGACGGTGGATTTCAAGACGGCGCTGGAGTTCGTGAATCGGATCGGGGCCGTGGCGGAGCGGGAGGCGCACCATCCGGACATCTGCTTCGGCTGGGGGAAAGTCGCGGTGACGATCTTTACGCACAAGATCAAGGGTCTGACGGAGAGCGATTTTATTCTGGCGGCGAAGATCGACCAGGTGTGGGCCAAGCGGGTCTAGGCCGGGCGCTCCCTTTAGGATGGGATCATGCGGTTCCTGCTGTTGTTCCTGGCTCTGCCTCTGGGCGCGCAGACGCGCACTCCGATTCTGATCGACACCGATATCGGAGATGCGATCGACGATTCGCTGGCGTTGGCGCTGGCGGTGAACTCGCCTGAGCTCGATGTGCGCGGGGTGACTACGGTCATCGACGACGTGGAGAGCAAGACGAAGCTTGCGTGGAAAGAACTCACGCTGCTGGGGCGGCGCGATATTCCTCTGGCGATGGGCGTTTCCGAACCGCTGCTCGATCCGGTGGTGCAGAGCAAGCCGAAGGAGTTCGAGGCGCTGACCAAGGCCGATGCGGTGCCGGAGGCGGCTCGGCGGAGCGCAGTGGGGCTGATTGTCGAGACGCTCATGAATGCCCGGGAGCCGATTACGATTGTCGCGATCGGGCCGCTGACGAATATTGCGCTGGCGTTGAAGACGGAGCCTCGGATCAAGCAAAAACTCGCGCGGATTGTGCTGATGGGCGGGGCTTTTTCCAATCAAAGCGCCACGCCGCGGGCGGAGTACAACGTAAAGCGCGATCCGGTGGCGGCGGAGATCGTGTTTCATTCGGGCGTGGCGATTACGGCGGTGGGGTTGGAGGTGACGGAGCCGTGCAAGCTGCGGGAGCAGGATTTAGCGAAGCTGCGCAACTCCGATGCGCCGGCGGTGCGGTTTCTGCTGCATCTGATCGATTTGTCGAAGGCCGAGACGGGCGACGCTTATCCGACTCTGTACGATCCGCTGGCGGTGGCGGTGGTGTTTCGGAAGGAGTTGATCGAGGCGTCGGCGGGCGCGGTCTCCGTTTCGCTGGCGGATGCGTCGCGGGGGCAGACTCGGTTTACGGCGGGGGCGGGCGGAGCGGTGCAGGTGGGGACGAAGGTGAATGTTCCGGCGTTTTTGGATTTGTTTACGGCTCGGCTAAGCAGGTCGGGGATGGCGGGCCCGCCACGATAAGGCCCCGGCGAGGATGAAGATCGCGTCGTAGTAGACGGGGAAGTTGAGCTTTAGGGTTTGATGGCTGAAGAGGGCGAGGGCGGTGTCGATGAGAAGTCCGATCGTGCCCGGCAGGATCGCGAACGTAAGCGCTGCGGCGATTTCCCTGCCGTCCGAACGCCTTGCAACAATTCTGCCCATGATGAACGGAACGATGCCGGTGATCACGGCGGCTTCCAGCCAATACTCGCGGGCCGGGGTCAGGGTAAAGTAAGCGGCGCCTCCGAGGTAATTGATCAGCATCATCGGCGCGTGGAGGAGGATGGCGACGAGCAGCGCTCTCGGTACCAGCGCCCAGACCGACAGACGGCACAGACGCCAGCGTGAATCCCAGGTGTCGCGGGCGCAGGTCGAAATGGCGGTGCGGAGGATGAACCACCAGAAGGAGACGGTGCCGCGGGTGCCTTCGAGGCAATCGCCGACCGTGGCGGAGGCGCGCTCTTGCGTGGTGACAAGCGACAGGATCCATTCAGCAACGGTGGCGGCGTTAGGCATGGGCGACTCCGGGGAGTTTTAGTCCTTTTAGCAGGCGTTGAAACGACCGCTGGGCGCGGGCGACGGCTTGGATACCGCTGGGGGTGACGGTGAGGTATCGCTTAGCTCGGCCGCCTCGCTGCGGGGTGGGATCGCCCATGTGGGATTTGACGAGTCCCTTTTCTTCGAGGCGATCCAGAGTGGTGTAGAGGGCGCCGGGGGCTGGCTCGCGGTCGGTGCAGGCGGCGATCTCCTGGCGGATGGTGACTCCGTAGGCATCCTCGCCGAGCCGCAGGATGGCGAGCAGGACGATTTGTTCGAACTCGCCGAGCGGGGCCATTTCAACTACAGCGTAGTACAAACTTCGCAGGCCGTCAAGAGCGGGGTTCCGGTGCATTCCGGGACATTGAGATAGAATGGATGCGTGCAACCGGAAGCAGCTCTCCAACTGGCCACCAGCCAGCTCAAAACCGTCCGCGCCGAAATCGGCAAAATCATCGTCGGCCAGCAGGAAGTCGTCGATGGCGTGCTTATTTGCCTGCTAGCGGGAGGCCACGTTTTGCTCGAGGGCGTTCCGGGCCTCGGCAAGACAACTTTGCTGCGGACGCTTTCGCGCGTACTGCACTTGAAGTACTCGCGCATCCAGTTCACGCCGGATCTGATGCCCGCGGACATCGTGGGCAGCATGATTATCGACACGGAGAGCGGGTCGAAAGCGCTGCGATTCCAGCCGGGGCCGATTTTCGCGCATCTGGTGCTGGCGGACGAAATCAATCGCGCGACGCCGAAGACGCAGAGCGCGCTGCTGGAGGCGATGCAGGAGCATACGGTCACCAGCGGCACGGCGACGCATATTCTGGAGCCACCGTTTCTGGTGATGGCGACGCAGAATCCGATCGAGATGGAAGGAACGTATCCGCTGCCGGAAGCGCAGCTGGACCGGTTCCTGATGAAAATCCTGGTGAAGTACCCGACGCGGGCGGACTTGAGCAACATTGTGGACCGGACGATTCAGCGCGACGAGGCATCGGTGCAGCAGGTGCTGACGCGCGATGAGATTCTGGGGCTGCGCGATATCTGCCACCAGGTGTTGGTTGCTCCGCACGTGCAGGAGCATGCGATCGATCTGGTAATGGCGACGCAGCCGGAAGACGGGCATGAGCTGTCGCGGAAGTACGTGAGATATGGCAGCTCGCCGCGCGGGGCTCAGGCGCTGGTGGAGTGCGGACGGGTGCTGGCGCTGATGAAGGGACGGCTGCATCTTTCGACGGAAGATATCGACGTGATCGCGCCCGCGGTGCTGCGGCATCGCATCATCCTGAACTTCGACGCACATGCGGAAGGCCAGACGACGGAGACCATCCTGAGCAAGATCGTCAAGAGCGTGGGAATCCCGGCCGGCGCAGCGGCGCGCTAAGCAATGGCCGAGCCGTTACTCGATACTCCATTGCTCGAAAAGCTGGAGCGACTCACGATCCACTGGCAGAAATCGTTGCCGGGACTGGTGGGTGGGCACAACACCTCGCGTTTTGCGGGAGCGGGGCAGGAGTTTCTGGATCATCGCAATTTCCATCACGGCGACGATCTGCGGGCGGTGAACTGGCGGGCGTTTCTGAGGTTGGAGAAGCTGTTCTTGAAAATGTTCCAGCTGGAGCCGCGGGTTCCCGTGCGGATCTTGTTCGACGTCAGCCAGTCCATGAACACGGGCGCGATTTCGAAGTTCGATTACGCACGGAAGTTGGCCGGGGCGCTGTGCTACATCGGACTGGTTCGGTTGGATGCGATCACGCTTCAGCCGTTTTCCGACAAGCTGCATGATGCATTCAACGTCAGCGGCGGACGGCAGCGGTTTCAACCGGCGCTGAATTATCTGGCGGCGCTTCCGCCGCGCGGGAAGACGGATTTCCTCACGTCCACGCGGCAGTTCATTTCGAAGTTTCCGCAGCGCGGGCTGGTGCTGATGATCTCGGATTTTCTGGACGAATCCGATTGCGAGAAGCCGATTCAGTACCTGGCGGACTTCGGGCACGAGATTTCGCTGCTGCAAGTGTGGGCGGACGAAGATCGTGTGCCGCCGTGGGATGGCGAGCTGGAGCTGGAAGACGCGGAGACGGGGCAAAAGGTCGAACTTGCGTTCGACGAAAGCTCCCGCGCGCGCTACACGGCGGATTTCGATGAGTACGCCGACCGCATCGAACGGCTCGCGCTGCGTAATAGCGGGCGCTACGTGGGGCTCACGACTTCCCTGCCCGTGGAGCAGGCGATTTTCGGGACTCTGATGCAGCGCGAGGTCGTACAGTAAAGGTAGAGTAGGTAGTTCCCGTCGTGTCGTTCCTCAATCTCAGCCTCGGCGAATTGCTCGGCTTGGTCGGAGCCATCTCCGCAGGCGTGGTGGCGCTGTATTTACTCGATCGCTCGAAGCGCCGGCAGGTAGTGCCGACACTGCGGTTCTGGATCGACGCGGATGTCCGCACGGAGTTGAAGCATCGGCGGCGGGTGCAGCAGCCGCTCAGCTTACTTCTGGAACTGCTGAGCTTATTTTTGCTGGTATGCGCGATTGCGGGTCCGCAACTGGGCGTGATCGACGGCGCGGGCCGGAATCATGTGGTCATTCTGGACACGTCGGCGTGGATGGGCGCGAGGTTGGGTCGCGGCATTCTGCTGGATGAGGCGAAGGAATCGGCGCTCGCGTATTTGAAATCGGTGCCGCATCGCGACCGGGTCATGTTGATTCGCGCGGATGCGCTGGCGACTCCGGCGACCGCGTTCCAGTCGAACCGCGCGGCGGTGGAGCAGGCGATTCGGGAATCGCAGCCGGGCGCATCGGCGCTGAATCTGGAGCAGGCGTTCGAGTACGCGCAGCGGGCGATGAAGCTGCAGCCGGAACGCGCGGGAGAGATCGTGTTCGCGGGGGCGGGGCGTGTGACCGAAGAGCAGGCTTCGTTGGCCAACGTCCCGGCGAATGTGCGCCTTCTTGCCTCGAACAGCAACCAGGAGAACGTGGGGCTTCGCAAGGTGGGCTTGCGGCGGTCGCCCACCGCGCCGGATACGTGGGACATTTTCGTCGCGGTGCGGAATTACGGGGCTCGTCCGCGCGAGGTGGACGTGGCGTTGCAATTCGCGAAGTCGCCCGCGGGCGAAAAGCATCTTAAGTTGAAGCCGAATTCGGAAGAGCAGGCGGTGTTCGCGTATCGCGAAAAGGCGGCAGGATTCCTGGAAGTGCGGCTGAACTCGCGCGATGCGTTTCCGCAGGATGACCGTGCGTTGATTGAGTTGCCGGCGCAGGCGGGGGCTCGGGTGGTGGTGTACTCCAAGGAGCCCGCGGCGCTGAAGCCGCTATTCGGGGCGAATCCGCAGATTGAGGCGGTGTTCGATACTCCGGAGCATTACGATGCGGCGGTGAAGGCCGATGTGGTGGTGCTGGATCGGTTCGCTCCGCAAGCTAAGCCGCAGGGCAACGCCATTTTCATCGTGCCGCCCGCAGGCGAATCGCCGGTACCGGTTCGTGAGACTCGGAGTGCGGTGCGGCTGGAGAAGTGGAATGCGGACGCCGAACTCGGCTCGGGGCTCCGCACGCAAGAAGTGGTGCTCGAATCCGCGGAAATCTTCTCTCCGGAGCCGGGTGACGTTGCGGTGGCGGATGGTGGGGGCGGTCCTATTCTGGTCTCCCGCGAAAAGCAGGGACGCAAGCAAGTGATCTTCGGATTTAATCCGGTTTTGCCTTCGATGCGAAACCAGATTGCGACGCCGCTGTTGATGGCGAACATCCTGAAGTGGATGGCGCCGGGAGTTTTCCGGCAGACGGAGATCGAGGCGGGGACGGTCGGCACCGTGAATGTTGCGGTGGATAAGAATACGGATCCGTCGACGGTGCACGTGCTCGATGAGCAGCAGCGGCCGCTGCCGTTCACGATCGATTCGGGCGATCTGCGGTTCTTCTCGGGCGCGCCGGGAACGGTCAGCGTGGTGATGGGGAGCCGACAACTGGTATATTCGCTGACTCTGCCGGACGTTCCGGAGTCGGCGTGGAAGCCTCCGGCTGGAGTGAAGCGCGGAGTTCCTAAGGCGGCGCTCGACGGGGTATTGCAAACGGATTTGTGGCCGTGGCTGGCGGTGCTGGGCGGGATCGGGCTGCTGATCGACTGGCTGATGTTCGGGCGCAGCAGGGTGTTCCGGCTGCGGGCTACCAAAGTGGCGGCTCCGGCGTCTCCTCGTATGAGGAAGGCATCATGAGTTTCGACCGCGCCTGGGTGCTCGCGATTGCGTGGCTGCCGCTGGCTTGGGCGGTGTGGGAATGGAACCGTACGCGGCGGCGCAGTGCACTGGCGGTAAAGGCGATTACGCTGACCGCGATTCTGATCGCGCTGGCGGAGCCGAGGCTGAGCGTCGACGAAACGAAAGTCGCGGTGGCCGTGCTGGTGGATACGTCGGCCAGCGTGTCGAACTCGGATCTGGACAAGGCATCGCAACTGGCGCACTCCATGGAATCGGCGCAGGGGCGCAACTGGATTCGAGTGGTGCCGTTTGCACGGTCGACGCGGGACCTGGATAGCGCGGAGGCAAGCCGGAGCGGAAAGATTCGCGAGACTTCGGGAGAAGCGGGCCGGGCCACGGATCTGGAAGCGGCGGTGCGCGAGGCGATCGCGTCGCTGCCTTCGGGACTGGTTCCCCGGGTGGCGCTGATCTCGGACGGCAAGGAGAACAAAGGGAGTATCGCGCGCGCGGCATGGCAGGCGCAGCAACTGGGCATTCCGATCGACACGTTCGGGCTGGAGGGCAAGCCTCGGCCGGCGCTGCATCTCGATTCGATCAGCTTGCCTTCGATGGCGTTTACGGGCGAACCGTTTCCGATTGACCTGGTGGTCTCCGCTCCGTCGGCGGGGCCGGTGGATCTGGAGCTTTCCGCGGAGGGGAAGCCGCTCGCGAAGACGCAGGCGGTGCTGCAAGCGGGGTCGAATCCGGTGCGGATGCATACCAGCCTCAACACGCCGGGGGCTCTGGATCTGTCGCTGAACATCCACTCTCCGAGCGGGGGCGAGATCCGCTTTGAGCAAGCCGTGACGCTGCGGCGGCCCAAGGTTCTGTACCTGACGGGCGATCCTCCGGCGCAGGATCAGCACCTGATGGAGTTGCTGGCGGCTGCGCAGTTCGACGTGGAGCGCGAGACGGAGCTTCCGAAATCGAAGCTGAGCGACCATCAGCTGGTCATCTTCAACGACTGGGATCTGGAGAGTCTGCCGGACGCGTTCAAAGACGACGTGGAGCGTTACGTGAAGCAGGGCGGCGGACTGCTGGTGATTGCGGGCGAGAAGAGCATGTATCGCGAGGGCAAGACCAAGATGGACGCGCTGGATCGCACGCTGCCGGCGACGCTGGCGCCTCCGCGGTCGCCTGAGGGCACGGCGGTGATCCTGATCATCGATAAGTCGAGCTCGATGGAAGGCCGTAAGATTGAGCTGGCGCGGATGGCGGCTTCGGGCGTGGTCGAAAATTTGCGGCCTATCGACACGGTGGGCGTGCTGATGTTCGATAACAGTTTCGAGTGGGCGGTGACGCCTCGCAAGGCGGAGGACCGCGTGGCGATCAAGCGGCTGATCGCGGGCATCCGGCCGGATGGCGGCACGCAGATCGCGCCGGCGCTGGCGGAGGCGTACGCGCGCGTGAAACCGGGCCAGGCGACGTACAAGCACATCGTGCTGTTGACGGACGGAATCTCGGAAGAGGGCGATAGCCTGGATCTTTCGAAAAGGGCGCTGACGGATAAGATCACGATTTCCACGGTCGGGCTGGGGCAGGATGTGAACCGCTCGTATCTTGAGAAGATTGCGACGGGGGCGGGCGGGAAATCTTACTTCCTGAACGATCCGGCGGGGCTGGAGCAGATTCTTTTGCATGACGTGCTGGAGCATACAGGCTCGACGGCGGTGGAGAAGCTGATGCCTGCGGAGTTGGTGAAGCAGGCGGAGATTCTGGACGGTGTCGGCATCGATACGGCGCCCGCGCTTAAAGGCTATGTGAGGTTTATTCCCAAGCCGAGCGCGGATATGATTCTGCGCATCGACCGCAAGGAGCCCCTGCTCGAACGATGGCAGTATGGGTTGGGGCGGTCCGCCGTGTTCGCTTCGGATGCCAAGGCTCGGTGGGCCGCGGAGTGGGTGAACTGGAAAGGGTACGACAAGTTCTGGACCAATCTGTCGCGGGATCTGCTGCCGCATTCGCAGGGCGGCGAGGCGGTGGCGGAGTTCGACAGCGCCAATGGCGACCTGGTGGTGAATTACCGGCTGGGTCCTGAGGTGGAGGAGCCCGCAAGCATTCCCGAAATCTTCGTGCTGGGTCCGGACGATTTCCGCAAGACGCTTCCGGTGAAGAAAGTCGCGGCGGGGACGTATCAGGGACGGCTGGCAATCGGGCAGCGGCAAGGGTTGTTCCGTGTGCGGCCGTTGGAAGATTCGCGGGCTTTTCCGGAGGCGGGACTGTATCGCCCGGAAGCGGAGCTGAATGATTTTGGGTCGAATGACGCGCTACTGAAGCAAGTGGCCGCATTTACGGGAGGCCGCTACCAGCCCGATCCGCGCAATGTGTTCGATCCGGGGCGGCGGTCGATCGCGAGCACTCTGCAACTGTGGCCGGGATTTTTGGGCTTGGCGGTGGCCCTGGGGCTCGCCGAGTTGGTGATGCGGAAGTGGAAGGGCGTGATGGGCGGGGCCTGAACGGTCGCTTTGCAAAGGTGCAATTCCCTGGTACTTTGGTTTGTGTCTAAGTATATTGGTTTTCCCGCAGTGATAGTACTGGGTTTGTGTCTCGGCGCTACTGCAACTGCCACGACCTCATTTGTCGGCTACAGCTTCAGCGGTTCCTGTAGCGATTGCAGCGGAAACGTGACTGCGACGCTGCTTCTGAGCGGAACCTATGCGACGGATCTGGGCCAATCGATCAGCGGCGATTTCGTCAGCTTCACCTACAACGGATCCAATCTCCTGGGCGCTTTCACCATCACCTCGGGCTCACCGGGGCTTTCTGTCTCAGGAACGCTTCAGATCTCGCCCACGATCCCCACGCTGTCGATTTCCGATACGGCGCCTACTGTCCACGGGAGATTGGTGCGCGGGCACGACGACACCCTGCGCCATTGGGTCGCCGGACATCGGTGTGGGCGGCAGCCTGACGACCCCGGAGCCGGGCACTGCATCCACCGCCATTCTGGGCACGGTGGGACTGGTCGGTTTGGCGATGTGGCGTAGGCGACGCGTGGCTATCCGGGCAGCCGTCCGGAGCGCAACTGCATAATCAGGCTCATTACTAAGCTTTCGATCTGGCTGACTACGGTTCGATAGACTGATTCCTTTTGTCCGATGGGGTCGGCTACGGCCCACGTTACGACGCGGAGGCCGGGGAGCGGCAAAGGGTGTCCGCTGATGTTCACGACAAGATCGTAAGGCTGTCGCAAGACTACTTCGAGATTTTTCGGGAACTGGCCGTCGACGTTGAGATTCCGCTCGGCCAGCATTTGAATGGTGAGGGGCTGGATGATGGTCGCGGGACTCAGGCCCGCGCTCTCTACCGCCATGACGTCCGCTCCGTAGGCGCGCGCGAAGGCTTCCGCCATCTGGCTGCGGCAGGAGTTTCCGATGCAAACGAAGAGCACGCGCTTCTTTGCAGGAAGCTGCTGTGCGCTGACTTTCTGGGTTGCGGGCGGGGCCTGGAACGGCGGTGGCGCTTGCGCGGGAGCGGGTGGCCGCGGCCTGATCCCGCGATCGCCCCCCATCCTCGGGCGATTTCCTCTTATGCCGCCTGGTGTGCCGTCCGGCGGTACCATTCGAGCGTCCTCCTCAAGCCCTCTTCCATGCTGAATTGCGGATCGTGCCCCAGTTCCGCTTTGGCAGATACGGTGTCCGCCATCGAATCCCGGACGTCGCCCGCGCGGGGCGGTCCGTACTGCGGCGCGATGGTCACGCCTTCGATTTGTTGAAGCATGCTCCAAATAGTATTCAGCGAGTATCGGCCGCCGTTGCCGGCGTTAAACATCTTTCCGGCCACCCCGGGCGCCTGCGATGCTTTCGCACACAAGGCCGCCACGTCCTCGACGAAAGTGAAATCGCGGGTCTGCTCTCCATCGCCGAAAATCGTAGGGGACGTTCGGGCGAGTAGATGTTTCATGAACAGACTGAGTACCCCGGAGTAGGGACTGGTGGGGTCCTGACGAGGGCCATACACGTTGAAGAAACGCAGCGCGACGGTTTCCAGGTTGAAGCAGGAATGAAAGACAGAGGCATAGTATTCGCCCATCAATTTCTGCGCGGCGTAGGGAGACTTCGGACGAGGGATCATCGATTCGGTCTTGGGCAACGTGGGCGTGTCGCCATAGGCCGACGAAGAAGCCGCATAGACGAGGCGCCGGACCCCGCCTTGCGCACAGGCACGAAGAACGTTGAAGGTGCCGTTGATGTTGACCTCATGCGAAGGCACTGGGTCGGCGATGGAGCGCGGCACCGAAGGAATCGCGGCCAAGTGGAACACTGTATCCACACCTGCCATTAGTGGAACTAACGCCACGGCGTCGCGAATGTCCACCTTGTGGAACTCGATCTCGCTGCGGACCTCGTCGAGGTTGCTCTCGTGCCCGGTCAGCAGATTGTCGATCACCGAAACTTGCCCGTGCGGCAGCATGGTGCGCACCAGGGTGGATCCGATAAATCCCGCGCCGCCCGTCACAACAAACTTCTTTCCCGAATTCGCCATCTACTTTCCAGTGTAACGGGCCACTACCACTAACGAGAGTCCCTTCCAGGGCAGCAGCACGTCGATGCGCCGCAGCAGCCACACGGATTTGTCCCACAGTTTGAGCGCCGGGCGGCTGATGCGCTTCCGGCCGAGGACTCGCGAAGAGAACCACCATCCGAGCGCCCCGATTTTGTTGATCTGATGCTCCTGCTCGACTTCGAATCCGAGCGAGGTGAGCATCTGCTCCAGTTCAGCCTTGGTGAAGCGGCGCTTGGTTCCCATGCCTTTGTCGAGCGATCCATACAATCCTTTGCCTTGTGGGACCAGCGCCACGAGAACTCCGCCGGGCTTCAGGCACTTCGACAGTGAGGCCAGCACGGCTTGAGGATGCTCCACCGTCTCCAGCAGGTTCACGCACATCGCGCTTTCGAACTGGCCGGCCCAGGGTTCGAAATCGGCAGGATCTTCCGGGTTGAGCTTGCAGACGGTCACGCTGGGAGTCCGCAGGAAGCGGTTGCGGAGTGCGTGCAGGTAGAGAGGATCGGCTTCGCCGGCAACGTAGCGCAGGCGTTTCCCCATGAGGCGTCCGGTCATGTTGCCGAGTCCCGCGCCGATCTCGAGGACGGTGTCGCGGAGGTGCGGGCGCAGGACGCGGGTGAGCCAGCTTAGATATTGCGGAGTCCCGGTCAAGCTGTTCAGCAAGCCGCGACCGTAGGCGGGGACGTAGAGATCGTCGATCAGCCAGAAGTACAGGATGACGCCGATGGCTTTGACGCCGTCCTTCCAGCCGATTTTCTTGCCCTCTTCGTAGGTGCGCCCGTGGTAGCTGATGGGCACCTCGTACACGCGGAGCTTACGCTTTGAGACCTTCATGGTGATCTCCGGCTCGAAGCCGAAGCGGTTGGACCGGATGGGGATGCTCTTGAGCAGATCCGTGCGGAAGACTTTGTAGCAGGTTTCCATGTCGGTGACGCTCAAGTTGCAAAACATGTTGGAGAACAGGGTGAGGCCCTTGTTCATCATGGAGTGCCAAAAGGGGAGCAGGCGGGTTTGCGCACCGGCGAGATAGCGGGAGCCAAAGACGGCGTCCGCGTGGCCGTCCAGCAGGGGTTGCAGGAGCTTGGGGTATTCGGCGGGATCGTACTCCATGTCGGCATCCTGCACGAGGCAGAAATCGCCCGCGGCTTTTTCGATGGCGGTCCGGACCGCGGCGCCCTTGCCTTGATTCACCGCATGGCGGTGGAGCTTAATCCGCGGGTCCGCGGCGGCCATGCGTTGCAGGATGTCCCAGGTGCCGTCGGTGGAGCAATCGTCCACAATCACGAGCTCGCGATCCATGTTTTCCGGCAGCGGTGCGGCGAGCACCAGGCTGAGGCTTTTCTCGGCCACCGTGCGTTCGTTGTAGACGGGAATCAGAATCGAGAGCAGCATACGGGTCCGTCCGGCGCCGCTCGCCAGGGCAAGAATGTCTTCGACTTCTGTTTGACGGATCAACCCCTAAGTATAATTGGGTTTGGCCTCCCAACCCGCTCCACTCCTGGACACAGATCTCCGCGACTACAAGCTTTTCGCCCGCGGGAAAGTTCGCGATGTTTACGAAGAGGGCAACCGGTTGTTGATCGTCGCGACCGATCGCATCTCCGCGTTCGATTTTATTCTTGCGACGGGGATCCCCGACAAGGGCCGCGTGCTCACGCAGATGACGTTGTTCTGGCTGGAGCACCTGCGCGGCATTGTGCCGAATCACTTGTTGAGCACGGACGTGAGCGGGCTGCCGCCGGAATACGCGGGGCGCTCCATGTGGGTGCGCCGTGCGGAGATGTTTCAAGTGGAATGCGTCGCGCGAGGGTATCTGGCAGGGTCAGGCTGGAAAGATTACAAGCGCACGGGGGCCGTGTGCGGGATTCCTTTGCCCGCCGGCTTGCAGGAATCGAGCGCGCTGCCCGAGCCGATCTTTACTCCCGCGACGAAGGCCCAGAGCGGCCACGATGAAAATATTTCGTTCGAGGAGGCTGCCGCGGTGATCGGGGAGGAAACGGCTGCCCGACTGCGCGATCTTACTCTGGCGCTGTATACGCATGCCGCCGACTATGCCCGTACGCGGGGCATCCTCATTGCTGATACGAAGTTCGAATTTGGAGTGGTCGACGGGCAGATTGTTCTGGCGGACGAAGTCCTCACGCCGGATTCGTCGAGGTTCTGGCCCGCGGATCAGTACGAGCCGGGCCGCGCGCAGCCCAGCTTCGACAAGCAGTATGTGCGCGATTATCTGGAGTCGATCCACTGGAACAAGCAGCCGCCCGCGCCCGCTTTGCCCGCCGACGTGGCGCAGCGCACCGCCGACAAGTATGAGGAAGCTTACCGGCTGCTCACGGGCAAAGACCTCGATCGATCCGCATGAGCCTCCTCGATATTCTGCTGGTCCTGATCATCGGCAGTTCGGTGCTGCTGGGGTTCATGACCGGATTTGCGAAGGTCGGCATCGGGTTCATCGCGACCATCTGCGGGATTTTGTTCGGGTTCTGGTTCTATGCGATGCCGGCCGCGTGGCTCCACGGCTTTATCACTTCCACCACGATCTGCAACGTCCTGGGATTTCTCGTGGTGTTTCTCGCGTTCGAGCTCCTGGGCGCGCTGATCGCGAAGATCGTCTCGAAGGTGCTGAAGTGGACCGGGCTCTCCTTCTTCGACCGGCTGCTGGGAGCGGCTTTCGGCTTCGTCCGCGGCAGCTTGGTGGGCGTGGGCTTTGTCGCCATTCTCATGGCATTCTCGCCACGTCCGGTTCCGAACTGGATGGTGGATGCGAAGCTTCTCCCTTACGCGGTGGACGCTTCTAACTTGCTCGCGGCGATGGCGCCGAAAGCGTTGACGGATGGTTTTCATAGCGCGCTCGCGGAGATTCGTAAGGACTGGGACGAGCAATTGAAGAAGAGCCTGCACAAGAAAAAAGAGAGCGACGGCAAGAAGGAAGAACGTTGAGCGCGACCGAGCTGCTAATTTTCGATTTAGATGGAACGCTCATCGATTCCAGCCGTGACTTGGTCGATTCCGTCAATGCCATGCGGGTGTGGATGCAGTTGCCCGCGTTGACGGATGAGATCGTCCATTCTTACGTGGGCGACGGGGCTCCCACGCTGGTGCGCCGAGCTTTGCCGGGACTGGATCCCGAAGAACATGAGCGCGCGCTGCGCTATTTCCTTACGTACTATCGCGACCATATGCTGGACGCCACCGATCTTTATCCGGGAGTGCGGGAGGCGCTCGATCGTCTGCATCATGCGCAAGTTCCGATGGCAGTGCTAACGAACAAGCCGGTGCGCTTTAGTGTGTCGCTGATCGAAGGCCTCGGGCTGGAGATGCACTTCTTCCGCATTTACGGCGGCAATAGTTTTGAGGAGAAGAAACCGCATCCGCGGGGGATCGAGGCTCTGGTGGCCGAATCCGGCGCGGCTCCGGAATGCACCATCATGGTGGGCGACAGCGCTGTGGATGTTCGCACGGCTCGCAATGCCGGGGTCCAGGCCTGCGGCGTGACCTGGGGATTTCAGCCTGAAACGTTCGCGCAGGCGGAGCCTGATTTCCTGATCGACACGATGGGCGCGCTGGCGGAGCGAGTGCTCGCGCAGCCGGCCTAGGCGGCTTCCTTCAGCCGGATGTCCACGATCGGCGAAGTGATGATGGGTCCGACATAGTCCGGATGCCGAAACTCCAGGTGCATCCCGCGGCCCACATACGCGGTCTTCAGCATGGACCCGCCCCAGTTCGATCCCGTGATTCTGACGAGCACCGGCTCAGGGCAAAACTCGGGATGTCCGCAGATCCAGGCGAGACCGTCGCCCTTAAGGACGATGGTGTAGCCGCGATTCTGGGTCAGCACTTCCAGGGTGGAATCGTCCGGAAGGTCGCGCAAGTAGACTCCGCCCTCGATCTCACTCTGGATGATGTTGGAGTTGATCCGATCGCTCAGATTGTGGTGCGGCTGAAACATCCACCCCCATTTTACAACCGCAATCCCGTGCGCGCTGTAGGTGGACCGGGCGCGCCTTGCCTACAATGGTGAGTACCCATGGGAGACTTCTACACCCGTTCCGAACTTGTCTCCGCGCGCGCTCAGTGGCGCGCCCGCGGAAGAACCGTGGTGTTCACCAACGGCTGCTACGATTTGCTGCATCCGGGGCACGTGCGCACGCTGGAGAATTCGCGTTCGCTTGGCGATATTTTGATCCTCGCGCTGAATACGGACGCGAGCGTGGCGCGGAACAAGGGTCCCTCGCGGCCGCTGATCTCGCAAGACGAACGTGCCCGCATGGCCGCGGCACTGGACGCAGTCGACGCGGTTTGTTTCTTCGAGGAAGAGACTCCGCGGGAGTTGATCGCGGAGGTCCTGCCCGACATCCTGGTGAAGGGTGCCGATTGGGCCCACTTTGTGGCCGGGCGCGAAGAGGTGGAAGCGGCGGGAGGCAAGGTGGTGCTGCTGCCGCTGGAGCCTGGCTTTTCCACGACCAATATTGAGAAGGAACTGCTCGCCCGCAAGGCCGCGACCGCGCTGTGACGCATCCGGCGGTTCGCGACCTGTTCCACACGCTGGGCCGGCAACCGGCATTTCAGGAGTTGATCGCGCAGTTGCTGCGGCAGGAAAATGGTCCGTTCGCACTGTCGGGATTGACGCCGGCGGCGAAGGCGCTGTACCTGGTTCTGCTGTGGCAGGCCACGGAGCGGCCGATTTTGTTGGTCGCCGATGGGAGCCAGCGCGCGGAGTTGCTGACTGAGCTGACGGGAACGTTCTTCGACCTTCTGGTGGGACGTCCCGAAGCGGGCAAGCCGCAGTTGCTGCCCGCGCTGGATGTGCTGCCGGGGCAGAAGCTTTCGCCGCATACGGAAATCGCGGAGCAGAGGGCGATCGGCTTGTGGCGAATGGCGGCAGGCAGCGTGCCGCTGACGATTGCACCCATCGGGTCGGCGCTCCAGCGCGTTCACGATGCCGACTATTACCGCCGCCTTGCGATCGATCTGCATACGGGCGACGAACTTCCGCTGGATGTGATCGAGCAGCATCTGCGCTCGATCGGCTATGAGCGCCACGATCCGGTGGAGATGGTGGGCGAATACTCGATTCGCGGAGGCATCCTCGATGTGTTCGGCGCGGAGAGCCAGCGGCCGCTGCGCATCGAGTTTTTCGGGGACGAGATCGAATCTATCCGCCGGTTTGAGGTGGAGAGTCAGCGGTCCGTGATGAAGATTTCGACGGCGCAGGTGTTGCCGCTGATCGAGCAGCCCCGCTCCGGGGCAACGTTTCCGGGCTGGGAGTTCGCCGCGGCGCTGGAGGAACCGAAGCGGCATTCGCTGCTCGATCTGGCGAGCAGCGCGATCGTCGTGCTGGATGAACCGGAGCAGATCAAGGCTGCCGATGAACGTCTTCGCAAACGGCTGGCTCAACTCGCGCCGGATCCCGAGTTAGTCGCGGGGAACTTTCTGGAGTACGAGCAGTGGGAAGAGCTCCTCACGACGCGAGCGCAGCTTGCGATTCGCGAACTGGATCTTGAGGCCGCGCATCCGCACCTGGCCACGCGGCCGTCGATGGCGTTCCACGGCAACATGCCTGTGGCGGTGGCGGAATCGAAGACGATGGTAGAGCACGGCTATCGCGTCGCCTTCTTCGCGCCTACCAACGGGGAACTGGAGCGGCTGGCGGACATCCTGCGCGAATACTCGATTCCGTTTCAACTCGGATTGGGCGCGGATGAGGCGGCCTCGCCGTACTTGGCCGAGCGGGCGTACCTGGCGGGTCCGGTGGCCAGCACGTATTTGGTCAAAGGCCAGGTTCGGCGCGGCGTAGTATTTCCGGATTCTTCGATCGCCTTCATCGGATCGGAGGATTTGTTCGATGCGTCGGACATGGTGGCGAGCCCGGGGCTCTCGAAGCCGCAGACTTCGGCCTTCGCATCGGACTTGGCGGATCTGAAGCCGGGCGACTACGTGGTCCACACGACGCACGGCGTCGGACAATTCGTCGGCCTGAAGGAAATCGTTCAAGGCGATCTCAAGGGCGACTTCATGCTGCTGGAGTACGCCAACGAAGCCAAGCTCTACGTGCCGCTCACGCGCATGGACCTGGTGGAGAAATATCGGGGGGCGGGTGAAAGTAATCCGCCGCTCGATAAGCTCGGCGGGTCGAGCTGGACGGCGAAGAAGACCAAGGTCAAGGCGCGGATGCGCGACATGGCGGATGAGCTGCTGAAGCTCTACGCCGAGCGGCGCATGGCGGAAGGGTTCGCGTTCTCCCCCGATTCGAATTGGCAGCGCGAATTCGAAGATTCGTTCGAGTACACGGAGACGAAGGATCAGTTGTCGGCGACGAAGGAGATCAAGCGCGATCTGGAATCTCCGCATCCAATGGACCGGCTCCTCTGCGGCGACGTGGGCTTCGGCAAAACCGAAGTCGCCATGCGCGCGGCGTTCAAAGCACTGGGCGATGGAAAGCAGGTCGCGGTACTGGCGCCGACGACGGTGCTGACGTTCCAGCACTTCGAAACATTCAAGAGACGCTTCGCGCCGTTTCCCGCGCGGATCGAGATGTTTTCGCGGCTGCGGTCAGCGAAGGAGATGAAGGCCTCGCTCGAAGACGTGGCGAATGGCAAGATCGACATCGTCATCGGCACGCACAGGCTGCTTTCAAAAGACGTGGAGTTTAAGGATCTGGGCCTGTTAGTCGTCGACGAAGAGCAGCGATTCGGTGTCGGGCACAAAGAGCGGCTCAAACAGATGCGCAAGAACGTGCATGTGCTGACCATGAGCGCGACGCCGATTCCTCGTACGCTGCATATGTCTCTGGTGGGCATCCGCGACATGAGTGTGATCGAGACTCCGCCGAAGGACCGGCTGGCGATCCACACGGTTGTGGCGCACTTCGATGGCGAGCTCGTCCGGACCGCGATCGAGCAGGAGCTTTCGCGCGGAGGCCAGGTTTACTTTGTCCACAATCGGGTGGATTCCATCTACAACCGTGCGGCCTGGATTCAGGAACTGGTGCCGAACTGCCGCGTCGGCGTCGGGCACGGGCAGCTGGATGAGAAAGAACTGGAGCGGGTGCTGCTCGGGTTCATGCGGCGAGAGTACGATGTCTTCGTGTGCACCACGATTGTCGAAAACGGACTGGACATTCCGCTGGCGAACACGATCATCATCGAGCATGCGGAACGGCACGGGCTTTCGGAGCTGTATCAGTTGCGCGGACGCGTGGGACGATCAAATCGGAGGGCGTACGCGTATCTGCTGGTGCCCGTGGATACGGAATTGAGCGAGATCGCGCGAAAAAGACTTGCGGCGCTGCGCGAATTTTCGGACCTCGGCGCAGGTTTCAAGATCGCGGCGCTCGATCTGGAATTGCGAGGCGCGGGCAACATCCTGGGCGGCGAGCAGCACGGGCACATCGGGGCGGTCGGCTTCGACACTTATTTGCGGTTGCTGGAAGAAACGATCCACGAATTCCAGGGAAAAGAACAGCCGCTCGAAGTGCACTCGGCGCTGAACCTTGGCTTGGATATTCGCATTCCGACGGAATACATCGCCGACGATCAGCAGCGCCTGCGCGCGTACAAACGTGTAGCCGATACGCGCAGCGCGGAGGATTCGGAGAAGATTCGCGGCGAGTTCGCGGACCGTTTCGGGCCGATTCCGGAAGCTGTCGAGATTCTGATTCGCTTCGCGTTGCTTAAGGTGGAAGCGCAGCGGAGCGGCGTGGAGGCCGTGGATCGGCGTGGGAGCGCGGTGAACATCAAGTTTCACCCGGGGGCGAAGGTCGATCCGGCACGCCTGATGAAGCTGGTTTCTTCGCGGGAAGGCGCGCAGTTCACGCCGGCGGGAGTGTTGAAGTTGCCGCTGCCGGCGCATGCGGAGAAAGCGACAGTGGTGATCGAGTTTCTGAAGAGCGCTCTGGCCAGCCTGGCGGGTTAGCTCTTACTTCGGCAGCGCGCAGGAAAAGTTTTCGGCCTTGTCCGTGCTCCCGGACCCCTTGTATTGCGCTTCCTGCGGATACGGGCACAGTGGGCGGGTACGATCCACGGCGTTGTTGGTGCTGTGAGAGGCTACGAACTGCTCGGGCGCCTTGCCCTGCTCGGCCCACTGCTCCAGTGCGGCGACCGTGTCGAACGTGTTGGGGCCGGGGCCGCCATTGCAGTGATACATGCCTGGGACCATGAACAGCCGGTAGAACGATTTCGAATCGCCCATGGTTTTCTGGACGCTTTCGAAATAATTCACGCTGTTGAGCGGCGAAATATCGGGGTCGGCCCACCCGTGATATTGGATCAGCTTGCCGCCGCGCGCCTGGAACGCTTTGAGGTCGGGGTTCATGTTGTTGAAGATGGGGCCGAGCTTGGCGTCGATATAATCGACGTCGCTGTCGATGCCTTGTGTGCGCTCCCAGCGGAAGGTTCGGAAGTCCCAGTTGGGATCTTCAAACGCGATGTTGCGCATGAAGGGCATGCCCAGGGTGGTGTGCGATCCGCCGCCGGGGGTGTTGCCGGTGATCCAGGTTCCCCAGCCGCCTTGTCCCGCCTCGCTGCCCGGCATGATGCCGGGGAAGATCTGGCCGTTCGATTCAGTGCGGGTGCCTTGATAGATTTTCTTTGCCGTGTCGACTTGCGCGGCGGTGAGGCAATCTGGGGCGTCGCCGTTTTTGCAGAGGAGCGCTGAGGGATCGAACTTGCAGCGGCGAGGGTCGTTCAGGATGCCGTCCTTGATTCCATCGAGGGCGTCGCAGGCGGCGAGCACCGCTTCGCCAATGATTTTGGTTTTGGCGGAGGGAATGTAGGCGTCGGGATTGGTCTGCAAGGCTTGTGTGATCCATAGGTGCGCGCCCATTTGCAGATGCGTGTAGTAATTCGCGGGATCCCCGGCGATGATGCCGTCGAAATCCGTGGGGTAGCGTTGCGCTTCCGCCATCGCTTCCTCGCCGCCGTTGGAGCAGCCATTGAAATAGGAGTGCGCGGGCGCGGCTCCATAGAAATTCTGGATGATGGCTTTGCTGGTTTGGGCGGTGACGTGGACGCCTCGATGCGCGTAGTCGATCACGCGTTCCATGTGGCCTTGCGCCCAGTGCGCGTCGTTATCGGAGACATGGCCGGTGTCGGTGCTGGCCGTGGCGTAGCCGCTTAGCAGAGGCGAGCCCATGGCGCTGTAGCTGATGGTTCCCGCGAGTCCGCCATTGCCCACCATGAGGAACTTGCGATTCCAGTTGGCGGGGAGCCATATTTCGAAATTGATCTCCGGTTTAATTGTCCCGGAGACGCGGCAGAAGGCGGGCACCATCATGGTTACACGCGAACCGGGAGGCAGCAGCATGCCCGCGGCGACGGGACTCGCGGCTGTAACGGTGAGATCCGGAAGCTTGAGTTTCGCGAGGTTTTCGCACGGCTGCTGAGCGAAGAGGGGCGCGGCGAGCGGCGCGGCCAGCGTCGCTGCCAAAAGGCGGGGAATCCAACGGGGGACCTTGTTCATCTCATGAAATAGACTAAAAGAAGGTGTCCACAAGTACAAGCATCCCGGGGACCGCGGCTTCCCTCGCCGCGAAAGCGACAGAGAGCACGGCGTTCCGCGTTCTGGCGGCGATCAGCTTTTGCCATCTATTGAATGACATGATGCAATCCGTCATTCCGGCGGTGTATCCGATTCTCAAGACTTCTTACCATCTGGATTTCGGGCAAGTCGGGCTGATTACGCTGATCATGCAGTTGACCGCATCGCTGTTGCAGCCGCTGATCGGACTATATACGGACAAGCATCCGACGCCGTATTCGTTGTCCGTGGGCATGGGATTCACGCTGATCGGACTGCTGCTGCTGGCGCAGGCTCCGACGTATCTAGCGGTGCTGTTGGCGGTGGGGATGGTGGGCATAGGATCGTCGGTGTTCCATCCGGAATCGTCGCGGGTGGCTCGGATGGCTTCGGGCGGGCAGCACGGGCTGGCGCAGTCTTTGTTTCAAGTGGGTGGGAATCTCGGCACGTCGCTGGGGCCACTGCTAGCGGCGTTCATCGTGCTACGGCTGGGGCAGCCGAGCATTGCCTGGTTCTCCATCGCGGCGCTGGTGGCCATGGTGATCCTGGCACGCGTCGGCATGTGGTACAAAGAGCATCGCGCCACGCGGGGGAAGGCGAAGCCGCGGAGCAACGACGGGTCGCATCCTTCCTCGGCACGCATCGGGATCACGATTGCGGTGCTGATTTGCCTGATGTTTTCGAAGTTCGTTTACATGGCGAGCTTGAGCAGTTACTACACGTTCTTCCTGATCAGCAAGTTCCATTTATCGGTGCAGAACGCACAGCTTCACTTGTTCGCGTTTCTGGGAGCTGTGGCGCTGGGCACCATCGCGGGCGGGCCTATTGGCGACAGACTGGGGCGTAAGGTGGTGATCTGGTGCTCGATTCTTGGGATCCTGCCGTTCACTCTGATGCTGCCTTATGCGAACTTATTTTGGACCGGGCCCCTGACGGTGATCATCGGCTTGCTACTGGCGTCCGCGTTTCCGGCGATCGTCGTGTATGCGCAGGAGTTGGTGCCCGGCAAGGTGGGCACGATCTCGGGGTTATTCTTCGGGCTCGCGTTCGGATTGGGCGGACTGGGCGCGGCGCTGCTGGGGCAACTGGCCGATCACACCAGCATCGAGTACGTGTATCGAGTGTGCGCGGTGCTGCCGGCCATCGGATTGATGACCGCGTTTCTTCCTAATTTAGGCGCGAAGCACCGGGTCTAGCGGCTGGCGCGCAGCTTGCGGCGTGCGAACAGAAGCGCGCCCAAGCCTCCGCCCATCAATACCATCGAGGACGGCTCCGGCGTGGTCGCGGTAGAGGGCGTGTACTCATAGCGAAGGAAGGTGCTGCCGTTAAGCTCAAGGCCGGTGAGAGTGGCGCTGCCCCCCGAAGGACTGGAAGTCTGATTGGTGATGGACTGATCGATGGCGAGCGCAAAATCCACTGTTCCAAGGCCGACGTAGGCGCTCAGGTCCGGGCTGGGACTGATGGGGTTGACTCCAGAGCCCACGGTGAACTGAGGCGATGAGGCGGAGCAACTGTCCGTTCCGCTGCAGGATAGGCCGGGAACCGTGTTGAACACCCAATTTGCGAAGAAGAATCCCGGCAAGGTCACGTCGCCGCCGAAAGTGAAATCGGCGGACATGGAAACCGGACCCGAGCCGGAATTCGAAACGTTGGCCGTGAAGTGAGAAAAGGTGTCATTGAGGCCAAAATCAAGGCCGGTAAGCGTTCCCAGCGAGGGGTCGAATTGAGAAAAGGTCCCGTTAAATGTGCCGGTGGTGAAATCGAATACCAGCGTATTGGTGTCGATTGTGGCGGCGCTCAGGGTTCCGAGCGCGAAAAAGCTGAACAGCGCAAAGCGAGGCGCATTGCGCCAGATTGTATTGAACACGAATCAAGCCCTCCGAAGGCGTGTTCCCGGAGAGTAACACAAGGAAGATCTTAGTTTCCAGTGGCATAGACTTCAATCCATTGGCCGTGGCGCTGCCAGCGGGCTTGCGGGAGGAAGCCGTGCGCGGCGAGTTCATCCTCTGTGGCTTGCGGATGGTAGCCGGGGAGGCGCTGGAGCAACGCGTGAAGCGGAGGGCGGTCGAGCCAGGTGCCTTCCATCTGATACTGGCGCGAATAGACGACCAGGACGTCGAACCTGCGGCGGTCCAGTGCGAGGATTTGTGCGAGCTCGAAGCTATCGATATTGACGGGGCGGAGCGGGCGGGTGAGATAACCGAAGTCGGGCTTTTCGATCGCGCCCGTGAAGGGCCACATGCTGGCGATGCGTTGCGAGGGTGCTCTGGATTCAAGATATTGGGCGGCGGTGCGCTGGAGATCGACGAAGTCCACCATGGCGAGGTTGTCTTCGTATTGGAACGGATAAGGCGGGTTCCAGAAGAGTCCGGCGACAAGGGCGGTGAGGAGGGCGGCATGGGAGATCCATCGGGTTCTTGTCGAGTACGCCAGGGCCGAAGTGGCGAACGCTGCGTAAAGGATGGGGAGGATCGGCAGCAGGTAGCGGTCGAGCACAGCGCCGCCCAGCACGGTGACCAGGGCGAGTTGGGCCAGGGCGACGAGGGCGGCGACGGCCCAGTCCTGGGTCCTCAGCAAGCGCCAGCCAAAGTAGAGGGCGATGAGGCCGAGGAAACGGCCGTCTTTGACGAAGAGGAAAAGGAAACGCTCGGCCGCAGAGTAGAGGATCGGGAGCGGATGGAGGGCTCCATTCACGTTGTACTGGCCGAAGTAGGGATTGCCGAGCCAGTATCCGGTGGCGCGATGGAGTACGACGAGCCAGATCGCGAGGGCGACGGCGGGGGCGAGGAAGTACAGGGCTTCGCGGCGGTGCTTCGTTTGGGACCAGAGCCATACGGCGAAGACCAGCGGTGTCGTCAGGGCGGTCTCTTTGGTGAGTACGAGCAGGATGCAGGCGGCGGCGCTCGCGGCCCAGCGGTTATCGAGGAAGAGCAGGAGCGCGAGAGCGGTGAGAGCCATCGCCGGCATATCCAGCAGGACCATCATCGACTGGATGTAGAAGAGTGAGGTCGCGAGCAGGAACAGGGTCGAAAGGAGCGCGGGTGCTCCCAAGCGCCTGGCGAGCAGGTACGCGAACACCGAGCCGGCCGCGGCTACGGCGAGCATCGCGAGGCGCGCGGAGGCGATCGAGTACCCAAAGATGTGCCACACCAACGCGAGCAGCGCCATTACTGCCGGCGGGTGGACGTTGGGGAGAGTGGAGTGCGTTACCCAGGAGCCGTCGCGGAAGAGGTCGAGCGCGGCGGGGACGAATTGGCCTTGTTCGTCCCAATGAAACGGGAGGCTCAAGTACGGTGCGTGAATCGCGGCGAGGGCAGCGCTGAGGATGAGGAAGAGAACAGCGGCCCTAATTCTCGGATGGTTTCTCCACATGGTCGATGACCAGGAATTCGACCGGGCCTTTGTCCGATTCTAACCGCAGGCCGAGTTGCTGGACGTCGGAGAAGACGGAGGGGCCGGAGTCCGAGTTGCGGTCGGCGCTGTATTCCAGACGGAAGTCGAAGATTCCTGCAACGCCGGTTTTATCGAGCACGGGGCGATCTACAAAACCGGCGATGGTGTCCGCGAATTGACTCATGGTCATGGCGTGGGTGGTGAGCACGATGGAGGGAGGCGTCGTCTCTCGGATGACTCGCATCTGGCGGCTGGCGCAGGTATCGGCGGGCGGCGGGCCTTGGCGTTGCATGAGGGTCGTGAGGTCGAGCGGCTTGCAGGTTTCGGTGAGCGCCCGAATCTTGAGGCCGCTTTTCGCGACGGTGAGAGAATAGACCGGCTGCTGCTCGTGGGTTTCGCGGTGGACCTTCAGCTGAAAACGATCTTCGAGGAGCGACTGGAGCATCGGTCCGGCCATGAGGTTGACGGGCGGCGCACCTTCGGCCTTCGCCTCGATGCTGAAGGGTTCTGAGGTGAACCAGCGCGGCTCGCCCAGCAGCCGGACCGGTTTGGGCGTTGTGGCCATGGCTCCATTCGCGAATACACCGTAGGCCTGCTGAATCAGATCACCCATTGTGGCGCACTTCCAAGACATTCTTCCCGGCGAAGGTCCGTCACCGGAGCAATGCTCGAAATCCGGAGGGCCGCTGGGCTTGATGGTGGCCACTTCGAAGTGCGGCTGGGCGAAAAGGGGCGTCATTAGAGCCGCCGCGAGCAACACATTTCGCAGGTTCATTGCATTGTCCAATCTCGCAGCCGGATGCCGGGAATCTCGACCGTACGCGTGAAATGATCGACGGCCTCAAAAGTATGGATGGCCAGTTGGGCCTGGTTGAGTAGCGTTCCATCGACGGGATATTTCGCCAGGCCGTTGACATCGCGGAAGGGAATGTTCTGGCTCCCCGCCGGGGTGATGAGCACCGCGTCGAAGAAGGGCGCGTAGTCTCCCTGACATTGGAACTGTTCCGGATTCGCGGGTCCGTTGGGGACGCGCAGCTGGACGCCGAAACAGGACGGCCGTTCGGCCAAGGGTACACAGCCGAGGCGAATCGCGGTCTCCGCGCTGTTCATCTTGGTGGCGCAATCGCCGAGGTCGGGTGTGTGGAGGCGTCCGTTGATCGCGGGAACGGTAGAGGAGCCGGCGGGGCGGAACAGCGTGAGATACAGCTTCAGGTGCACCGGCTGAGATTCATCTTTGATGCGCTGATATAGGTCCGCGGAGAGGTTGGCGATCAAATAACTGAGAGGCCGGTCATCACCCGTGCGGCGGCGGGCGAGAACCGATCCGATGCGTCCATCGAGTTCGCCCGTGTCTCCGCGGGAAATCTCCACGCGATCGGAGATCAGGACGGATCCGTCGGGCATGTTCGCAAACCGCAGGGGCACTGCTACTACGGCTCTCTCCTCATCGCCGTACATGTCCGGGGAACGATGGAAGCGTTCTGCCGCGGGATCGAAGGCGACGTTCACGGACGCCGCCGCGGAGGGATCCGACGACAGGCGCTGCTGGATGGCGAAGGCCTGATTCCAGGGAAGGTACATGCTGAACATCGCGACCACGACGGCAGCCACCGTGACACCTCGTGAGAGCAAAGTACGGCGGCGGAAATACTGGAGGAAGAGCACCACGCCGGCCACCACGATCAGGAGCAACGAATGGGCGGCTTCCTGAACCCAGGCGAGTCCAGTGGTGGGGAGCAGGCTCGCATTTCCGTGGGGTTGGAAGATCAAAGAGAAAGCCGCGACGGCGAGGAATACGACCAGCGCGGCCGTAATGGCTTCCATGGTGTTTTTCGTCAAGGACGCGAAGGCGAGCAGGGGCAGGCTCACCACCAGCAGCACGAAGAGTCCATGGGAAAGCGCCGCTTCGAGGGATGCGCCAAAGGGAAAGCCGAACGCGAGGCCGCGGATAAGGTCGGCCAGAAGCATGGGTACGTGGACTGCGGCTATCACGAAGAGGGATTTCGCAAGCAGAAGATCGACGCGCCGGATGGGACGCACCAGCCAGTCCTGCCGGACGCCGGGGATGGGGTCGAGATGGACGCCGGCGGCGACCAGGAAGGGAATCCCGACCAGCGTCGCCATGAAGAGGAGTTGAAAAAGATTTCGGAGTGTGGCGTTTTCGAGGAAGGGGCTGATCTTGATCAGCAGAGTGAGGTTCGCGAATTGAACCAGGGCCATTAGGGCGACGAACTTCCACTGAAGCCGCAGGTCCTTTTTGAAGATGTGCCAGATCATGAGAGTCCTCCTTCGTGGGCGGCGCGCGCGGCGCGGGCCAGGGCGGTGAAGATGGAGCGCAGGCCCATAGGTTCGGTGTCGATATTGCGGACTCCGTTGAGAACGGAGCGGACGCGGTCGCCGAGACCGTTCTCGGCGAAGCGGGTATCGACGAAGCTGAGTACGCTGCCCGCGGTTCGGACGTAGAGCCAGTCCTTGGGGACATTGCCGGGAACGGCGGCTTCGCGTTCCAGCGTGACATGGACCTCTCGGAAGCGCGCGTTGAGATCGCCCATGGATTCTTCGAAAAGCAGCCGGCCTTCGTCGAGAAACGCCACGTGGGTGGCCACGCCGTCGATCTCGCCGAGCTCGTGGGAGGAGATCAGCACGGTCATTTCGCCTGCCTGGCTGAGCAGCTCTTCCATGAACTCGTCGCGGACCAGAGGGTCGAGGCCGCTGAAGGGCTCGTCCAGCACCAGCAGTTTCGGGCGATAGGGAAGCGCGCAGGCCAGCGACATTTTCATGCGCATGCCGTGCGAGAGGTCGCGGATTTTACGTTCGGGCGGGAGGCGGAGCTGGCGGCGCAGGCTGGCTTCTAGAGCGCGGTCCCAGGTCGAGTAGAAAGGGCGAAGGTAGTTGAGATATTCGGCGACGGTGAGGGCGCCCGGCATGTCCTGGTTTTCGGAGACGTAGCCGATTTGCGAGAGCTCGCGCGGAGAAATGCGGCGGGAGTCGACGCCGAGGATGGTCGCGGTGCCCTGGGTCGGCTCCAGGATGTTCATCAGGATTTTAATGGTGGTGGTTTTGCCGGCGCCGTTGGCTCCGATGAGCGCGTAGGCGCTGCCGGAGGGGACTTGGAAGGTCAGGCCGCGGAGGGCGTCGTTGCTCCTGAGGCCGCGGCCGAATTTTTTCCAGATGTTTTGGACTTGAATCATTTCTTGACCTCCGTGGGTTTCTCCAATTTGACCCACTGGTTCGTAATTGCATCGAGCACTTCGGGAAGTTCGGCTCCCAGGCGCTTGGCTTCTACGACCAGTTGTTCGACTTCTTGGTGGAGAAGCCGTTTCTTGTCGCCCGCTCTGGGGGCGGGAAGCGTGGCGACTACGGTACCTACCCCCGGCTTGGATTCGAGGAGCCGCTCTTGGATCAGGTGCTGCACGACTTTATGCGCGGTGTTGGGGTGGATCTTGAGGCCGGCGGCCAAAGCTCGGACGCTCGGGAAGGGCTGGCCGGGGAGGTATTCGCCGCTGATGAACGCTCGTTTGGCGGCGTAGACGACCTGGTCGAAGATCGACTCGCCGGGGTGGAGCGTGAATCGGAACGGTGTCACAGCAGTACTGTGACACGTGTTGCGGTGAGTGTCAACAGGAATATTGCCCGCAAAGACGCAAAGAACGCAAAGAACGCAAAGGAAACGAATTAATTAATTTTGCCGGAGGAGCCTTTGCCGAAGCGGGGCCCCTTGTTATCGCGGGCGGGCATGTGGTCCAAATTGGCTACGCTGCGGCCGGTTTCGTAGATCAGCTGGGCGATGCTGGACATCTTTTCGAAATTGATTTTTTCCACGGAGTCCGAGACCTTGTGGTAATCGGGGTGGAGGCCGGTGGTAAAGAAGATGATCGGGATGCCTTTGGCCGCGTAGCTGTAGTGGTCGCTACGGTAGTAGACTCGCTCGGGGTCGGTGGAGTCGTTGAGCTCGAAGTTCAGGTCGAGCGGCTTCGGGAGAGACGCGTTGGCGTCGATCAACAGATTGTGGAGCTCCGTGCTGATGCGGTCCGCGCCAACAGTGTAAACGGTGTTGGCCTCAGAATCCTTGTTGTCGCGGTTGCGGCCGATCATGTCGATGTTCAATTGCGCGGAAATTTTGTCAAGAGGCACCAGCGGGTGATCGGCGAAGTAACGCGAGCCGTAGAGGCCCTCCTCTTCCCCGGCGTGCCAGACGAACAGCAGGGAACGCTTTGTTCCCGGACCTTGGGCGAAGGCTCGGGCGAGGCCGATCAACGCGGTGGTGCCGGAGCCGTCATCGTCGGCGCCGTTGCTGATACGGTCGGATTCGTTGTTCGAGAGGATGCCCTGGTTGTACCCGACGTGATCGTAGTGCGCGCCGAAGGCCACGTAAGTGTCCTTCAGCCGCGGGTCCGAGCCGGGAATGATGGCGGCCACGTTGCGAGTATATTGCGTCTTGACCACCTGATAGTCGGCGTCGAGGTGGAAGGTTAACGTCACGCCCGCGAGTTCGAACTTGGGGAGATCGTCCTGAACTTGGGCTCGGGCCTTGAGGTCCGCATACTTCAAGCTGGAGCCGCTGAAGAGAAAGTCGAGGAAATCGTCGGTGGCGGTGACACGCGGGGCAATTTCGGCCCCGAGCTTTTGGACGGTGGTGAAGTCTGGCTGCGGGGCGGGAGTTCCGCGGCCTCCGGCCCGGGCCGGAGCAGGAGCCGCTGGCGCGGGAGCAGGCGCCGGGGCTCCGGCATTGGGTCCGCGGCCGCCGCGTCCCCCTAAGGGCTCGGGCGGAGGTGCGATGGAGGCGAAGGCCCCCATTTCTTCTGTGGCGAGGGAAGCTCGGGCGTTGAGTTGTCGCCGGGCGGCTTGCGGGTCGGTGCCTTTGGGACCGCGGGCGCCCAGCCAGACGACGGCCTTTCCTTTGACGTCCAGGCCGCGGTAATCGTTGTGAGCGGCGTCGAGGTTCACGCCGTAACCGGTGAACTCGACATGGTTGATCGTCAGGGTCCGCTTGCCGCCGACGTTCTTCGGGAAAGTGATGCCTTCGCCATCTTTGAAGGTCCGTGCGCGGCCGTTGACGTCGACCGTAAGGGTCGAGTGGCTGGTGGTCTTCACGCCGAGCACCTCGACACGCTGCAAATAGGTCCCGTGTTCGCCGGCGGGCTGGATTCCGGCGTCCTTGAGCTGATCCGCAATATAGGCGGCGGCGAGGCCCAGGCCTTCGGAGAAGGTTTGACGGCCTTCGAGATCATCCGAAGAGAGGTACGTGAGCCAGGTGCGGAGGTTGGCAGGGCTCAGCGGTGAATCCGGCGTAGCAGCCAAAATCGCGGCAGCCGATAGCGCGAAGAGGAGGATGCGGCGATGGCGCATGCTACGGCCACGATAGCAGGAATGGGGCTCCGGCTGGGTTGCGAATCAGCGGGAGGGCATATAATTGGAGGCATGCGGTTCCCACTTCGCGCACTTTTGTGCGCTCTCTTGATCTTCGGCTGTCTGGCTCTCCCGGGCTCCTTGTTTTCCGCGGTCACGATCATGGACGAGATCGTGTGCAAGGTGAACGGCGACATTATTACGCGGTCGCAGTTAGAGAAGGCTCGCAAGGACCTGATCGAGCGCGGCAAGGCCGGAGGTTTTACCGGCACTAAACTCGACGAAGCCGTGAACCAGTACATGGCGGACGTGTTGCGTGACAAAATCGATACGCTCCTGCTGGTGCAACGAGGCAAGGAGATGGATCTGAAGGTGGATACCGAGTTGAACCGGCGGATGGCGGACCTTCAACGGCAGAGCGGCGTCACCGATCCGGACAAGTTTCAGGCGCTGGTGCGTGAGCAGGGGGGCGAGCCCTACGAAGATTACAAGAACGACATGAAGAACGAGATCCTGAAGAATCGCGTGATTCAGGATGAGATCACCCGCAAGATCCAGTTCAAGCGCGAAGAGCAAGAAGCCTACTACAACGACCACAAGAAGGATTTTGAGCGGCAGGAACGCGTGTTCCTGAGCATGATTCTGGTGTCGGGCGCGGGCAAGGATCCGGCGGCGATCGAGAAAAAAGCGAAAGATCTTGCGGCGCGGGGCAAGACGGAAAAATTCGCGGACCTGGCGGTATCGAATTCGGATGATCCCAATACGGCTCCGCAGGGCGGCGTGATGGATCCTCAGGAAAAGGGCGGGCTCCGGCCGGAAATCGAAGACGCCATTTGGGACAAGCCCAAAGGCTTCGTGACGGATCCGATCAAGCTGGGAACCAACTATGCGATTTTCAAAGTAGACGAACATCCGAAGGCCGGCTTGGCCGATTTCGAGGAAGTGCAGTATGAGGTGCAGAACATCATGCTGCAGTCGCGGGCGACGCCGGCGATCCGTGCGTACCTGACCAAGCTCCGTGAGAATGCCTTCCTGGAGATCAAGCCGGGGTATCAGGATTCGGGCGCGGCCCCGGGCAAGGACACCACCTGGATCGATCCGGCGCAGTTGAAGCCGGAAACGACGACGAAGGAAGAAGTCCTGGCAAAGACGCACAAGAAGAAACTGTTGAAGATTATTCCGGTGCCGGGTACTACGGCCACGAAGACGGGGACTTCGTCTTCGCGGTGAAGTCGCCCTACGTTCGCGACCTTCAGCCCAACCAGATCATCTCCGGAACGTTTCTGGTGGCGCACAAGGATGTGCGTCAGAAGAAGACGGGCGAGCCCTACCTTTCCTTAGTCCTGTCCGACAAGACCGGCGACCTGGAAGCCAAGATGTGGGACAACGCCGCGGAGGCGATGGGCACCTTCGAACGCGACGATTTCGTCCGCGTGAAAGGGATGCTGCAAGTGTTCCAGAACCGTCCGCAGTTGACGGTTCATAAACTTCAGCCGGTCGCGGAAACGGAGGTCGATGGCGCCGATTATTTTCCAGCATCGACGCGGGATCGCGACGAGATGTTCGCGGAGTTGCAGGGCTGGATCACCGGGATCGGGAATCCGCACTTAAAAGCCTTGTTGGAAGCGATTTTCGCGGACCCTGGTGTCGCGCTGGCGTTCCGGACGGCTCCCGCGGCGAAAACGGTGCACCATGGCTGGATCGGCGGACTGATCGAGCACGTTTTATCGCTGTGCACTCTGGCGAAGTTCACCGCTTCGCATTACGCGAACATCGACTTCGATTTACTGCTCTCGGGCGTGATCCTCCATGACTTGGGCAAGATCCATGAGCTGAGCTACGCTCGCGGGTTCGGGTACACCACTGAGGGGCAGCTGATCGGCCACATCATGATTGGGATGCGCATGGTGGATGAGAAGATCCGCGAGGTTCCGGGATTTCCCCCGCAACTGCGGGATCTGCTGCAACACCTGATTCTGAGCCATCACGGCCAGATGGATTTCGGGTCGCCGAAGGTGCCGATGTTTCCGGAGGCGATGCTGCTGCACCTGCTCGACAACATGGATTCGAAGATGGAATGCATGCGCGGGCTGATCGAGAAAGACCGGCAGGTGGAGGGCGTGTGGACGGGCTACAACTCGGCGCTGGAGCGGTCCGTGTTGAAGAAGGGCAAGTTTCTGGGGACGGATGTAAAGGTTGAAGCGCCGCCACCCGCTCCGGTTCCGGCAAAACCCGCCGCTCCGAAAGCAGAGCCCGCGGGGGCCTTCGCGGACAAACTGCGTGGGGCTCTGGGTCGCGACTCCTGACTTATTCGTCGCGCAGCGCCTGCATGGGGTCGACCCTTGCGGCCCTCGCGGCGGGGATAAGAGAGGCGCTCGCGGCGACCGCCAAGACAAGGGCGATGACGCTCGACAGCGTGAACAGGTCGGACGTGCTTACACCGTAGAGCATCGACTTCAGCAGCCGCGTGGAGGCCGCGGCGAGCGCGAGTCCCGCGACGCAGCCCAGGAATGCCACCAGAATGCCTTGCCGCAGGAATTGCAGGACGATGCTTCCTCGAAGCGCGCCCAGGGCGAGCCGCAACCCTACCTCGCGGCGGCGCACGTTCACTAGGTAGCTGAGGGTTCCGTAGAGGCCGACGCACGCCAGCGCGAGAGCGGTCAACGCGAAGAACGTCAGCAGGATGGTGCGTAGGCGGTTTTCGGAGAACGCCTCTGTGAGATGCTCGCGCAGGGGGCGGATGTCGTACACCGAACGGGCGGGCTCGATCTCGTGCAGCTTGCGGCGGATGGTCTCGCTGAGAGCGGCGGGGTCGGCGTGAGTTCGAACGAGGAAGACGGTCCCGGGCTGCGCCGCTAGCGTGCACAAATAGACCGTGGGAGCAGGGGCGCGATGGAGGCCCTGCTCGCGGGCATCTCCGACGATGCCCCGGATCTCGCTGGGCTGCGCCCCGGGATACGGGGGTGGCAGGTGGAGGCCGATGGGTCCGGCGCCGGTGAAGTAAGCGTGGGTGAAGCTGCGGTTCACCATCACGTCGCTGGTGTTGGCGTCGGTGCGGCAAAGGTTGCCGGCGAGCAGAGGGATTTGCATCGCCGCGAAGTATCCGGGGGAGACGGCTCTGCCACCCGCAATGATTTTGCCTTCGGATTCGGCGCGGCCTTCCACTAACTTGATTTCGCTCTGAGGGCGCGCGGACACGGCGGCGGGGACACCTATGGACAGGGCCGAAGTGGCGACGCCCGGGATGGTGCCGAGGAAATCGAGAGTCCGCTGGGCTCGCTGAGCGAGAGTACGCATGTCTCCGGTTTCCCCCCAACTGGCGCTGATCTGGAAGGTGAGGACGTGGTCCACGTCGAAGCCGGGGTTCACGCGGCCGAGTTCCTGGAGGCTGCGGAGCAGGAGCCCGGCTCCGGCGAGCAAGGTGACGGCGAGGGCGACCTGCACGCCGACCAGCAACCATGGGAGGCGATGCCGGGAGGAGACTTGAGTGCGGCTCGCTTGGGTGAGCGCGCGGGAGAGGCTTGATCGAGTACCGCGGAGGGCGGGCAGGAGTCCGCTGAGGAGCGTGACGGCGACCGCGCAGGTGAGGGAGTAGAGGACGATGCGTGCGTCGAGATGGACTTCGTCCACGCGGGGGAGGTTGGCGGCGAGGGCGCGAAAGACGCGCGCTGCTGAGGCGGCGACGGCGAGTCCCGCCGCGGCTCCGGCGAACGCAAGAACGAAGGTTTCGGTGAGGAGTTGATTCACGAGCGATGCACGCGATGCGCCGAGCGAGAGGCGAACGGAAATCTCCTGCCGGCGCTGCTCTGCCCGGCTGAGCAACAAGGCGACGACGTTGGTGCAAGCGATCAGGAGGAGCAGCGTCACGGAGCCAAACAGGATCCACAGGGAACTGCTCACTCCCCCGACGATTTTGTCCTTCAGCGGTTGGACCTCCACGGTGAGTTCCGAATCGGGCTTGCCGAACTGCTGGCCCAGGGCGGTTTGGATCGCCGCCAGATTGGCACGGCCTTGTTCCACGGTTACGCCTGGTTTTAGCCGGCCGAAGCCGTTGAACCAGGTCAACTGGCGGCCTTGGGCGAACGGCGCATCCATGGCGTTGGGAGACCACAGATCGACATCGCGGCTGGGGAAGGCGAACGAAGGCGGCAGGACGCCGACGATAGCGTAGGAATTCCTCCCGATGTGGAGAATCTTGCCGAGTACGGCGGGGTCCGCGCTGAAACGGCGGCGCCACAGGCGGTTGCTGATGAGAGTCGCGTCGGGGCCGCCCCAGTGTTCCTCCTGCGGGGAGAAGTCGCGACCCAGGGCCGGGGAGATGCCCAGAGTTTCGAGAAACCGCGGAGCCACCATCGCGTGCGTCAGTTTCTCGGGCAGCAGACCGGAGGTTTCCGAATCGTCCTCGGAGTAGTAGCCGCTGATGGATTGGAACGCGGAGTTGAGGCGGTTCCAGTCGGTCAATCGCACGGGGGCGATCAGGGTTTCCGGAGTGCGGGGATTATGGTGAAGCAAATCGACCAGTTGGCCGGCCTCCGGGTAGGGAAGGGGGCGGAGCAGGATCGCATCGAGGGCGGAGAAGACGGCGCTGTTCGCTCCGATGCCGAGGGCGAGGGTCAGGACGACCGTGGCGGTGAAGACCGGCGTCTTCGCCAGAGTGCGCAGGGCGAGGCGGAGGTTGCGCGGAACCGATTCGAAGGTGGCGCGGATGTGCATGGGAGCTGCTCCTGTGGATGCTATACCGAGCGACCCTCATAAAGTTACGTCATAACGTTACGTCGAGAACGTGACCGGGCTCGTGCGGCGTCGCATATAATGGCAGCACCCGAGGCAGGATTAAGTTTGGGTGGCTGCATTTCTTCAACAGGAGCAAAGGGAACGATGAATCGTCGCGAAGTTGTGGGATCGATCGTAGCGGGAGCGGCTGTGGCCGTCAGTGTCGGGGTGGCAAAAGCCGCCGACAAAGAAATCGAGATTTTGGTGGATCACTGGAAGAAGTCGAAGGACCTGACGCTGAAAATGGCGCAGGTGATGCCGGCCGAGAACTACGACTACAAACCGTTTCCGGAAGCGCGCAGCTTCGGCGGCGAGTTGGCGCACTTGGCGCAGGCCGAGGGGTATTATCTAGGGCAGTTCGGAAAAGGCCGCGCTCCGGCGGCTCCGCAGGGCGACACCAGCAAGGCCGCGATGGTCAAGTTCGTCACGGATACGTTCGACTGGTCCATCGCGACGGTCGGGCAACTGAGCGAGGCGGATTTCACCAAGACGTTCGGCGCCGGCAAGGGACCCGGGATGACGGGGCTCGAACTGCTGTATCAGACAATGATCCACACGGCGCATACTCGCGGCTACGCGGAAATGTTTCTCCGCAACAAGGGCGTGGTTCCGCCTACTTACGCGGTGTAGCGGGAGGGACGTCCTTGCGGATCCCCACCAACAAGTTGGACTCCAGCCGGTGGCGGTAGCCGATGGCGAAGCTGAGCGGCTGGACGTCCTTGGGCTCGGCGAAGGCGGCTTTCAGGTCGTCCTGAAACCAATCCTTAAACAGGTCGATGGGGCCGAGGTACGTACCGAACAGGTGGAGGTCCCAGGTCTCCGGCGTGAAGTAGTGGAAGGGAACTCCGGAGTCATCCTGCACCAGCACCCGGCTCTTGGCTAAAACCAGGTTGCGCGTGGTGGAGAAGTACGTCTTGTGCATCAGGTAAGAAGCAGACTTCACCAGCGTGACGGTTTCGGGCAAGCCGTTCAGATATTTCAGAGTCCCGGGCTTCTTGCGGATCCGCGTATTCTCCAGGTTCAGCGAGAAGTAACGCAGCGTGCGGACGCCATGGCGTTGATCGCTGAATTGGATCGCGAGTCCCTGCGTTTCCCCGGGGGGCTGGGTCGGAGACGCCGTGAGCATGCCGTTCGAGTCGATCTGAATCGGCTTGGCGTCCACGATCGTGAAGCCGGAGCGCGACATCAGGAACAGCAGCAGCGGCAGGACTCCGCTGACGCTGGTCTCTTTCAGGTCGTGGCTCATGCCCTCGGTGCGGAAGAAACCGCTCGCTACCACCGTTTCCAGGCTCTGGCGGAGATCGGTGAAGTAGGCGGGCGCGTAGTCGGCAACGTTGGACGGGACGCAGCCGACGGGCTCCAGGCCGATGAGTAGATATTCCTTCGCGTCGGGGAAAAATGTGATCATATTCGCTACATCCGGTCCGCTAAAGGGATAGAATCCGACGTCGCGGGCGGGCGTGTTCGCGAGCGCTTTGCTGCGCCAGGAATCGATGCGATTGAGGTACTGGTTTTGGAGCTTGGACCAATCGGTAGCGGTGAGTTTGGAATAGCCGGCCCAGGCGGTGCGTTCTTCGGGAGTCATCGCGGCGTTCGCGGCGGAACTGTCCACTCCGGCGAGCCATTGCGCGGTCGCATTCCAGGGAAGGGATGCCGGAGGTTGAACGGCGCACGCGGGCTTGGGCGGCGCGGCGTTGGTTTGTGAGAACGCCGGCGAGGCGGATACCAAGGCACAACCGAAGACCACAATCCTGAAACGGCTCGACATTATTGCCATTCTATGTCATCGGATCGATCGGCAGCGGAATCGACTGCGATAATAGGATCTCTTGCTTATGCCAAAAATTACCTATATTGCCCACACGGGCGAGACTTCCGTGATCGACGTCCCCGTGGGGGACTCCGTGATGGAGGGCGCGGTTCGCAATGGAATCGACGGGATCGTGGCGGAATGCGGCGGGTCGTGCTTGTGCGCCACATGCCACGTTTATGTCGAGGAGAAGTTCCTGCCTTTGCTTCCGGCGATGGATGAGAATCAGGACGCCATGCTCGATTCGACAGCGTGCGAGCGCCAGCCCAACAGCCGGTTGAGCTGCCAGATCTCGGTGGTGCCGGAACTGGACGGACTGATTGTCCGCATGCCCGAAATGCAGAAGTAGTTTTCCCGAATGCGCGAAGTAGTGATCGTCGGTGGAGGCCAAGCTGGTTACCAGACTGCCGCGTCGCTGCGCACGGAGGGATTTGAAGGCTCGATCACACTGATTGGCGATGAGCCGCACGCTCCCTATCAGCGACCGCCGCTGTCGAAAGCGTTCGTGCTCGGGAAACAGGATCGCGAGAAAATCCTGCTGCGCCCGGAGGTCTTTTACCGCGAGCGCGGGATCCGGTTGGTGGGGGGCGAAACCGTTGCCTCGATTGACAGGGTCTCGCGGCGAGTGCGCCTGGAGTCCGGAGCGGAGATTTGCTTCGATACTCTGGTGCTGGCGGTGGGTGCTCGCAACCGGAAGTTGCCGGTTCCGGGCGCGGAACTGGACGGCGTCTGCTACCTGCGCACACTCAGTGAGGCCGTGGAGCTGAAGCAGAGGCTGGAGGCGGCGCGGAACATCGTGGTGATCGGCGGTGGATTCATCGGGCTGGAGATCGCGGCGTCGGCCCGGATTCTCGGCAAGCCGGTGACCGTGCTGGAAGCGCTGCCGCGGTTAATGGCCCGGGTAGTGGCGCCGGTGGTGTCGGAATTTTTCCGGGCGGCCCACGTCGCGCGCGGTGTGGAAGTAGTGTTGAACGCGCAGGTGCGGGAGCTTCGCGGGGAAGCCGGTAAGGTTCGCGAAGTGATTCTGGCCGATGGGCGGGTGCTGGCGTCGGATCTGGTGATAGTGGGCATCGGGATCGTCCCGAATACCGAACTGGCAAGCGCGGCGGGCTTGCCGGTTGTCCTGGGCGGGATCAGCGTCGACGAGTTTCTGCGGGCGGGCGACGCGAACATTTTCGCCATCGGCGATTGCGCGGAGTACCACAATGTGTTCGCGGGCGCGCGCGTTCGCCTGGAATCCGTGCAGAACGCCGTCGATCACGCCGTGTGCGTCGCACGGACGATCGCCGGCAAGCCCGTCCCCTATCACGCCGCGCCGTGGTTTTGGTCGGACCAGTTCGACATCCGTTTGCAGATGGCGGGGCTCGGGACCGGGCATGATCGGACCGTCGTTCGCGGCAATATCGAGTCCGGCAAATTCTCCGTCTTTTACTTCCGCGGCGGACGTTTGTGCTCGGTGGATTCAGTGAATCGGCCGGCGGATCATCTGGCGGCGCGCAAGCTCCTGGCGTCGGGGACGGACCTGACGCCGGAACAGGCAGCCGACGAAAATGTCAGTATCAAGACGACTTAAGTGAGGGCTCCAGGCAAATTGATTCTGCCTGGACATCGACTTTCGGCAACAAAAGGCTGGTGTATACTGAACGAGGTCTCCCCCCAAAGGAGATTTCGGTCTCGATGTTCCTACCTACAGGAAGTTTGGGCCACCACCAAAATTTTTCAGGATCAGAAGGAGTTTAACGAATCACCATGAGTCAACAGAGCTTGGAGGCCTTGTTGCAAAAGGCCGGGAACGCGGCGCAGATGCTGCGCAATTCGCCGATCGGAGCGTATGTGTACCCCGTAGTCCCGACCGAATACTCAAATTGGCGCGATGAACAGGGCGCCTGGCGCAACAGCTGTGTGCTCTTTGACCAGTCGCATCACATGGTGGACATTTACATCGAGGGCAAGGACTCCCTCAAGATGCTGTCCCACCTGGCGATCAACAGCTTCGAGAAATTCCCGGTGGACCGCGCCAAGCAGTTCGTCCCCTGCAGCTACGACGGCTTCGTGATCGGCGACGGCATCCTGTTCCATCTGGAACAAAACAAGCTCGTATTCGTGGGCCGCGCTCCTTCGGCCAACTGGATCCAGTTCCACGGCGAGACCGGCGGCTACGACGTGAAGATTACCAAGGATGACCGCTCGCCCGGCAACCCCAAGGGCAAAGCGGTGAACCGCATCAGCTACCGCTTCCAGATCCAGGGACCGAACGCGTGGAAGCTGATCGAGAAGTTGAACGGAGGCCCGCCCCCCGAGATCAAGTTCTTCAACATGGGAACCATCAAGATCGGCGGCCGCACCGTGCGTGCGCTGCGTCACGGCATGGCCGGCGCGCCGGGACTCGAAATCTGGGGACCGTACGAGGAGCGCGAAGAGATTCGCGAAATCATCGTCGAGGCGGGCAAGGAGTTCGGGCTGACCCAGGTGGGCGCCCGAGCCTATGCGACGAACACCCTCGAGTCCGGCTGGATCCCCTCGCCGCTGCCGGCCGTTTACACCGGCGCGAAGATGAAGTCGTACCGCGAATGGCTGCCCGCTGCCAGCTATGAAGGCACCGGTTCGCTGGGCGGCAGCTTCTACTCGGACAATATCGAAGACTACTACATGACGCCCTACGAGCTGGGCTACGGTCCGTTCGTGAAGTTCGATCACGACTTCATCGGCCGCGAAGCTCTGGAGAAGATCGCCGACAAGCCGCATCGCCGCAAGGTGACTCTCGCGTGGAACGCGGAAGACGTCGGTAAAGTAATGCAGTCCATGCTGGTTCCCGGCGCCGAGCACTACAAGTACATCGAGCTGCCGCTTTCCAACTACACCTCGGCCTCCTACGACAAGTTGACCCACGCCGGCAAGACCGTGGGCATGTCGATGTTCGCCGGATACAGCTACAACGAGCGCAGCATGCTGTCGCTGGGCGTGGTGGATCCGGACATCGCCATCGGCAACGAAGTGACGTTGACGTGGGGCGAAGAAGGCGGCGGTTCGAAGAAGACTACGGTCGAGCGCCACAAGCAACTGCCGATCCGGGCCATTGTGAGTCCGGTGCCGTACGGCAAAGTCGCGCGTGAAGCGTACGCGTCGGGCTGGCGGACTGGGGCGGCGCAGCTCTAGCCGCAAGGGTTGGTCGCAGCGGCCGTTCCGTCAATGGAAGAGGGGCGTGGCTTCGGCCCGCCCCTTTTTGTTTGCCCGCGAGCGGGCGTTGTACCATCGGGACGAGGAGAGTCTGCTCTGAGATCAGCCGCGAAAGCGATTGTCGCCGCCTTGGCGCGCCTTTTGATGTTCCCGGCGGCCTGCCTGGCGGGCTTTGGGCGATGGCCTGAACCATTTCTTTTTTTCGCTCACGCCTTGGCGATGCTGCCGGGGCTGCCTGGAAGCTATCTCCGCATCGGATACTACAGTCTGACTCTGGAGGGCACCGGCCGGCACTGCCGCATCGATTTCGGCTCCTTTTTCGCGCACTCGAAAGCATCGTTCGGCGACCGGGTCTGGGTCGGTCCTTATTGCGTGCTGGGACAGGTGGATCTCGGCGAAGGAACCCTGCTGGCGAGCGCGGTCCAAATCCTGAGCGGTACGAAGCAGCATCGCCGTGATCCGTCGGGGCGGCTGACCCATGACCTGGCTTCCTTCCGGCGGATCTCCGTGGGAGCGCATTGTTGGGTCGGCGCAGGCGCCCTGGTAATGGCGGACCTGGGCGAGGGCTCAACGGTGGGAGCGGGATCGGTGGTGTCGCGGGATGTGCCCGCTGGCATTACGGTGGTCGGGAATCCGGCGCGCGATGCGGCGCTGGTAAGTAAGAGCTGACCCTTTGCCATGCGACATATTGCCGCGTAAGGCCGAGACTCTGGAAGTCCTGACCGGTGCTATTCTTCGCCGGCGGCGAGGATTTCGCGGTCGAAGGCTTGAAGCAGTTCTTCCCGTCTCGAGTACGGGCCGGGGGTGTAGGCCCTCGACGAAATTCCTTGCTGCGAGAGCTCCGATACTTGCCAGTCCTCGCGGTTGACTTGATCCCAGAAGGCAACGGCATCCTCACCCTGGAATCCGGGTTTCGACATCTCGGAGGGGTGGAAATGCCATTCGCAGACGACCCGGGTCCGGTCTACCGCCTGCGGCCAGAGCAGATGAGTCAGCATATAGTCGGGATGCAGGGCCAGCAGGAAGTTCGGGTAGATCGCGTAGTAGGCGGCCCACTTGCGCTGGGCTTCCGTGAGATCGGGAAGCGGACTGCGGCCGTGGAGGCTGCCGTGGACGCTCATGGTCCCGGCGGCGGGGCGTAGTGACATCACGCCCCCGATGTAGTGCGGCGTCGGAGGCTCATTGTCCGCGCCGAGGTAATCGGTCAAAGGATTCAGCGCGGGATGCACGGGCGGGCAGTGCAGGCACTCGTTGTAATTGGCGACGATCAGCTTCCAGTTCGCTTTCACGTCGTAGACGATGCGCTGGTAGAAGCGAAGCTCCGGCATCTTCCATGCGGCGAACTTTGCGGCCAGCGGCGCGAGTGCGGCTGCCGCGGATTCGGCGGGTGAGCCGAAGTGCAGGAGAACATGGCCTTCCCAGACTTCGGCGTGCACGGGGTGTAGAGGATAATCTTCGCGGCAGAAACCGGGTTGGTCCATGTGCGGAGCCCCGGCGAGCGTGCCATCCAACGCGTACGACCACGCGTGATACGGACAGGTGATGCGCACGAAGTTGCCGCTGGGCTCGGAACAAAGCCTCGCGCCGCGGTGGCGGCAGACGTTATAGAAAGCCCGTACCTGGTTGGCGGCGTCGCGCGTGACGATCACGCTCTCTCCTGCGACGTCGCAGAGGAAGTAATCGCCCGGGCGCGCGATACGTTCCTCGCGTCCCGCGCAGACCCAGCGATGGAAGAAAAAACGATCGCGCTCGCGCTCGAACAATTCGGGGTCCGTATAGTAGCGAGCGGGCAGAGTTGTCGGGAGCGGCGAGTGATCCATGACGCTCCTTCGATTATCAATCAGCGATTATGAATCAGCACAGCGCAGCAAATGCCCGGTAAGTTCTTCCGGCCGCCCGCAATCATCCCGTGCAATCGATTGAGAGGGCTGGACTGGTCCACTCCTTGCTCTATGCACAGCAAAGGAGGTGGCTATGAAATTTGTTTGTCGAACGGGAATCGCGGTTTTCTCCGCTCTGGTTGTCATGTGGCTTGCCCACCCTGCGCAGGCCCAAGATCGGGATCGGGATCAGGGCAAGGTGACGTGTGAATCCGACGGAAGGCGGGTGAATTGCAACCTGGATACGCGGGACGGAGTCCGCATGGAACGTCAATTGAGCAGCCAGCCGTGCGAAGAAGGACGCAGCTGGGGATACAACGAGCGCGGAGTCTGGGTGGACCGCGGCTGTCGCGCGGTGTTTGAGTCGACCCGGCGCGGGGAACGTGTGAGCCGCATCGAGCCAGGCACCGCGATCACGGTGCGGACCGATCGTTACATCAGTTCCAATCGGAGTGATGGCCGTGTGTACACCGGTACCGTCGAGCAAGATGTAAGCGCCGAAAACGGCCGTCTGGCCATCGGCCGCGGAGCCCCGGTGGAAATGATTGTCCGGGTTGCTCCGGATAACGATCTGGTGCTGGATCTGGAATCGGTGACGGTGAACGGGCAGCGCTATGCCATTGATGCGGGGACGCGGCTTGAATCCGAAAAACGCGACGGGATTGGCGCGAACTCCAGAACCGCGGAACACGTGGGAGGGGGAGCAATTATCGGCTCGATCATCGGCGCGATCGCGGGCGGCGGAAAAGGCGCGGCGATCGGCGGAGCGGCGGGTGCGGCGGCCGGCGCCGGAACGGAAGTGATCACGCGAGGCCGTGAGGTGCGGGTTCCCGCGGAGTCGATCCTGACCTTCCAGTTGCAGCAGCCCTTGGTGATCGGCATGGAGGACCATGGCTTCGATCGGGACGGAGGCCACTTCCACGATCGCTAAGGAGAATGCTAACGGCGGAGCTTGCGTCCGAGAAGCTGCGCGGCAATGATGACCGACGTGACGCAAAGCCAAGCTCCGCCGCCCAGAAGGCCGAGAGCTACCAGATCCCAGGCCGGGCGGTGACGATAGAGCCAGGGGAGATCGAGCGAGTGGAGTCCGTGGTACAGCCACCGATTCCAGCGCGATTCCGAATCGTAGCCGGCGACGATTTGGGCAGTAGCGGGATCGAGGTAGAACATGGAGCCCGCGGGGTCGTCGAAGCGCATAAACAGCGCGGGTAGCGGGCGCTGATGGTGCCGGTCGAGATAGTAGGCCTCGTATTCGGTCACGAGGTGCGATTCAATCAGCTTCGACGGCGCGGCGGCCTGCTTAGAGATTTCGAGGAGGCGTGCGGAGTCGAGCGCTCGACCGTGAATCGGGGTCAGTTGCGTGCGGTCGCCCTGCGCGAGGTAGAAGGGTTCTCCCGCGACGAAAGTGAAGTCGAGTTCCTTAATCGCGGGGCTCAGGACGCTTTGCGGAGGTTTTTCAGCGAAGGCGGTCAAAGAAAAATCGCCGGAGTTGAGCGCGGCGGCGATTCGCGAGCCCAGCTGGCGCGGGCCCTGACTGAAGGCGAAGGGCTCCATCGAGAGAAACCCGCTGAATACCCAGGTACTGGCGATGAGCCCGAAGAGGAGACCGAGCAGTGCGTGCCAGCGCTTCTGTCCTCGATAAGGGATCCTTCCAGCGGGGAGCACGATCCAGAGGCCGACGATCAGTCCGAAGAGCGACGTCACCGTGCCGGCGCCGGAGGCCCAAAGGACAGTTTTATTCCAGAGCCGGCCGTTCTCACGAAGAGGGGTAAAGTAGAGCCAGTGCGGAATCGCTCCGAAGTATGCGCCGATCCGGGATGAACGTGTGGTGGATTGCGCGACTTCTCCCGTCCGCTGCGAGACGTAGACTTGGTTGCCATCGGGCCAAGTGTACTTATCGAAGGGCCGCAGGGGGCGGAATTCACCGCTGACCGTCCATTGATCGGGTTGGGTGACGACCTGGCGTCCGGCCAAGGCCGGCAATTCTCCGGCCCAGGCAGCGGCGAGGCGCAACGTAAGGTCGGCGGGAAAGCCATCTTGTACGGAGCCGTCGTCGGCGAAGACGATCGCGTCATCGAACTGGTAGACGGGGCGTGCGTCGAACATGAACAGGCGTGCGGAGGAAGGAGGCACATCCTGTTTCAATCCGGCGTAGGCTTGCTCGGGTGACAGACGCACGCGGGCCGGATCGAGCGGCGGAGAATGGTCGAGACGATCGCGCGCGCTGACCTCCGGATAGTCCCAGTACATCAGGACCATGCCGGAGAGGAACCACATTGCGAAAAGCAGGCAGAAGAGCACGCCGAGCCAGCGGTGAATCCAGAGGGCGACTTTGCGAAGGCGTGCGAGCAAGCCACCAGATTGTATCGCGAACGCCCGCGCTAGACTAGGATTTCGATGCCTGCCCTTGTCGATTCCGTGTCCGGGCTGGCGCGCACTGCCAAAGTGCGTGCAGCACTCGAATGGTTCCGCAAGGAACGGAACTGGATCAATGAGCAGCATTTGAAGGTCTGCCGAATCGCCGCGCCCACGTTTCTGGAACAGAAACGCGCCGAGTGGATGGTGGAGCAGTTCAAATCGCTGCGCTGGGAAGCCAAGCTGGATCGCGCGGGGAACGTACTCGCGTGGCTGCCAGGGTATCGGGACCGGCCGGCCGTCGCAGTGACCGCGCATCTCGATACCGTTCTCGCGCCGCGCGTGCCGGAAGATATCAAGGTTTCCGGCGACGGGCGCATGCTGGGTCCCGGGGTGTCGGATAACGGAGCGGGGCTCGCAGCGCTGCTGGCTTTGGCGGCGGTGTGGAGCGCGGCGCCTCCGCTCGAAGACTCTGCCCTGACGCCGGTGTTAGTGGCGAATGTCGGCGAAGAGGGCGAAGGCAACCTCTGCGGCATGCGGTATTTGTGCCGTCCAGCCGCGGGCAATCGGTTCCGGGCGTTCTTGGTTCTGGACGGACCGAACACGGATCACATCACATGCCAGGCGCTGGCGAGCCGCCGCTTCGACGTGAGTTTCACGGGGCCGGGAGGCCATAGTTGGAGCGACCATGGCGCCGGGAATCCGGTACACGCGCTCAGCAGGGCGATTACCCGGTTCACCGACGATGCTCCGGTGGGCGCGCCGCGCTGTTCTTTCAATTTCGGGTTGCTGGAAGGCGGCACCAGCATCAATGCGATCCCCAGCGAAGCTCGTGCAAAGGTGGATCTGCGGAGCGAAAACCCCCAGCGGATGGAACAATTGACGGCTCTGCTCGCGGCGTCGGTGGAAGGGGCGCTGGAGGAAGAAAATGCCCGCTCCACGGGCGGCAGGGTAGCGGCGCGACTCAAGGAGATCGGGTCGCGGCCCGGCGGCGGGTTGCGCGAGGGCTCGGCGATCCTCGAATATCTGCTGGCCGTGGACGCTCACCTGGGGATTCGCAGCGCGCTCGATTGCGCGTCGACCGACGCGAACATTCCGTTGTCGCAGGGGCTGCCCGCGGTTTCGATCGGCGCGGGTGGGCAGGGAGGCGGCGCGCATACACCGAACGAATGGTTCCAGCCGGACGGACGGGATCTGGGGCTCCGGCGGGTCGTGCTTGCGCTCTGCCTGCTGCTCGCGGGCGAAGCGTAACGTTTGCGGCAACGATGCGTCTAAATTCCTGAGTGCGCCCTCCGACCCGTCAGGTCCGCGCGTTCCAACCCCAAGTGGAGACCGCTCGTATAATAATAATGGTAGCGGTGTCCTGTAAGAAGAGGAAGAAACATGAACTTGTTTGACAAAATGCGCCAGCAGAAGTTGATGTCGGTCACGTTAATGGTCTTCACGCTTTCCGTGGGGATCCTGATCGGGACCCTGGTGAACACCCAGGTGAACGCAGCCCGGGGTCAAAACGCCGCGCCCGACGCGACGCCGTTAACGGTTCCCAAGGCTGTCGAAGCTGGCAACGAGTTCAGTAAGATCGCCAAGAAGTTGCAGCCAAGCGTGGTGAATGTGATCGTCGAGGTCGCGGCCAAGCCGCAAGCTACCAGCGGCAATCGGCGCGCCCCGAGTCCTGACGATGAAGGCGACGGTTCGCTCGGCCCCTTGGGCGGGCTTTTCGGCCTGGGCCCCAACGGTCCGGAGATTGTCCCGCAAGGGCCGCAGAAACATGAGCAATCCGGCACGGGTTTCGTGGTGGATCGCAACGGCTACATTGTCACGAATAACCACGTGATTGAAGGCGGCGACAAAATTACCGTGAAGATGTACGGCGACTCGACGGAGTACCGCGCGCGGGTCATCGGCACGGATTACGAGACGGATCTGGCCGTGTTGAAGATCGATGCGCATCGGCCCTTGGAGACCGTCTCGGTCGGGAATTCCGACGCGGTGCAAGTCGGCGACTGGGCGATTGCGATCGGATCGCCGTTCACTCTGGAAGAGTCCGTGACGCTGGGCATCGTGAGCGCGCTCGGTCGCGGGCAGGACCAGGTGGATGGCGCCCGCAGCTTCCAGCACTTTATCCAGACCGATGCGGCGATCAACCCCGGCAACAGCGGCGGACCGCTGGTGAACATTCGCGGTGAAGTGATCGGCGTGAACACCATGATCGCGACCAGCCGCGGAGGATCGGAAGGCGTCGGATTCGCGCTGCCCAGCAATACCATCGTGCGCGTCTATAACGATGTCATCAAGGACGGCGAGGTTTCGCGGGGGTCGATCGGCGTGAGCTTCCTGCCGAAGCAGAAGCAAAAGCCGGAGATGCTGAAGGGCTTGGGTGTGGATCACGGGGTGATCGTCACGGTGGTGGCGAAAGGCGGTCCGTCGGAGAAGGCGGGCTTGAAACCGAACGACATCATCATGGCGGTCAACGGACAAGCCATCAAGGATTCGGACGATTTGATGTCTCACGTGGCCGACGCGCCGGTGGGCAGCAACCTCACGCTGACCGTGGATCGCGACGGCAAGAGGAACGACTTTAAAGTGGTCACCGAGGATCGCAAGAAACTGTATGCGGACCATCCGGAGATCGTGGGCGAGAACTACATCGCGCCTGATTCGCCCAAGGCTGAGACAACTTCCGTGAAGCTGGGCATCCGCCCGCGGGAACTCACCGACGACGAACGCAGCAAGGTTCCCGAGAAGCGCGGCGTTTATGTCAGCAACGTAGAGGCCGATTCCTTCGCCGCCGATATTGAACTTCGGGAAGGCGAGATTATCACCGCGATCAACCGCAAGCCGGTGAACTCAGTCGATGACGTTCGCAAGATCATGGCGTCGTTGAAATCGGGCGACGCGGTCGCGATCAACGTGGTCCATCTGCCGGAAGCGGCGGCGGCTCGAGGACGCGGGCAGCGTGCGGCGCAAGTGCCGGCCGAGCCGGAATCGACGATTCTAGCGGGAACGCTGCCGTAACATAAAGTAGGACAGACCATCGTTTTCTGTGGTCTGTCAGTCTCTTGGTTTTGGCAGACGGCCGAAAACGGTCGTCTGTCCCACCCCATGTTTTGTCCTGGTATCCTGAAGGCACTGTGCGTATCCTGATAGCCCTCGCTTTGCTGGCCTCTAGCGCCTCGGCGCAGACGCCACTCACCAAAGTCCTCATTGACGAGCTTGGCCGCAACTTCAACCTATTGAAGCAGAAGGCCGATCCCGCGCCGTACTTCATGGGCTACGCAGTGACGGAGACGGAAGGGGACGAGATTGAGGCCAGCCGCGGCTCGCTCGACGCCCAGCAGCATGTGCACCAGCGTCTGCTCGATGTGACCGTCCGCGCGGGAGATCCGAAGTTCGATAACTATCGCCGCGTGGGTACGGATCAGCCGCGGTTCACTTCCGCGACGCCTCTGGCGCTGGACGACAATCCTTCGGCGCTGAAGCAGACTATCTGGCTGATGACAGATCGGGTGTATCGGGGCTCCTCGCAGCGCCTGATCCGGCTCAAGAATGATGACAAGCTTCGCGCGCAGCAGGGCGACGGGTCGGACGATTTTTCGGTGGAGAAGCCTAACACGTTTTACGGCATGGCTCCGCCCTTCAAGTTTGACGCCTCGGCCTGGAGCACGCGGCTGAAGAAGTTGTCCGCAGAATTCACCAAGTATCCGGGCGCGCTCAACTCGGAAGTGAGTCTGGAAGCCCAGCGGGTGTCGAAAACCTTGGTGACCACGGAAGGAACCCGCGTGGAGCAGGGGCGCTTATTCTCGCGTCTCATGATCACCGCGAACGGCAAAGCGGCCGACGGTATGGACCTCTCCACTATGGAGAGCTTCGATGCCGACGATCCGGCCAAGCTTCCGAAGGATGCTGAGATTCTGGCGGCGGTCGAGAAAGCCGGGGCGACCCTGACCGCGTTGCTGAAGGCGCCTCCGGCGGATCCGTTCGTGGGGCCCGCGATTCTCTCGGGCAGCGCCGCCGGCGTTTTTTTTCACGAGATCTTCGGACACCGCGTGGAGGGCCACCGTCAGAAGGATGAAAGTGAAGGCCAGACCTTCACCAAGAGCGTCGACAAGCCGGTTCTGCCGGACTTCCTTTCCGTGATCTTCGACGCCACCAAGCAGGATTATCAAGGCACCCCGCTGAACGGTTACTACCTGTACGACGATGAAGGCGTGAAGGCACAACGGCTTCCGCTGGTGGAGAACGGCATTTTGAAATCGTTCCTGATGTCGCGCTCGCCGATCGCGGGTTTCGCGAACTCCAACGGCCATGGGCGCCGCGCGCCGGGCTACGAGGTTGTCTCGCGGCAGTCGAACCTGTTCGTCGAATCGTCGAAGAAGGTCAGCGATGAAGAGCTGCGCAAGATGCTCATCGAAGAAATCAAGCGCCAGGGTAAGCCCTACGGCCTGTTCTTCGATAAAGTGACCAGCGGTTACACCACGACGGCTCGCGCGGGATTGCAGGCGTTTACAGTGGTTCCGCTGACCGTGTATAAGGTTTATCCCGATGGGCGGCCCGACGAATTGATTCGTGGCGTGGACATTGTGGGGACTCCGCTGGCCAGCTTCGCCAAGATCGTGGCTACGTCGGACAAGATGCAGGTGTTCAACGGTTACTGCGGCGCGGAATCGGGCTACGTCCCGGTGGCTGCCATCGCGCCGGCCTTGCTGGTGAGCGAGATCGAAGTGCAGCGGAAGGAACGCTCGCAGGACCGGCCGCCGTATCTGCCGCGGCCCTCGGAATTGCGCATGGCTGCTCAAACTATGCCCGCGGGGATCAAGTAATGACGATGCGCAGGATGTGGATCGGTCTCACCGCCGTCGCGGCCAGCGCCGCGTTTCTTTTCGTTACCGCCGACAGCATCGCGCAGAGCGCGCCGGGCGATGACGATCCCGTCCTCAAAGCCATGCGCGACGAGATGGAGCGGTCTCGCCAGCTCCGCGTCGTCAACGGGCAGGACGTGCCCTACTTCTTCAGCTACGATTTGACGGATTCGGAAAATCTGCACATCACCGCGACCTTGGGCTCGGCGGTCAACGTCAATCGTCAGCACGCCCGTTTCCCGAGCGTGGAAGTCCGCGTGGGCGACTACAATTTCGACAACACCGGCCATATTTTCAGCGGCCTCTATTCCGGCTCGCGTTACGACGGAAGCTGGCCGCTGGACGATAACTACCAAAATCTACGCGACGGATTCTGGCTGGCGACGGACCGCACCTATAAGACCGCGCTCGAATCCATGGGCCGCAAGCGAGCGTCGTTGAAGAACACCGCCAATCCGCCCGATCCTCTTCCGGATTTCTCCAAAGCCGATCCCGTGGTGAGCCTGCCCAAGGTTTCGCACCGCAAGATCGACGACGCCGCGTGGACCGCGCGGGTCGCCAAGGTTTCCGGGGTTTTCAAGAACTACCCGGAAGTCCTCACTTCCTCGGTGGATCTCGAGGTGATCGACGGTATCACGGATCTGGTGAATTCGGAAGGAACCGCCGTCCGCTATTCGGACAAGGTGAACTGGCTGCAGGCCCGCGCCGATACACAGGCTGCCGATGGGATGTACCTGCGCGATGCCTTCTCGGTTCAGGCGCTGGATCTGGATAAGCTCCCTTCGGATACGGAGCTCGAAAAAGATCTGCGGGAAGTCGGGGACCACGTCCGGGATCTCCTGAAAGCTCCCCTCGGATCTTCCTTTACAGGACCGGCCCTGTTTGAACCGCAGGCGGCCGCGCAGTTGCTGGCGCAGGTGGTCGGGGACAATCTTCGCGTGCCGCGCAAGCCGCTCTCCGATCCGGGCCGTAACATCAACTTCCAGCCCAGCGAGTTTGAGACGCGCATCGGCGCCAGAGTTCTCCCGGAGTGGATGGACGTCGTCGACGATCCCACGCAGTCCAGCTTCAACGGAAAACCGCTGATGGGTTTCTACTCGTTCGATCTCGAAGGCGTCGCGCCCAAGCCTGTTTCGGTCATCGAAAAAGGAACGCTCAAGGCGTTTCTCACCACCCGCCAGCCGATTAAAGGTTTCCCGGTCTCGAACGGCCATGCGCGCCTGGCGGGATCTTTCGGAGCCAGTGCCGCCGCTATCGGCAACATGATCGTGAAGGCCAACGAATCCACGCCCCTGGCGGACTTGAAGAAGCGCTTAGTCCAAATGGTGCAGGAACGCAATCTGCCCTATGGCATGCTGGTCCGCAAGCTGGATTATCCGTACTCGGGCAGCGCGGGCGACCTGCAAGCTCTCCGCCAGGCCTCGCAACAAGCCGGAGCCAAAGCGGTCAGTCCGCCGCTTCTGGTATATCGCGTCTATGCGGACGGTCATGAGGAACTGGTGCGCGGATTGCGCTTCCGCGGCTTGTCTGCCCGCACTCTTCGCGACATCCTGGCGGCTTCGCAGGAAACGGCGCTGTTCAGCTACATCAATAATGGAGCTCCGCTCGCGATGATGAACCAGGGCGGCTATCTTTCGCCGACCTCGGTGGTTTCGCCGGGGCTGCTGTTCGACGAAGTCGAGTTTGAAATGCCGCAGGAACAGCTCTCGAAACCCGCGCTGGTGCCGCCGCCCAACGCGCCGGCGCAGTAGCATCATGCCGGCCGCTTGCCGTAAGAGAGCGGCCGACGCCGTCGCCGCATGCGCATTCTAAGCCGGACCATATTCCGCGAACTTTTCCTGAACGCGATGCTCGGCATCACGTTGTTCGGCTCGGTCCTCTATCTCCCGCTCGCGACGAATCTGTTCGCGGTGCTGGTGAATAGCTCCGGCCCGCCGCGCACCGTCGCCTACTTGTTCGCCCTCGTGTTGCCCCAGGCGCTGCCGCCCGCGATTCCTCTGGGCGTCCTCGCGGGAGTGCTGCTGACGCTCAGCCGCATGTCCGCCGACGGAGAAATCACGGCCATGCGCGCCGCCGGAGTCTCCGGGCGCCGCGTGATCCCGCCGATTTTGCTGTTCGGATTCCTGGGAATGCTGGCAGCCGGAACGGCGTCGCTCTGGCTGACGCCGTGGTCGATCTTCGAGCGTTACCACGTGCTGAACCAGTTAATCGCGACGCAGCTCACGGCCAACGTGCAAGCTCGCGTTTTCGCCGAACAGTTTCCGGATCAGATCCTCTACGTCGGGGACGTGCCTCCGGCCGCGCCGGGAGCCGTGGTGCGATGGCGCAACGTTTTCCTCGCGGACGTGACGCCTCCCGACCGCCGCGGTCCCGGCGAAGCCGAACGCGGCGAAGACCCGTGGGTTGTGCTCGCGCCCGAAGCCCTGGCGGTGCCCGATAACGTCAACAACCGTATCCAGCTCAGCCTGAAGAACTCGAGCACGTACGGCTTGGGCAAAGACGCGAATTACGACATCAGCCGCGATGCGCATAAAGACCAAATGCTCCAGGCGCAGAGGCCGGGCGAAAAGGCGCCGTCACGCCCCACGCAGGAGATGGACACAGGTCCTCTCTACAAGTTGGCGTACAAGAATCGCACGGAAGACAAGGCCCGGATTCTCGAAGCTCGCGTCGAGCTGCATCAGCGGCTCGCGCTCCCGTTCGCGTGCATCTTGCTGGCGATCGTCGGCGTGCCGCTCGGCATCACCACGCGGCGCGGGGGAAAATCTTCGGCGGTCGTGTTGACCGTCACGCTTGCCTTTCTGTACTACATCGGCATGGCGAGCCTTAGCAAGATCGCACGGCAGGGAACCTTGCCCGCCGAGATCGCGGGATGGATTCCCAACCTCGCCTTCGCGCTCCTCGGCCTGGCGATGCTGGCCCGGCTGGAATCGCCCGGCGATCACGATTATTGGGGCCGCTTCGTTACGTTCCTGCGCTCCGCGGGCCGCTCGCCCAAACGCGCGCCCGTGGGGATGCTGGACAACCTTCGCGGCCGCTCCTGGACGCCGCGATTCTCTCTGCTCGCCCAAATCGTCGACACTTACCTTCTCTCCGGCTTCGTGTTTTACTTCGTGCTCTGGCTGGTCAGCTTCGTGCTGATGTACCACGTGTTCACCTTCTTTGACATTCTGGGCGAAGCCATCAAGCACAACGTGTCCATGCCGAGGATGCTCACGTATCATTTCTTCCTGACGGCGCGCCTCGTCTATTGGTTCGCGCCCGTGGCCGTGCTGGCCTCGGTTCTGGTGGTTTTCGGGGTCCTCGGCAAGAACAATGAAGTGACCGCGTTCAAGGCCTGCGGAGTCAGCTCTTACCGCCTGGCCGCGCCGATCCTCATCGCAGGCGCTCTGCTGAGCGCGGCTCTCTTCGTCTTCGATTACCGTTGGGTTCCCGCCGCCGATCGCCGCCAGGAAGAGATCTACGCCGAGATCAAAGGGAAGGCCGCCCAAACCTTCGCGCGTGCCGATCGCCGCTGGATCTTCGGCCTGCACAATCGCATCTTTTTCTTCAAATATTTCGATCCGGAGCAGAAGGTGATGCTCGGCGTCAACGTGTATGAAATCGACGGGTCGCACTTCCGCCTGATCAAGCACATCTCGGCGGAGCGGGCCCGCTGGTCCCAGGAACTCGACAAGTGGGTCTTCGAGAACGGGTGGAGCCGGGAGATGGCGGACCACGTGAACAAGTACGACAACTTCGCCGGCAGTACGCGCACCTTTGCGGAGCTGGAAGAAAAGCCCGATTATTTCGATATCGACAAGGGAGTCAAGCCGTCGCTCCAAATGAACTACCGCGAATTGCAAGCGGAGATCGCGGACCTGAAGCAGAGCGGCTTCGATACCGTCGCCCTGCAAGTCCAGTTGCAGAAGAAGTTCTCGCTGCCGCTGTTTGCCCTGATCCTCGCGATCGTGGCCGTGCCCTTCGCGTTCCAGTCCGGTTACCGCGGCGCCATGGCCGGAGTCGGCATCAGTTTCGGCATCTTCATCGCGTACTGGGCCGCGGACAAATGGTCGGAGCAGCTAGGCGTCTCGAATCTCCTGAGCCCCATGGTCGCCGCGTGGTCGCCGGACCTGATCTTTTCGCTTTTCGGTCTGTATTTCCTCGCCCGCATGCGAACCTAACGGTTTTCAAGCCCCGAGTGCAAGCGCGAGGACCGGACTGTGCCACTATAAAATCATGCACTCCTTCCTGCTTCACAACCGCGAGATTCAGGACACCGCGCATCGCTCGCTCGCCCCGGGCCAGACCGGCCTGATGAACGGCTGGGGCGTCTTCTCCACCATCCGCATCTATGATGGCGTTCTGTTCGCTTGGGAGCGCCACTGGACCCGCATGAAGCATGACGCCGAGCGTCTGCGCGTGCCGATGCTGGACGATCCGGACCTGCTGGCCGCCGACCTGCGCCGCTTAATCGAGGCGAACCAGGCATGGAACGGCGTCCTGCGTGTCGTCGTGGTCCGCAATCGTGGAGGAATGTTCGAAGGCCCCTCCATCGCGCGCGATTTCGACGTGCTGGCCTTCACGGCGCCGGTGCCGCCCTGGGGGGATTCCATGAAGCTGGGCGTGGTTCCCAACGCTCGCCACGCCGCCAGCGAATTCGCCGGCGCCAAGATCCTTTCCTGGGCCGAAAATCTCACCCGGTATGAGCGCGCCCGCGAGCAGGGTCTGGACGAAGTCGTGCTCCTGAATGAGCGTGGCGAGGTGGCGGAATGCACTTCCGCCAACCTGTTCGCCGTCCACGGAGACCGAGTCCTCACGCCGCCTCTCTCTTCCGGATGCCTGCCCGGCGTCACACGCTTAACATTGCTCGAAGACCTCCAGGTGCCGGGGCTGACCGTGCAGGAGCGGGTCCTGCTTCCGCCGGACCTCGAATCGGCGGACGAGGTATTCCTGGCGTCCACCACGCGAGAGTTGTTGCCGGTCATCTCCATCGAGGGCATGCGGATTCAGCGCAGCCGCTCCGTGCGGGACCGTTTACAGGCGGCGTTTAGCGCTTACGTGGAATCTTACGTCGCGCCTCGAAGGCGTCCCGTGGCCGCCGCATAGTGCCAGGACGGGATTCCTTCTAGCGTTATAATTGTATGAAATCTTTCGATAAGGGGTAAGGCTAAGGCAGCGCGAATGCAGCTTTCTTGTCCGAAGTGCGGATCTCGCGACGCCCGGGTTTCCCATCGGCAATCGTTCCCGGAACTGTTGCGGAGCATGGTGGGGATTTATCCGCTGCGTTGCCGCCGCTGCCGTCATCGCTGGTCCACCAGCGTCTGGTCGGGAGGGGCGTGGAAGTATGCGCGCTGTCCCCGCTGCTATCGCCAGGAACTCACCACCTGGAGCGAGCAATATTACCACCCGCCGCGCTGGACCGTGATCTTGTTGCGACTGGGAGCCACCCCCTATCGATGCGCCGCCTGCCGCTGTAATTTCGCTAGTTTCCGGCCGTGCCGCGAGCGTTTCGCCTGGAGGCACAAGACCCACCAGGAGCCCGCGCCTAAAGTGGAAGCCGAGGCTCCTAAGGTGGTGCAAGCCACGGCCCCCACGCAGACGCCGGAAACTCCGCAGTAGCCCCGAGCGTAAGCGTGGGGACCTGATCAGAAGAGCAGCTCAGGCAGGGACCAAATAAAAATGGTTCCAAGTGACCCAAAGAGCAGCTTGTTCCCCGATCGGCATGCACGACCGGAACGTGGCATCCAGAGATGGCGTGGCTTATGCCCTTTGCTCCCCGCCGCCGGTTTTAGACCGACTGCGGATCGAAGCGCTGGTGCGCGCCCGCAATTCCTTCTCCGGTAGAAGCACGCTCTTCGATGCGGCCTTTCACTTCCCGGCAGCGAGAGCTGGTCTTGCAACCTGTCCCCGCAGCCGGATCGTCGCTCCCGGCCTACATCTTCAAAGCGATCCTGAAGCTTCCCCGAGCCCGTTCGGTCCTACGCTCCCGCCCCCATCCGGCCTTTTGCTGGCCTCGCGAGGCGCGTTCCACGCGTAAAACCCGTTGCCCGGTTCCCTTCCAGGATTCCCCGTTTGTCTCCGAGCCTCCGCTCCCCTCCGGGACCTCTCGATCCGTCGGGCTCATAGCGCCAAACCCGGCTCCAGACGGAAACGCTTGCCCTGGCAAATCGCCCGATTTTCCTTCACTCCCCGCTCCGCGAAATATTTTGTATCGCCGCGAAACGGATCAATGTTCCGGATCCGCTACTTTCTGCCTGACTCGCTGTCCCTCGAACCTCTTGGAACCAACCTCATCATGCACCTGAGTGCCGTTTTGGTCAATATGAAAGTTGAGTTTCCAACCGAAGAATATTTGTCTTATTTACAGTAGCTTGGAGACGAACTTCTGTGAATCTCCTGTGCATAAAACAAGTCGTAGATTCCCTGTTTCGCGGCAAGTGTTCACACAAAAAGTAGAGGATCCACGGTCCTCCATGGTATCCTAGGCACTGTCCGTCATGTGGGCCTGTGGCGCAGTTGGGAGCGCGCTTCCATGGCATGGAAGAGGTCGGGAGTTCGAACCTCCCCAGGTCCACCAAACACTTAAGTCACTTTCAGCCCGTTCCTCCGCGCCACAATCGCGCCACTTCAAATCGGACTCACTGCTTGGGTCCGTCCATTGGTACATCCATGAGCTTGTCGAACATCGAGTCTAGCTGCGCGCGCGATCGTTCCGGATCTACGAGAGTATAGAGCGCCGTCATATCCAGTGACCCATGGCGCGCCGCCTTCATCGCCTCGAGTGGAGTTGCGCCGGCCCATTGCCGCCAAGTGATGTGCATACGGCGAAACGTGTGCCACCCAAAACCGGGATAGTACAGGCCCAGGCGCTTAGCAACTGGCCGGAATCGTTCGCGGAGCAGATCCCGATCGTCAGGAGGCATCTTGTTGTCGCCAACGAAAAGAAACTCGCTGCCTGCAACGCGTGGCCGCCGCTTCAGCTCATCGACGAGCATAGCGTTTAAATAAACTGCGTCGGCTCGATTTTCCGTCTTGAGCTCGCCGTCATCGCTTAAATCGCCGCGGTACCAACGTCGGCGGATCTCGATGGTCCCCTTGTCAACGTCGAAATCCCTCCATTTGAGGCCAAGGGCTTCGGAGATGTTCAGGCCAAGCCCGAACAGCAGTGTTACCAGAAAGCGGATCTCCTCATCCAGTCCTCCGAGAAGCGCGCGAAACTGCTCGGCGGTGGGCAGGCTTTTTTCGCGGACCGTCCGTTTTTTCCCGATCCGCACTTTCTCGGTAGGATTGTCGCCCTCGTAGAGCTTCCAATCGCGGGCCGTCGTGAAAATCGCGGAGAGGATGCCTTTGAGATCAACGCGCGACCACCAGCTCAAAGATTCCCGCTTAGACAGAAGGAAGTGCTCCACTATCGGACGGTCGATTTCAGACATCCGCATCGGCCCGAAGAACGGGAGGAGGTGGTTCTTGATCTGAAGCCGATATTTTTTTTGCGTGGCCACGCCGAGCTGGGGGAGGCGCGTGTCTAGGAATCGCCGAGCGACATTGGCGAAGGTCACCTGCGATTGGGCGATCGTTCGATGTGCGTTCACCATCTCCAAAGTCTTGGCTCGTAGCCGCTCCGCCTGAGCACGTGTGATTTCGTCAACGAAGCCGAGCTTCTCTTCGTGGCGCACCTTCTTGCGCTTGCCGGTATCGCGATCCAATACGGGTACGGTCACGCGCACGAAGTAATACGGTCGGGAGACGTCTTTCCGGATCTGGAGTTTTCCGTTCTGGTATCGGCGGGGCATGTCGGTATCGTTACCGAGCATACTCCGGATTGCGTCGAGCCACCGGGAGCTCATATGCGGCCGGCCTCTTTCCAGGCGTCGTTATCGGATCCGTGGCCGGCCGCTACGACAAACCTGACCGCAGAGGTTATCCCCAGCTTCTTTGCAGCCTCCGCGACCATCAGAGCATACTCGGTGTCGATCGCCGCCTTCGCGATCTCATCCGCAACAGCAACAAAGATCGTTCCCTCGCGCTCCTCCTGGAACGCCGTGTGCTCAAACCAATTTGCAAAAATCGTCCCGTGCATGCTTTCGCGGAGCACCCTACGGATCTGCATCCAGGGCGTCCCGCTGTCTTCGGGCTCGTATGGCGTCGGGGGCACATCCGCAGCCGGAGGAGCGGGGCGCCGCAGATGCCGCTGCCGCTCCCACTCCTCGTGCGCCGCGCGCGCGTCTTGCGCGATGCAAATAAATAGACCCGCCTTTATCCCCCACGGTTTGCTTCGGCATCGCTCGCGAACGAGATCTTCGAAGACCTTGATGGGAGCGCCCCCGAGCTCGCGAAGGATTTTGCCCAAGAGGGCATCATCGATCTGCTTCCGGATGTCGGGCAGGTCGAGAAAAACCGGTTGAAGGAACGCCCGAAGCCGGGCCGGGAGATCTTCGCTCGCTCGCCCGGCAATATCCTGGACTTGAGTCCGGGTATTCGAGCTCAATTCCTGGACTCCAGTCCGGGTATTCGATTGTGGCGTCTGCACAAGGCAGCTTTTTTCTTGCGCCTCGGCAACTGCCACCTGAATCCTGTGATCTGCTGCCTTCACTGAAAACGTCGCCGAGGAGCTACTGTTCACCAATTCGATCGATGGATCGGGGCTCGGCAGTCGGAGCGATTTGCCCGGCGCCAGAACTTGCGTCTCGTGAAGATCTTCCGTTTGCTTGTCCGCGGCACGCCTTTTCACCTTGCGCTGTTCGCGATCCGGAAGTTTACTCAGATACGAATGATTATTCAGCCTGTCGAGCATTAACTCGTACTTCACTCCAGCGCGGCGGCCGTGGCCAGTTCCGCGGGGGCCGAAATCAATAACTCCCGATTTCTTAAGCTCAGCTCTGGTATAGCGAATAGCATCCGTGCTCAAATTGAATTTCTGCGCCAGTGCCTCGTCGGTGATGACGATGCCGGTCGTAGCTCTCGCTTCTGGGGTACCTTGGCCGAGGCAAAACAGATGAACTAATATCGAAAAGGCCAGAGGGCTTAGTTTTTCGGGAAGTACAATTCCTGCACTGTTCGGCAGAGGCGCCCAGCCGTGGGATTTTCCGAGGTAATCTGCCTTTTCCCGATCAATCCGTATCGGGCCCTGCTGCAGGGCGGTAGATTGAGAGGCCGCTGCCATCTAGCTTACGCCGCTCCCGCTTTATCGGTTTGCCGCGCCCCGCGTCGTCCGCGGGAGATGAATGAGCGTACGGCTTCCGGTTCGTAGAAAACGCGCCGGCCGAGTTTCACGTAGGGAAGGAAGGGTGCGTCGGGTCGACGTTTGATCCGCCATTCCCGAAGCGTACCAGGCGAAAGCCGAAGCATCCCCGCGGTTTCGTGTTCCGTCAGAAGCGTAGGTTTTTGAAGAACCGCCATGCGCCAATTGTGGCCGATTTCGGCGCTTTTTAGTAGAGGGACAAACTCACATCCTGGAAGCGTATTTGTCCCCCCCCCGGCTTAGCTGACGATCCTGCAATACTTCTTATTCAGAAGACTCCAGAAGAACACCTCGCAGGGACCGTTGCTTTCGAAAAGCGGCTGCTCTATGGTTCGGGGAAACTTAGTTCCCTTACCCTTTCGGTAGCTCCAGAACACCTCGCAGGGACCGTTGCTTTCGAAATGCAGATGCTCTCTGGTTCGCGGAAACTTAATTTCCTGACCCCTTTCCTGGCCTAGATCTAGTTTTCCATTTTGGTGGCGCTGTACTGCTTTTCTGCTTGCCCCTCTGCAGCGTTCACTGCAGTACACCTTTCCTTGCTGACTTCCCATAGCGAACAGCCAGCCGCACTTTGGGCATATACGTAGGATTTCTCGGATGCGGAGTTGTTCGGCTATTTCGTTCCTCACGATGCATGCGTCGCGGATCAATGCCTCTCCCAGCTTCACCGCACTGGTTGAAACGCCAGGAATGACGTCATCCAGCCGGACGACATGCGCGTTGAGCTCCATGCCCACCAGAAATCGATGGGCGACCTGGCCGGCGTGAGCGGCGACGGCAACCGCGGCGCATTTTGGAAGACCACCCCATTGCCCAGTGTCCTGGACTTCATCGAGGGCGTGCATTCTGTAGAAGAAGTTCAGCACTGGCGCCGCCGACGAGCTTTCCATCGGCCGCTCGATCGCTGCGATAACTTTGGAGAGAATATCGAGAGGCCAAAGTTCCGCACATTCAGCCGTGTCCAGGAGAGGCAGGTACTTCCTGGATCTTTCCAACGCGCGGGTTGATTCCGGCAGCCGAATCAGATCGACGTCCAGAAGATCCACGCGTAAGCTGAGCGCTTGATGGACGGTTGCTTGATGGACGGTTTCGCACGTGCTCACTGATGACCTTCCGGAGATGGCTTCTGGCGGAGCGCCCAGTCCATGAGCCACCGCGCCGCCTCAGTACGCGATCGGAAGCGGTATTTGAACTGAAAATCCTCGATCCGCACCAGCAGCTTCGAATCAAGTTTCATGTGCACCATCTGGGAAGACTCTGGCTCTTTCGGCTTTGTTGCCATACGGCATAAGTGTAATCGAAAGTCTACGATGTTGACAAGGTGCATGCTGTATGGTGTATACTGCATATACCGTGTATACTGGTACTCGAGTACGGGTATTCGCGGGACTCCGGTCCCGGAAATTACGGATCGGTCCTTATATATGAAGAAACGAAAGAACTAGAGGGTGGGTGGGTGTTTGTAGTAAAGAAGCACCCACCCGCCTTCAGAAGGAGCAACAGCCATGCCGAAAACAAAGCACGCCGGATCCGATACAGAATCCCGCGATCGGGAGGTCTTTCGGAGCCTCGTCCACCGTGACCTCGAACGGCTTTACCATGCGTTCTTGGATGATCCGTACCTGGGAGAGTTTGAGCGCATATTCTTGCGGGACTGGCTACGCCGCGTTCTCAACAGTAGTGATGGGCTGTTGACTGCGTTCCATCTAGTGGCGGAAGGAAATACGGAATACTGCTACGTGCGAGTGCCGCGGGAGTACAACGATCGCGTCAATTCGTTCGTCGAAAGCCTCGAGGCGGGGAGCCCCTTTAGTGACTCCGGCGAAGGATGGAAGCTATGGCTCCGGAACGCCGGCACGACGGCGCCGCCGGCACCCCGATGATCCGGATCCCGTCCGCGAGCAAAGGGATGATTCCTGCCGATCCGGAGGTTGCCGCCACGGAACCTTCGAAATCCGCTGTCCTCTCCATTTTCGAGAGGAGCAACATGGCGCGACGTCGCGGCCAGTACAAGGGCCATGTGTTCGAGCGGTCAGGCTGGTGGATGCTGCGGTACCGCGTGGACACGCCGGATCTAGATCCCAAGACCGGCAAACCCGTCCGGAACCGGATCACCGTTACGCTGGCGCGCAGCGCGGGAACGGACGCGATCGTCAAGACGGAAGCCCGGCGCATCGCGCGGGAAGAATATCTTTCTCGCGTTGACGTCATGAGCACGCGCCCGTCCTCGATGCGCACACTCCGCGAATTCTTGTCCCAGCGCTTCGAGCCTGATTACATCGCGACTCTCAAGCCCACCGGCCAGGCGTTCTATCGCTCGATCCTCGGTAACCATGTCCTGCCGGCTCTTGGCGCAATTCGTCTCCGCGATCTCTCCGTCGCGCACGTCCAGAATCTGCTCAACGCCAAGCTGCACGCGCAGCGGGATCCGGACACGGGCAAGACCAAGCCAGGCCTCAGCATTCAGACCTCGGTACACATCCGCAACTGTCTGAGCGCGGTCTTGCGTCACGCGAAAGCGATGCAGTGGTATGCGGGCGAACTGCCCACCGCCGCGGTGCGCCTTCCCGAAATGCGCCGCAAGCCCCGCCGCGCTCTCACTTGGGAACAAGTCTGTCTGCTCGCCAAAGCGCTCCCTCCGGAAACGTCTGCGTTGGTAGTTTTCCTGACGCTCACCGGTATGCGGATCGGCGAGGCCATGGGTCTCCGATGGCGCTGTGTGAATCTTACAGAAGACTTTCGCCTGGCCAATGGCGAGTTACTCCCGCCGCTCTCGATCGCCGTGCGCGAGAACTTCGTGCGCGGCCGCTTCCAGACGCTCAAGACCGAGAAGAGCCAGCGCAACATCCCGATCCCGGCCTGGTTCGTGCCGCATCTTTGGAAGCTGCTCGCGAAATCGAAATACAGCTCGCCGGACGATCCCGTCTTCCCCGCCCGCAACGGCCGGCCCCTCGATCAGCACAACATCGCGAACCGCATCCTCCGACCGGTCTCGCTACACGTGTTGAACTTCGAAGTGAGTTGGCATGTCTTCCGCCATACGAATGCGACGCTCGCGGACCAGGCGCAATTCTCGGTGTCCGAGCGCCAGCGAGTACTCGGCCATTCTTCGGCGGAGACGACGCTTCACTACACGCACAGCGATCTATCGAAGCTCCGCGATCGCCTGGAGAGCATGGTGAATCCAAGCCTGCTTATCCAGTAACCGCGATCAACTCACGATTAAATTCGGCACACCCAGCATCGCCGCCGAATTCGACGTGCGCCCATTCGAAGCCGCCATGGCACCCGAGTACTGATCCTGCACGTACCCGGGAGTCACCGTGTTCGCGATCCGGCCCTCGAGCAAATCCGCCGCGGACTGCCCGCCGATCACCAGCGAGACCATCGTGGGCCCGCCAGGCGAAGGCAGCAACTGCGCTCCGCCAGGTCCCGCGCCCATCACCGGCAGCGAGCTCGAGTAGGCGTAAGCGTTCCCGTACTGATACGTCGCCCCCTGATAAAGCGAGCCTCCGCTCTGGATGAGCGACCCTCCATGTGGGGTCGACGCGGAAGCCGGAAACTTCTGTCCCGTTCCCGCCGCATAGAGCCCCAGCATCTCCCGAACTTCCGGCGAGCGCACCGCGATCGAAACATGCTGGCCGTATTTCGAGTTGGCGAGCTGCACGATCTGCCGGGCCATCTTCATGTCGATGTCCATGTGGTAGATCGCCTTCACCAGTCTTTGGGCCTCGTGGGGCGGCGATTCCACGCCCGCGATCATCTCGCCCAGCCCGATTGCGGCGCCTACCGCCGCGCCGATGGGTCCGGCGATCAGGAAGCCACCCGCGGCCCCTTGAAGCACGCCGCTGGCCGTGCCCCGCGCATCGCCTAGAAGACCGTGTTCCGCCAGTGCGACACCGCCGCCCATCGCAGCGCCCGCCAAGGGCGTCCCCGATGCCGGGCCCGTCGAAAGCGCTTGCAGCGAAGAACCGCCAGGGATCGGATGCAAATAATTCTGGAAATTCGCCCCGATATGATCCAGCGTTCCGCTGAATGTTCCTCCCAGGGCCTTAAATCCCCCGAAGGAACCCCCGCCGCCGCTGCCGCCAGACCTTATCGGCCCCGCGAACCCGCTAGTCCCGCCCGGTGCGCCCGCCAGCCCGGGAACCCCCGGAAACCACGGAGAACCGCCGCCTCCGCCGGAAAAGCTCCCGCCCGATCCCCCGCTCACACCGGGAAGGCCTCCCGCATAGCCCGCGTCACCGCCGATCGACGCCGCCGGCGCGCTCACGGCCTGACCGACCGTCGTGCCCAGTGTCGTGCTGGCAAAGCTCGGGATTCCGGACATGCCCATCGCTGCGCCCATCGCCAAGACGGCCGCTGCGTGTCTCATCAAGGCACCCGTATCGAAGTCCAGCGCCTGGACATGCGCCTGCTGTGACCCGCCCCCAAATAAACCACGCATCGCTCCCGCGATTCCACCTTGCCCGTCCGCTCCGAAGACCAGAGGATGCAACGTCCTTGCCATCATGCCGCCGAGCCCTTCGGTAACCGGCTTCATCACGGCCTCGCGCAGTGTACTCGCGAGCTGTTTGCCAAAATCTGAAGGCCTGGTGAATAGCGTTGAAAGCAACCCAGCTGAAGCCTTTTGGAGTTCCTCCTGCTGCCTGTCCAGTAGCTCGCTTTGCTTCCGGGCCAGTTCATCCTGGATCCTCAATTCATCTTTCAGGTAGCCGAGCGCCAGAACCTGCTGCTCGGCGGAATCCTTGGCCGCCGACATTCGGAGATCGTAAATCCGGCCCACGATATCGAGCTCGGCAGCGGCTGCAACGCGGGGATCATATTCCTTCCGGGAGACCTCCAGCTTCGGATCGCCGTGGACTCTGATCAGATCCTCCTGGTAGGAGAGTCTGGCTTTGTTTAGTTCGTCTCGCTGCCGAGCAACTTCCGCGCCGGCATCGATTAGGCGCCTGGACTCCTGCCTGATCGATTCCCCCATCGACTCCCACAGATCTTTGTCGGACTCCTCGCGGGGAAGCGACTTGACGGCTTCATCCAGTTCCTTTAGCCGGCCCTCACGCACAATCTGCTGCGATCGCCCGAGGCCGGAATTCAAAACGAGGCCTGCGAGGTTCGTCTGCTTTCCCTTGAACTCCTCCCAGAACAGGGCGAGGGTCTTTTGCTCTTCTTCCCGCGCCTGTCTCAAAAATTCCGGAAGATCCACATTGCCGGCGAGGAAGCTCATGCCTTTCTCCCTCAGCGCGGGGATCTTGGCCAGTTCCCTGTGGGCCTCCGCGATCGCTTCCACTTGGCGCTTGTATCCGGCCGCCTCTGTCCGAGCTTTGTCCCAGTCATCGCCGCGCGCCTTGATTTGCGCTGGATCCAGGTTCTTGTTACTGAAGGCATTGGAAACGTCTTCGCGCTTTTCCTTCTCCACGAGCTCTGCGTGGCTGAGAAGCGCTTTCAGACCTTCCTCGGTACGGTCGAATTGTCGTTGCCGCGCCGATAGCTTCGCCAGTTCCGATCTCCTCAACGCGTCCACCTGAGCTCGTTGATCTTGCGGAGCCCAAATCCCCGGGGTCTGTCCCGCCTTCACCGCCGCGGCAGCGTCGGGATGTTCAGGCTGCCTGGTAGGCGATCTTGTCGCGAACTCCGCGGCACCCGCGATCGCACCCTTGATATTGAGCAGGATGTTTTGCCAGCTGGCCTCAACCGACGTCGCCCATTTCAAATACTCGGCGCCGCGCTTCTGATCTGCGTCCGTCCAAACAGGAAGGCCGTGCTCGTCGAAATACTGCGCGTTTTCTCGGACTGCCACCATGGCGGGGCCCATCTCGACGCCGGCGCGCTTGAATAAATCCATTTCCGCCCGGGTCCGCTGAATTCCCGCCGGCAAATCCTCCAGCCCTTTGGAAATTAGCGTCAGCGCGTCATACGTACGGACCGAGCCGTCCCTTAGTCCCTGCGCGTCGACGCCGAAACGCTGCAACCAGGCGCGTGCTTTCTCGCCCTCAGTAGATTGGTCCGTCGCGGCCTCTGTGAGCCCGCGCATTGCACGCTCGAAAATCCCGACGTCCTGCCCCGCGGCTTTTGCGGAGAAGGAAAGCTTAGCGGCTTCGCGGTCCGTGACACCCATACGCTCTTCGACGTCCCGCATCCGGATACTCGTCTCGCCCACGCTTTTGGCTGCCTCAAATCCTGCCGCGGCGAGCGCCGTCAAACCGGCTGCCGCTCCTGCAAGGATGCCTCCCGCGGGCCCGATCTTTTCGAGAAGTCCGCCGATCGCGTTCGCGGGCGCCTCAATCGCGTTCCGCGCCATTTCCGCCATCTCGCGGTAATTGCCCTCGGCACCTCCGCGCCGCTTCTCCACTTCGATCATTCTGTCGTAGGCCGCGCGCACCTGGTCGATTGCGGTAGCTTCGCTGCCCAGCCGCTTGATGTACTGATCGCGCTGTGCAATCAGCCTGTCGACGCCGCTTCTTCCATAGGCCGCGGATTGTGCCTCGATCGACCGCACCAGCCGCAAGTTCGCCTCGTGCTGTTTGTCGACCACCTTCAGCAGAAGATCAGCATTGCGGTTCCATGCAGACCGCAATCCGTCGGCGGCGGATGTCCCCCTCTTCTCCAGATCGCCGAAGGCGGAATTCATCTGATCGATCGCCCCGATGATGCTTCGAGGGTCGGTTTCGATGGCGAAGTCGTTGTTGTTCATGCTGAGGCCGAAGGAAAATCCGGAGTGGCGGCCGGAAAGGAAGGAGCAAGGGCCGCCGACCCCGGAGGAGACGCCGCCCGGAGGCAGCGAGCTTTGAAAAAGAGGATTCGCTCGCGGGTGAGTACTTTGTCCCTTTCGAGCTCGACGGCGAGCGATTGCACGAGCCGCCAGTGAGAATTCAGCATGTCACGGCTGGCGCGACGCAATCCGCGGGCTACCGCCAGCGCTGGCCGCCAGCCTCGCCGACCGGATAGCAGAGCACATAGAGCCGCGGCCTTCTGCAAGTCCGATGGCACACGCTCAGCCGTTGTCGTTCGGCAGCCTGGCGCCAACGATCGTTCTTCGTGAGCCGTAAACGTAACGCCTCCCGAAAAACTATTGCTGCGGCCGACGAGCACGTTCGGATCGGCAATAACGTTTACGCCTATGACGCAGAGGCCGAGCATCCACGCGGACACGGCATGACCGGCCTCGTGAAATGCGGCTCTCTGACCCAGAGTCAGCCTCCTTCGAAACCCGGGTTCGCTTCCGCAGACTGCTCTTCGCTCGGCCGCCTGACCGGCGAAGAGAATGATTACCTCGCGTTCAGCCTCCTGCTCGGCGTTCATTGCACGACGTCTCCTTTCAGCTCGGGCAGGACGCAGCGCAGGGCGCGGGAGAGACGATCCGTTTCCGCCGACTGCAACTCGCCGAGGATGGGATCCTCTCTTGAGAGCTCCTCGATGCGCGCACGTGACTCGGCGATGGCGGTTTCCGCCGCGCTAATCAACGCCGCACGGCCCGATATCCGGGCGAGCGTGACAGGCTCCCCGGCACGTGGCTCGAACGCTATATACACTGCGATCGTCATGAGGTCTTGATTTTTTATGGCAGAAACGGGCGATGATCGGGCGGTCCTTCCCTCCGAGCGGGAACAGGCGGAACATATGCCGGCGGTTCCTCTGCCGGATTCAGTTCGCTCTCAATGGCCTCTGCCTTCATGCGCAAGTCATCAGCCTGTTTTCGAATCTTCCGAGAGAGGGGAATCTCCCAGTGGTTCGGATTTATTGGATCCGCCCGAAGATCGGAGGGCCCCAAGTGTTCTAACTTTCCGCCCTTTTTGAAGAGGCTCGAATCCGGAGAGCCGTTGTTCCATGCTGCCGTTCGCTGCGCGCTCAATACAGCTGTCGTGTACTCGATGCCCTCAATCTTAGAAAGCGCATCCAAATGAGGCCGGACTTTCTTTTCGATTTCGGCAAGCTGTTTGTAGAGAGCTTCGGCTTGATTCCGGAAATCCTGCGCCGATGCCAACTTAAGTTCGCGCTCGGCCGCCGGCCGCTCCTCGACTTCGAGAAGATCGAGTGCGTGAGCAGTCATGTCGATAGTCGCGGACAGTCCCGCAATTGCTGATGCGCCGGGATCCCGCCCAGCAAGCAATGCCCGTGCCCCGCTGGTTTTGGCATGGTCGAGCTGTTCGATGGCTTGCGCCTGCGCGAGGCTGAGTTGGGATTTCTTGCGCTCGATTTCGGCAAGGGCAGCTTTTGCTTCAGTGAACCTAGACATGAAACTTTTCCTTCTGTGTTTTCACGCGGCCCTTTTAAGCCGCACCGGGGGTGTACGCGCCAGCTCAGCCCGTATCGCCGCAACGACGGCCGCGCGATCGCCTGGCGAGATCCCGTACATTTTGCAACGCAGATTCTGGACGGAAACGATCCGGTCCCCACGATCGTCCGTGAATCCGATGGTTACGCGGTTCTCATTTGCGCTCTTCACGGCCAGCGAGGCCATCGTGAGCCCGCTCTTCGTCCAGTCGCGAATTGGGCGGAGCCCATTGCGGCGCTTATAGTTTGCGTATTGCGGATTCAGTTCCTTCGCGGCTTGGTCGTTCGCGTCGACCCCGGACTGGATCCGCTTCTTGATCGATCCAACCGCGGCCTGGCCGATCCGAGCCATTGCTTCACTCGAGAACGGCGTGTACGTAAACCGAGCTCGACTGATTTTCATCTTGAACATCTCACCCCTCCCCCTCGTGCTTACAGTCTGCACCGGAATAGGGAGTTTCGAGGACACCGCAGCCTCCATTTTTTTGATACGCCCCGAGGAACCGCCGGAGGCCCCGTCCGATGGCGCGATCTGGCCGAAGTGATCGCTTCACCCTGTTAACGCGCTGGGGAGTCCAACCGAGCTCGCGACCAATCTCCTCTTCGCTCAATTCAGTCAGTAATTTTGCGGTCACCATGGCGCGGTGGTCCGAGTCCAACCCGACCTCGTCCATTGCGCGCTGCAGGTCGATCCAGACGTCGATTGCGCGGCTCGTATTCAGCGCGTTCTCCCGCGTCGGGCGTGTACGATACCGCTCGGGTGGTAACTGGTAACCTGTTTTTCGGGTCGAAAACTAGCGACAAAGCGCAGGACTAACGTCTTGCAGGCTACGCCCCCTTCGGAAGGACCCGCCGTTATATAGCCCCGCGGAGGACCATAAACGACGGAGGAGCCTCTCCTCGAATCGATCAGAGGTCCCAGCCTGGTGCGAGCATTGACGGGATGGAGCGCGCCGTATCGCGTTGGATGTATCACGTGGGAAGAATTTGGGCCAATCGATCGACGCCGGCGCCGGCAAAGATTTCCCGAAGCCTCGCGATCGCGCGCTGGTGCTGAATCGTGGCCGCCCCTTCGCTTGTTTGCATCGCGACGCCGATTTCCATAAACCTGAGCCCGCGATGATGGCGAAGGATGATGACCACGCGATCGCGTTCCCGGAGTTCTCCGATTGCCCACCGCGTCAAGGCTCGACGCTGATGCGCAAGGGCGCGTCTAAACGGGGATCCGGCGACCAGCTCCGGATCGCTCAATGGCACACCCGCTGCGTGTAATACCGCCGTAGAGGAAACAAGCCCGCGGCCGCGAGCGCCTTTCCAAGGTGACGCGCGACGCGGCGCGCCGCGGGCTTCCGTGAGTGCACCTCTGAGCCGGTAATGAAATGACAGCGGAGGATGGCGAGCTCCGCCGGCGCCAGGGTTCGCCTGGCTACCACGTGGAAGTCGGCCAGAAATTCCTCTCGGCGTCTGGATTGGCCAAGGGCCGGCGCAAAGCTAAGCTCGCGGACATGCGAGATGACGGATGCGAAGATCGTCTCCGGACAGATCACCGTGCACATAGCACTATCGGCCAGGACGGGCTATCGCTTTTCCCGCATCGCGGTATGCGCATCAGCACTTCCAAGTGATTGATTTACAAGGGCGCAATGAACCGGTCAAAATGCTGAGTTTTGACTGGTTCAGCGATTCCTCCAATCGAAGAATCAACGACTTGGATAGCACCTGGGGGGGCAGACCTTTGGAGTTTTGACCCGTTCGAAGAAATGAACGCAGAAACGCGAATCGTCGCGCGCGCGGGTACCCCACTCCGTCAGCCCTTCGAGGCGTTCTGCGCTACCACTGGAAGTCCTGGGACGATGGGCCTTACGATCTTCGCGGCGTCTTCGTCTCTCGATTGAATGCACGAGAGCAGCGGCGAACCTGTCCAGGCGCGCCCCGAATCTTCCGGAGCCCTTTACTTCTTCGGCGCGGCCGCCGGAGTGCTCTCCGGAGCTTTTTGCCAGAACGCCACGGGCGCGGCCTTCCCGTTGTCCTTGCGGTTCAGGTCCACCTTGCAATCGCCCTTCTCCACCGCGTCCTCGGGAATCCCCAGCTCCGTCTGACAGATTTCCTTGATCCACTCGTTCTCTTCCTGCACGATCGGCGCTACCGACCGGCGGTACGACATCTCCGCGGCTTGCAACTGGATCTGGATCCGCTTTCCCTTTTCCGCCTGCAGGTCCGTCAGCTTCTTTTCCTTCGGAGCATCCGCGCCGGCGGCAAGCGCCATCATCGCGATTCCCATCGCCATCCAAAACAGCAGCATTCTTTTCATCGCTCTCCTTTTAGAATCGGTAGACCACCGTGAAGCTCGGCTCCATGTCCTATCGGCTCCCATGCTGGGGCGCGAGAGTGAGCACTCCGAGGCGTTCTGCGCTACCGCTGGAAATCCTGGACGATGGGCCTGCGATCTTTGCGGCGTCTTCGTCTCTCGATTGAATGCACCTGATCAAGCATTGTTCCCCGAATCCGATGGCGCAAAAACATGGCAAACGTGGCGCCTGAACGGGAACATCCAAAATCGTGGATGGCCGCCGGCACTCCCGCCATCCCAGCAGGGATCAAATCTTCGGCCGGAAAGTTACACGCTAGAGCAGCGGCGAGCTCACGAGCGATCGCGGAAACCAGCGCAGAATACTCTTCCGCCGTTTCTTTGGGCGCGGTTGTGGCTGCGAGCGGGATCTGATGCAGAAATCCATTTTCGCTTATTTGGTAACCGTCGCAGGCCGGATGCATCTTTTACCTGCGATGCTCAGCACCCTCACGAAGGCCGAGGAATTGTACGGCATGCGCTCGACCGACGGGCGGGTGCAGACGGCGCATGGCGCCCCCTGCCGAGCAGAACCCTCGCCGACTTTCGAGCACCTGCGAGCGCGACGATTCCGAGGGCTTCCATGTCGGTCAACAGCGGCCTCATGAAGCGCTTGGGAATATTCAGACATTTCTGGAGATCTGACTGTAGAATTCCGGACTCCTCCCCTCGCACGGTCGAGAGGATGGATCGCGACCACGCCAATCGCTGCCGGTAGTGTTCGCCTGAAAGTTTCGTGTTCCGGGCAGCAAGCAAGGTCTCTAACTGCTCATCCATCAAACTAGCGGAGAGCAGATCGGCGAGGAGCTGGGGAATAGGGAGCAGTTTCAACCCGCCAACCAGACCCGACGCTTCCTCGAACGTTGCCGTTATATCATCCAGCCTGGCATGACACAACAGGAGATGTTGTCGGCGATCTGTCGTCAGCTTCAAATCCTGCGCTAGTTGAAAGACGCGTTCCAATGCATTCGCCGGTTTTTCGGGAGACAGTGCGCTGGCGACCACCGCTTCTTTTACGGCCTGCTTGCCCCGTTCCAACGCCGCATCTCGGCTTCTGGCTGTGACCACGATGCGCGGGAACTCCTCGCTGGTCGCCCTGAAGCGGCCATTCTTCAGCTTTTCGATCGTCAGATTGAATTTTACGCTCAAATTATGAGGTCTCCCATCGGCATAAATATCGACCGTTTTCGCCCTCCGCGCCACTACCACATTCGAGCCACTTCCCCATCCGAGCCACGTGCCACGAGCGCGCCGCGGCCAGCGCCTTCTGAAATATAGACTTGGGGGACGCGCCAAAGGAAGCGCTGCCGCTTCCATGGCATGGAAGAGGTCGGGAGTTCGAACCTCCCCAGGTCCACCAAATTCCTCAAACACCTACCGCCTTCACGCCGCCCACCGTATAGTTTCTGGAGTCCAACTGGAGTCCGAAATTGACCGCCAGCGTATCGGGTCACGTGCAGGCTTGATTTTGACTGGGAGGCGGGCTCTCGCTTGACGCTCGCCGAAACTTTCAGGTGTACTTGTAATCCGGGTACATGGTCTTCAGCGCATGACCATGCGCGCGCATTTCGACCATGGTCGCACGGTATAGGGCGTTTTCACGGACGCTGCCATCGGCCATCCGGTCGTAGCCCCAGGAGATGGCCACCAGATGATGAACCGTCTTTCCCGTCACCTCCGTAAGGGCCGTGACGAAGTTGGTCCAGAGACGGCCCTTCGCGGGCGGGCTTATGCTCGGCTCGTCGGAGAGCCCGGGTCCTCTGCCCGCGGCGAGGTCCGCCACCGTCCAATAAAAGGGCAGGAGATCATCGGCTTTACACAGCCCTGGAACGGCCGGGATGGAGACTGTGTTGACCGGGCCGCCAATCCCAAAGGGGTCAACCCTGGTCATCATTTTGCAGTCCCGGGCGAAGCTATTGTTGCTGGAGACGGTTTGTACCCACTGGATCTGTTTGCCCGCGGCGGTGGGTACGTTGTGGGTGATCTTGATCTTTAGACCATCCTCGGTCTTCTGGTAGAGAGTTACGTGGATGTGTTTGCCCTTGTGAGGTCCACGATCGATCGTGAAGACGTGCATGTGAATAATCCTCCTTGCTGCTGATACTTCGTTACCGAAAAATGGTGTAGGAATTCAGGGGGGAAACGACGCGGCCGGACCAAACATGGCCGGTGCTGGCTTCCGGGGTGTCGCCGGATTCATACACGGCCCGCAGGCTGACCAGTTTCTGCTGGCCGGGCCGGGGCATTGGCGGACTCTGCCAGGTGGCCGCGTCGAAGGCGACCTCGAGAACGAGGTGATCACCGGGTGGAATCACCATCCAATCCGGCACATTCTTTTCCCACGTACGCGGTTTCTTGACCACCCGAAGGGTAGTTCCGTCCTGATCCTGGATTTCGAAGGACAGGTTCGCATATCCCCAACTACAGGATTCCCGCCACAGGCGCGTTGTGGTCTTGCCCGTGTTCGTGACCACAACATAGAAATGCTGCATGGGGTCCACCAGCACGATCGAACGGGTTCCCGTGGCGGTGAAGCCGCTGGGCACTATGCGGACACTAAGTGACGCAGCGGAATCCGTCTGGGAAGGAAGGACGCCTGCGGCCAGCGCCAGAAGTAAGGGAACACCGAACAGGGGTGCTTTCATCGGGTCCTCCTCGCTTTCCAAAGTTCATCGTCTGCCTGTCTGTCTGTTTACGCGCGAACCGGGGATTGGCGGGATCATCCCGGCGCCGAGCGCCAGGCCGCCTTTCTCCGCCTCTTCTGCCCGCAGGCCGGTATCGGAGGGGTTCAGAGGGAGTAAGGCTTTCCATTGACGATGACGTTTTCGAGCTTGAGGCCGGTGACGCCGGAGGTGTTGAGCTTGTCATTATCGATGGTGACGTCGAAATCCTTCAAGAGGACGTTGCTGATGTCGGTCTGGCCGGGGTTGGGCTTGATGGCGCCGAAGGAGGTGTAGGTGCCCTTGATGCCGACGAAGTTCAGGTTTTTGACGATGGACTTAGGCGGCTCCATGCCCTGAAGATCGAAATACTGCGACCACGGCGCCATGTTGATGATGCCGCTGGAGGGGCCTTCGGAGGTGATGTTGCGAAAGGTGATGTCCTCATAATGCTGGGGAGTGTCGGGCCGTAGCTTGAGGGTTGCAATGCGGACGGCGCCCGTGATCTTGCAATCTTCCGCGATGACGTCTCGGACGATGGTGGCCTCACTGCCACAGGTGAGAACACCGCCGCCGCGCTTGAAGGTGCAGTTGCGGACGCGGATGTGTTCGACGGCGGGGCTGCCCTTGTCCTCCATGGCGCGCGGTCCCTTGGAACCTTTGCAGGCAATACAGTCGTCGGTGATGGAGAAGACGCAGCCATCGACGGTGACGTTGCGGGAGCTGTCGATATCGATGCCGTCGGTGCTGGGGGCCTGCTTGTAGTCGTCGGGCACCTGGAAGTGGACGTTATGCACGAGAACACCGTCGTTGTTGTAGAGATGGCAGTTCCAGAACTGCGAATCCTTGAAGGTAATGCCCTCGATCCGGATGTCCTTCGAGCCTTCGATGAGGGCGAGCCGGGCGCGCGGCATGCCGGTGTTTGCAAAGTCTTTGTTGGCGGCTCGATTCTTCCAGAAGAGCTCCCAGACGGGCATGCCGGCACCATCGAGGATGCCGTCGCCGGTGAGCTGGAATCCGTCGCGGTTCTTCGCGTTGATGAAGGCGGGGGTAAAGTTCTCCATGAAGTGGCCTTCGATGCGGGTGCGTTGCGCGGGAAAGTTTGAGAGGTCAGTGGAACACTTCAGAACGGCGCCTTCGGTGAGGCGCAGGTTGACCCTCGGCTTGAAGAAGAGAGCGCCGGAGATGAAGACGCCCTTGGGGACGACAACGGTGCCTCCGCCGCTGGCCGCAAGCTGATCGATGGCCGCCTGGATGGCCTTGGTGTTGACGCGGGACCCGCCGGCGACCGCGCCGGACTTGGTGATGAGGAGCTCACGAGTGGGTGCAGCGAAAGCTTTTGCTGCAAGCGGCCAGAGGGGAGCCGAGGCGATGAGGGAGTGGAAGCGGCGCCGGGAGTAGCGCTCGATAGACATCCGCCGATCCTTCGGACAGGGACGCGGGGTCGTGCTCTCAGGTTCGGATTCCGATCCGCGGTGGAGAGGTTTATGGTCCATACGAATACGAATTCGACGGGGATTGCTTTGCTTCCAGAGGTCTCCCCGACGCCTCCATAAGGCATTGTACGTCCGCGAGCCTGTTTGCTGGAGAGCGCGTTTGAAGAAGTTGTTCGAGCTCAGAGGTGTGGCCTTTAAGGATGGAGAGAGAGCGCCTGCTCCCCTTGGCGGTGAGTATTTCATTCGATCTGGTTGCACTCCTGGCGTTTTTTGCCGCTCCCTTACGGTCACGGCTCTGAAGGATTCTCTTGCACTGGCGCGCCGTCATCTTTTGACACAAGATGCGGGGGGATTCCTGGGGTTGGAGTGTATTGATCCCCCGGCTTACGCTGGGGGTTTGTTTTGGAGACGGGAACCCGGGGAGGGGGTTCGGGAAGCTGCTCATTGCACTCGGGATTGTGCGCGGGCGAAGGGCTGGGATTGGGTTTGTTTTCGGAAGCGGCGGCGCGGTCATCCCAGGTGGTGGTGAATAAGTTGGCGCACGCCTGCGTGGGAACGCTGGTGCTGGGGGATTGTTGCAGCTTCAGCAGAAGAGCGAGGTTGCGATGGTATTGGCGGTCATAGGCGAGTTCCTGGCGGAGTTGGAGCGCCTGGACGCGAGAGTTGTCGGCGAGCTTGCGGTAGGCGATGGAGGCGAGGACGGCTCCGGTGGGAAGGGAGGGGTGCGAGTCGGCGGTGCGCTCCATTTCGAGCTGGAAGTCGGCAGACTGCATACCCCAGAGGCGGAGGAGACGCCAGCGGGCCGCGACCATGTTCTGGACGAGGGAGACCTCAAGGGGATTGCGGGGTTGGAACTGGTTCATGAGGGCGTCAGAGATCTCCTGGAAGCGGTGCACCGCTTCTCCGCGGAGGAGGACGCTGACGGCGTGGAGGTCGCCGCCGTCACGGCGGGCGTTCTGGGAGGAGATGCGCTTGCCCTCAGGAGTGCGGGGTCCAGTAGATTTCGCGGCGTTGGCGCGGTTGGCTTGGATTTGACGTTCAGTTGCCATGGCGGTCCCAGGGTAGGGGGCGAGTCGGGCGAGGGACGGGAGGGGGAGCGGGAAGGGGTTGAATCGGAAGGAGATTTTGTTGGGGGATGGAGGTGACTGGGGCGGATGCTGTGTACGAGTGGCGCGTAACCCACCTGAAGGCGAAGACATCTCAAGACTCATTCACCTGATTCTGCGCGTTCAGTGAGACGTTGCTTTTCATCCATAAAATTGCACTCATCTTCATGAATGATCCGGAATCCGAGCCCGTTCGTAAAACTTTCAAAGATGGCTGCTAAGGTCACGGGTAGGGAGCAGTACCTTTCTGCTGCATTGGCGGAAGGATATAGATTGAGCAAACCGAAAATCGAGTTACACTCCGGTCGTTGTCGAATCTAGCCCACATCCGCCTCGTCAGGATGATACGGGTATCCTACCGGAGCAAACGACCTTCCAGACCGGCTTCTTGATGAGTCTCGTCCCGGCCGAAGGAATGCTCAATGGCCCATCGTTCCTCTCGCAATAGAGGCCGCACGAAAGCGAAATCTCTGTCGCATCGGCGCAAACGCGATTCGGATTTTCGGTAAGGTCACATCTGCTTCCTGTGCAATGATGATTAGAACATGCCATGCTCCAGGCTATTCTCTGTGATTTCAGTATACTTAGCCCTTGCCCTTACCCCGAGTCGGGCCCAACCCAACCCCTCAGACATTAGCCCCGCGACACTAGTCACCGGCGGAGATGGCGCCGGGGTCAGGATCAGCTACCAGGGAACGTTTCCGCCAGAGGTGTATCAGTTGGCGCAATCCGGCGATTTGGGGCTGAGTTGGGCCGGAACTGTTCTAGCCGCACACGCGGATTCGTTTGTCGGAGGCTGGACTGTTTCGTTTAGCGTACCAGGAGGCTTGCGCAGGCCGGGCTTGACGGAGTGGGATTTGTGGGACGAGAGCCGGGGCGCGCCCCTCCCCTACAACGGCACTATCCCTGTGTTGATTCCCATCAGTGCTTCCGATGCGGACGCGGACCCCGCCAATGACAGGCTGCTCGCGGTTGACGAAACCGCTCGTGGAACCAAGACCATCTTTTTGGTGAAGCTATCCACTGGAGAGGTGCTCGAGACACAGCCGATCTCTCCGTACCAAAGGAGCTTAGCTATTGTGCCGGATTCGATTCATGTTTGGCTAGCACAGGACGAAACTCAGGGGAAGATCGTCCGCCTGAATGTGCTCACAGGGGAGATCGATCAATCGATCCAGCTGACCGATGGCGCACCTCCCTACTCTATTGCCGCCCAAATTTCCCCTATCGACTCCCGCATATTGGTTGTCAGCGTTGCGTCGCTGGGCTTCGACGGGGCGGTGGCATATCTGAACGGCAACCGGCTACCTGGCATACAGGTCGGCATTTTACAATTGCCTCAGTATGGCGATGGCCATTTTGTCATTGGTCAAAGGGTTTGCGAAGCAAGTGCATCTGCCGGCATTGGGAATTGTGTCGTTCCTGCGCATAGCGTAGGGGTGGTATGGAAAGGAATGGGAGCGGACGGTACTGGATTCGTTGACTGGACGACTGGCATTGTTGTGGGCTCCGCGCCAATTTCTTGTTGCGGAAATATTTTCTATTTTGCACCAACGGAACGGTTGTATGACTTCGGGCGCATAGCCGATGCAGGCACGCTTGAAACCTTGTATCCAACCAATCCATTGGTGCGGTTGGCCTCCGTACGGGTTCGTGCCCCGGGCTGGGTAATCGGACCGGCTGGGGATGGCATCTTGGCCACTAATATGCCACAGGTCTACCTGAAACCTACTTTCGCCTCCGCCCAAGTGCTAAACAGCGCGACGCTTAATGGTGGACCGGTGAACGCTGGCGAAATTGTGACGATCTTCGGGAGTGACATCGGGCCTGCGGACGCGCAGGGGCTCGTGACCGAATCCGGTTTGAAGCTGTCTACGACTGTCGCGCGGACCTCGGTTATCTTTGACGGAGTGCCGGGAGCTCTGCTATACGTCGGCGCGAATCAACTCAATGTCGTCGCTCCCGAGACGGTGCCCACTTCTGGAACTGTGGAAGTCCAGGTCGTTCGCTACGGTATCGGTTCTCCGCGAGTCCAGGTTCCGGCGGGGCCCTTTAGCCCAGGCATCTTCAGCTATACGACGCAGGGCCGTTCCTACGCAGCCGCCTTCACGGCAGAGGGAGCCCTTGAAGGGCCCGATAAGCCGTTAGCGCGCGGCACCACAGTGAGTTTTTTCGCAACAGGTCTTGGGCTCGCGGGCGGCTCGACAGGCGACTTGATTGAAGCCCGTCCGAATCGGTTGCCCACCACGCCAACGGTAACGATCGGCGGAGTTGCGGCGCAGGTATCGTACGCCGGCTCCGCACCAGGCCTGACGGCGGGACTGAATCAAGTGAACGTAGTGATTCCGTCCAACGCCTCCGCAGGGGCAACCGTGCCTGTTGTATTTACCACAAGCGACCGAAGCAGCGTTTCTTCTCTGGTGGCTATTCAATGAAACTATCGATTCTATTTCTGTCGGCAGCCTTCCTGGCACAGGGCACGCGTGCGGGCGTGTTTGAAGAAACCAAGCCGGGGATCTGGAGATCGGCGGGTGGATCCAGCAGACTTGTAGTCACACGGAGCGGCTTTGCGGTAGAGGGGCCGGAGCGGCGGCTTTACCGTTTTGCATGGGATGAGGGATTGATGCTGGCGGACCCCTTACCAAAACAATCGCTGGATGCGCCGGTCTTTCGACTGTCCGGCGATACGCACATTCCGATGAAAGTCGCTGGAAAGCTTTGTCAGGGTGGCCGGGACGTGACGCTCTGCTATTACTTCGGGCCTCGGGGGCTGGAGTTTGATTTGATCTCCACCGTAGCGCGCCGGCAGGTTTGGTTTGATTTGTATTCGGTGGATGCCGACGTCGATCTGGATAGCGGCGGAGGCTTGAGAATGCTCGATCGGCCCTTGATGCTGCAACCGGCCGCTTATGCGGAAAGCGGCGGCAAGAATAGGTTCGCAGTATCGCTCATCCGCAGAATCGACAAACGGCATGTTCGTTTTCAAGCGACGTCCGACGGCCGCGCGGGCCGTCTGGTAGTAGATCCGGTGGTGACGTACCCGACCTATTTGGGAGGCAGCGCCAACGAGATTTCCGTGGCGGTGCAGGATATGGGCGACGGTAGTATGTTTGTCGCGGGGAACACGTATAGTCTCGACTTGCCGCAGGGGTTCTCCATTACCGGCCCATCAGGTCTGCCCGCCAACCCTGAACTCGGGCCGCAGTGCTTCATCGCTCGTTTCGAGCCGGCGACCAAAGTCATCCGGTATCTTTCCTATCTCGGTTTTCATTGTGATCAGGTCCAAGTGGACAAGTCTGGGCGAGCCGTGGTGTTAGGGGCAACCTCGAGCGGGATCGCTACTACCGATGCTGAACAGAAGCATCCCGTCGGACAACGGAACCTGTTTCTGGCTCGGGTCGCTGCGGATGGCCGGTCCATGGAATATGGGACCTACCTGCCGCTTAACTCTTACCAGAGCGGTGTCATGGCGCTTGGTCCGAACGACATGGTGTACGTAGCAGCATCTTGCGACTCCTATTACGAGGGGTGCGTCTTTTCCTTTCCCGTCGTTCTGGCTCGCCACAACATGCAGTTGCACCGCACGGATCAACAGCGGAAAATCATCGGGGCGGACCTCGCGGCGTCGATCGCCGTCTTGTCGGATGGGACCGTGGTGGCCGGCGGCATGACGACAGAGTCGACACTCGCGATTAAGAATCCCTTGCGTAACTCGAGCGGCCGCAACAGTTGGGTCAGTGGATATTCGGCTGACCTGCAGAGTATTGTGTTCAGCTCTTACGTCGGAGACGACAACCGCGAAAGTGTTGATTTCATCACTCCTGTAGCTGGGGGCTTGTATCGCATCAGCGGCGAGGCAGGAGCCGCTTCTTTTCCCGGCTTGATCCCGCTTTCGCCTTTTAAAGATAATTTGTCGATTTCCTCGTTTAGCGTCGTAGCTGCTCCTGGACACGCAGACTATGTGCAAACATTCCTTGCGGGAGGCAATCCGTGGACCATTCGAGGCGCACCCGCGATCAACTCTGATGGCCGCTCCTGCATAAGTTTGCAGGCGGAGGATGGATATCACCTCGCTTGTTTCAACGCTACTGGAGACGGGCTCACGTTGGACGCGGCGATGCCTGGCGGGTCCATCTGGGCACCCTCGGCGAGTGGAGGAGTCTGGAGTCTGTCGGTTTCCTCACCGAATTCTGATGCAGTTCCCCAATCGCTCAAAGGTGCCGCTCTAGAGCCTTACCAGCCCGGGAGCCCCTCGTTGGGAGCAGATCTGCTTGTCACGCACATCGATTTGCGAGCGTTAGATCCAGTGCTGGTGTTTCCGCAGCAAGTGCGGCTGCAAGATCTCACTTTCTCGAGCCAAGGGCAAGCCTTGTTTGAAGGCCGAAACTTTGCGCAAGGGATGCAACTCGACATCGGGGGGACGCGATTTCCCTTGACGGTCCTGAGTTCCTCGGTTGCCACGCTCACCTATTTTTCGCCCGATTTGGCCAAACAGGGCCCTACCCTCGGTCTGCCCAGTGGAAATTACGACGGACACCTGGTAGTCCCCGGTGCCGACCGAACCTCCACGTCACCGCCGTTTCCGATTATCATTGGAAGCCGTCCCGGGATCGGATTTGCTCCGCCGCCTGGAACTCCCTTCCTCTACACTAGTAACGCCTTTCAGTTTTCTTTGGACGGCCAGGTGATCTACACGCTCACGAAAGTGGGATCCGACTGGAACCTATCGGCATTCGCGATCGGGAGCAACACGGCTTTGCGGACGGTTCGGGTCGCCGTGGACGCGGCGATTGGGATCGTTTCTTTCCGCATCAGCTCCGGAAGCCGTTATCTCTACTTGCTCACAGACCGCCGCATGATTCTTCGTTTTCAGACCTCCGACTTAGCCGAGGACTTGCGGTTCATGCTGCCCGACGATGCTCCTCCGGTTTCGGCGTCTAGCCCAATTGAAAAACGCACAGCGTTGGTGCCGCTTGAAGGCTTTCCTGAGGGCATTGTGGTCTCTACGCCATCCGGCAGGCTCGTGATTTACGATGGCGGCCAAGGCAGGTCCTATTCCACGGCCGAGTTTCCACAACATACAGCTCTTGCACTGACGCCCATCTTCGCCACGGCATCCGCTATTTACGCGCAGAGCAGAATTGACACGCCTAACATCTACCACGGATCGAGTTGCTTGATCCGGTACCCCTACGATGAACTCGGAGTGGCCCCTGCCGAAGAAATGTGTGATCTTGCACAGACGTGGGGTGAGTATCCCGAAATGAAGACTTTCCCCGAGCAGCGCGTACTGGCCGGGAACGAGTTTTCGGCAGGAATAGTCAGCGGCCAGGACGGCTACAAACAGGACTCGCCGTCCGCTTATGACATTGCGCGAGAAATGAGAATCGTCAGCGGGTGCTCCGCCCCCTTTTCCTGTCTCGTAAAAGGAATTCCTCTTAATTCGGCTACGAAGGCTGAAATCATATTTCGATCCCTTGGGGCGCTGCCTCAACCCATCGTGTTGGCGGGAGACACGCTTGGTTTCCAAGTAGGGTCATTAACGATGGTCCTGCCTCTCCCGCACGATTATGCGTCTTACCCCTGAGGCCGGGCATTGCAGAAACGATGCTTCGGCCGCGCGCCTGCCACTGACTGAGTGCCGCGTCACATCCGCGACCGCCTCTCCCAGGCCCAGCGGGCGGATTGTCGGCAACTCGGAGAGTTCAGCTCGGCGGGAGAGCGATGCAGGCCAGCGGTGGCGACCGTGGTCTGTAGACCAGGGAGACCTTGACCGGGTTGTGGGGCTGGAATTGGTCCATGAGGGAATCAGAGAACTGGCGGAAGCGGTGCACGGCTTCTCCGCGGAGGATGACGCTGTCGGCGACGAGGCGCGCGGCGGGCGTTCTGGGAGGAGATGCGGTTGCCCATCTGGGGTACGGGGTCCAGTGGATTTCGCTGCGTTGGCTCGGTTGGCTTGGATTTGACGTTCCGTTGCCGTGGCGGTTTCAGGGTAGAGGGCGGGCCGGAGGATGGGCGGCAGGGGGAGTGGGAAGGGGTTGAGGGGGAAGGAGATTTCACCCCGAGTACGACGCTGCTGGATCGCGGCCGCTCAAGCCGGGCGCGAAGACTCCCCTCATCATCGTGACGAATTGGGAAGCCACATCCAAACGCTGAACCGTCCCCGCAGCAATCGCCGGCCATAGCGAGTACAATCGTCTGTCATGAAACTCCGTGCCGCGTTCGCGTTCGCCGCCGCCTTCACCGCGCTGATCACCCTTCTCTTACAAGCCCAGCAACCCGCCGCTGCGCCCGGCGCCGCTCCCGGCAAGGACAAAGCGAAAGCCAAGGGCACCCCCAAAGGCATCAACTGGCCCTCCCTCCCGCTTCCCGACTCCCCCTACAAATTCGACACGGGCCTCGAACGCAACCTCACCCTCACCATCACTAAAGGCCTCACCACGCCCTTCAGCATGGTGTTCCCCGACGCCAACACCATCCTCATCACCGAACGCGGCGGCAAACTCCGCATCGTTCGCAATGGCGTCCTCAGTCCCACACCCGTCCCCGGCCTTCCGCCCATCCAGGCCGCCGGGCTCACCGGCCTGATGGACATGGCGCTTCATCCGAACTTTGCGCAAAACTCGCTCATCTACATTTGCTACATGAAGCCCGCCGGCGACGACGGGAAAGAGTACGGCCTCACGCTCGCCCGTTTTCGCTGGAACGGCACCGGAATCAGCAACTGGCAGGATCTCTACTCCAGCGGCGTCTCCGGCGGCGGCGGCGGATCACGCATCGTCTTCGGCCGCGACGGCATGGTCTACATGAACGTCAGCGCCGGCGGCGATCCGCCCGCCCCCGCGTCCATGACCGCCCAGGATCCTGCGAGCCTTCGAGGCAAAGTGCTCCGCCTGCGCGACGACGGCACCATTCCGCCCGACAACCCCTTCGTCAATCGGCTCGGGGCGAAACCCGAAATCTTCACCATCGGCCATCGCAACATCCTCGGCATGGACGTCAATCCCGTCACGGGTGAGATTTGGTCCTGCGAAAATGGGCCCAACGGCGGGGACGAAGTGAACATCCTCGCCGCCGGCAAGAACTACGGCTGGCCCGTGGTCAGCAACGGACGTATGTACTCTGGCCCGCGCGTCTCTCTCGACCCTCATAAAGAAGGTATGGAGCCGCCCGTCATCTACTGGGTGCCCGCCATCGCCCTCTCCGGCCTGCACTTCTATACAGGCGACCGCTATCCCAACTGGAAAAACAATTTGTTCATCGGCGGCATGCGCGAAGGCGAAGTCCCGCGGTCCGGCCACCTGGAGCGCATCGATTTCAACGACCAGTGGGAAGAACTCCACCGCGAAGGTATCCTCCGCGAGCTCCGCAACCGCATCCGCGACATCCGCCAGGGCCCCGACGGCTTGCTCTACTTGCTTACCGACGAAGCCGATGGCGCGCTGCTCCGCATCGACCCCGCGAAGTAGCCGCAACTTCGCGCGGTTGTTCGGGCGGATTGGGCTGAATCATTCGCATACCCCGCCAGAAGGCGGTTGCCGCCGAGGCAAAGGCAAACGGCGAGGTCCACAGCATGCACACGACCGGCGCCATGCCAGACCCTCGCTCTCGTTCCGGTCCTGGATTGTAGTCAAGCCTTCCAGGGAGAACCGGCCTAACAGCTGGTTCACGAAGCACGGGGGCACCAACGGCTGTCTCGAAGAGCTCTCTTCGGGTGAATTGTCGGCAACTCGGAGAATCCAGCTCAGCGGGAGAGCGATGCAGGCCAGCGGTGGAAGCGGTTGAGGGGAAGGAGATTTTTGGGGCGGGATGGAGGTGACTGGAGAATCGGGCGATAGGATTCGCGCTGCTTCCCCGCCCTGGCTCTGAATAGACAGTTTGAACGTTGCCGCCCGTGCTACCATTCCTCCAAGCGCGCGTCGTTCGACCGCTGCCCAGGAGGAAAATTATATGCGAACCCGGCTTACACATTTGTCATTTTTGGCGGCCATTTCTATGGTCATCAGCACTCCCACCTTTGCCGGCCTTATTTACGATGGCGGCACGGGGGCGATCTCCTTTGGCGTCGCGCCTTATGGCGGAGCTCCTAATGTCGGAGGACCCACTTACATCGCCGACAATGTAACCGGGCGCAACGACATTCTGACGAGTCCGGGCTTGGGAACGCTCGGAGGGTATCTGACGGCCAGTCCCGTAGTGGCGAATAATATCGCCAGTTTCGGCGGCGCTTTGCCGCTGGCTGGCTCACAGAACGGTGGCGGCAATGGGAGTGGATCGTTCGGGTCCGGCACCGCGACCAACGCAGGATCAAATGTGTCCTTTTCCCTTGCAGACTCGGGCCCAGGCGGCGGGTCGGCTTCCTATCTCATCAGCGCCGCCAACTTTACCTTCACGGATGTGGGCGCTGATACTCCTGCAGGAACGAGCTATGGCGCTTATCTGGCTATTGCTGGATTGGTTCCCTTAGTCGGGAATGTCGACGTGGCTTCGTTAAGGGTTCATTTAAGCGACACGGCTGGTGTGTTCGGGGCGGGCGGTACGGATCTTCCTCAGCTAGTGCTTGCCATCTCCCGCAATGGCGCGGGCGCGGGCATCGGTAATTACGATATCGTGACCATCGGCGGCGTCGCCGGCGGGAATGCGGCACTCATTTTGGACGATGGAGTGACGGGAGCATTTCGTGCATTGGCTGTGGATAATCAGACTCTCGCCGCGCCGATTCCGGTAGGCGACATCTTGAGCATCTCCGTGGCGCTGACAGGCTTCACCGACCCAGCGTCTTTCAGTTCCTTCGATCCGACGGGCTCTACCGACCTGCTCAGCCTTGCTGGTGCGCTCCCTCAAGATACTCTGATGGGGACGTCTACGACGACGCCAGAACCGGGGACATGGGCACTGTTTGGCACGGGTTTAGTCGCGATCATGCTGGTCCGCCGCCGACTTGGCAGCCGCAAGGAAAAGACGCTTTTGTAGACATTTCCTGGCGAACCGGAGTTCATTCAAATGTTTTGAAATCGTGAAACGCCGGATGTGATCGGCGTTTCACGGGAGGAATCCGGACCTCTTTTCCTTTCCGACCCGATTCGAGGTAGGGAACTTTCTGGACCCACTGCACGGGTTCGCTCAATACCAGCAGCCGTCTCTGGTTCGAGGGCATCGATTGCGGCGGCTTGGTCAACGGACCGACCAAGCGGTCATTCCACCCATAGAGTCGACCGCAACGAATCGCTCCGGTCGAGTCGTCGGCAACTCGGAGACTGGTATTCGATCTCTGTGGCGCGTTTTCCACCAAGTGACGGGATGAGCACGGCACAGGGGATTCGAGCGGACCCTTTCTCCGAGTCGCGATAGGGACGGAGATGGCGCGCCGTTTCCAATCGTGGTGATTACAAATGACAAGATCCTCACCTCCTCCCGGATGTCGGCTCACGCTATTCTCAAGAACGCGGGAGGGCGATTTTACAGGGTGGCAAAACTTGTCTACGGTTTGAACGGCTGCTTCGCGGAGGATGACGCTGTCGGCGACGAGGCGGGCGTTCGGGAGGAGATGCGCTTGCCCTGGGTGTGAAGGGGCGGGTGGACTTCGCTGCGTTGGCGCCCGCCGGATTTGAAAAACCCCTCGCCCGCCTTGATCTCCGCCGCATTCTCTGTAATGCGAACCGTCCCCGCCGTAGTCAGCGCGGGCATCTGGTGGGGCCCCGCCGCTCTGAAGTAATTCCCCACAATCGCCTGCAGTGACTCCCGCGAACAGTTCTGCGCCCGCGATTTTACTACCAACGCCCGACGCACGCCCCCAAACGCGCTAGCATTCTGGATATGAGGACGCTGGATATGAGCATGCTGGATATGAGGTCGCCCTGCTGCCTGCTCCTCGCCGCGACCGGCATCGCCTTTTCCCAGCAGCCGCCCAAGAAGCCCATCGGACCCCAATCCCCAAAGCTCCATCTTCGTGGGCATGTCCGCCAACCCCTCCATCGTCCGTTACCGCAACCTCACCCTGCGTGACGCCATCCGCGGAGCCTACAAGATGAGCGATTTCCAAATCGTCGCGCCCGACTGGCTCTCTACCGCCCGCTTCGAGATCGACGCCAAGCTCCCTTCCGGCGCGGGCACCGATCAGATCCCGGAAATGTTCCAAGCTCTCCTCGAAGAACGCTTCGGCCTCACCTGGCGATCCGATACTAAGGAAATGCAAGTCTACTCCCTGCTGGTAGGCAAAGACGGCGCCAAACTAAAACCAGCGGAGCGGCAACCCGAAGGCCAACCACAAGCCATGGGTACCGACGGTAAACCGCGCGCTGCCGTGATCTACAGTGGATCTCCTGCCGGTGTGACGCTGACGGCCCATTCCGCCAGCATCTTGACCCTGGTCGGCGTCGCCTCGCGCTTCACCACCCGCCCCGTCGTCGATGAAACCGGCATCGACGGCCTCTACGACTTCGTGCTCACCTTTGCTCCGGAAGAAACCAAATTCCTGCCCGGCAGCCCGCCCGATCGCCCCGCCGGAACAGCAGCCGACCCAGCGCCCACGCTCTCTGAAGCCGTAAAGCAATACGGCCTCCGCATCGAGCCCCGGAAATCCGCCGTCCCGATGTTTGTCGTCACGCACATCGACCGGACTCTGACCGAAAACTGATCGCTACGCGAGCGCCTCCACCGGCGCCGGATCCTTCTCCTGCCGTATCTGCTCCGCGACCACTTCCCCGCCGCTCTTGTACAACTTGTAAGCCCGAGCGTACGCCTTCGAACTGAGGACCTTGTAATACCGCCCGTCGAGAATCTCGATCGCGCAGTTATTCTCCAGTGCGATCCCGACCCCGCCCGTCTTCTGCATCATGTCCCGGAAATGTTTCCGCCGCGGAACCCCCAGCGTCGTGCTATTGTAGTGCGGACACAGCGTCCCCCGCACGAGCCCGAGCCCCTTCACCTTGATGTACTCCCATTTTTTCGGATTGAAGTACGCCATCGAATCCGAGTGCCCCGCCTCGAACCAGCAGATCGCCCCCGCGCTCAGCCCCGCGAGCACCGTTCCCCTCTCGTACGCCGCCCGCAGCATCTTGTCCACGCCGAGCCGCCGCCAGATCCGCATCATCTGCAGCGTATTCCCGCCGCCCACGTAAATAATCTCCGCCGCCTCGATCTTCTGCCGGATGCTCTCCGTCGATGGCTTCTCTTTCATCAGGTAGAGCACGTCGACGTTGCACTTCAGGAATCCGCCGAAATACTTCTGCACCAGTTCCCCGTACTCTTCCGAATCCGAACTCGCCGTCGGAAGGAACAGCAGCCGGGGATTCTTCTTCCCCGTCCGCCGGATGATCTCCCGGTCAATCGACTCCGTCCCTCTTCTCGCAATCTTTCCGCCGCCAATCGCGATAATCGTCTTTCTCACGAGTTCATCTTAAACCGTCACCACAAAAATTCCTTGCCTCGATCTTCTACACGTGCTATAGGTAGAAGTCAGAGGTATCCGCGAATGACGCCCAAATCCGATCTCCCCCAAGGCACTCTCGATCTTCTGATCATGAAAATCGTCGCCCTCGGACAAGTCCACGGCTACGCCATCGCGCAGCGCCTCCAGCAAGTCTCCCGCGACGTGGTCCAGACCCCGCAAGGCTCGCTCTACCCCGCCCTGCACCGCCTGGAAAACCGCGGCTTCCTCGACGCCGTCTGGAAAGAGACCGAGTCGGGCCGCGAAGCCAAGTTCTATCGCCTCACGAAAAAAGGCCGCACCCAACTGGAGACTGAAACCGCCAGTTGGAACCGCCTCGCCGAAGCCGTGAGCCTGATCCTGAGCCTCTCGGAAGGAGCCGCAAAATGACCTGGTGGCAACGCCTCCTCCGCCGTAGCGAACTCGAAGGTCGTCTTGACCAGGAACTCCGCTTCCACATCGAAGAGCACACCGCGAACCTCATCGCCGAAGGCGTCGAGCCGACAGAAGCCCGCCGCCGCGCTCGCCTCTCCGTCGGAGGCCCGGAGCAAGTAAAGGAATCCTGCCGCGACGTCCGAGGCACACGCTGGATCGAGGACCTCTGGACCGATCTCCGCTACGCCCTGCGCACCATCCGCCAGCGTCCCGGCTTCGCCGCCGTCGTTGCCCTGACCATGGCGCTCGGCATCGGCTCCACCACCCTCATCTTCACGCTGCTCAACGGAGTCCTCTTCAAACCCTTCCCTTACCACAATCCGAACCGCCTGCTCGCGCTGCAAGAGAAAACCGTCCAGGCCACTCAGTTCGGCAACCTGTGGGCCTTCTCCTACCCGAACTACCTGGACCTTCACGCCGCCACGCGCTCCCTCGACGCCGCCGCGTTTCGCTACACCGGCGGCACCCTGAGCCAGCCTGGCGACGCCGAATATATCGCCTCCTGCGAAGTATCCGCCGAACTCCTCCCCCTGCTCGGGATCTCTCCCCCCCTCGGCCGGACCTTCACGACGCAGGAGGACCAACCCGCGGCCGCTCCCGTAGCCCTCATCAGCGACGCTCTCTGGAAGCGCAAATTCGGCGGCAATCCGGAAGCTCTCGGAGGCACCCTCGCCTTCAGCGGCCAGCAGTACGCCGTCATCGGAGTCCTTCCCGCCGGCTTCCAAATCGCGGACGACACGGTGGACGTCGTCACTCTGATCGGGCAGGACACCCAGCCCGTCATGAAGGCCCGCGACGCGCACCCGCGCATCGCCGTGTGGGCCCGCCTTCACGACGGCACGACGCTAGACCAAGCCCGCACCGAGCTCACCGTGATCGGCAGCCGCCTCGCCGCCGCCTACCCGCGCTCCAACGAAGGCCGAACCTTTATTGCCGACCCCTTGCGTCCCTACATCGGCGATGTCGGCTCTACCATCTGGCTCCTCTTCGGAGCCGTCACTCTCCTCCTGCTCATCGGCTGCGTCAACATCGCGAGTCTCCTGGTTGCCCGAGCCTCTTCTCGCAGCCACGAAATGGCCGTCCGCGTCGCGCTCGGCGCCGGCCGAGGCCGCTTGATCCGCCAGTGCCTCACCGAGAGTGTTGTGCTTGGCCTGATCGGCGGATTCCTCGGAACCGCACTGATGTTCCTTGCCCTAAAGCCGTTCGTCGCGCTCTGGCCCGGTACTCTTCCGCGAGCCGAAGAAGTGCAAGCCGACTGGCGCGTGTTCGCCTTCGCCGCAGCCGTGTCTCTGCTCAGCGGTCTGCTCTTCGGAGCCATCCCCGCCCTCCGCGCCCCCACTCGCGACCTCGAACGCACCCTCCGCGGAGGAGCCCGCGCCCTGGTCGGAGGCTCGCACCGCCTTCAGAGCATCCTCGTCGCCAGCGAACTCGCCCTTGCCGTCGTGCTGCTGGTCTCCGCCGGACTCCTCGGCAGCACCGTCCTCCGCTTGTCCTCGCTCGACCCCGGCGTGAACATCCTCAACGTCCTGGTCACGCGTCTCGCCCTGTCCCCCAGCGTCGTCGCGAACCCCGCGGCCATCCGCATCGGCTGGCAGGACATCCTGGACCGCACCCGCGCCCTCCCCGGAGTGCAATCCGTCGCCATGGTCGATACCGTCCCTATGCGCGAGGGCAACAACCAGATCGGCTACTGGCCGAGTTCCGCCCTGCCGCCGCGAAATGAGATGCCTCTCCTCCTCGCCTCCAGCGTTTCGCCGGACTATCTCAAAGTCATGGGAATCGCCCTCCGCGCCGGCCGCTTCTTCGACGCGAATGACCGCCTGGACAGCCAGCGCGTCGCGGTCATCGACGAAGTCCTCGCCCGTCGCGCTTTCGGCGATTCCCCCGCCCTCGGCAAGCAATTATGGATTCCCGACATGGGCGCCGAACCCGTCGAAGTCATCGGAGTGGTGCCGCACGTTCGCTACTGGGGCTACGCCGAGGACGACGCGCAAGTGCGCGCCCAACTCTACTACCCCTTCGCCCAGGTGCCAGACCGTCTGCTCCGCCGCTGGTCCGAACTCATGTCCATCGCCGTCCGCACCGAGAATGCGCCGCTCGGCATCGTGGAACCTCTCCGCCGAGCCATCCGCGTCAGCGCGCGCGACCAGGTCCTCACCGAGATCCGCACCATGGACCAACTCGCCGAAAGCACCCTCGCGCGCCACCGCTTCCTCCTGGTCCTCTTCGGAGCCTTCGCCGGAACCGCTCTCCTGCTCGGCTGCATCGGAATCTATGGAGTCATCGCCTTCCTCTCGCGCCAGCGCGTCCGCGAATTCGGAGTCCGCATCGCTCTCGGCGCCGACCCTCGCGACATCCTGCGCCTCGTCCTGCGCCAAAGCGTAGGCATGATCGCCGCCGGAGTCGTCCTCGGCTCGGTCCTCGCCTACGCCACCGAGCTGCTTCTGGTCCGCTCCGTGGCCGGCCTTCAGCCTCATGATCCCCTCCCCTTCCTCGCGATGCTCGCCCTGCTGATCGGAGCGGCCCTCGCCGCCAGCCTCGCGCCTGCGCGGAAGGCCAGCCGTACCAGTCCGATCAATGCGCTCCGGCAGGATTGACGGAAAGGTATCTTTTAGATCATTGGCGGCGCGCCGGTAAACTCGTACGCTTGAGTCATGGACGTCTCCAGACTCGCGCTCTTTCTCTGCCTCGCCGCACCGGCCTTCGCTCAGCCCGAGCCGAAGTTTGAGATCGCCACCATCAAACTCGCCGCCCCGAACGCACCGCGCAACGTCGTCGTGCCGTCCAGCCCGGACCGCCTCTCCATCCCCAGCATGAACCTGATCTGGCTGATCTATACGGCGTATGGGGAAGGAATGGGCACCGCGTACAACGTCAGCGGCGGTCCCGATTGGGTCAATAAAACCTCTTTCGCCATCGAAGCCAAGGCCGCCAAGCCTTCGACGCAGCGCGAACTCCATCTGATGCTTCGCGCTCTCTTGGAAGATCGCTTCGCCCTCAAGCTCCGCACCGAGACCCGCATGGGAGATCAGTACGCTCTGGTTCTCGACCACTCCGATGGCAAGCTCGGCCCCAACATCGAGCCCTGGGACGGCACCTGCGGCGGCCGCCCGCCCGCCTCCTCCGATGACGACCCCGTCACTCCCCGCTGCCCGAGCGGCTACCGTCCGTCTGGCCTCGTTCTCGAAGGCGCGACCATGTTCTCCGTGGCCGAACTCTTGTCATTACCCCAGTCCCGGGCGTTGCTCGGCACCATCGTCCACGACGCCACTGGCTTAACGGGCCGCTACAAAATGCATCTCGATTTTCCCTTCGCCCCGCAGCGCCCCGCCGATCCCGGGCAGCCCGATTTCGCTCCGCCGTCCCTCTTCAACGCAGTCCGGGAGCAATGGGGCGTCAAACTGGAGAAAGCCAAGGGAGCGCTCCACGTCATTGTCGTGGAGAGCGCAATTCAGCCCACGGAAAACTAAGAGCGCCCTACTTCGTCGCCCGTGCCGGAGCCCCGCCAATCGTCGGCGCGCACGCGTCACACGGCGCGAAGGGCGTCAGAAAAAAGTTATTCGGATCCGCCACCAGGGCGCCTTTGAAATTCGGCGGAATCGGCTGCGCGATCCCATCCACCGACATCACTTTTAACCCCGCCGCCTTCACCGCCGCCACCACCGAGTCCACTTCCTGCACCCGCAGTTGCAACCGAGCCGCCCCGCGATCCTGAATCCGCATCCGCAGCGGAGTCCGGTCCACTCCCTTGAACTCGACGAACTCGATCCACAACATCGACCCCGGAGCCTGGACCCGAGCCTTCCGCACTTCCGCCTTGGCGAGCCCCGTCAAACTCCGCATCGCCGCGTCCGCCGTGAACGGAGTCTGGCCCTCCACCGTGAATCCCAGCACGTCGTGATACGCCCGCAGCATCTCGTCCATATCCTTCACGGCAATCGACAACCGCATATCTAGAATGTCTCCCGTCTGCGCCGCAGTCCCCGCCCACTGCCGCAGCTCGATAAACCGCCCGTCCAGATCGCGAATCAAAATCGCCCGCGTCCCCTCCGCCATCATGACCGGCTTGCCGCCCGGAGTCGCAACCGTGGCCTTCGCCTGCGTCGCCCGCGCCAGCGCGCTCTCGATATCGCGGACGAGAAACACCACCGTCGCCGCGCCCGGATCCTGAATCCGCAGCGCGACCGTCTGATGCGGCACTTCCTGAATCTCCATCATCTCCAGCGTCACGCGAGTCCCTGTGATCCTCGCCGACTGGTGCCGCTCCTTCGCTCCCGCAATATCGAACATCGCGAACAGTTGCGGATTCGCCTGGTTATACGGCCTCTGCCCCGACGCCGGCAGCGCCGGTACCTCCATCCCGAACGCGTCATGGTAGAACGCCAGAGACCGGTCCATATTCTCGACGAACGACGTGAAACTTCCCGTACCCGTGACCACCGCTTTCGCGGCGGCAGGCGCCTGCCCCATCAGGAATGACCCGCTCCCCAGCCCCACCACCAGCACCGCCCGCGAAATCGACTTCAGCATCGTCTTCTCCCATCTTCAGTTCGATCTCGTTAGCATATCCTATGGTGAAGAAACGCCCGAAGGCAAAAACGCCGATCATCGCGGGAGTCGCCGATCACGCCGGCTGGGCCATCCTGGTCTCCGTAACGGTCAAAGATGGCGCGCCCGAGGTCATCGATCGCCGCCGCGTGGAGCTGCTCGACCCCGGCCTGCCACCGCTGCCCTACGAGCACGACACTGTCGGTCTCAGTGCCCTCGCCGCCGAAAAGCTGATCCAGGAAGTCCGCGACTCCGCCCAGCACTGCGCCGAGCGGGCGCTCTCGAAACTACGCTCCAGCCTGGAACCCGCCGGAGACCTCGTCGCCATCGCCTTGCGGACGTCCCCGCTTCCGCAACTTCCGCACACCGTGGCCGAAGTGCACGCTTCCCGCCATGTCACTTTACGCGCGGACGGGATGTTGTATCTCGCCGCCCTCCGTACCGCCGCGACATCCCTGGGAATCGCTGTGATCGACTTCCCCCGCGGAGAAGAACGCGCGCGCGCCGCCGAGGCCACAACTTCCACCCCGGAACAATTGGATCGATTCCTCACCGGCCTTCGCCAAACCCTAGGGGCGCCCTGGCAGCAGGACCACCAAACCGCCACAGCCCGTGCCCTCGCAGCCCTCCGTCGCTACGCCACGTTCCGGCTCGATTAGTTTTCCGACGGAATCCTATCGACATGGTCGATGACCAGCGTGTTGATCGTGATCTTCTCCGGCACCAGCTTGAGGCCGAGTTGCTGTTCCAGAACCGTGAAGATGTCCGGCAGATTCTCAAGATGGAGACTCTCGATCAGGGCGGCAAAGCGAGGATCGTCGGGATCATGGGGTCCATACTTCAGATCGAAGTCGTACGTCCCCTTGATTCCCGTCTTGTCGACGACGGGCTGGTTGTTGAGTGGACTTCTCAGGGCCAACGCAAATTGCTCCAGCGTCGCGTTCTGGTACTTGAAAATCGGCCCCCCGAACATTCCTCCGATCGGAGCCCCCTTGTTGGGCTGAAGCTTGGCGCCGCCCTTCGCCACCACCAGCGCATACCCGGGCACCAGCTTCGGGGAGCAGTGCCACCTCAAATGGAAACGATCTTCCAGCAGACTCTGGAGCGCCGGCTTCATCTGCTCGAAAGTGAGAAGCGTATTTCCCTCCAACTTCGCGTCCAGATCGTAGTGCTGCTGGAAGCTCCAGTCCGGCTCTCCCAGGATGTAGCCACAGTCCACCGCATACGACTCGCAGATCAAACTCCGCAGCAGCGTATGCCGCATCATCAGCCGGTTGGACGGAAAAACAGTGGTGCGACTGTTAAATGACGGATTGTTGGTGTACGCGGGCGAGGAGTGCGGATCATGCGGATCTTCCATTCGCACCGATGCAACCTCGAATCTTGGTCCCTTCCGAACTGTAGCCGAGGACTCGCCCTGCGGCGCGGCAACCATCTGGAGAGGCGAGATCGCCGCGCCCAACACCACGGCCACGCAGGCAAGTGCCAGCAGGGATGCCCCCACACGTCCGCGCCGCTGCCGCTGATCCAGCAACGCGCCGATCCGTGTCGACAAATCCGAACGGTTCGCCATCGCCAGCACCGGCGATTTCCGGGACGCCGACATCCGCCGCGCCAGCTGGATCAGTTGATCCGCATACGCCGTCGCTTCGGAGCGCCCCAGCACCGCGTCATCGCAAGCCCGCTCCGCTTCCACGCCGAGCCGTCGCCAGGCGATCCAGACCAAAGGATGGAACCAGTACACCGCGCACACCGTCCGCGCCAGGCAAAGCAAAATCCAGTCGCCGCGTTTTACGTGTTCAAGTTCGTGAACCAGTGCCCGGTTCAGATCGCCTTCCTGCCACTCCGCCGCGTCCGCAGGAAATACGATCGCCGGATGCAGTACACCGCACGTCATCGGCCCCGGCAGCGATTCGTGCAGCAGCACTTCAATCCGCCGCTCCAGCCCCGCCTCTGGAGCCAGCCCGTCGGCGGCTGCCTGACCTTGAACCCACGGCAGGCCGAACCGGCGGAGCGAGCGAACCTGCCACAATCCCACGATCGCTGGTAAAAGGAACAGTCCCGTCCCCGCGAGCCATACACTGAGCAGCACAGTGGGCAAAGGAAAGGAGGTCCCTCCGGGTTTTCCCGCGTCGGCGGCGACACGCGGTGCCTCGACGGAAGGAACGAAACGCTTCAGCGGCATCAGGGGGATCGGCGCGATCTCCTCCGGTGCGGCGGCCGGCATCGCGACCCGGAACGGAGGCGCCAGCGCGGACGCCACGGGCAACACCAGGAGGAGCCCCAGCGCCGCCGCCAGAATCGCATGCCTCATCGACGACCGGCTGCGCCGCGCCAGCACGACGCTCACCAGCGCCATCGCCAGGATCAACGTCGCCTTCACCACGATCGAAAGAGCCAGTGAATTGCTGGTAGCGAGCATCGTGCTCTCGATAAAGGAACGGACTAACGAAATCATGCGTCCTCCTTCTTCACTTCCCGCGCACGATCGATCTCCGCCTGAAGTGCGTCGAGATCGTCGGGAGTCCACGGCGCCTCCGCCACCAGAGCCGTCATCATCCGCCGCAGGGAGCCTCCGAAAAACGACTCCACATACTGCTGAAGCGCCGTCTTCCTCGCCACAGACGGCGAGACCGTCGCCGAATAAATGTAGCGGAGCCCGTCCACGTGATGCTTCAGCAGCCCCTTCTTTTCCAGCCGCGTAAGCATGACGCGAACCGCCGAATCCCCGGGCGGATGCGTCAGCCGTCCGCGGATGTCTTCCGCGGACGCCCGATTTCCCAGCGCGAATACGGAATTCATGATTTCCCGCTCGCGGCGGGTCAGTCGTTCGTGGATTATCTTCGGCATAGGCGGCGGAGCGGCATCATGCGACTCTTGTCGCATATTACACGCGACAATTGTCGCGTGTCAAGCCCTGAATGCAACCGTCCTTCCGCCGCGGCTCTGCTACTTCGGCGGCGCCGCGCCCCCCTCCACCTCAGCCAGCGGAATCGTGAGCGTGCCGATCTTCCCCGAAGCCACTTGGCCCACCAGTAGCTTCAGTTCCACCGCCTTCGCGGGAATCTTGAGCTCTCTGTGATACGTCGCGCCGCTCCGCAACATCGACGCGAAGTTTTGCGGCTTCAGATTGAACGTCACGGTTTGCGAAATCACCTCGCCCGCCCAAACCCCCTCGGGTGTCATGAAGCGAGCCACCACCTCTGCCGCACCCTTCCACACCCCGCCGGCCTGCGTCAAATCCAAACTGGCCAGATCGAAGGACAGCGTCAGATCCAGCCGGTCCTGCCTGCGCGTCGCGGAAGCGGTCAAGCCGATCGCCGTCGCATCCACCGGACGGTTGAGAGCCTGCACCAACTCGCCCACCGGATTCGCGGACACCGGCGGAGACGGCTCAACCCGGTAACTGGTCCGATATCGCAGAGCGATTCCCGGACGGCTCACTCGAATACTAAGTTGATGCGGAGGGGGCTGCTTCGCGCCGCCTCGCTTCGCCTTGGGATCGGGACTCGGCTCATCCGAAGCATAGAAGCCCAGCGTGTAACTGATGCGTCCGTCTTCGAGCGACTCGCGAATCGCCACATCAAAATCGTCGCGATCCACATACGCGATGCCGCCCGTCCTGCGGGCCAGCGCCAGAATCGGTGCGGCGTGAGCCTCCTTCTCGCTCTCGATCGCGATGGTGGAGCCGATCGCATCCACCGGATAAAGCACCACTCCGGCATTCACCAGCCGTTGCAGCGCCACCGGGCTCAGCGGAAACTTCTGCGCGATCCAGATCAGGTTCTTGCGCCCGGGAATCCCCGCCAGATGATCGGCGATCATGATCATCTCTTGATCCGTGATCGTGCCCGCTTGAAGCGCCGCAATGCGAGCGGCGTCCGCCGTAGCCCTGGATCTCGCAATAGCGCCTCCCGGATCGACTAGATCCGCCATAGACGGCGCGCGATTCAGCGGCGCGGCTTCCTCCTCCGGCGCGCTCCCGGCGCAAACCGCTCCTGCTGCCGGGTAGAAGCGCTCAAGCTGGTGCAGCAGGGAGTCTCGATCCGTAGTGAACTCCCGGATCACCTGAAAATTGCACCACAACGAATACATCGCGATCTTATCGCCCGCGGGAATCGCCTTCAGAGCCTCGATCCCCTTCAGCCGTGCTCGCGCCGTGGGTTCAAATCCGGTATTCAGGTTGTCGAAAAGAATCACCGAATAACCGCTCCGCGCCCCCTCGGCCGTGGCGATTCCATTGGTGAACGTGCCCGGAGCCGGCGGCTTCGGACGCGGAGCCTGACCATTCTCCGCCAGAAACAGGCGGATGTCCCGCAGCTCGCCATTGTCCAGGATCTGAAAATCCTCGCGGCGCAAATCGCTCACCGGCTTGCCGTCTTTGTCCTGCGCGACGACGCTCACCTGCACCAGCTTCGTTGTGGTATGAAAAGTCGCGTCTACCGGTGCCTGCGCCGCCAGCAACGCACGCGCGATCAGAAAAAGGATGCTGCCTTTTCGTAAGCTCATTGGACCCTCAGAACATCCGCCGGCTGGACTCGTACGATGCGCCCCGCGGCGGCAAGAGCCGCGGCGAAGGCTGCCAGAACCAGCGAGACCGCGGCCGCGCCTAACACAACCGGACCCGCCGCACCCACCCCCGTTACAGCCGAACGCAGCAAACTGACGCCCCACAGCGCCGCCGGCAAGCCCGCGCACACGCCTGCGAGGCCGACCCAAAGTCCGCGCGTGGCGAAGCCCCAGACCACTCGGGCCGGCTCCGCCCCGATCGCGATGCGGATCGAGATTTCCTTCTTTTGCTGAGTAACGCGGTACGCCGCAGACGCAAAGATTCCCGCGAGCGCGAGAATAATTCCCAGCCCGCCGACCGCCGCGGTGGCCTGCGCCGCGACACGCATTGGCCCGCGGCCGGATTCATCCACCTGTTCCTCCAGCGTGCGGACCCCGGTAAGCGCGCCCTCCGGCGCCACACGCGCCGTGATCTGCCGCAAAGGTCCCGCGAAGGCCCGCGGTGCGCCGGGCGTACGTACCAGAATCGTCAGCCCGCTCACGGACGCCTTTTGAAACAGCGGCAGAAAAACATAGGGCGTGGCCGCCACACCAGCGTCCAGCGGATTCAAGCGAATGTCGTCCGCCACGCCCACCACTTCGCGATCCGCCTGCTCCTGTCGAATCCGTACGCGCCGGCCCACCGGATTCTCCCCCGGCCAAAGCAGCGCCGCGGCAGACCGATTCACCACGGCAACGGGCTGCGCGCGAGAGTCGTCCCCCGGAACAAGGCCGCGCCCTTGCAGAATAGGGATGCGAAGCGTTTCGAAGTATCCGTCGGACACCCAATTGTAGGGAAGCGGCGTCCACACTCCTGCCTGAGCCTGTACGTCGAGAGTCGTCCGCACCGTCGTAGCGAAAGGTAGCCAAGCCAGCGCCGCGCCCGCCGATTCGGACCGCACCTCATGCAACAGCGTCCGGGCCAGCCGGAAGAACTCGTCCTTTGAAGTAGCTCCTCCGCTGGCGAGATCGGGCGAACCGATGAGCACCCCGCCCGCCGAGTACCCCACGCGCACGTTGCCCGCCTCCCGCAGCGTGATCATCAGTACGGAGGCCGACACCAGCACCGCCATCGCGCACGCCACTTGTCCGCACAAGAACAGATCCCGTAAACCGGTTCGGCTCGCGCGGCCGGTCTTCAGTCCGCTCGCCACCCCGCTCCGCGCCGCTTTGATCGCCGGAGCCACGCCCGCCAGCACCGCCGTGATCAGACCCGCGGCCATCCCGATTCCCAGCGCGCGTCCATCCGTAGTCAGGTTTAACACCGGACGAAAGATGTACGTAAACTGGACACTTCGCAGCCACTCCGTGACGCCGAGCGCCACCGGCACCGAGAGAGCGCAAGCGCAACCGGCCAGCACAGTATGCTCCACGATGAGTTGTTGCAACAGCCGGAACCGGCTCGCGCCCACCGCCGCGCGAGTGCTCATCTCATGCTGGCGCGCCGCGGAGCGTGCCAGCAGCAGATTCGCCAGGTTGAAACACGCGATCGCCACCGCGGTCATCGAAACCGCGAACAGCAGCCACAGGAACCGCAGCGTCGCCTCGCGGTACGCCGGAAAGAATCGAGCTTGAACCGCCGGGATCGCTAAAAGACGGGAGGCCCGGGTTCCCGTCACACCCGCATCAACCCGCGACGCCGTAACGTCCAGCGCGGCTTGAAACTGCGCCACGCTCACGTTCGGACGCAGCCGCGCCAACATCATCAGCATCTGCACTTCGCGGCGATTCTCATAATCCTTGGCCGTGTTGGCCGGAAACAGCCGGTTGAATTGCGAGAGCGGCGTCCAGAACGACGGCGTGTCTCCCCAATCCAGCAGCATTCCCTGGTAGCCGGACGGCATCACGCCCACGATGGTGACCGGCACTCCGTTCATCCACGCCACCGATCCAAGAACGGACTCACCGCGCTGGAACCGGCTCTCCCACAACGTGTAACTGGCCAGCGCCACCGGTGCGGCTCCGGGGCGGTCGTCTTCCGGCGTCAGCGGACGCCCCAGCACCGGAGCGATCCTCGCCGCCCGGAAATAGTCGCCCGTCACCAGTTCCGTGTTCATCGCCTCCCCGCCGGCCGTCAGGCGAACAGTCAATCCCGTGCGAAGATACGCTGCCGTGGACTCCGTCAACTCCGTGAGCGACGCGACATCGCGAAAATCGGGATAGGAATCCGAGAGATAACGGTTTTGCGCGGGCGAGTACGAATAAACCGCCGCCACACGCCCCGGATCGCCGATTCCGGTTGCCCGGAACAGAACCGCATCCGCCAAAGTAAGGATCGCCGCCGCGCAGCCGATCGCCAGGGCCAGCGGAAGGATCGCCGCCGCCGCGAAGCCCGGATTCAAGCGCAGTTGCCGGAACCCGAAGCGGACGTCCTGCCACAGCCGTTCCACCCAGCCCCACCCGCGCATCTCGCGCAGAACCTCCCCGGTCCGCGCGCGATTCCCGAAGCGAGCCTGCGCCGCGGCCCGCGCGACCGAACTCTCCAGGCCCTCTCCCCTCAGTTTCTCCCCGCGCATCGCCAAGTGCGACGCGAGTTCGTCCTCCACGTCCTGCTCGAACTGCCGCCGGTGGATCAGCGCTCTCCAGCGAAGCTTGAATTGGTGGAATCCCATCAGGCCGTTCCCATCACGCGCGCGATGGCCGCACTCATGCGCGTCCACCGTTTCGTCTCCGCCGCCAGCGCCTTCCGCCCCGCCGCGGTGAGGTGATAAAACTTGGCCCGGCGGTTGTTCTCGGAGAGACCCCACTCGGACCCCAGCAGCCCCTTCAGCTCCAGCCGGTGCAGCGCCGGATACAGCGCTCCTTCTTCCACCCGGAGAGCCTCTTCCGACGCCGCCGCGATCGATTCCGCAATCGCGTACCCGTGTTTCGGCTCACGCCTCAGAGTTTTCAAGATCAGCATATCCAGGGTGCCCGGCAGCAGATCGCCTTCTTCCGTCTTTCCCATAAACGTCTTAGGGAAGTGTACCGGAGTGGGAGCAAATCCACAAGCCGCCACCGGCTGCCCCCGCCCATACCAGCGTGGTATATTGGCTGCCGATGGAACGAAGAACATTCTTAGCCGGCGCGGCGGCGCCTCTCCTCGCGGGCGTGGCCGGCCAACTGTCCGCCCAAACTCCCGCGCCCACTCGTCAGCGCATCAGGCAGAGCGTCATGGCTTCTGTTTGGACCGGCTCCACCACCACGTTTGAGGAGCGCTGTAAGATCCTCGCGCGCATCGGATTCAAGGGCGTGGACCTGCCCAGCGCCCAGCAGGTGGCGATCCTCAGACAAAACGGCTTGGCGGCCGCGATGATGACCGGCACGGGAACCAGCTTCCAAAATGGATTAATCCGTAAGGAAATCCATAGCATGATCGAGGATGCCACTCATGCCGGCATCGACACCTGCGTCACCGCCGGATGCAAAGTCCTCATCGCGATCCCCGGCGAACGACGCGGCATGTCCCGCGAAGAAGGCGCCGATAACGCCGTCGCCATCCTAAACCGCGTGAAGGGCTACGCGGAGCAAAAGGATGTCAACGTCTGCATGGAGATTACGAATTCCAAGGTCGCGGCGGACTCGCGTACCGATCAGGTCTTCGATCACGTGGCCTGGGGCCTGGATGTCTGCAAGCGCGTCAATTCACCGCGCGTGAAGATCCTGTTCGACATCTACCACGCGCAGATCGCCGATGGCGACGTCACCCGCACCATCCGCGACAACTTTGACCGAATCTGCCACTTCCACGCCGCCGGAGTCCCCAGCCGCCAGGAAATCGACGAGAAGCAGGAGCTCAACTACCGCTTCATCGCCAACGCCATCGCCGATCTCGGCTACACCGGATTCATCGCCCACGAATGGCGGCCGGCCATGGGGGACGATCCTGTGAAGAGCCTCGAACGCTGCTTCGAGATCATGAACGTCTGATTCCAGCGCGAGCGCCAGGCTTTATGCCGGGGTCGGAACCACCGGCGCCTGGTCCACCGCGCCGCGCTTCTTCTTGCCACGCCCCATCCGCTCCTGGATGGCGGCCATATAGGTGTAAAACACCGGCGTCAGATACAGCGTGACCAGCTGCGAGAACATCAAGCCGCCCACCACCACTAGTCCCAGCGGTTGCCGTGCCTCGCCGCCCGCGCCGTAGCCCAGTGCGATCGGCACCGCGCCCAGCGCCGCCGCCATCGTGGTCATCATGATCGGCCGGAACCGGATCAGGCAGCCCTCGTAAATCGCCTTCGTCGGAGCCATCCCCTGATTCCGCTCCGCGTCCAGCGCGAAGTCGATCTGCATAATCGCGTTCTTTTCCACAATGCCGATCAGCATGATCAAACCGACGAACGCGTAAATGTTCAGATCCATGTGGAACAGCTCCAGCGTCAGCAGTGCGCCGAAGCCCGCCGACGGCAGCCCCGACAAAATCGTCAGCGGATGAATGTAGCTCTCATACAGGATGCCCAGCACGATGTACACCACCAGCACCGCCACCAGCAGCAGCAGCGCCAGATTGCCCAGCGAACTCTCAAACGCCTTCGCCGCGCCCTGGAAGGAGAACGTCACGTCGTTCGGGATATTGTCCGCCGCCAGCGCCTGAATCTTCGACGCCACATCTCCCAGCGCGACCCCCGGCTTCAAGTTGAACGACAACGTCACCGACGGCAGCATTCCATAGTGATTAATCGACTGCGGCCCGATCTCCTGCTTGATGGCCGCCAGCGTGTCCAGCGGAATCAACTGGCCCGCCGGATTCTTGAAGTACAGCAAGGAAAGCGCCCGCGGATCGGCCTGGAACTTCGGCTGCAACTCCAGCAGCACTTCGTACTCGTTGATCGACGAGAAAATTGTCGACACCCACTTCGGCCCGAACGCATCGTAGAACGACGCCTCGATCGCATTCGCGTTGATCTGCATCGCCGCGGCCTTGTCGCGGTCGATATTCACCTTCACCTCAGGACTCGTAATCGCCAGATCCGTCGTCAAGTCCGAAATCCCGTCCAGGCCCGCCATCGCCTTCATCAATTTGTCCGACGACGCGTACAACTCCGTCCGGTTCGGCGAAACCAGCGCCACTTGATACAAGCTCTTCGTCACCTGCCCGCCGATCTGAATCGTCGGCGGATTTTGCAGGTACACCTTCATCCCCGGAACGTCGGCCACCTTCGGCCGCAGCTCGTCGATGATCTGGCTCACCAGCTCTTTCCGTTGATCGCGAGGCTTCAACCGCACCAGCATCTGTCCGAAATTCGGACCGCCCATCGTCGACGCGCTGGTTCCGCCCACCGTCGCCATCAGCGCTTCCACGTTCGGATTCTGCCGCACGATATCCGCCACCATCTGCTGATACCGCGCCATCTCATAAAACGAAGTCCCCTGCGCGGACTCCGTGATCACCGTCAACTGGTTCGTGTCCTGATCCGGAATGAAGCCTTTCGGAATCACCGCGAACAGATACACCGTGCCCGCCAGCACCACGCCGGAGACCAACATCGTCGCAGGCCTGTGGCGCAGCACCACTTGCAGCGTGCGGTCGTACACCCGCAGCATGCCGTCGAAAAACTTTTCCGTTTGCCGGTAGAACCACCCGTGCTCCCCATGCCCCGGAGCCTTCAGGAACCGGCTGCACAACATCGGCGTCAGCGTCACCGAAACCAGTCCGGAAATCAGAATCGAAACGCAAATCGTCACCGAAAATTCGCGGAACAAACGCCCCAGAATGCCGCTCATGAACAGCACCGGAATGAACACCGCCGTCAGCGACAGCGTCATCGACACGATGGTGAAGCCGATCTCGCGCGATCCCACCAGCGCCGCCACCAGCGGCCTCTTGCCCTGCTCCATGTGCCGGAAAATATTTTCCAGCATCACGATCGCGTCATCCACCACGAAGCCCACCGAGAGAATCAGCGCCATCATGGACAAATTGTCCAGGCTGTAGTGCAACAGATACATCACCGCGAACGTTCCCACGATCGAAAACGGCAGCGCGAGACTCGGAATCACCGTCGCCGAGAGATTCCGCAGGAACACGAAGATCACCGCGATCACCAGTCCCAGTGTCAGCAGCATCGTGAACTCGACGTCTTTATACGACTCGCGAATCGTGTCGGACCGGTTGTACAGCACGTCCATCTGCACCGAAGGCGGCAGCTCCAGTTGGAACTGCGGCAGCAGATTCTTGATGTTGTCCGTGACTTCGATCGTGTTCGTCCCCGGCTGCCTCTGGATCGCCAGCACGATCGCCCGCTCCGCTCCGGCGGACTTATCGTAGAACCACGACGCGGTCTTATCGTCCTGCACCCCGTCCACCAGCGTGCCGAGCTCACTCAACCGCACCGGATTGCCGTTCTTATACGTCACGATGAGGGACCGGTACTGATCCGCCGACGTCAACTGTCCGCTCGCCTGCAGCGTGAACGCCCGTTGCGGACCCGTGATCTGCCCCGTGGGCAAGTTCACGTTCCACGATTGCAGTGCCGTCTCCACTTCATTGATGCCGACCCCGTGCGACGCCAGCGCGTGCGGATCCATCTGCACGTGCACTGCGTACTTCTGCGCGCCCAGCACCTGCACCTGCGCCACGCCGCTAATCGTCGAAATCCGTTGCGCGATCCGCGTCTCCGCGTATTCGTCCAGCGTGTACAGCGGCACCAGCTTCGACTTCAGCGACAAATAAATGATGGGCTGATCCGCCGGATTCACCTTCGTGAACGTCGGAGGCGTCGGCATGCCCTGCGGCAGCAACTTCGAGGCCTGCGTAATCGCGGCCTGCGTATCCACCGCCGCGCCGTCCAGGCTGCGATTCAAATCGAACTCCAGCGTGATCTGGCTGGACCCCAGCGAGTTCACCGACGTCATCGTCACCAGACCAGCGATGGTCGAAAACTGGTTCTCCAGCGGTGTCGCCACCGCGGACGCCATCGTTTCCGGACTCGCGCCCGGCAGCGCCGCCGTCACCAACAGCGTCGGAAAATCCACGTTCGGAAGATCGCTCACCGGCAGCGCGCGATACGCCACCGTGCCGAACAGAGCAATCGCGGCCATCATCAGGCTGGTCGCGATGGGGCGCTTAATAAACGGCTCGGAGAAATTCATCCTAGTCCCCGTACCCCAAGATCGGAACTTCGCCCGCCGCATGCCGCCGGCGCGTGAACCGCGTGGCAAGCCCCGCCAGATACGTATACACCACCGGAGTCAGATACAACGTCATCAATTGCGATACCACCAGTCCACCTACGACTGCCAAACCCAGCGGACGCCGCGACTCTCCGCCCGCGCCGTAACCCAGCGCCATCGGAACCGCGCCCAGCATCGCCGCCATTGTCGTCATCATGATCGGCCGGAACCGGATCAGGCAGCCTTCGTAAATCGCTTCCATCGGAGTCTTGCCGTGCCGCCGCTCCGCTTCCAGCGCGAAGTCGATCTGCATGATCGCGTTCTTCTTCACAATACCGATCAGCATGATCAAACCCACGAACGAGTAAATGTTCAGTTCGTTCTTAAACAGAATCAGAGTCAGCAGCGCGCCCACGCCCGCCGAAGGCAAGCCCGAAAGGATCGTGATCGGATGAATGTAGCTCTCGTACAGCACGCCCAGCACGATGTACACCACGCCTACCGCTACAATCAACAGCAGCGTTAGATTCGACATCGACGATTCGAACATCTGCGCATTGCCCGAAAATCCCGCGGTCACCGTCTGCGGCAAAACCCGCGCGGCCAGCGCATTCACCGTCGCCACCGCCTGCCCTAAGGACACACCGGTTTTCGTGTTGAACGAAAGCGTCACGGACGGCAACTGCCCGGAATGCGCAATGCTCTGCGGCCCCACGTCCGGCGTCACTTTCGCCAGCGAATCCAGCGGCACCAGCTGCCCGTTGCCCGCCTTGAAGTAGATCTTCGACAGATAATCCGTCCACTCCTGATACTTCGGCTTCATCTCTTCCAGCACCTGATACTGGCTCGCCGGAGTGTAAATGTTGGTCGTCAGTTCCGGACCGTACGCGCTGTAGAGCGCATTCTCGATCTGCTTCGCGTTCAGTCCGTACAGCGCCGCGCGCTCGCGGTCGATCCGCACCGTCATCAGCGGATTCTTCATCTGCAAGTCCGTCGAAACGTCCAGTACTTCCGGCAGCTTCGCGATCTCCTCCTGCAAAATCGTGGACTGCTTATACAGCTCGTCGTTATCGATCGCCTGGAGCGTGAACTGGTTGTTGCTGCTGGAGGACCGTCCGCCGATGCGGATCGCCTGCGGCAAATTCAAGTACACCTGGAATCCCGCGAATCGCGAAACCTTCGGCCGCAGTTCGTCGACAATCTGCTGCGCCGAAAGCGCCCGCTGCTTGCGAGGCTTCAGCGTCACCTGCATCTGGTTGTAGTTGCCGTTGCCGACGTTCGCCAGAAACGTCTCGATGTTCGGATCCTTTTGCAGCACATCCGCCAGCATCTTCTGGTACTGCACCATCTTCGTGAACGACGTCCCCTGCGCCGCGCGCAGGTTCACTTGCAGCTGATCCTGATCCACGTCCGGGATGAATCCGGTGGGCACCTTCTCGAATAAATAAACCGTGCTGCCCAACACCGCGAAGAACACCACCAGCATCACCGGCCGCCACTTCAGCACGCGCGCCAGGCTCCACGTATAGAACTGGAGCATCTTGTTAAACGGGAACTCCAGCGCCCGCGAAAACCACCCGGCTTCCGACGCCGGCTTCACTCGCAGGAAGCGGCTGCACAACATCGGCGTCAACGTGATCGACACCACGCCCGAAATCAAAATCGCCGTCGTAATCGTCACCGCGAACTCGCGGAACAAGCGGCCCAAAATGCCCGCCATGAACAGCACCGGAATGAACACCGCCGCCAGCGAGATGGTCATCGACAGAATCGTGAACCCGATCTCTTTCGACCCCTTCAGCGACGCCGTGTACGGATCCTCGCCATGCTCGATGTGGCGCATGATGTTTTCCAGCATCACGATCGCATCGTCCACCACGAACCCGATCGAGAGAATCAGCGCCATCAGCGACAAATTGTCCAGGCTGTAGTTGAACACCGCCATCATCGCGAACGTGCCCAGCATCGCGAACGGCAGCGCCATACTCGGAATAATCGTCGCGGATGCGTTGCGCAGGAACAGGAAGATTACGCCCACCACCAGCACCAGCGTGATCAGCATCGTGGTCTGGATATCTTTGAACCCTTCGCGAATCGTCTTGGCGCGATCGAATCGGACAGTCAAGTGCGCCGAGGGCGGCATCTCTTTTTCCAAATCCGGCAGCGCCGCGCGAATCGCATCGTTCACCGCCACGGTATTCGCGCCCGGTTGCCGCAGAATCTGCAACTGCACGGACCGCTGCTGCCCCGCCGCGTTATACATCCACGCCGCGGACCGCGTGTCCTGAACACTATCGACAACATCCGCCACTTCGCCCAACCGGATCGGTGCGCCGCCGCGGTACGCCACCACCACGTTCGCGAACTGCGCCGCGTTCTTCAACTCCGCGTTGGTCATGATCGTGAACGTCTGCATCGGCCCGAACAAGGACCCCGTCGGCAGATTCGGATTCGCCTGCGCGATCGCCGCATCCACTTCGTTCAACCCGATTCTTTTCGATACCAGCTTGTCCGGATCCACCTGCACGCGCACGGCGTACTTCTGCTGCCCCTGCACGTTCACCTGGGAGACGCCCGGAATCGTCGAGAGCTTGGGCATCACCAGCGTCTCGGCATAATCGTCCAACTGGCTCATCGGCAGCGTCGGCGAGGTCAGCGTCAACTGCATAATCGGCGAGTCCGACGGATTCTGCTTCTTGAACGACGGCGGAAACGGCATCGCCGGCAGCAGCGGCACCACTTCGGCGATCGCCGTCTGCACGTCCACCGCCGCGCTATCGATGTCGCGGTCCAGGCTGAACTGCAGCGTGACTTGTGTGTTGCCGGTGGAACTGCTCGAGACCATCGAGTCCAATCCCGCGATGGTCGTAAACTGCCGCTCCAGCACCGTCGCCACCGACGACGCCATGGTCGCCGGATCCGCGCCCGCCAGATTCGCTTGTACGTTGATGGTGGGAAAATCCACCGTCGGCAGGTCGCTCACCGGCAGTGTGCGATACGCCACCACTCCGAAAAGAGCGATAGCGGCCATCAGCAAGCTGGTGGCGATAGGTCGCCGGATAAAAATCTCGGAGAAATTCACTCGCGCCCGCCTGCTTCCTTTAGCCGGATCGTCCTTTGACGTTCCCGCCGCCCGAGTCCGGATTCCCCTTGCCCTTGCCACGGCCTTCGCCCGTCGTCACCTGGCTGCCCGGCTGGAGCCTCAACTGCCCTTCGGTCACGACCGTCTCCCCGGCCTCGATGCCCTGCGTGATCACCAGATCCTCGCCCACGCGTGCGCCCGTCGTCACCGGCCGCGCTTCCACCGTGCGATCCGGCTTCACCACGTAAATGAACTGGCCGTCCTGCCCGTTTTGCACCGCCTGGTTCGGAACCGTCACAGCATTCGGCTGCGTCGTCAGCCGGAGCACGACGTTCAGGAACTGTCCCGGCCACAGCTTGCGATCCTTATTCTCAAAAGTGGCCTTCAGCTTGATGGTTCCGGTCGTGGCGTCCACCGCGTTGTCGATAAACGTCAGCTTGCCCACCGTGCCGCTGCTGCCGTCGTCCTGCGACCGCACCGTCACCGGCAGACTCTGGCCCTCCGCCGAGTACTTCTTCACTTCCGCCAGCCGCGCCTCCGGCACCGCGAACGTCACGTAAATCGGTTCCACCTGGTTGATGGTCACGACTTCCTGCGTGTTCGGAGCCACGATGTTGCCCACCTTCACGGAAACGTTGCCTGTCCGTCCATCGATGGGCGATGTGATCGTCGCGTAGCTCAGCTGAACTTTGATGTTGTCGATATTCGCCTGATCCGCGTTGATCTGCGCCGCCGCACTCTGCACCGCCGCCTTATCGGCCTCCACCAGTTGCTTCTGCGCCTTCGCGTTGGCCGCGGCCTGATCGCTCTGATCCCGCGATGCGATTCCCTGCGCGAACAACTGCGCCTGCCGCTGGGCCGATTGCTCCAGGTAATTCTGCTGCGCCGAGTCGCGATCCACGTTGGCTTTCGCCTGCTCCAGCAGCGCTTTGCTCTTCGAAAGATTCGCCTGCGCCTGCTGCAGCTGGGCCTCATACAACCGCGGATCCACGCTGAACAGCTTGTCGTCTTTCTTGACGTAATCGCCTTCGTTGAAGTAGATCTGCGTCAGTTGCCCCGCGATCTGCGACTTCAAGCTGATGGTCTTGTACGCTTCCACTGTTCCCACTGTGTTGGGGATCTCGATGGGCACGTCCCTCTGCGCCGCCACCGCCACCACCACCGGAACAGCGCCGGCCCCTCCGCCCCCCTTGCCCTTGCCTTTGCCCTTCCCGTCGCCCGCGGCATCGTTAGACGCGGAACTGCATCCGGCGAGCGAGATCAACGCGAGAAGGACGAAACTGGAGAGGGTCTGGCGGCTGAGAACTTTCACGGCTATTAGGACTTAAGTATACTTCGCGCTACCCAAGCCGTGCATTTGCAGAATGGCAGGGGCTTCCGCGTCTAGGGGGCGTAACCTGGGCCGGATAGGTTACGCCACCCCGTAGCCGGAAGACCTACCGCCCCGGCCGGATCCCCCAATAACAATCCTATTTTCAATGAGATGGATTCTCACGGCCGCTCCCGCCCCGCCGGCCGTGCCATACTGGCTTTTGACGCCGATGCAGAAGAACGTCATCGTGGCCATCGACGGTCCCGCCGGAGCCGGCAAGAGCACCGTCGCCCGCTCCGTCGCCAAACGCCTGGGATACTTGTACATCGACACCGGAGCCATGTACCGCGCCGTCGGACTCTGGGCCCTCCGCGCCGGCGTCGACCTCGATGACCAGCATCGCCTGGAACAGCTCGCCCGCCAGGCGCGCATCGAGTTCCTGGGTACCCAGGTACTCCTGAACGGCGAGGACGTCACGGCCGCCATCCGGGAGCCTCAAATCAGCGACGCCGCCTCCAAGGTGGCCGCCTGTGGAGCAGTCCGACGCGCCATGCGGGAAGAACAGCAGCGTATGGGCTCCGAGCAATCCTCCGTCATGGAAGGCCGCGACATCGGCACCGTCGTCTTCCCCGACGCCCAAATCAAGGTCTTCCTCGATGCCAGCCCCGAAGAACGAGTCCGCCGCCGCGCCGTTGAATCGGGCGCTCCCGCCGATCAAGTCGCCCAGGAAATGAGCGAACGGGACCGCCGCGACCGCGGCCGCGTGGAAGCCCCCCTCACCCAAGCCCCCGATGCCGAATACGTCGACACCAGCGGCTTGACCCTCGATCAAGTCGAAGAGGCGATCCTCAAGCTGGTCCGGAAAAGGACCTCAAATTGACCATCCTCCGTTCCGTCGCAGCCCCAAGCGCAAGCGCGGGGACTTTCATCAACCCCAATGAATAACCTCCTCGTCATGAAATTCGGCGGCACCAGCATGGGCTCCGCCGACCGAATCCGCGTAGCCGCCCAACTGACCGCCGACCAGCACGCCAAAGGTCCCGTCCTGATCGTCGTCTCCGCCATGTCCAAAGTCACGGACCTCCTGCTCGACACCATGCGCAAGGCTGAAGCGGGCGACCAGACCGGCCTCGAAACCAACCTCCAACTCCTCGAGGCCCGGCACGTTGAATGTTGCAAGGCTCTGCTCCCTGCGGACCGCCAGAAGCACGCCCTCCAGGGCATCCACGAGCTGGTCCAGGAATTCACCCGCATCGCCCGAGGCATGTCGATGCTGGGGGAGCGCCCCCCTCGCTCGGTCGACGAAGCCGTCGCCATCGGCGAGCGCCTCTCCGCCCTCCTCATGGCCGAGTACCTGGAATCCCAGAACGTCCCCGCCAAAGCCGTCAACGCCAAGGACGTCATCGCGACCGACACCGTCTTCGGCAACGCTTCCCCGCTCATGGAACCCACCCGGGAGCGCGCCGCGAAATCCGTGAAACCCTTGCTCGACCAGCACATCCTCCCAGTGATGACCGGATTCAACGGTTCGACGCTCGACGGTCGCCCCACCACCCTCGGCCGCGGCGGCTCCGACTTCTCCGCCTCCATCGCCGCCGCCGCCCTCGACGCCCGGGAACTCTGGATCTGGACCGACGTTGACGGCATCATGACCGGCGATCCTCGCCTGATCCCCAACGCCAGAGTGATCGACGCCGTCACGTACGCCGAAGCCGCGGAGCTCGCCTACAACGGAGCAAAAGTATTGCATCCCCGCACCTTAGCTCCGCTCGCCGAAGCCAAAATCCCGGTCTGGAGCAAGAACAGCTTCGCCCCCGAGAAGCCCGGCACCCAAATCGTCCCCAAAGTGGAAGGCGTCCAAGGCGTCCACGCCGTGACGTCCATGGCCGACGTCGCCCTGGTCTCCATCGAGCCCGCTTCCACCGAACTCAGCGGCACCAAAATCATGGCTCGCTCCCTCGACGCCCTCGCGCGCGCCAACGTCGAACTCCTCGCCATCACCAGTTCCAGTTACCAGCAGATCTTCTGCTTCCTGGTCCGCCAATCCGAGCTCGCCCGCGCCTGCGAATTCCTCGAAGAAGACCTCGCCCTTGAATTCGCCCACGGCTATCTCAAACCTCCCAAAGTCGACCCCCACGTCGGCCTCATCGCCGTCGTCGGCGAAGGCATGCGCGGCACCCCGGGACTCGCCGGACGGATCTTCACCGCCATCTCCCGCCACCAGATCAACATCATCGCGATCGCCCAAGGCTCCAGCGAACTCACCATTGCGATCGTGGTCAATCGCGCCGGCCTGGAACAGGCCGTCCGCGCCGTCCATGAGGAGTGCGGACTTGGAGGTTGATTCCCCGGGAGCTTGACTCCCCCAAAATGAGGTTTTTCCAATGACCGCCGAAGACGTCATCTCTCACTGCTACAGTCTGGCGACTCATTCTGAGGAACTCGGCTTCACTTCGAGGCCGTTCCTTTCGCCCTCCACCCGCCAGGTCCATCAGTCCCTGACCGCGTGGATGGAGCGAGCGGGAATGCAGGTGCGCGTGGACGCCGTGGGCAACCTCCGCGGATTCTATCCCGGTGAGCGCGACCGGCGCCTGCTAATCGCTTCCCACCTGGACACCGTACGCGACGCGGGAGCCTTCGACGGCGTCCTCGGCGTCGTACTCGGCATCGCCCTCGTGGAAGCCCTGCGCGGACGCAAACTCGCCTATGGCATCGAAATCGTCGGACTCTCTGAAGAAGAAGGCGTCCGTTTCAGCGTGCCTTTCTTAGGCAGCCGAGCCCTGGTAGGCACGTTCCACCCGGAATTGTTCGGCCGGCGCGACGCAGAGGGCATCACCGTAGCCCAAGCCATCCGCGACTTCGGCCTGGACCCCGACGCTGTGCCCGAAGCCCAGATCGGCCCCGAGGTCTTCGCGTATTTCGAGTTCCACATCGAGCAGGGCCCCGTGCTCGATCAGATGAACCTGCCCGTGGCCGTGGTGCACGACATCGCGGGCCAATCCCGAGCCTCCGTGACGTTTCGCGGCGAAGCGGGCCACGCCGGAACCACCCCGATGAATATGCGGCACGACGCCTTGACCGCCGCCGCCGAGTGGATCGTCGCGGTCGAAGAGGAAGCCCGTCAACAAGCCGGGGAAGGCCTGGTGGCCACCGTCGGACAAATTCACGCCGAGCCGGGCTCCGCCAACGTGATTCCCGGAACCGTCCGCGTCAGCCTCGACGTCCGCCATCACAACGACAGCGCACGCCGCCGTTCCGTCAAGCGAATCGCCACCCAGGCCCGCCACACCGCCCGCGTCCGAGGCCTCTCTCTCGAATGGGAAGACCGCCTGGATCAGCCCGCCGTCTCCATGAGCCGCCGCCTCTCGCGCTTCCTCGAAGGAGCCGTAAAATCCGCCGGATTCCCGCTCCACAAAATGACCAGCGGCGCCGGACACGACGCCATGATCCTGGCTCCGCACGTCCCCTCGGCGATGTTGTTCTTGCGCAGCCCCGGCGGAATCAGCCATCATCCAAAGGAGGCGGTCTTACCGGAAGACGTGCAGGCAGCCCTGGACATCGGCAGCCGCTTCCTGGAAGCCGTAGCCGGCTTCGGATGAACCCCTCAACCACGCCCCCGACCATCCCCCCTCCCCCCCTGAACCCTGATAAGAACAGTACGACAGGCCATCGTTTTTTGTGGCCTGTCAATGGCCGCCCTCAAACGACAGCCCAAAAAACCATCCCCTCTCCCCCTGAACCTTGATACCTTTGAAACTTGCCATGAAACACCTGGGACACACCCGCAGCTCCTTCGAGCGCGACCATTTCCTGATCACGCCCGACACCTTCGTCCGAGCCCCCCTGCCCGGCATGCACAAAGCCACCGCCATCGTCCACGCCGCCCCCGGAATGGGCGCGCGCTTCACGCAATACACCGTCGAGTTCGAGAAAGAAGGCGTCCTAGGCCCCGCCCGGGCCCAGCGCTTCATCTACGTCCTAGAAGGCAAGCTCCGTGCAGGCAAACCGGGCCCCACCCGCGACCTCTCCCCCGGCAGCTACCTCTACATCCCGCCCGGCGAAGAGCTCGAACTTCGAGCCCTCAAAACCACCCGAGCCGCCGTAATCGAAAAACCCCGCGTCCAATCCAAGGATGCCCCAGCCAACTTCCCCGGCCCCGTCTCCGGCGAAGAGCGCAACCAAAAAGCCATCGCCTTCCTAGGCGACAACGCCGTCCACGCCCGCCAACTCCTCCCCGAGACGCCCGAGTTCGACTTCGCCGTCAACACCATGACCTTCCAGCCCGGCGCGACCCTTCCCATGGTCGAAGCCCACGTCATGGAGCACGGCCTGCTTATGCTCACCGGCGAAGGTATCTACCGCCTCGGCGACAAATGGTATCCCGTCACCGCCGGCGACTTCATCTGGATGGCCCCCTACTGCCCGCAATGGTTCGGAGCCCTCGGCAAGACCGAAACCAAATACCTCATCTACAAAGACTGGAACCGCCACCCTCTCGACTAAACTCGTCTCATGCAGCTTCACGTCGACTCCGCGCGCCTCTTTGACGAGTTGCAACATCTCGGCGACATCTCCGACGCCCCCGCGCCCGCCGTCACGCGCATCGTCTTCTCCGAAACCGACCTCCGTGCCCGAGCCTACGTGAAGGCTCTCTGCCTGGAAGCCAATCTCGAAGTCCGCGAAGACGCCGTAGGCAACACCTTTGCAAGATGGTCCAATTCAGGCACGCCCGCATCCGACCCGACCGCCCCCGCCATCGGCACCGGATCCCACATGGACGCCCTGCCCCACGCCGGCCGCTACGACGGAACCGTCGGCGTCCTCGGAGGACTCGAAGCCATCCGCACCCTGCAACGTTCCGGCTTCCGCCCCCGCCGCCCGCTGGAACTCCTCATCCTCACCGCCGAGGAGCCCACCCGCTTCGGCATCGGCTGCCTCGGAAGCCGCCTCCTCGCCAGTGCCCTCGCACCCTGCGCCGACGAAACACTCAAAGACAAAGACGGAGCCACCCTGCGCGACCTCCGCACCCACGCCGGCTTCTCTGGCAATCTCTCCGCCGTCCCGCTCCCCCGCGGCCACTACGCCGGATTCCTGGAGCTCCACATCGAGCAAGGCCCCCTGCTCGAACGCGACGGCATTCCTCTCGGTGTCGTCACCGCGATCGCCGCCCCCGCCGCCCTCCGCCTCACCGTCGAAGGACAAGGCGGACATGCCGGAGCCGTCCTCATGCCCGGTCGCCACGATGCTTTTCTGGCCGCCTGCGAAATCGCCCTAGCCGCCGAGTCCGCCGCGAAATCCTCCGGCTCCATCGACACCGTAGCCACCACCGGCATCTGCGATATCTTCCCCGGAGCCATTAACTCCATCCCCAGCCGCGTCCGCCTAGAACTCGACATCCGCGATGTCGACGAAGTCCGCCGCGACCTCGTGCTCTCGAAAGTCGACCAAGCCTGCACCGCCGCCGAACAAGCCCGAGGAGTCCGCGTCTCCAAAGAAATTCTGAACGCCGACGGCCCCGCCACCTGCGACCCCGCTCTCGTAGAAACCCTAGCCCGAGCCTGCGAAACCCACGCGCACCCGTACCGCCGCATGGTGAGCCGAGCCTACCACGACTCTCTGTTTATCTCGCGAATCGCCCCCACCGCGATGCTCTTCATCCCCTGCCGCGCCGGAGTCAGCCATCGCCCCGATGAGTACGCGTCCCCCGAAGACATCGCGCGCGGAGTGCTGGTGCTGGCAGAAGCGATGGCCGAGCTCGCTTCCTGACTTGAGTGACAGCGAAGCAAACCGAGCCGCCATGCGTCAGCATGCGGTACTCCAGCGCCCGGCCTCCCCGCCCTCAGCCGAGCTTCTTCGGCCGACGAATCTGAATCACCGGAATCAACGAAGTCGCGCTCTGTGGCGCCGCCGATGGCCGAGTCCTCTGATGGATCTCCGTATTCAAACTCGCCACGAACTGCTGGATCTGCACCTGCATCTCCTCCATGCGCTCCCGCATGTTGAGAATGATCTCCACGCCCGCCAGATTCACGCCCAAATCGCGCGTCAGCTTGAGGATCACTTCCAGGCGCTCTAAATCGTCATCCGTGTACAGCCGGGTATTGCCTTCACTGCGCGACGGTTTCAGCAGCCCTTCGCGCTCGTACAACCGCAGCGTCTGCGGATGGATCTCGTACTGCTCGGCCACGGCCGAGATCATGTAGGCGGCCTTGCTTTTTTTCGCCATACGCTACCTCTGCACCGTCACACCTGTGCCCACATCGCGGCGCGCGGATCGTCCGGATGCAGCACCGCATACTCGCGCAGCAGTTCCTTGGTCCGCTCGTCCTGCACCGTCGGAGCCAGCACCTGTACCTCGACAATCTGATCGCCGCGCTTGCCGCTCCTCGTGTTCAGCACGCCCTTCTCGCGCAGCCGGAACTTCTGGGCGTTATGCGTGCCCTGCGGAATCTTCAACAGCGCCCGCCCGTCGATGGTCGGGACCTCGATCTTCGCCCCCAGCCCCGCCTCGTCGATCCGCACCGGCACGCTGATCTGGATGTCGTCGCCCTCGCGACGGAAGAACGGATGCGGCTCCACCCGCACCGTAATGTACAAATCGCCCGCCGGAGCCCCCTGCGTCCCCGCGTTCCCCTTGCCCGCGACCCTCAGCCGCGAGCCCTGCTGCGCCCCCGCCGGAATCCGCACCTCCACCGTCTCCGTGGAACTGATGCGCCCGTCGCCGCCGCAATGGCCGCACTTGTTCTTCAGCCGCCCCGTGCCCTCGCACTTCGGACACGACAAGCTGAACCGCATCGCGCCCGCCGCCTGCGTCACGTTCCCGCTGCCGTTGCACTCCGGACAAATCGTATTCGCGCCGGACTTCGCCCCCGAACCTCCGCACACGCCGCACGACTCCTGCCGGTTGATATTCAGCCGCACCTGCGTGCCCTTGATGGCCTGCCAGAAATCGATGTTCAGTCCGTACTCAAGATCCGCGCCCTTCTGCGGAACCGGAGCCTCCCCGCCGCCGCCCTGCCGCCCGAACCATTGATGAAAAATGTCCTGGAAATTTGCCGAGTCCGCCGCCGGACCGGCGCCACCCCGATGCGAGCCTCTTGCCCCGCCGCCACCCTTCGTGAACACGTCGGAGAAGTCGAATCCCCCAAACCCCATGTTCGGAGCGCCCGCGCCAGCCCCTCCGCCGCCCGCGCCGCCAGGCATGCCGTTCTCCGAATAGAAGCCCACCTGGTCATACATCTGCTTCTTCTTCGGGTCGTTCAAAATATCGTAGGCCTCCTGGACCGTCTTGAAACGATCTTCGGAAGCTTTGTCGCCGGGATTTAAATCGGGATGATATTTGCGAGCGAGCTTCCGGTAAGCCTTGCGGATCTCCTCCGCATTCGCCCCGCGCTCCACCCCGAGTGTCTCGTAATAATCCTGCGCCATAAACTAACCTTTACCCGCGTCGTCCTACCTGCACGTCGCCGACCCGAATCGCCTTCACCCGCATCGCGCCTACCTGCGCCGCTCCAATCCGCGCCGCCTCTACCCGCGTCGTCCTACCTGCACGTCGCCCCTACTCCCGTCGCCCCCCAATCCGAGCCGCGACAGTAATGGAGCGGCCTGCCGACGGCCCAGGCAATCCGCCGCCTACCGACAGCTCTCCCCGCCCGCCGACGCCGTGGGGCAAGCCACCGCCTACCCCACTGCCGCCAAACTTACTTACTTCTTCTCATCCACGTCGACAAACTCCGCATCGACCACGTTGTCCTTCGGCTTCTCGCCCTCTCCCGAAGGCGGCGGCGGAGCACCCGCTCCCGCATCGGCCCCCGGAGCCGCGGTCTTGTACATCGCCTCCGCCAGCTTGTGGCTAGCCTGAGTCAACGCATCGACCGCCTTGTTGATGTCCTCGACGCTGCCGCCCGAGTCCATTGTCTTGCGAGCCGCCGCCAGCGCGTCCTCGACGTTCTTCGCGTCCGCCTCGCCAATCTTGTCGCGGTGGTCCTTCAACATCTTCTCCACCTGGTACACAAGTTGGTCCGCACGGTTGCGAGCCTCGATCTCCTCCTTACGCTTGCGGTCGTCGGCGCCGTGAGACTCGGCGTCCTTGGCCATCTTGTCCACTTCGTCCTTGCTCAGGCCCGAGGAAGACGTGATGGTGATTTTCTGCTCGTTGTTCGTCGCCTTATCCTTCGCCGTCACGTTCAGAATGCCGTTGGCATCGATGTCGAACGTCACTTCCACCTGCGGAATCCCTCGCGGAGCCGGCGGAATCCCGATCAACTGGAACACGCCCAGCATCCGGTTATCGCGAGCCATCGCGCGCTCGCCCTGATATACCTTGATCTCCACCGAGGTCTGCGAGTCCGCCGCCGTCGAGAACGTCTCGCTCTTGCGCGTCGGAATCGTCGTGTTACGGTCGATCAGCTTCGTGAATACTCCGCCTAGAGTCTCGATGCCCAGCGAGAGCGGCGTCACGTCCAGCAGCAGCACGTCCTTCACTTCGCCGCCGAGCACTCCGCCTTGCACCGCCGCGCCCACCGCGACGACTTCGTCCGGATTCACGCTGCGGTTCGGCTCCTTGCCGAACAGGTTCTTCACGATCTCCTGCACCCGCGGGATCCGCGTCGAACCGCCCACCAGCACCACTTCGTCGATGTTCTGCGGCATCACGCCGGCGTCCGCCATGGCCTTCTTGCAAGGCTCCACGGACCGTTCCAGAATATCCGCCACCATCTGCTCGAACCGCGCCCGAGTCAGCTTGATCGCCAAGTGCTTCGGCCCGGAAGCGTCGGCCGTCAGGAACGGCAGATTGATCTCGGTCTCGAGCACCGTCGAAAGCTCGATCTTGGCCTTCTCCGCTGCTTCCTTCAGGCGTTGCAGCGCCATCTGGTCTTTCGAAACGTCGATGCCCTGATCCTTCTTGAACTCCTGAATCAGCCAGTCGATGATCCGATGGTCGATGTTGTCTCCGCCCAAGTGCGTGTCGCCGTTGGTGGACTTCACTTCCACCACGCCGTCGCCCACTTCCAGGATGGAGATGTCGAACGTGCCGCCGCCGAAGTCGTACACCGCGATGGTCTCGTTCTTCTTGCGATCCAGCCCGTACGCGAGCGCGGCCGCAGTCGGCTCATTGATGATGCGCATCACTTCCAAGCCCGCGATCTTGCCCGCGTCCTTGGTCGCCTGCCTCTGCGCGTCGTTGAAGTACGCCGGAACCGTGATCACGGCCTGCGTCACTTTCTCGCCCAGGTATGCCTCGGCCGCTTCCTTCAGCTTGCCCAGAATCATCGCCGAGATCTCCGGCGGCGACTGCTTCTTCCCGCTGATGTCCACGCGAGCGTCATTGTTCTCGCCCGGGACGATCTTGTAAGGAACCAGCTTGGTCTCTTCCGAAACCTCGTCATAGCGCCGTCCCATGAAGCGCTTGATCGAATAAACAGTGTTCTCCGGATTCGTGACCGACTGCCGCTTGGCCACCTGCCCCACCAGCCGCTCGCCGCTCTTGGCGAATCCCACCACCGACGGCGTCGTCCGCCCGCCCTCTTGATTGGGGATGACGACCGGCTGTCCACCCTCCATCACGGCCACCACGGAGTTCGTGGTGCCCAGGTCAATTCCAATGATCTTGCCCATGTTGTGTCACTTCCTTCGTAGGAATCTACGGCTTCGATTTAGCCTGAAGCTATTATGCAATCTTAGTGTGGGATTGTCAAGTTTGTGCGAGGAGAGCCCTGTCACAAGCCGAGAGGATTTATTATCTATCTATATATCAATGGCTTGCCACTCATCCCCCCTGCGCCCCGGCCAGCGTTGGATCTACCCTGGAGCCGTAAGAGTCCGGGTCTCCCATTCGTACCCGGACCACGCGAACGCCGGAGCACCTCGAGGCAACCCGGCGCAGACGTCCAATCGATGGGACGAGCCGCTGCGGCGCAGCGGCGCCCTCCTGCTGGGGCAAATCAGCTAGGTCAAGGCGCGCCGCCGAACATAATGGAGCGCGAGAGCTGCGTTTTCCCCCACGGAAACCGCCAGCTCCGCGCCAAATCCCGAGCACCCAGGCCGCGGCAATTAGGCTTCGGCTCTATGGTAACGTTCGTGTTACTATATAGCCGACGGCCGAGCTGCGAGGCTATGTCGACGAAAAAGGATCGAAGCCCTTCGCGACTTGGTTCCAGGCGCTCGATCCATCAGCAGCCGCCAAGGTGGCAATTGCTCTCACGCGCATGGAACAGGGGAATTTTTCGAACGCGAAGGGAGTCGGATCTGGCGTCCACCAATACAAAATCGACTTTGGTCCCGGCTATCGGATCTATTTCGGCCGGGACGGCGATCGGATCGTGATTCTGCGGGCCGGCGGCACCAAGCAGCGCCAGAATCGCGACATCGAAATCGCACAAGCCTTCTGGGCCGACTACAAGCGCCGCAAGAAACAGGAGACTCAATAAATGCCCTTGACGCACGACTTCAAAAAGACCATCCGCGCCCGAGCCCAGCGCGACCCCGCCTTCCGCCACGCCCTGCTGCGGGAAGGCATCGAGTCCATCCTGCACGGCGACCTGGCAACCGGCAAGTCAGTCCTTCGCGACTACGTGAACGCCACCGTCGGCTTCCAGGATCTCGAAAAACAAACCCAGATCCCCGCCAAGAGCCTCATGCGGATGCTAGGTCCAAAAGGCAGCCCCTCAGCCGCCAACCTCAGCAGCATCCTGACGGCCCTACAAAAATCCGAAGGCGTGCACTTCGAACTCGCGCTGAAACGCTAGGGCGGCCAGGAGGCTACCGAACAGGCGTCGTGTATTGGCTTGGAGCCGGTGGCATCAGACCATAAATCAGGAGCGCCAGCATAAGAGCCGCCAGCACGATACCGAATCGCCGCACCACAATCGGCACTATCCAAGGGACGCCGGAACACGCGAGAAAGCTTCCAGGCACCCCATACCTCGCTGCCAGCGAAGGCGCCACAAATAACTTGCAGGATCGCAGCGGCGTTGGCCGGTGCGCAGACGGCGAAAGCACGAATGGCGGGCAACACCAGCAGTTAGGGCGTCAAGGCAAAGAACAAGCCGTGTCGAAGATTGGATTTCCACTGAGCGGTTGCCATGCTCGCGGGGAGCTACTGCTGCGAGCCGCCGCACTCCGGACAGAACTTCGCTTTTCTCGCGATGGACTTCCCGCACTCGACGCAGAACTTTGTCTCCGCGCCCGGAGCCGCCGGACCTCCGCCCGCCGCCGGGGTTGATCCAGGTGCCGCGCCAGCCGGTGCGCCCGCAGGTGCCGGCGCCGGAGGCGCTGCACTCGGCGGAGCCATCGGGGGCGGAGCCTGCGGAGGCTGCTGCATCCCGGGTTGCATCCCGGGATTCATCGCGTTCATCATCTGGTTCCCCATCACCATGCCCGCGCCCAGCCCCACGCCGATTCCCGCCACTCCACCGCCCTGATTGGCCGCCGCGATCGGCATCGAATTCGCCACCTGGAACTGCGTGTAGCGATTCATATCGCCCAGCATATTCATCCCGACCCGCGTATCCAGCATCTTCTGCAGCTCTTCGGGAAGCGAAAGATTCTCCACCACGAAGCTGTCGAGCGCCAGCCCCAGGTCCGCGAACATCGGCTTCAGTCCTTCGGCGATGTGCGCGGCCAGCTCGGTCTGATTCGCCGCCATGTCCAGGAACGGGACGCCGCTTTCGGCGAACGCCCCCGTCATCCGGCTGACGATGGTGTTGCGGAGCTGCCCTTCCAGATCCAACACCTTGTACATCTCGCGCGTACCGCTCACTTTGGTGTGGAACTGCCGCGGATTGTCGATGTGCCAGGAATAAATGCCGTAGCCTCGGATGCGGATCGCGCCAAACTCCTTGTCGCGAATCGTGATCGGAGTCGCCGTGCCCCAGCGCTGGTCCGTCTTCAACCGCGTGGAGAAGAAGTATACGTCGCTCTTAAAAGGATTCTGGAACGCCTTGTCCCAGTTCATCAAATTCGTGAGGAACGGCAGCGTCTGCGTGTTCAGCGTGAACAGCCCGGGCCCAAAAATGTCGGCGATCCGGCCTTCATTGACGAATGCCGCCGCCTGGGATTCGCGCACCGTCAGCTTGCCGCCGGTCTGAATCTCCTGATCCTGCATCGGGAAACGCCAGGCGAGCGTGTCCTGGTCCGTCTCCGTCCACTGAATTACGTCTATGAACTGCTTCGAGATGAAATCGCGCAACGACATGGCTGAGAGGCCCTCCGGCCGGCATTTTTGAACTAGCTGTCAAAAAGTATAACGCCGACCGGAGGCAGAGTGTTCCCTGGAATTCGCCTTACTGGTAGGACGGCTGCCCGCCCGTTCCCACTAAGCCGCTGAACGTGGACGAAATCGATCCGCCCGCCGTCAATGGCGCCGAAAACTGGCCATTCGAGCCCGACGGGCTCGTGAACGAGAGGACTTCCAACGATCCAAATCCGGAGCCGGTGGCCGGAAGCTGCGTCAGGATTGATGCAGGCACAGTGATGCCGCCCTGGCCCGCCGTCGTGATGCAGATGAAGGTCGTGAGATTCGTCGCCGACGATCCGGAGCCGCCCGCCACTTCCACCAGATCCGTCGGATTCCCGCCCGTCCAGCCCAGCACCAGTCCCGCGCCCCGATTCACTGACGAAGGCAGCCCTCCCGTCACTGTGACCGGATTCGGAATCGAGACCGCGGCGCTGGTTTTTCCGACGTCCGTGCCGCCCGCGACGTTCAGCGTGTAGTTGCCCGCCACCAGCTTGGCGCCACTCGGAAGCGGCGTCAGGCTGTAGGCGTTATTCAGCTCAGTCAACGCCAGACTCGTGATGCTGGAACCGGACGGTCCCGTGAGCGTGACGGCTCCGGCGTCCAGGCCGATGCCGGCCCCCACGCCCGATGCGCCGCCGGTCCCTTGTCCCACAATGCAGCCGTTCTGCGTGATCAGAGTCTGGATATTCGCCGGAATCGCACTCAGCTGAGTGCCGGTGTATTTCGTGAACCCGCCGCTGGCGGAGGCGATGGAAACGGACCCCACGCCGCCCACGGTGGCGGAAAACTGCTGCAAGCTGAAGCCGCCGTCATAGACCACTTTGGTGCCGTTATCGAAGGCCTGCAGATCGGCGGTGCTGTATCCGGGCTGGACGCACACGTTCGCCGAGGCGGACGGCGCAATCGCGACAAACGTGGGCACGCCCCACGTGGCCCCGTTGTCCGCCGACACTTCAAACGTCACGGTGCATCCCGTGGGAACGGTCGCCGGAACCGTGAAATTAATCTGCTCATATCCGCTGCCGCCCGCCACGCGGCCGGCATACGCCGGAGTCACGACGACCGATCCGCCGAACCGCGTCAGCACTTTCAAACCGTTGGCCAGGAAGTTATAGCCCGGCGAGGCCTGGTTGGACGGATTCGGGTCCGCGCCCATGCCCACCGTGTACGCGATGCCGATCTGCCCTGGATGCAGCGGCGAAACCGTCACGCCGTTGATGGTGCCTGTCGTAAAGCGATTCACGTCCAACTGCGTGGCGGAGATGTAATTCTGCACCACCGCGAGCCCGTTCCCTGAGCCGTCCGCCGTGATGAGAGAAAGCTTCCTCCCCACCACCTGGAGCGTAGCGCCGCCGCTCGTCTGCCCTCCGGCCGTCACCGTGACGTTGTACGTCCCCACGGCCACCGTCGAAGGCAGCACCGCGGCAAGCTGATTGACGCCGCCTACATTGTAGAGATAAATCAGATAGGCTGGCGTCGCGGTCCCGCCCCCTAACGGCGTCAAGTTGATGCTGACGCCACCTGAGCTGGTGGGCAGCGGGAACGAGAACGGCGTGTACCCGGTGGGGCTGAGATTGGTACCTTTCACCACGAAGACGCTGCCCTGCGCCACGCTGGACGTATAGCTGCCGGCGTCGAGCACCTGGCTAATGGTGGGCGTGGGCGTCGAGGTGCCTCCGCCGTTCGTGTTGATGGTCCCACTGCCATTGAGACTCACGCTGCCCGAGAACCCGTTGAAAGTCCCCGAGCCCGACAGGTTCGGAAATGATCCCGTCGCGCCAGCGTACGTGCCTGTGCCGCCGGTAATGGTCGCCGAGCCGACGCCGCTGCCTGAGCTAACAAGACTGGTCAGCAGCGTGCCGGAAATGTTTCCGGTGAGAGTGCCTGCCCCGCCGCTCAACGTGATCGTAAACGGCGCGCTGGCGCCCTGACCGCCGGTGAGACTGACTGTCGCGCTGACGGTGCCACTCCCGATATTCGTGAGAGTGCACGGGCCCGACACGGCGAAGTCGTTGCCTGAAATTGAGACCGTCGCATTTGTGACGGTCCACGTCGTGTTAATGGTCGCGGCTTGCACTCCGGCCGCAAGTATGAACGCCGCTGCGGCGGCGATTCGTATAGATTTCATGGGTTCCTCCTCCGAAAATAGATCAGCGTATCAATAGTACCGTTACCACATTTGTTCGGTCGCGTAAGAGAAGCCGCTGATGTTGCGGGCCTCGCCTTCAATGCGGTCGAACACCGATTGCACTGCTACTCTGCCGGGCCCCATCAGGCGGAGCCACATGTAGCGATTGCTCCAGGAACCCCAGCCGCGAAACACCGTGCCGGGGCGTTCGAAATGCAGATGCATCTGCACCGTGGGGTCTTTGAAAATCAGCGCCGTGGGCTTGATCAGAATCGTCTCTCCCTGCGCCAGCTCGCGCGTAAATACGTTGCCCGCCGCGTGCAGCAGCAGCAGGCCGGGACCCTGCGGAGTATGGAAACGATCCATGAACATGCCTATGGGATAGTGCGTCTCGGTATCGTCTCCGTTTCGCGTGCTGAACCAAACTCCCGTCTGGAACCAGTCGTACTGGACGCTATGGGTCGCGGTCAGGAAGAGATGCTCGCGAACGTCGACGGCCTGGCCGGGCTGCAAGGGCAGCGCCACCAGCTCACCGGGCTCGTCTTTCGAAAACGCGATGTGGCCGGGTCCTTCGGCCTGCGTCATGATCAACGGCATGCCCGCGAACATGCGCTTCCACGCTCCGGCCAGCGACATCGTCGTCACGTTGACTTGCGGATCCTTCCACAGCAGCACGTGGTGCGTGAAATAGATGCCTTCGCCGGGGGCGAGGTTCATGTCGGCGACCGGGACGTACAAGCCTTCGATCTGGCAGGACGACCGGCCGAATTGGATCTTCGCCATGTCCTTGCGTCCGGGAAGTTCCGCCCAGCCGGAGTGCGTGACGGCTTTGGAAAGATCGAGTGCCGCGCCGCAGCGCGGGCAACCGGCCTGGCCGCCGGAGACGATCTCCGCGCACCAGGGGCACTTCACGGTTGAAGTCGAGACGTGGGGTTGCGGTGCGGGCGCGGGCGGCGGAGCGTACGCGGCTGGCGGTGGCGGTGGAGCGTAGGTGGCTTGCGGCGGCGGCATCGCTTGAGGAGGAGCGGGCGCTTGCGGAGGAGGCGGCGCCGGTTGTTGCACGGGCGGAGCACCTTGTTGCACAGGCGGTGCCGCGTGTTGCCCCGGGGGATGCGTACGGCTCCCGCACGTCACGCAGAAGTTCGCCGTCTCCGGCATCTGGGAACCACATTGGGTGCAGAACATGGGTGGCTCCTCGACTTACTCCGTGTGATGGTGCACGTACATCGACTGAATGCCGACGCGGCCCGGCCCGGTGAGCCGCGCGAGACTCATCGTGGTGCCGCCGAAGAATCCGGTGCCGAGCTTTTGAAACTCGACATCCATCGTGACGGTGGAATCTTTGTAAAGAAACGCGCCGGGTTCCACCATGATGCTTTCGCCTTGGGCGAGCCTTCGTTCGAAGACGTTGCCGTAGCCGTGCAGGATCAGCAGGCCCGGAGTGGTACTGGTGACGAAACGGTCCATGTACATGCCTTGGCCGCCGAACAGGATGTTCGCGAGCCCTTTGATGCGCACGAACGAATAACTGATGTGATGCGAGCTGAGCAGGAACGCGTGCTCGCGAACGTCGAGCTCCATGCCGGGGTGGAGCGGCAGCACAACTAACTCACCGGTGGCGTCGCGCGAGAAGGCGATGCGTCCCGGACCGGTAGCGACGCTGATCAGGAACGGCATGCCGGCGAAGGCTCGCTTGAATCCGCCGGAGAGTTGCAGCAGCGAGAGCGGAACGCGTTCGTCCTTCCACAGCATGACGTGGTGTTCGAAGAAGATGGAATCGCCGGGGCCGAGATTGATCTCCGCGACAGGCACCACTTCGCCTTCCACCTGGCAGGTGCTGGTGCCGAAGTGGATCTCCGTCATGTCTTTGATGCGCGGCGCTTCGCGCCAACCGGATTCGCTCACCAGATTGCGAACGTCTAGCGGCGCTCCGCACGCCTGGCACGCGAGCGCGGCGCGAGCGTTCATACTCTGGCACCACTGGCATTGGATGCGTTCCAGGGACTCGCCTGGCGGGAGTCCCGTTGAGAGACTGGACATGCTTTGTACCGTATCACAAGGGGCGAGAGCTTGAGTAGGAGACGATCGGTTTTTTGTCGTCTGTCGGACTTCGCGGGAAGAGTGACAGACCACAAAAAACGATGGTCTGTCCTACCGGAAGCGAAATCAGGGGAATCGCACGACCGTGCGCTTGTGAAAAAAGCTCGCTTCGTCGCCGATGATGAAGTTGCCCGGGCCGTCGCCGTGATTCGCGATGAGGCCGACGTTGCGGGCATCTTCGGGCAGCGTGAAGCTGCGCGCGGTGGGCAGGGACTCGCCCGGATGCAGCAGAACGTTGAGCGGGATGGCGGAGTCGTCCTTGACGGGCGAATAGCGGTGGCCCTGATCATCGACGAGATAGACCTTGGCGTCGAGGGCGCGCTGATTGACGCGGAGCGCCCGGCTGGAGATGCGCAGCGCGACGTCGTAACGGGCTTCGCCGCTTTCCGTGGAGCGCTGGACGCGTTCCACCGTCATGCACCAATCGTCCCAACAGCGGAGATCGCCGGTGTGGAGCACACGCTGGGGCTGCGCGAAGGAGACGGCAAGCAGTAGCGTGAGATAGACGGCGGCTCCCATGGCCCAGATCTTGAGGACGTGCAGCGCGCGGGCTCCGCGGCGGAAGATCGCGAAAAGAGCGGCGGCCAGCAGGCTCGCGACGGAGGCCAGCAGCACCAGGGCGAAGACTAAATCGAAGATTGTGGTGAACGGGCCCATGCAGAGTACTTTACTATGTCAAGTACCCTACGTCAAGGGGATTATGCGTGTGCGCGGTGTGCCGGAGCGAGTTGTCCCCGCGCTTACGCTTGGGGCTACCAGAGGTTGTAGTAGCCTTCGCGCTCGGCGAGCTCAACCGGAAGGCCGAAGAGGGAAGACAGTCGCTCGGCGGTGAGGATCTCGCGCTTGGGCCCGTCGGCGACAATGCGGCCGCGCTGCATCAGGATCACTCGTTCGATCTCCGGAATCAAATCCGAAAGATGATGCGTGACCATGACGAGTCCGGTGCCGGATTTTGCGAGCTTGCGGAGAGTGGCGCGGAGTTCGTGCTGCGCGAAGAGGTCCAGCGCGGTGCTGGGCTCGTCGAGAATCAGAGCGCGCGGCTCGTGCACCAGGGCTCGCGCGAGCAGCAGGCGGCGGCCTTCGCCGGAGGACATTTGATCCGTGAAGCGATCGGCGAGATACGTGACTTCGAGCTGCTCCAGCGCGCGGCGGGCGAGCGTGCGCATCTCCTCCGTGACTTCGTGGTTCGGCCAGATGTCGATACTGCTGAAGAAGCCGGAGAGCACCATGTTGAAACCGGTGAGGTCGCGGATGCACATCGTCATGAGGTCGGCGGAGACGATGCCGAGCAGCTTGCGGAGCTCGAAGACATTCCAGTGATCGCCGCCGAAAATCGACACGGAGGAGCCGTCACGCATCTGCGGATAGCATTCGCGCGTGATGGCTTTGATGAAGGTGGATTTTCCGCAGCCGTTGGGTCCGATGATGGCGACGTGTTCTCCCGCGCCGATGCGGAGAGAGACGTCGTCGAGCGCGAGAGTCTCGCCGCGCATCACAGTGACGTGTTGGAAATCGATCAGGGCAGGTTGTTCGGGCATGCGAACCCTTTATGGTAAAGGAATGCCCGGAGAACTTTACTTGATCCGCCATGGAGAGACGGAGTGGAGCCGCGATCTTCGCCACACCTCGCGCACGGATGTGCCTCTGACGGAGGAAGGACAGAGCCGCGCGCGGGCGCTGGGCGCGCTGCTGGCCGGGCGAAAGTTCGCGCTGGTGCTGGCGAGTCCCATGCAGCGCGCGATCGAGACGTGCCGTTTGTGCGGCTACGAACCCGCGACCGACGGCGATCTGCGCGAGTGGGACTACGGCGCGTACGAAGGCCGCACCACGGCGGAGATCCAACGCGAGCGGCCGGGCTGGACGATTTGGAACGGCACTCCGTTGGACGGAGAATCGTCGGCCGACGTGAGTGCTCGGGCGGATCGGATTCTGGCGCGGGCGCTCGCCTGCGGCGGCGATGCAGCGCTGTTCGGGCACGGCCACATGTCGCGCGTGATTGCGGCGCGATGGCTGGGACTGGAGGCCGATGGCGGGCGGCTGCTGGCGTTGTCGACGGGATCGCTGAGCATGCTCGGGTGGGAGCGCGATACACGCGTGATTAAGTTGTGGAACCAAGTTGCGCAAAATCAGACGCCATAATGGAATTTGGCACCCCGCATTTGGCTATGGCCGAATCTGCTGAGCCTGGACGCTCCCCTGGTGGCCGTCCTGTGGCAGGTTCTTTTTGTGCGCTGCCTGCGGACGGAGGCGGATGCGCGGTTGAGTCTGGGAAGGGATCTGCTTCCCGCGGTGCTGCTGGTGGCTGCGGTGTGGCTGATTTACACGGCGGATCGCGTACTCGACGCATGGCGCGGGGTGGACCATCGGCCCCGGCACGAGTTTTATCGGCGGCATTGGCGCGCGGTGTTGCCGGTGTGGATGGCGGTGCTCGGCATCACGGGATGGCTCGCGTGGACCACTCTTGTGCCTGCGGTTTTCGTGCGAGGCTTGTGGCTGCTGGGCGCTGTGATCGTGTATCTGGCGGCGGTGCACGCGCTGCCGGTGCGGCTGGCTGCGATGAAAGAAGCGATGGTGGCGGTGCTGTTCGCGCTGGGCGCGACGCTGGCGGCATGGAACCAGGTCCGCACGCTGGCCGACATCCTCACCGTGGTGATTTTTTCGCTCCTGTGCTGGATGAATTGCGCGGCCATTGAGCACTGGGAATCCGGCTCGCGGCGATGGTCGGTGGGAGTGCTGGCCGCGTGCGTCGGGTTAGCGGCGATGCTGTGCCTGCATCAGCAGCGGCCGATTTTAGGGGCCGCGGAGACGGCGAGCGCGTTCGGGTTCGTGTTGCTGGATCGCTCACGGATGCGGCTTTCGGCGGACGCGCTGCGCGTGCTGGCGGACGTGGCGCTGCTGAGTCCGGTGTTCTTTCTTCCCCTGGTGGGAATTCCCGTTTGAGTTTCGACCGCATCGCGCGCGTGTACCGCTGGCTGGAGTACGCGGCGTATGGCCGGGAGCTGGAGCGGCGGCGGTTCCGGTATCTTGCCGAAGTGGCCGATGCGAAGCGCGCGCTGCTGCTGGGGGATGGCGATGGGCGGTTTCTGGCTCGACTCGTCGCGCAGAATCGGGCGCTGCGTGCGGATGCCGTGGATGCGAGCGCCCGCATGCTGGAGCTGGCTCGGGAGCGGGCAGGCGAAGATCGAGTGACGTACCGGCACTTCGATGCGCTCGAGTTTCCGCTGCCTCGCGCGGAGTACGACTTGATCGTCGCGCATTTCTTTCTCGATTGTCTGGATCAGCGCGGCGTGGAGACGCTGGTGCGGCGAGTGTCGGAAGCCGCGCGGCCCGGGGCACGTTGGCTGATTTCCGAATTTCGCGAGCCTCGATGGGCGCGGCTATATTTACGCGGGCTCTATTTGTTTTTCCGCGTGACGGCGGGTTTGAAGAACCAGCGGCTGGTGGACCACCGGCCCGTGCTGGCTCGCTACGGGTTCCGCTTGACCGAGGAGGAGACTTCGCGCGCGGGATTGCTCGCGTCGGAGTTGTGGGAACTGTAGGGCGTCACTTCGAGAAACATCGCGGTTTTTTCGCGGCGGAACGTGGCGAAGCCGAGGCGCTCGAAAAATGACGTTTGGCTGGTGACGGCGAACAGTTCGCGGACTCCGCGCTCGCGCGCGCGCTGCGTGCAGCATTCGACCAGCTTCGACGCGACGCCGTGGTCCTGATAGTCAGGGTGGACGGCGAGGCTCCGCACTTCGGCCAGGCGCTTCGAATAAATCTGGAGCGCGCAGCAGCCGACGATCTTGCCGTCGGCGCGCGCGAGGAAGAAAGACGCCACGCGTGGCAGGCTCCGCTGCACCAGAACTTTCGGAAAGAGCCGGATCAGGCCGCGAATGGCCGCCATGTCGGCGGTCGCGGCGGGGCGAACTTGGACGCGTTTGTGGGCTTGGCCGGGCACCCATACATCGTCTCAGATCCTTGTTACAGGCGATGTACAATGGACCCGGTTATGACTTCCCTTCGAACTTTTCTCACCGCGTCCGGCGCGACGCTTCTCGCCGCGGGGCTCCTGTTTTCGCAGAATAAGGCCGCGCCCAAGGGGAACAATTTGATCCGGCCGGTGGCCGACGTGGAGAAAGATATCAAGGGCAAGCTGGAGCGCCTCAAGGTGCACGGCAAATCGCTCGAAGGAAATCTGGAGGGCGATGCCGCGGATCGCGACGTGTTCGTGTACCTGCCGCCGAGTTATGCGAGCCAGCCGAATCGCCGCTTCCCGGTGCTGTATCTGCTGCACGGCTACGGCCTGCACGCGGAGCAATGGGTGGGCTTCACGGATTTCTCCGCGCTGGAACGCGACGTGGCGAAGGGCACGGCGAAGGAGATGATTCTGGTGGCTCCGGACGCTTTCTCCTTGCAGAACGGAAGTTTTTATTCGAACTCGCCGACGACAGGCGATTGGGATACGTTTCTCGGCGTGGAGCTGGTGCAGTATGTCGACAGCCACTATCGGACGATCGCGGACCGGCGGAGCCGCGGGCTCGCCGGGCATTCGATGGGCGGCTACGGGACGTTTCGCGAAGGCATGAAGCATCCGGATGTGTACTCGGCGTTGTACGCGATGTCGGCGTGCTGCATGCTGGACACGGGCGAAGTGACGCCGGCGATGACGGCGCTGGAGGCGGTGAAGACGAAGGAAGACGCGGCGAAAATCGCTTTCGGGCAGAAGTCTCCACTGGCGCGCGCGGCGGCGTGGTCGGGCAATGCGAAGAATGGTCCGCTGTTTTTCGATCTACCAGTGAAGGACGGCAAGCCGCAGCCCGTGATCGCCGCGAAATGGATGGCGAACTCGCTCATGGTGATGCTGGAGCAGTATGCGCCGGCGCTGAAGAAAATGTCGGCGATTCAGATGAACGTCGGCACGCAGGATAATTTGCTGGCGACGAATCGCGATATGGATGAGGCGCTGACGCGGGCCGGAGTCGCGCACGGGTTTGAGACGTTTGAGGGCGATCACAACGGCCAGGTGGGATTGAATTTCGCGACGAAGGTGCTGCCGTTTTTCTCTGAGCATCTGGCGTTTGAGGGAGGGAAGAAATGATGCGAGGCTCCTTACAGCAGATCAGTTTCGTGGTTTTCGCGGCACTGGGCTTGGTGGCGGCACACGCGGCCGAGCCTGCAAAGGGCACGTATCAGCGCGTGAAAGTGCACGGGAAGTCGCTCGAAGGGAATCTTTCCGGCGAGCCTGTGGATCGCGACGTTTCGATTTATCTGCCGCCGAGTTATGCGAGCCAGCCGAATCGGCGGTATCCGGTGCTGTATTTGCTGCATGGCTACACGAACTCCGACATCGGGTGGTTCGGGCCGGAGGGGCGAGGCTCCTTCGTCAACGGCAACACGATGACGGCGGCGGCGGATCGGGCGTTCACGAGCGGCGGCGCCAAGGACACGATCCTGGTGATGCCGAACGCGTACACGATTTATCAGGGCAGCATGTTTTCGAACTCCGTGACGACGGGGGATTGGGAGGGCTTCATCGCGAAGGATCTGGTGGAGTACGTCGACAGCCACTTCCGGACGGTCGCGGATCGCGCGAGCCGCGGGTTGGCGGGGCATTCGATGGGCGGCTATGGGACGATCCGCATCGCGATGAAATATCCACAAACGTATTCGAGCATTTACGTTTTAAGCGGCTGCTGCCTCAGCGCGGGGTTGAATCCGAATCCGAACGGGTCTGCGGCGGCGGAGAAGTTGAAGAGTCCGGAGGATGCCAAGGGCGCCGAGCGAGGGCTCGCGACGCTGCTGGCGGAGGCGGCGGCTTGGTCGCCGAATCCGCAGAATCCGCCGTTCTATTTCGATCTGCCGGCCAAGGACGGCAAGATTCAACCGGCGGTGGTGGCGCGGTGGGTGGCGAATGCTCCGCTGGCGATGGTGGATCAGTATTGGACCAACCTGAAGACGATGCACATCGGCATCGACGTGGGCGATAAGGATTCCCTCGCGGCGAGCAATCGAGAGTTGAATCGCGTCCTGACGGGCTACGGGATTCCGGTGGCGTTCGAAGTGTACGACGGCGACCACACGAATCACATTGTGGACCGGATGGAACACGTGGTGCTCGCGTTCTTCAGCAAGAATCTGGCGTATCCGGCGGCGAAGTAGCGCGGGCCGGGATCGAAACAATGGTCGGGGTTCAGATTTTTGGAGTGAAGAAATCTTCGGCTACGCGGGCGGCGGAGCGGTTCTTTAAGGAGCGACGAGCGACGATTCAGTTTATCGACTTGAAGCAGAAGCCGATGGCTCGCGGCGAGATCAATCGCTTCGTTCAACGCTTCGGAATGGCGGGCCTGCTGGACACGGAGAGCAAGGCGTACGTTGACGGCGGGCTGAAGTATCTGCGCGTGTCGGATGACGAGATGCTGGCGAGGATTGAGAAGAATCCGGAGTTGCTGCGGCTGCCGCTGGTTCGCGGGGGGAGCGGGATTAGTATCGGGCAGGATCCGGAAGCGTGGAAGGCGATGATCACAGGCTGAAGCCTGTGCCGCTAGCGCTTGCGCTTCCGCGACACGACCTTCGTGGCTTTTTTCTGCGGCCGCGGGGAGGGATCGACTTCGGCGCTGTGTTCGCGGATTTCGTCCGCCTCGGCCACCTTTTGATCCCGATAGTCCTTGCTGCCGGCCAGGCGCTGGCGCGCGGCTTTCACGTTCGCTTCGCTGCGCTCTTGCGAGCTGACAGCGAAAGAAGAGAGCAGTTGCTCCAGCTTCTTGCTCTTGCATTCGGGGCACGAGGCCACGGCGTCCTTCAGGATTAACTGCTCGAATTGATGGCCGCACTTGCGGCACTCGTACTCGTAGATCGGCATCTTCTTCAGCAGAAATCGTAGCACGCGGCACGCGGCGCACGGTATACTGCCTCACGTGAATGCTCCTATTGGCGAATTCAATTTGACCCGCTTGGAGCGGGTGATTTACGGACCGGGCAAGATCGGGGCGCTGGGCGCGGAGCTGGAGCGGCGCGAGTTGAAGCGCGCGCTGGTCGTGACGACGCTGGGCGGATTTCCGATTCTGGACCAAGTGACGGCGGCGGCGGGATCGCGGCTCGCGGGAGTGTTCACGGGCGTGGTGCAGCACGTGCCGCGCAGCACGGTGGATGCTCTGCAAGCGGAGATTGAGCGGCTGGACGCGGACTGCCTGATCAGCTTTGGCGGCGGCAGCCCGATCGACAGCTGCAAAGTCGCGATCGGCACGCTGGCGAAGCGGGAGTTGATTCACATCGCGGTGCCGACGACGCTTTCCGCAGCCGAGTACACGTTCGCGGGCGGCGTTACGGACGAAGCGACGCGCGTGAAGGGCGGCGTGTTCGATCCGCGCGGCGCGCCACGCACCGTGATTGCCGATCCCGCGCTGTGCGCGGAGACTCCGGACTGGCTCTGGATCACGACCGGGATGCGCGCGCTGGATCATGCGATCGAATGCGCGTACGCGATCCGGCATCAGCCGATCAGCGATGCTCTGGCGTCGAAGTCGATCCAACTTCTGGTGAAGCATCTGCCGGCCTCGGTGAAGACCAAGGGCGAGGAGAGCGTGGCGCATCGCGGACACTGCTTGCAAGCGTCGTGGTTTTCGATTTATGGCGCAATGAATACGCGCTTCGGGCTGTCGCACCTGCTGGGGCACCAGATCGGGCCGCGGTGGAACGTGCCGCACGGCGTGACGAGTTGCATCACGCTGCCGCACGCGATGCGGTTTATGGCGGAGATGGCGGCGGAGCGCTTCGGGCCCATCGCGGAAGGCTACGGGATTCCGTTCGACGAAGCCCATCCGAAGCCGGGCGCGATGGCTTGCGCGGACCGGACGGCGGAATTTATCGCGCAATTCGACGTGCCGCGGACGCTGAAGGCGGCGGGCGTGCCTCGCGCCGAGATTTCGCAAATCGTGGGACCGATCACGCATGAGCTCGAAAAGATGGGCGTGACGGACCGGCCGCTGAGCGAGAAGGAAGTGCTCGGGCTGCTGGAGATCTGCTACGAGTGAGCGCGGGCGTTCTCATCGTCACCGGGGGCGGGCGCGGAATCGGCGCGGCGTCGGCGAAGCTCGCGGCGGCGCGAGGGTACTCGGTGTGCGTGAATTATTTGCGGGATGGGGAGACGGCTTCACACGTTGCGAGTGAAATCCGCGAGAGTGGCGGCACGGCTTCGGCGATTCAGGCGGATGTGAGTTTGGAGAGCGACGTGGTCGCGCTGTTTGCGAGGGCCGAGCGGGAGCTTGGTCCGATCACGGCTCTGGTGAATAACGCGGCTACGCTCGAAACGCAGATGCGGCTGGAGGCGATGGACGCGGCGCGGATGCAGAGGATGTTCGCGACCAATGTGATCGGGACGATGCTGTGTTCGCGCGAAGCGGTGCGGCGGATGTCTTCGCGGCATGGCGGCAAGGGCGGCGCGATTGTCAATGTGTCGTCGCGCGCGGCGGTTTTTGGCTCGCCGGGCGAGTATGTCGATTATGCGGCCAGCAAGGGCGCCGTCGATACGTTCACGGTGGGACTGGCGAAAGAAGTTGCGACCGAGGGAATCCGGGTGAACGGCGTGCGGCCGGGATTCATCTATACCGAGATGCACGCCAAGGGCGGCGAGCCGGGGCGCGTGGATCGGCTGAAGGCTCGCGTGCCGATGCAGCGCGGCGGACAAGCGGACGAAGTGGCGGCGGCGATTGTGTGGCTGCTGTCGGATGAGGCCGCTTATGTAACGGGCACGATCCTGGACGTTTCGGGCGGGATGTAGGGCGCGGAGCCGTCGGAAGGCCGCTCCATTACTGTCGCGGCTCGGAAGGGTGGGAACGCGTCGGGATGGGTTTCGGCGTAGCGGGATGGATCGACCTTATTCAAGCGTCTTGCCGCGGGTTTCAGGCAGCAGGAACGCTGCGAGGGCCATGGTTGCGTAGGCGATTCCCGCGAACAAGCCGATGGCGTGACCGAGGCCCATTCTCGCGGAAAGATAGCCGACCAGGGCCGGGAACATCGCGCCGGTGGCTCGGCCGACGTTGTATGTGAAGCCTTGGCCGACGCCGCGGACGCGCGTCGGAAAATGCTCGGTGAAGAAGGGGCCCATCGCGCTGAAGACTCCGGAGGCGAAGAAACCCAAAGGGAAGCCAAGCGCGAGCATCGCGGAATCGCCAAAAGGAACGATGGTATATGTGACGGCGATGATTCCGGCGCCGATGGCGAAGACCAGGAACGTGAGGCGGCGGCCGATGCGGTCCGCCAGATAGCCGCCGGCGAGATAGCCGCAGAAGGCTCCCGCGATGGAGACGGCGAGATAGCCGGCTGAGTCCAGGACGGAGAGATTTCGTTCCGTGCGCAAAAATGTGGGCAGGAACGTTGTGACGGCGAAGTAGCCGCCTTGCGCGCCGGTGCTCATGAGTGCGCCCAGCAGAGTGATCCGCGTGAGGGGCGATCGAAAAATTTCGAAGAACGACGGGCGCGATTCGAGGGCGGCGCGGGATTTCAAGTAGACGGGAGGCTCCTCCACGAAGCGGCGCAGCCAGAACACCAGCAGCGCGGGCACGATTCCCATGAGGAACAGCAGACGCCAGGCGAGGTCCGGCGGCCAGAGCGAAAAAAAGAGCGCGTAGAGCAGCGCCGCGATGGCCCAGCCGACGGCCCATCCGGATTGCATGATGCCGAGGGCTTTGCCACGATGTTCCGGGCGCACGGTTTCCCCGAGCAGGACGGCTCCGGCGGCCCATTCGCCTCCGAAGCCGATCCCCAAGAGTGCGCGGGCGGCGAAGAGTTGATGGTAGCTCTGCGTGAGGCCGCAGAGGAACGTGAAGGCGGCGAACCAAAGGATGGCGATTTGCAGGGTGCGGACGCGGCCGAAGCGGTCGGCGAACCAGCCGGCGAGCCAGCCTCCCACGGCGGAGATCAGGAGCGCGACGGTGCCGAGGACTCCGGCTTGTCCGCGCGTGATGCCCCAGGTCGCGATGAGCGCCGGAATCACCAGAGGGTACATCTGGTAGTCCATAGCGTCGAGCGCCCAGCCGCCGACGCACGCGATGTAGGTGTTGCGCTCCTGCTTCGAAAGCGAGGGCGCGGTTGCCGTCACTTGGCTTCGCAGGCGGAGGGGCTGAAGCCGGTTGCGTCGGTCTGTTTCTCAAAATGCGTCGTGGTGACGAAGGGCATGGTGAGATACATGGGATCGACGACCTGGGTCGTGACGACGAGCCAGGTGTCGCCGTTGGCGGCGGTGATGCGGTCGAACCATTCGGTGAGTTGCGCGTCGGCGGAGTAGGGCACGCCGTTCTTGCGCAAATAGCCGGGCAGCATGTGCGAGGTCGTGACTTTGAGATCGCCGGTGCGGGGTGCGCCGCGGGCGGCTCCGGCGAAGGGCTCCCATTCGGCGACGGAGTAGCCTTGCCAGGAGGGCTGCGTGTCCGAAGGGGCGGTTCCTCCAAAATGGAAGACGCGCATTTGTGTGCCGCTATCGGCCTCGATCTTCATCGTGGTGGGATTGTCCCAAGTGATGTGGAAGCGTCCGGGAACGCGCATGATGGCGGCGGCTCCGTAGGATTTGCACTGCTGGCCGGCGGCTTCGTCTTTCGCGGGGTCCCAGGCGTTCGCGACGGCGCGGCCTGCGCCGCTGATGGGGACGCCGAGGAAGGAGCCCTTGGGCGGAGTCACCATGCGGTAGCGCCAGTCCTCCGTGACGACGGAGACCCAGTAGCCGGTCATGTCGAAGATGGCCGAGGCTTGCGGGGTGGGTGCGGCTCCGCGGCCGCCGCCTGCGCCTCCACGGCCTCCGCGTCCACCGCCTCCTCCGGCGGGAGGCTGGGCGTAAAGCGGGGACAAGAGGGAGAGGAGGGAAAAGAACGCGGCAACGATTGCCGCTCCCTTACGGTCACGGCTCAGAAACGGGGGCTTGCGCGAGAACGAGAGGGCGCGTGAGAACGGGAGGGCGCGCGTTGCCCCGAGGGCGTGGGCGGAGGCGCGAGTTGGCCCGGTGCTGATCGAGCGGTTCACTTAGTCAATCGTCTCGCCGGGATTCGTGCCCCATCCGAAGCCGTCGGATTTGCGATGCAGCGTCTTCAGCGCGCCGCGATGGTCGCCGACGGTGCGCGAGGGGTTCATGGTGATGGTGATGTCGTCGCCGACCTTCAGCGTGTCGCGCTTGATGCCAGCCTGGCCGAGCTGGCCGGAGGAGCGCCATTCGAGCGACCAGCGCTGCATCACGCCCTTTTCATCCGGCGCGTCCACTTGAAGGAACGAGTGCGGATTGCGAAGCAGCAGATCCGCGATCTTGCCCTCCAACTTCACTTCCTTGTCGCTCACGTAGGTGGCGGAAAGCGAATGGTGCGCATACGCGGATACGCTCAAAAGAAAAATGCCGGCCGTGGCGAGAAGCAGCAGCTTGCGGGTCATTTAGAAGTACTCCTCTTCAGGGTTTTGTACACCGCTTCAACGAACATATCGGTGGTCCAAGGGCCCGAAGTCGCCCCATATAATCCATCGTAATCCATGGTCATTTTGGCGGCCTTCACTTGCGCGAGCGTCGCGCCTTTATTGACCATGTCCTGCACGCGATCGCGAATGATCGCGACCATGTTGCGGTAATTGGCCACGTCGCCGATGTCGCACAGGCGTCCGTGGCCGGGAATCACCCAGGTGCCGCCTTGCGAGCGGAACTCCGGGATGGAGAGATCGAGGATGTGATTCAAGCCGTCCAGCACGCCCTGGATCGTGCCGCCGCGTGCGACGTCGATCATGGGGTAGCTTTCGGTGTTCAGAAGATTGCCGGCCGCGATCACGTCGGAGTAGCGGAAGTACACGATGCTATCGCCGTCGGTGTGCGCGGCGGGCTCGTGATACATCATGACTCCTTCGTTGTTGAAAAATTCGCTGAGCTTGTAGGAATTGGTGCGGAAGGTGTCGGTGGGCAGCGCGCCGGAGGGGGCCTCATCGGGTCCCTTCTCGCTCATGCGCTTCAAAATGTTTTCGTGGCTGATGACCGTGGCGGAGGGCGAAGTGCCCACGGGCGGGAACGTGACGCCGACGATCTTCGAAGTCTCCGGAAGCTCCGCCAGCTTTTCGTTGCCGCCGACGCGATCGGGATCGACGCTGGTGTTCAGGATGAAGCGGATCGGCTTGGGCGGCGCGGGCGAGGCGATGATGGTGTTCATCAGCGGGCTGGTCCAGCCGAGCGAATTCGATTCGCAGTGCAGGCCGACGCAATGGTTGGGCTGCGGCGACGCGGTGATTTGCGTGGCGAGTTCCAGCACTTTCGCCATGAGCGGCGTGGTGGTGCTCTTGAGGCCGGAGTCGACTAAAAGGATGCCCGCCTTGCCGATGGACGCTGCGATGTTGCCCCACGGGCCCACCAGCATGTAGATGTTGCCCTGCACCGGCAGCACGTGGATTGCGGTATCGGCGGCTTTCGGCGGCGATGGAGGAAGAGAGGCCTTCGCCATCACGTTCGACGGAGGGCCGGCGGTGGGCGAGGCCGTGCCTGCCTTCATCTTTTGCCGGAACTCGGGATAGTCTTCCGCTGCGCCGCCGCGCGCGCCGATGGCCGGAATATCGTCCGCCATGAGGTTCGGGTTCTGCCCGGGCAGGAAGTGCGGCACCGCAGTCGAGATATTTTCTTCGCTGACGGTGCACGGATAGTAAGAAAGCGTGGTCGCGGGATCGAATTCGTAATGCGTGGTTTGAATGAACGGAGTTTCCAGCCACACCGGATCCGTAATGATCATCGTGACCAGCATGTAGTTGCCGTGACGAGTGATGAACTCCTGCATGGTGGCCTTGTCGCTGAACGATGCTCCGTTACGGCGGAGGTACGCGCCCTTGATGTGCGTCGTCGTCACGACCAGCATGTTGCCTTGCCAGACTCCGGTGGAGAATCCGGACCAGGAGTGCGGCGCGTATTCGGGCGGATGCGGGCGGCCGTCCATGTAAATCATGCGGTCCATGGAGCGCAGGTATTCGAGATGGTACGCGGTGAGTTCGCGCGAGACGGGATCGATGAGTTCGGAGATGCGGACCGCGCCGAGGGCTCGCCATTGGTAGGGCGCGGGGTGTGGGCGGCACTGGAACTCGGGCAGGCTCCACTCAGAATGGTCGTGGCTGTCGGCCTTCATGCGGCCGGCATCGTTGAGAGGGATGCCCTGATAATCGCCGAGGGGCGGGCCGCCGGAGCGCTCGTAGTTGTCTTCGGTGATGCGGTCGGCCCAGACGCCGGAGAGATTGAGCTGGGAAAACGCGGGCAAGCTGGCGGCGAGCAGGGCCGACGACAGCAGCAACACCTTCTTCATGGATCGAGACTCCTGCTTACCGGGGAACCGACTTCGCGAACACTTCGATGGAGCCGACGTCGGCCCAGCCGCCGGGCCCGTGGCCGCTGCTGGCGTAGAGATCGGCGAATCCGATTTCGTCTACTTTACTGAGGTCCGGATTATTGACCCAGTCGCCGGTCGTGACGAGGCGTTCGGGGTCGAGCTTCATCCAGCGCACGTCGGCGAAGGAGATTTCGCTGGCAATCCAGTCCGTGCGGGAGCCGTCGGCTTTATCGCCCACCAGCATGGTGCCGTCGGCGAGCTTGATCATCGGGCGGATCTGGTGAAAGCCCGACATCTTCGTGACCCAGCGGATGCGCGCGAGGCCGGTGAGGTCGGCGAAGTTGGTTTTATCGCGAAGAGTCGCCCCGCAGGCGCTGGTGCAGAGGCCGGTCCACAGGTGCATCGGATTGTTTTCATCGCCGAAGGCTCCGGTGACGGCCATCTCTTTCGAAGAGGTCCCGTAGAGCTTCAGTTCGAGGTTCGGATTCGAGACGTTGGCCGCGCCGACGGGATTCTCGCCCGCTTTCTCGCCTTGCTTCCACTCCTCTTTCAGGAAGAGCGCGGGGCGAGTGGCCTTGCCGCCGCCTTTTCCGCCGCCTCCGCCTTTGCCGCCCTTGCCCTGGCCCGCGGGCGGAGCGCCGCCCTGCTGGGCAAAAGCTCCCACACCGATTCCTACCAAGATCAGGCAACCGGCCGTGGCCGTGAGAAGAATGCGTCGTAGCATGATGAAAACCTCCTGTCGCGATTCGACAAAGCGAAGCATAGGGAAGTATATCAAAGGGGCGGCCTGAATCAACGCTTCGGAACGAAGCTATCAAATTTCCTGCATGCACAACCCTGACCGTGCGGGCGAAACGCGCTATGCTGGAAAATCCGCGATTCGGCAATATGATCCTGAATCTCAATCACCTCCACGGAAAATCGGCCGCCACGAGTGCGCAGGACGTCGTGGACACGCTGTATAAACTGCTGGAAGAGGGTTTGATCGAGCCGACGCAGTTCGCGCGGCTGCGCATCCAATTGGATTGGATTCAGTACAAGCAGAATTTCCGGGAAGTGGTACAAGTGGCGCAGGAGCCGTCCGATCGCGGCGATCACGGGATGCCCATTATGGACCTGCTGGTGGATACTCGTCAGGTGGCGCCGGGGTGCTTGCGGCGCGAACTGATGCGCGTGATGTCACGCGTGAATCCGGCGCGGGAAGGTCCGGAAGAGGCGGACCGGCTGCCGATTGAAGAGTTTCAATCGCTGCGGACCAGCGTGGTGTGGGACTTCAACAAGCTGTATTGGTCGCGGTTGAACGATTGGGAGAAGGCGTCGGGACAGAGTTATGAGAACGCGTTGCCGGGCGGCCAGTCTGACGGGCACCATCCGCAGAACATCGCCGATAGCGTGGCCGAATTCTGGAAGCTGTGCAATGAGCTGGAGGCCAAGAAGCAGCTTCCGGCGGAGATTTTCCTGCTGGAGATCGGCGTGGGGAGCGGCATCCGCTGCGGGCTGTGGCTGGATAAGTTTCAGGAGATGGATCGCGAGAAGGGCACCAGCTATTATCCGAGTCTCCGCATCCTGCTGGGCGATTATTCGCAGGCGACGCTGGAGTTGACTCGGCCGGCGGTGAAGCGGCATGAGGATTTGTGCAGCTTCATGGTGCTGGACGCGCTGAATCCTTTAAAGACGCTGTCGTTCCTGCGGCACAAGATCCTGCAAGTCCACTCCACTAACGTTTACGACAACTTGCCGGACGAAGAAGTGGTGCGCCGCGATGGACGCCTGTACTTCGTACAGGTGCGCGCGTATATTCCGATGACCGAAGTGGTCCGTATCGGGGCGGAGTTCGATATTCCGATGGAGAAGTTCCGCGCGGCGGTGGACCGGCTGGTGGACGGCCGTTTGGACGACCTGGGCGGACGCATGCGGGGCGTCGAATTCTGGCAAATGGTGTGGAAAGCGGTTCGGCTGGAAGAGCGCCTGGTGTGCCTGGAAGATCTGCCGGACTTCCCATTCCCGGAAGGCCTGAACGCTTCGAAACTCGAAGACATCCTCAGCGGAGCGCCCAGCGATCTGCGGTTCCACTTGAGTTCCGGCGCGCTGGAAAGCTTTGTGCACACGCTGCCGCTGCTGCATCCGCGCGGCTATTTGCAGGTACAAGACATCTTTGTGACGGACTTCGATCAGTACCGCATCGGGTTCTACGGACCGGGGAAGCTGGACGGATCGCTTCTCAACTGGGTGAACGGTGCTTTACTAAAAGAGGTGGCGGAGCGCGAAGGCTACAACGTGAACTTCGTGCCGTTCCCGTACCGCCAAGGTTCCCGCACCTCGATTCTGTACACGACGCGGCGAGAATAGGATTTGATGAAGCTTCCCCTTCTTCCCACAATGATGGTCGGCAGCTATGCCATGCCTGGATGGCTGGAACGGCTGAAGACCGAATATTTCGCACGGCGGATCAGCCGCCACGATCTGGACGAGATCCACGATGCGGCGGTGAAAGCCGCGATCAAGGACCAGGAGATCGCCGGGCTCGACATCATCACCGACGGCGAACTGCGCCGCGACAATATGGTCGATTATTTCGTCGAGCGTTTGCCCGGCGTGCAGATCGACCGGTCTTCGAAGAAATTTTACTACGACTTTTACGACAGCGTGGTGCAGGGCAAGATCCCCATGGCGTCTCTGGGGCTGGTATCGGATTTCAAGTTCCTGCTGAACAATACCGAACGCGCCGCGAAGATTTGTATCACGGGTCCGCATTGCCTGGTGAAGCGGATCAAGAATAGTTTCTATCCGAGCGAAGAAGAGCTTGCGATCGATCTGGCGCGCGTGATGAACATGGAGCTGAAGGCGCTGGTGAAGGCGGGCGCGACGTTTATCCAAGTCGACGAGCCGTATTATTCGGGATTCCCGGAAGACTTGCCGTGGGGCGTGAAGTCGCTCAACACGTTGGTGGACGGCGTTAACGCGAGGATTGCCGTGCACATCTGCTACGGAAATCGCTACGGGAAGCCGTCGTGGGAGGGCAGCTATCGTTATCTGTTCCCCGCGATTCTGGATGCGAAGGTACACCAGTTAACGCTGGAGTTCGCGCGGCGCGGCGGCGAGGATCTGGATCTGTTCAAGGAATTCCCTACGCCGTTCGAGCTGGGGCTGGGCGTGATCGACGTGAAGACGCACGATGTGGAGACTCCGGACATGGTGGCCGAGCACATCCACAAGGCGCTGAAAGTTCTGCCGGCGGAGAAGATTCAAATCCTGCCGGATTGCGGTTTGTTCCATCTGCCCCGCGACGTGGCGTTCGCGAAATTACAGGCGATGGTGGAAGGCGCGCGGATCGTGCGCTGCGAATTAGAAGGGAAGTAAAGAAGTTGTCCGTACCGAATCCATTGCCCGCATCGAATCCATTAAAGGACGCCCACCAGAGCGGCAAGTTCTGCTACATGGTGGAACTGGTGGCCAGCGCCAAGACTCCGGCCGAGAAGCTGTTCGAGATCTCAGGAGAGCTCGCGCAGATTCCGGGAGTGGTGGCGGCGGGCATCACGAGTTTCGCCGGAGGATCCGCGGGGCTCGATCCGATTTTCGTCGGAGCGGGCGTGCAGGCGCGAGGGCTCTCGCCGAACGTCCACATCACGTGCGTGAATCGCACGCGGCAGAACGCGCAGGAAGCGCTGCTCCAGATGCATCAGCAGGGGATGGAGAATGTGTTCGCCATCACGGGCGACTATCCTCTGGGCGCGGAAAAGGACGCCGGGCCGTCGCTGTACGATCTGGATTCCGTGCAGTTGGTGGAAATGGTCAGCGAGTTCAGGACCAAGGGGATTCCGTTCTACACCTCCGTGGCGGTTTCGCCGTTCAAGTACAGCGAAGCCGATTGCGCGTACCAATATTTGAAGCTGGAAAAGAAGGTGGCGGCGGGAGCCGATTTCGCCATCTCACAGCTGGGCTACGATTCGAAGAAGTGCCGCGAGTTGAAGCGCTACGTGGATGAGCGCGGGCTGAAGATTCCGCTGATGGGCAACGTCTACGTGCTCTCCGGGGGCGCGGCGAAGAAGTTCGCCAAGGCCGAGCCGCCGGGATGCTGGGTCTCGCCGGAGTTGCTGGCGCGCGTGACGGAAGAAGCGAAGGCGGAAGACAAGGGCGTCGCGGCGAGGCTGGAGTTCGCGGCTCGCATGGTGGCGATGCTGCGCGGACTGGGATACGCGGGCGCGTACTTCGGCGGCGAGCATTCGGCGGCGCGCATTCGCGGGATCATCGAGCGCTCCGAGGAACTCGCTCCGCGGGCCGAGGAGTTTATCGAGGAGATCTCCTACGGTCGCAAGGACGGCTTCTATTTTTACGAATCGCCGCGCGCGAAGACGTCGCTGTCGTTCCCGCTCAAGGTGGTGGACACGATGGCGGCGATGTTCCCGGTGAAGCGCGATCACGATAGCGCGATTCGCGGGGCGCTCAGCGGAGTGTTCGGGTGGGTGGACAAGCATCCGGGGCTGGCGCATAAGCTGGATCGCTTGGAAGTGACGTTCAAGCAGCCCGCCTTCGGCTGCAAAGATTGCGGCAACTGCGTGCTGGGCGAGATGGAATACGTCTGCCCGATGACGTGTCCGAAGAATCTGCGCAACGGTCCATGCGGCGGCACCAATCACGGCCAGTGCGAAGTGATTCCGGAGCAGAAGTGCATCTGGGTGGCCGTCTACGACAACGCGAAGGCCGCGAATCGTGTGGACGGGCTGAAGACTTACATTCCGCCGCGAGATCGTGCGCTGCAAGGCACCAGTTCGTGGATCAATTTGTTCCTCGATCGAGGGAATCGGCCGGGGCAGGAACCACCGCTTGTGACGATCGATCTGACAGCTCCACTGCCGGCTCCAAAGGAACCGGAACCGGCGAAGCCGTAGGGATTCGGAGCGAACAGACGTACGCGCCCAGCGAGTAGAAGATTAGTCGGAGTGTGGGAGTTGTAGCTTCGAACCAGGCGTAACAGTATCCGTATTGCCGATGCTCAATGCATCCGGCACCGGAAAACTGGGGCCACAGCGCCCAGCCCTCACGATAGACCGCAATGAGGTAGTACGCGAACCAAACGACGCCAGGAACCCAAATCCATTTTGCTAAAACGGTTCGTCGAAGCTGAAAAACAAGGTAGCCAAAGAGGAACGCTAAGGCGACGCAAAGAAACGTTTCGAGCCAGAGACCTTGCGCGAACGATCCAGAGCGAAAAGTGCGATAGAGTTCGCCGCCAATGAGCACAGTGCCGACCACGGCCGTTAGGACGTGCAGGCACAGCATCACGGCTCCCAGAAGAAAAGCTTTCATCGAGCTCCCTTATTGTCCCAGAACAGCCTTTCTTAGAACTCGTGCGATGATGAGAAATGGAAACACCCACTCCGTTGCGTGGGCGCTTCTGGTGCCTCATTGCAGCGACTTTCCTTGGATTTTTGGGTTTTGGCACGGTCTTGCCTGCCCTGGCTCCGCACATTCGTCTTGATTTAGGAGGATCGGACCGCACGGTCGGATTCGTCATCGGGACGTTTTCCGTTGTCGCGCTGGCGAGCCGTTTGTTCGCGGGGCGGCTGGCGGATCACAAGGGACGCAAGAGCGCGTTCCTCACGGGGCTGTTCAGCTGCACGCTGGCGGGGCTTTCGTACTTCATGCCGTGGGGCATCGCGAGCATGTACATCGGGCGCATGCTGCAAGGCTTCGGCGAGGCGTGCCTCTACACGGGAGCCGCGGCGTGGGCCGTGGAAGTGGCCGGCGTGGATCGCAGCGCTCGGGCGCTCGGCTATGTGAGCAGCGGCATCTGGGGAGGCGTGAGCGCGGGGCCGCTGATCGGACAGCTGCTCGGATCGTTCCATCGCGCGGCGGGGTTTCAGGTGATTGCCGCTCTTTGCGCGGCGACGCTGCTGGCGTTCGTGCCGGAGGACTATCAGCCGCACGCGCACGCACGGCGCGCGGGGTGGCTGCGGCGATCGATTTTTCCCGCGGGCATTGCGGTGGGCTTCGTGAACGTTCACTATCCGGTGATCACCGGGTTTCTGATTCTACATCTGGCGAAGCATGGGAACTCGGGGCCGGCTGCGTTTTCCGTGTATGCGGGATTCGTGCTGCTCTCACGATTCTTCCTGGGCGGGCTGCCGGACCGCATCCATCCGCGCATCACTTATTACACGGGCATCGCGGGGATGGCGGCGGGGCTCGCGATTCTGGGCACGGGTCCGAACTGGACCGGAGCGATGATTGGCGCGGGATTGCTCGGGTTCGGATTCTCGTTCCCCTGGGCGTCGGTGGCGTCGACGGTGCTGCGGCGGACTCCGAATGGAGAGCGAGGCTCCGCCGTGAGCCTGCTGAGCGCGTTTTACGATTTGTTCGTCGGAACGAGTTCGTTCTCTGCCGGCATGATCGCGAATGCGTACGGCTACGGAGCCGCGTTCACAATGGCCGTGATCGCTCTGGGGGCGGCGGCGGTGGCGGGGCGATTCGTGTTTGCGGATCGCGAGCCGGAAGCCGGCCACGTCGGCGAGCCCGCGCTTGAGACCGCGTCGCGCGACTGATTCTCTCGCGATTGATGCGCTCAGGTAGACTGTTACAGATAGCGAATCCATGGCACAACTAGGCTTTGTCGGACTCGGCGTAATGGGCGGGGAGATGGTGAATCGTCTGCTCGACAAAGGGCACACGGTCACGGGCTACAATCGCACGAAATCGAAAGCGGAGTGGCTGATCCAGAAGGGCATGAAATGGGCGGATTCGCCGCGCGAGGTGTGCGCCGCGGCCGATGTCACGCTTTCCATGGTGACGAATTCCACGGCGCTGATGGAGTGCGCGGATGGTCCGAACGGGATGCTCGCCGGGTTGAGCGCCGGTAAGTTTTTGGTGGACATGAGCACGGTGAGTCCGGTGATCAGCCGGGGGTTGGCGGCGCGCGTGCGCGAGATTGGCGCGGATATGGTGGACGCTCCGGTGTCGGGCAGCGTGATCACGCTGACGTCGGGCAAGCTTTCCGTGATGGTGGGCGGGCGCGCGGACACGTTCGCGACGCTTCAGCCGCTGCTGCTGGACATCGGGCCGAAAGTGACGCACGTCGGCGACAACGGGCTCGCTTTGGTGATGAAGATCGCGACGAATTTGAGCCTGGCGGTGCAGATGCTGGCGTTCTCCGAGGGCGTGCTGCTGGCGGAGAAGAGCGGCATTCCGCGCGAGATCGCGGTGGACGTTTTGACGCACAGCGTGATCGGATCGCCGATGGTGCAGTATCGCGGACCGTTCGTGCTGAAGCAGCCGGAAGAGGCGTGGTTCAACGTGAACATGATGCAGAAGGACATGCTGCTGGCGCTGGAGCTGGGCCGCCAGGTGGACGTTCCTCTGCCAACGACGGCCGCGACGAATGAATATCTTAGCGCCGCGCGCGCGATGGGGCTGGCGGAGAAAGATTTCGCCATCGTCTTCGAAGTGCTGGCGCGTATGTCGGGAGTATCGAAATGAGTGCCTCCGAAACGCAGTTGTGGCTCCGCATGTTCCGGCAGATGACGAGCATTCGTCTGTTCGAGGAACAGGTGAACGATCTGTACACCCGCGCGCTGATGCCGGGGCTGGCGCATCTTTACATCGGCGAAGAGGCCGTCGCCGTCGGCGTATGCGAAGCACTCACGCGCGAGGACTACATCACGAGCACGCATCGCGGACACGGGCATTGCGTGGCGAAGGGGGCGGCTCCGGATCGGATGTTCGCGGAGCTGCTGGGCAAAGAGGCCGGGTATTGCAAGGGCAAGGGCGGGTCCATGCACATTGCCGATCCGGACACGGGAAATCTCGGCGCGAATGCGATCGTCGCGGGGAGCGCGGGCATCGCCACCGGGGCTGCGTTCGCGGCGAAGCGGCTGGGAAACGGGCGCGTGTGCGTGTGTTTCTTCGGCGAGGGCGCGCTGGGGCAGGGCGTGGTGTATGAAGTGATGAACATGGCGTCACTATGGAAGCTGCCGGTGATTTACGTGTGCGAGAACAATCTGTACAACGAGTACACGCACTTCACCGAGACTACGGCGGGCGATATTCAGATGCGCGCGGCGGGGTTCGGCGTGGAATCGGATGTGGTCGATGGGCAGGATGTGCGCGCGCTGCATGCGGCGGCGGGCAAATTGATCGAACGGGCGCGGCGCGGCGAGGGGCCGGGATTCTTGCTGGTGAATACGTACCGCTTCACGGGACATCACGTGGGCGATATCAAGCGCGACTACTATCGGTCGAATCAGGAAGAGCAGAAGTGGAAGACGGAGCGCGATCCGATTAAGCTCTTCACCGACTGGCTGCTGGCGCAGGGTGTCGCGGACCGGGCGGCGCTCGATGCGATTCACGCGGAAGTGAAAGCGGAGATTGACGCGGCGGTGCAGTTCGCCATTGCCGCTCCGTATCCGGCGGTCGAAAGAGTCGCGGAGGATGTTTATGCCTGAAGTAGCCCTGTCTGAAAAAAGCGCTGCTGTGCGGGAATTGACGCTGGGCGAGGCCGTCCGCGAGGCGCTGGCCGAAGAGATGCGACGCGATCCACGCGTGTTCATTCTGGGAGAAGACGTTGCGGAGGCGGGCACGGCGTTCAAAGTTTTGAACGGACTGGTGCAGGAGTTTGGACCGGAGCGAGTGCTGGACACGCCGATTTCCGAAGCCGGATTCACGGGTATCGCGGTGGGTGCGGCGATGGCGGGGATGCGGCCGGTGGTCGATATCATGTTCGGCGATTTCATCGGGCTGATCATGGACCAGATGGTGAACCAGGCCGCGAAGGTGCACTATATGTCGGGCGGGAAGTGGAACGTCCCGATGGTGCTGCGCGCGACTCTGGGCGCCACGCGACGTTCCGCCGCGCAACATTCGCAATCGCTGCACGCGTGGTTCTGCCACGTGCCGGGCTTGCAGGTGGCGATGCCGTCGACTCCGTACGATGCGAAGGGGTTGCTGAAGACGGCGATTCGCGAAAACAATCCGGTTGTGTTTTACGAAGATAAGATGATGTACCGGCTGAAGGGTCCGGTGCCGGAGGAAGACTACACGATTCCGTTCGGCGTGGCGGACATCAAGCGCGCGGGCGAGGACATCACGCTGGTGGCGACGAGCAGCATGGTGCAAGTGGCGCTGGGCGCGGCGAAGCTGCTGGAGGAGTTCGATATCAGCGCGGAGGTGGTGGATCCGCGCACGCTGTGGCCGCTGGATGAGAAGACTCTCATTGAATCCGCGAAGAAGACGTCGCGCGTGATCGTGATCGACGAAGGCTATCACCGGTACGGCGCGACGGCGGAGCTCGCGTCGGTTATTGCGGAGGGCGCGTTCTACGATCTGGAGGCTCCGGTGAAGCGCATGGGCGCGATGCACGTGCCGATTCCGTTCTCGCCGCCGCTGGAAGACGCCACGGTGCCGACGGAAACGCAAGTGTTCGAGGCGGCGCGGGCGATGTGCGGGAAGTAGCTGCTACTGGAAAACAAGCTGGACCGGATTCGCCGCGATTCCGAAGATATTCAAATCGACCTCTACATTGCCCTTGCCCGCGAGCGCGGAAGGAAGCAGAACGTTGATCTGGTCCAAGCCGCCGTATGATCCTTGCGGCCCGGCATACGACGGCTGTGTTCCCATGCCCCCGATGGTCAAGGAGAGCTGGTTCAGGCTCCCGAGCCCTCGGATGCCGGTGCCATACAAGATGAGATACGACTGCGTCGAAGCGCTCAAGACAATCGGCACGGGGACGCATCCACTTGCCGTGCACGACGCCACGGGTTGCACGGTCTGGGTATTATCGGCAGCGACTTGAATCACTTGTGCGGCGGGAATTGTAGCCGCCGCATCTACGGTGAAGAGCCCGGGCGCGATCGGTCCAAAGGTGATCGGGAACGGAGCGGAAGCACCTTGGCTGTTTGAAACCGTGAGTGTTCCCTGCCCCCCGCCATAGAATCCTTCCGGGACCAGAACATTGACCTGTCCCGGGCTGACGTAGATCAGGGAAGCGTTAAGCGAACCGATCGAAACGGTGGTGGTGGGATCTCCCGTCACTGAGGCAAGATTCGTGCCGAACACGACAACATAAGAGTCGGGGGCCACCGGGCCGGATAGAAAGGACGCCGCGTTCTTCACTGCGGAGATGTTGGGTATCGACGCACCCAGGACTTGAAATGACTCAGTGACCGGATTTGCTGGCCCCCACTTGCTGTCCCCCGGCTGCGCCGCGGTAATGGTGCACACACCTACGCTGATCAATGTCACGGTGGTCCCGGAAACGGTACAGACCGAGGCAGTCTGTGAAGAGAAGCTCACGGGAAGTCCCGAGCTCGCGGTGGCGCTGATGGTGATGGAACGCGCGACGAGCGGAGTGTCGGTCAATAGAGGGGAGAAGTTGATGAATTGAGTTTGCTGTGTGGAAGAGAGCACCGCGAAACTCACGGACACCGACGGTGCCGGAGCGTACACGCTGTTGCCCGGCTGGCTGGCCGTGAGCGTACAGGTCCCGGGAGCGATAGCCGTCAGAATGGGCCCGGAAACGGTGCAAACGGCAGGGGTGTTCGAGGTAAACGTGACGGGGAGCCCGGAGCTTGCGAAGGCGACGCCGTCAAGGGGAGACGACGTGCCGACTGCGCGATTGCCTGGAGCCTGGATGGAGAAGGTGATGGTCTGCGGTTCGAGGCTGGAGCCCGTGACGGTAAAGCTTTGCGTTACAGAAGCCGCGGCCGTGTAGTTGGAATTCCCCGGCTGGGTTGCGGTGATGGAGCAGGTTCCTGCCGCGACCGTCGTGACGTTGATGCCTGAAACGGTGCAGACCGACGGGGTGTTCGAAACGAATGCGACCGAGAGATTGGAACTCGCATAAGCTGTCAGCTGAATCGTGACTCCGACGGAGTGACCGGAAGGCGCCGTGAACGAGATCGTCTGCGAGGCTGGCGTGATCGTGAAGGTCTGCGTGACGGATGCGGGCGCGTAGATCGTCGTGGCGCTCGCGCCCGCCTCTACGGAGCACTTCCCCGTACCGTTAATGTGCAGCAAATCGTTGACCATGGCACAGGTCAGCGCCGGGCTCGCAAAGAATTGGATCGGCAATCCGGCGCTCGACGTGGCAGTCAGGGGGAACGACGGAAATCCGTACACGTGATCCGGGATCGCTCCGAACGTGATCGTTTGCGGAAGCAAAATGGGGATGTTGGCTCCTGCGGTGGCGGCAGCGTAGAAAGTGTTCCCTGCCTGGGTGGCGACGATGCTGCACGTGCCCCCGCCCACAGCGGAGATCGCATTGCCCGAGAGTGCGCACACTGCCGGTGGGCCTACCGTCAGAGTCACCGGCAAGCCGGAAGTCGCGGTGGCGCTCACGGGCAGCGGAGCACTCCCCAGAACGATGAAATTGCTAGGGGGGGAATGGAGATCGCGATCGTCTGGAGCGCCTGTGATACCACGAAGCTCTGCGTATCGGGAGTGGCCGCGCTGTAGGTCGAGTTTCCCGGTTGTGTCGCGGTGATCGAACACGTGCCCACGCCGACCAGCGCGACTGAGTTTCCGGAGATGGTACAGACTGACGGCGTGGCAGACTGGAAGCTCACGGGCAATCCCGACGTTGCGGTGGCCGAGATGGTGAAGGGCGTCGCCGTCCAGGTGCGGCCTCCAGGGTTCGTAAACTGGATCACTTGCGTCTTAAGTCCGCCTGCGGTGATGCCGTTCAGCAGAAGCACCACTTGATTTCCCGTGTCGACTGCCAGATCAATTTTCCCGTCACCGTTGAAGTCCCCGGCCACGATGCCGTAGGGCGAATCGCCGACGACGTAAGGACTGCCCGGAGCGGGCGTAAAGGCGCCAGTCCCATCGCCGAGTTCCACGGCGACTATGCCTCCGTTATAGGTTCCGGCCCAGTCCAGCTTGCCGTCCCCGTTGAAGTCTCCGGTGATTGGGAATAGTGGATAGCCCGGGGCAGGGGAAGTCACGGCAATCCAGGGGAAAACTAGATTGCTGCTCCCCGGCCACGTCTCCGAGCGGAAGTTGTTGCCGAAATAACTGACGGTGAGGACATCGGACTTGCCGTCCCCATTGAAGTCTCCCACTGCTGCCGGCGCGGTTTCCACGAACACTGTAGGCAGAGGCGAGATGCCGTGCTGGAATCCGCCCAGTCCGTTCCCCAGATAAACGCTCGGCGTGCTTCCATTGCTCATCTGCACGGCGAGATCTAATTTTCCGTCCCCATTGAAATCGCCCGCTACGATGTCCGTGACGTAGTTGGAGAAAAATGGCAAGGAGGCGAAAGGCCCGAACCCTCCGGATCCATCACCTGGCCAGAGATATGGATTGCCGCCAAAACCGGCCGTGACCAGATCGAGCTTTCCGTCTCCGGTGAAGTCACCGGCGATAAGGAGAGTCCCGCTCACATGAAAATTGGGTTGGACGAATCCCTTCCCATTCGTAAATCGGCCGGTTCCATCACCGAGCAGGACTGCCAAGTCATATCCCAATGCGGCCACGTCCGGAAATCCGTCTCCGTTAAAATCGCCGGTCGCGATTGCATTCGAATACGTGGCTAACGGCGGCGTTCCCGTCATGACTTTGATCGGACTGCCGGGGGCTTGCGCAAAGTGTCCGGCCCCATCGCCGAGCAATACCGTCAACGTCCCATCCCCCGCGTTGAGCGTGACGATGTCTAGCTTCCCGTCGCGATTGAAATCCGCTGTCGCCATCTCGACGGCTGTAACTGTGGTGTACGATCCCGGGCCGACGGGAAATGTTCCGCCTAAGGTGAACAGGCTGGTCTGCGCGAGGACGATATTCGCGCCAATATTTATCATCAAGCCGATTGATATCGCCGCAAAACGAGACATTTAGAAAGTATAACCTGTGACTTATGCGACGCGGATTCACAAGAGTACGGGCTCAATCCTCGTTACGGGCTGGGATAGTACAATGCTTGGTTGGCTCGGACGACGGATTGAGCGGAGGTGGCTGGTGGGACTGAAAACGTACGGCACGATGGCGGTCGATTGGGAACAGCGGATCGACTACGACCGTTTGCGCAAGGAGCGGCTGGCTCGCGCGAAGATGCTGCTGGAGAAGTCCGAGATGGGCGCGTTGTTGTGTTTCGACATGAACAACGTGCGCTACCTGACGGCGACGCACATTGGGACCTGGGCGCAGGATAAGATTTCGCGCTTCACGCTGCTGCCTCAGAATGACGAGCCGATTTTGTGGGACTTCGGTTCGGCGGCGCGGCATCATCAGTTGAATTGTCCGTGGCTGGGGGACCGCTCGCGCGCGGGGATTTCGCTGCTGCGCGGCGCGATGTCGCCGGAGATGGGCCGCGCGGAGAACGTGGCGAAGAAGATCAAGGTGGAGCTGGAGATGCGCGGGCTGCACAAGGAGCCGCTGGGCATCGACGTGGTGGAGCCTCCGATTCTTTTCGCTCTTCAGAAGGAAGGCATCACGGTGGTGGACGGGCAGCAGTTGATGTCCGACGCGCGGTTGATCAAGACGCAGGACGAGATCACGCTGCTAAACACTTCCGCGATGATGGTGGACGCCGCGTACGAAGAGTTGTATCGCGCGATGCGGCCGGGCTTGAGCGAGAACCAGGCGGTGGGGCTCGCGAGCAAGGTGCTGTACGACCTGGGGTCGGAGTACGTGGAGGGCGTGAACGCGATTTCGGGCGAGCGCTGCAATCCGCATCCGCACGTGTTTTCGGATCGCGTGCTGCGTCCCGGCGATCCGGTTTATTACGACATTTTGCACTCCTTTATGGGATATCGGACGTGCTATTACCGGTGTTTTTCGATCGGGTATGGCTCGCCCGCGCTGGTGGATGCGTACAAGCGGTGCCGCGATTATCTGGATGCCGCGATTTCACTGATCCGGCCGGGGCGCACGACGGCGGAGATCGCCGGGGTTTGGCCGAAGGCGCAGGAGTTCGGATTCCCCGACGAGGAAGCGGCGTTCGCGCTGCAATTCGGGCACGGCATCGGACTGTCGATTTGGGAGAAGCCGGTGATCAGCAGGCTGGTTTCGCTGGAGCACTCGCATGAGCTGAAGCCGGGGATGGTGTTCGCGCTCGAAACCTTCTGGCCGTCGAAGGACGGCTGGAGCGCGGCTCGGATCGAAGAAGAGATCGTGGTGACGGAGACGGGACATGAAGTGATCACTCGATTCCCGGCGGAGAAATTGCTGGTGGCGGGGACGCAGTACATCACGGTGGATGGTCCGCTGCCGACGACGCGGGAGCACGATCCGCCGCCGAGCCAGCGGGTCGTTGAGCTCGTAGAAGCTAGCGCGAGGACGGAGCAAATCGTCGGAGCAGGAGACTAATGGCCGTCAGCGTCGTGATGCCCGCGCTTGAGATGGCGCAGGAAACGGGGAAATTGCTCTCTTGGTTTAAGAAGGAAGGCGAGCCGGTGGCGAAGGGCGAGCGGCTGCTGGAGATCGAGACCGACAAGATCGTGGTGGAACTGGAGGCTCCGGCGGACGGCGTGCTGGCGGGCGTGCGGTCGCACGAGGGCGCGGTGGTGCCGGTGGGGCAGACGATTGCGTGGATCGTCGCGCCGGGGGAACAGGTTCCGGCAGAGGCGGAGACGGCGGCGGCTCGGGCCGTCACGGCGGCAGCTCGCGCGGTGACGGTGGCGGCTCCCGCGGAACGTGCGGCTCCGGCGACGACGGTATCGGCCACTCCGGCGGAAAGCGGGCCCCGCATTTCACCGAAGGCTCGCAGGCTGGCCGAGCAGCAGGGCGTCGACATCACGAAGATCAAGGGCACGGGCCCCGGCGGCACCATCAGTAGTGAGGATGTGCAGGCGGCGGCTGACGCGATGCCGGAGCCGCTCAGCGCGGTGGCGCGATTGATGGCGAAGCGCACGACGGAAAGTTGGACCCAGGCGCCGCATTTCTTTCTGGTCCGCGACGTGGATGCTACGGGACTGCGGGCCGCCAGGGAAAGACTCGGCGCGCGCCACACAGTGACGGATCTGCTGGTCGCGCTCACGGCGCGGGCGCTGACCCGGCATCCTAAGATGAACGCCAGTTGGACGGGCGCTGCGATTCAACTGAATCCTTCGGTGAGCATCAGCCTTGCGGTCGCGGTGAAGGACGGAGTGGTCGGCGCCGTGATCCACGATGCGGACCGGCTGGCGGTCTCGGAGATCGCCGCGCAGCGGAAGGATCTGGCGGAGCGGGCGCGGGCGGGACTGTTGCGGCCTCACGACATTTCGGGCGGCACGTTCACGATAAGTAATTTAGGGATGTACGGTGTGGACGCGTTCAGCGCGATCCTCACGCCACCGCAGACCGCGACCTTGGCGGTGGGCCGCATTGCGGATCGCGTGGTGGCGGTGGAGGGTGCGCCGGCGATTCGTCCAATGCTGACGATGACGCTTTCGAGCGATCATCGGGTGGTGGATGGCGCGCAGGCCGCGTGGTTCCTGAAAGATCTCGCGGAGTTGCTGACGGCAGCGGAGCTCTAACGGTTCGTCAGACCGGGGATGCCGGACACCGGTCCCAGATACGCCAGCAGACGGCCGGCCGTGATGGCTCCTACCCAGCAAACCAGCGACAGCCACGCGAGGTTCTTCACGCGGGAAGGGATGGGGCCTTGGTCCAGCGTGGGGTCGCCGAAAACTTTCTTGCGCATAATTTTGAGCAAGAACACGCCGGCGAAGACAAAGACCATCTTGACGTAGAAATCCGGATTCGTGAGCTTGGTGGCCGCGTCGGCGATCATCAGCGTGGTGCCGGTGATGGCGTTGATCCAGAAGCCCGACCAGGCCAGCGGATAGAGCCGTTCCAAGGGCTTGACGGGGATGCCGGCGCCGACGCCAATCAACCGCATATCGATGATGCCCGCCGTGCCCGCGACGATCATCATGCCGATGGTGTGCGCGGTCAGAATGGAAGGATACGCCCAGATGGAGCCCGACTGCAGCACCCACATACTAAAGGGCATGTTCTCAAGGAAATGAAGGAAATTCATTAGGAATGCTTCTCCTGTTGCTCGGAGTCAGCGCCCTTGTCGATCAGGTATCCGACGATGCCCGTAAGCACGATTGCTCCCACCACCAGCGCCGTGACTGTTAGACCTAAGACCATTGACTCAAGTTCCTTAAAAGGCCGTTCCCAGGAACGGCAGCATGCGCCCGCAGTAGAGGACTCCCAGCACCAGAAACAGCGCGGTGGCGGCAACGGCTTTCGCCAGCAGCGGCGCTTTGTCTCCGGCTTTCAGATCCCACGGTTCGTCGAACAATGTGAAATAGACTACGTTGATCCCGGCCAGCAGCATCATGATCATCTTCCAGTGAAACGCGGGGTTGGTGGTGTACTGTCCCGGAGCACCGATGAAGAAGATCATGCCGGTGATGGCGTTTAATCCGAAGCCCAGGATGCCCCACGGCAGCAGGCGGTGGAGAGCCCGGTAAGGAATGCTGGTGAACATGCCCAGCATGCGCAGATCGATCAGCGCGGCCACGCCGAACAACAGCGAGAGTCCGATGAAGTGGAGGGTCTCGCAGGTGGGCCAAACCCATTTGGTGCTCACGATGAAGGAGCCCACCTGGCGGCTGAGGGGGACCGGCTGTGCACTGGTCTGAGTGGAAGCGGGGAAGCCGCTGTAAGGTTGGGAGGCGCGGATTTCCGGATGGCGGATCTCTCCGCCGAGGTTGGCGGCTTTCGCGACGACGGCGAACGTGAAGAGAGACAGCCCGAGAATCACTGCGGCGTTCCAGGCCGGCAAATGCGACCTGCGGCGCAATTGCCAGATGCCGAGCCACGCGAAGGCTCCGGTGATTTCCATGAAGCCGAGCGCGTACATGGCGGCGGTTTCATGCTCACCGATCATGGCCTTAGAGGCTCCGCCCGGAACCGTGCACGCTGCGGCGGCGGGAGCGTTGGGAGGAATCGGCCCGCAGATTTTTTCTTCCGCGGCGTTGCCGGTGATGTAGGTGGGAATGGTCAGGAGCGCGATTCCCAGGAACACCACCAGGCTGGCTTCCTTGAGCTCATTGCTCTTGCCCAGGAGGGCCATCAGGAAGAGGCCCAGGCCGATGATGGTGCCGATGGTCGGAAAGTGATTCAGTAAAAGGTGAAAGTGAGTTAGATCCAAAGGGGGCCCCCTGCCAGGACGACGTTGTCTACTTTGCCTACTTGGCTTCGCAAGGGGAAGGGCTCCAGCCCGGGCCGCTGTCGGCCAGACGCTTGAAGTGCGTACTGGTGACGAATTGGCCGGTGAGATACTGCGGATCTTCCACAATCGTGGTGATGATGAGTAAGGAGTCTCCGTTCGGCTCCGTGGTGCGGTCGTAGTATTCGGTCAATAGCGCGTTGGGGCTATACGGCACGCCGTTCTTGCGCAGATAGCCGCCGCTCATATGGGTCGTGACGACTTTCATAGAGCCGCCGCGAGCGCCGCCACGTCCCGCGGCGGGAGCCGGAGCGCGAGGAGGGCCTGCGCCCGCCGGAACCGCCGTGACGGCCGCGTTGGGAGCGGGAGCCGCCGGAGGAGGGCCGCCAAATCCGCCGCCACCGCCGCCGCGTCCTCCGCCGCCCGCGCCTTCCCATGTCGCGGCGGACCAGCCTTGGAGGGTGGGCGCGCCGGCGGGGGCCGGAGCGTTGCCGAAGTGCATCAGACGCGTCTGCGTGCCCGCGTCGGTTTCGATCTTCATGGTGTTGGGATCGGCCCAGGTGATGTGGAGCCGCGTCGGGACGCGCATCAAGGCGGCCGCTCCATAGGATTTACACTGCTGTCCGGCAGCGATGTCTTTATCGGGATCCCACTGGTCCGCCACGGCGCGGCCGGCGGGGCTGATGGGGACGCTGGAATAATCCTTCGCCGGGGGAGTCACCATGCGGAAGCGCCAGTCTTCGGTCACAAGAGAGACCCAGTAGCCCGTAAGATCGATGGGCGCCGCTGTCTGGGCCGGGGCGGGAGCTCCGCCGCCTGCGCCACGTCCACCGCCGCCACCTCGGCCCCCGCCTCCGCCTTGACCCAGCGCGACGAACGACAGAGCCGCCGCGGCGGCAAGAAGGTACGGCGTGCGACCAAACGCAATTCTACGAAGCATGTTGCTCCCCTAACGCTAAAGAAGATCTAGTTGAACTGGCCGCCGTACTTGTAGCCGTCGGAGGGACGCTCGAGGTTCCGCAGGCGGAGACGGTGCTCTTCCGGGTTGCGGCCCGGGCTGCCCATGATGATGACGTGGTCGCCGGCTTTGAGCGATTCGCGGCCGACGCCCTGTTGCGCCAACTGTCCGGCGGCGCCCCATTCGATGGACCAGCGCACCGGGTTGCCCTTGGCGTCCTTGAGTTTGTCGTCCTCCACCTGGATGAACGAATGCGGATTGCGCAGCAGGAACTCCTTGAGGGTTCCTTCGACTTTCACCGGCGGCGCATCTTCAAGATAAGTGCCCGCAAAGGAGTGGTGGGCGAAAGCGGCAGGTACCGCTACCAGGGTTCCCACGCCCAGGGCGAAAATGGCGAGTTTGGTCTTCATTCGACTAACAACCTCCACGAAAAAAATCCAGTCTTTCGAGCGTATCACGCGAATACGCAAAATAAACAAAATCAAGGGTCAAGTCACGGTCAGTGACCGGTCTTCGACCACGGCGGACTTACTTCTTCAGGCTCTTGTATACAGCCTCCACAAATCCGTTGGTGCTATTGGGGCCGGAGGGCGCGGACCAGCGCTTATCGTATTCGAACGTCGGCTTGGCGGCCTTTACTTGATCCAGCGTCATGCCCTTCTTGATCATGGCCTGGACGCGGTCGCGCACAATCGTGACCATGTCGCGGTATTCCAGCACGTCGTGCTCATCGGTCAGACGGCCGTGGCCGGGAATGATATAGGTGCCGCCTTCCTGTTCATGCTCCGGGATAGCGATGTCGAGGATGTGGTTCAATCCCTCGATCACGCCTTGGATGTTGCCGCCTCGATCGAGGTCGATCACGGGGAACGTATCGTCGCGGAAGACTTCTCCGGCGGCAATCACGTCGGAGCGGCGGAAGTAAACGATGCTATCGCCGTCGGTGTGGGCGTTTTCGGCGGGCATCGTGACGACGGCTTCGTTGTTGAAGAAGATTTCCTTGTTGCCTTCGAACCACGTTACGGTGGGCCAGGCATCGCCGGGATAGGAGGCGGCTTTGCCGGTGGGGGCGCTCATGCGAGTGAGGACGTTTTCGCGGGCGACGATGGCGGCTCCGCGGTTGCTGGCTCCGAGATTGCCGCCGAGGACGGGAGCGCCGTTGCGGGCGATATTGGAATTGCCGCCGACATGATCCGCGTCCGCCGAGGTGTCGACGATGTAGTGGACGGGCTTGTCCGTCAGCGTCTTGAGCGCAGCGAGGAGCTTGTCGCTCAGTTCAGCGGTGCCGCCATTGACAAGAAAGACTCCGTCCTTGCCGACGGAGGCGGCGATGTTGGCTCCGTCGCCCACCAGCATGTAGACGTTGCCCTGGACTTTCAGAATATGGACTTCGCCACTCGCGGCGGCGGCACCGCGGCCTTGTTGAGCGAAGGCTTGTGGGGCAAGAGCCTGGACCGCGAGTCCGGCGGCGGCTACAAAGCCTACGCCGAGCATTACATGAAGCTTTCTCATCGTTGTCTTTTCTCCCGACGTCTCTCTCTCGACGTTCTGTCCGGTGCGCTACTGGGCACCCGTTTTTGGCTTCGGCGGTACAGGCAAACCTTTGATTTTCTGGCGAAATTCAGGATACATCGTTTCGGCTCCTCCGAGGGTGGCGGCGGTGGGGATGCCCCAACGGCCGGCAAACTCGTTGATAAACGGGTTCTCGCCCGGCATGTAGGCAGGCACGGCGCCTTGGGGGCGGCCCGGAGCTTCATCGACGTACTCGCACGGCCACAGCCAGTTGTTGCCGGGATTCGCCATGGCGAGATAGTCTTCGCTCTTGATGAGAGGCTCTGTCAAATAGATGGGATCGGTGACGACGCTGACGTGCGTCAGATGGTTGTCGTGGCGGATAAAGTGTTCGGTGAGAGTGATTTGGTCGCTGGACGGGATGCCGTTGCGGCGGTGCCAGCCCTGCTTGATATGGGTGGTGTATACAGTAAGGATGTTGCCGTCCCATTTGCCGGTGGAGAAGCCCATCCAGGTGTGCGGAGCGTAGTCGGGCGGATGGGCGCGGCCGTCCATCCAAATGGTCCGGTTCTGCTCATAGGTGCTGGTGTATTGATGGATGGCGACGAGTTCCTGAGTTTGGGGATCGCGCTCCTCCCAGATGCGGAGCTGGAGGGGTCCACGATAGATGTAGGCGGCGGTGTGGACCTGGCATTGATGTTCGGGGAGAGTGAGGCGGTCCGGATCCCAGCTGAGGGCCCACTGGCGGGCTTCGGCGTTGATGGGGATGCCGAGATAGTCGACGAGTTCGGGGCCGGGGATGCGTTCCGGCTGATCCTCAGAGAATTGGGGATTCCAGCTTCCGGAGAGATCGACTTGCGCGAGGGCCAGGGGCGTCGCCACGGCGGCGGCGAACAGGAACAGCGAGCCGGCGAGAGTTGCGGGAAAACCGGCTCGAATGAAGTTCTTCATCTATACCTTCCGTAAGAAGACGCGCATGACGGCTCTTGGGTTGGGGCACGCCAGCGAATCACTTTATCATAATCAGTTCGCAAAGGGAACAACGCTTGTATACAGGTAGTGGCGTCCGAATCCGGCCTGTGGTAACTGGGTTTGGATGCGCTCCATAAAAACTTTCTTCTAGGCAAGAAAACGGATCTCTGCTAGACTGATTTTGTCCTCATTCTGGCAACAAACGGGTTTCCAGGGAGTAGTTAGTAGTTGTTCGGAGCCCGTTTCCCTCCGCCTATTCACGCTCACCGATTGAGCCCCGTATCCCAGTAGCCATCAGAGCCGAAGTTTTACCACGCGTTACGTGGATCTTCGCCTGAGTTTCATTTCGCCACCTGCGTTCTTGAAGAACGCCCGAAAGAATCTATGGGAAAAGTGTGCCTGGTGGGGAGCATTGCGCTTCCAGCCCTAAAATCTCGTCGACCGGAGGCCCTTCGTGCCGCTTGAGCTACCACTGCTCGATCAGCCGTCGCGGCACGGATTCTCGCTGCGGGTTTCGGCTCCTCTCACGGACACGCCGGATCTGCTGCCGGGGCGCGAGCCTCGCGAGGGCGAACAGTACCGTTTCCACTTCAACATGGCGAAGTGCATCGGCTGCAAGTGCTGCGTGGTGGCTTGCAACGAACAAAACGGGAATCCGGCGGAGCTGAACTGGCGCCGCGTGGGCGAACTGGAGGGCGGCGTTTTTCCCGAGACGCAGCGCTGGCACATGTCGACGGGCTGCAACCACTGCGTGGAGCCGAGCTGCATGATCGGGTGCCCGGTGGAGGCGTATTCGAAAGATCCGAAGACGGGGATTGTGGACCACAATCCGGATATCTGCATCGGTTGCCAGTACTGCACGTGGAATTGTTCGTATGGGGTGCCGCAATACAATCCGGAGCGCGGGGTGGTGGGCAAGTGCGATATGTGCCACACGCGGCTGGAGGATGGGATGGCTCCGGCGTGCGTGAATGCGTGCCCGGAAGAGGCGATCGCGATCGAGATTGTGAATGTGCGGGCGTGGCGGCAGTATCACGCGGCGGGGGATGCTCCGGGGCTGCCGTCGTCGTTCGATAGTTTGTCGACGACTCGCGTGACGCTGCCGAGCGGTTTGGATCGGATGGACGAAGGGCTGGCGCGCGTGGATCGCGGACGGGTGCATCCGCAGCATCCGCACTTTTCGTTGATCGCGCTGCTGGTGATGATTCAGCTGGCGGTGGGAGTGCTGGGCACGCTGTGGGCGATGAGTGTAGCGGGCGCGGCGCTGAAGCCGTGGGCGGCGCTGATTCCGATTGCGATTGCGGGAGCGGCGCTGGCGGTGGCTCCGCTGCACTTGGGTCGGCCGGCGCTGGCGCATCGGGCGTTGAAGAATTGGCGGAGGAGCTGGCTGAGCCGCGAGGTGCTGGCGCTTTCGGTATTCGCGGAGACGGCGGCGGTGTACGCGGCGGCGCTGGCGGTGCATCTGCCGTGGGCGGCCGAGGCGGGCGCGGTGGCGCTGGTGTTCGGATTGATCGGCGTGATGTGCTCGGCACGGATTTACATGGTGGTGGCGCGGCCGGCGTGGAATTTGCCGTTCACGTTTTCCGATTTCTATTTGACGTGCGCGGTGCTGGGTCCGCGGCTGGTGCTGGCGGCGGGGTTGGGGCACGGGGCTTGGCTGATCGGCTTCGCGATTGCGGCGTCGGTGCTGCAAGTGAGCAACACGGTGGCTCGGCTGGTGGCGATGTGGAGATCCCCGGTGGAGGAACTGCACGGCGCGGCGGAGTTACAGCGAGGGAAATTGCGGAGGGTGTTGATCGCACGGTTCTGTTGCGTGGCTCTGGCGATCGCGTTGGTGCCGGTGAATCCGATCGCGGCGTTCTTGTTTTCGCTGATGAGCGAGACGCTGGGGCGGTATTTGTTCTTCGCCGGAGTGGTTCCGAAGAGCGTCGCGTCCACATTCCTGACGCCCAAGGAGGCTGCGTGATCAAACGCCTGCTGGGCCTGGACAATCGCAAAGAGAAGTACAAGTACGCGCACGATCCGGTGCTGGGGCATACGTCGGCGAAGCGCGTGTCGGAGCGCTGGGTGAAGACGACGTGCGGGTACTGTTCAGTGGGCTGCGGCATGGAGATCGGCGTGCGCGCCGGCAAGGCGGTGGCGGTGCGCGGATGGGACTCGCATCCGGTGAGCTTGGGCAAGCTTTGTCCGAAGGGGCTGAGCGAGCATCACACGTTGACGGCGGAGAATCGGGCGGCGTATCCGCTGAGGAAACGGAACGGGAAGTTCGAGCGCATGGGCTGGAACGAAGCGCTGACGGAGATGGCGGGGCGCGTGCGCGAGGTGCAGGCGAAGTACGGCGCGGGCGCGTTCGGCGTGATCAGCACAGGGCAGTTGCTGACTGAGGAGTTCTACACGCTGGGCAAGCTGGTGCAGCTGGGATTCGGGACCAGCAACTACGACGGCAACACGACGCTGTGCATGGCGAGCGCGGTTTCGGGATACAAGCGGAGCTTCGGCAGCGACGGTCCTCCGGCGGCGTACGACGATTTCCGGGCGGCGGATGTGATTTTGCTGATCGGCGCGAATCTGGCGGACAACCATCCGATTTTGTGCCAGCACCTGGAGGCGAATCGCGAGGCGTACAAGATCGTGGCCGATCCAAGGGTCACGAAGACGGCGATGCTCGGTGATTTACATTTGCCGCTGGCTCCGCGGACGGATATCGCGCTGCTCAATGGGATCGCGCGGGTGCTGCTGGAAGAAGATTTGATCGATCGCGCGTACATCGAGAAGCATACGGAAGGGTTCGAGGAGCTGCGAGGGTTCCTGCTGCGGGAGTGGCCGCTGGAGCGGGCGGCGGCGATCACGGGATTGTCGTGCGATGCGATCGCGCATGTGGCTCGGGTGTACGGAAGGGCTCGGGCGGGGTTGATCGCGTGGACGATGGGCGTGAATCACTCGACGCAGGGCGCCGAAACGGTGAACGCGATCTGCAATTTGTCGCTGATGACGGGAAAGCTGGGGCGGCCGGGCGCATCGGCGTTTTCGATCACGGGGCAATGCAATGCGATGGGGACTCGCGAGGCGGGGTTCGCGTCGTCGATGCCGGGGTACAGGAAGTTCGAGAACGCGGCGCATCGGGAAGAGCTCGCGGCGCTGTGGGGCGTCGACGTGGAGCGCCTTCCTGCAAAGCGAGGGCTGGCGTATCCGGACATTATCGAGGCGGCGGCCGAGGGCAAGATCAAGGCGCTGTGGATCATCGCGACGAATCCGGTGGTGTCGTTTCCGAATAAGCCGCAGTTGGAGAAGGCGCTCAGCAATTTGGAATTTTTGGTAGTGCAGGACGGGTTTCATCCGACGCCGACGACGGAGCTGGCGGATCTGGTGTTGCCGGCGGCGGTGTGGGGCGAGAAGGAAGGCACTTACACCAACAGCGAGCGTCGCGTGGGCAAGGCGAATAAGGCGGTGGAGCCTCGCGGGGAGGCTCGGAGCGATTTCGATATTTTCCTGGGGCTCGCTCAGGCGCTGGGATGCCGGCACGAGTTGTTTCCAGGATGGACGGAACCGAAGCATGCGTTCGAGGAGTGGAAGCGCGTGTCGCGAGGGCGGCTGTGCGATTACTCCGGGATGACGTATGAGGCGATTGAGGAGAACGGCGGGTTGCAGTGGCCGTTTCCGGAAGGCAAGGCGGACACGTCTCCCTCGCGGCTGTACGAAGACGGAAAGTTTGAATACGAAGACGGCAAGGCCCGGTTATTCGCGATCGACTGGCAGCCGTTTCCGGATCAGCCGACGGCGAATTTTCCGCTGGTGCTGAACACGGGACGCACGGTGGAGCACTGGCACACGCGCACGAAAACGTCGCAGGTGGCGATCTTGGAAAGGATGTCGCCGAATGCGTGGCTGGAGATGAATCCGGCGGACGCGGGCCCGCTGGGATTGCGGGCTCACGATCGAGTGGACATCGCTTCGAAGCGCGGCACGGTGCGCGGCGTGGAGTTACGCGTGACGCAGATCATCGCGCCGGGGCAGGTGTTCATGCCGTTCCATTTTTTCGAGACCAACGTGAACGAAGTGACGCACGATGCGTTCGATCCGATTTCGCGCGAACCGAATTACAAGCAGTGCGCGGTTCGTGTTGCTCGAACCACACAAGGAAGAATATGAAACTCAACCGAAGGACATTGCTCAAACGAGCGGCCGCCGCGACCCCGTTGTCGGCCTTACTTTCGGGACTCCCCGCAGGATGGGTGGGCACGGCTTATGCCAGTGACGCTCCCGAGTCCCCGAACGTCCGCCTCGGAATGATTGCTCTCACCGATTGCGCGTCGATTGTGATGGCGCATGAGTTGGGATATTTCAAACAATTCGGAATTAATTCGACGGTTTCCAAAGAAGCGTCGTGGGCGGTGATTCGCGACAAGCTCTCGCTAGGAGAGAACCAGGCCACGCACATGTTGATCGGGATGCCGCTGGCCTCGACGATGGGGCTGCTGGGCTCGCCCGTAAAGCCGATGGTGGCGCCCTGGATGATCAACCGGAACGGGCAGGCCATCACGCTGGCGAACAAGTTCAAAGGGCAGGTGAAAGTCGCGAAGGACATGAAGGCCTTTGCGGATAAAGCGAAAGCATCGGGGACTCCGTTGACGTTCGCGATGACGTTTCCGCCGGGCACGCATGCGATGTGGATGCGGTACTGGCTGGCGTCGGGCGGCGTGAATCCGGACAAGGATGTGAGTTTGATCACGATTCCTCCGGCGCAGATGGTGGCGAATATGAACGTCGGCAAGATGGACGGATTCTGCGTGGGCGAGCCGTGGAACCTGCGGTCCATTGCGGACAAGGTCGGCTACACGGTGACGACGACGCAGAAGATGTGGCCCGATCATCCCGAGAAAGTTTGCGCGTTCACAGAAGAGTTCGCGACCAAGAATCCGAGGACGGTCACGGCAGTGTTGAAGGCGCTGCATCTTTCGAGCCAGTACATCGACAAGATGGAGAACCGGCCGAATGTGGCGGACGTGATCTCGCGGCCGACTTATATTAACTGCCCGAAGGAAATCATTCTCGACCGGCTGCAAGGCAAGTACGACTACGGGGACGGGCACACGGAGCAGGATCCGAATTACATGATTTTCTCCGCGCGGAATTGCAATTTCCCGTCGCGGACGTTCGGGTACTGGTGGCTGAGCCAATTCCGGCGCTGGGGCATGGTGAAGGGAGCTCCGGATTACAAGGGCGTTTCGGAGCGGGTGCTGCGGCCGGATCTCTACATGGCGGCGATGAAGGATATGGGCGTGAAAGTGACGGCGACGGATCTGGCTCCGGTGAAGTTGACGGATGCCACGTTCGATCCGAAGGACGCGGAGAAATACGCGACCAGCTTTCCGGTGAATTCTCTTCAAGGATGAATGCGATGAAAAAGGCGATTGAAAGTTTTGCTCTTTCCCTGGTGGGCGTGGTGCTGCTGGGGTTGTTGTGGGCGGCGGTGAGCGGCACGGTGGCGAAGGATCTGCCGTCTCCGGCGAAGACGTGGTCGGAGAGCAAGCTGTACATCATGGCTCCGTGGGAAAAGCGCGGCGAGATGGATCAGGGAATCCTGCGCATGGCGTCGTACAGCTTGTATCGCGTCGCCAAGGGATTTTTGCTGGCGATTTTGATCGGCACGCCGCTGGGTTTCCTGCTGGGGAGCTCGCCGGTGTTGTTCAAGATGTTCGATCCGGCGATACAGGTGCTGCGGCCGATCTCGCCGCTGGCGTGGCTGCCGCTGGGGTTGATTTTGTTCCGGCAATCGGAACCGGCGGCGCTGTTCACGATCGCGCTGTGTTCGATGTGGCCGACGGTGATTAATACGATGCACGGTGTCCAGTCGATTCCGCAGGATTACTTGAACGTCGCGAAGGTGCTGCGGCTTTCGGGTTGGAAGAAGTTCACGAAGGTGTTGGCTCCGGCGACGCTGCCGTACATGTTCACGGGGTTCCGGCTGAGTCTGGGACTCGCATGGCTAGTGATTGTGGCGGCGGAGATGTTGACGGGGACTCCGGGCGTGGGCGGGTTTTTGTGGCAGGAGTACAACAGCCTGATTTATTCGCACATTCTGCTGTGCATCCTGACGATCGGCATGGTGGGGTTCACGCTGGACCGCTTGATGGGGATGGCGGAAACGCGGTTGAAGGCGGCTTAGCTTTTGCTGAGAAAAAACATGGCACTGATTGAGCTGAGAGGAATAGGGAAGAGTTACGGCAAGCGCGACGTGCTGCGCGGCGTGAGCCTGGCGGTGGAGGAGGGCGAGTTCGTCTCCATCGTGGGCGCGTCGGCGTCGGGCAAGACGACGCTGATGAAGATCGCGTCGGGTCTGGTGGCGCCGGATGAGGGCGAGGTTCTGATCGCGGGCGCGGCGGTGACGGGATTTCCGCGCAACACGGCGGTGGTGTTTCAGAATTACTCGCTGCTGCCGTGGTTGAGCGCTGTGGAGAACGTGCGGCTGGCGGTGGAGAGCTCGTTTCCGGAGTGGTCCAAGGCGAAGCACACCGAGCAGGCGGTGAAGTATCTGGAGATGGTGGGACTGGGCGCGGCGACGCTGAAGAAGCCGAGTCAACTGTCGGGAGGGATGCGGCAGCGCGTCGCGATCGCGCGGGCGTTCGCGGTGGAGCCTCGGATCCTGTTGCTGGATGAACCGTTCGGCGCGCTGGATGCGTTGACGCGGCTGACGCTGCAACAGGAGCTGGCGAGGTTGTGCCAGGCGCAGGAGCCTCGCGCGACGGCGCTGATGATCACGAACTCGGTGGACGAGGCGATTCTGTTATCGGATCGAATTGTGGCGCTGGGAAGAGGGCCGGGAGCATCGTTGAGCGAGGCGGTTCCGGTATCGCTGGCGCGGCCTCGGGCGGCGGATCTGATGATGCACGACGAAGAAGCGATTTGGGTGCGCGGGCAGGTGAGCGAGTTCCTGGCGTCGAGCGGCGACGGGGGAGCGGCGAAGCGCGCGGCGGCACGGGCCGTGGCGAATGCGGTGGCGGTGGAGGCATAAGTGATGCGCGAACGTCCTCTCGAAATCTCATCGTTGACGAAAACGTTTGAAACGCCTTCGGGTCCGCATGTGGCGGTGAAGAATTTCCGCGCGTGGATTCAGCCGGGAGAGTTTGTATCGCTGCTGGGGCATTCGGGGTGCGGGAAGTCTACGGTGCTGGCGATTGTGGCGGGGTTGCAGAGCGCGACCGAGGGCGGCGTCATTCTCGACGGGAAGGAAATCGATGGGCCGGGGCTGGAGCGGGCGCTGGTGTTTCAATCTCCGTCGCTGCTGCCGTGGATGACGGCGTTCGAAAACGTGTTTCTCGCGGCGCGGCAGGCGCATCCGGGAAAAAGCAAGCGCGAGCAGAAAGAACTCGCGATGAAGTATCTGGAACTGGTGGGCGTGGCGGAGTACGCGTCGCAGATGCCGCCGGAGCTATCGCAAGGGACGCAGCAACGCGTGGCGATCGCGAGGGCGTTTTCGCTGGAGCCGCGGTTTTTGTTGCTGGACGAGCCGTTCGGGATGCTGGATTCGATTACTCGGTTCGAGCTGGAGGATTTACTGCTCGATTTGTGGGAGCAGGAGCCGAAGACGGTGATTCTGGTGACGCATGACGTGGATGAGGCTCTGTATCTTTCGGATCGAGTGCTGTTGATGACGGACGGTCCGGAGGCGAGGCTGGGGATGGAGTTGAACATCACGCTGCCGAGGCCGAGGTCGCGGCGGGCGGCGGTGGAGAATCGCGAGTATTTCCGGTTACGCGGCGAAGTGATCCGGTTTTTGGAGCATCACAGCAAACAATTCGCACGGGAGCAAGTGGCATGAGCGCTCTTTTGAAGAATCAAGCGGAACATTTGGTGGTGGTGGGCAACGGCATGGCCGGCGTGAGCTTCGTGGAGCAGTTGCTGAAGCACGGGCGGCCGTTCGACATCACGATTATCGGCGACGAGACGCACGTTAATTACAACCGCATTCTGCTTTCGAGCGTGCTGGCCGGGGAGAAAGAGTTCGACGACATCGTATTGAACGATATCGACTGGTATCAGCGCAACGGAATCCGCACGCGGCTGGGGCTGCGGGTGCAGGAGATCGATCCGGTACTGAAGTCGCTGCGCACGAGCGACGGCGATTGGATCGAATACGACCGGCTGGTGCTGGCGACGGGATCGAGCGCGCTGATTCCTCCGATCAAGGGCACGGACAAGGCGGGTGTGTTCGTGTTCCGGAGTTTGGACGATACGCGGCACTTGATTGAGCTCTCCGGCAAAGAGATTCGCGTCGCGGTGATCGGCGGAGGGCTGCTGGGATTGGAAGCGGCTCGCGGGTTGCAGATGCGCGGGTGCCATGTGACGGTGGTGCATCTGGCGGATAGTTTGATGGAGCGGCAGTTGGATCCGCAGGGCGGGATGTATTTGCGGCGCAAGATCGAGAGCCTGGGGATCAAGGTGCTGTGCGGCAAGAGCACGGAGAAGATTCTGGGCGATACGCACGCCGAGGGCTTGCAATTCACGGACGGCGAGCAGTTGGGCGCGAATCTGGTGGTGATCGCGGCGGGCATCCGGCCAAACGCGGATGTGGCGAAGCGCGCGGGGCTGCGGGTGAATCGCGGGATCGTGGTGAACGATTTCCTGGAGACTTCGGAGCAGGACATTTACGCGGTGGGCGAGTGCACGGAGCATGACGGGCAGACGTTCGGGCTGGTGGCTCCGTTGATGGAGCAGGCGAAGGTGCTGGCGGCGAATCTGGCGGGCGATCGCACGCGAGGGTTCCTGGGCGCGGCTCCGGCGGCGAAGCTGAAGATCGCGGGCGTGGATGTGTTCAGCGCGGGGGATTTTTCGGATGGTCCCCATCATGAATGCGTGCGGTATGACGATCCGTCACTGGGCGTGTACAAGAAGCTGGTGCTGCGGGACGGCGTGCTGCAGGGCGTGATTCTGGTGGGCGATTTAAGCGATGAGAATCGGTACATGGATTGGCTGCGGTCCGGCAAGGATTTGAAAGCGGAGCGGCGGTATCTGCTGGCGCCGCCGCCGGCCGAGGACGGCGGATTCGACATCGCGGCGATGCCGGAGAGCGAGACGATCTGCGGATGCCTGGGCGTGACGAAGGGCGAGATTATTAGTGCGATTCATGAGCATGGGCTGGCGACGCTGGCGCAGGTGAAGGATCGGACTCGGGCCTCGTCGGGATGCGGGAGCTGCGCGGGGAAGTGCGAAAGTCTGCTGCGCGCGGTGTCGCCGGAGTTCAAGGAAGACCAGGTCAAGGTGGTGTGCTCCTGCCTGCCGTATTCGCAGGAGCAACTGCGCGAGATTATTCGCGGGCAGCAGATCAAATCCACGCAAGACGTGCTGGAGATTTACGGCAACGGCATCGGCTGCGAGATTTGTAAGCCGGCGCTGAGTTATCTGGTGGACGTGGTGTGGAGCGGGGCGCATGTAGAGGACCGGTCGGCGAGGTTCATCAACGATCGGGTGCACGCCAACATTCAGAATGACGGGACGTTTAGCGTGGTGCCGCGAATGCGCGGCGGCGTGACGACGGCGGCGGAGTTGCGGAAGATCGCCGATGTGGCCGACAAGTACAACGTGCGGATGGTGAAGGTGACGGGGAGCCAGCGGATCGATCTGCTGGGCATTAAGAAGGCGGATCTGCCGAAGGTGTGGGAAGAGCTCGGGATGCCTTCGGGACAGGCGTACACAAAGGGCGTCCGCATGGTGAAGACGTGTGTGGGCGAAGAGTTCTGCCGCTTCGGCGTGCAGGACGCGATCTCGACGGGCGTGGAGTTGGAACGTCGTTTGGAGAATCTGTTTACGCCGCACAAGACGAAGCTGGCGGTGGTGGGATGTCCGCGGAATTGCGCGGAGGCCACGGTGAAAGACATCGGGCTGGTGGGGCAGGACGGAAGCTGGCAGGTGGTTGTCGGCGGCGCGGCAGGCAAGGGCGTGCGCAAGGCGGATCTGCTGATCACGGTGGATACGACGGAGCAGGCTCTGGAGGCCGCCGAAGTGTTCTTCCAGTACTATCGCGAAAACGGCGTATATCTGGAGCGCACCTACGATTTCGTGGAGCGGCTGGGAATCGAGAAGGTGCGGCGCGAGACGGTGTACGCGCCGGAGGAAGTGAAGCAGGGCTTGCTGGAGCGGCTGCGCAAGGCGAAGGAACGCTCGACCGATGCGTGGCTGGAGCGCGACAATCCTCGCGCGAGCCAGTTCGTGCAAATTCAACCCATGGAGAAAATGCAATGACAGCAACGGCCCAGAAGTGGATGCGCATTACTCCGCAGGAGAACATTCCTTTGCGCGAGGGGCGCAGCGTGAGCATCGACGGAACCGAGATCGCGATTTTCAATTTAGGGGACCGGTTTGTGGCGATGGAGAATCGCTGCCCGCATCGCGGCGGTCCGCTGGCGGACGGGATCGTGAGCGCGACGGGCGATAGCGTGACGGTGACGTGTCCGCTGCATAGCTGGCGGCTTTCGGTGGACGGCGGACATGTGGTGAAGCCGTCGGGTCAAGAGGCGTCGTGCGTGAGGACGTATCCAGTGAGGGTGGACAATGGAGTGGTGACGATCTGCATGGGGCGTGAAGAAGGGGAGCATTCGGCAGCAGCCTGAAGTATGGATTTTGGCGGACTGAGAGTGATTTCGCTCGAATCGCGGCGGGCGGAGCTGATGGAGCAGCTGGTCCGGCGGTTTAGCGGAGACGCGTTCGTCGCACCGTCGGTGCAGGAGATTCCGCTTTCGAGAAATGACGAAGTGTTCGCGTGGGCGGAGCGGCTGTTCGCGGGCGAGTTCGACATGATGGTGCTGATGACGGGGGTCGGGCTGACGTACTTGCGGGACGCGGTGGTGGAGAAGTACTCGCAAGAGCGGTTCGCGGAGGCGCTGCGGCTGTTGACGATTGTTTCGCGCGGGCCGAAGCCGGTGACGGTGTTGAATGAGCTGGGAGTGAAGAGCAAAATCGTGATACCGGAGCCGAACACATGGAAAGAGATCGTGCCGGTGATCGAGGCGCGGCCGGAGCGGCGGATCACGATTCAGGAGTACGGAAGACATAATCCGGAGTTCGCGGCGGAGCTGGAGAAAATCGGCGCGAACGTGACGACCATCGCGGTGTATCGATGGACTCTGCCGGATGATGTGGGGCCTTTACGGGAAGCGGTGCGCAGGATCGCGGAGCGTGAGGCGGATGTGGTTATTTTTACGACTTCGATTCAGCTTGTCCACTTGCTCGAAGTAGCGGAGCAGATGGGACGCGCCCGAGATGTGCGTCAAGCCTTGCGGGAGGACCTTGTGGTAGCCTCCGTGGGACCCATCATGAATACGGCGCTGGCGGAGGAGGGCATCGAGCCCGACATCGTGCCGGTGCACCCCAAAATGGGGAATTTGGTTCGAGCCGCTGCGGAGATGGCAGCGACGGCGCTCGCCCGGAAGCGGCGCCTTCCCGCACACTAGAAATTTTTACCGGCCACGACGCCATTCGCTTTCATAGGCTGAAGCCTGTGCCACCAGAAGTGTGTCCGTATGAAAGGAACCAGGACTATGCGAATTGTGTCTCTACCTTTGTTCGGTGCCGCGCTCGGCTTCGCCGCGATGTGCGCGGCTCAGACCGCGACGACAACACCGAGCGCGGTGCCGCCGCCTGCGCCGCTGAAGATCGGCGGTGTGACGGTGACGGGAAGCCTCCGCTCGCGCATGTACGACTGGGACTGGTTTCAGCCCACGGCGGGCGACAACAGGTACGCATACTCGGGAAACATTCTGCGGATCGGATTCTCGCAGAGCCGCGATAGCTGGGATTGGAACGCGGAATTCGCGGCGCCGTTTCTGCTGGGGCTTCCGGCGAGTCCGACGGGGACGGGTGCGCAGCAGGGAGCGTTGGGATTGGGCGCGAATTATCTCGGCGCCAATGACGGGAATCAGAACACGGCGATGATTTTTCCGAAGCAGTTGTATGTACGGATCGACCGGATGTGGGGCAGCAAGGCGAACACGCTGCAAATCGGACGGTTTGAGTTTTCGGACGGCAGCGAGACGGCGCCGAAGAACGCGACGCTCGCGGCGTTGAAGCGGGACCGCGTTAATCAGAGACTCATCGGTACATTCGGATTCTCAGACGTAGGGCGGAGCTTCGACGGGGTCCACTATGCGTTTGCGGGAGCAACGGACAACATCACGTTCGTCGCGGCAGTGCCGACGCGCGGGGTGTTTCAGACGGACGGGTGGGGATGGAACCGGATCGGATTGGGGTATGGATCGTACACGAAGACGTGGGGCAAGGGGCGGCATGCGGCGGATACTCGGGTCTTCGTGCTGGAGTACGACGATTTCCGGCACATCCTGAAGACAGATACTCGGGCGCTGGCGGTGCGCAAGGGCGATACGGAGAATATCCGCATCAACACGTTCGGCGGACATAGCGTGCATGCGTTCCAGGCGAAGGCGGGCACGGTGGATTTGTTGGTGTGGGGCGCGCTGCAAACCGGGCGCTGGGGGACGCAGAAGCAGCTTTCGAACGCGATCGACTTCGAGGGCGGATTTCAGCCGAAGATTCTGCCGAAGCTGAAACCTTGGGTGCGCGGCGGGTTTTATAACGGGTCCGGCGACGGGAATCCGAACGACAACAAGCACGAGACGTTCTTCCAGGTGCTCCCGACGCCGCGGTCGTTCGCGAAATTTCCGTTCTTCAATATGATGAACAATCGTGACGAATTCGGAATGCTAATCCTGAGGCCGCATTCGAAGATCACGACGTCGAGCGAGTTCCATGCGCTGGCGCTCTCGAACGCGAACGATTTCTGGTATGCGGGGGGCGGAGCGTTCCAGCCGTGGACGTTCGGGTACACGGGGCGGTCCACTTCGGGCAAACAGTCGCTGGCGAATCTGTACGACACCAATGTGGAGTACCGGTTCAACCGCAAGTTTACGTTCACCGGATACTTCGGATACGCGCAGGGGCTCGCGGCGATGGAGCAGATCTACCCGAAGGGCAAGGACGGACGCTTCGGGTATGTGGAGATGCTGTACAAGTTCTAACTCGCGAGGCTCAACTCATGAAGCCCAAATCCGCCGGGAGGCCGGCGTTGGTGAAGCTGGCCAAGTTCGGGAAGGTTTGGGCGACGACGCTGGGGTTCGTCATGTCGACGCCGAACCATTTTCCTAGCGTGGCGGCGAACTGGTCGATGGAGGTGGAGGGCAGCCACGCGCCGCGGGCGGGCGTGGACGGGTTGGAGTTGGAGAGGCAGTCGTCCGGTCCGCCGACGGCCATCATCGGGTAGCGGCCGTACATATCGCCGCCCTTGACGGCTCCGCCGAGGACGAGATGGTGGCCGCCCCAGCCGTGATCGCATCCCGTGCCGCTGGGTTGCAGCGTGCGGCCGAACTCGGATTCGGTGAACGTGGTGACTTGGTTGGCGATGCCCAGGTCCTGCGTGGCGCTGTACATCGACAGCATGGCATCCGCGATTTCGCCGAGCAGGCTGTACTGCTGCCAGCTCTGGCCGGAGTGCGTGTCGAAGCCTCCGAGGGAGCAGAAGAAAATCTGGCGCTTCAAGCCGAGCTGCGGCTGGAGCTGCATGATCTGCGCGACCTGCTGCAGTTGCTTGCCGATGTCAGTTTGCGGGAACGCGCGCGTGAAGGGCGAGGCCGGAGGGAGGCTGGAGAGCATCGCGCTGAGATTCACGGCATCCTGGCGGACTTTGTCGGCGGCTTGAATCATGGTGAGGCCGCTGTTCATGGTGAGGATGCTCTGATACTGCGTCTGCCGCGTCTGGCCCACGGCGGGCTGCCAGGTGGTGAATCCGTTGAGCTGCATGTTGAAGCCGGGGATCAGGCTGGCGGATTGGACGATGTTGCCTTTGGAGAAGAGCGCGGGTCCGGCGACGGAGACGGAGGGCGGGAAGCTGGCGGCTCCGTTCTGCGAGGAGACGGCGTCGGCGACTCGGCCGGCCCAGCCGGTGGAGGCGGAACTGGACGGGATGCCGGCTTGCATTTGCACTTGCTGGTCGGCGTGGGAGAAGAGGTTGCTGGGCAGCGGGACGGCGGGGCCTCCGGTGATGGTGGCCTGGTATTGCGCTTGCGTTGTGGGCTGGACGAGCAGGCCCACGTTGGCGACGGCGGCGAGTTGCCCGGTGGCCCAGAGAGGCAGGACCAGCTTGAGGCCGTCGTTCAGCGCGTAGGCTGGGGTTTTGTTGGGGCCGACGTAGGTTTTCGGCGTGATCGTCATGCCTTGCAAGGTGGCATTGGGGTCGGGCAGGGCGAGCGAGCCGCGGATGTTTTTGTACGCGGTGTATTCGCTGGTGCCGGGGGCAGGGACGATCATGTTGTTGCCGTCATTGCCGCCGAACAGGAAGATGCAGACGAGGGCTTTGTAATTCGGATCGACACCGGAGCTGGCGAAAGCGTTCATCGCGCCGAAGCGGGCGAGCGGGGCGAGTCCAGCGAGTTTCAGGAACGTTCTGCGAGTGTTGGTGGTCATTGAATTTGCTCCTTAGAACTGCGTCTGGTACTGCCCGGCCAGAGCCGCCAGGTACACGGCGGTCTGAACGCGGCTGGGATTGTCGGTATTGGCATCGATGGCGGTGCCGAGGGCGGTGCGGATTCCGGCGGGCATTCTGCCGTAGAAGAATTTTTGATCCGCGAGATCGAGCAGGGCGTTGGTGTTGGCGACGGCGGCGTTGAACGGAGAGAGGTCGATGCCGGGATCGCTGTTGGGCATGCTGATGATGCTTTGCAGCATGTTCGCTTCTTCCACGGATTCGGTGGGTGTGTAGATCTGGAACTCCGGCCCGTAGAGCGCGGGATTCAGCGGCAGATGGTAGAGCGGCGACCAGTAGCCGAAAACCGAGTTGGGTTGGTTCAACGTTTCTCCCATGGCGACGAAGCTATACGCGATGAGAGTGCCTGCCGGGATCTGGCCGTTCATCGCGCGCACGAAGTTTTCGATGAAATTGACGGGGTCCTTCAGGCGGCCGGGCGTGTAGTTCACGGTCGCGCCATTCAGCATGTAGTAGGGATTGCCGGTGCCGTCGAGCGTGACGGTGTCCTGGCGGGCTTCGGGATCCTTGAGGATCGCGGTGAGGACGGCTTTCAAGTCGCCGCGGACGCCTTGTCCGTTGTTGTTGAAGACGGCGGCGACGCGGGCGATGTAGCCGGGGGTCGGGTTGCTGGTGACGAGGTTCTTGATGAGGCGGATGGCGACGAAGGGTCCGGTGTTGGGGTGATTGAAGATGCAATCGAGGACGCCGTTGGTGTCTTGCGTCACGGTCTGGTTGGCCGGTAGGCTGCAGCCGTTGATTAGAGTCTTCGCGGTGGTATCGTGATTCGCCTGGCGCGTTTCCATTACATTCGCGGTAAAGTTTTCGAAATTATTCGGTTGCGCGGTGGCGCCCGGAGCGGTGGGATAGGTCCAGCCGGTGAGTGCGGCGGCGGTATGGACGATGTCGGGCTGATGATAGGTGGGGATTGGGTTGTTGGCGCCGTCGAGCTGCGGCGAGCCATCGATGTTCAGCATGTTGAGACCGATGGTGAAGAGCTGCATGACCTCGCGAGCGTAGTTTTCATTCGCGCCGCTGCCGACGCCGGCTTTGTTGCTATTGGCGAGGTCGAGATACTTGCCCATCTGCGGGCTGACCGTGATATCCCACAGAAGCTGGCGATAGTTCCCGAAAGCGTCATTGGCAAGGATGGCCTGGTAGGGAACGTATTCATCCGCGTAGATGTTCTTGTTCATCGAGATCACAATGAACTGGCTGAGCGCCCACGCCGCTTTCTGGCGTAGTTGGTCGGGTGCGGTGGAGAGACGATGCAGAGTGGCGGATTGGACGTCGCCATAATTGCCGGAGGCCGGGGTCATGATGGGCGTGGACGACATGACGAATTGATTCGCGAGCCACGCGTCGATACCGTCCTGCGAAGCGGTGGTGTTTTGGTGGATGTACGTGAGATCGGCGAGCGAGGGTCCGAAGGCGGCTTGTTCGAGGAAGCGTCCGGCATGGAGGTCCGCGCCGTTGCCGGCTCCTCCGCTGCTATAGGACTGCAATAGCACCGTCGCGGTGGCGCTCTTGGTGGCATCCGCCTCGCTGACGGCTTTGATCGTGACGACCTGGCTGGCGGGCATGGATCCGGGAGCGGTGTAGAGGCCGGTTGCGCTGATGGAGCCCGCGGTGGCGGACCATGTGACGGCGGTGTTCGCCGTGCCGGTTACTGTCGCGCCGAATTGGACCGTAGCGCTGAGAGCCAGCGACGTGTTCGACGGATTCACGGTGATGGCGATGGGCGGAGGCGGGGCCGCGCCTACGGTCAGCGTGATTGAGTTGCTGGTGGAGGCTCCGTTGCCGGGGTTCGTGACGTTCAGCGCGAACGATCCCGTGGTGGACGGATTCCCGGTGGCCTTGAGCGCGGTCTTACTTATATAGGTGGTGGTCCAGGCGACACCGCCGATTTTGACAACCGCGTTCGAGGCGAAATTGGCGCCGTTGAGCGTGGTGCTGATGTTGGTTCCGGTAGTGACGGTGCTGGGATAGGTGGACCAGATGGCGGGGACCGGCTGGACCAGGGACACTTGCGAGCCTCCATTAATGCCGGCGACAGAGCTGGTGGCTTTCACCGTCACGACGTTCGCCGCGGGAATGGTGGCAGGCGGCGTGAAGAGTCCAGACGCCGACATGGTGCCGTAGGTGGAGTTGCCTCCCGCGATTCCGTTGACGGTCCACGTGATGGTTCCGCCGGTGGTGTTGTACACGGTGAACTGTTGCGTGGCGCCGGGCGAGATCGTCAGCGGCGATGGATAGATCGCAACGACGCCGGCGGCGGACGCAAGCTGACAGAACAGAATTGAGGCAAGGCCCCAGGCAAGACGCATTTGGTGCTCCTCCGAGTCAAACGTCCGAAATCGCGTACTCTCACCACTTTGGGCTAAGGGGCTGGAAGAGTTCAATTGCGATATACACCTACCACCAGCCGGAAAGAACTCTACCTCTGCGAGTACTAGGGCCCCTTTTACGGACTCAGGGCGCCGGCGCTACAGGAGGCTTAGTGAGCAGGCCTCGGCCGCGGAGCCAGGTGAGCAGGAGGTTCGGCCACTGGCTTAAGGCGGGGTCGGCGAGAGCCATGCCGACGCCGTGCGGCCCGTTTTCGAAGATGTGCATCTCGGCGGGGACTTTGGCTTTTCGCAGGGCGAGGTAGAAGCGGATGGTGTTTTCGGCGGGGACGGCGGAATCCTCATTGGTGGAGAACAGAAAGGTGGGCGGCGTGTTTTCCGTGACGTGCAAGTCGGCTGACATGTCTTGGAGCTGCTCCGGAGTGGGGTTGGGTCCGAGCAAGTTCCGGACGGAGCCGGCGTGCGCGATGGCGGGATCGGTGGAGATCACGGGGTAGGCGAGGATCAGGAAATCGGGACGGCTGCCGACCCGGTCAATGGGATCGGGCGCGGTGGGCTGGCCGTCGTCGAACTTGGTGCCGGCGGTGGCGGTGAGATGGCCGCCCGCGGAGAAACCCATCATGCCGATGCGGTCGGGGAGAATGTCGAACTCCTGCGCGCGGGATCGCACGATGCGGATGGCTCGCTGGGCGTCGCCGAGCTCGATGGGGTGGTGGTAGCGGGGACCCAAGCGGTACTTGAGCACGAAGGCCGTGATGCCCATGGCGTTGAACCATCCGGCTTCCTGGCGTCCTTCATTATTCATCGATAAGTTGGTATAGCCGCCGCCGGGCGCAATGATGACGGACGTGCCGTTCTGGTGCTGCGTGGTGCGGAAGATGGTGAGCGTGGGCTTATCGGTATCCGCGTCGCCCAGAGCGCCGGGGGCTCCATGCTCCCAGAGGGGGAAGGTTTCTGGCTCGGCATTGGGATTGGGGCGCGGGGCGTTCGAGCGGGGCGGAGTTGCGCGCGCGGGCGCCGTGGTTTGGGCGAAGCTCACGGCGGCGATGAATAGGGATGTGAGTGCGACGGTGGCTTTCATGTGCGATCTCCTCGATGGTTTACAGGACGGGTCCGATGCGCCAGGGCACGAATTCATGATGGCCTAGAATTTCGCTGGACGTGCGCTGGCCGGACGCGGCGGCCAGGATGCGTTCGAAGATCTCGCGGCCGATGTCTTCGATGGAGGCTTCGCCTTCGAGAATCCGGCCGGCATTGATATCCATGTTGCCGCGCATGCGCTCGAAGACTCCAGGGTTGGTGGCGATTTTTATTACGGGCACGGTGGGGAATCCGATGGCGCTGCCGCGTCCGGTGGTGAAGGCGATCAGATTCGCGCCTCCGGCGGCGAGTCCGGTGAGCGAGACGGGATCGTAGCCGGGGGTGTTCATGAACACGAGGCCGGGCGAGGCGATGCGCTCGGCGTAATCGACGACGTCCCTTAAGGGGGTCGTGCCGCTTTTGGCGACGGCTCCGAGCGATTTTTCGAGGATGTTGCTGAGTCCGCCGCTCTTGTTGCCCGGCGTGGGATTGTCGTCGAAGCTGCTGCCGGTGAACTGGCCCAAGTAGCGTTTATAGCCTCGCACGCATTCCATCAGCTTCTCCGCGACCTGGCGGTTGCGGGCGCGGCGGAGCAGGAGTTGCTCCGCACCGAAGATCTCGGTGGTCTCGGCGAGGACGGCGGTCGCGCCGATGCGGGCGAGCAGGTCCGAGCAGACGCCGAGAGCGGGATTCGCGGAGATGCCGGAAAAGGAATCCGAGCCGCCGCAGTTCAGGCCGAGGACGATCTTCGATGCGGGGACGGGGACGCGCTTCTGGGCCGCGGCACGCTCAAGCAGGCGTTTCACTTCGCGGACCCCAGCTTCGACGGTGGGCTGGGTGCCTCCACTGGATTGCAGAGTCATGCCGATCAGGCGGTCGGTGCGCGTGGCCTCGGCGGGAAAGTAGTTGCCGATCTGGTTGACTTCGCAGCCGAGGCCTAGCAGGAGGCCCGCGGCAACGTTCGGATGATCCAGCACGCCGGATAAGACTCGCTCCAGTTGGCGGGTATCGGGGCCGATGGTGTGGCCGCAACCTTCGCCATGCGGGAACGCGACCACTCCGTCGACGCCTTCGGGCAAGCTTGCGGCGGGGAAACTTTGCGCGATGAGCTCGACCACGTGCGCGGAGCAGTTGCTGGCGGCGGCTACGGCGATGTAGTTGCGGGTGCCGGCTCGGCCGTCTTCTCTCGCGTAGCCAAGGAAAGTGGGGACGTCCGTTGAGACGGGGGGGACGGGGGTGTTGGCGTTGAGGAGTTCGTCGCCGATGGCCGTTTCCTCGAACGCGAGGTTGTGGGTATGGACGGCTTCGCCTGCGCGGATGGCGCGCGAGGCCCGGCCGATGAAGCTGCCGTAGCGGATCACGGGTTCGCCGGGGGCGATCTCGGCCAGGGCGATCTTGTGGCCCGCGGGGATGAATCCGGCGGCGCGAACTTCGCGTCCGGCTACGCGCACCACTTGCCCTTCCGTGAGCGCGACGCGGGCGATTGCGACGTTGTCGGAAGGGTGGAGGTGGAGGGCCGCGCTCTCCGCGGTGGGCGCGCTTTGGATGTGCAGCAGTGACATGGAGAACCAATCCGAGCGTATAGCGGCGGGCTTTTCGGCGTCAACTATACTGGGACACGATACTGAAACCCAGCGTGAGCGAATTCCTCCACTCCCCGGCGGTGCAAGTTTCCGCCGTGCTGTTTTTGGCCACGGTGATCCGTTCGGCGCTGGGGTTTGGCGAGGCGTTGATCGCGGTGCCGCTTCTGGCGCTGGTGATTCCCGTGGAAGTGGCGGCACCAGTGGCGGTGCTGGTTTCGATTACGGTGGCGGCGGTCGCGGTGGCACAGGATTGGCGGCATGTGCATCTGCGAAGCGCGGGATGGCTGGTGCTTTCCACGTTCGCGGGAATTCCGCTGGGATTGTGGCTCCTGAAAGTGGCCGCGGAATCGGTAGTCAAGACGGTTCTGGCGGCCGTGATCATACTGTTCGCGCTGTACGTTCTGGTCCGCAGGACGCATCATGAGTTGAAGCACGATCGCTACGCGTGGGCCTTCGGGTTCCTGGCGGGAGTGCTCGGCGGCGCGTATGGAATGAACGGGCCTCCGCTGGCGGTGTACGGATCGATGCGGCGCTGGAGTCCGGAACATTTTCGGGCGACTTTGCAGGGGTACTTTTTGCCCGCGAGCATGGTGGGGATGTTCGGCTACTGGCTCTCCGGGTTGTGGACGCCGACGGTGAGCCGGTTCTACTTGATCGCGCTGCCTAGCACGCTGGTGGCGATTTTCGCGGGGCGGCTGCTCAACCGGCGGCTGCCGGCGAGCCAGTTTCTGAGGATCGTCCACGTGGGATTGTTGATTATCGGCACGGTGCTGCTGGTTCAGGCGTGGTGGAAATAGCCGCTACTTGCTCTTGCCTTTGCCGTCGCCGCCGCTTTGCAGATCGGCTTTCGATGCTGCTTCATCCTTCAACGGAGTTACTTTGTCGGGGTCGAGGCGGACCATCAAGTAGCGAATGTGATCGTCGATGCGCGTGAACTGGTGACCTACGCCCGCGGGGATCACGACAACGTCGCCGGCTTTGAGATTGTACGTCGCGGCACTGCGGATCGACGTGCCGTCTCCGCCGGGACCGTTCAGCATCTTCACGGCCTGATTGCCGGCGGGGCGCGGCTTCCAGCCTACGATGTCCGAGCCCGTGACCAGAGTCCCTGAGCCGTCGATGATGTGATAGACCTCGCTCACGCGGTCGTGCTCAGCCACGGGAGCGTCGCCGGTGACTTTGCCGCGATAGACCACGCCGATATCGACGTGGCCCTTGCCGAAATCAAGAGCGCGGACCTGCTGATCGCTGACGGAGGCGACAGTGGCGCGCGTGAGGTAGGCTTGCATCTCTTCATTCGGAATGTAGGTGGCCGAGCATTTGTTGCAGGTCGGCTTCGGCGTCTGGGCCAGTGCGATCCCGGCCAAACTCACCATGAGTAAAACTCTGGTCACGTGATTTTCCTCCCGACGTGTCAATATACACCGGTAGTACAATCGAGCGTCAGGAGGCACGGCATGCGCACGATGCTTTTTCTGCTCGCGATTCCGGCACTGGTGGCCCAAACCAAGCCCAGCGTGGCCGACCGGCTTCAGAGGCTGGAAGACAAGGAAGAGATCCGGCTGGTGCTGACGAACTACGGCCGCTTCCTGGATGCGCGGGATTTCGCTTCGTACTCCCGGCTGTTCGCGAAAGATGGGGAGTGGGTGGGAGGCTTCGGGACGGTAAAAGGTCCCGCCGAGATAAAGGCTTTCATGGAGAAACAAATCCCTGGCGCGAACAAAGGCAACACGTACCATATTTTGTCGAATTTCGAAGTCGACGTGCACGGCGATACTGCCATGGCGTGGTCGCGATGGGCCTACATTACTCCGGGGACAGATGGGAAGCCTGTGATCGCGCAAGGCGGGCGTTACGACGACACGCTGGTCCGCGAGAACGGAGCCTGGAAATTCAAACGCCGCACCGCGAGCAACGATATTCCCAACGCGCCGCCCAGTACGAAATAATAGAAGTATGCGATCCGGAAATCCCGCTTTTAACTCAAACACCTTCACGGCCAGCCCCGTCCGCGCCGGGTTCGGCGAGACAATGACCGTGAACGGGACCATCCACAAGACGGGGATTTTGTTCCTGTGTGTGCTGGCCACCGCGGCGATGACCTGGAGCGCCCTCAGCAAAGATCCCTCCGCCATAGGAGCCTACATTGCCGGGGGAGCCATCGGCGGGCTGGTGTTCGCTCTGGTCACGGTGTTTAAGAAGGAATGGTCCGCCGTCACGGCGCCGCTGTACGCCTTGTGCGAAGGCGCGGTGCTGGGGTCGCTGTCCGGAATGCTGGAGACGATGTTCCCTGGCATCGCGATGCAGGCTGTGGGACTGACGTTTGGAACCTGCTTCGTGATGCTGCTGGCGTATCGCTCCGGGCTGCTTCGCGCCACGCGCAAGTTTACGATCGGCGTGATTGCCGCCACAGGGGGAATCGCTCTGGTGTACTTGACCACGATGGTGTTGGGGATGTTCGGAGTCCAAGTACCAGCGATTTACGGCAGCGGAACGTACGGGATTCTATTCAGCCTGGCGGTGGTAGTAATTGCGGCGCTGAATCTGATTCTGGATTTCGACCTGATTGAAAAGGGCGCGGCGCAGGGCGCACCGAAGTACATGGAATGGTACGGGGCCTTCGGCCTGATGGTGACGCTGATCTGGTTATATATCGAGATGCTGCGGCTGCTGACAAAGATGCGCCGCCGGTAGGAAATTTACTGCGAAACAATTTAAAGGGAGCGGCGATCCGAACCGGCTCTTCCGGAAATCTTTCTCCACGCTATCGTCCTGCGCTCTCGGCGCTGCACTTAAGTTAAGTGCGTGATCCAGCGTTTAGCGATTCCCTACTGCATCCAAGCCGTTCGACTCCACCGCCCCCTTGTTTGTGCCGGGTTCTATAAGAGCACCTCCTGGGACTTTCGAGCCGCCCCGCCTCACCGGGGCCACTTTTACTTCCCTTGCACTTGCGCTTCTCTAAGTGCAATCCATGCGCCAGAGTTGGGTGCCGCGTAGATTCAGGCTTTTACGGATTGGACACGGCAGAAGCCGGAATTTTTGCGCTAACTCTGGGTGCCTTCACCCGCGATTTGGCACAGCGTTTGGGTGAGAACGCTCGCCCGCCGCGCCGTCTTCGTGGCGGATGAATATCCCGCGAACTGGCCCCCGAAATGCAACTGCGACAGCCAACATGAAATGGGAATACAAGCTGCTCCGGTTCGATGCCAACGGAGATTCGGTTGATCTGGACCAGGCACTGAACGATCTGGGCGAGTACGAATGGGAACTGGGGGGCATCCTGCATCATGCAGGGGAGGAGGAATCCTTCTATACTGCCGTTTTCAAGCGTCCGAAGGGCAAGTAATCTCCTCGGCTGGCGCGGGCCTCAAGCCTGGGTGTATAGTAGCTTCACACCCGCCAGGAGGCCGATTGAAGCACCTTTTCCCCTCTCTTTGTTTTCTGCTCACGGCGTTGGCTTCCGCCCAACCGGCACCGAAGACTCTGGACCCCAACAATAACTGGCCGACTCCCTACAAAACCCTCCACGATTGGGCGCAGCTTCCGGCGGGCATGGCGTGGCCCGCGATCACCGGCGCACTGGAGGGTCCGAACGGCAAGTTGTACGTGCTGGGGCGCTGCCACGAGAACAATTGCGCCGGACGCACGGAACCGGCCGTTCTGGTTTACGACCTTTCGGGGAAGCTGCTTAACAGTTGGGGCTCGGGACTGTTCAATTTTCCGCACGGGTTTTGGATCGACAAGGAAGGCAATGTCTGGATCACCGATGCGCACGCAGAGAACGGCAAGGGAAATCAGGTTTTCAAATTCACCGCGCAGGGAAAGCTTCTGCTGACGCTGGGGAAGGCGGGCGTGGCGGGCAGCGGGCCGGACACTTTCGATGAGCCCTCCGCTGTGATCGTGGGAAGCAACGGAGACATTTTTGTCGGCGATAGCCACAGGCCTTCGGGCAGCAAGACGACGAGGAACGATCGCATCGTCAAGTTCGACAAGAATGGGAAATTCCTGAAGACGTGGGGCACGCGGGGCTCCGCTCCGGGCGAGTTGAAGGAGCCGCATAGCTTCGCGCTCGATTCCCAAGGGCGGCTGTTCGTCGCCGACCGGGAGAACAACCGGATTCAGATTTTCGATCAGGAGGGGCGCTTCCTGGATCAGTGGACGCAGTTCGGCCGGCCCAGCGGACTCTTCATCACGAAGGACGATACGTTGTACGTGGCCGATTCGGAATCCTACGGGCCGGATCAACCGGGATGGAAGAAGGGCATCCGCATCGGGAGCGCGAAGACGGGAAAAGTCACGGCATTCATCGAAGATCAGGAATCGACGACCGATGAGCACAGTGGAGCCGAAGCGGTGGGCGTCGATTCGAAAGGCAACGTTTACGGCGGCGTGGTGCGGCGCAAGATGCTGGAGAAGCACTCGAAGTAAGCCGCCAACATCTCGCCGACCGTCAAGATCCCGCCGCTCTCTGATGCCACAACCCATTGATCCCGCACGCCCAGCCTTTGGCCGCTCGATTGCCTTTACCGGTGTGTGTCGACACCCACCCTAGCCCGCAGCGCTCTGACGAACCTCGCGGCCGAGTCCGTACGCCGGGCCCCGATGGACCCCTGGGTCCTGGCGGGAATCGCCATCGCCCTGCTGACGACGGTCGCGGGAATCGCCTCCACCGGCGTCAGTCTCCGGTACTTCTTCCAGCCCACGGCGGTGTGGATCGTACTGGGCGGGACCTTCGGCGTCACTCTTGTCACGACGCCGCGAAGTTCGCTGCGCCACGCCGGGCAACGGGTACTGGGCCTTCTTCGGCCGGCGTCCACGAACCGCGAAGCGCTGCTGGAGGAGTTGCTCGCCTACGCTAAAACGACTCGGATGCAGGGGCTGCTGGCGATCGAATCGAAGATCGATCAAGCGAGCAATGCGTTCCTGCGCGAGATGCTGTGGCTGGCGATCGATGTGAAGACCCGGGTGGAATTTCAGACCACAATGGAAACCAAGCTTCGCCTGCACGAGCGGCAGGGCGACGCCGATGCCAAAGTGCTGGAGGTGGCCGCCGGATTCTCTCCGGCCATTGGAGTGATCGGGACCGTGGTGGGGCTGATCGAAGTGCTGCGGCAGTTTTCGAACCTGAACTCGGTGGCACTCGGCATCGGCACGGCGTTCGTCTCCACGATGTACGGACTGGCGCTGGCGAATCTGATTCTGCTTCCGGCGGCGCACCGCATTCGCGCGAGCGTCGCCGAGGCGTTCGAGCTGGAAGAGATGATGACGGAAGGCGGGCTGGCGCTGATCGACGCGACACATCCGTCGCTGGTCCGCGAACGGCTGGCCTGTTTCCTGCGCAAGGAGTCCGCGAAATGAAGCCGAAGTATTTCGAACACCCGACTCACAGCCGCGACCGCTGGATGATGAGTTATCTGGACGTGGTGACGATCCTGCTGATTCTGTTCGTGGCGATGGCCGCGAAGACGTTGCACAGCGAGCCGGTGGCCGCGGCGGCGGTTTCGCCCGCACCCCCGGTGAGGCAGGCCGAGCTGGCGCCTCCTACCATTGAGTCGCAACTCGCGGAGCAACACCTGGACGTCAGGCCGGATCCACGCGGAGTGGTCGTGAGCCTGCCGCAAGAGTTACTGTTCCCGGCCGGCCAGGACCTCATTCAAGAAGGCGCGTTGCCGGCCGTGGCGGCCATCGCCGAAGTGCTCCGCAAGATGCCGAACCGGGCTGTGCTGGTGGGCCATGCCGACGCGACGCCGATCCACACGCGCCGTTTCCACAACAACTGGGACCTGGCCGCGGCGCGGAGCCTGCGCTTGCTGGAACTGCTGAGCACGCGGTATGGAATCGAGGAATCCCGCTTGTCGGTAGAAAGCCACGGCTCCCTTGACCCGAAAACCACCGAGGAAACTTCCACGGGACGATCCGCGAACCGGCGCGTGGAGATCCTCATTCTCAACCCGCAGGTTTCTCCGCGCGAATCTTCCCGCTTTTGATCGCGGCAACGAACGCCGCGTAGTCGATCTCGGTTTGCTGGGCGTAGGCACAAGCGAAGTCGCGCAGCGCGCGAGCCATTTTGCCGGTGGAACCGCAGTAGCCGCGAATCTCACAGGCGTCTCCGGAACGCGCATGGCCGCGCGCGAGGAGTTCTCCGGCGACGAGCGCCAGACTACGCAGCCCCTCGCCCCGAAGATTCTGCAAGTCGATGCTGCCCTTGTGATCGTTCAACTGGCGGACCAGGTAATGGTGATGGCCGACGGTGGTCCATCCGAGCAACAGATCCGAAATAGGCTGGATGGCGCGCTGGCCTTCCGCCACGCGGCGGCCTTCGTGCGGAAGGGGAGCGTCCACGTAGTTCGCGTACGCCGACGCCACCTCCTGCTTGATCTGCAAAAACATGGGATCGCTCGCGCCGCCGCCTTCGAAGAGCACCACGTAATCGCGGAGCCCGACGCTGCCGGTCCCGACCACCTTGAATCCTACGTCGATGGCGCGGAACAGATCGAACAGATGCCGGCGCTCCGGCGCGAGGTTGCGGCGGTATCCGGACAGAGCAGCGAGCACTTCCTTCGCTTTCTGCCCGCGCACGCGCCAGAAGGCGGGCCGCAGATCGCGGAACCGGGGGACCCCGTGGCGATCTTTTTCCGCGAACTTCGTGAGCAAATCCAGCGGGCGGGCACGTTCGGACTGCCGCAAAGCGGCGTGAATGGGGCGAATTTTCCTCTCGCGATGAATCTGATGCCGGGCGACTTGCAGAATCGGCATCTGGGAAAACTCGCGGATCGACCGGCAGTAGCTCTCGACGAATAGTTCCGCGGCATCGCGGCATCCGGCATGTTCGTGATCCGATTCCGCTCCCGCGAGGACGATGCTCGCAGCCATGCGCTTGACATCCCACTCCCAGGGTCCGCGAATGGACTCGTCAAAATCGTTCAGGTCGAACACGAGCTTGCCGTCGGGCGTGGCGAAGGACCCGAGGTTCTGCACGTGCGCATCGCCGCATAATTGCGCGAGCAGGGCGGAGTTCGGCAGGCGGCCGAGATCCGCCGCCATGATCGCGACGGCTCCGCGAAAGAACGCGAAGGGCGAGGCCTGCATCCGCCCGTACTTCAGCGGAAGCAACTGCGGCACTCTACCGTGGGCGGCTCCTCGCAGGACGTCGATGGCGTCAAACTTGCGCTCGTTGGGCCGGAGTTCCGCTTGGGCGGCTCGGCTGACAGCGTCGCGGCGGCTCTTGCCGTGCCGTGTCCGATCTTTCGCGGAAGCCGCTGTCATCGTCATGATCGCGATTCCCTCTTGTTGTCGAGCCAGGTTTTAATCGGCAGCAGGGCGCGCAGCGTGAACAGGTTCAGCGCCGCCAGCACGATCGCAATCTCATAGCGCCCCATGGCCACCGAAGCTCCAATGACGCCGGCGTTCCAGATGCTGGCCGCTGTAGCGGTGCCGCGGACGGTGGCGCCTTCCTTGAGGATCGCGCCTCCGCCGACGAATCCGATCCCGGTGATCAGGCCTTGCAGGACGCGGGACTGCGCCGCCGCGTCGGGCTGGGGACCCAGGGCCAGCAGGTATCCGCAGCTTGCCATGCCGACGATCGGAAAGGTGCGGACGCCGGTGCTGTGCTCCTCCGTCTCACGATCCCACCCGATCATCGCCGTCAACAGATACGTGACGCCGACCTGTTGCAATACCTTCCCGATCTCCTGCCAATGGGGCATTTCAAGCACGTCAGTTCACCTAGCTCGATGCTAGCCCAGATGCGGGGCGCGGAAAAACACGCGTGGCATAATGAAGCCCATGTATAACCCGGCCGCTTTCGCCGAGAACCGCGCGGAGGTTTTGCATTCCTTCCTGCGGGCGCATCCGTTTGGCACGCTGGTCACGAATGGCCCGGACGGGCCGGAAGCCTCCCACGTCCCGTTCTTCTGGGACGCCGAAGCCGGGTTACTGCGCTGCCACATGGCGCGGGCGAATCCGCACGGGCGCCTACTCACGTCCGGCGCTCGGGTGCTCGCGGTGTTCACCGGACCGCATCACTACATCACCCCGAACTGGTATGCCTCCAAGCAAGAGCACGGCAAAGTGGTCCCGACCTGGAACTACACCGCGGTGCATGCGTCGGGCTCCGCGCGGTTGTTCGAAGACGCACCCTCGCTGCTCCGTCATCTACATGAACTGACCGATTCTCAGGAGGCGGGTTCCTCGCATCCGTGGTCCGTCGCCGACGCGCCGCCGGAGTTTATCGAGGGCCAGATGAAAGCCATCGTGGGAATCGAAATCGCGGTGGAGCGGCTGGAGGGCAAGTGGAAACTGAACCAGAACCGCCCCGCAGCCGACCGCGACGGCGTGATCGCCGGGCTAGAGACGCTCGGTTCGCCGGACAGCCGCGAGGTGGCGAGACTGATGCGCGATCGGCGGCCGCAGCGGGATCGCGATTGAATCTATACTACGCTAAGGATCACGATCCTCCCAGGAGGCAGCATGTTCATTTTTCCTTCGATCCGTCTTTCCTCGATCCGGCGGGCCCCGGTTGCGCTGGCCGCGGTGCTGGTTGCGTTCGGTTCACTCACTGCCGCCGACCTCAATCCCGCGGCGATCAAGATCAAGCTTCCCGCCGACATCAAATGGGTCACGCAGCCTTCGGGTATTGAGGAAGCGGTCCTGTACGGAGATCCGGCCAAGCCAGGGCTCTACATCATTCTGGGCAAATGGGGTCCGCACAAGATGAGCCATCCGCACTTTCATCCAAATGATCGCTACATCACGGTGATTTCCGGCACGTGGTGGGTGGGCACGGGTACCAAGTACGATCCGGAAAGCACCAAACCAGTTCCCGCGGGCAGTTACGTGACGCACTACGCCAAGCAGGTGCACTACGACGGGGCCAAGGACGGCGAAGTAGTGATTCAAGTGGTGGGGCAGGGTCCGGAGACGGCCACCAACGCTGAAGTGAAGTAGTGACCGAAGCGATTCTGATTCCCGGCGGCGGCGTCCGCGACCACGACATCCTGCCTAGCTGGACTCAACGGCGACTGGACCGGGCGGTGGAACTCTATTCCGGCCAATACATCATCACGCTTAGCGCCGGCACCACGCATCGCCCTCCGCCCGTCGACGGCTACGGTTTCCCCATACACGAGTCTGTAGCCGCCGCGAAGTATCTCATGGAGGCGGGCGTTCCCGCGGATCGTATTCTGACGGAAACCTGCTCTTACGACACGATCGGTAACGCCTACTTCGCGAGAGTGATTCACACGGACCCGCAACGCTTGCGGGGTTTGCACATCATCACTTCCGATTTCCATCTGGCCAGAACCCAAGCCATTTTCGAATGGGTCTTTGGCCTCGATTCGGAGGCTCCCTACCAACTCTCGTTTGAAGCCGTGGAAGACTCTGACATGCCGCCCGCCCTTCTGGCCGACCGGCAACACCGGGAGCTGCAAAGCCTTCAGGCTCTCCAAAAACTCGCGCCGACGATCAATTCGCTCGAAGGCCTGCACCGCTGGCTCTTCACCCATCACGCGGCCTACTCTTCCACACGGGGAGCCTTTCGTGAACCACGCGTCGCGCCCCTTACGCGGCAATCCTACTAGTGCCGCGGCTCTGCACTCCACTACGCTAGAGGGAGCGCATGAAATCCATCCTGGTCACCGGCGGAGCGGGCTACATCGGCAGCCACACCGCAAAAGCTCTGGCGAAAGCCGGCTATCAGCCGATCGTCTACGACAACTTGAGCAAAGGCCATCGCTGGGCGGTCCAATGGGGGCCGCTGGTGGTGGGGGATCTCAGCAACCGCGCGCTGCTGCGCGAAACGATGCAGGCCCACGACGTCTCCGCTGTCATGCATTTTGCCAGTCACATTGAAGTGGGCGAGTCGATGACGAACCCGTTCAAGTACCTGCACGCGAACGTCGACGCTTCGCTCCATCTGCTGGAGGCGATGCAGGAAGCGGGGGTGCGGCACATCGTCTTCAGTTCCACGGCGGCGATTTATGGCGATCCGGTGCAGGTGCCGATGGTGGAATCGCATCCGCAAGCGCCGGTGAATCCTTATGGCGAAGCGAAGCGCTTCGTGGAGCGTTCGCTGCACTGGTATGCGCAGGCCCACGGGCTTTCCTGGACCGCACTGCGGTATTTTAACGCCTCCGGCGCGGACCCAGAGGGCCAGATCGGCGAGCAGCACGACCCGGAGTCGCATTTGATTCCGCGCATTATTTATGCGGCTCTGGGCAAGCAGAAGGCGATTTCGATTTTTGGCACGGACTATCCGACTCCCGACGGCACAGCGGTACGGGACTACATCCACGTGGTGGATCTGGCGGACGTGCACTTAAAAGCCATCGAGCGGCTGGCCTCCGGTGGCGAGAGCATCGCGCTCAACCTGGGGACGGGGCATGGACACTCGGTGCGGGAAGTGATCGCTTCGGTGGAGCGGGTGAGCGGCCGGAAGGTTCCGGTGGTGGAGGCTCCCCGCCGCGCGGGAGATCCGCCGGTTCTGGTAGCGGATTCGACGCTCGCGCAACAAATCCTGAGTTGGACGCCGCAACATGCCGCCATAGATGATATCGTGGGCACCGCATGGAAGTGGCACACCAGACCCGCCGGACCTTCTTAACGCAGTTATCGGCGGCGGCGCTCGCTGCTGCGGCACCGGCGTCGCGGGAGCCGCATCGGATCGACATCCATCATCATCTGGTGCCGCCTGAGTGGCGAGCGGCGGTCGGGCCGCTGGCGAGTACGACTCCGCCGTGGACTCCGGAGCAATCGCTGGAAGAGATGGACAAGGGTGGGATCGCGATGTCGGTCCTGTCGATCAGCAGTCCGGGCGTGTGGCTGGGCGAGGTTCAGCAGGCGCGGAAGCTGGCTCGGATCGTAAACGAATACGGCGCGGGGCAGATGCAGCAGCATCCCGCGCGATTCGGCCTCTTCGCCGCGCTGCCTCTTCCCGATGTTGAGGGCTCACTCAACGAAATCGCGTACGCGCTGGACACGCTGAAGGCCGACGGCATCGGGTTGCTCACGAGCTACGGCGACCGCTGGCTGGGCGACAAATTTTTCGCGCCGATCTGGCAGGAGTTGGACCGGCGCAAGGCCGTGGTGTATACGCATCCGACCAATCCGGCCTGCTGCGCGAGTCTGCCGGACGAGATGCCCGCGGTCTCCATCGAGTGGGCGACGGACACGACACGAACGGCCGCGAGTCTGTTGTTCAGCGGCACGGCGGCGAAGTATCCGAACATTCGCTGGATCCTTTCGCACGGCGGAGGAACCACTCCGTTCCTGCTGAGCCGCTTCGTGTATCAGGAGAACACGATGAAGGGGAAGGAGGCGGTGCTTCCGCGAGGCGTGCTATACGAACTCAAGAAGTTTTACTACGACACCGCGCAAGCCAACCATCCCGGGGCTCTCGCGGCGCTGCTGAAACTTGCCCCGGTGTCGCAGGTCCTGTTCGGCACCGATTATCCGTTCCGGACGGCGGCGGAGGAGATCGGAGGCCTCGCGATCCAGCATTTTTCCGCACGCGAACTCCTGGCGGTGGAGCGCTCCAATGCGCTCGGTCTGCTGCCGATGCTTCGCCGTCGCTAAAATATCCCCATGCCGAAAGTGAACCGCGTCACCGTCGATCTGGACCAGTACCCGAACCTGGTGGTCATTTACCTGGGCATGCGCGTGAACTCGCTGCGCGGGCTGAAGACGCTGATCCAGATGGGGCCTCGCATCCAAGCGGCGGTGGACGCGAAGCCGGATGGTCTGTTGCTTCACGAGCAGTTGATGTTTTCGCTGTTGCCTCCGCACGCGGGCATGCGTCAATACTGGCGCGACTTTGAATCTTTGGAGAATTGGGCTCGCTCCATGCCGCATCAGGACTGGTGGCAGGCCTTTATTCGCGATTCCGGCGGCACGGGATTTTGGCACGAGACTTACTTCCGGCAAGGCGGGATGGAAGCGATTTACGACGATCTGCCGGTGCCGTTCGGCTTCATGCGATTCGCGCCCAACGTGCCTGCCCGGGGACCGATGTTCTCCGCGCGCAAGCGGGCGAAGGTTTCGGGCGAGCCGTCGTTGCCTGCTCCGTCGTCCGAAGCCTGAGCGAACTCCCGCTTACGGAAGCGAGGCCGCTTGCGGCGCGGATTTGTCGCTCTCGTTGCCCGCCAGGTCCACCGCGGTCAGCTCGTAGCGATACATCTTCCCTGCCTGAATCTTAGTGTCGCTAAACACGGGAGATTCAATCGGCATCGGAGTGATTTTTTCGAACGCTCCGCCGGCCACGGAACGGTACACGTTGTATCCGCGGAAGTCGGGCTCGGTGTTGCCCTGCCAGGCGAGTTCGATGGTCTTGCCCGCCGCTGTCGCTGCCAACCCTGCGGGCACTTCGGGAGGGAATTTGTCCACGGGCGTAATCGTCTGCGAAGGCTCCGACACCTGGCTGCGCTGCGTCTCCGCCGCGAGCGCCATTACGTAGTACTGATAACTCATGCCGAATTGCGCCGAATCGTCCAGATACTCGGGCTTATCGCTCTCGCCCAACTGCTGCGGAGGCGCGTCGCCCGCAGCGCGAAAGATCCGAAAATGCGGTGCGGTTGCTCTCCACGTGATACGAACGCCGTCCTTCCGGCTCTCCGTCGCGACGCTCGAAGGCTGGGCTAACGGCGCGATCACTTCCAGCACCACCGGCTCCGACCACGCGGATCGTTTCCCCTTCGGTCCGGTGGCGCGGACTCGCAGCACGACGCTCTTGCCCACCCAGGCCGCTGCGGGGATTTGTTGGGTCAACGCGCCGGGACCCTTCGCGGCAACCTCATACCGGGTGGCCGATCCCGCCCACCGGTCCGCGTCGCCGGCATTGTCGGTGGATCCGGCAAATACCTCGACGGAGCGGACGCTCTTCAGCGGCAGATTCTCCGTGGTCTTTTCCGCGATGGAGAATTCGGCTGTGATCTGCGAGCCTTCTTCCGCGGCGCGGAGATCGATTACTTTTTGCGGTATGTCGAGCGTGGGGGGCTGCACTTGCCCCACGTATCCGCAGCCCGTCAGGCACGCCAGAATTCCGGCGGCCAGCCACCCCCGCATCACAGGATGTACCGGCTCAGGTCCTGGTCCTTCACAATGTCGGCGAGCTGCTTGCGCACATAGGCGGCATCCACCTTCACGTTCTTCTTCTTGAGGTCCGGACCGTCGAAGGACACTTCCTCCAGCAGCTTTTCCAGAATCGTGTGCAGGCGGCGGGCGCCGATATTCTCGGTGGTTTCATTGACCCGTGCGGCGAAGCGCGCGATTTCTTCGAGGGCATCTTCGGTGAACGTCAATTTGATGCCTTCGGTATCGAGCAGGGCCTGATACTGCTTGATCAGCGCGTTCTTGGGCTCTTTCAAGATGCGGATAAAATCGCCTTCGGTGAGCGATTTCAACTCCACGCGGATGGGGAAGCGGCCTTGCAGCTCCGGGATCATGTCGCTGGGCTTCGAAACGTGGAACGCCCCGGCGGCGATGAACAGGATATGATCCGTGCGCACGAACCCGTAGCGCGTGTTCACGGTGGTGCCTTCGACGATGGGCAGGATGTCCCGCTGCACGCCTTCGCGGCTGACGTCGGGACCGTGGCCGCCTTCGCGGCCGGCGATTTTATCGATCTCGTCGAGGAAGATGATGCCGCTGCGTTCCACGCGTTCAATGGCGACGCGCGTTACCTGGTCCATGTCGACCAGCTTGCCTTCTTCTTCGGTGACCAGGTACTCCAGCGCCTCGCCTACGCGCATCTTGCGTTTCTTGGTGCGATTGCCGAGCAGGCCTCCCAGCATGTCGCGGATGTTGACGTCCATCTCCTCCATGCCGCCGGCCGTGGTGACTTCGAACGTGGGGCCGCGTTCCTTGACGTCGACTTCCACCATGCGATCGTCCAGCTTGCCGGCACGCAGACGTTCGCGGAGCTTTTCGCGGGTGCGGTCCGTGCTCTCACTCGCCTCGGGCTGCGTCGGCATCAGCAGATCCAGCACGCGCTCTTCGGCGTTGCGTTCCGCACGCTCGCCGACTTCGTTGAGGCGCTCCTCGCGCACCATGTCGATGGCGATTTCGAGCAGGTCGCGGATCATGGACTCGACATCGCGTCCGACGTAGCCGACTTCGGTGAACTTGCTGGCCTCGACTTTGAGGAACGGGGAATTGGCGAGCTTCGCCAGGCGGCGTGCGAGTTCGGTTTTGCCGACTCCGGTGGGGCCGATCATGAGGATGTTCTTGGGCATCACCTCATCGGCCATCTCCGGTTCCAGCTTCTGGCGGCGGATGCGGTTGCGCAGCGCGATGGCGACGGCTTTCTTCGCATCGCTCTGTCCGATGACGTAAATATCCAGCTCGCGGACAATCTCACGCGGCGTCAGCTCATCCAGCACCGGCTGATCTTCGGCGGCTTGCGCGGGAAGATAGATCACCATCAGCCCAACTCCTCAAACACCACGTTCTCGTTCGTGTAGATGCACGTGCGGCCCGCTATCTCCATCGCCTTTTCGACGATTTCGCGCGCCGAAAGTTTCGTATTATCGAGCAGCGCGACAGCGGCGGCCTTCGCGAACCCTCCGCCGGAACCGATGGAAGCCACGCCTTCGTCGGGTTCAATCACGTCGCCATTGCCGCTCACAATATACGTGTTGGTGGTGTCGGCGACAAGCAGGAGGGCTTCGAGGTGGCGAAGAACGCGGTCCGTGCGCCACTCCTTAGCGAGTTCGACCACGGAACGAGGGAGGTTTCCGTTGTGCTGTTCCAGCTTCGATTCGAAGCGGGCAAAGAGGGCGAACGCGTCGGCGGTGGAACCGGCGAATCCGGCGATGATCTTGCCGTTATAGAGGCGCCGGAGCTTTTTGGCGCCGGACTTCAGCACCTCCGACCCCAGAGTGACCTGCCCGTCGCCCGCCATGACGACCTTTCCGTCACGCCGTACACAAAGGATAGTGGTGGAACGAATTACAATTTTTCTAGACACGAACTTCCAGTGTAACGCGCCCCCTCCCTAACTTTTTTCCACTTTCGGAGTTTAATAGATGTAGAGGAACCTCGCCATGCGAAAGACCTTGGCCCTTTTGGGGGCGCTGTACTGGACGGCTGTCTTGCCTGCCCGCAATTCGGGGCCGGATTACAGTGCGTACGAAAGGTCGCTGCCCAAGGACCAGCAGATGCTGCATGCGCTGGACCGGCTGACGTATGGTCCCCGGCTGGGGGACCTTGAGGCGGTCAAGAAGATGGGCCTCAAAAAGTGGATCGACGCGCAGTTGCATCCGGAGGCGCTGCCGGAGAACGGTGAATTGGAGGCGAGGCTGGCTCCGCTGAAGTCGCTGAGCATGTCACAGGACGAGATCGCGAAGAACTATGCGAATCCCGTGGCCCAAGTGGCGGCCGCGCTTGCGGCGCAACTTCAACAGGCGCAAAAAGGCAACGGCGCCGCCGCGGCACTGCCGGTGAATCCTCCGCTTCCGGCCACGAAGGCGGTCAGGAATCCGGTGCCGCTGAAGAATCTCACCGATCTGCTCCCGCCCGACCAGGTCCGCGTTCTTCGCAACGGGACACTGGAGCAGCGCCGGTCGCTGCTTGCGAAGATTCCCGCCGATCAAATGGACGATATCGTCACGGCTCTGCCGAGCAATGTGCGCAATCAGCTGATGGCCGCGGCTTCGCCTGAGCTTCAACGCAAGCTGCAGCTCGCGAGTAATCCGCAACAGGTTATGGCGTCCGATCTCTCGTCCGCTAAGCTGTACCGGGCGATTTATAGCACGCATCAGTTGGAAGAGCAGCTCACGGACTTCTGGTTCAACCATTTCAACGTGTCGCTCGAAAAGGGCGCGGACCGGATGCTCGTCACCACGTATGAGCGCGATGCGATCCGCCCGAACGTGCTAGGCAAGTTCCGCGATCTGCTGGAAGCCACGGCGAATAGTCCGGCGATGATGTTTTATCTCGATAACTGGCAGAACGTGACGCCGCCTCCGCCGGCGCGGGCGAACGCGAAGGGCAAGCAGGCGAAGCAGGCCACGCGCGGCATCAACGAGAACTACGCGCGCGAGCTGATGGAGTTGCACACGCTGGGCGTCGACGGAGGCTACACGCAGCACGACATCATCGAAGTCGCGCGCTGCTTCACCGGCTGGAGCATCAACAATCCAAACCAGGGCGGGCCTTTCGTCTACAACGACAACACGCACGATAAGGGCGAGAAAGTGGTGCTCGGCGTGACGATTCCGGCAGGCGGCGGCAAGGAAGATGGCGAGAAGGTGCTGGATATTCTGGCCACGCATCCGTCCACGGCGCACTTTATTTCGAAGGAGCTCGCGCAGCGATTTGTCGCGGACGATCCTCCGCCCGCAGTGGTCAACGCGATGGCGAAGACGTTCACGGATTCGGGCGGAGACATTCGCGCGGTGATGCAGACCATGCTCGATTCGAAGGAATTTTTCTCGGTGGGCGCGTTCCATTCGAAGGTAAAGACGCCGTTTGAGATGATCGTGAGCGCGGTGCGCGCGACCAACGCCACGGTGGACTACGCGATGCCTCTGGCGAATCAGATCTCGACCCTGGGGCAGCCGTTGTATCGGAAGCTGGAGCCGACGGGATACTCGAATGCGAACATCGAGTGGGTGAACTCGGCGTCCCTCCTGGCGCGCATGAACTTCGCGATGCAGTTGGGGCAGAACAAGGTGGAAGGCGTGACGGTGGACACGAAGAAGTTCTCGTCGACGCCGCAGACGACGGCCAAGCAGCTTCTGTTCGCCAACGCGAGTTCGCAGACGCTGGATGCGATCGCGAAGTCGCTGGCGCCGCCCAAGCCAAAAAAGAACGAAAAACCTGTGAAGCCCACGCCGCCGGCTCCCGGCTTGATCGCCGGGTTGGTGCTCGGCTCGCCCGATTTTCAGAGGAGATGAACTCATGCCTACGCGACGTGTCTTTTTGAAATCGTCCGGTTTAGCGATGTTCGGCATGGGCGCGGTGCCCGGGTGGCTTTCCCGCGCGCTCGGCGGCGAGGCTCCGGGGCGGCGCAAGAAGATCCTGGTGGCGATTTTCCAGCGCGGGGCGATGGACGGATTGAACGTTGTGGTGCCGCACGGCGAGCAGGCGTATTACGATTTGCGTCCGAACCTGGCGATTCCGCGGCCGGATGGGACCGAGACGTCGGCAATCGACTTAGATGGGTTTTTCGGGCTACATCCGTCCTTGAAACCGTTGAAAGCGATCTACGACGACGGGCACATGGCGATGATTCACGCGACGGGTTCGCCCGATCCGACGCGGTCCCACTTCGATGCGCAGGATCATATGGAGTCCGGGACTCCGGGGCAGTCCTCGGACGGCTGGTTGAATCGGGCGCTGATGCCGGAGAAAAAGATCTCGCCCGTCCGCGCCGTTAGCCTCAGTGCGGATCTCGCTCGCACTCTGCGTGGACCGAACGAATCCATCAACATCGCCAACGTAAGCGGGTTTAAGGTGAATGACGCGAAGGGCGCGGCTACGTTCCAGAAGATGTACGACAAGACCAAGGATCCGGTAATGAATAGCGCGGGCCGCGACGCGTTTGAGGCAGTGAAGATGATGGAGGCGTTCCAGAAGGAGCGCTACACGCCTGCGAACGGGGCCCGCTATCCCAGCGGAAAGCTGGGACAAAATCTGTTGCAGATCGCGCGGCTGATCAAAGGCAACGTCGGACTTGAAGTCGCCTTCACAGATCTCAACGGGTGGGATCATCATGTGAACGAGGTCGGCGCGCGGCCGCATCTGGGCCAGCTCGCGAACATGCTGACGGAATTCGGCCAGTCGCTCGCGGCGTTTTACGCCGACCTGGGCGATCGCATGGCGGATGTCACGGTGGTCAGTATGAGCGAGTTCGGGCGCACGGCGAAGGAGAATGGCGCTCGCGGGACCGATCACGGGCATGCCAATGTGATGTTCGCCCTCGGCGGCAACATCAAGGGCGGCAAAGTCTACGGCGATTGGCCGGGACTCGAAAGGGAGCAGTTGTATGAAGGCCGCGACCTGGACCTGACGACGGATTTCCGGGATGTGCTGGGCGAACTGGTGACGCGGCAGCTGGGAAATTCGCAAGTGGCGCACGTGTTTCCGGGCTACGAGCAGCCCAAGTTCCGGGATTTCGTGCGGGGGGTGAATCGGGCGGCATGAGGCCCCGCAAACTCTTGTACTCCTGTTGCTTACGGTACCCGACATACCTTACTTAATCCCTGGCGTAAAACAGCCGATAGTAGGAGTGAAGAGAATCTCGGTATGTCACGTCCTGAACTATGGCTCTACCTGCTCGGTGCGATCACGGTTTTGACTATTTCCTTGCGGAGAGTCCTGCACCGGCAAACGCCCTTGAGCGACGAACTCTATTCGAAACAAGTCGCGATAGATCATGTACATAGCGGTGTGGCGTGGGTTCGGGCAGATGGCAACATTAACTCCATCAATCCGGCCTTAGCCAAGACCGTAGGTTCGCTTCCCAAGGAGATTCTGGGGCAGGATTGGGAGAAGCTCTTTCCGGTTCAGGAGCGGCCTAAGGTCCTGGAAGCCTACCGGCAGGCTCTGCTGATGGGACGAACCGCCATTGAAACGAAAGCGGAGCGGATCGATGGCACTCTGGCGTGTGTCAGTGTGCTGCTCATCACCATTCACGATTCGAAGACCCGGCTGGTGGGCCACTACATCCTGTTGGAAGACCGCACGCGCGAACTGGAGCTCGAAGATCAGGTCGAAAAGCTGATCGTCGCGCTCGAATCGGCGTCGGCTGCCAGCAAGTCGTAATCAGGGCCTGAGGGAGTGCAGCTCCCACAGGAAGAATCCGCAGGGAACCAAGAGTAGCAGGAGCGCGGCGGCGGCTAGCAGCCAGAAGATCCGCGGATGGATGGCGACGCGGGTTCGGCGCTGGGGTTGCGGCTGGGGCTGGGCAAGTTCAGGCTGGGGAAGCGTGGCCTTCGCGGCGGATTTTCCATTGCGGTTGTGGAACATTTCGGCAAGCAGGACGCGGTCGGTGCACTCCTGGCAATCGACAAGGTGGGCTTCGAACGCGGCTCGTTCGGGAGGCGGCAGGGCATGGTCCAAGTAGCGGTCCGCCAACGCATGCTGCTCGATATAACGGTGGTCCACTGAGGTTCCGCCCCGATTATCCCACTGGAATCGCGGTTATGATAGAGTGGATAGAGTAAAAAGAGTACTAGGAGCGACTGAGCAGCAATGGCGAAAGTGTGTGAGTTTTGTAAGCGCGGTCCGCAGTTCGGCAACAAGATCAGCCACGCGCACAACGTGACGAAGCGGCGCTGGAACATCAACTTGCAGGAAGTCCGCGCGGTGATGAAAGGCGGGGCTGCCAAGCGCATCCGCGTGTGCACCAGCTGTATTAAGAGCGGCAAGGTTCAGAAGGCGGCGTAGTTCGCAGCGGCCCGGGAAGGCCGCTCCATTCCTGCCGGGGCTCGGCTTACGAGTCGCGCAGGGCTTGCGACAGGCTCTCCAGGAGATCGGATAAGCGTTCTCCCGAGATGGGCTTGGCGAGGTAGTCATTCATTCCCGCATCCAGGCAACGCTGGCGATCTTCGGGCATGGCGTGTGCTGTCATGGCCACAATCTGCAGGGCAGCCCCGCGGTCCGTTTGGCGGATGGCACGCGTCGCGGCATAGCCGTCCATCTCCGGCATCTGGCAATCCATCAGAACCAGGTCGTAAGCGGTCTGTTCGATCGCGGCGACGGCTTTGACTCCGTCGGGCACAACGTCCACTTGATGCCCCATGCGCTCCAGCATGGTGGCGGCGACCTTTTGGTTGATGGCGTTGTCTTCCGCCAGTAAGATCCTCAACGCGTGCAGCGACCGGCGCAGACCGCGCTGGCGGCGCTCGGCCTGCTCCGGCATCTGACCGGAGGCGAGAAGCAGAGGCGCCGTGAAGTGAAACGTGCTGCCCTTGCCGGGCTCGCTGTCGAGGTCCAGCCTTCCCCCCATCAGCATCGCGAGGCGGCGGCTGATGGTGAGGCCGAGGCCGGTGCCACCGTAACGGCGGGTGGTGGAGTTGTCGGCCTGCGTAAAGGGCTCGAAGATGGTGCGCTGGGCGTCGAGAGGGATGCCGATACCGGTGTCCTGCACGCTGAAGCAGAGCTCGGCCGATTCGTCGGTAAGATCACGGGCGGCCACGCGCAAGGCGATGGAGCCGCGCTTGGTGAACTTGACGGCATTCGAGAGCAGGTTCAGCAGCACCTGACGGAGGCGGGCCACATCTCCGATCCAGGTGGAGGGCAGGCCGGGGGCGATCGACTTGGAGAGTTCGAGACCACGCGCCGCGGCTTGCGGAGCCACCACGGCGAGAACCTCCTTGACCAGATCCGAAAGGACGAAGGGCGCGTGCTCCAGAGCCAGCTTCTCCGCTTCGATTTTGGAGAGGTCCAGGATATCATTCACCAGCACTAAGAGCGCTTCTCCGCATTCCTGGATGGTTTGCAGGTCTTCGCGGTATTCCTGGGGCAGATCGGAATCGAGCAGCAGACTGATGGTGCCGATGATGCCGTTCATGGGGGTGCGGATTTCATGGCTCATGTTGGCCAGGAATTCGCTCTTGGCGCGAGTGGCGGCCTCCGCGGCTTCGCGAGCCAGTTCGAGACGCTGGAGCATCTGGTGGTGCTCCGTGACGTCGATGGCGGCGCCGGTGATCCGGGCACTGTCACTCGCCTGATCTATGTGCGCTGAATCCGCCGGCGCTTTATCGACCCGGCCCTGAGAGCGAATCCACCGGACGGAGCCGTCGGGGCGAACCAGGCGGAATTCGACCTTGAAGGAATCCCCCAACGCCACGGCGCGGCCCATGGTTTGGCGAACTCGGTCCCGATCGTCGGGATGGAGCATGGTACGGAACTCGGCGATGGTGAAAGAACCGGGGTTGCGGCCGAGTCCGAGCAAGGCCGCATAGCCGTCGGAGAGCGTAATGCGTCCGGTGACGACATCGAGCTCCCAGATCCCGAAGGCGGCCGCGGTTTCCGCCAGTTCCATGCGAGCGACGTTTTCGCGCTGGCGCTGTTCCGCGCTGAGGCGCTCAATGGCGTTGCCGGCGAGTTGAGCGGCGGCTTCGACCAGGCGCAACTCGGGATCGCTGGGGCGCGCGGGATGACGATGATACATGGCAAAGGTGCCGGCCACGTCGCCCGCGGAGTTGCGGATGGGCACGCTCCAGCAGGAGTGGAGGCCGAAGCCCTGCGCGAAGTCGCGAACGGGGGCCCAACGCGGGTCGGTACCGATGTTTTCGACAATGACAGTCTCATTGAGAAAGGCGGCCGAGCCGCAGGAGCCGACGGACGGTCCGATCTCGAGTCCATGGACGGCTGCCATATAGGCTTCTGGGAGAGTGGGCGCGGAGCCGCGGAGGAGGTGCCGTTTATCCTCGGCCAGGAGAAGAATGGAGCAGAGGCAATCGGGGGCAAGGCGTTCGATGCCTTGCGTCAAGGCGTCCAACACTTGCGCCAGGGACGCCCCTTTGGCGATGAGTTCGAGGACGCGGCGCTGTTCTTCCAAGGCTCGGGAGAGGACCTCGAGCGCCTCGCGCTGGCGGCAGCATTCGGCCAGACGGCGTCGCTCAGACCACCATCCATAGCCGCAAACACCGGCACAGATGGCGGCGGCCGCGGACGAGGCGAACGCGAGAGCAGGGGGGAACCACACGATTGCTCATCGACAGAAGCAGGGCGGAATTCTAGAGTCCTTTGCGGTGTGTAGTACTACGAGCGGCTTTTGAAGGTACGGGGGAGAATCAAATGCCGGGTAACCCGGGCTCAGGCTTCCTGTTCTTCGGGCTGAGCCGATTCTCGAAGGACGCGTTCACAGTAATTGACTCGCCCTTGGACCGAAGGTTGCATTAAACCAGGCCAGAGTCGCTTTTGGGAGGCTTCATCGAGGGCTTCCAACTCCTTGATCAACAGCCGCCTCGCTTCGTCGTAGGACTTTACGTCAAATTTTGTTTGTACAAGATGTTTGGCCAGCCTCTCCAAGACGGCACGCTTGTGGTGTTCTCGTAGGTTTCGTTCCAATTTCCGCTGAGCCTGGATCGTTGACATTACCCTTTGGATCAGGCGAATAATCACGCCGATCCCGATGAGGATGGACATCAGGCCAGCAACTTCGAATATGGTGCCTATCATACTCGTTCCTCCCCTACTTTGAGAATAGCTCCCAAAAGGGCTCCGCGTTGAGTACGTGCCGAATGAAACGTTCGATGATTTGAAGCCCAAGCACGACCGTGATCGCCCATATGCAGTATTGTTTCACCTGAATTGGGTCGGCAATCATTGGTGGAACGGTATCTTTGTGAGCCATAATGGTTTGTCCGCTTGTAATGGATGCTACCCAACCAAAACCGAAGGCAAACACAATAGAGATGATTAATGCCACTCCGAAGCTGAGCTTGTACCGAGAGGAAAGACCAATGGTCATTGCATAGAGTGCTGCAGTTAGCGTCAATGAAGATTCGGTAATTTGGCGGGTCGCCAGCCATTCGAAGAGAAGTGGAATTAGCGGTAACAGAAGGTGGAATAGCAGACAGAGGACATAGTTGCTCCATTTCGGCCGTTGGCCTGCTAGCCACTGAGTAAGATTGCTCACGAAGTCTCAAAGTATATACCTCATCGGCCCCCAGCGGCAAGTCTTACCAATCAAATATACGCTTAAGTAGTGCCAGCGGTTCCGGCGTAATCTCTGCTATTGAAAGCCTAGGAGCGTCCTTATCTTAAGCGCTTTTCGATCAGGAATCTTCATCGCCTCGCTGAAGATAGCGTCGCGATCCTTGGGAAACTATCACTTCTCGCCGCCTCGGTCATACCGCTGAATGCGTGGCGCGGGAGAGGCAGCCTTGATTTGCAAGTATTTGGCGAGATTCTGGTGGCGCGTGAGGTCGGCCAGAGAGTATTCGTCGAGCACGGCGAAGAAGGCGTCGAGCGCCTTATGGAGGACTCCCCGGAGGGGGCAGGCCGCGACGATGGGGCAGGTGTTGGTTTCGAGGTCAAAACACTCGACCACTCGAAAGCTGGGCTCGGCCTGGCGGACGACTTTGCCGAGGTTGATGGAGGCGGGGCCGCGCGAGAGTTTCACGCCTCCGGTGCGGCCTTCGGTGGCTTCGACGAATCCGTGGGATTGGAGGGTTTGGACGACGCGGACAAGGTGGTTGCGGGAAATACGATAAGCTTCGCTGATTTCGCGGGTGGAGACGTAGCGATCGGGGTTTTCGGCGAGGTAGAGGAGGACTCGGAGGGAGTAATCGGCGTGAAGCGTGAGTTGCATTTCAAGCTGGGGCGGAGGGGAGGAACGCGTCGGCGTAAATCGATTTGGAGGCCATGCCGGCGAGAAACATCTTCTTCCGAAGTAAGTTTACCAAGGCCGGGTCCCCGCACAGGTAGCCTCGCCAGCCGGAGAGCTTGGGAAAGCGGGAGAGGATGGCCTGGTCGATACTTTCGTGATCACTGACGACGGAGCGGACATAATGGAAGTTTTCGTGGGCTTCCGCGAGCGCCGTGAGTTCGGGAACGAGGTAGAGTCCTTCGGGAGTAAGCGCGCCGTGGAACAGCCAGAGGGGGGCCTGGTGGCCTTGACGAAGAGCGTCGCGAACGATGCCATAGAGGGGCGCGAGTCCCGTGCCGGCTCCGGCGAGGAGCAGGGGTTCCTCGGGATTTCCCGGGGCGTAAAAGCAGTTGCCGGAGGGGCCCTGGAGCTCGACGGCGGTTTCGAGTTGCGCGGTTTGGTGCAGCCATTCGCTCATGGCTCCGCCGGGCACTTTGCGGACATGGAGTTCGAGGTGGTCTTCGTGAGGCAGGCTGGCGAGCGAGTAGCTGCGGGCGAGGCCGTCTTCGCGGAAGAGGCTGACGAATTGTCCGGCGAAGTAATCGAGCGGGGCTTCGGTGCGGAGGCGGACGCGGAGGACCGTGGCGTTCAGAGAGTCCAGCGAGGCGATGCGGGCTTGGGTGCGGACAGCGGAACCCGCGGGCGAGACGGTGAGGTCGGCATCGGGGCGCGCGGAGCAGGCGAGGAAGTAGCCCTGGGCCCGGAGAGTGTCTTTGAGTCCGCGCTGCGCGGCTTCGTCGATGGCGCCGGAGCCCTTCACGAGGCACGATTGGCAGGCCCCGGCTTTGCAGGAGTGTGAGATCGAGATGCCGTGCCGGAGAAGGCAATCGAGCACGGTTTCTCCGTGCCGGACAGGATAGTCCTGCCCGGCGTATCGGATATTTGGCATGGAGCTACGGGGGAAGGCCCGGCGACTAGCGACCGAGGACGTCGTTGCGGGTGGATTCGGCGATGGAGGCGACTTGTGAGATGAGCGGAGCGGGAACGTTGAGCTCCGTAAGGGTTTGGCCGAGGAGTTCGACGACGGCGTCGAAGTGAGAATCGTTGAGTCCCTTGGCGACCAAGTGGGCGTGGCCGCGACGCATGTCGGCTCCGGTGTAGTTGTGGGGTCCACCGAAGGCCATGGTGAGGAACGCTTTCTGCTTGGCGGCCTGTTGGTCCATATCGACGCCGTCGAAGAAACGGCTGATACGGTCGTCAGTGAGGACCTTGCGGTAGAAAATATCGACGGCGGCTTCCACGGCGGGCTGGCCTCCGATTTGTTGGAAGAGAGTGGGTTCAGGCATAAACTGTGTATGCAGTATGCATAGTTTCAGCGTGGAGTGTCAAGAGAAAAATTTGGGCGGAACGATCTGCGATCATGAACGCGTTCGCGAAATGGGCGTGCGGGTCAGTGGAGCGAAGGCGCTCGACTGGGGATCAGTAGATGGTGGGTTCGGCGGCGGCTAGCGGGAGTCGTGCTGCGAGGAGGGCGACCGCCGTGAAAGCGGTGCGCCGGCTGGAGTGCCGGCCTCACCGGGCAGGACAATACTCTAGAAGGTACGTCCTAGAAAGGTACGTCGTCGTCGCTGATGCCTTCGTTCGAAGGAGGGGCGGAGGGCATGGCGGCCGGGCGGGAACGCGGGGCGCTGCGCATGGGAGGCCCTTCCTGGGAGTACTCCTCGGGTCCGCCGCCGGAGCCGCTTTCGCCGCGTCCTCCGAGCAGGATCACGTCGTCGGCGACCACTTCGGTGGTCCACACTTTCTTGCCGTCCTTGTCGTCATAGCTGCGGGTTTGGAGGCGGCCTTCGACGTAGATCTGTTTGCCCTTGGTGAGATAGGGGGCGACGTTTTCCCCGCGCCACAGCACCACGCGGGACCAATCCGTTTCTTCCTTCCATTCGCCGGATTGCTGATCTTTCCAGCGGCGGCTGGTGGCGATGGAGAATTTCGTTACCGCTACTTGCGAGGCAGTATAGGCGGTTTCGGCATCCCGTCCGAGGTGTCCGATCAAAATCACTTTATTGACGCTGCGGCTAGCCATGATTCTGAAGCTAACACACTCCGGAAAACATGTGAACGAGGCGGCATGATATTATCTTGGACGAATGCGCCGTGTATGCGCCGTCTTATGCCTGACGGCGGTTGCCTGCGCGGGCGATGACAACCGTTCGCTCGGGGATCGCACCCGCCAATACCTGACGGACTTGGTGCGCCTGGACACTTCCAACCCCCCGGGGCACGAATCGGCCGCGGCAACTTACCTCAAACAAGTAGCGGATTCCTTCGGAATTCCGGCGGAGCTGATGGGCACGCCCAACCGGATGAACTTCGTGGCGCGGTTGAAGGGCAACGGCAAGGGCCGTCCTTTGCTGTTGATGGCGCACAGCGATGTTTGGCCCGCCGACCCGAAACAATGGAGCTCCGATCCGTTCGGAGCGCAGGTGCGCGACGGATTCCTGTACGGGCGGGGCACGCTGGACGCGAAGGGCCTGCTGGCGGCGGAACTTTCCGTGATGGTGGAGATCAAGCGCCGCAAGCTGAACCTGAATCGCGACTTGATTCTGGTTTCCGAGGCGGATCACGAAGTGGGGATGTCCGGCATCCAGTGGCTGATCCAGAACGCGTGGGGCAAGATCGACGCGGAGTTCGCATTGAACACGGGCAGCTCGATTCGCGAGACCAAGGACGGAAGCAAAATCTTCGAGGTTCAGGTGGCGGAGAAGGTCCCGATGCGGGTCCTGCTGAGCGCCCGCGGGAGCTTTGGCACAGGAGCGGTGCCGCGGCCGGATAATCCCATCGTGCATCTGTCGCGCGCGGTGACGCGGCTCTCTGAAGCGGATCAGCCGATTGTTTTTAACGCGACGACGCGGCGGTATCTGACGGATCTTTCGATGCTGGCGGATTACAACTGGCTGGCGCCTCTGATCCCGAAGCTGGACAATCCGGCGACGGCACTGGCGACGGCGGGACAGATCAGGATGCGCGATCCGGAATTGGACGCGCTGCTGCACACGACGGTCTCGGTTCCGGCCAACACGGAGTTGGATGTGCGGCGGATGCCCTCGGAATCGAGGGACGAAGTGCTCACGCGGCTGCGGCAGATTGTGAACGACAGCGCGGTGGAGCTGACGATCGGTCCGGGAGTGGTGCCGCCGGCAACGGAGCCGAGTCCACGGCGGATGAGTCCGCTGTACACGGCGATGCAGAGGGCGATCGCGCGGATTTATCCGCACGATGCGGTGGTGACTCCGACGATGTCACGCGCTACGACGGATGCGAGTTTTCTGAGGGCTCGCGGGATGCCGGTGTACGGGGTGCCGGTGTTCGTGAGAGAGCCAGGGGAGAGCAAGGTGCACAGCGTGGACGAGCGGATTTCGCTGAAGTCACTGGACGACGGCGTCGAGTTGCTGTGGCAGATGGTGTTGGAAGCCGCGGGCGAGAATTAGTCGACGAACTTCTAGTCGACAAAACCTTTCCAGGTGTTGCCGTGCTCGTCGCGTAGCGTCACGACGGCATCGTTCGAGACTCCGCTGAGGGAATGGCCGAGACCGTCGCGGAAGCGGTACACCACCGAATTATCGGGATTGCGCGTGGCGGAGCCGCGCCAGGTATTGCCGTACTCGTCCTTCAGTTTGATCATGTCGCCGTGGCCGAAGCCGAAGACTCGCGTACGAGTTTTCTCTTCTTCCAGGTGGAAGAAGCCACCGGGCAGACGCTGACGTTTCTTGGTCCGCGAGTAGATCATGGTCGGTGCTCGATCTATTATTCGCGCGAGCGGCGGCAGTAGGCGATAAGGGGAATGTTCTAGGCCCGAACCGGGTCCACCTTAGGAATCCGGCGAATCCGGGACGGCGCCGGCGATTTGATCGGCGACTTCCACTACGGCCTTCATGGCCTTCACGTCGTGGACGCGGATAAGGTGCACTCCGTTCAGGATGGCTGCCGTGACGGCGGCGGCGGTAGCGAACTCGGTCCCTTCGGCGGATTCCCGCGCGAGGAAGTGCTTGCGCGAGGGGCCTGCCATGATGGGGAGATCGAGCCCGGTGAGTCCGTGAAGCTGCGCGAGGATCTCCGCGTTCTGCTCCTTGCGTTTGCCGAAGCCGAGGCCGGGGTCGATCACGAGTTGCTTGCGGTCGAGGCCCGAGCGGATGGCGCGGTGGACGGCGGCTTCGAGCTCGGCTCCGATGGTACGGATGGGGTCCTTGAGCGGCGGAAGCTTGGCCCAGGTTTCGGGCGCGCCGCGCATGTGGTTCAAGATCAGGCCGGCATTGCCGTTGGAGGCGGCGCGGGCGAGGTCGGGATCGAAGGTGAGGGTGCTGGGATCGTTGATGATCTCCGCGCCGAGGCTGAGGGCTTTTTCGGCAACGGCGGCTTTGTACGTATCGACCGAGATGGGCACGGCGAGCTTGCCTTGCAGGCGCTTGAGCACCGGCACCAGGCGGCGGAGCTCTTCGGCTTCCGAGACACGCACGGAGCCGGGCCGGGTGGACTCGGCTCCAATGTCGATGATGTCGACGCCTTCCTCTTCGAGTTCAATGGCGCGGGCGAAGGCGCGGCCGGGGTCCTGGAATTTGCCGCCGTCGGAGAAGGAGTCGGGAGTGACATTCAGGACTCCGACGATGAGCGTCCGCTCGCCGAGCGAGATCACGCGGTCCCGGAGTTTCCATTCGTAGCGCTTGCGATGCATGGAGAGATTCCAGGGTAGCAGGCAGGGGACGGATGGTTGAATTAGCGGAGGTCTAAGCGCCAGTCGATGACGGGAAGCGGCTCGCGCGAGACTTGTCGATTGTCTCTGACGGTGACTTGAAGGTTCGGGCCGGCGAGGGCTTCCTCTTTCGTGAGCAGGCCGCGGTCGGTCAGCGCATGGCGAAGCGCAGTCACGGGGGTGCGAATGCTTTCGAGCAGCGTGGCGGCGCCGGTCCGGAACGCCTCCGCGTCGGTCCACGGAAGCGACGCAGGCTCGTTCGGAAGCCGGGCCGTTTCCGGATCGAGGCGTGCGAGGAATCTCAGATAGTCCAGACGATAGACGTCTTTATCGATGGCCAGACCGCTGCGGGAGGGATTCGATTGCCGGATAAACGAAACCGGGTGCGGGCCCGCCGCGAGGATGGTGCCGCCCTGTTTCATCCCCTCCTGAATCACGTAAAAATACAGCGGCGGAAATCCAGGACGGCGGCCCGGTCCTCCATCGCCGGCCCATCCGCCGCCTTCAGCACCCAACCCGGTGTACGTTTTGTCCCAGGCGATGACCGTGAAATGTAGAGTCCATTCGCGGAGCAACCGCGCGGCGAAACCCGGCGGAGGAGCCATCGACAGGATGCTGTTTACGGCGACCCAGTCCGGTTCGGCCAAAGGGCGGTCGAGAAGGTGCATCAGGAAATCGGCGTGTTTCTTGGGACTCTTCGCGAGGAGCACTAGCACCGGATCAGGGTCGTTGTCGGCGGTAAGCAGAGCGTCAAGTTCCAGTTCTGGGAGATCGGAATCGAGCCGGATAAGAGCGTCTATGGCGGACTGCCGCACGCCCGCGTCGGGTGAATGCAAGAGAGGCACGATCGAAGGGATGAAACTTTTCTGCTGATAGTTCGCGGCCAGATAGGCGCCCCACGCGAGTTGGCCCGGATCGGCCGCGGACAGGAGCTGCGCGACGACCGATTTCTCCACCGAATCGGCAGGCGACGGAATCGGAGGTTGCGCGAAGATCCCGCGGGTGACGAGCGTAAAAATCAACCCCCGCATCACGGCTCCAGTGTATCGTAGAAATTCATGGTGGAAACGATTGAATGGACCAAAGACGGCGTGGTGATGATCGATCAGACCAAGCTCCCGCGCGAGCAGGTGTTTGTCACTTGCCGCACGTATCTGGAGGTGGCAGATGCGATCAAGACGATGGTGATTCGGGGGGCTCCGGCGATTGGGGTCGCGGCGGCGATGGGGGTGGCGCTGGGGGTTGAGGAAGGCGCGGATTTCGATACCGTGTGCTCGACGCTGGCGGCGACCCGGCCTACGGCTGTGAATCTGTTCTGGGGGATCGAGCGGATGCGGGCGCTGCATTCTTCGCTGGCGGATGCCTCGCGGGAGGAACGCTCGCGGCGGATGAAACAGGAGGCTCAGCAGGTTCGTCTGGAAGATATCGCCATCTGTGAGGCGATCGGGAAGCATGGAGCGGCGCTGGTTCCGGATGGGAAGACGGTGCTGACGCACTGCAACGCGGGCGCTCTGGCGACGGCGGGATACGGGACGGCGCTCGGCGTGATTCGCGCGGCTGTGGAAGCGGGCAAGAAGATCGATGTGTTCGCGGATGAGACTCGGCCGTTCCTGCAAGGGGCGCGGCTGACGGCGTGGGAACTGCAACAGGACGGGATCCAGACGACTCTCATCACCGACAACATGGCGGGGCATTTTCTGAAGTCGGGGCGGATCGGATGCGTGGTAGTGGGCGCGGATCGCATCGCGGCGAATGGCGACGTGGCGAACAAGATCGGCACGTATTCGGTGGCGGTGCTGGCGAAGGAGAATGGCGTGCCCTTTTACGTGGCGGCTCCGGTGTCGACGTTCGATCTGACGCTCGCGTCGGGCGATTCGATTCCTATTGAGGAGCGCGCGGGTGCGGAAGTGACGCATGTCTTTGGAGTGCCGGTGGCTCCGGAAAATATCGCGGTGATGAATCCCGCGTTCGACGTGACGCCGGCGCGGTACGTGTCGGCGATTGTTTGTGAGCGAGGGGTGGCGAAGGCTCCTTACGAGGAATCGCTAAAGAGGCTGGCGGCGGGCTGATAGAGTTGATGGTGATGCGGATCTTTCTTGTGTTGGCTTTGTGTGGCGCGGGCTTGGTTTCCGGGCAGACGCTTTCGGGACGGCGGGCGCCCAGTTTTTCGCTGCCGGACGGCAACTCCGTGCAGCACGACATTCTGGACTACCGGAACAAGTGGCTGCTGCTGGATTTCATGAAGACTCAGGATTGCCCCAACTGCCCGCCGCTGAGCAAGACGCTCGAAGGGATCAAGAAGCAGAGCGGTGGAAAGGTGGACGTGCTTTCGATTGTGCTCTCGCCGCCGGAGAACGCGAATACGGCGGCGCGGTATATCGTGGACAATAAGATGTCATCGTCGATCGTGTTCGACCAGAGCCAAGTGGCGATCGCGTACTACAAGGCCACGCCGGCTCATCCGGGAATCGATACTCCGCATCTGTTCGTGATCAACCCGGCGGGCTTAATTGTGAAAGACTACGGCGAGGGGGCGCTGGTACCGTATCTCACGGGCAAAGCAAACCTGTGGAGCGAGTTACAAGCGTTGATGAACGGCGGAACAGCGAAGTAGGTGTACTAAAGAGAAACACCTAGTCTGCCGATAAAAAAGCGTGCAATCGGGACAGCTATCTCCGGAGCTCGCGGACGCGGCGGACGTCCTTAGCGATCAGCTACGGGTGCATCTTCAGCGGCTGGCCGTTCTACTGGAACCTCACACGCAGAAGATCGAGCGCAAGTTTCTGGACCGTTTGCGCAAGATTGGGTTTGAGCCGCAGCAAAGGATGGCGCTGTCGGCGATCACCACGGGCGCCGCAGCCCGGATTCTGGCGCAGGGCCATCAGCCGCTCAAATTCATCGAGCAGGTGGAGTACAACGGGCGCCGCCTGGCGAAGATGAATCTTCCGCCGAGCGCGATTCTGGAGGCGCTGGAAGAGTACGATCAGGTACTGACGCCGACGCTGCGGGCGCTGATTCCCGACGAAGACGCCAATTTCCAGTGGGTGCGCGAGCAACTGCACTTCTGCGTGATCCTGACGCTGAACAACGCGTATTATCAGGTGCGCGAAGCGGAGACGCAGGCTTTTTACGAGCTGTTCCGGATTGAGATGGAGGCGCACAATCTGGAAGAACTGCTGCGGCGGTTCCTGGAATCGCTGGTGCATGTGTGCCGCGCGGATGCGGGCCGGCTGTACATGCTGAATGAGAAGGGCACGGCGTGGGATTTACGCGCGTCCTCTCCGAAGCTGGAACCCTCGTCCCAACCGAATCAAGCGGGACTCGTCAAGAAGCTCTCCAAGCCCCGGTATCTCAACGGCAACGGGAATAGCTCAGGCTTGCTGCTGGACGAAAGCTGGCAGGATCGATTTACCTCGTGCTGGTCAATCCCTTTGGCTGCGGCGGGACGCACCGCGGGCGTGATGCAGTTCGGGTTCTCCAAGAGTTACGAGTGGCTTCCGCGCGAGCAGGAATTGCTGGCCGCGGCGGCCGAGCGCTGCCTGATGGCGGCCGAGAAACAGCGGCTGATGGAAGATCTGGCGCAGCGCGAGGAACAGGTCCGGCGTCTGGCAGAGCACATGCTGCACGTAGAGGAGATGGAGCGGCGGCGCATCAGCCGGGAGTTGCATGACGAAGCGGGGCAGAGTTTGCTGTGTATTCGCCTACAGATGGAGTTGCTCGAGCAGGAACTTCCGGAAACCGGCGAAAGCAAGGCGAAATTGCGCGAAGCGCGCGACCTGACCGAACGGACGATTTTAGAGATGCGGCGGCTGATTGCGGCATTAAGTCCAGCAGTTTTGGAACAGTTGGGCCTCGGCGCGGCTCTAAGACAGTTGGTGAATCGTTTCCAAAGACTTCACCCCTGCAGGGTACGCCTGCAACTTTCTAAGATGGGAGCCCTACCGCAGCAGATCGAGATTATCGCGTATCGCCTAGTGCAGGAATGCTTTAACAACATAGGGAAACACTCTGGGGCCAACCACGTAAATATTTCCCTTACATCCGCCGATGGAATGTTGAAGCTGAGCGTTGAGGACAACGGCGTCGGATTCCAGGTGGAAGAGGCGCTGGCGAAGCGAGAGTCCTTTGGAATGTCGGGGATGCGCGAACGCGTTGCGCTGCTGGAAGGCAAGTTCTCGGTCGAGAGCCGCATGGAAGGTCCGAAGAAGGGTACAAAGATTTCCATCGAACTGCCGATAGCCAAGTAGTACAGAGGCGAGTGTAAGCAAGCTTAAGAGGAAAGTCGGGCAAAAACTATGGCGAAGATTCGAATCATGCTGGCGGACGATCACACGCTGTTCCGCCAGGGCATCCGGACCCTGATTTCAACGGAACCGGACATGGAGGTGGTCGGCGAAGCGGCCAACGGCGGCGATGCTGTCGACAAGGCCAACGAGGTCCGCCCGGACGTCGTCCTCATGGATATCGGCATGCCCGGTCTCAGCAGCTTCGAAGCCACGCGCCAAATCAAGAAGAACCGTCCGGAAACCAAAGTTCTGTTCCTTACGATGTACGACGACGAGGATTATCTGGTGGAGGGCATGGAGGTCGGCGCGAGCGGGTACGTGCTGAAGGACAGCCCGAGCCAGCAGTTGGTCGCGGCCGTGCGCGATGTGTGCCGCGGTGGAAGCTACCTGAGTCCGCGGATGCTCTCGCAACTGGTGGACGATTTCCGCAGCCGCATTAAGAGCGCGAATCGCCTGCCGCGTTTCGCCACCTTGACCACGCGCGAGCGTGAAGTGCTGAAGATGCTGGCCGAAGGAAATTCGGTGAAAGAGATCGCTTGCGATCTGAACCTCAGCGTGAAGACGGTGGAAGCGCACAAGTTCAACCTGATGCGGAAGCTGGACATCCACAACAAAGCGCAGCTGGTGCAGTACGCGATTCAGAAGAAGATCATTAAGATTCCGAATCTGGTATAAATCACAGGCTCAGAGCCTGTGCCACATGGTCTATGATGGAGCCGCGGGGATAAGTCCTCGCGGCTTTTACTTTTATGGGCAAATTTTTCCTTGGTTTCGCGGTGGGCGTGGTTGCGCTGGGATTGCTGGCGGTGTTGATGGTGGTGGTGGCCATTAAAATGGGCTCGCCAAAGCCTTCAGTACCATCGAATGCGGCACTGGTGCTGCATCTGGAGGGCGATGTTCCAGAGCAGGCTCCGGTGGACGTGCCGATTCCGTTCCTGGAAGGCCAGCAGCCTATGGCGATGGCGGAGGTCTGGCGCATGCTGCAAGCGGCAGCGGCGGATAGCAAGATCAAGTCGCTGGTGATCGAGCCACGGGGGCTTACAGCGGGCTGGGCGGGCCTGGAAGAGCTGCGGGCGGACATTCTCGCCTTCAAGAAGTCCGGCAAGCCGGTGCACGCGTATCTGCGCGGAGCGGCCACGCACGATTACTATGTGGCGACGGCCGCCGACGACATCTACATGGCTCCGGAAGACGAGTTGGACGTGAAGGGTCTGCGGGCGGAGCTGGTGTACGTCAAAGGCACTCTTGACAAGCTGGGTGTGGCGATGGAATTCGAGCATGTGGGCAAGTACAAAGACGCTCCGGACCAGTTCACTAAGACGGGCCCGAGTCCCGAGACGCTCGAAGTGGAGAACCAGATTCTGGATCAATACTTCGGCGACATTGTGCGCGTGATCGCGGAGGGCCGGAAGAAGAGCCCGGAGGCGGTACGGGCGCTGATCGACGAAGGGCCGTTTGTCGGCAAGAGTGCGTTGGACGGCGGACTGGTCGACGGGCTGATGTTCGAAGACGAGATGTATGACAAGTTCGGCAATCCGGCCAAGATCAGCAGCCAGTCCTACGCGAAGGCGCAGACGGGATCGGCTTCGGGCAAGAAGATCGCGCTGATCACGGAAGAGGGCGACATCACGCGCGGCGGCACCAACGAAGACGTGACGGATAGCGGGATCACGGTGGCCGGATCGGTGAAGACGATGCGCGAGGTGGAGAATGATTCGTCGATTCAGGGCGTGATTCTGCGCATTAATTCGCCGGGCGGAGACGGCATCGCGTCGGACGATATTTTGCACGAAGCAAAGAAGCTCAGCCAAAAGAAGCCGATGGTGATTTCGATGGGAGACCTGGCGGCGTCGGGCGGGTACTTCATCGCGATGACGGGCGATCCGGTGGTGTCGTATGCGAATACGCTTACCGGCTCGATCGGCGTGTTCTACGGGCGGGTGAATCTGAAGGGGCTGTACGACAAGATCGGCTTGAGCAAGACGCTGCTGACACGCGGAAAGTACGCGGCGATCGACTCGGAGAATGGTCCGTTGACCGACGAGCAGCGAGCGAAGTTGAGGAAAGAGATCGAAGGCTTCTACAGCGGGTTTGTGCAGCGCGTGGCGGATGGGCGGAAGCGCAAGTACGACGAAGTGGAGCCGCTGGCGCAAGGGCGCGTGTGGCTGGGTTCGCAGGCGAAGGGCAACGGGCTGGTGGATGAGATCGGCGGCCTGGATCGCGCGGTGGAACTGGTGAAGCAGCGGGCGAAGATCGGGGCGGCGGAGAAAGTGACGCTCGTCACGTACCCGCCGAAGCGGTCACTGCTGGAATTGATCCTGAACCGGGGCGGCGGCGATTCGTCGGAAGTGGAATCAAAGATCCGGTCGATCTTCGGGAAGCTGCCGGTCCGCGCACTGGCGCAGGGCGGAGTGATGCGGCTGATGCCGTTCACGATTGAAGTGAAATAAACCCACGACCGCGGCGTACTATTGAGTCTCGCCCGGATACATCGTAGCCTTAAGAATGATCGACGACATTTTTGTTTCGGGGGCGATCATCTTTCTCTCCGCGGGTCTGCTCACGTATTTTTGCTGGCGGAGCCTCATCGCGCTGCGCGCGTCCGAGGAAGAGTTCGGCGCGGTGCTGGATTTGGATCTGGCCTGGGGGCGCCGAACCGCGCTAATGTTGCGGATCTTGTTGCTGCCTTCCTCACAAGCGCTCGCGGGCTGGTAAAGCGCCGCTTGAATCGGGGATGCGGTTCGTGCATCCATAGAGGCAGTGCTTTCTCTTAGCGTTCTAGATCAATCTCCTATTCCTGAAGGTTCTTCGGCGGGCGACGCGTTGCGTAACTCGATGGAGTTGGCGAAGCTCGCGGACCGGCTGGGGTACCGGCGGTATTGGTTCGCGGAGCATCATGGGACTCCGGGGTTGGCTTGCGCGAGTCCTGAAGTGATGATCGGACCGGTGGCCGCGGCGACTTCTCGGATTCGCGTGGGCAGTGGCGGAGTGATGCTGCCGCACTATAGTCCGCTGAAGGTGGCCGAAACATTTTCGATGTTGAGCGGCTTATTTCCAGGACGCATCGACTTGGGCGTGGGGCGAGCGCCGGGGACGAGCGCCAAGGTGGCGTATGCGCTGCAACGCGACCGGAGGCAGCCGGCTCCGGACGATTTCCGAGAGCAGATGGATGAGTTGCGCGGGTACTTTCCCAAGGGCGATCCGGAAGTGACGCTGCTGGGTTCTTCGCCGCAGAGCGCGATCTGGGCTGCGGAAATGGGACTGCCGTATGTGTTCGCGGACTTCATCAATCCGAATGGCGGTCCGCTGGCGATGTATTATCGCGAGCATTTTCGAGCCTCGCGGTGGTTCAGCGAACCTCGCGTGGCCGTAGCGGCGTGGGCGATCTGCGGGGAGACGGAAGAGGAAGCGTTCCGGTTATCGGCCAGCGCGCGGATGATGCTGCTGTCTCTGTTCCGTGGGCAACTGATTCCGGTGCCTCCCGTGGAGAAGGCGCTCGAGTTTCTGGCACAGGAGGGCGCGGATCCGGCGACCCTGCCGGAGGGGCGGCGGATGATTAGCGGGGATCCGAAATCGGTGCGCGGGGCGCTGGGCGAAGTGGCGGCAGAGTACGGCGCGGACGAAGTGTTCGTGGTGAACATCGTCCACGAACACTCGGCTCGCATGCGGTCATATGAACTGATCGCCGGTTAGCGTGTTCTGATCAACTACGGCAGCGAGTACACAACGACGCTATCGGTGGCGACGGCCGCTACGTATTCCTTACCGTTCTTGCCCTGGTAAATCATCGGATTCGCATTGATGCCGCGCTCCAGTTTTACCTGCCAGAGCTCCTTGCCGGTCTTCGAATCGAACGCGTGGAAGCGTGTGTCATTGGAGGCGATGAATAACAGTCCGCCGGCCGTGGTGCTGCCGCCGTAGCCGCCGACCGCGCCCACCTGCTGCTTGCCTTCGGGCAACCGTTCGTTGATGCCCAGTACGGTCTGCCACGCGATGTCGCCGGTGTTGGCGTTGATCGCGTAGAGCCGTCCCCATGGTGGTTTATTGCACGGCATTCCGGCCGCGGAGAAATTCGTATACGGGCCCGGACCGCCGATGCTGCCGCGATCGTAGGGTTGCTGTGAATCCTGCGTCAGATTGCCGTAATTGCCTCCGGGCACCTTCTTTTCGATCCAGCCGGTGAGCGCGGAATCGTAGGTGGTGATGTACACGTAGCCAGTGGTGGGATCGGCAGTGGTGCCTCCCCAGTTGGGTGCGCCGACTCCAGGGAATTGCACCGCGCTCTTCGGCGGCGCGCCGGCTTCGTGGTACGGGAATGGTGTGAACGGACCCGCGTTATAGAACCCGCCGGCGCGATCCCAGAGATCCTGGCAGGCCTTGGCGTGCTCCGGAGTGGTGTCGGCGGCCGTGACCATATCCTTGGCCTTATCGAAACTATTGCGCACCAGCGCCGGAGGCTTCACGGGAAAAGGCTGTGTGGGCGAATACCATTCGCCGGGGGCGTCGCCTTTCGGGACAGGCCGTTCCTCCACGCCATGAATCGGTTCGCCGGTTTCGCGATTGAGGATGAACATCAACCCGTTTTTGCTAATCACGGCGAGAGCGGGGATGCGGCGGCCATTTTTAACCACGTCAAACAGGCTCGGCGAAGAGGGAAGATCGGTATCCCAGAGATCGTGATGCACCAGTTGGAAGTGCCACTTATATTTTCCCGTGTTCGCGTCCACGGCGACCACGGAATTCGCATAGAGATTCGTACCGGGCCGGTCGCCACCCCAGTAGTTTCCGGCGGCGCTGCCGAAGGCCATGTAAAGCAGATTGCGCTCCTCGTCCACCGTAAAATACCAGCCCCAAACGTTGACGCCGGAGCGATTCTTCCAGCCCTCATCAAGCCACGCTTTGTCGTGATTCGGATCGCCAGGTTGCGCGACGGATTTGAACTCCCAGAGCTTGGCTCCGGTGCGCGCGTCGAAAGCGCGCGTGTCGCCGGGAGGACCGTAGTTGGCCTCGCCGTTATTGAGTCCGAGCATCACGAGGTTGTGGTACACATACGGCGCGCCGCCCCAATTGACGCCGATCTCCACACTGCCCTCGTTGCCGAAACCGGGGTCCACCTTACCGGTGTTGGCGTTTAGCGCCATCATCTTCGTGCCGGTGGTGAAGAGAATGCGCGGAGGATTCGTAGCGTCTCCAGGCCAGTATCCGGCGGATCGATTGCCGACCGCGCCGGGCGCCGTGTAGGTCCAGATTTCCTTGCCGGTATCGGCTTCGAGCGCGAACACGCGGTTGCCGCCGGGAAGATACATTACGCCGTTGATGACGATGGGCGTGACTTCGGCGGAGAGTCCGCCGCCTCCGCCGCCTTTGCCTTTGCCCTTGGCGGCTCCCGGGACTCCGGGCGGAGGCGCGGGCTTGAAGGTCCAGGCTTGCGTGAGCTTGCTGACGTTGGCGGTGTCGATTTGCTTGAGCGGGGAGAAGCGATCGCTCGCGTAGTCGCGGCTGTAGAGCGGCCAGTCGGCGTCGGGGATGTTGGTTTTCGCGGCTTTGGCGGAGGCTTTCGTTTGCTTGCCGCCGCCTTGCTGTGCCGGGCCCACTTGAACGAAGAACGCCGTGAGCGCAGCGACGCCCACCGAAATGTTTAACAACAGAGATCGCATACCGGGATCAGTATAACGCGAGCGTCTCAGGATCGCAGTTACACGTACTCGAACAGCGCCATGAAGCCAAAATCCATGTGGAGCTGCTGGTGGCAGTGGAACAGCGTGAGTCCGGGGTTGTCGGCAGTGAAATCGACTTCCATTTCCTGATAGCCGCCGACCATCACGACGTCCTTCACGATACCGGAGGTCGGCTGGCCGGAAACTCGCGAGAGTTCGAAGCTGTGGCGGTGGAGGTGGATGGGATGAATATCGTCACTGGCGTTGCGCATGCGGAGGCGGTAACGCTTGCCTTGCTTGAGCTGGAACATCGGTTTCATGGCGTTACCTGAAGACGAGTCTTCCGAAAACGCCATTCCGTTAATAGTCCAACGATTGAAGCCGTCGGCGGCGGCGTTCTGCTTGGCGAAGGCCATGTCGAAGGTTTGGTCGGGTGGCGCGGTGGGGGCGGCGGAGTTCCCGAATTGCGCGTAGTTCCAAGGGAACGCTTTGGGCCCCGACGTACTTGATGTGCCCCACTGCGGCTTGCCCTTCTGATCCGCGTACTCGATCACGATGCCCATGCCGTGCATGCGATCGTCATTCGACATGTCGCCCATGACCCAGACGCCGGGGTGATTCATCTCGACAATGGCGGAGATTCGCTCCGCGGTTCCGAGCCAGAGTCCGGGGACGGTGACGGGCTTCGGGATCGGGTTGCCGTCCATCGCGACGACGGAGAACGTGTGACCCGGCAGCGCGAGGCTGCGGATCTCGGTCGCGCTACCGTTCAGGATGTGGAACAAAACGCGCTCGCCTTGTTTTACACGGATCGGCTCGCCCGCGCCGAGCATTTTTCCGTTGATGGTAAACGAATCGTAGCCGACCTCGTAGCCGTGCGGCATGCCCTTGGCGAGCGACGCTTTCATGGAACTCTCACCGGAGTCCTTTAACTCCGCCACGGTTGCCGCGGGCGACAGAAAATCCATGTCCATGTCGCCGCCGCGGCTCAGCGTGGGCTCGAACTCTTTGAGCGTGAGGAACACTTCGCGATCGTAGTTGCCGGGGTTCTGCTTGGGCTCGATGTAGACGGGTCCGACGAGGCCGGTGTATTGCCCCGCGCCCAGATTCGCTTGCGCGCGGACATGGGTGTGATAGAAGCGATAGCCGCTGGGCCTGGGGGTAAAGGTGATGCGGCGGCTTCCGCGCGGCGCAATGAACGGCGTGCCCTCTTCGGCGGAGCCATCCACGTCGGTCGAAAGAAACTGGCCGTGCCAGTGGAGTTGCTCCGGCGTATCGGTCTGATTGTTGATGTCGATGGTGACGGGCTGGCCCTCTTTGAAGCGGAGCAGCGGACCGGGGAACTGGCCGTTATACGTAGTGGTGGAGATGATTTTGTTCGGGGCGAGTTCCACTGGCTTCACGGCGATGGTGATGGTATAGTCGGCTGGTCCGGTGGGGGCGGTTGCGGAGTCCTTCGGCACAGACGTGCACGATACGAGCGATCCGCTCGCGAGCGCGCCCGCGGTTTTCAGTAAGTCTCGACGGGAGAGGGACATTAGTACAGAGTGAAGGCGAACAACGTATCGCCTGATGCCACCAATAAGTATTGATGCCCGTCGAGCATATATGTTTCCGGCGCGTTCGATACCTGGCCGATGTGCGAATGCCACAAGATTTTGCCGTTCGCCGGATCGTAGGCCACAATGTTGCCGCCCAGGTCTCCGCCGAAGAGCAGTTTCCCCGCCGTCGTCAAGAGCCCGTTGGGCGAGCCTCCGTTCCCGGGATAGCGATGGCGCCAGGCAATCTTCCCGGTCTTGGGATCGATCGCCGTCAGGTAGCTGCCCGCGGAGCCGACGCTGGTTTCTTCCTTGCCGCCCAGGCCCATGGCTCCGCGCGGGTCGGTTTCGGTGAGGTAGTACATGGCGTAGTTGTCGTTCTGCGGCACGTAGAATAGGCCGGTGTCGGGGCTGTACGCGGGAGGCTGCCAGTTGGTGATGCCGGAGTTCGCGGGCGAAACCAGCGCTCCCCCGATGTCGAAATCCTTGGCGGGGTCGCGCTTGGGTGCGCCATTCGCATCCAGGCCCTTGGCCCAGTTCACGGAATCGGAGTATTTCGAAGTTACCAGATGCTCGCCGGTCAGGCGGTCCAAAGTAAAGTAGTAGCCGTTACGGCTCGCCGTGACCACCATCTTGCGGGGACGTCCGTTGAACGTGCCGTCGACCAGCACCGGCGTCTGTGCGCTATCGGAATCGTGCGTGTCATGCGGCGAGGTCTGGTAATGCCAGACCAGTTTCCCGGTGTCGACGTTGATCGCGATGATGGAGCAGGTGTACAGATTGTCGCCTTCGCCGCGGCTGACCGAAGTGTACGCGGGCGAGGGATTGCCGGTACCGACGATATAGAGGTGCGTGTCGGGATCGTAGGATCCGGGCACCCACATCTGGCCTCCACCGTGGCGCGCGGCGTCGAGATTCTTCCAACTGGAAAGGGCAGGATCGCCGGCCTGCATCGGCACGGAATAAAACTTCCATTGCACGGCGCCGGATTCGGGATCGAAGGATTGCAGGACGCCGGGCTCATCGAGGTCATTGCCGGTTCCCACCAGCACGTGGTTGCCGACCACGATCGGCGCGGTGGTCGAAAAATACTGTTCCTCGAAATTCGCGATGGTTTTGTGCCAGCGCTCCTTGCCGGTGCGCGCGTCGAGCGAGACGAGGTAGTTGTCGGGCGTCTCGACGAAGAGCCAGTTGCCGTAAATGCCCATGCCGCGATTGCCGATGTGCGTCGCGCCGCGGGTTTTCCAAAAGTAATGCCACAGTTCGTGCCCATCGCGAGCATCGATAGCCCAGGCGTTATCGGGAGTCGCGACGTAGAGCACTCCGTTGACTTGGAGAACGGCGCCCTTGATCGTATTGCCGCCGCCGGCGACCACTTCACCGGTGCCTTCGCCTCCGACGATGGTGTTGCCGCCGCGTCCGCCCGCTCCGGCGTTGGCCGCGACCCGGCCGACCCAGGCGAGCGTGAGGTTCTTGACGTTCGATTGATTCAACTGCGTGAGGGAACTGTAGCGACGGCCCGAATAATCGCCCGAGTACACGGGCCACGCGTCGCCGAGCGGCTTCAGCAGCATATTGGCGTCGACGCCTTGCGCGGCAAGGAATGCGGGGAGTGCGAGAAATGCGGCAAGAAGGGATTTCATTTCACAGTCACCAGATAGGCGGTCACGTCGTGGATGTTTTTATCGGTGTACTTGGGCATCAGGTCTCGATGGCCTTGAATGGGATCGTGGATTTCAACCTTCGGGATATCGCCATTGCGGCGGATGGTCTGCGAGAGGCCGTCGGCGTCGAGGACGGTGACGACGAAATCGTCGATGCGGCCCAGGCGGCCTTCGATCTTCTGGCCGTTGGCCATGGTCACGGTGACCGTGGTGGGCGCCGCCTGCCCTGCCCCGCCGCGTCCGCCTGCGGTGGGCATCAACCAGCGCTGTTGGAGTCCGCGTGGATCGGAATTACGGCTCCCAATTCCCTTCAGGTCTCCGGTGACGGAGTGGCATCCGGCGCAGGCCGACTTGAAGTACGCCTCGCCGGCCTTCGCGTCGCCGACGACGATGGTCGCGGGGCGATTGCGCGTGACATCGTAGCCTGCGACGCGGAAGGTGTGGATGAACGCGGAGAGATCGGAGGTTTGGGCGGCGGTGAATTTGAAGTTCGGCATGCCTTGCGCAGGACGGCCGCTTTCGAGCACGGGCGAAAGCAATTCACCGTCCTTGTCGTTCAACAGGATCTGGGAGCGGATGATGTTGGGGCCGACGTCGCCGCCTCGGGCGTCTTCGCCGTGGCAGAACGCGCAGTTGACCGTGTAGATTTCTTTCCCGCGAGCGACTTTCGCGGGGTCGGCAGCGGGGCGCGGAGGATACGCGACGAACGGTGCCGGCGCGCCTGTGGCAGGAGCCGCTTGCTTGTTGCCGCCTCCGCGGCCCTGGGCCTGCGCGGGGATTTCAAAGTTGGCGGTGAGGGCAATTCCCGCGAGGGTGGCCAGGACGGCGATTTCTGTTTTCCTCATCATCACGCGATTCCCAGCAGAGCGTCTTTCGCATACTGCAAGCACTTCGCGACTTCGATCACCGGATCGGTGCCCTGGTATTCGTACTCGATGTTCGCGGGGAAGGGGTACTGTTCGCGGCGCAGCAGTTGGAGCACTTCGCGGATGGGAGTCTCGCCATCGCCCCAGCGCAGATTGCCGCCGCGAGCGCCTGTCAAGTTGCGAGTGCGGTCCTTCAAGTGAAGATTGGTGATCTTGTCGTGATAGCGGCGGATGAAGTTCACGGCGTCGTATCCGGCGGCGGTGAAGTGGCCGATGTCCAGATTCACGGCGATAAACGGGCTGAACGACATGATCTTCTCGAAGGTTTCGGGTTTGGCGAACTGCTCGGGGTCATTCACATCGTCATGGCCGTGCCCGGCCCAGATCATTTTGTACTTGTCCGCGAAAGGGGCCACTCGCTTGGCGATGGTGACGGTGGAACTGGAAGACATGCTGCGGACGCCCAGGGCTTGCGCCATACGGAACGCGTAATCGATTTCCTCATCGGTAATCGCGCCGTTCATGTTGTAGCAGAGGATGCCGAGGTTGATGCCCGCATCGTCGAATTGCTTGCGGAGGTCGTGATACTTGTTCATCGTTTCCAGGGAACTGCGCCATGCGGCAGTGTCCTGGCGGTATTTATCCTGCGCCGGATTGGCGGCAGCGCCTGCGGCGGCGCGTGGAGGGGCGGCGGGAGCTCCGGCGAGGGCCTCGGCGTGGTTCGACATCAGCTCCACTTCGTTGATGCCGAGCTTGGTGATGGCCGGTAAGATCTCTGGAGCCGCCATTTCTCTGAGGCTGTAGCTGATGATGCCGATCTGGACTCCGGCGAAGCGCGAGTTGGGTTTCGCGACAGATCGGCGCGGTTGCGCGGCGAGCGGGAGCGCAGCAGCAGCGGTAGCCGCGGCAATCTTAGCAAACTCTCGGCGGGTGATCGACATGAAGTTTCTCCTATTGAACGGGCTTGCCATCCAGCATGAACACCATCAGCTTAGGGAAGACGGTCTGGGCGGTGGGCGAAGGCGCCGGTTGGCCGGGTTCGGTGTTGCGGGCGACCACGATTCCCGTGCCGCCCATCAAGGCGATGTACTGCTTGCCGTCCAGCTGATACGTCATGGGCGGGCCCATGCCGCCTTTGAGCCCTGTATTGACGTCCAAAAGTTTTTCGCCTTTGTCGGCGGTGTAGGCGACCAGGCGGCCGTCGGGGATCACTTGAATCACCAGGTTTCCGGCGGTGCTGAGAGTGCCGCCTCCGATGGCGCCGCCGCCTTCGGTCTGCCAGCGCTTGGTTTGCGTGACAGGATCCCAGGCGAGCAGCACGGAGCGAGGCGCGCCGTCGGGGACCACGGGGCCGATGGCCGAAGGCTCCGGAAGCTTGGCCGGAAGAGAAGCTCCGATCCCGCCGGGGGTGGCGGGAACTCCTCTCTTGATGCCGGTGTTGCTCTTGCCGGGTTGGTAGTTGAAGTCCTGATCGATCGCCAGAGTAGAGCTGCTGACCAGCGTGGACGGGATATAGACCAAGCCTGTGGTGGGGTTGAACGACATGGGCGACCAGTTGTGGCCGCCTCCCGGGCCGGGCGAAATCGGAATCAGATCCTTGCCGTAATGCGCTTCGGGGTTGGTGAACGGACGGCCTGTGCGCTCGTCCAATCCTTTCGCCCAAGTGACTCTCGCGAAGGGCTGGCCGGAAATGAACTGGCCCGTCACGCGATCGATCACGTAATAAAACCCGTTTTTATTGGCCTGCATCAAGACTTTGCGCTGCTGGCCGCGGATGGTGATGTCGGCGAGCAGAAGCTGCTGCACGCTATCGTAATCCCAGGAATCGCCGGGGACGTTTTGGAAATACCACTTTAATTCGCCCGTATCCGGCTTCACGGCCAGGATGGACGCTATATAGAGGTTGTCTTTGCCCTTCGATTTCCGCAAATCCTCCGGCCAGGGGCCGCCGTTGCCGGTACCGACGTACAGCAGGTCGGCTTCGGGATCGTAGGCCATGCCGTCCCACACGGAGCCTCCGCCGCCGAGCTTCCACCAATCGCCCGACCACGTCTCCGCAGCTTTCTTGAGCGCGGGATTTTCGAAGGGCTTGGAGGGATCGCCGGGCACGGTGTAAAACTTCCAGGCGAGCTTGCCGGTGAGGGCGTCAAAGGCGGAGAAGAATCCGCGGACGGGGAGTTCGGAACCGGCGGCTCCGATGATCACTTTGCCCTTGGCGATGCGCGGCGCCATGGTCAACGTGTAGCCTTCGTTGTAATACGACACGCGCGATTCCCACGCGGGCTTGCCGGTATCAGCATTGAGGGCGAGGAGGCGTCCGTCAATGATGGGCGCGATGACCAGGCCTTGATAGAGCGCGAGGCCGCGGTGGACGACTCCGCAGCAGATGATGGGGCGGACTTTGTCCTGGTTCACTTCCGGGTCCCAGCGCCACTTTTCCTTGCCGGTGCGGGCGTCGACGGCGACCACCACGCTCCAGTTGGTGATGGTGTAGAGGGTGCCGTTCCAGAAGAGGGGCGTGCCTTCCTGATTGCCGCCTCCGCGGCCGAGGTCGTAGGACCAGGCGAGGCCGACTCGGCGGACGTTGGAGGCGTCAATCTGCTTGAGCGGACTGTAGCGCGTTTCCTGCGGCGTGAAGCCGTTGGCGGTCCATTCGTCGGGGTTTTGGGAGGCGGCTTTGAGCGTCGCGTCCGTGACGGGGCGGCTGTTCTGGGCGAACGCGGCAACAGAGAAGGCGAGCGGCGCGGCGAGGGCCAGCGAGAGCGAAAAAAGCTTCATGGTTCGATCCTCACTTCGTTACGACTGGGGGCTTGGATGATTGTACTCCGAGGGGAGGGGGATGGGGGGAGTGTTGGGGCACGCAGCGTACTAAGAACCCGGCCATGCTCATGCGAGACCTTCTAGATGGCTTCCTGCGAAAGTATCTTGGCTGCGGGCGGGCTAGAACCAGTTAAGCTTAGGTTGATCACAACTGAGAGGAGAGGGAAGTCAATCGCATAGAACTCATAGCGAAGGTTCCAAGCTACCGAGGTGATGGGCAACCGTCCAGCACCTGCGACGTCAAGCGCGCTGTTTAGATAGACCCCGTAATCCATGGGGATCAGCGGAGGTGCCGCGGCCGCGAACGCTCCGCTTATTGCCGAGCTGTCCCAACTAGGCCTTGCCGTTGCGATCCGCGATCCAATGCAGAGTAGGTCGAATGCCTCATGCGATTTTGGAAATATCGTATGAGAAAACCCCGAGCGAGCCGTTGCCTTGAGAGGACTGCGTATCGGGGAAGCTTCTAAAGCGCCGCCCGTTCGTCCAAATTCGGCAAGCCTCGCTGTAGCCTCAAGTGCCGCGATGTCGGGACGGCCGTTTCGAATATCTACGTAAAGAAACGTGCCCTGAATATGACCGAAGCTAATTGGCATGGCAGAAAAGCGGAGGTTATCAGCCGTCAATCTCCTCGAGTAGTCGGGTGTCCACACGGCGCGGTCAAGGGCGCGAGTGACTACGGCACAGCAATCTGCAAAGGTCTCAAAAGTTTCTGTGTTGATTCCAATGTAACGGAGAATTCCCTCCGAGAGGACCTTGCTCTGGTTAACGACGAGAATGCGATCGAATCCCAAGGCGTAGGCGATCGCTAATTCCTGATGTGAAAACAAAGATCCGCGATACTTTCGACCAATTTGCTCACGACGGAAATTGACGAATAGGTAGTAGTCGCTGTTCTTCAACTCTCCCATGATCTCGGCGTTGATCTCTAGGATTGTCTGGGCGTTGATCGCTAGGTAGACGTTAAATCCACGGTGCCTTAGCAACTGGCTGAGCGAGCGCGCGACAGCCCGCTCGCGCGGACGTTGCCCGCAACTTATGAAAACCTTGCTCCTCATAATGGCTAGTATGCCTCCGTAACCATAGCAATCGTGCAAACTTTGCTATGGCGTGAAAGAATGGGGGCATGAAGCGGCCATTTGCGGCGACGGTTTGGCGGGAAGGGAATTCGTACATCGCTCAGTGCCTCGAGATTGATATTGCTAGCGAAGGTGAAACTGAGGAAGACGCCCTCGCCAATCTGAAGGAGGCACTGGAGCTTTACTTTGAGCCGCCGCAGGCAACGCGTCCGCCAAGAGTACGCACCGTAGAGGTCGAGGTTGGGTCGGCTTAAGCCGCAACCCTTCAGGGAGATCAAGCGCCGTCTTGAAGTGTCCGGGTTTATTCAAGTAAGCCAAAAGGGCAGCCATGTAAAGTTCGTGGGGCGATCCGCGGAAGGTGTCGACATTGCCATCGTGCCCCGAAAGCAAGAAGTTCACATAGGGACTCTGCGAAGCATCCTCAGTCAGGCGCACATCGACCCGGAAGACTGGGAGAAGCTCGGTTAGCTCCTCAGCGCGTAGCCGGTCGCCAGGGCGTGCGCCCAATCGGGGCGGTTCGCGGCGGCGGCTTCTCGGGCGGCGGAGGTCCAGTCGTACTCTATGGCGATCAAGTCGACTTTCAGGGAGTTCCCCTTGCGGTCGATGATCGCGTAGCGCGCGTGGGGGCTTCCGGTTTCTACGTAGTGCTGGCCGCGATGGGTGTCGTCGTAGGCGGGCAGGCCGATGCTGCCGGGGTTCACGATCACCGGACCGCCTGGCGCGGACACCGCTCGGGGGATGTGGGTGTGGCCGCAGAGCACCAGGTCTGCGGCGATGTTTCCAAGCCGCTGCTGGATGAGATCCGGCGACGCGAGACGCACTTCCTGGTCGTGGACTTCTTCGAGCAGGTACTCCAGATCGTCCTCGGGCGTGCCGTGGCAAAGCAGGATCCGGCCGTCGAACATCCTCGTGCGCGGAAGCTCGCGGAGCCACTGCTTGTGCGCGGCGCTCAGCTGCTCGAAGGCCGCGCGGTCGGAGGGACCCATCTTTTCGGGCGGGCGATCGAGGAGTTGGCGGTCGTGATTTCCGCGGATGTGGAGGTAGCCGGAGTCGATCAGGAGGTCGGCGGTGGCGGCTGCCTGGAGCGGGCCGGAGACGTGATCGCCCAGGTTGAGCACGACGTCGGGGGCATGCCTCCGAAGGTCGGCTTGCACCGCCTCGAGCGCGCGGAGATTACCGTGAATGTCCGCCAGGACTGCGATCCGCATGGCTACCATCGTTGCACGCGCTCCAGGGACGTGAAAGAATCCGTTCTGGAGGTTGCGGTGAGGATCTTGTGGACTGTTTTGTTGGGGGCGGCGGGGGTGCTGCCGGTGCTCGCGCACCATTCTTTTGCGGCGGAGTACGATGCCTCGAAGAAGATGGAAGTGAAGGGCATGGTGACGAAGTTCGAGTGGACGAATCCGCACGCGCACTTCTATATCGATGTGAAGGCCGCGGACGGCAAGGTGGAGCATTGGAACATGGAGCTGGCCAGTCCGAACATGATGGTGCGGAACGGGTGGACGCGGAATTCGCTCAAGCAGGGCGATGAAGTATCGGTGGTGTTCTCGCGGGCCAAGGACGGCACCACGACGGGTAGCGCCGACACGATCACGCTTGGCAGCGGGCGGAAGCTGACGTTTATGGCGGCTCCTCCGCCGGATGTTCCTTGAGGCGGGGAGACACGATCGTGCGAAAACGTTTTGCGATTTATGGCGTCGCCGGGGTGGCGCTGGGGGCGGCCACGTTTTTGCTCGCGCAGGCTCCGCCGGCGGGGGCTCCGGCAGCCAAAGCGGGCGGGAAGGGCAAGGGTCGCGGACCGGCCACGCCGAGCGGGCCGACTCCGCATCTGGCGGACGGCACAGTGGACCTCTCCGGTGTGTGGCAGGGCAGCGGCAGCAATTCAGGCGATATTTCGAAGGGTCTGAAGGCGGGCGAGGAACTAGTCATGCTGCCGTGGGCGGAAGCGCTGATGAAAACGCGGAAGTCGCAGGACGATCCCGAGGCGAACTGCCTGCCGACGGGCGTGCCGCGTGGGGCTCCGTACCCGTGGCGAATTGTGCAGACGCCGACGCATTATTTCATGCTGTTCGAAGGAAATATTCACAGCTATCGTCAGATTTTCATGAATGCGAAGCATCCGGCGGATCCGGATCCGACCTGGTACGGGCACTCCATCGGGAGCTGGGATAAAGACACCCTGGTGATCGACACCGTCGGCTTCAATGACAAGTTCTGGTTCGATTACCTGGGGCATCCGCATACCGAGAAGCTGCATACCATCGAGCGGTACACGCGCACGGACCTGGGGAACATCACGATCGAGGTGACGATCGACGATCCGGGGGCGTACGCGAAGCCGTTCACGACGACGGGGCGGGCTCGCTTGCAGCCGGCGGGCGATGAACTGCTCGAGTACGTTTGCCAGGAGAACAACATCGATCTGGTGCATGTGAACGCTCCGGCAACGCTGCCTTAAGGGGGCGCGCGTTGTATCATTAGTATTTTCCGGAGGTTATGATGGCGATCCCGGTTGATCGGAGTTCGCGTTACGCGGTGTTCACGAGTGTTTTGCTCGGCGGCGGACTTGTGGTCGCGGCGCTTTTGAACGCACAGACTCCGGCTCGGCCGGCGCCGGCTGGACAGACCAAGGCGGCGCCGCAGACCAAAGGTTCGGCTCCCGTGGCAACAACGGCGAAGGCTCCCGCGGTCAATCTTCGAGAATTTTTCGATACCTACTGCGTCGAATGCCACGATTCCGAGCTCCGCACGGCGGGGCTCGCACTCGATAAGATCGACGTCACGCATCCGGGAGCGCGGGCGGACATTTTCGAAAAAGTGATCGCGAAGATGCGGGCAGCTTCGATGCCTCCGGCGGGGAATCCTCGGCCGGATGCCAAGATGTACGCGGCGGTGGCTACGCAGCTTGAGAACGATCTTGATAAGGCGTGGGCGGCGAATCCGAACCCCGGGCGGATCGGCGCGGTGCAGCGGCTGAATCGCGCAGAGTACAACAACGCGATTCGGGATCTGTTCGCGCTCGATATGGACGTGAAGCCTTTGCTGCCCGGCGACGACACGGCAGACGGAAGCTTCGACAATTTCGCGGACACACTTTCGATTTCGACGGCGCACTTGGAGCGCTATATGTCGGTCGCACGGCAGGTTACGCGGCTGGCAGTGGGGCTGCCTCCGACCCAGCCGTCCCTGGAGCGGTTCGAGATTCCTCTGCATGTGATGCAGGAAGACCGCATGGGCGAGGATCTTCCTTTCGGATCGCGCGGCGGCATGGCGATCCACTACGATTTTCCGGTCGATGGCGAGTATCTGATCCGCGTGCGCTTGCAGCGTCAATATCAGGACTACCTCAAAGGGATGGGCTGGCCGCAGCAGTTGGAGATCCGGCTGGATGGCAAGCTGCTGAAGCGGTTCACCGTGGGCGGGCAGGGCAAGGGCCGGCCCGCGGCGGCGAGCTACGCGGGCGACGGCGAGCCGGGCTTCGCGGGCGATCCTTCCTGGGAAACGTACATGCAGCTGACGGGCGACGCGGGGCTGGAAGTGCGGCTGCCGGTGAAAGCGGGGTCGAGGACCGTCGGCGTTTCGTTCGTGAGGGAAATGTGGGAGCCGGAAGGGCTGCCGCAACCGGTTCAATTGGGCCGCGTGATCGCGAACGACCAGGTTTACATGGGGTATGCGAATGTAGGCTCCGTGCAGGTGGGCGGACCGTATCAGGCGCAAGGGGACGCGAAAAATACTCCCAGCCGTCGTGCGGTTTTCGTGTGCGAGCCGCCGCCGGCCTCCGCGAAGAACACGGCGGGCGAGCGCGATTGTGCGTCGACGATTCTTTCCCGAATCGCGAGGCTCGCGTATCGGCGCCCCGTGACGAAGGCCGATACCGATACTCTGCTCCAGTTCTTCGAAAACGGGCGCGCGGACGGCGGCACTTTCGACACGGGGATCCAGTTCGCGTTGGAACGGATGCTGGTAGATCCGGATTTCCTCCTGCGTGTGTATCGCGATCCGGCGAAACCGAAGGCGTCCGCGGCTCCGGCGGCCTATCCGCTGACCGACATGGAACTCGCCTCGCGTCTCTCGTTCTTTCTGTGGAGCAGCATTCCGGACGACCATTTGCTCGCACTGGCGGAGCACGGAGAGCTGCACAATCCGGCGACGCTCGATAAGGAAGTGCGCCGCATGCTGGCGGATTCGCGCGCGACGGGCGCGCTGGTGGACAATTTCGCCGCGCAGTGGCTGAATCTTCGGCGCGTGGATGAAGTGGTGGTGGACCCCACCAAGTATCCGCTGTATGACGACAGTCTGCTGCAAGGATTCCAGACGGAAACGGAGATGTTCGTCGGCAGCAACCTGCATGAGGACCGGCCGGTGATGGAGTTGCTCGACGCGGATTACACGTTCATCAACGAAAGGCTCGCGCGCGAGTATGGAATTCCGGGCATTTACGGGAGCCGGTTCCGGCGTGTGACGCTGCCCAACCATGCCCAGCGCGGCGGGTTGCTGGCACAGGGAGCGCTGCTGGTGACGACGTCGTACCCGGACCGCACCTCGCCGGTGCTGCGCGGAAAGTGGCTGCTGAACAATATTTTCGGGCTCTCGATTCCGCCTCCGCCGCCGGGCGTGAACACCACGCTGGAGAGCAAGCCGGGCGCGCTGCCGACGTCCATGCGGGAACGGCTCGCGCAGCACCGGACGCAATCGACGTGCAATAGCTGCCATTCGGTGATCGATCCCCTGGGATTTGCGCTCGAGAATTTCGACGTGATCGGCGGATGGCGCACCATCGACGAAGCCGGCAAGCCGATCGACGCGGCAGGGACCACCGCGAGCGGAGCCAAGATCGACGGCTTGGTCGGGCTGCGGAAATTGCTTTTGGACCAGCCGGACCAATTTCCGCGCACCGTAACCGAGAAACTGATGGCGTACGCGCTGGGGCGGCGGCTAGAGTATTATGATGAGCCGGCAGTCCGCAAGATCGTCCGCGACGCGGCGGCGAAGCAATACCGGTGGTCGTCGATCATTCTGGGAATTGTGGAGAGTCCCACGTTCCTGACGCGGGCGGCCCGGCCGGTGGCGAACTAGCTCGGGATCTCGTTTCGCTTCGTAAGCGGATAATCCTTTATCGTTTTGTTGGTTCCGGACGGGAATGGGGTTGGTCGGCAAAGGCTCGGGCGCCAAGCTTTTCGGGACGAAACAGGAGTGGGCATCAACTTCGGCATCCCGGGAACATCAAGTCAACCTGTTGGTCATTGGTACTGTCTCAGATGGCGGAGCGGACAGTGACATTTCGGAGGAAGGGGCCTTTCCCACCTGCATAAGCTCGTGCCAGCCTTGTCGGATGTGCTTCGCCTGCTCAAGCGCGAAACGAGTCAAGAAAAATGCGCCAGCAACACCAAGTTCGATTTGCGTGAATGAAGGGAACTGCAAAGCACCTCCTAACATCTCAATATGTACCAAAAGTCAGTCCGGACGGGAAGATCGCAGATAGAATACATCTGACTACCCCTTCCGCCCCATAGACAACTGGGCTAACATGAACTTTTAAGGAGACTTGTCTCTCATGGCCTTCCTGTCGAAATCGCTGCCACGGCGCACGGTGTTGAAGGGGCTCGGCACCACGATGGCGCTGCCGTTCCTTGACGCAATGCTCCCCACGATGCGTGCCGCCACGAAATCGCCTTCGCGGTTCCAGGCTTTCTACGTGCCGAACGGCATGGCCATGGAGTATTGGACTCCCAAGGGCGAAGGCACCAAGCTGGAACTGGCTCCCATCATGGAGCCGCTCGCTCCTTACAAGGACCAGATGCTGGTGTTCTCCGGCATCAAAGCGAGTTGGAATTACATCCACGCGGGCGCGTCGGGGTCATTCCTCACGGGCACGCCGCGCGGCGGGAAGAATGAGATCGAGATCATCGCCGACGTTTCGATCGACCAGATGCTGGGCCGCCACTTCGCCAGCGAGACGCAGCTGGCATCGCTCGAAATGTCGATGGACTTGCCGGCCAACGCCGGGGCCTGCACTGGCAATCTGAGCTGCGCGTATCTGGATACGCTGTCCTGGCGCAGCCCGACGCAGCCTTTGCCGATGGAGTGGAATCCGCGCACGGTATTTGAGAAGCTGTTCGGCGATTCCGGCAGCACGGATCGAGCGACGCGCGCGAAGCGGTTGCAGCAGCACAAAAGCATTCTGGATTCGGTGACCGGCAAGCTCGCGAGCCTGAAGGAAGAGCTGGGGCCTCAGGATCAGAGCAAGGTCGACGAATATACCGACGCGGTTCGCGACGTAGAGCGCCGCATTCAGATGGCGGAGCGGCAGGCCAACATTGAGTTGCCGACGCTGGACGCACCTCTGGGCGCCCCTCCGGTCTTCGAAGATCACCTGGCGCTGATGATGGATTTGCAGGTGCTGGCGTTCCAGTCCGATCTGACCCGCGTGATTTCTTTCATGCTGGCGAAAGAGCAGAGCCCGCGGCCCTATCCGCAGATCGGCGTGCCGGAAGCGCATCATCCGCTTTCGCATCACAATAACATTCCTGAGCTGATCGAGAAGATGTCGAAGATCAACCGCTATCACGCCGAACTGTTCGGGAAGTATCTGGCGAAGCTCAAGGCGACGCCCGACGGCGACGGATCGCTGCTGGATCACGTCCTGATTCTGTACGGCGCGGGGCTCTCCAATAGCAACGGACATTCGGGCGACAACCTGCCGCAGATGCTGGTGGGCGGCGCCAGTGGCAAGATCAAGGGCGGGCGGCATTTAAAGTACCCCGAGAAGCCTTCCCAAGCCAACCTTCTGTTGACCATTATGGACAAGATGGATTATCCGGTGGAGAAGGTCGGCGGCAGCACGGGGGAACTGCCGGTCGATACGCTTTCGGGAGTTTAAGGATCGAGTGATGCGGATTCCTGGAGGCTTGCTCGGACTCGTCCTGGCGGGATCGCTCTTCGCGGCGGACGCGCCGCGGCCCTCGCTGGTAGAAGTGGCCAAGAGCGGCGATAAGTCCGCCCTTCGCGATTTACTCCAAAAGAAAGTCGACGCGAACGCCACGGAAGCCGATGGCACCACCGCCCTGCACTGGGCCGCCTATCGCGACGATCTCGAAAGCGCGGACCTGTTGCTGCGCGCCGGTGCAAAGGTAAACGCGGCCAGCGATCTAGGGGCGACTCCACTGTGGGCGGCGAGCCAGAACGGCAGCTCTGCGATGGTGAAGAAGCTGCTCGACGCCGGTGCGAATCCGAACTTGGCGCTACTGTCGGGCGAAACTCCTCTGATGGTGGCTTGCCGGTCCGGTTATCCGGAAGCGGTGGAGTTGCTGATCGGCAAGGGCGCGAACTTGAACGCGCATGGCACGCGTGGACAGACGGCGCTGATGTGGGCCGTCGCGCAGCAGCACGCGGACGTCGTCAAGGTGCTGATCGCGCATCACGTGGATTTGAACCTAAAGTCCGATTCCTGGACGGACGTTATGGCCGTACCGCCCCATGGATATCTGCCCTACAACATTGCGGTTCCGCAGGGTGGCGAGACGGCGCTGATGTTCGCCGCTCGCGTGGGCGATCTCGCTTCCGCGAAGCTGCTGATTGCGGCGGGGGCAAACGTCAACGACGCGGATGCGTGGGGCGTCAGCGCGGTCACGCTCGCGGAGCATTCGGGATTCACGGACCTTGGGTTGTTCCTGCTGGACAAGGGCGCGAACCCGAACGCGGCTCCCAACGGATTTACGGCACTGCACGAAGCGATCATGCGGCGGGACGAGAAGATGGTGGCGGCCCTACTCGACCACAAGGCCGACGCCAACACTCCCCTTAAGCAGTGGACGCCGACACGCCGCTCGTCAGACGATTTTCACTTCGAGCCTTCGCTGGTAGGGGCGACTCCTTTCTGGCTGGCGGCTCGTTTCGATGAGCCGGCCATCATGCGCATGCTGGCCGCGCACGGGGCCGATGCGAAGGTCGTGTTTCATGCCCAGTGGGTAGGAGAGCAAGGCTTCGGGCAAACGGAGCGTTCGGAAACCTCCACGGCACTTCTCGCCGCGACGGGTTACGGCGGCGGTACGGTGAAGCCCTGGGTGGAAGCGAGCAAGGCCGAAAAAGAGGCGCAAACGCTGGAGGCCGTGAAGATCGCGGTGGAACTGGGCGTCGACGTCAATGCCACCGGAGAGGGCCGCACGGCTCTGGATGGCGCGAACGCGCTGCGGTATCGCAGCGTGATCGACTTTCTCACCAGCAAGGGCGCGAAAGCCGGCGCAGGGGGCGGACGCGGTGGACGCGGCGGCGGCCGGGGAGCGGCAGGCGGCAGGGGCGGCCGGGGTGCTGCGCCCGGTGCAGCATCGGCGGACGCACCGGCATCGGATTCGCCCAACGACGAGCCGAAGTAAATCGGTCGCGCGCGATTAGAACCGCTTGCGGTACTGGAAGTCGATCCCGAACTGACCACTCGCATCCCGCACGGCTACGGCGGACCAGTTGCGGTTCAAGCTCCACTCCAAGCGCACAATCTGCTCGGCGGTGTAGTTGAGATTGGTGATGTAGGTCATCGTGATGTCCTTCGAAATCTCCTGCTCAAACGTCAGCCGCGCTTGAACGGAGTTGTCGATGCCGGTCGTGGTCGGATCCACCTTCACGTGGCTGGCTCCAAAGAAACGCTGCACCTTGCTGGTGAGTTGCTCGGAGACGGCCTGACTGACCAAACCGCCTCCGGCCGAGAGGAAATTCGCGGAACTGCTCGAGGACTGCGCCGACGTACTGCCGTACTGCGATGGATCTCGCCCCACGGCGATCAGGGCGATAATCTCGGAAGGTTGCAGCGGCGGATCCGAACTGTAGTTCGGCGTGAACTTGTCCGCCGTGCCGGAGAAGCTGACGGTAACGGTAACGCCCTTGGCTCGAGTTTCAAGAACCAGATCGAAGATCGGTTCGATCTTGACGGGATTCAGGAAACGGATGTCGCCGCGATCGATGGTGTAGCGGTTTCCGAGCACCTGGATCTCGCCCTGATTCACTGAAATGGTCCCCAACATCACGGGACGCAGCGGCGATCCGCGCAGGCGGAGCTCGACGGACGCTTCCACGTCGCGCGTCAGAGCCGTCTGCAATTCAAAATCGGGCGAGCTCTGCACCTGGACGTCGAACTGCATTCCTTTCAAATAATCGCTGGGCGCCGCCGGGGCCGGCGAAGGCCGCGCCATGTTCGCCAGTAACCGCCCCAGATCGGCGCGGGCGGTAAAGGTGGCGCGAAGCAGCGTGACGGAGCCGGAGAGCGTGCTGGCGTCCGAGGTTCCGTTGAGCGCGAGCTTGGCTTCGCCCGTGACGCTGAGATCCTCAATGCCGCGGAAGCGGACCTGCTTGGTCTCCGCTTGCAGCCGGTACGTCAGCGAGCTTCCGAATTCCAGAAAGCCTCCGAAGGAGACAGTGCCCGCCACATCGCCTCCGTTGATCGTCGCGGTCAGGCGGTTTTCGATGGTGGCGCGGCGGCGGTCAAACACTACGGAGCCGTTGGCGTGATCCAGCCCCGTCGGGACGTCGTTCATGAACAGCGACGCGTCGTTCAGCATGAGCGTGCCGTTCAAGGAGGGATCGGTCAAGGACCCGCGAACTGTCGCGTGCACCGTGGCGTTGCCCTTCGCCAGAAGATTGGGATTCAGCAATTGCAGGGCGATGAGATTGAGCTTACCTTGGATGCTGAGGTCCGCCCCGCCGCCTGCCGCGAACGGCACGGTTCCTCCGACTTCGATCTCGGTATCGCGGCCGGAGAACCGGCCGGTGCGGATACTCGCCTGCTTCGAATCGATCGCAATCACCACCGGTTGATCGTTCTTGAGCACGATGTCCTGCGGCTGTACGCCCAGCCGCAGCGCCTGGCCCGGCTTGGGGTTGAATTGCACCGCGTCGAGAGTGACGTCGGCGTGGAAGTCGCGCGGCCGGCGGAGCGCCAGGGTCACGGCGGCGCGCCCTTCGACGAAGCCTTCGAGCGGAAGGTCGGGCTGCGCTTCATGCGGCGCGGCGCCGCCCAGCATCGCCAGGCGATGCAGAGAATCGATGTTCATGCGCGCAAAGCTTACGTTCGCGGTGCCCGGCTGGTCTCCTTCCATGCTCCAGGAGCCTTGGCCGTCGAAAGTAGAGTCCTCGACCTTGCCCTTCGCGTTGATAGAAACGTTGGCGCCGCGCGTTTCCGCCGTGAGGGAAACGTCTCCGACCAGTTGATGGGCCACCGTCAGGGCTTCCGCGGATAAACTTCCGCTCGCCGAACTAAGCGCGAACTCTCCGTTGGCCACCCGGCCTTGGGCCGTGACATCGCCGGTCAGGCGAGCCTCCACGGGAGGCTGAATCTTCGAAAGAGCCTCGATGCGCGCGGACGGAAGATTCTGCGTGGCGACTCGAAGCTCCGCCGCGCCGGTCTTCCAGTCAGCGGCCGCGAGGCGATAGGTGCCGGAAAATTGGACTCGTCCCGGTCCATCCTCCGCCGTGCCATTGGTGATTTCCAGACCGCCGCGGCTCACGTGAACGACGCCGCGAATGCGGTCCGCCTGCTCGCCGAAAGCGGTGGGCTTCTGCACGTCGAGTGTAACGTCGGCCTCGGGCTGTTGCACGGACCCCGCGGCGCGGACAGTCGCCGACGCCGTGCCGGTCACCGCCACACTGCCGCCGGCCTCTTTCATCGCCTCCGCCAGATCGATATTCCGGGCCGTGAACTGCCCCCCGAGCGCCGCATCGTCGAACTTGCCGTTGCGCGCCGTGGCGGTGACGTCGCCGGTAGCTTCCGTAGAGCCTCGGGCCAGCGTAAAGCGGGTCGCGGCAACGACGTCCGGCGATGCGCTCACAGAGGTGGTGAAACGATCGAACGAATGTCCCTGTACGCTGCCGTTCGTTACGCTGGCTTGGCCCCGGAACGTGGGTTTATCCAGGGTGCCCGTAACCGTTCCGTCCGCCGTCACCACTCCGTTCGTGTTGAGCTTAAATGGAATTTCTACCGGCGCGTCCTGCTCCAGCAGCGCGAGCGCGGGCATCAGATCGTCCAGATCGGTGGACCGGAACTGCACATCGATCCTTCGATTCAACGCGCCGGAAGCGTCGAGGCGGCTGGCGGGCGTTTGGAGATAGGAAGAGGCCAGGGTGATTTCACCGGCCGCCTGATTGTACGTAGCGTCCAGCATGCCTTCGACGGGAGCGCCGGACGGAGCGGGCGAAATCGCAAGACTGACCTTGGCATCGACGTCGCGCTCGCCGACAGTAGCCGTCATCGCCACTGAACCTGCCAGAGTCCCGTTCCACGGCATGGGACGGTCGGTTACAATCCTCGCGGCCTGCTCCACGGTAAGGTCGCCGATGTCGCCTTGCACTTGGAACTGGCTCCAGTGGTCCAGCCGGGCCGATCCTGCGAATTGCGCGCCTAACGCGCTTGCCTGGATGTTGCTCAACTCAACCTGGTCTGTGGTGAGATGCAGCGCCGCCTGCACATCGGCGCCCTCGATCTTTATGCGGTCCTGCACGAATCCGATCCCGCGAGCCTGCGCGCGGCCCTGAATATCGATCTCGAAGATCTTGGCGAAGTTCACCTGAAGCGCGCCGTCAAAAGCGGCCGTGCCCACCGGCTCCAGCGGGATCGGAAACAGCTTCACTAGCTCGCGTAGAGGACCCGTGGCTTTCACCTTGAACGCTCCACGTGGATGGCGCAGATCGTGAAGTTCGCCCGTAAGATCGGCCTTCGATTCGCGTGTCTGTACATGCAGCGCGGAGAAAACCAGGCGAGTCTTTTCGATCGCGAACTGGGCGGAGCCGCCGAAGTCGATCGGCGCCAGACCCGCGATCAAGGCGCGAACCTGCTGCGAAGCGACCTCGCCCTTGTAGGACGGCGTCTGCGCATCGTAGGACATCTTCAGCGCCAGCCCTTGGCCGTGCAGATTCAGCGGAACTCGGCGTTCATCCACTTCCACCGTGCCGTCGGAAATGTCGTACTGGCGAATCGCCAGATTCACTACGTCCTCCGACCACACGGTGGGGTTGAGCTTCGGACGCGGGGCGGGGATATTGTCCGATCCATCCGGATAAATCACGATGCGCACGCGCGGCTTTTCGATCCGCAGGGTAGCAAGATCGATCCTCCGTTCGGCAATCGAAAGAATGCGAAAGCCGATCGCTACCGATTCGATGTTTAACAGAGGCGGCTCGCCCTCGGCTTCCTTGCCGTGCAAGACAAAGGGCGAAATCTGCGCGGTCAAGGTGGAGCCGCGGAACGAGAAGCGCCCGACTTCGACCCGTCCCCCCGTGGCTTTTTCTACCTGCTCCACGATCTGCTTGCGAACGTATTCGTGAAACCAGCCGCTCTGCACGACAATGAATCCGGCGAGTGCCGCCAGCAGAAACAGCACCGCGATCGCCGCCATCGCGCGCAGCAAAATTCGACCGAAGAGCCTCATTGAAACGCCGCCTCCCGGTAGTCGATCTGCCGCTCGCTCCGCACCATGCCCAGCCACGCGTCGAGCTTCTCCAGCACGCGCTGGCCCATGAGCAGTTCCTCCACTTGGCTGCGGCTGTTCTCAAACGTCGGGACCGGTTCGCCCGGATGAGAGCGCGGCCAGCCGGCGGCGAAGGTGTTGTAGGAATCGCGCAGTTCCTGCTCGGAAATCTGCACTTCGGGACCGAAACGAAGGTCGGTGAATTCGCAGGCCCGCTGCCCGTCCAGGAGGCTCGCGGCGAGTTCCGGTTCGGTGAGGTGGTACTCCACCAAAGCGGCCCGAAACTGCACCTCGGTGGGGTAGCGGACCCTCGGATCCACGTGGCACGCCATGTCTTCGCCGCTCGGTTGATCGAAATGACTGGAAGCGGATTCCTGGAGCAGCAGAGTCCGGTCGACCAGGCGCGTCGCGGCCGCGCGCTTGGCGGCGACACTGAGATCCACGGATTTGCCGTCCAGCAAGGCGCTGACGCGAAGATCGCGGAGAATGTCGCTCATCGTGATCACGCGCTTGTCCACCGTGACCGCGATGCGATCGAGCACTTCTGCGCGAAGCAATCCATCACGCATCAGCAGGATCGCAAACAGCGTCAGACAAGCTCTCCGCATCAGAACGTTTGCCCCAAGGAGAAGTGGAACTGGAACGCGTTAATCCGCTGGTTGACCAGCGTTCCGGTGCCCGCCAGAAGCTGGTCGCGCGTGCCGGAGAATCCGAAGAACTGCGGTGCATTCGGGCTGTAGCTGAAATCCACGCGAATCGGACCCACCGGAGTCTTATAGCGGATGCCGAAGCCGATAGAGTGTACGGCGTAGTTGAAATCCTGGATATTCTGCTGGTGGTACCGCAGGCTCAGGTGGCTGATATCCGAGTAGACGTTCCCCATATCGTGGAACAACACTCCGCCCACATTATCGCCGATCAAGGGAAATCGCAGTTCGGTGGAGTTGAACAGAAACGCGGTGCCCCCGAGCGGAAACCCCGTCTTCGGATCGCGCGGCCCGGCTTGATTGTCGGGGAAGGCGCGATTGGTGGAGGCTCCGCCGGAGAAGAAGCGCTCCGCCAGGGGAATCTCCGGCACGCCGCCGAGCCGCTGAATGTAGCCGAACTGCGTATTGCGCGCGAGCACCATATCGCGGCCGATGCGATGGTAGCTGGTGTTATGCAATACCAGCCGCGCGTAATCGGTCTCCGAACCGAAGCCCCTCCAGGCATAGCCCACGTCCACCGTGTTCAACATGCCGCGTTTGGAATCGGTCGGATTATCGCGCCGGTCCTGGATGAAAGAAACCGCCACCAGGCCCGCCCGGTCCGGCTGCGACAGTAGAGGGATCAATTCCGGCGAGGAGATCTTCAGCGTATCGAGAGGAACCGTGACGCGCCGAAACACATAGCGGTACTGAAGCGTCTTCGCGCGAGAGACGCGCTGCGCCAGCTGGACCGAACCCTCCACGCGGTGCGCGGTGAAGGTGCGGATATCGTTGGAGTCGTCGAACAACCCGGAAAAGGTCAGCGAAAGATTCTCGTGTCCGGTGAATTGCGGCGCCACGTAGCTCAACTGGGCGCGCTGCTCAATGGTCGAGAGCAGCGTCTGCACACCCACCGTGTGGCCTAAACCCAGAAAATTGAGCCGGCTGATTCCAAGCGAGGCTCGCGGGCTGAATCCGGTGGTTCCGGCCGGATTGTCGAACGTCGTCACACCGCCCCCGATGCGCGCCAACTCGGCGCCGAAGCCCGCATTGAAGGAATACTTGCTGGCCTCGTCCAGGTGGAACAGGACGTACTTGCTGTCCTCCTCTCCATCCGGATTCTGCAGAGCGGTCTGCACTTTCGCGAAGATGCCCAGGTCGTAAAGCTTCTGCTGGCTCTCGCTGATGCGGCTTTGCGAGATCGGATCTCCGCCGCGCAGCGAAATCCGGTTCTCCACCAGCTTGGGATTGGTGGTTTCGAGGCCACGCACCAGAACTCCGCGGACAAATTCGCGTTTGCCGGGGCGGATCACGAACTGCAAATCGGCTTGATTCGCGGACGGGCCGGGTGTCTGCGTCCAATCAAACGTCGCGTCGGGATAGCCGTTGTTGTAGTAGTAACTCAGCACGGATTCGCGGTCCGCGGCGATGTTAGTCTCGCTGAACGGCTCGCCCATGGTGGACTGCAAGCTGGTGCGCAATTGTTTCTCATCGTCCGCCGACGCACCCACAACCTCCAGCTTGTTCACGAACCATTGCGTTCCCTCTTTCACTTCCAGCACTACGGAGAGATTGCCATGCTTGCCGTGATAATCGTCATCCTTCGTCGAGTTCACCTGCGCGTCTCGAAATCCGTTGGACCGGTAGAGATCCACCAGAGCCTGCTTGTCCTGCTCCAGAATGCGATCCGAGTAACGCCCTCCCAGGTTGCTGGGGAAGTGCGCGGGCGTCATGTACAACCGTTCCCGCAGCGTCGACGAGCTGAAATAGCGGTTCCCGATGAACGTGATGTTCACCAGCTTGCTGCGCGGACCGGGCGTGATCGGGTAGGTGATGACGGAGTGTCCCACTTCGGGCTCAACCTGCGTGGGCGTGTCCACCAGGGCATCAAAGTATCCGCGGGATTGAAGATACTCCGCGATGTTCCTTCGCCCCTCATCCAACAAGCCGGAGTCGACCGTTCGCTCTTCGTAGATCGGAATCAGCTGGTGCAGACGGCTGTTGGAAAGCTTCGCGCCGGCAATTTTCTTCTGGCCCGAGATTCCGACTTGCACAATCGGGCCCGCCTGGATGTCCAGGCTGGCCGTGACTCGATTCGTCTCCTGGTGAAACAGGGGTTCGCCCAGCGCCACCTTTGTGCCGAGCCGGTCTCCCTGCTGGAACAGGGCCTGCACGCGGCTCCTGCCGCTCTGGAGACGCGATTCCGTTACTTCCCTCCATCCCGGCAGCGTGAGAAACAGGAAGCCGCGGCGCCATCCGGTAGCATGGATGACGGTCTGCTCAGGACGGAAGAATGTGCCCGTGAGCGTTACTCCATCGAAGCGTGCGCGGTCGCCGGAATGGATGTCGAAATAGATGCTGGCCTCTTCCGTGGCCGGTGTACGCGTCACGCGATACGTGACTTTCGCCCCATACAAACCGTTCGCGCGAAAGCGCTCCTGCATGTTCTCGACAGCCTGCTGCATCAGGTCGTCGAAGAACGGCGTGCCGAGCTCCAGCTTGGCGGCAGTGCGCAGTTGTTCGCGGTTGGGCGGCTCCGCCTCCCCCTGGATGTTCACGCGGGTGACGAAGTAATTGAACTCGGTGACGATCTTCAGCGCGACGCCGGAGCCGCTCGCCGGTGGATCGCCTTCCTGCTGCGCGTCAATGGAGACATCGTGATAGCGTCCCGTATCGTACAGAGCCTGGATCGCTTCGTGCACCATGGCGGAGGTGAGCATGCCGCCCACGGCTAGAGGCTTGATCCGCCGTAGGAGTTCGTCCCGGGGAAGAGGCTGGTCCGCCGGCTCCCAGTCGATGCGCACAACAGTTTTCCCCTCGAAATCCGCCGGAGCTTGCCCCCGGCAAATCGAGACGCCCAGCAAACACAGGCACAGCAGCAGGGGCGGACGCACGTACATCAATGATATCGCGGTGTTTATGCAACTTGTTGTTACCATCGGGGAATGGGACGCTATCTACGCCAAAGCCGCTTTGCTCCTCTTGGGGTAGATGGCCAACAGCGGATTTCCGCTTCCACGGTGGCGGTGGTGGGCTTGGGAGCGCTCGGTTCCGTTCAAGCGGACCTGCTCGCCCGCGCGGGCGTCGGCACGCTACGGCTCCTCGATCGCGATTTCGTGGAGCTGAGCAACCTGCAACGGCAGACTCTCTACGATGAGTCCGACGCGGCGGAGGCTCTCCCGAAAGCAGTGGCGGCGGCGCGCAGGCTGGCGCGGGTGAATTCGGAAATTCGCATTGAGCCGCATGTCGCCGATCTTTCTGCCCGCAATGTCGAAGATTTGCTGGAGGGCGCGGATCTCATCCTGGACGCCACGGACAATTTCGAGACGCGCTACCTGATCAACGATTTCGCCGTCTCGAACACGCTCCCCTGGATCTATGGCGCGGCCGTCGCCAGTTACGGACTCACGCTCGCGATCCTGCCGGGAATCTCGGCCTGCTTCCGCTGCGTGTACCCGGAACAACCGCCGGGCTCGCAGCCCACCTGCGAAACGGAAGGCGTCCTGGGTCCAGTCACCGCCGCGATCGGGTCCCTGCAAGCTGGAGTCGCTTTGAAGATTCTGGCGCGCGGCGCGGAGGCCGTCACGCCCCGTCTCACTCGTGTGGACGTGTGGACCGGAGAGATCCGCCAGACCGCTCCCCCGGCGCGCGATCCCGACTGCCCGTGCTGCGGCGCCCGAAAGTTCCCCTACCTCGACGGCAAGCATCGCGCGCCCATCAGCCTGTGCGGACGCGACGCCGTGCAGATTCACGAACGGTCGCGTCCCGTAGACCTGGCGGAACTCGCCCGACGCTTGAAGACGCTCGCCGAGGTCCGCGTAAACGAGTTCGCACTTCGCGCTCTGGTCGACCCCTATGAGCTCACCGTGTTCCCCGACGGCCGGGCCATCATCAAAGGCACCACCGATCCTGGCGTCGCGCGCAGTGTCTACGCGCGGTACATCGGAGTCTAAAGCAGAATCCCGTTTAGGGAATTCGTCAAACGCGTGCCCTTCCAGGCAACTTGAGATCGACTCACGGTTTACCGCACTAGACCACAGGCGATCCGTTGAGACTATCCCGCGCCCCACCTCGGAGATATGCAGCGCGCATCCGCGGAGGCCGATTTTCTTAGCAGTAGAAGATGCGGCATAAGATTTCCATCCTGCTCCTGGCCGCCGTGCTGGGGTACGGGCAAAAACACTCCGAGGCGGAACGTTCGCTTCCGTCCTTTTTTATTCCAAATCACGGCCTGACCGATCCGGCCATTCGTTACTTCGTCGACACGCCAGACCTGCGCGCGGGCTTTCGTGCGGATTCGGCGGTGTTTCAGCTTCACGATCTCAGCCTGCGAGTCCAATTCGAAGGCGCCAACCCCGGCGTGAACGTGGAGGGTGAAGAGCAGCTCGCGGCCCGCGCAAATTTCCTGGTCGGCGATCAGCCGGATCAGTGGCACACCGGACTCCCCCTGTACCAGAAGATCCTCTATCGGAGTCTTTATCCCGGCATCGACATGACTTACGGCGGCACCGGTCACCGCATTAAGTCCGAATTCCTGGTGGCGCCCGGGGCGGATCCGAGCCTGATTCGCCTGAGTTATTCGGGCGCCGATACACTGATGATCGATTCCCACGGCGACCTGATCATTCGCGGCAAGCACATGGAAGTCCGCGAGGAAGCGCCCGTTGTCTACCAACTCAATGCCTCGGGCGACCGCCTCCTGATCGCCGCGCAATACCGGCTTCTCGATGCGCACACCGTCGGTTTCGACCTGGGATACTACGATCCCTCTCTCCCTCTGGTGATCGACCCTGTCATCTCTTACGCGACCTACGTCGGCGGGACCGGAATGAGTTCCGTCACCGCACTCGCCTTGGACCCCTCCGGCAATCTCTATGTGGCCGGTTGGACCGAAGCCCTGGATTTTCACATTGTGGGCGCCGTCCAGGCATCCAACCAGGGCGGCGTGGACATGTTCATCGGAAAGCTGAATGCCGCGGGCACCGCCTACGTCTATGCCACCTATATCGGGGGCAAGGGCGATGACCGTCCGGCGGGGATCGCCGTCGACGGCTCCGGCCAAGCCTACGTGACTGGCTCCACGGCGTCGAGCAATTTCCCCGTGGTCTCGTCCTTGCGCCCCGCTCTCGGCGGAGGCCGAGATGCGTTCGTACTGAAATTGAACTCGGTGGGCAACACGCTGCTGTACAGTACCCTTTTGGGCGGATCGAACACGGACTGGGGCTATGCCATCGCGATCGATAGCTCCGGCAACGCGTACATTGCCGGCGACACGATGTCCGCCGATTTTCCGATCGCGGGCAGCGGTCCGCAGACCGTGTTTGGCGGACAAACCGACGCTTTCGTCGCCAAACTCACTTCTTCCGGAGCGTACGTCTTCACCACGTTCCTGGGGGGCTCCGGAGTAGAGCACGCCGGCGGCATTGCCGTCGATCCCTCCGGAAACATTTATGTCGCGGGAGGAACCACATCCGCCAACTTCCCGGTTGTGGGCGCGATCCAGGCAGTCAACGGCGGTAGTCAGGACGCCTTCCTGACCAAACTCAACAGCGCGGGGACGCAATTCGTGTACAGCACCTATTTCGGCGGAAACGGCGGCGGAATGGGCACACCGGAGCAAGCCAACGCCGTGGCGGTCGATCCGAGCGGCAATGCCTACATCGCGGGCGTCACGAATTCCTCGAACTTCCCCACCACGGGAGGCGCCTTCCAGGGTGCCTTCAGCGGCGTACAGGACGCTTTTGTGGCTAAGTTCAACGCCGCCGGAAATGGATTGTTGTACAGCACGTATTGGGGAGGCTTTAGCTTTGACTGGGCCAGCGCTCTCGCCATCGATGCCAGCGGCAATGCCTACATCGCCGGATACACGTCCACATCCGGACTGCCATCGGTTACGCCCGTCCAGAGCTCGTTCAACGGGATGTACGATGCCTTCGTAGCGAAACTCAATCCGCTCGGCAACGGCCTCAGCTTCTCGACTTATTACGGAGGCACGGGTTCGGATTCTGCGAATGCGATCGCTGTCGATGCCAACGGGAACATCTTCGTGGGGGGACAAACCAACTCCGTGGATCTTACGCTCCAGGTTCCGATTCAATCCTCCAATATCAGCGGCGCCGCGGGCTGGGTCGCTCGGTTCGGCGTGACGCCTCCGCCGGCGCAAGCACCCTCGGCTCTTTCGGTTTCGCCCAGTTCCGGCAGCGGCAACGCCGTGACGTTCGTCGCGCTATTCTCGCACCCGGCCGGAGCCAGCGCCATCCTGAGCGCGTCGATTCTGCTCAACACCACCGCCTCTTCCAACTTCGCGTGCCAGGTCACTTACACCCCCGCCACCAACCTGTTCGCACTGGCCAACGATGTGGCGTCCACCGGATCGTTGAGCGTATCTCCCAACAGCAGCGGCAGCGTGCAAAACAGCCAGTGCACGTTGAATAGCGCGGGCACCTTCGCCACACTCTCCGGAACCAATTTCACTCTGAACGTCTCCCTGACGTTCCAAGCCGGATTCCCCGGCGCTAAGACCGTGTACCTTTCGGCCTCCGATGCCAACACCAGTACGGGATGGATGGCACGGGGCACCTGGACCGTGACCATTCCGTCGCCTCCGCCCACCGTGGTTTCCGCTACCCCCAGTTCGGGAGTCGGGACGTTCCCCACCTACACGCTCCTGGTCTCGGACCCCACGTCCTCCGCGAATCTCAGCAGCGTCGCGATGCTGGTCACCAACGGCACCACCACCAATATCGCCGGCGCGTGCTACGTGGTTTATAACCGCACCATCGCCACCGTAAGCCTTTACAGCGATGACGGTGTCAGCTTCACCAGCAAGCCGCTCGGTTCCTCCGCCAATCTCCAAAACAGCCAGTGCGCTGTCGGCTACACCGCCGGAGCCATTTCCGGGAATTCGGTGCAGTTCACGATACAGATCTTGTACAAGTCCACCTTCTTCGGCGCGAAGAACCTCTATGTTCTGGCGAGCGAATCGGGCGGCGCGAGCTCCGGATGGGTGAACGTCGGGACCTGGACAGCGGCCAACGGAATTCCCACCGCGGTTTCCTCGAATCCATCCTCGGGAGCCGGAGTGTTCCCCACGTACACCATGACGGTCGCCGATCCCTCCTCCGCCGCCAACATCACCAGCGTCGCCGCGCTGATTACTACCGGCTCCGCCACCAACACCGCCAACGCCTGTTATGTGGTCTACAGCCGCACCAACGCCACCGTGGGCCTCTACGGAGACGACGGCGTCAGTTTCTCCAGTAAGCCCCTGGGCTCTTCCTCAAATTTGCAAAACAGCCAGTGCGCCGTAGGCTATACCACCGCGACCACCTCCGGAAATAACGTAATCTTTACCTTGCAGGTGCTCTATAAAACGCCCTTCTTCGGACCGAAGAATCTGTACCTCCTGGGAAGTGAGACCGGCAGCGTAAGTTCCGGATTCGTCAACGTGGGCACGTGGACTGTGGCCTACGGGATTCCCACGGCGGATTCCATGAGCCCCTCCTCCGGCACGGGCACCTTCCCCACGTACCTCTTCGCGGTTTCGGATCCCTCCTCCGCTGCGAACATCACCAGCGTCGGAGTTTTGGTTACCGGAGGTGCGCCCAGCAACACCGCGGGATCCTGCTACGTGATCTACAGCCGGACCCTGGCCACCGTGGGCCTTTACGGCGACGACGGTGTGAGCTTCTCCAGCAAGCCCCTCGGTTCTTCCTCGAACCTGCAAAACAGCCAGTGTGCGGTGGGCTACGCCGCAGGAGTCGTGTCCGGAAACTCCGTCCAGTTTACGCTCCAAGTGCTTTATAAGAGCGGCTTCAGCGGACCCAAGACCGTGTACCTTGCTGCCAGCGAGACCTTCGCCAGTTCGGGGTGGGTCGCCAAAGGAACCTGGACCCCCCAGTAGGCGGGTAAGTTTCGGCGAGAGAAATCTTCCGGGCCAAACGCACCAGCACTAGTAGGAGCTATGGCCCTGCGCCGTATTTTACGCCGTTTCGTGCGGAAACTGCGCCGGATCGCCGCCTCGGATCTGGCGTGGCGAGATAAATTCCGCTACGCCCTGCCAAGCGGCGCCCGGACGTACCAGCTCCCGGGGGGCGCATCCGTCGCGTTGCGGACCGGCACCACCGATGCCAAGGTGTTCGACGAAATCTTCATCGAGCAGGTGTATGCTCCGTGCGTCGACGCCCTGGCCGGCGATCCGGCTCCCCTCACGCTCCTCGATCTGGGCGCCTACACCGGCCTCAGTGCGCTGTTCTTCGCCCGGCAGCTCCCCCAGATAGACCGGATCGTCGCCGTCGAGCCCGACCCCGGGAATTTTCGCCAGCTCGCCGCGAACCTCGAAACCTCCGGACTCGCCGGGCGCTGCACGGCCGTCCATGCCTTCGCCGGCGCCGAGCGCGCCTTCGCCGACGTGCGGGATTCCGGCAACGGAGCCTGGGGCATGCGCATGGGACCCTTGTCCAACACCGGAACGCCTGTGGTGCCGTTGCCCGAACTCATCCACCTCGCCGGGTCGTCCGCCCCGGTCGTCGTCAAGTGCGACATCGAAGGCGGCGAGCGCGCGCTGTTCCTCCACCTTCGCGACTGGGAACACCTGGTCCGCTACATCTTCCTGGAGCTGCACACCGAGTTCCTTCCGCTTCCGGAACTGCTCGCCTGTCTCGGCTCCTCCGGCTTCCATTGGACCGTTCACGGAGCCCCCGACGAACACGCGATCATCACGTTTTGCCTGCTCACACGAGGCGAACCCCGTGGCGAACTTCGTGCGCGCGCGGCCGGCAACGCTACGATGAAGCATGTCTGTCTATGACGAGCGCAAGGACACTCTCGAAGAGCACGAATTCCGCATGGGTCTGGAACGAGGCCGCCTCGCCGTCACCCTGGACCTGCTGACCGATGCGCTGGTCCTGGTCGGCCAGCACGGCGTCTACTGCCAGAGCGCCCGCCAGCCCGGAAAGCCCACCATGGACATCCAGATGATCTCGAAGTGCGTCACGGACGCCAAGGAGCTGGTCTCCAGCGTCATGATGGAGATCAAACGAAAGAAGTCAGCGTCCCTGTAGAAACGGGTTCCGTTCCTTCTCCCGTCCGATGGTCGTGTTCGGACCGTGCCCCGGAATCACCACCGCGGTCTCCGGCAGCGTCAACAGCTTGGTGTGGATGGACCGCAGAATCTGCTTCGTGTCCCCGCCCGGCAAGTCCGTGCGTCCGATGCTGTCGCGAAACAAGGTATCGCCGGCCACCAGCTTGTTCTCCCCCGGAATCCAGAGCGAGATGCTGCCCTGCGTGTGTCCCGGCGTGTGGATCACATGAAACGCCGTCTCGCCCAACGCCAGTGCATCGCCATCGCGAGCTTTCGTATCGATCTCCGTCCGCTCCGGAGTCCGCGTCCCCAGCCAATCCGCCTGGGTATCCAGGTCATCGTACAGCTCCTGGTCATTCGCATTCATGTACACCGGAGCCCCCGTTGCCGCCTTTAGCTTCGCGGCCCCGCCAATGTGATCGATATGCGCGTGCGTAATCACAATCGCCTTTACCGTCAGCCCATGGCGCGCGAGCACTTCTTGGACATCGTCGATCTGATCCCCCGGGTCGATCACAATCGCCTCCCGCGTCGTCTCATCGCCGAAAATCGAGCAGTTGCATTGCAACAAGCCCACGGGAAGAATTTCATGAATCATTTTTCTTGGCTCGGCGGCTTAAACTCATCCGTACTGAAAATCCGCAACTCTTCCCCCGGCCCCGCGATCTTCAACACCAGCGCCACTTGCTCCCGCGGACCCTGGAAATAGGAAACGCGGATCCGATGAACCCCGCTCTCCAGCATCGCCGATCCCTCTCCGTCCAGCGGAGCATGCAGACCATCGTTTTCGACGATCAGCCGGTCATCGATATACAGGTTGGACCCATCGTCAGAGGTGAGCTGGAATCGATACTCCCCCTCCCGCTCGATCCAAAACCTGCCGGTGTAGTCGATGGCGAACCATTCGAAGCGCTTCGTCACACCCGGGAAACCTTGTTTGAAACTCTGCGGCGGAATGTTCAGCGAGGTCGTATAGACACTGCCGCGAGGCTTTATCTTGTGAAAATCCGGAAGCCGGGCCGTGTTGCGAGGGATGTGATACACCTGCCCCTGAAGCCCGCTGGGAATCACCACGGTGATTCCGAACGTAGGAACGGCATCCTGCTGCTGCGCGGCCGCAGGAAGGCAGAACGCGAGCGCCACGCCGTACCAAACTCCGTGCGCCATCCGGAAGGACTTCACAACCCCGATTGTATACTCGGGGTAGACGCTGGCAGAGGAGTATGAGGTCCTGGGCTTGGGCTAGACCACCGGCGTATGCGGGAATCGGTGCAATCCTTGTGAGCAACGTCCAAAATTCTATGAGCGAGTCCGCCGCGATGTCCAACTATGATGCATGGCTTCGAAAGCATCGATGGTTCTTGAACGGGAATCGGCGTTCTGGATGTCGGAGAGGATCCCGTCTCGCATGACACTTGGCTATCAGGGGCTGCGGGAGAGCGCCGCCTGGTTCGATCTTTCCGCACGGGGCCGCATCCGCGCGACGGGTGAAGATCGGGCCCGCCTTCTGCACGCCATGAGCACGAATGACGTCCAAGATCTGAAACCGGGCCAGGGCTGTTACGCATTCTTTCTGAATGCGCAAGGCCGGATCCTGTGCGACGCGAACCTGCTCTGCTTCGAGGATCATCTCCTCCTGGACACGGAACCGGAAACCCGTCATAAGCTCTTCGAACACCTGGACCGCTACATCATCGCCGACGACGTCACTCTGACGGACGAAACCGGGACCACCGCCGAGATCGCCCTCGAAGGCCCGCAGGCCCTGGCAACACTCGTGAAGATGGGCGCTCCGGCGCCGCAGGAACCGCACGGCTGGATCGCCTGGGGCGCTCGCATCGTCGCGCGAATAAGTTCCACCGGCTCCGGTGGAGTCGTCATCATCACCACCGCCGGCGACAAGCCCGCGCTGCTCTCCCAGCTTTTCGCCGCAGCCGCGGAAGCCACGCCCGATGACGTCCGGACCGTCCGCATCGAACAGGGCCAGCCCCGCTACGGCGACGAAATCACCGAGCGCTACCTGGTGCAGGAAACCGCGCAACTCGATGCCGTCAATTTCAACAAAGGCTGCTACCTGGGCCAGGAGATTGTGGAGCGAGTGCGCAGCCGCGCCCAGATCCACCGCGTGTTACGGAGACTGGAACTCGACACCGCGGAGCCGCCCGCGGCGGGCGTCAAGCTCAAATCCGGAGACGCCGACGCCGCCGAAATCGTCAGCGCCGCCTTCTCCCCCGCTCTCGGCAAAGTTGTCGCGATGGCCTACGTCCGCACACCATTCGCGGAACCGGGCACCGCGCTGTCGCTCGACCACACTTCCGCCATGGTCGTTTGAGAGCCGCGCGATTCGGGACTAGATACTACGGGCGCGCGCCGTGAGGCTCCGCGTCTACCGGAAACACGAATTCCTCGCCCGCCTCGTTCACCACCAGCTTCCCCGCCCCCAAAGGCTTCCCGCCGCTCGGATAGAACACCGCCCCGTCCGTCGATTGCCCCGGTTCGAGCTTGGTCGGCACCAGCGCCAGCGCCGACGCCGCCGCGGCCGCCCGCATCCTCCCCGCTCCGCCTTCCCCCTGCGCATCCTGGCGTCGCGACTCATATCCGTTGGTCGAATGCATCTGAACATTGCCGTTCAGCGCGGCTTCGTACGCCGTCATCAACCGGCTTACATCATTACGGCTCGCGCTCTTCAATAAATTCCCGATCACCGTATTCGCCGCGAGCGCCTTGATCGGCCCGCCGCCCGTCCCGCGCTCGAAACGGAAGTCCTCCGGCTTGATTTCCCAGCTCACGGGAGATCCGTTGGAAATCGAAACCTGGAGCACCGAGTAGTCCCGCACCTTCGTCGGCAGCTGCGCGAACATGATCGTCATGCCCCCTCGAGTCAGGGCTTTGTACTTCAAACCATTGGATTCAAAAGGAATAACTTGCGTCCACAGGACCGCTGGGAACACCGCCAGGGCCAGGATCGCGGAACGGGAGTGAGAGAGGAGGGCGCGCGACCCCATATGCTTCCATGATAAACTGAAGAACTCACTGCACGTGGCGTCCTCACGAATAAAAAACGCTTGCCGCCGTCCTACAGTGAAGTTGCGCAAAACGGAGCGCGGAGCGTCCTTTGCGCCTGTGGAGTTTTGCTCCGCCTACATCCCGCACGAGAGAGCCGCCCGCTGGAGACGCCCTCGCGCCCGGAACTACTAGCCAATACTGGAGAAATTCATTGTCCATCGCATCTGCAAAATTAAATCGTGACGTGGCCGTCCCCCTCAGCGATAACAAGCATCTGCTGAAGTGGGTCGAAAAGATGGCCGAACTGACGAAGCCCGCGGCCATCCACTGGGTGGACGGCTCGCAGGAGGAATATGACACGCTGTGCGCCCAGATGGTCGCTGGCGGAACGTTCATCAAATTGAACGAGGATCTCTGGCCGGGCTGCTACTACGCCCGTTCCGACGCGAGCGATGTCGCCCGTGTCGAGGATCGAACGTACATCTGTTCGCTCTCCAAGGACAACGCCGGCCCCACCAACAACTGGGTCAACCCGCATGAGATGAGCCGCAAGCTCAAGGGCCTGTTCAACGGCTGCATGGCGGGCCGCACGATGTACGTGCTGCCGTTCAGCATGGGCCCGGTCGGCTCCCCCATGTCGCAGATCGGCGTCCAGCTGACCGATTCGGCCTACGTCGTGGTCAACATGCGCCTCATGGCGCGCATCGGCATGCCCATCTACGCCGAAATCGAGAAGGACTACAAGCGCGTCGTGCCGTGTATGCACAGCGTCGGCATGCCTCTCGGACCCGGCGACCGCGATGTGCCCTGGCCCTGCAACCCCGAAAAGTACATCGTTCACTTCCCCGAGACGCGCGAGATCTGGTCCTACGGCTCCGGTTACGGCGGCAACGCCCTGCTGGGCAAGAAGTGCTTCGCGCTCCGCATCGCCTCCAACATCGCCCGCGATGAGGGCTGGATGGCGGAGCACATGCTAATCCTCGGCGTCGAGAATCCGCAGGGCGAGAAGACCTACGTCACCGCCGCCTTCCCCAGCGCTTGCGGCAAGACCAACTTCTCCATGCTGATCCCGCCCGACGGTTTCGACGGCTGGAAGGTCTGGACCGTCGGCGACGACATCGCCTGGATCAAGCCCGACACGACAGGCCAACTCCGCGCCATCAACCCCGAAGCTGGCTTCTTCGGCGTCGCCCCCGGCACCTCGGCAAAGACGAATCCCAACGCCATGGCCACCCGGGCCAAAAACACCATCTTCACCAACGTCGCCCTCACCCTCGACGGCGGCGTCTGGTGGGAGGGTATGACCGACAAGCCCCCCGCCG
>DASYET010000055.1:0-70150 GCA_036498815.1 Bryobacteraceae bacterium | reverse complement strand
CACCACCACGACACCCGACCCGGGGAGATCCTCGACGTAATTCGCGGGCCGAAGCAGGCGCGACTGTTGGGGAAGATAATCGTAGATCTCGCGCTTGTCCCAGATGTGATTGCCGCTGGTCAGGACATCCACACCGTGGGCGAACAGTTCATCGGCCAGCGGCGGAGTGATGCCGAAACCGCCCGCTGCGTTTTCGCCGTTGGCGATGGTCAGATGAATGTTCTCCGCGGCTACAATCCCGCGCAGATGCCGCGCCACCAAATTGCGTCCGGTGGACGCAAAGATGTCGCCGATAAATAGAAGGTTGGTAATTCCAATGCCTCAAAAAAAAATGGGAGCCCACCACCGCGCCGCCCTAGTTCCCGTCATTTGACCCCGAACTTAACAGGGTGGAGTCCTCCGCGCACCTTTAGGCTTCTCCATGGCGGTTTCCCGCCGGAGCTTGCACACCGGCACGTAATCGAGCCGGACCCCATGACATTGACTGTTGGATCAATTTTTGGAAGCCGCCACAAACGCAGCAGTAACGCTCCTCCCTGATGATACCAGCATTGTAAACAGTTACAATGGAACTCAAGTACAAAATCGCACGTCGAACCACCTTTAGGAAACTCTTTGCGTCTACAGAACTGCCATAAACTTGCCGCGGGTTTGCTGCTCAGCTTAGTCCTCAGCACTCCTGTGTTCGCTCAGCGCTACGTGATTTCGACGGTTGCGGGGGGGACGCCGGCTCCGGCAACCGGCTCGGCCACCAGTGTTTCCCTGGGTTTACCGGGGAAGGTAGCGGTGGATCCGTCAGGGAACGTGTATTTCACGGCATTGAATTCGGTGTACCGGCTGCAATCGGGCGGGGTGCTGACGCGGGTGGCGGGGAACGGCCGGCCGGGGTTTTCGGGCGACGGAGGACCGGCGACGAGCGCGCAGTTGAACTCGCCGCAGGGCCTGGCGATCGATTCGGCGGGGAACATTTACATCGCGGACACGGGAAATCAGCGCGTGCGTCTGGTGAAGAACGGCGTGATCGGCACGTTCGCCGGCACGGGCATTGCGGGGTTCGAAGGCGATTACGGGAGCGCGACCAGCGCGAATTTGCACCTGCCGTCGGCGGTGGCGCTCGATGGAAACGGGAACGTATATATTGCGGATTCGGCGAACAACGTCGTCCGGATCGTGTCGCCGCAGGGGATTATTTCGAGCTTTGTGGGCGACTACATCGCGGGATTCACGGGGGACAACGGCGGCGTGACGGCGCTGAACGCTCCATCGGATATCGCGGTGGACAAGTCCGGGAACCTGTACATCGCCGATAGCGGGAACTTCCGGGTGCGGCTGTTTTCGACGGCGGGGATCGCGACGACGTTCGCGGGCGGAGGCGTGAAGTTTACCGAGGGGGGGATCGCGAGCGCCGGCGTGCTGGGAAATCCGCATGGCGTGGCGGTGGATTCGTCGGGCAACGTGTTTGTCGCGGATTCGGATTCGAACCGGATCTACAAGGTAGACACCACGGGCAAGATCACCACGGTGGCCGGGAGCGGCGGGCTGGGGTTCGCGGGAGACGGGTCGAACGCGGTGGCGTCGCAGGTGAACGGTCCGTGGAGCGTGGCGGTGGACTCGGCGGGCAATATTTATTTCGTGGATCTGTACAACGCGCGGATCCGGATGGTGAACTCGTCAGGGACGATCAGCACGGTGGCGGGCAGCGGGACGACCCGGTATTCGGGCGACGGCGCGGCGGCGCAAAATGCGTTGTTGAATACGCCGCTGGGAGTGAGCACGGCTCCGGGCGGAGTGGTGTACGTGACGGATACGAATAACCATCGCGTGCGCAGGATCGGCTCGGACGGCGTGATTTCGACGGCGGCGGGGAACGGAACGGCAGGCTTTGCGGGCGATGGAAGCGCGGCTACAAGCGCGCAGCTCGCGTTTCCTGGCGGCACGGCGGTGGATACGGCGGGAAATCTTTATATCGCCGACACGGCCAACCAACGCGTGCGCAAGGTTTCGGGCGGCAACATCAGCACGGTGGCGGGAAACGGGACTCCGGGGTATACGGGCGACGGTAGCGCGGCGACGAGCGCGACGCTGAGCTCTCCGGTGGCGGTGGCGGTGGATGCGGCCGGGAATCTGTACATCGCGGATTACAACAATCACGCCGTGCGGAAAGTATCGGGCGGAACAATCTCCACGCTGGCGGGGAACGGCACACCGGGATATTCGGGCGATGGAGGACTGGGCAAGAACGCTCAGTTGAATCTGCCGTCGGGCATCGCGCTGGATGCGCAGGGGAACGTTTACGTGGCGGATTCCGGCAATCACGTGGTACGAAAAATTTCTCCGGCGGGAACGATTACGACGTTCGCCGGAACCGGCGTCAGCGGGAATCTGGGCGACGGAGGGTTGGCTACCGCGGCGGAACTCGCTTCGCCGGCAGGTATTTCGATGGATGCGCAGGGCAACCTTTACATCGCTGACGCGGGGTCGGGACAAGTGCGGCTGGTGACGGCGAGCGGATTCATCGTTACGATCGCGGGCGTGAAGGGGGCGGCAGGGTATTCGGGCGACGGTGGACCAGCCTTGGCGGCGCAGTTCCACGGGCTGGCGGCGATCGCATTGGACGCCTCGGGCAACATCTTTCTGGCGGATTCCGGGAACAACGCGGTGCGGATGCTGCAACTGGTTTCCCCGGTTCCGAGCGCAGGTGTGGTGGCGAGCACGGCAAGCAATCTGGCGGGTCCGGTGGCGCCGGGCGAAGCGGTGACGATTTACGGTTCCGGGCTGGGGCCAGATCAGCTCACCCTGAACCAGTTGGATATTTTTTATGTGACGTCTTCGAAGCTGGCGGGAACGACGGTCTATTTCAACGGGATTCCTGCGCCGATTCTTTATACCTGGAGTTCGCAGGTAGGCGTGGTGGTGCCGTACGAACTGACGCCCGGACCGGCGACGGTATCGGTGCAGTACGGAGGGCAAATCTCATTGCAGTTGCCGGTGACGGTGGCGGCGACGGCCGCCGGGTTGTACACGGCGGATTATTCGGGCAAGGGGCAAGCGCTGGGTGTGAATGATACGGGCACGCCGAATACGTCCACGGACCCCGTGGCGCAGGGGCATGTCGTGACGCTGTACGCCACTGGCTTCGGGCAGGTCACGCCCTCCGTGCCGGACGGCCAGGCGAACAATGCCGGATACGCGCATCCGCTCACGAATGTCACGGCGACGGTGGGAGGACAGACGGCGTTCGTTCCTTATGCGGGGGGAGACAACGGCTTGCTGGCGGGGACGATCCGTGTGGACGTCCTGGTGCCTGCGGGGGTCACGGGAAGTACCGTTCCGGTGGTGATTCAGATGGGCGGGGTGTCCAGCCAGGCGGGCGTTACGATAGCGGTGAAGTAAGCCGCTACTTGGCTTCCAGCTTCTTGTCCAGCTTCAATGTGATGTTGGCTACCTTGCGGGCGTCGAAGATGCTGAGACGCTTCCAGCCGCTGCTGACGGCATCGTGATCGGCGCGCACCTGGTATTCGATTTCCGTCTTTAAGCCGGAGAAGTGATACTGGCCGTCTTCCTTGGTAAAGAAGGAACGGACCTGGAGGGTGTGCATGTCCTCCAGTTTGACCACCGCGCCGAGGACGGCGTTGCCCTGCTGGTCCAGCACAATGCCTTCCAGGCTGCGCGCGTTCGCGTCTTCCTGTTTTTCCTTCTTACTCTGCGCGGCCAGCGCCACGCTGAATACCGCCGCCAAGGCCACGGCGGCGGTGAACGCGAGGAGCCGGGGGGAACGGGGACGAGTCACTTGCTATTCCCCGTCTTCCTCTTCATCCTCTTCGTCTTCTTCCTCGTAATCGTCGTCTTCGAAATCCTCGTCGTCCTCGTCTTCATCGTCGTCGGCGTCCTCATCGGCGTCGGGCGTAATCTCCAGCGGAGAGACGCCGCTCACATTCAGATTTGCGCCGCATTCCTCGCAGATCAACGAATCGCCTTCATCGAGTTCTTCTTCATCGACGTCCATGACAGCGTCGCAAAGCGGACAATTTACCATTTGCTCCTCCTCCTGTTGAGGACTACGCGCAAAACGGAGCGCGTCGTGCGCGCCGCACCCTGCGCTCCCGACCGCAACTCGGCCGACTGGGCGCACCCACTGCATTCAGACTTCATATTTACCACGAGAAAGGTCTCCGAAAGGTTACGCGGGCTGAAAATTCTCCGCGGCGCGCCGCAGGTCGGCCGGAGATAACGTGACGAGACTCTTTTCGAGATCCTCGCCGGAGCCAACCATCGCGACCAGATGCAGCGCGGCGAGTTTCAGGCACCATCCGTCGGTGAGCGGATGACCGGTTTCTTTGCAGAGGTTCAGAAGCTCGGGATGCGACAGGGCCAGGACCTTTTCCTGACGAGGCTCGCCTTCGGTCCACAGAAGAAACTTGACGTCGACAGTGTCGGCATGACGGATGGAGATGCCCGTCTGGAGCCAACGGAATTCCACTTCCCAGGTGCGGCCGAAGGGATCCGGACCGGCTTGGAAGCGGCGAAAATTTTCTGGCATGTTTTCAGCCTAGCAAAGAACGGGCGCGGGGACGAGCGGAGAAGAGAGTAATTTTGCGCGGTCTGTTTCCAGGCGCCACAATCGTTGTGGCGAAACTGATCCGGCGCAGGGGAAGCGAGGGCGGAACACAAGGATTTAGCGGTTGGCACCCGGCCTGCAACAACATTTTCAGCATGATACGTTTCCTTACGGTTACAGCACTTTTTTGCGCGACGCTTACGGCGGCCCCGAAGCTGCGGCTCGCGACGGCGGCGGTGGGTCCGGTGTTCATCACACAGGGTCAGACCGGCGCGACGCAAACGGTGGCGGCGTCCAATGCCGGAGATGGAGGACTCACGCTGACGGCAACGCCGAATGTGAGCTGGATCACGGCGTCCATCGGAGCAGGCGGCGTGCAAATGGGGCTAAACACGGCGACCCTGGCGCGCGGCAAATACACGGGTGTGGTGACGGTGAACGATCCGAACGCGGTGGATGCTCCGCAGACGATTACCGTGACGATTCAGGTGGGCGATGCGGTGCCGGACTCGGTGGATTTATATATGCCGCCGGGCGGATCGGCGTCGACAAGCTTTTCGACGGGAACCGCAGTGACCCTAATTCCGGCGCCGACCGCGGCAAACGGACTGTCGCTTTCGGTGGCGTCGACGGGCGGAGGTAGTTTTTCGTTCAGCAATTCGTATCAGGTGAGCGTCGCGGCCGCCGCGGGCGCGGCCACGGGCGATTATTCGCTCGGCTTTTCCGTGACGGGCGGGGTGACGAAGTCGGTCCCCGTCGGAGCGCACGTGACCTCGCTGCCGATCGGCCAGTGGACGAATCCCGGCGCGATCCGTGTGGCACAGGGGGCGGCTCCGGCAGTGGGGTACGTGAGTTTCGCGAATGCCGGGTTGGGGTCGCTGACGTTATCGGGCGTGACGGGAAATCCTTCCTGGCTGACGGCGTCGTTTCAAGGGACGCTGCTAACATTGACGGCGGATCCAACAGCGATGACTCCGGGGACATACACGGCGACGATTAGCGTGGCGAGCAATGCTCGCAACGGCCCCTTCGCGATTCCGGTGGAGATGGATGTTTTGACGCCGGGTCCGGCGTGGACGTATTACCAGCATGTGGTGGACAACGTCACGTTCCAGCCGGGAGGCACAGTGGCTCCGGGCGAATGGGTGGCGCTCTTCGGCGAGCAATTGACCACGGGCGCGCCGGCGCTGGGAACGTTTCCGCTGGGCAAGCCGGTGGGCGGGGCGGCGGTGTTTGTGAACGATCAGCCGGCTCCGGTGTACTACGTGTCCGCGGGACAGATTGACTTCGTGATTCCGTTTGGCACGCAGCCGGGCGACGCTACCGTGAGAGTGGATCGCGACGAACAGCGCGGCAATAGCGTGAGTATGCCAGTGACGGCGGCGGCTCCCCGGCTGCTGCGTTTGGGAATCGGCGACTATGCCAACGCGCAGTTGAACGGCACCGCGACATTGGCGATTCCGGCGACATCAGGAATCGCGAGCCAGCCGGCGAAGGCGGGCCAGGACGTGGTGGTGTTTTATGCATTCGGCATGGGGCAAACGGTTCCGGCAGCGGCGGATGGAGTGCCGGTGACGGGCGGAACAGTTTCCGGTACGCAGGTAATCATCGGCGAGAGCGTGCTGCCGAACAGCGGCCTTTCGGTGACGCCGGATTATGCGGGGTTCACGCCGGGGTTCGTGGGCGTGTACCAGATCAACGTCCGGCTTCCGGCGAATACGACCACTGGCAGCGCGGTGCCCGTGTACCTTAACATGAATGGCGTCATCAGTAACAAGGTGAACATCGCCATTCAATGACAGAGCGACTCTACTACTCCGATTGCTATTTAAGTGAATTTCGCGCGCGCGTGGTGGAGGCCGATGCGGGCCGGACGCGCGTGTATCTGGATCGCACGGCGTTCTATCCGACTTCGGGCGGACAGCCGTTCGATATGGGGACACTGGGCGGAGTTCCGGTGATCGAAGTGGTGGACGAAGAGGACCGCGTCGCACACGTGCTGGAGGTGGCGCTAGAAGCCGGCGAGGTTACGGGGCACGTCGATTGGGCGCGCCGCTTCGACCACATGCAGCAGCACACGGGACAGCATCTGCTCTCGGCAGTGTTCGAAGAGCTGTACCAGATGCGCACGCTGAGTTTCCACATGGGCGCGGAGACTTCGACGATTGAATTGGGGGCGCCGTCATTGAGCACGGCGCAGATCGAGCGGGTGGAGGAGCGGTGCGCGCAGATTGTCGCTGAGGCTCGGCCGGTGATCGTCACGTTCGAGGACGCGGAGAGCGCGGCGGGATTGCGCAAGGAGTCCCAACGGAGCGGCACGCTGCGGATTGTCGCGATCGAGGGGTTGGATCGCAGCGCTTGCGGCGGGACGCATGTGCGGACGACGGCGGAGATCGGGCTGGTGCTGACGCGGAAGCTGGACAAGGTGCGGAATAACGTCCGGATCGAGTTTGTGTGCGGGCGCAGGGCGCTGGCGCAGGCCCGGACCGATTACCGCGTGCTGGCCGCGGTGGGCCGGGCGCTATCGGCTCCATTCGAGAAGGCACCGGAGATGATCGCGGCCCAGGCGGAGCGGGTGAAGGGGCTGGAGAAGAGCGTTCAGAAGCTGGCTACGGAGCTGGCGGTACGCGAAGGGCGGGAGTTGTTCGCAGCAACGGAGGCGGACGCGGAAGGAATCCGGCGCGTGACGCAGCGGGGTGCGATCGACGAGGCGATGAGGGCTCGGGCGCAGGCGTTTCTCGTGGGCGGTAAGGCTGTATTTCTCGCGGTGTCGGCGGAGCCTCCTTCGGTGCTGCTGGCGGCTTCCGGAGACTCGGGCGTGCATGCGGGGGATCGCGTCAAGGCAGCGGTGAGTGCGGCCGGGGGGCGCGGCGGAGGGAACGCGAATCTGGCCCAGGGGAGCGTGCCGGATGCGGCGACGCTGGCCGCGGTGGAGGAGGCTATTTCTCGGCCGCCGGGGACGTGATGTCGAAGTCGGCGCGGAGGAATTGCCAGTCCGGCAATTCGTAGAGCTTGTACTTCGTCGTCGCGGAGGCGGTGACATCCTTCAGTTCACCGGGGCCTAGCGACGGGATTTGCGCGTCGAAGGTGGTGATGGGCTCGTCGCCTTCCTTGAATGTGTTCGCGACCAGACGCACTTTCACGGTGAGATCGCCCAGGTCGGCGTCGGAGTGGTTGAGGGCGACGAACTTGATCTTGAGTTTTCCCGATCCGCTTTCGGAAACGCGGAAGCCGGTGAGCTCGACGAATTTCGCCAGAGGGTTTTTGCCCTCGGCGACGGCGGGGCCGGGGCCGAAGGGTTCGGGCGGCAGGGCTTTGGACTTCGGAGCCGGGGTGGAGCACGACGCGCAGAGCAAAGCCGCGAACACAAGAAAAACTTGAAAGGGGGGACGCACGACTCTCAGCATAATACGGTGGCCGGGCATCGTATAGTGAGGGTATCCGCATGAAACTCACCTTCTGGGGTGCCGCGAAGACTGTCACTGGATCGATGCACTATGTTGAGGCCGCCGGGAAGCGAATCCTGCTCGACTGCGGACTGTATCAGGGGAGGCGGCAGGAATCCTTCGAACGCAACAGCCACTTTCCGTTTCCCGTAGGCGAGATCGACGCGGTGATTCTTTCGCACGCGCACATCGATCACAGTGGAAACCTGCCGACGCTGGTGCACAACGGGTATCGGGGTCCGATTTATACGACTCCGGCGACGGTGGACTTGTGTCTGGCGATGCTGGCGGATTCGGCGTACCTGCAACAAAAGGACGTGGAGTTCTGCAATCGCCGGCGCGAACACCGGCGCAAGATCGGGCGCGATGACAAGGAGTGCGCGCCGCTCTATTCGCTGGTGGACGCCGAGCAGACGTATCCCCTGTTTCAGCCGGTTCCGCTGGGAGCGGACAAGCAGGTGGCCGAGGGGCTGCATTACAAGACCTACGACGCGGGGCACATGTTGGGGTCGACCGCAGTAGAGCTTGAGGCGGACGGCGTGCGGCTGGCGTTTTCTGGCGACGTGGGGCGGCCGGGTCTACCGATTCTTCGCGATCCGGAGAAGCTGGATCCAGTGGACTACCTGATCATGGAGAGCACGTACGGGGACCGGTTTCACAAGAAGCTGGAGCACGTGGCAGAGAAGCTGGCGGAGGTGGTGAATCGCACGGCGGGCCGGGGGGGCCGGCTGATCGTGCCGAGTTTCGCGGTGGGACGTACGCAGCAGCTGGTGCTGCTGCTGCACCAGCTGATGGACGCGCACAAGATTCCGTCGATTCCGATTTTTGTGGATAGTCCGCTGGCGATCAATGCGACTGAGGTGTTTCGCAAGCATCCGGAGTCTTACGACGAGGAGGCTCGGGCGTACCTGCAACAGGGCCAAGACCCGTTCGGGTTTTACCGGCTGAAGTATGTGCGGGAGTCGAGCGAATCGAAGGCGCTGAACGATCTGCATGGTCCGTTTCTGGTGATCGCGGCGTCGGGGATGTGCGAAGGCGGGCGGGTGCTGCATCACCTGCGGAACAGTATCGAAGATCCGCGCAATACGGTGCTGATCACGGGTTTCCAGGCGGAGCACACGTTGGGACGGAAGATACTGGAGGGCCACGATGAGGTCCCGATTTTCGGCGAGCCGGTGCGGCTGCGGGCGGAGGTGGTGTCGCTCGATGAGCTTTCCGGGCACGCCGATCAGCGCGAGCTGATCGAATGGATGCGGCCGATCGCGCACGGGCTGAAGAAGGTTTTCCTAGTGCACGGGGAACCCTCGCAAGGCGCGGCGCTGGCGCAGGTGATCCACAAGGAGTACGGGATCGAGACGGTGCAGCCGAATCGCGGCGACAGCTTCGTATTGGAGTAACGATGCCGGAGGAGCGCTTCCCTGCCCCGATTTATGCCGAGACCGTGCTCGCGCACAACTTCGAGGATGCGAAGAAATACTTTCTCGATGCGCTGCTGGAGATCCATTACGCACATACAAGGATGCTGGCGAAGCAGGCGATCCTGAGTGAGGCGGAAGAGCGGACTCTCCTTGCGGCGCTGGACGGGTTGGATCTCGGGGCGATTCGGGCGGCCCGGTACGACGGGTCGCACGAGGATCTGTTTTACTTCGTGGAATCGATGCTGGAGGCGGCTTGCGGACGGGATGTCGCCGGCAAGATGCACACGGCGCGGAGCCGCAACGACATCGCGATCACTCTGTATCGGATGACGGTGCGGCGAGAGGTGCTAGGGGCGGCACGGGGCATCGCGGAGATGCGAGCGGCGTTGCTGGAACTGGCGGAGCAACATCGGGAGACAGTGATGCCGGCGCACACTCATACGCAGCCGGCACAGCCTACGACACTGGCGCACTACCTGTTGGCCGCTTGCGAGTTTCTGGCTCGGGATGCGGCTCGGATGGAGGCGGCGTTCTCCCGAGTGAACCTGTGCCCGATGGGCGCGGCGGCGATAACGACCTCGGGGTATCCGATTGACCGGCATGAGACGGCTCGATTGCTGGGATTTGAGGGACTGGCGGAGAATTCGTATGGGGCGATCGCAGCGATCGATTACACGACCGAGTCCGCATCGGTGATTGCGGTGGCGATGGTGAATTTGGGGAAGCTGATTCAGGATCTGCTGTTGTGGTCGACGCGGGAGTTCGGGTTTTTGCGGTTGTCGGACGCGTTCGTGCAGTCCTCGAGCATCATGCCGCAGAAGAGGAATCCCGTGGCGCTGGAGCATACACGGATTCTGGCGAGCCGGGCGCTGGGAGAGGCGCAGGCGGTGTTGACGTGCGCGCACAATACTCCGTTCGGGGACATCAACGATAGCGAGGACGATCTGCAACCGCTGGTATTTCTGATGTTCGCGGACGCTCGGCGCGCGTTGCGGCTGCTGGCCGGCGCGATGCGGACGGTGGTGGTGGATCGGGCGGAGCTGGCTCGACGGGCGGCGAAGGATTTCCTCACGGTGACGGAGCTGGCGGATACGCTGGTGCGGCGCGAGGGGATGAGTTTTCGCGAGGCGCACGATCTGGTGGCGGATGCTGTGCGGGCTTGTGGGGCTGAGGACGATCCAGGATCGATGGCTCGGGCGTTGCGCGGTCTTCGGCCGGGGTTGGGAATGAGTGACGGCGAAATTATTCTGGCGCTGGAAGCGGAAAATTTCGTGCGAGTCCGCAATGTTGTCGGGGGGCCGGCGCCGGATCAGACTCGGGCGGCACTGGGCAGGGCTCTTGAGGAGCAGGGTCGGATTGAGCGGTGGATTGAGGGGAAGACGACGCTCCTCGACGCGGCGAAACACCGGTGATATACTGCCGCCATGCGCGGACTGTATATTTCGTTCGCCCTGCTCTGGTTGCCTGTTTTCGGGCAGGAAAACTATCTTATTTCGCTCCAACGGACGGATCCGCAATATTCAGAGGAAGCTCTGATCGCGGGGCTGGAGGGCTCGGTGCAAGTGTCCGCCTCCGTGGCAGCGGATGGTGCGCTGAAGGACTTGCACGTGATTCGGCCGTTGGGCCTGGGGCTGGATGAAAAGGCTCTGGACGCGGTTTCGACGTGGCGGTTTCCGCCCGCTGGACTGCATCCGTCGACGATCACGGTCCCGGTGGATTTCCGGTTGAGGTCGAAGTTTTCGCGCTGGCACTTGGTGGGGGCGCAATTTCAACTTTCGGAGGGCGTGACGCGGCCGGTGTTTTCGCGGGCCAGCTATCCGACAGGCGCGGGTATCAGTCCGAATGCGTACGACGAAGGGCGGCTGTTGGGCGCGATCGGGAGGCCGGCCAACGTGACACTGGCGTTCGACATCGACGATCACGGAAGACCGGGACGCTTCGAGGTAGTGAAAGCATCGTACGACGTGTGGGGATATGAAGCGGCAAATCTGGTGGAGGGCTGGCAGTTCGCACCGGCGATGAAGGACGGGATGCCGGTTCCCGTCCGCTGCACGGTGGATCTGGTATGGGGGGCGGAGACGCTTTCTACCGCGACGATTGCACAACAGCTTGATGTGCTGCATCCGGCGGCGCGGGCTCCCCGGAGCGAGGCAAACCGGAGCCCGGCTCCCGTGCCCATTCAGATGGACGCGCCTTCGTACACGGAGGAGGCTCGGGCGGCAGGGCTGGAGGGCGTGATGCGGGTGGGGTTCCTGATCGGAGAAGACGGCAAACCGCTGGACGTGAAGGTCTTGGAACACCTGGGATTGGGGCTGGACGACCAGGCAATCCAGGCGGTTTCGCGGTGGCGGTTTCAACCTGCGTCGGTGGAGGGAAGACCTTCCCTGGTGCCCGAAGTGGTGCAGATGAACTTCGAGCTCACGGGCGTCTCCTGGGAATTCGCCGGGGCGGCGCTACCGGCTCCGCGGCCGGCGGTCCGGAAATAAGGTGGCCAATGGCCGCCGGAGGAAAGTGTCTCCCCGCTGACGTTTGGGGGCCACACGTCCTTTACTTCGAATTAGATAAGGTGCTACTCTCAATTCTTAATGCGCACTGTCGACCTGATCCATCGTAAGAGGGACGGCGAGGAATTATCTGTTGAAGAAATCGCCTTCCTTGTAGACGGTTATACCGGCGGAACCATCCCGGATTATCAGATGTCCGCCTTTCTCATGGCGGTCTTCTACTCCGGCATGACGGACCGTGAAGTCAGTGCTCTCACCGAGCGCATGACCGTATCCGGAGAGGCCGTGGACCTTTCGTCCGTACCCGGCATGAAGGTGGATAAACACTCCACCGGAGGCGTGGGGGACAAGACCAGCCTGATCGCGGCACCGCTGGCCGCGGCGGCGGGCGTCACCGTGCCGATGATCTCCGGGCGGGCGTTGGGGCACACGGGTGGAACGCTGGACAAGCTGGAATCGATTCCGGGATTCCGCACGAGTCTGAGCATCGACGAGTTCCGGGCCCAACTGGCGCAACACAAACTGGCGTTCATCGGACAGACTCCGCAGGTGGCGCCGGCAGACGGCAAATTGTACTCGCTGCGCGATGCGACGGCAACGGTGGAATCGATTCCTCTGATCGCGTCGTCGATCATGTCCAAGAAGATGGCCGTCGGCCTGGATGCCCTGGTACTGGACGTGAAAGTGGGCAGCGGCGCGTTCATGAAGAAACAGGTGGACGCTCGGCGGCTGGCACAGATGATGGTGGGGATCGGACGCCGGCTCGACAAGCGAGTTCAGGCGCTGATCACGGATATGAATCAGCCGCTCGGCTACGCGGTGGGCAACGCGCTTGAAGTGATGGAAGTTTCGCAGACCTTGCAGAACGCGGGTCCGGCGGACTTAACGCGGCTCTCGCTTGAGCTGGCTGGCCGGATGATTTACCTCGGCAAGATTACTCCGACGCTCGAAGAAGCACGGGAGCTGGCGCAGACGAAGCTGCTGGATGGCTCGGGCTACCGCAAGCTGAAGGAAGTGATTGCGGCGCAGGGCGGCAACGCGGCGGTGATGGACCGGTTCGAGCTGCTGCCGAATGCGACGGGTGCTCGCGAGATCGCTTCCCCTCGCGCGGGCTATGTGAGTGCGATCGAAGCCGAATACATCGGGCAAGCATCGTCGATGATCGGCGCGGGCCGCGATACCAAGGAAGATTCCATCGACCCGGCTGTGGGCGTGATTCTGGAAGTGAAGGTCGGCCAGAAGATCGACGCGGGCGGCGTGCTGTGCCGGTTGTACTACACCAACGAGGAGCGCGTAGAAGAAGCCGCGCAATTGGTGGAAGACGCGTTCCGCATTTCTTCAACAGCGCCGGAGGAACGGGCGTTGATCCTAGAAGTCGTCGGGTAGCCACCAGGCCTCCGCGATGGAACGGTTCACGGGGATCCTGGGCCTGGTTGTCATCGTCGCGGTTGCTTACTTGTTTTCCGCCAATCGCAGCGCGATCAAAGCTCGCGTCCTGTTTTGGGGCTTGGGGCTGCAATTTGCGTTCGCGTTTCTGGTGCTCAAAACTCCAGTAGCCTACGCGTTCGAGTCCATCAGCGCCGGCGTGAATCACCTGCTGGCGTACGCGGCGGAAGGTAGCAAGTTCGTCTTTAGCGACAAGTTGGGCGCGCCAAGCGACATGTTCGGGACGATCTTCGCGTTCCAGGTGCTGCCGATCATTATCTTCATCGCGGCGTTCTTCGGGATTCTCTACTATCTGGGCATCATGCAGGTGCTGGTGCGCGCGATGGCCGTGGTGATGCAGCGCGTGATGGGCACCAGCGGCGCGGAATCGATGAACGTCGCCGCGAGCATCTTCATGGGCCAGACCGAGGCTCCGCTGACGATCCGGCCGTTTCTCACGGGGATGACGGAGAGCGAGCTGTTCACCGTAATGGCGAGCGGCATGGCGCACGTCTCCGGAGCGGTGATGGCGGCATATGTGCTGATCGCGCATGTGGAGATCCGGCACTTGCTCACCGCGGTAATCATGACGGCTCCGGCCACGCTGATGCTGGCGAAGATGCTGATCCCCGAGACGGGGCATCCGGTGACGGCGGGCGGCGTGAAGATTGAAGTTGAGAAGCCGGGAGTCAATCTGATCGACGCGGCATCGCGTGGGGCGTCCGACGGGCTACAACTAGCGCTGAATGTCGGAGCGATGCTGATCGCGTTCATCGGATTGATCGCGCTAGTAAATGGGATTCTGACGTCGCTGCATTACACGCGGTTCTTGTTTTGGCTTCCGGGGACGTTGCAGGAGATACTGGGACGGATCTTCGCTCCGATCGCGTGGCTGCTGGGCGTGAAGTGGAACGATTGCGCAACCATCGGGAATCTGCTGGGAACGCGCCTGATCCTGAATGAATTTGTGGCGTATGTGAATTTGGGGCCGTTGAAGGCGTCGCTCGATCCACGGTCATTCCAGATCGCGACGTATGCGCTGTGCGGGTTTGCGAACCTGAGCTCGGTGGCGATTCAGGTAGGCGGCATTGGGGCTCTGGCTCCGTCGCGGAAATCGGACCTCGCGCGGCTGGGTCTGAAGGCGGTGGCGTGCGGGACCATGGCTAATTTCATGTCGGCGTGTATCGCGGGGATGATGTTATGAGGATCGGGGTCGTGCTGGGCAGCGGCCTGGGGTCGTTCGCGGACACGCTGGAGAATCGCACTGAGACTCCGTATACGCAAGTGCCCGGCTGGCCGGCTTCGACGGCGGTGGGACACGCGGGCAAGATCGTGTGCGGACGCCTGGGGGAAGCCGAGGTCATGGTCCTGGCCGGGCGCGCGCATCTTTACGAAGGCTACAGCGCCCAGCAGGTGACATTCGGGATTCGGGAGCTCCATCGCCGTGGGGTGCGCAGCGTGGTACTGACGAACGCGGCGGGCGGCATCAATCTGAAATATCAGCCGGGCCAGTTGGTGCTGATTTCGGATCATCTCAATTTGATGGGTGCGAATCCTCTGATCGGGCCCAATGACGATTCGCTGGGCGAGCGGTTTCCGGATATGAGCGAGGCGTACTCGGCGGTGTATCGCGGAATCGCAAAGAAAGCCGCGGCGCAAATGGGGTTGACCCTGGAGGAAGGCGTGTACGCGGCGCTTTCCGGGCCCACGTACGAGACTCCGGCGGAGATCCGGTATCTGCGCACGATTGGCGCGGATTTAGTGGGTATGTCGACGGTGCCGGAGACGATCGTCGCAAACTACCTGGGGATGAAGGTGCTGGCGATTTCGTGCGTGACCAACATGGCGGCGGGCGTGCTGCCGCAGAAGTTGGTGCACGAAGAGGTTCTGGAGACGGGCGCGAAGGTTCGCGAAACGCTGGCGAAGCTGTTGCGCACGGTGATCGAGGATCTGGCGCAGGTGGAGTGACTCGGGCTCCTCAGGCGCGCCGCCGTGGCGAGATTGCCGCGGAGTTGCGCAACGAGGCATTCTTCGAAACCATCCGTTCAATCCCCCGAGGAAAAGTCGCGAGCTACGGACAAGTCGCCGCAGCCGCCGGCTATCCAGGCTATCATCGAGCCGTTGCGCGTTTGTTAAAAACGGCGCCCTCCGGCGATCTTCCCTGGCAACGGGTGCTGGGTGCTGGCGGCGAGGTCAAGCTAGCTGGTCGCGCCGCGGCGGAACAAAAGCTACGGCTCCGCCTGGAGGGCGTGAATTTTTCGGGCCAGCGCGTCGATCTCACGCGCCATCAACATGTCTTTGGGTAGGATCAGGCCATCAGGTAAGATCAAGAGTGGAGGAATGGCCGAGTGGTTTAAGGCGGCGGTCTTGAAAACCGTTGAACCTTTGCGGGTTCCGGGGGTTCGAATCCCTCTTCCTCCGCCAGTTCATACAACCTGCTGAGAGCGGTATTTCTCTATTAACTCGACCAGCGCGGTGGCGCGGACGGGTTTCGAAATGTAGTCGTCCATCCCGGATTCGAGGCAGCGCTCACGATCTCCGGCCATGGCGTGCGCAGTCATCGCGATGACGGGGACATGGGACCGCGCGTAGCGTTCCAGGTCGCGGATTTTCGCCGTGGCTTCGAATCCGCCCATCTCCGGCATCTGAAGATCCATCAGCACCAGATCGAAACTCTGATCTTCGATCGCCTTCAGGGCTTGCACGCCGTTGCCGGCGACCACGACAGCGTAGCCTTCCTTTTCCAGAATGCGGAGAGCCACACGCTGGTTCACCAGGTTGTCTTCCACCAGAAGGATTCGCATCTTCAGGCCGCGGTGGGGCAGTTCCGTCGCCGGCGGCGAGGCCGACGACTTCGCAAACGCCGGCCGCGCGGACCGGGCCAGCAGCCTCGCGATAGCGGACCGCAACTCCGCGCGCCGGACGGGCTTGATCAGATACGCCGGAATTCCGAGCTGGCGGCAGCGCTCGATGTCGCCGGCCTGTTCGGCGGAGGTCAGCATCATGACCACGGCTTCGGTCAGATGCGGGGACTGTCGAATGCGGGCGGCCAGATCAAAGCCGTCCATATCCGGCATGTGGCAGTCCGTCACGATCACTGAGAAGGGATCGCCTCGCTCGGAAGCCTGCCGCATCTCCGTCAATGCTTCCATCCCGCTGGCGACCGAGGACGGACGCATGTGCCAGCGCCAGAGCAGCTCCGTCAGAATGCGCCGGTTGGTGCTGTTGTCGTCCACGACCAAGACCGGCGTGCCGGCCAGATCCGCTTGATCGTAAGAAGGCTCGGTCTCACCCGCGCGGCCAAAAGCCGCGGTGAAGTGAAAGCAACTGCCCTGCCCGGGCGCGCTATAGACGGAGATCTCGCCGCCCATCATTTTCACCAAACGGGTGGAGATTGTCAGTCCGAGTCCTGTGCCGCCAAACTTTCTGGTCGTGGAGCCATCGGCCTGGGCGAAGGCCTCAAAGATGGTCTTCTGCTTATCGTCGGGAATGCCGATCCCGGTGTCGCGGACATCGAACCACAGAGTTTCCTGCGTATCACTGGAGAATTCGCGACCGGCGATCAGCGCCACCTCTCCGGTCTCTGTAAACTTGACCGCGTTGCCCAGCAGGTTGGTCACAATCTGGCCCAAACGCACGGGATCTCCGACCACGAAGTCCGGAACATCCGGCTTCACGTCCAGCAAGAGCTCCAAGCCCTTGGCATGCGCGCGCAGGGCGAGAGCCTTGACCACTTCTTCCAGCCGATCCCGCACGTTGAAATGCACGGGATCCAGATCGATCTTGCCGGCTTCGATCTTGGAGAAGTCCAGAACGTCATTGATCACAGTGAGCAATGATTCGGCCGACTGCTTGACGATACCCAGGCACTCGCGCTGGTCTGCCGTAAGATCGGTATCCAGCACCAGTTCAGTCATGCCCATGACGCCGTTCATGGGGGTGCGGATTTCATGGCTCATATTGGCAAGGAATTCGCTCTTGGCGCGGCTGGCGGCTTCGGCCCGGTTCTTGGCGTGCACCAGTTCGGCGGTTCGGATGGCGACCTCGTGTTCCAGACGGTCGCGGTTGTCGAGAAGCTCGGCGTCGCGAGATTGAATCTCGGCGAGCATTCCGTTGAACGTGTCGATCAGTTGGCCCAGATCGTCATCGGCATGTTTCACGGCGCGGACCCCGTAGTTCTTCTTCTCAGAAACGGTTTTCGCCACATGGGCCAGGTGGGAAATGGGCCCGGAGATGCCGCGCTGCACCCAGTAAGACAGAGTCAGGGCTACCATCGACCCACACAGCAAGATGCCGGACACGATCCAGACGCTCAGCAGCATGCTTTCCCGGAGTTCACCCAAATCCGATTCAAGGTAGATGGTGCCCGCCAGTTGACCATCGACGATGATGCTCCGGACGGCGATGAGCTTCCCGGGCTCGAACCGCGTGCCCGCGCGGGGAGGAGGCGGCGGAGTATGCTGTGCTCGCACGCCGCTCACGTAGGTCGCGAAGGGCCGGCCATCGCTCGAATAGAGCACCGCCTCGACCAAGCGCGGATTCGCACGCAGGCCCGCCAGGAGTTCCTCCGCGACACGATGGTCGCCAAACGTGAGGGCGGCGGTGCTGTTCGATCCTACGATCTCCGCCAGCACGGCAAGGTCATTCCTCATCTTGACGCGGGACCGGAACACGTCGGACACAGCCCCCACCAGGCACGCGGCGACCAACGCCGCGCCCACCGTCAACATGATGATGAGCCGGAGCTTTCGCTTCACGCTGAGATTTCGGTAAGGGGTGAAGTGCATCATCTTACTTCTTCACGATCTCCGCCAGGCTGAGCAGCTTGGCACTGATGTGGAGCTGCTGTTGCGCCGCCGCGGCCGGGTTGATCTGGAGCCGGATGCTGCCTCCCTCAATCTTGAAATTGACTACTCCTCCCGCTTCGGCAAAATCGTCGCACTCTCCGACGGTAAGAGTGGCGGCGCCCTTCAATTCGCCGAGGATTGAATGCAGGCGTCTGCGCTCAGACGCACTGATGAAGAGGATCTGGCAGATCCTGGCTGGCGAAGGATCCTCTATCTGGAGGACCGAGAATGGCCGCCCGTCGACTGTGCCGCCGCTGACCGCGCGCGCGAGCGCATCGCCGAACGGATTCTTTCCCAGCACGCAAATCGCGAACGGTTCCGAGGGATTCTTGAATGCCTGAGACGGCCATTCAACAAATTTCGGAAAATTCCGGAGAAACGCGGCCTTCACGCGATACTCTTCGGTGGTTTGCCCCTGCACGGCGGTGCAGAGAAGCGCACCCAACATCAGTCCCCACTGCATCCGAAGTGTCATGCGCCGCCGTTATCCCGCCTCAACCTCCAGCATTTCCGGGCATCACGAGCCTGTGCACCGGGATGTAGAAAGATCCCCCAGTCACTGAATCGGCCTGGGGAAAAGTTCCCTTAGGGGCTTGTGGGCGGATTCTTCCGACCAGGGCAGGACTTTTCTGGACATCACATTCGAGCCGCTCCCGGCGATAGAGAGCCTGTATGAAACGCTTCACGCTCTGCGTGGGAACTGCGTTGTTAGTAGCAGGATTGTGCCGGTCCGACGACCACACTCCCGGCGACCAAACCGGCCAGAGTCTCAACGACATGACGATCGAGCAATTGATGCAAGTGAAGGTGGAAGGCGCCGCGCTGCATCCCCAGACGCTCGAGGACGCACCAGCGAGTGTGACGATTCTGACGGCAGAGGATATTCGGAAGTACGGGTACCGGACGCTGGCGGAGGCTTTATCGTCGGTGAGAGATTTTTACTCGGACAACAACCGGACCTACACTACGGTAGGCGCGCGCGGCTTCGACCTGCCCGGCGACTACGGCAGTCATCTGCTGGTGATGGTCAACGGTCATAATATGACCGACAACATCTTCGACTACATGCTGTTCTTCGGTCCGGATTTTCCGATCGACATGAACCTGATCAAGCAGATTGAGATCATCCGCGGGCCTTCGTCAGCGTTATATGGCAGCAACGGAATCTTTGCCACGATCAACATCATCACAAAGGGTCCGGAAGATGCGGGGCCTCCGACGCTCACCGCAGATGCCGGAAGCTTCGGGGCGAAGCAGGGTCAGTTCACGGCGGGAAGGAGGCTGGGCAGGAATGGCGCGATTCTCTTTTCCAGTACGATCTACAACAACTCCGGCGAGTCTCCGCTGTACTTCCCTGAGTTCAACGCGCCCCAGACCAACTACGGCAAAGCGATCAACATGGATGGCGAGAAGGGCTACCATTTCTTCTCCACATTGACGTGGCGGAACTGGACGGTTACGGCGGCGTTTTCCGATCACGACAAGATTCAACCGATCTCTTGGGGCGCGACGGTATTCAACGACCGCGGGAACTGGAACAATGACGTCCGCAACTTCGTGGACGCGAGCTACGTGCGGGGCCTTTCCCACGGGACTCTGCGATGGCGCAGTTACTACGATTCCCACTATTACGTAGGACGGGCCGACTATCCGTTGGACCCGCTGCATCCGGCCACGTCGGGGGTAGAGGATAACCGCACCTATCTGAACGGAGATTGGGCTGGGTCGGAACTGACTTACCGTTTGCGGCGTAATCCGCTCGGCGAGTTGACCTTCGGAACCGAAGTGAAGGTGGACCTCCGGAACATTCAGGAGAATCGCGATATCATGCCTTTTCCGGTCGAGTATTTGAAGATCGACCGCCCCGATCAGGCTTTCGCTCTGTTCGTGCAAGAGGAGCGGCAACTCACGCGCCATTGGAAGCTGGATCTGGGTGTTCGTTATGACTGGTCCGCTTATCGCGACAAGTTCGTTGCTCCGCGCGCGGGGTTGATCTGGCAGCCTTCGTCGAGTTGGACGTACAAGCTGCTCTATGGCAGAAGCTTTCGAAATCCCAGCGCGTTCCAATTGTTTTACGACGATGGCTTGGGCGCGGCGGCGAATCCCGAGGCTCGTCCCGAGAAGGCCGACACCTTGGAGTTCGACCTGGAACACAAGTTAGGGAAAAAGATGAACGTTCTTGCCTCAGCGTATGGCTACCGGTTGAGCGACTTTCTGGAAGGCGTGTACGATTCGCGCGGGCTGCTGCAATACCAGAACATCGGCAAGATTACCGCCGCGGGTGTCTCCGTAGAGTTCAACGGGCATCCGGCATCGTGGATCGAGACGACGGTGAGCTATGCGCTGCAGAGGTCCGACGATCACGATGGCGATGGCCGTCTGTTCAACTCCCCGGACCATCTTGCGAAGCTGCGGTTCGCGATTCCGCTTGGCCGCAGAGTCGACGCCAGTAGCAGCATGCAGTACATGAGCGCCGGGCTCTCCTTCGGGCAGGCTTTGGTCAAGCCGGTGTACCTGGCGGACTTCACTCTGACCACGAAGCAGCTATTGCCGAACCTGGACTTCCGTGTGGGCATCCGCAACACCTTCAACCGGAACTACACGGATCCGGTGGCGCTCACGCCTATAGTGGACGCGATGCAACAGCCGGGACGGTCGTTCTTTGTCGAACTGATCGCGCACGGCAGGCATTAACAGCTCTCCCGGCCAACGTCACCGTCTTTCGTCTACCAACTGGTCCTTCAACTTGCTCACCCAGGAAATCTGCTTGAGCGTGAGCTTGTCGCGCTCCGGTTCCAGAAGCTTCTTCGCCTGCAGGCTTCCGCTGGCGGAGGCGAGTTCCAGCCACGCGATGGCCTGGAGGTAGTCGCGCTCCTGACGGCCCTCGCGGCTCAGCAGCAGCCGCGCGAGGTGAACCTGGCAGTGCGGATCGCCCGAGGCTGCGCACAGCCGGTAATATTGGCGGGCCTGATCCGGACTCGCCGGGAACAGGTCGCCATTCTCATACGCCGCGCCCAGGAAGAATTGCGCTTGCCGGTTCTTCAGAACGGCCGCGTTGCGGACTAGTTCGAGCCCCTTATCCACATCCTTGGGAAGGCGGCGGCCTTCGAGCATCATGCGGCCGGTTTCATACATGGCGGCAGCATGGTTCTTCGCGCAGGATTCAAGAAGGAGTTGAAGGGCACGGTCCGGATCGCGGGGCACACCATCGCCGGCATCGAGCATCTTGGCATAGAGGTACTGCGCGGGCGCGTATTTCTGTGTGGCAAGATTTTTTATGGTTTCAATCGTCAGATCCGTGCGGCGATTCGCCTGGATGTCTTCGACGGCCAGATTGTAAGCGGTGCGATGTTGCTCTTCGGAGGGATCGAACCAGCGGTGGAAGAGGCGGAAATCCACGGGGATGATGGCGACGGTTTTGACGGCACGGCCATCCTTTTCACCAGGGCGGAAGGTCCATCGCGACACGGCCTCGCGGGCCCGATCGTCGAGACCGAACCCTAGGGGACTCACGATGGAGATGTCACGGGGCGTGCCCTTTTCATCTACGGTCACTTGCAGGACCACGGTGCCCTGAATCTGCGCACGGCGAGCTTCGGTAGTGTAGCGCGGCTCGGTTTTGTGGAGCGGCTTGGGCGGAGATACACCGTCGCCCACGCGGTAAGCGGCCACAGGGCCGCCGGCGCAAGCGATCCGGCCGATCAGTACGAAACCTAACACCCAAGGCCTCGTCATAATTGGGTTCCATTATGCTACGGTTCTTTCCCAAAAACCAGCGTTTTCCAATGGTGGTACACCTTCGCGAGGGGCAGACCCATAACATTGAAGTAGCACCCCTCAATTCTTTCGACAAACTTCGAGGCGAGGCCTTGGATTGCGTAGGCTCCGGCTTTATCCATGGGTTCGCCGCTGGCGACATAGGCGTCGATTTCCGCGGGGTCGAGCGGCACGAAGCGCACGCGTGTGGACTCGGTATCGGCGATCGCGCCGGAACCGTGGCGCAGGCAGATTCCGGTAATGACAGTGTGCTCGCGGCCGGCGAGGGCCTGGAGCATCGCACGAGCGTCGGCGGCGTCCGAGGGTTTCTCAAAAACACGGTCGCCGAGGACTACGATAGTATCGGCTCCGAGGACGATTTCGTCAGCGGAACCTTCCCAGGATGCTTCGGCTTTCTCTCGGGCAAGGCGCAAGGCGTAGTCGAGGGGGGCTTCGTCCGGCGCGCGCTTCTCCTCCACGGGCCGCACGCGCCCGCGAAAGGGGATGCCGGCGGTGCGAAGCAACTCACTGCGGCGGGGGGATTGGGAGGCGAGAATCAGGTCCATCCTGCCATGCTACAATCAACCTGCTCCCCCGGCACCCTATCATGGAACGAGCCGGCCGTCTCATCGGAAAAATGAATCTCCCGTCGAAGGTTGCTGACGCGGAGAGCCGCGCCCGGGCCGCCTGGCCTGCGGCCGCGGGGAAAAAAATCGCCCGGCACACCCTCGCGGTCTCGCTGGTGCGGAATACACTGGTAGTTGAGGTCGGAGACGCGGTCTGGCAGAAGCAGCTGAACACGCTTCGGCATTTTCTGCTGCGGAATTTGCAGCGCGAGCTGGGGGAACCGCTGGTGACCGAGATCGATTTCCGGCCGATGCTGAAGCGCCGGGAACCCCAGCGCGCCGAAGTGGCGCGGCCCGCTGGTGCGATCCAGGATCCGGTGCTGGCGCTGTTGTACGAACGTAAGCGAAAAGGAGCCCAGTGAGGATTACCGAAGAAGAAGTCCGCCGGGTGGCTGAGCTGGCTACGCTGGCGCTGACGGAGGATGAAATTGCGAGGATGGCTCGCGACCTGAGCGGCGTTCTGACGCACGTGGACAAGTTGAACGAGTTGGACACTACCGGCGTGGAGCCGATGACGCAGGTGCTATTCGCGGCCGAAGAGAATTCGACGCTGCGGCAGGATCGGGAGAAGCCCTCGTTGAGCAATGCGGACGCTCTGGCGAATGCTCCGGTGGCGGGCGGCGGATACTTCAAGGTTCCGAAGGTGATCGAGCGCACATGACCGGACCCCTGGCGAACCACACCATCGATTCCATCCGCGCGGGACTCGCCGCGAAGGAGTTTAGTGCGGAAGAGCTGACTCGCGCAACGCTCGACTTCGCGGAGGCAGAGAATCCCAAAACCAACGCGTACATCACCATCGCGCGTGAGCGGGCGCTGGCGGCGGCGAAGGCCGTGGATGCGAAGCTGGCGGCGGGCGAGGATCCCGGACCGCTTGCTGGGGTTCCGGTGGGCGTGAAAGACGTGATCGTGACACGCGGGCTGCGGACCACTTGCGCCTCGCGGATGTTGTCCAACTATATTCCGCCGTACGACGCGACGGCAGTGATCCGGCTGGAACAGGCAGGCGGCATCATCATCGGCAAGGCGAATTGCGACGAATTCGCGATGGGGTCGTCCACGGAAAGCTCGGCGTTCGGGCCGGTGCGGAATCCGGTGGCGCTCGATCGGGTGCCCGGCGGATCGAGCGGCGGGTCGGCGGCGGTGGTCGCTCAAGGGACGGCGGTGGTTTCTCTGGGCTCGGATACGGGCGGGTCGATCCGGCAGCCGGCGAGCTTCTGCGGAGTCACGGGCGTTACGCCGACGTACGGCCGCGTGTCGCGGTATGGGCTTACGGCGTTCGCGAGCTCGCTGGACCACATCGGACCGTTTTCGAAAAATGTGCGCGATGCGGCTCGGCTGCTGCAAGTGATCGCGGGGCGGGATGAGATGGATTCGACCTCGGCGGTGGCGCCCGTGGCGGATTACGTCGCCGCACTGGACGGGAACGTTCGCGGGAAAACGCTCGGCCTGCCGAAGCAGTTCTTTGAGGGGCTCGCGAGCGAGACCGGCGACCTGATTATGCAGGCTGTGGACGTGTTGCAGAAGCTTGGGTGCCAGGTGAAGGAAGTCGATCTGCCGCATACGCAGTACTCGGTAGCCTGCTACTACGTCATCGCCACGGCGGAGGCGAGTTCGAACCTGGCTCGCTATGACGGAGTCCGGTACACGGCCCGGGCGTCGTCTGCGAACACGCTGGCGGAGATGTACCGCGTCACTCGCGATGAAGGATTCGGCGCGGAGTGCAAGCGGCGCATCATGCTGGGGACGTATGTGCTCAGCTCCGGTTATTACGACGCGTACTATTTGAAGGCGCAGAAGGTGCGGGCACTGGTGGCCCAGGATTACTCGCGTGCGCTGGAGCAGGTGGACGCCATCGTGGGGCCGGTGTCGCCGTTCCCGGCGTTCAAGCTGGGCGAGATGGTGGACGATCCGGTGGCGATGTATCTTTCCGATATCTACACGATTACGGGCGATCTGGCGGGCATCCCGTGCATGAGCGTGCCATGCGGCAACACCGCCGAAGGACTACCCGTGGGCCTGCAAATCTTCGCCAAGCACTTTAACGAAGCAGAAATGTTCAAACTGGCAGATGCCTATGAGAAAAGCCGAAGCGTATGACCTCGCTACGGTATCTTAATAGAGGAGAACCCAACACATGCCCTTTACGCTGCCCGCATTACCCTACGCGCCAGACGCTCTTGAGCCGCACATCGACAAGACGACCATGGAGATCCACCATGGCAAACACCATCAGGCCTATATCACCAACCTGAACAAGGCGCTCGAATCCGCGCCGGAACTCGCGTCCAAGAGCCTGGAGGAACTGCTGGCGAACAACTGCGGCAGTGTGCCGGAGGCAATCCGGACTGCCGTGCGGAACAACGGCGGCGGCCACTGGAATCATTCGATGTTCTGGACCATCCTGGGGCCGGGACAGGGCGGGTCGCCGGTGGGCAAGCTCGCGGATGCCATCACGGGCGCGTTCGGCAGCTTCGACGCGTTTAAGGAGAAGTTCAACGCAGCGGCGACCACTCGTTTCGGGTCCGGCTGGGCGTGGCTGTTGAAGACGGGCTCCGGGGTTGAGTTGACCTCGACGGCGAACCAGGATTGCCCCCTGATGGAAGGCAAGTTCCCCATTATTGGCCTGGATGTGTGGGAGCACGCCTACTATCTGAAGTATCAAAACCGCCGCCCCGAGTACATCGGAGCGTGGTGGAACTTGGTGAACTGGCAGGAAGCGGAGAAGCGCTTCAACGCAGGCAAGTAATCAGGACAAGACCGGCGGCGAGCTACGGACGCCGCCGGTAACCCGGCCGATAGTGCACGTGGCAGCTCTGGCAAGCCTCGTAGAGATCGGCGTTCAGCGATTTCATCCCCTCAAAGTCCTTCGCCTTGGCGAACGCGAACGCCCTATTCCCCGCGTCCCAAAGCAGCTGCGCGTCCTTCATCCACTGATCGTTATCCTTGGCGCGATTCGGTGCCATCAGCAGATTCGCCGCCTCGGCCAGAATGAGCGATTTGTTGCGGAGTTCTTCCCATTCTTTGTCGGTCTTTTTTATGTCGTCCCCGCTATCCACATAGAACACGGCGTCTGAAGTCGGGATGATAATGTCCCACATCAGGTCCTTCATGGTACCGACGGATTTCAAATTCGGGTCGGGAGCGGGCGCTTGGGCAAGAAGAGCTCCTGTAATGAGGAAGAGGGCAAGAGTTCGCATGGCGGTCCTCCTTAGCAGTTAGGGTAGCAACACGGTGCGGTGAATCCAGAGGATGTTATCCCAGCTCAGCACCTTCTCCGTGCCGTCGAAGAGCTTGGCGTAGCTGCCGCCGGAAGCTTTGAGGGAGAACTCCTTCACGCGGTCCACTGGATTCGTGGTGGTATTGCGGAGAATGTCGAGAACCTGCTCCTGCCGCGAGATCTGGAAGAAGCTCGCATTCTTGGCTGAGAAAAACTTCGTGTCGGCCGGGTTGCCCTTGTTACCGGAGCCGCGCTCGTACTTGATATGCAGTTCCAGATGTTCTCCCGAAGCGGCGGCGAAGGTCCAGTCCTGCGAGTCGAGGATCGGACCGGAAGCGCTTGCCGACGTCGTGCGCTGCATCGAGTGCGTGGTGGCCAGGAGATAGTTGCCAAACGGGCCAGGTGCGTCGGCCGGATCTTCGGTTAATCCACCGATGACCAACTGCGCGTTGGCTCCGGAGGGATCCTTCACGGGGGCCACGAGGTAAACCAGACGATTTGAGCCCTTTCCCACTGGCTTGCCATCGGCGCCATTCACGGTGACGCGGTCGATGAAGACTACCCGGAGATTGCAATCCTTCGCCGCTCCCTGCGCTGCGACGTTCGGGGTGAAGCCGGCGGGCAGATAGGAGGCGAGTGCCGCGTCAGGGACTTTGAAATCGAACTGGAACCGGGTTTCGAGGCTGGATTCGACGGGTGTTTCCGCAGAGGCGACAGAGAGAACAGCCGCAGCAGCGAGGATGAGGCGGACAGTGGACATTCTTGAACTATACAGCATGATCTCCCTACCAAAGGAAAAAGGGACAGCGCGGACGCTGCCCCTCCTTCACTTCTACCTTGATAGATTCGCGCTCTAGCCCTTCGCGGTCTCTTCCTTCTTGAGCTTATCGCGCTGCTCCTTCAGGATCGCTTTGCGGCTGAGTTTGATTTTGTTGCCTTCGAGTGCCAGGACCTTTACCAGGATCTGGTCGCCTTCGTTCAACTCATCGCGCACCTGCTTGATGCGGCTCTCCGAGATTTCAGAGATGTGCAGCAGGCCGTCGGTGCCGGGGAAGATTTCGACGAACGCGCCGAAGTCCACAATGCGGACTACTTTACCCAGGTAGGTCTTGCCCACTTCGGCCACCGCGCAGATATCGGTGATCATCTGAATGCAGCGATCCGCCGCGATACCGTCGGAGGAGAAGATCTTGACGCTGCCGTCGTCCTCGACGTCGATCTTGCAACCGGTGGCTTCGACGATGCTGCGGATCATTTTGCCGCCGGGTCCGATCAGTTCGCGGATCTTGTCGGTCGGAATCTGCAAGGTGAAGATGCGCGGCGCGTAGGCTGAAAGCGTCTCGCGATGCGTTTCGATCACCGAGTTCATGCGGTCCAGGATGTGCAAGCGCGCGCGGCGAGCCTGCTCCAAAGCCTCCGTCAGGATGGCATGGGTGACGTTCGGCACCTTGATGTCCATCTGCAGAGCGGTGATACCGTCCTTGGTGCCGGCGACCTTGAAGTCCATGTCGCCGTAATGATCCTCGGCGCCCGCGATGTCCGTCAGGACGGCGTATGCGTCGCCTTCCTTCACCAAACCCATTGCGATGCCCGCGACCGGAGCCGCGATCGGCACACCGGCATCCAGCAGCGAAAGAGTGCCGCCGCAGACTGAGGCCATTGAGCTGGAACCGTTCGATTCCAGAATGTCGCTCACAATGCGCATCGTGTACGGGAACGCCTTCTCGTCGGGCACCACCGCCGCAAGAGCACGCTCCGCCAGCGCGCCGTGTCCGATTTCCCGGCGACCCGCACCGCGCATGAAACCCACTTCGCCGACGCTGAAGGGCGGGAAGTTGTAGTGCAGCATGAACCGCTTGGAGGTTTCCGATGAGTCCAGCAGCTCGATGCGCTGTTCGTCATCCTTGGTTCCGAGCGTACAGGTCACCAGTGCTTGTGTCTCACCGCGTGTGAACAGTGACGATCCGTGAGTGCGCGGCAGCACGCCCACTTCGCTATCGATCTTGCGCACTTCGTCGAACTTGCGGCCATCAGGACGGCGGCGCTCCTTCAACATCTCGTCGCGGAAGATGCGTTCCTTCAGTGCGTCGAACAGCTTCTTGGCTTCGGGCCTCTGCTCTTCGGGCAGGGCGTCGATCGCCTCATGCTTGCATTTGTCGATGCGGCTATAGCTGTCCAGTTTGTCGTACTTCTGGGTGTTCATCGCGTCTTTCAACTCGCCCGTGACTGCTTTGGCGATTTGATCGTACAGCGCCTGATTGATGGGTGCCGGAGTGAACGCGCGCTTGGTCTTGCCGCACTTGGCCATCAACTCGCGGATGCCCTTGGCAATTTTCTTGCAGCAATCGTGTCCGAACTCGATGGCGGCCAGCACTTCGGCTTCGGAAGCCTGCTGCGCGCCGGACTCCACCATCACGATGCCTTCTTCGGTGCCGGCAACGACGATATTGACCTTCGAACCCTTGGTCTCTTCGTACGTGGGGTTGGCGGTGAGCTTGCCGTCCACCATGCCGACGCGGACCGCGGCGAGCACGTGATGAAACGGGATATCGGAAATGGCGAGCGACGCACCCGCGCCAATGATGGCGAGCGTGGAGGGATCACGCGCGGGGTCGGCCGACAATACCAGGCCGATCACTTGCGTTTCGTGCGAATACGTATCGGGGAACAGCGGGCGGATCGGGCGGTCAATCAGGCGGCTGGTAAGGATTTCCTTCTCCGTCGGGCGCCCTTCGCGCTTGATGAATCCTCCCGGGAAACGGCCCGCCGAGTACGTATACTCGCGGTAATCCACCGTCAGAGGGAAAAAATTGGCGCCAACCTTGGGTTCCGGGGCAGTACAGGCGGTCACCAGAACCACCGACTCTCCGGAGCGGACAATCACCGCGCCATTGGCCTGCTTGGCCATCTTGCCCGTCTCGATCGAGACGGTGCGACCGCCGCCCAGATCTACTTCAACCGAATGCAACATGTTTGCAATTTCCTTTTAATCTAGGTCCACCCAAACGAACTCACGACGCGAAGATGGCCTGCTTTGATTAAGAGGGGACTGGGGGCTCGAAGAACCAGGGTTCACGAGTTAGCGGCGGATGCCGAGGCTCTGGATCAGCGTCTTATAGCGCTCCGGGCTGCGGCTGCGCAAGTAATCCAACAACCGGCGGCGACGCGCGACCATCTGCAGCAGACCTCTGCGCGAATGATGGTCCTTAGCGTGCGTTTTGAAGTGATCCATCAAATCCAGGATACGCCGGCTCAGGATTGCTACTTGCACCTCGGGCGAGCCAGTGTCCGTTTTGTGGACCCGGAACTGCGAAATCACGTTACCTTTTGCTTCACTCGCCAGTGCCATGCGGAAATCGATACTCCTCGTCTTTTCTTAACCGTTTTGTTTCTGTTACAGGATAGCACACAACCAAACGGACTTTTCACGGTACCACGGGAAGCCCTACTACGTATGCCTTTCCGGGGAGCGGCTTGCCGGTTCGAGTGTCGCAGTACTTGCTGGAATCCGCGGGCACCGGCACGAATTGGTGGCTCTGGGCGTCCCAGCGTTGCACTTCGCAAGTTTCGCGCTCCCGTGTACTCGCGGAGGGAACCGTGTGGATGACCAGCCGGTCTTTCGAGGCCAATACGGTCCGATGCCATTCACGCTCCGGCGGAGGCAGCCCGCCCCACACAAAGTTCGCCACTTCCATCGCCGGCCATAGCTTACCCTCATGCAGTTCGTACCCCGTCGTCGTGAAGAGGGTGCTCGCGGAACCACCTAAATCCCTATAGAACAGAACCAGCGGCGGCGAGTCATCGGTGAGCTTTTGCACGCGGACGACGTTATTCGGGTCGCATTGGCGCGAACAGGTCAACGAGCCGACCTCATTCCATTTCGTTCCTTGCCGGTCAAACAAATAAACGAAGTACACCGGGAGCGGCGCCAGCATGGGTCCAGTCGTCAGAATCGCCTCCAAGTCTTCATCGTCGTCCAACTGCACCCAACGCAGCGTCACGTCCGTCGCCGTGAAGAATTCTGGGCACACAATCACGACGGACCTGTCGCACGAATCTTGCTGCTGCACGACGAAACTTCGCGCCAGCTCTTCTGGAGTCCCCTTCATCGGCACGACAGGCAAGGGATCGGCCGCACGCAACACTACAGCGCCGAATACGAACAAGAGCGCCCAGTAGAGTCGAAGCATCCTAAACCTTCCCCACATACAAATCCGGTTCCCCGGGAGGTCTCGTCTTCCAGCGACGGTGAATCCACAGCCACTGGTCCGGATACTGGCGAATTAGTGACTCCAGAAACGAATGAACCCGCTGGGTATCCGCCTGAACGTCGCCTGTCATCTCGATTTCAGGATAGAACCGGAGCACGTAGCGAGACTCCGTCGCCTCCCACAGTGCGAAGCCCGGCACCACCGGAGCCTTCGAATGGTGAGCGAACTTCACAAACGCTGTACCCGCGCAAGCTTTCTGGCCAAAGAAGTCGATGAATACTCCTTCGGAGGGCATGACATTTTGGTCGACCAGAATCCCGACCGCTTCCCCGCCCTTCAACGCCGTGAGAATCGTCCGCGCCGCTTCCTTCTTGCCGATGAGCTTGTTTCCTGAGAGCGCGCGGCGGCGCTCGACGATTCGATCCAACCGCACGTTGTCCAACGGGCGCACCACCACGTTCATGGGGGCCGTCATCCAGGCATGGGAGAATGCGCTCACCTCCCAATTGCCCAGATGCGCCGTGGCGACCAGCACGCCTCGCCCGCGCGCCATCGCGGTCGTGAAGTTTTCCAAGCCTTCGTAGCGAATCCAATCGCCAATATTTTCCGGCGTCCGAGTGGGAAACTTCCAGAATCGATCGAGCGAGCGCGCCAGCGACTGAAAAACTCCATCGGCGATTCGCTGCCGCTCCGGGTCCGAGTAACCCGCGATCTCCAGATTCCGCAGCGCTACGCGGCGCAGGCGCGGTGATACGAGATCGTAAATCTTTATAGCAGTGCGCGCGAGAATCACGTGCGGAATACGCTCACGCGATCCAGCCGCCGCCCAGCACCAGATCGCCCGAGTAAAACACCGCGCCCTGGCCGGGCGTGACCGCGCGCTGCGCCTCGTCGAAACTTACTTCGACGCGCGTGGGGTCTGAAGTCGGCGTGATCGTAGCCACGGCCGCCGCGTGCTTGTTGCGGATCTTCACCTCCGCGCGAACGGGCTCTGCGGGGGACGCCATCGAGATCCAGTTCATCTCGCCGACCGTCATCGCTCCGCGCAGCAACTCGTCGTTCCGCCCGATCACTACGCGCTTCGTCGCGGGCTCGGTGGAGATCACATACAGCGGCTCGCCGACGGCGATCTTCAGCCCGCGCCGCTGCCCCACGGTGAAGTGATGCACACCGGAATGCTCGCCGACGACGTGGCCATCCGCCATCACCACTTCGCCCGCAAGTTCGTCCTGGGCGATGCCCTGTTCCTTAAAGTAGGCGTCGATGAACGCGGCGTAATCGCCGTTGGGGACGAAGCAAATTTCCTGGCTATCGGGCTTCTCCGCCGTGGGAATCCCCAATTCGCGAGCGAGAGCGCGGACCTCTGCCTTTTCCATCCCGCCCAGCGGAAATATACTTCGGGCGAGCTGATCCTGCTGAAGGCCGCACAGGAAATAGGTTTGGTCCTTGCCGCGATCCACGCTGCGCCGCATCTCCCAGCGGCCGATCTCAAGATTATGCGAGATCCGAGCGTAATGCCCCGTGGCGACGCGCTCTGCGCCCACGCCCTGAGCCATTTCGAGAAACTGGTCGAACTTCACGAAGTTGTTGCACAGGGTGCAGGGGATCGGCGTGCGCCCGGCGAGATACTCGTTGACGAAAGGCTTCACCACTTGATCTTCGAACCGCTGCTCGAAATTCACGACGTAGTATGGAACCCCGAGATGCTGTGCGACACGCCGGGCATCGTACACATCGTCGATGGAACAACAGCGCCCGGTGACCTTGTCGCTCTGAATGGAGGGCAGCCGCCGCTGATTCCACAGCTGCATCGTCAGCCCGATGACCTTCTCGCCTCGGGCGTGCAGCATTCCCGCGACAACGGAGCTATCGACTCCGCCCGACATCGCCACCGCAATCGTGTGGTCAGGCATAAACGGGCGCCAGTTTCCTTAAATGCGCCACGCACTCGCACATCGCATCGACAAGCGCGTCGACCTGCTCCGCGTCGTTTCCCCGCCCCAGCGACACTCGCAGGCTGGACCGCGATTGCTCCTTGCTCGACCCGATCGCCGCCAGCACATGCGATGGTTCAGACGCGCCACTTGAGCAAGCCGATCCGCTCGACACCGCGAAGCCGCGCAGGTCCAGCGCGATGAGTAGCGGCTCGCTATCAATGCCTTCGAAGCGGAGATTAGACGTATTCGGCACGCGAGATGCGCCCGCGCCGTTGATGTGGACGCCCGGGATGCGGTCGATCACACCGGACTCCAGTCGATTGCGTAGCTTTTCAATTCGCGCCGCTTCCGCCGCACCGTTTTGAAGGAACCACTCCGCCGCCCGGCCCAGACCGACGGCTCCCGGAACGTTCTCCGTCCCGGCGCGCCGATCCCGCTCGTGATGGCCGCCATAAATCATCGCGTTCAACCTCGTCCCCTTTTTCACGAATAGCGCCCCGACTCCTTTCGGCGCGCCGAACTTGTGTCCGCTCAACGAATATAGCGTTACTCCCAGGTCCTTCACGTTCACGGGAATCCGCCCTGCCGCCTGCACCCCGTCGGAATGAAACGCGACTCGGGCCTGGCGAGCGATCTCCGCGACTTCCGCGAGCGGCTGCACGGTGCCCAGCTCGTTGTTCGCATGCATCACGCTGATCAACCGCGTCTCCGGACGCAGCGCCCGCCGAATATCGGCCGGGTCGACCACGCCTCGCCGATCCACCTCAACGTGCGTCACAGAGTCCACCCGAGCCGCCGCTCCCAACACCGCAGGATGCTCGATCGTCGTCGTCACCACATGCCCGCCGACGCCCAGCACGGCGAGATTGTCCGACTCCGTTCCGCCGCTGGTGAACACAATCTCTTCCGCTGTCGCGCCCAGCAGCGCAGCCACCTGCCAGCGAGCCCCATCCAGCCGAGCGCGCGCGGTTTGCCCGAAGTGATGAATGCTCGAAGCGTTACCGTACACTTCGGTCATCACCGGCATGATCGCCTCCAGTACTTCCGGAGATACCGGGGTCGCCGCGTTGTGATCGAAATAAAACCGCTTCACGTATTCAACTCTAACAGGCAATACAATTTTATCAGGACATGTTCATTACACTCACCACGGATTTCGGGACATCGGATCATTTCGTGGCCGCGATGAAGGGGGTGATCCTCGGCATCGCTCCGCGAGCCACTCTTGTCGACATCACCCACAATGTCACGCCCTTCAACCTGGACGAAGCGGCCTTCACTCTCGCGCAGGCCTGGATGTGGTTCCCTAAGGGCACCATCCACGTCGCTGTCGTCGATCCCGGAGTCGGCTCCTCCCGCCGCCCCATCCTCGTCGAAGCGGGGGGGCACCGCTTCATCGGTCCCGACAACGGGATCTTTTCGATGATCTACGACGCAGCTCCGCACAAAGTCCGGGAGATTACCAACGCCAAACTGGGCCTTAAAAACGTGAGCCGAACATTTCACGGCCGCGATGTCTTTGCCCCCGCCGGCGCGCATCTCGCGAAAGCCGTTCCCGCAGCGAAGTTCGGCAAACCCATCCACGACTTCATCAAGATCCCGCACCTTACTCCCACGGAAACGAAACGCGGGCGCTGGACCGGTACGATCTTAAAGGTCGACCGCTTCGGCAATCTCATCACCAACTTTCACGTCGACCGTTTTGCGGAGATCAAAACACGGCCCTTCGAAGTGCTGGCAGGGATGGAGCTTGTCCGCCGCCTCGCGCTGACTTACGCGGAGACCGGAGTGGGGGAGGTGGCCGTCATCGTGGGAAGTTCAGGCTACCTCGAGGTCTCCGCCAACCAGATGTCCGCTGCGGAGAAGCTCGGCTGCGGCGCCGGAGCTCCCGTAGAACTCGAAATCTTTCGTTAAGCGAAGAACTCGCGAGCCGCATCTACGGTGTTCGCGATATCGGCTTCGCTGTGCGCCGCAGAGATGAATCCCGCTTCAAACTGCGAAGGCGCCAAATACACGCCGCGATCGAGCATAAAGTGGAAGAATTTTCCAAACGTTGCCGCGTCGCTCTTCTTGGCAGACTCCCAATCCGTGACCGGCTCGTTCGTGAAGAAGAACGTGAACATCGCGCCGACGCGGTTGATCGTCACACCCGGCGGCGTCCACGCGCATAACTGCGCCGACCTATCTTCCAACTGCCGGTAGATCTCCGGATGCGCCATCAAGTGCCGCACCATCGCGAGACCCGCCGCGACGGCGAGAGGATTCCCCGATAGCGTCCCCGCTTGATACACGGGACCCAGCGGCGCGATCTTCTTCATGACGTCGCCGCGCCCTCCGTACGCCGCTATGGGAAGGCCTCCGCCGATAACTTTTCCGAGTGTGGTCAGGTCCGGCCGAATCCCAAATCGTTCCTGAGCGCCACCCAATGCGACGCGGAAGCCGGTCATCACTTCATCGAAAATCAGCAACGCACCGTGCTTGGATGTCAAAGCGCGGAGCGCTTCCAGGAATCCGGGGACAGGCGGCACGCAGCCCATGTTGCCAACAACGGGCTCCACAATCATGGCCGCAATCTGATCACCGCGCTCGGCAAATGCCTGCTCGACGGCGGAGATTGAGTTGAACGGTAGGGCGATGGTCGTCTCCGCGAACCCCCGCGGCACGCCCGCCGTGTCGGCGATCCCGAGCGTCGCCATCCCGGAGCCGGCTTTCACCAGCAGCGAATCCACGTGCCCGTGATAGCAGCCCTCGAACTTGATCGTGAGATCGCGACCCGTAAAGCCACGAGCGAGCCGGAGCGCGCTCATAGTCGCCTCCGTGCCGGAGTTCACCAGGCGCACCATCTCCATCGAAGGTACGGCCTTCGAGAGCAACTCGGCGAACTCGACTTCGCGCTCCGTCGGAGCCCCAAAGCTGGTGCCCGATTCCAACACCTCGCGGAGTGCCTGGACCACCACGGCCGGCCGATGCCCCAACAACAGCGGGCCCCAGGAGCACACGTAATCGATGTACGAATTCCCGTCGACGTCGAAGAGGTGCGAGCCTTCGCCGCGCTCCATGAATCGCGGCACGCCACCCACACCCCGGAAGGCCCTCACCGGCGAATTCACGCCGCCCGGGATCAGCGCTTGCGCCCGCGCAAACAAAGCCTCAGATTTCGAGGTCTTCATAGCTGGACGCGGGAGTGGTTGGGAATCACGCGGTTCAGGAAAAAGTTCATGAACGGTTCCTGAAGTGAGCCGTTCAAATTGCGGAGCAAACGATCCTTCAAATCCAGATACGGCTGCGTGCCCGCGAACAGGTCCTGCATCAGTTCGCGGAAGCGTGCGCTCTTGTTCATGAACTGGATCATGCGCTGCGGCACGGTTCGGAATGCGAAATGGCCCAGGAATACACGCTTCGCCAGCGCGGAAGCGAACTCCAGATCGTGCACGAATTCCTTGGCGATCACGGCCCGGTAAGCGGCTGCCTTCTCCGCAAATCCGTGGGCGTCTTGAATGATCACCTGGCTCGCCAGATCGCCGGACCGGATCGCGTAGTAAATTCCCTCGCCGGTGATTGGATCCACCAGCCCCGCTGCATCGCCCACCGCCATCCATCCATCGCCGGCCACGCGATTCCGTTTCCATCCCGCCGCTTCGAGCGACGGCAGCATGTGCCCGAAGTACGTCGCGCCCTTGCGCGAGATCCCGCGCTCATCCATGTAAGCGTCCAAACGTTTGCGTAGCGACTGCGCCGGCTCGAACTTGCCGCCGATGCCCACCGATAAGTGTCCGCAACGCGGAAACACCCAGATGTAGCCTTGCAGGTTCGGCAAGAACTGGATATCGATACGTTCCCGAGCCTCCGGCACGAAATATCCCAAGGCCGTCATCGTATCGGAAGCCTGCCACTCCGTTCCCACTTGCCTGAGAGGATTCCGGGCACCCGTAGCGACAATGCAATAGTCCGCCTCCGCCACCCCGTTCTTGGTCCGCAGCCGCCAGCCCTTCTCGCGACGCTCAATTTCCATGACGCGGGTCTTCTCGATCGCTGCGCCCGCCTGCCCCGCGCGTTCCAGTAGCATCCCGTTCAAGTCCGTTCGCGAATAAATCACCAGGGGATGTGACAAATCCATCTTCGCGTCTGTCGTCTTGGGCGCGCCTAGCACAGTCTGATGGACCAGCTTCTTCGGCGTGGAATTCTGGATCAAAAACGGATATTCGTTATACGCCTTAAAAGTGACGCCTCCGCCGCAAGGTTTCTCCCATGCCAGCTTCTCGTCGAACAGAATTGTATTGAGTCCGGCCCTCGCCAGCCGCTCCGCCGCCATCGAGCCCGCGGGCCCGCCGCCCAATACCGCGACCGTCTTCATTGTTGTTTTCCGATAGGAGGATGCCCTGCCGGAAGCTGCCCGCTCGGATCGGCATGCCCGCCGGGAGGACCATCGGGCACCGTCGGATGCCCTGCCGGAAGCGGGCCGTCCGGCGCTCCGCCGCCCGGCGTTCCACCGCCAGGCATTGCCGCCGCGCCGTGGGCGCCGTTCGCGGCCTCGCCCGGACCGGCCACCACCCATTTGTCGCCCTTGCGATCCAGGTTATAGACCAACTGCATTCCCGGCATGTCCACGCCTTTGGGTTTGATCGAAACCGTGGCTTTGGCGTGGTCCTTCTCAAAGCTGACCGCAGGTACGTCGATCTCCATGGCACTCATGTCCAGCCCGATCTTCGTGGCCGTTGCCGTCAGGTACTCCATAATGCCCGCCTTCACGGCGTCGGTCGTCTGGATGTTCTTGGAGCATGCCGAACACAGCATCAGCAAGGCCAGCGCCGCCGGCAACAAGGTAGATCTCTTCATCATGTCGATTATACCCGCCTGTACGCACCTTGCGCGCTGAGGTACCCTAGATCCTTATGACTGTTCGCATTCCTTCTAAAGATGGCGGCGAGTTTTCCGCCTACATGGCTCTCCCGCGCAAAGGGAAAGGACCTGGCATCGTTGTGATCCAGGAAATCTTCGGCGTCAACGAAAGCATGCGCAAGATCTGCGACTTTCTTGCTTCCCGCCAGTTTACCGCCATCGCGCCGGACCTCTATTGGCGTACCGAGGCCGGTCTTGAACTGTCGCCCGAAACCGATGTCGAGAAAGCCCGTGCCATCCGCAGCCAAACCGACGACAACAAAGCGTCCGATGACGCTGCCGCGGCCATGGATTTCCTAGGCAAGCACGAAGCTTGCACCGGCCCCGTGGGTATAATCGGCTATTGCTGGGGCGGACTCATCGCCTATGTGACCGCGACGCGGCACAAGCCCGACGCGGCCGCGTGCTATTACGGCGTGGGCATCGACAAACGCCTGGACGCAGCGAAGCAGCTCTCTTGCCCCATCATGTTCCACTACGCCGGCCAGGACGCCTACGCCGGACCCGACGTCGCACAGAAAGTCCGCGATACTTTCAAAGACAATCCGAAAGCCCAAGTGTGGGAGTACCCGAATGCGGGGCACGCCTTCGCTCGTCCCGGCGGAGCCCACTTCGAACCCAAGTCCGCGGACCTGGCCGACATGCGGACTCTGTCCTTCATGACGGAGCACCTGTTCGGAAATCGTTAACGCAGCATCGCCGCGATCTTATCCGGGTCGTTGGGAACAACCACAGACCGGTTCCCAAAGGTCGGAGTGATCTTCAAGCCGCCTGGAGCTTCCAGCTTTCCTGTGTGGTACTTGTAAATGTAATCCGGGTCTTTCAGAACGTTGCCGGTCAGAACCGCCACCACATCGGCGCCCCGCTCGATAACGCCCGCCGCAGTCATCTTACGAATTCCCGCGAGCGTCGCCGCCGATGCGGGTTCGCATCCGATGCCGCATCGTCCGATAATGGCCTTAGCGTCCGCGATCTCCTGCTCGGTCACCTTCTCCACCACGCCGCCGGTCGCGCGAATCTCGTTCAGCGCCTTGGGCCATGAAACCGGGTCTCCGATGCGGATCGCAGTCGCAAGCGTTTCCGGCTTCTCGACGGAATGGAATTCCCGCGCCCCATCTTTGACGAATTCGTAGAACGGAGCCGACCCTTCGGCCTGCACCACGGCCAACCGAGGCAGCTTGTCGATCAACCCCGCGGCCTTCGCCTCACGCAAGCCCTTGCCGAATGCCGAAACGTTGCCGAGATTGCCGCCCGGCAGCACCACCCAGTCCGGCACGTGCCAGTCGCGCTGATCCAGCATCTCGAACATGATGCTCTTCTGGCCTTCAATGCGGAACGGATTTACGGAATTCAGCAAATAGATCCCGAGCCGCTCCGCGAGGACGCGCACCAGCGCGAGAATCTGATCGAAGTTCGCTTCCACCTCAAGGGTCCGGGCGCCATACTCCAGCGCCTGCGCCAGCTTCCCAAACGAAATATTTCCGTGGGGTAAGAAGATCAGCGCCTCGATGCCCGCTGCCGCCGCATAGGCCGCCATCGACGCGGAAGTGTTCCCCGTCGATACGCAGGCCACACGCTTCATCCCCAGCCGCCGGGCCTGCGCGACTCCGCAAGCCATCCCGTTATCTTTGAACGACCCGGTAGGATTGTAGCCCTGATGCTTCAGCGCGATCCGCGCGAGCCCGCCGTATTCGGCGGCTTGGGGAGCCTCCAACAGAGGTGTGTTGCCCTCACGCAGCGTCACCACATGCGAGTAATCGTTCAGAAAAGGGAACATTTCGCGATACCGCCACACGCCACTCACGTCCAGCGGAACGTTGCTCATCCGCCGCTCGCGAAACGTGCGCCGGAGTGTCGCGGCGTCTTCGGTCAACGGAGCGTAGCCGGCCTCAATCAGGCCTCCGCACTTCGGGCAGTTGTACAAAACCTCGGTAATCTCAAACCGCGCGCGGCATGCCGGATTAAAGCACACCAGTTCCGCGAGCGTCGTCGGCGTTGCTGTGGTCATCTCTTTCACTCTATCGTGAGAGTAAGCCACTATGCTCGCCGTTCACCTTGAAGCCGGCCGCGTCGAACTGCGCCGCCAACCTGTGCCCCGTATTCCGCAAGGATTCGCGCGCATCCTCCTGCTCGCCGCGGGTATCTGTTCCACCGACCTCGAGCTGCAGCGCGGCTACTACGGATTCTCCGGCACGCCGGGCCACGAATTCGTCGGCGAAGTCACCGAGGCCCCGGACGAACCGGCATGGGTCGGCAAACGAGTCGCAGGAGAGATCAATCTCGCGTGCGGCAAGTGCGAATGGTGCAAACGAGGCCTCGGCCGGCACTGCCCTACCCGGACAGTGCTTGGCATCGTGAAACACCCCGGAGCGTTCCGCGAGTTTCTCACGCTGCCCCTGCATAACCTCCACGCCGTGCCGAAGTCCATTCCCACGGAACACGCCGTCTTCATCGAGCCGGTCGCCGCAGCCTGCGAAATTCTCGATCAAGTCCACATCCCGGCAAACACAAAAGTAGCCGTCCTCGGCGACGGAAAACTTGGACTCCTAGTGGCGCAAGTGCTAAAGGCCCATGGCGCCAAAGTGCATCTCTACGGCCGCCATCGCGACAAGATGAAACTCGCCGAGCCCTCGGGAATCACGACGGAAATCGCGCCAAAACATTTTCCCGCGATGGCGTGGCCTATTGTCGTCGACGCGACCGGCTCCGCGGAAGGGCTCCGCACCGCGATCGCGATGTGCGAGCCGCGCGGCAAGGTAATCATGAAGTCCACCGTCCACGGCTTAGTAAAGCTCGACACAGCGCCCGCCATCGTCAACGAGGTGACTTTGGTGGGATCCCGCTGTGGACGCTTCGAGCCAGCGATGCGCCTTTTGTCTCAAGGAAAAATAAATGTTGCCGCGATGATCGCCGGTCATTTCCCGCTCGATCGAGCGAAAAAGGCCTTCGCCACCGCGGCAACGAAAGGGACCCTAAAGGTCCTGCTTACATCCGCAAGTTAGCTCGTGCGATGAACTTCCATGACGCGCAAGCGGCTCGCATCGTTCGATAACGCATCCCACGTACGCATCGCCATGCCGCGCTCGTTGGCGACCTGCTGCACCGCTCGAATCGTCTGGTTGAACTGGCGGCGATCGAACGTGCCACGGTCCACCTGCTGCTGCAAGGTGCTCAACTCCTTCAGAGCGTAATCAGCCCGCGAACCCGCAGTGTGTTCCGCGTTCGAAAGATCGTTTCGGGTCCGGTCGAAAACCTGATCCTTGCGGTCTCCGGCGTCTGTCCGGTTGTTGTTCCGGTACTGCGCGGCGAGAGGCATGCCTGCCAGGAGCATAGCCGTCGCCGCAAGAGTCATCACTCGATTTCTCATCTCTCGTGTACCTCCTCTCACTTTGATGGACGTGCCTCCGCGGAGAAGTGTTCGCGAAGAAAAGATTAAATCGGGAAAGCTCTTGCAGGGAAAGCTTTTGCGGATGAAAAATTGTTACCGTCCCAACTTTCCGTACCATGTGGCGATCACATCGCCCCATACCGCCATGCCGAGCGCCGCGAGCCCGATAAAACTCCCGAAGGGCAGCTCATATTCGGACACCTTATTTCGCGTGATCAGAATGTACGGCAGTCCGATCACCATCGCCAGGATGGCCGCCGCCATCACCGTCATCAGAGTCTCCCCCGCCCCGACGAATGCTCCGATCATCGCCAGCATCTTCACATCACCCAGTCCCATCCAGCCGCCCTCGCGATGCCGGAGCTTCTGGTAGAGCCATGCGAACAACCACAGCCCTCCGCTCACAAATCCTGCCGCCACCGCGGATTCGAACACCGAAACCCAGCGCAGCGGTACGGATGTGGGCAGTACCAGCCATCCAATAAAGGGCGGCATCGGTACGAACGCCGCCAGCACCAGGCCGGCTGCCGTCCCTCCTAGCGTGAACTCATCGGGCAGAATCCGCTCTTCCAAGTCCGTGCCGATCAGATCCACCAAAATCGCCGAGTACAGGCAATACTTCAGCGCCGGCAGGGTGAATCCGAGTACCGCCACCACCAGCGCAAACAGCAACCCTGTCGCGAGTTCCACCAGCGGATACCGCCATGGAATTTTCGCGCCGCAGTGCCGGCACCTGCCGCGCAGGATCAGGAAGCTCAGCAGCGGGATATTGTCCCAACCGGAGATCATGTTCTCGCAGTAAGGGCAATGCGACCGCGGCCGCACCACGGAAAGATCCCGGGGCAGCCTGTAAATGCACACGTTCAGAAAGCTGCCGATCAGAAGCCCGAACAGCCCCGCCACGAGGGCTTCCGATATCATTCCCGGAAATATCATTCGCGCCCCGGGCTCATGAATCGAGCCTTGGCGTACTTCACGAAGTTATACAACGCCGCCATATTGGCGATCGCCAGCCCCTCCAGCCCGTCCAGAAAGCCCAGCTTCAGGAAATAGGTCTGGAAGAAGGTCCAAGGCGGCACCAGGATCAGACGAGCCCAAGTCACCTGCTCTCCGGTCGAGAGCGCCTGCTCCGCCGCCAGCGTCGTATACCGGTCCATGGTCTTCAGATGTTCGGATAACGAACTGCATGTGAAGTGCAGCAGGTTCGAATCCAGGTGTCCGACCCGTCCCTCCACCTTCACGGATTCATGCACGTAGGCGCCTTCCCATGTCGCCTTCCGGCGGTGATACAGTCGCACCTTGCGATCCGGGTGCCAGCCGGAGTGCCGGATCCACCGCCCCAGATACTGCGCCAACCGGGGCATCGTGTACGCGTCGTACTGCGGCCCGGCTTTCTTAAGTCCCCAGATTTCAGCTTCCAGGGCCTCGCTCAATGACTCATCCGCGTCGACGGATAGAATCCAATCGTAAGAAGCCTCGTCCGCCGCGAGGTTCTTCTGATTCGCATAGCCCGGCCATGCGCTTTCCACCACCCGAGCTCCCAGCTTTTCGGCGATCTCCACCGTGCGATCGTTCGACCCGCTATCCACCACCACGATTTCGTCGGCGCACCGCAAACTCTCGATGGCGCGCGCGATATTGCGCTCTTCGTTCAGTGTGATGATGGTGGCCGAGATCTTCACAAAGCTTCGTTACTGCGCGGCCGTCCGCACGGGCGAAGGACTAAAGCAAAGAATCAGAACCACCAGCGCGAAGAACCCGAGCCACTTGCGCGCCGGGCTCAGCGGAGCCGGATCCACGATTGCCGGGTGCCTCATCCCGAACAGGAAGAGAACCGCTGCCCATACCAGCCACATATAGGCGAAGAAGAACCCCATAGGAATCAGCGCTGCCGCGAAGATCCGGGAGAGGAGCTTGGTCCGCTCCCCCAAGAAAGCGTACAGAATGTGCCCGCCGTCCAACTGCCCGATGGGCAGCAGATTGATCGACGTCGCCAGCAGCCCGGCCCACGCCGCCCGAGCCATCGGATGCAGCAGGATATCCGTGACCGGCACTCCCGGAAACTGAACCCATTCGAACAACCGTAGAATCACGGGCGTCCCGAAGATCAAATCCCCGTGATGCGCGATCCCGGGTGCCACCGTCGATAGCCCCACGCCCGCCGCCAGAGGCCATACCAGCAACGCGAACCCGGCGAGCGGTCCAGCAATCCCGATGTCGAACAAAACACGCTTCGAGAGAATCGGTGACCGGATGCGAATAAACGCCCCCATGGTCCCGATCAGCGTCGGAGCCGGCAAAAAGAAAGGCAGTGTGGCGTCAACGAAGTAATAGCGAGCCGCGAAATAGTGCCCAAACTCGTGAGCCAGCAGAATGGCGAGCAAGGTGAGCGAGAACGGCAGTCCCTCCAAGAGGAAGGACGGGTCGTGCAGCAGCCGCGTGTAGCCCGTGATGCCCGCGTCCAGATCGAAGGGAGCCTTCTGCGCGAAACTCTCCGCGAGCCCCGCTCCGACAACCGTAGTCGTGAGCAGGGTCAGCAGCAACAGCAAAGCATGCAGCCAGTAGCGATGCTGCGGCCGCGTGTGCCGACCCGCCAAATCGAAAATGTCGTGCTCCGGCACAGCCGGTGTCAGCGGATAGCCGTTCGTGGACACTTGCGGGGCAGAGTGCTATTGCAGCGTCTGCAACTCCTTGCCCGGCTTGAAACGCACGGCCTTGCCCGGAGGAATGGCCACTTCCGCGCCGGTGCGCGGATTGCGGCCGATGCCCGTCTTCCGGGGCCGCACGTTGAAAATGCCGAAGCCGCGCAGCTCAATCCGCTCGCCTTTGCTGAGCGCCCGCTTCATGCTCTCAAAAACCGTCTCCACGGCCATCTCCGCCTTGGTCTTAGTGATGCCCGTTTTGTTTACCACTTCGTTGATGATATCCAGTTTGATCAAAAGCGCCTCCCCGTGGGATTCCCCTTCGCCCAGCCAGCAAACCCCATGATAGGATTAGGGTTATCCGAATGTCAAGCCGACCCCTTTTCGTGTATGGCACGCTACGGCACGGATACCCGAATCGGTACGCCCGTCTGTTAGAGCATTCCGCGCGCTATTTAGGCACAGCGCGCATCCCGGGGAGGCTGTATCGCATCAGCTGGTACCCCGGGGTCCACGTCCTTAAAGCCACTGAAGGCACTGTAAATAAAGACCTTGTCGTGGGAGACCTTTTTCGCCTCCGCGATCCGAAGATGCTGGCGACGCTCGACCAGTACGAGGGTTCGAACGAGTACCGCCGCGTCGCGGTCACCGCGTCACTTGCAGATGGAACCCGCTCCCGCTGCTGGGTCTACGAGTTTATCGGAGGGGTCCTCGAAAGCCAGCGAGTCCCTTCCGGCGACTGGTTCGACGTCTCGGACTGATGCACGAACTTTGTTCCGCCGGCCCATTGCAAAGCCTCCGGAGTCGAGCCCGGCGACGGCGAAGGTTGCCTTACTTCCCCGAACCGGTGATCTTCACCAGCGGACTCTGGTGCTCCGGTATCTCCGTCCGCAGCGTCTGCTTGCCGCGCCAGAAGTCGAAGTAAGAGACGTAGTGCACGCAGCTCACGGTGCAGTACGGGGCGCAGGATTTCTCAGTCAGGTATTCGCGGCGGATGTCTTCGCGGGTGTATTCGGCGAGAGGCTTGCCCGGATAGCCGCGCTGTTGCGAGCAGTAGTGCACCAGGCCGTCCTCGCAGATGTACATGTAGCGGGCGCCGGCGCGGCAGCGCCAGTCGTTCGGCTTGCCCAGCGCGATGGCGTCCTGGAAATAATTCAGCCGCGCGAAGTGGCGATTCTCCAGCGCCTTCATCTCGTGGTACACCTTGCGTTCGCGCTCCGCCAGCGGACGAAGCTGGCCATCGCCATCGTGAATGATGCCGACCGTAGCGGAAAAGCCCAGTTCCACGGCTCGCTTCCCCACTACCAGGGCGTCTTCCGGACTGTGGATGCCTCCGCCGACCACGGAATTGATGTTCACGTGAAACGTGGCGTGCTGGGCGAGGACCTGCAGCTTTTTGTCGAGCACCTTCAGGCTCTTCTTCGACACGTCGTCCGGCATCACGTTGTCGATGGAGATCTGCAAATGGTCGAGACCGGCCCGATTCAGCCGGTGCACGCGCTCCGCCGTCAGCAGATAGCCGTTGGTGATCATTCCGGCAATCGAACCGCGGTGGCGAATCGACGCGATGATATCGTCCAAATCGGGGTGCAACAGCGGCTCGCCTCCGGACAGCGTGATGACGCCGGTGCCGAGGTCCGCCAAGTGCCCGATGCGCTGCGCCATGACATCGGTGGCGATGGGCTTCGAGAAATCGTCGTACTCGTTGCAGTAGGTGCAGGAGAGATTGCAGCGGCGAATGGGAATGATATGCGCCATGATCGGGTGGCGCGTCGAGACCGCCCCGTAGGCGATCCAACGCAACTCCCGCATCCGGCGCGTGAAAGATCCCCACCCGCGGCGAAGCTGAGAAGCCGGTTCTGGCATCGAATGAACTTTCTACTATTTAAACACAGCTGTCACCGAAAGATGCCGGAAACTACCGAGCCTGTATGATGTGATGCTGCAGTTGCTCGCCTCGCTGCCGGTCCTCCTCGGCCCCGTCATGGTCGCCCAGCTGGTCCCGCGATGCGGCGCGCGCTAGATACATGTACGGCGCATCGCGCATCAGGCTGATGGCGGCGTCGTAATCGTCGATCGCCTTCTGGTGCTCGCCTTGCGACTCGTAGATTTGGCCCCGCTGGTAATACGCGTCCATATCGCCGCTCAGCTTGATCGCGAGGCCGAACTCGTTCATGGCGCGTTGAGAGTCCCCCTGTTGCCGGTAAATGGAGCCGAGGGCAACATGCGCGGCTCCCTGGGTGGGGTCGGCGATGGTCGCCTGTTGGAGGTCCGCTTTCGCCAGATCTTGATGGTTCAGCCCCTGGTACGCGAGTGCGCGCTGCAAATAAACAGGGGTCAGGTCAGGCCAGATTTCCAGTGCTTGATTGAAGAGGCCCACAGCGGCGGTGAAATCGCCTGCGGCGGCCCGCCTCATCCCTTCCTGAAGCTTGACTTCCGCACGCTTCGGTGCCGAACTGATATAGAGGTAAACGCCCGAGCCCACGCCGATCATCGCCAGCGACACCAACGTCAGGGTGATGATTCTGCGGCGCCGCTTCCGCTGTTGCGGTGAGATCGCGACGGCATTTTTGGGAACGGCCGGAGGCGGCTTCAGCGCCTCCCAAATCCGGCTCCACGTCGAGATCTTCACCTGCACCTGTGGCCTTTGGCGGCTTGGGCCGGGTGGAGGTGGCTTGAGCGTCAACGAATGCTTCCTCCTGAAAAATCTATCCCTTAGATTATAGCGGACCCCCGCGACGGCGGGCGCCGCATTTAAAGCGCGGAAACGCGTCTATTTACCAGCAGGAAGTACAGGGCGAGAACTACCAGCGTCGACCCCGACACAGCGATCGTAGGCGACAATCCGAAGAGCGGGATCACGCTCCCCAGGATCAAGCTGCCCATCGGCATGCCGCTGCGGAAGGAAAGGTTATACACGCTCATCACACGGCCGCGCATGTCGTCACTGACCATAAGCTGCACCGTCGAGATCATCAGCGAGGCGGAGCCCATTGTCGCCGCGCCGGCGCAGAAGAGCAACGCACAGGACAGCGGTACGGAGCGGGACAAGGCAAAGCCCGTGATCAGCGCGCCCCAACACGCCACCATCATCAGAGCTTTCCGTCCCTTGTGCTGCATTTTGCTGAAGAACGCCACCACCAGGCCACCCGTCACAGAACCGGCGCCAGAGCAAATCAGGAAGAGCCGGTATGTTTCCGGGCCCCGGCGGAACACCGACTGCACGAATACCGGCACAAATCCAATCATCGAGAAGCCCAGCAGGGTCATCAGGAACGACAGAACAACAAGCGGCCTCAAGCCTTCGCGAGAGCGAATGAAGCGGAAGCCTCCCTTCATCGACGCAAGGATGCTTTCTTTGGACTTTTCCGGCATGAAGCGCACCTGGATCGTGTACAGCGAAATGATCACCGCGATGTAGGAGAGTCCGTTCAGCGCGAAACACCAGGTCGCGCCCAAGTAGTCATAGGCCAGCCCGCCAATGGTGGGACCCACGATACGCGCGAGGTTGAACTGGATCGAGTTCATCGAGATCGCGTTGGCCAGTTCTTCGGGACCAACCAAGGTCGGCAGTAGAGCCTGATACGCCGGCCCACCGAAGCTTTGCCCTACGCCGACGAAAAACGAGAGCGCTAGAATGTGCCACACCTTCACCACGTGCGTGGCGAACAACACGGTCATGACAAAGGCGGAGGTCATCTGGATATACTGCGACGCCAGCAGCATCTTGCGGCGGTCCATGCGATCCGCAAAAACGCCTCCCACCAGCGAGAAGAGCATGATCGGCAACTGGCCCAGGAACAGGTCTAGGCCGGTGTAGAACGGGTCCTTGGTCAGGTCATAGACCAGCCAACTCTGCGCAAACTGTTGTACGAACGTTCCGATCTGCGACGTGCAGGCGCCCAACCACATTAAGCGGAAGTCGCGGTACCGGAAAGCGCTGAAGACGCGGCTGAGCAAGGGGCGGGACTATTTCCTCGCGCACGGAGCGCGACGCGCGGGACCGGGCCGGGACAGAAACCGATGATGCCGCGCTCCATCTTGCGCGAGTTCCTGGGAGGCGGCGGGCATCAGGGTGATTCTATCACGCATGCACCGGGCTGAGCCCTCAGAACACCTCAAAGCAGAACACTTTGTTCGATCCGCTGGGTGTAAGTGCATACTCCCCGTTCTCCAAAGTCTCGGCCGCTTCGATGCGATACAGCCCTCGTTCCACCTTCGTGACCGAGAGATGTAGCGCCCGGGGTCCCCCACGGCGGCGGCCACCGGAAAGAGTGATTTCGCGATGCCCGCTCTTCACGTCCAGGCGGTAGAGTTCGAGACTTTCCGGAGTGATCTTATCGCTCTGCATCAGGAAGATGGGCTCGGCCAGAGGCGTGCGCGCCGGGGAAGTGGCGCCCGCGACGGTGTAGGTATCGTTCTTCTCCTGCTTCGCCTCGGCGGCTTCGGCGGGGATCAAGTTGTCGGCGTGCATCAGGTACACCAGATCGGGCTTAGGAGGCCGGGGGCCGGTGTAATCCGCCGTCCACGCTAGGGTCGCTGCCAGCAGCACGCCTAATGCAACAGAAGAGAGCTTAAACCTCGGGAACACACTAACATTCTACGCCTCTAGGCGCGGACGGTGGAGCTCTTGGGTGAAATAGCGCATATCGCGGCAGCGAAAGCGAAGAGGAAAGCATACTCTGCGGTCTTAGAGTCGGCACTCCAATTGCAATCCCAAGTGAAACGTACCCGGATGTATCGGCCATCGCCGCGCGATACGCGGCGAAGAGCAAACTCCTTATGAAAAAACTGTGGATCGGCTTCGCGCTCGTCATGATTCTGTCGTTCTCCGTTCTCGGATGGATTGGCGTCCGGATTTATCAGGAGATGCCGCCCATTCCTTCGCGCGTGGTGACGACGGACGGCCACGTGTTGGTTGCCGAGGGCCTGATCGGACAGGGTCAGAACGTGTGGCAATCGATGGGTGGGATGGAAGTCGGCTCCGTGTGGGGCCATGGTGCGTATGTCGCACCGGACTGGACGGCCGACTGGCTGCATCGCGAGCTGACGTTCGTCCTGGACGACTGGGCCCGGCAGGATTACGGCAAGGATTATTCGACCCTCAGCGCGGAGGATCAAGCGAGACTCCGCGGACGGTTGCAGGAAATGTATCGGCGGAATACGTACGACCCCGCAACGAACACGATCACGGTGGAACCGGTGCGCGCCCGCGCATACGCAGCCGCCCTGGCGCACTTCGCGGACGTGTTCGAGCGGGGCAATGAGGCGTACTCGATTCCCGCGGGAACCATCCGGTCGCCGGAGCGCATGCAGGCGCTCGGAGCGTTCATCTTCTGGACCGCCTGGTCCGCGGCCACGAACCGTCCCGGTTCGAACTTGACTTACACGCAGAACTGGCCGCACGAAGAGTTGATCGGCAATGTACCCTCGGGCGAGCTCGTAATGTGGACCGGCGTCAGCATTCTAATGCTCCTGGCCGGAATCTGCGGGCTGGTGTGGTGGTACGCGGTGCAACAAGCGGAGGCTCCGCCGGTAGGACTTCCGGCGGTGGATCCCCTGGGTGTGTGGCGCGCGACCCCGTCGCAGCTCGCCACGCTGAAGTATTTTTGGGTGGTGGCGCTGCTGATCCTGGTGCAGATGCTGATGGGCGTGGTCACGGCGCATTACGGCGTGGAGGGCGGCGGCTTCTACGGATTCAACCTCGCCAAGTATCTGCCTTATGCGGTAACGCGCACCTGGCACGTGCAGTTGGGCATCTTCTGGATCGCAACCGCGTGGCTCGCGGCCGGCCTGTTTCTGGGACCTCTGGTCAGCGGGCGCGACCCCAAGGGGCAGTCGCTCGGCGTCCATATACTGTTTGGCGCGCTGCTCCTCGTCGTCGGCGGATCGCTCACCGGCGAGTGGCTCAGCATCCAGAACAAACTGTCCGACGACGCTTCCTTCTTGTGGGGACACCAGGGCTACGAATATCTGGACCTCGGCCGTGGCTGGCAGATCCTGCTGTTTATCGGACTGTTTTTGTGGCTGTTCCTGGTGGTCCGCAGCATCGTGCCCGGGCTGAAGAACGCCGGAGAGAGCCGCCCCCTGGTGGGACTGTTCCTCATTTCCGGCGCGGCCATCGGACTCTTCTACGGCGCGGGCCTCATGTGGGGCCAGCATACGCATCTTTCTCTGGTCGAGTACTGGCGATGGTGGGTGGTCCACCTGTGGGTGGAAGGCTTCTTCGAGGTCTTTGCCACCTGCGTGATCGCGTTCTTCTTTACGCGGCTCGGGCTGATTCAGCCCACGCTCGCGGCGAAGGCCGCACTTCTTTCCACCTCCATCTATCTTGCGGGCGGCATTATCGGCACCTGCCATCACCTCTATTTCTCCGGCACGCCATCGGTTGCTCTCGCGTGGGGCAGCGTGTTCAGCGCGCTCGAAGTAGTGCCCCTCACACTGGTGGCGTTCTCGGCCGTAGACGAGTGGCGGCGCAGCCGGCTCACACCCTGGGCCGCGCGCTACAAGTGGCCCATCTACTTCTTCACGGCAGTCGCGTTTTGGAACATGCTCGGCGCGGGACTGTTCGGATTCATGATCAATCCGCCCATCGCTCTGTACTACATGCAAGGCTTAAACACCACCCCATTGCATGGTCACGCGGCTTTATTCGGCGTGTACGGCATGCTCGGTATGGGCCTGATGCTCGCCTGCCTGCGAGTCATGATCCCGGACCTCGAATGGCGGGAGCGCTACGTCCGCTTCGCGTTCTGGGCCATGAACGTTGGCCTCTTCTGCATGTGCGTCGGAAGCCTGCTTCCGGTGGGCCTGCTACAGACCTGGGCCTCTGTCGACCGCGGCTATTGGTACGCGCGCAGTTCCGAATTCCTCCACACGCCGCTCATGCAGACCCTGCGGTGGATGCGCGTGCCCGGAGACTCCATCTTCGCCCTGGGTGAGTTCTCGCTGGTGCTGTTCGTATTCAGCCTGCGGCGGCGCAAGGCGGCTGCGCAGCACGTACCAGGAGCCGCGCCGGTGATGGGTGACTAGCTCCTAAGAGGTTTACTGCAACACGGGCGGACGCAGGTGCTGCTCGACAGTGGTGATCAAATGCGCGGGCTGCACCGGCTTCGAGATGTAGCCGGTCATCCCGGCCTCCAGGCACTTCTCCCGATCGCCCGTCATCGCGTGCGCCGTCATGGCGACCACCGGGAGCCGCTCCCACCGCGGGTCGCGCCGCATCATACGGGTGGTTTCCAATCCGTCCAGCACGGGCATCTGCACGTCCATCAGTACCAGGTCGTACGGATCACGGGCGGCGGATTCCAGCTTGTTCAATGCCTCCTGGCCGTCGTTGGCGATATCGATGCGGTACCCTTTCTTGCGAAGCATCGCCAGCACCACCTTCTGGTTCACCAGGTTGTCCTCCACCAGCAGGAGTTTCGGCCCGCTGGCCGCCTCCGCGGGCGCTCGTTTTCCCGCCGCGAGTTCCGCGGCGGTGACTGGTACCGCATCCCTGATCTCGCGCGGGACCGCCAGAGCGGGAGCTTTCGCCGGAGCCGGGCGCTCCGCCAACGGCGCCGCGTCAAACGGCAACGTTACGGAGAAGGTGCTGCCCTTGCCCACCACGCTTTCCACGTGAATCGTACCGCCGTGCATTTCCACCAGACGGCGCGTGATGGCCAGTCCCAGTCCGGTGCCGCCATACTTGCGCGTGATGCTGTTGTCGGCCTGCGTGAATTTCTCGAAGATTTCCCCCAGCTTTTCGCGCGGGATCCCCGCCCCGGTATCCCGGACCTCGATGTTCACCTCCGCGCGGCCGCCGCTCAGCGGGGTCAGATTCAGCCACACCTGCACCGTGCCCCGCTCCGTGAACTTCACCCCGTTCGAGATCAGATTCATCACGATCTGACGCACCCGCAGTGGATCGCCCAGCACGCCGCACTCCTCCGGCGACCCGGGTTCGAAGCGCAGTTCCACCTGCTTCTCCGCCGCTTTCCCGCTTTGCGACTTGATGCAATCCTCCACCACTGCCCGCGGACTGAAGGGAACCCGTTCCAGTAACATCTTGCCCGCCTCAATTTTGGAAAGATCCAGAATGTCGTTCAGCAGCGCCAGCAGCGAATACGCGCAGCGCTGTGCGGTCTCAAGCTGCTCCCGCTGTTCGTGATTCATATCGCTGTCGAGCGCCAGGTCCATCATGCCGAGCAGACCGTTCATCGGCGTGCGCAGCTCATGCGACATGTTCGCCAGAAATTCGCTCTTTGCCTGGCTGGCCGCGAGAGCGGCATCCTTGGCCACCACCAGTTCGCTGGTGCGCTGGCGAATGCGCTCTTCCAGAAGTTCCTGATACTGGTGGATCTCTTCCTGGCTCTCCGCCAGGGCATGGATCATGCGGTTGAAGCTCTCGCCCAGGTATTCGATCTCATCCCCGGTACGGCTGATGCGCAACGGCTCTAGCCGGCCCTGCCGCACGGAAGTAATGCCCGCTTCCAGCAGCTTCAGCGGCCGCGCGAGAATCCCCATCGTGAAGCGCGAAATGGCGAAAGCCAGCGCCAGCACCAGGATGCACAGCACCACTCCTTTCGCCCAGTTGAAATGGTGCTGCCACACGTCCCACAGGATGGTGACCGCGACCACCCACAACAGAAGTACTCCCGTGAAGATCGAGAACTTCGAAGCGAGGGAACGGAATTTGGGCGGACGGTTCTCCTCCACATCTCCATGCTGCGCGTCCTGTGCCGCGCTCGCCATTGGTCGGACACCTTAGTACAGAACCCATTTTCAAACTAGGCATTCCCAAGGCCCTAGTTCTGCCGTACGGCCCGTTATTTCCTTCAAAGCGGACTGCTATTCTGTGACCAAGTGTCTTCCCGGCTGACCACTGCCCTGTTCGGTGTTTCCCTTACGACCCCCGTGCTGGCGGCGTCCGGGACTTATGGGTATGGAATCGAGTTCAAGGCCCTGACGGACCTGGCCGCGGTGGGCGGAATCGTGGTCAAGGGACTCTCGCGCGAGCCGATGGACGGCAACCCTCCGCCGCGCCTGTTCGAAACGCCGGGGGGCATGATGAACTCTATCGGCCTGCAAAACATCGGCGTGAGGGCCTTCGTGCGCGACAAGCTGCCGGATCTGCGGCAGTGCGGCACGGCCATTTTCGCCAACGTTTTCGGATCCGCGGTGGAGGATTACGTCGAAGTGGCCCGGGTGCTGGAGGATGCCGATGGAATCGCCGCATACGAGTTGAATGTCTCCTGCCCGAACACGAAACACGGAGGCATGTTCTTTTCGAGTGACCCGGCGCTGCTCGCGGAGGCGGTAGGCGCGGTTCGGGCCGTTTCCAAGCGGCCTCTGATCGTCAAACTTTCGCCCAACGTCGCCAAGATCGAGCCTGTGGCCCGCGCGGCCGAGGAGGCGGGCGCCGACGCCGTCTCTTTGGTGAACACATTCGTCGGCCTGGCGCTCGATGCCCGGACTCGGAAACCACAACTCGGCGCGGGATTCGGCGGCGTCTCCGGACCTGGAATTAAGCCGATCGCGCTTCGCATGGTCTACGAAGCGGCGCGCGCCGTGAAAATTCCCGTAATCGGCCTGGGCGGCATCGCTACAGGGCTCGACGCAGCAGAGTTCCTCATCGCCGGAGCCTCCGCCGTCCAGGTAGGAACGGCCAATTTCTGGGACCCGGAATCGCCCGTGCGGATCGCACGCGAGTTGGACCGTTTCCTGGAAGAGCAGAATGTCTCCAATGCCGCCGACCTGGTAGGAACCTTAAAGTTTTGAATCAAGAAACGACATGAGCCATACCATCTCCACCAAACACGCGCCCCAGGCCATCGGACCGTACTCGCAGGCCGTCGTGGCGCACCGATTCGCGTTCCTCAGCGGGCAGATCCCGCTCGACCCCGCCACCGGGCAGCTGGTCGAAGGCGACATTGCGGCGCAGACTCGCCAGGTACTTGACAACATCAAGGCCGTGCTCGAAGCCAGCGGAGCGTCGATGGCTCAGGTCGTGAAGACCACGGTTTTCCTGAAAGACATGGGCGAGTTCGCCAAGATGAACGAGGTCTACGCGACCTATTTCCCCCACAATCCGCCAGCGCGAGCGACTGTCGAGGTGTCGCGTCTGCCCCGCGACGTCCGCGTTGAAATCGACTGCATCGCCGCGTTGTAATTCGCCTCCAGCACGGCTCGCGTTGAAATATACTGGCAGCATGCTGGGCGCACTCTGGCGAGACTTACGCTACGCAGTTCGAACTCTGGCTCGCAACCCCGGATTTACGTTTGTCGCCGTGCTGGCCCTCGCGCTAGGCATGGGCGCAAACACCGCGATCTTCACCGTAGTCAACGCCGTATTGTTGCAGCCTCTCCGCTACCCGAAGTCGGAACAGCTGATTTCCGTGGCGGAACGTAATCTGAAAGCCGGTTTCCCGGTCTTCTCCCTCTCGCCCGGCAACTATGTCGATTTCCGCGATCACAACCATAGCTTCTCCGGGTTCGCGGCGTTCGGCGGGAAGGGCTTGAATCTCTCCACCGGGTCGCAGCCGGAGCGGTTGCTGGGAGTACGAGTCACTCCCGAGTTTTTCGATGTGCTCGCCACGAAGCCGCAAATGGGCCGCACCTTCACCGCTGAGGAAATGGTGCCTGGCGCAAGCCACGTTGCCATTCTGAGCCAAAGCCTGTGGCGGGAACGTTTCGCCGGACGCCCCGACGTCCTGGGTCAGACCCTCAAACTAAACTCCGAGATCTACACCGTCATCGGAGTCATGCCTGCCGACTTTCAATTTCCCCGAAGCAGCCAGATCTGGATTCCGCTCGATTTAGAAGCCTCCGAGTGGCAACAGCGAGGCGGACACTATCTGAACGGGATTGGCCGTCTGAAAGACGGCATGACCCTTGCGTCCGCGGAGGCAGACCTGAACACCATCGCCGCCCGCGCCGAGCAGCAGTTCCCTGCTTCCAATGCCGGATGGGACACGACCAGCATGACTCTTCAGGATCGTATCGTACGGCAAATCCGGACGGTGATGTGGACCCTGAGCGCCGTAGTGGGCGCGGTGCTGCTCATCGCCTGCGTGAACCTGGCGAATCTGCTCCTCTCCCGATCGGCGGCCCGCCACCGCGAGATCAGCATTCGCAGCTCGCTTGGCGCCGGACCGGGCCGGATCATCCGCCAGTTGCTTACCGAGAGCGTGCTTCTCGCCTCCATGGGAGCCGCCGCCGGACTTGCCATCGCGTGGGGTGCGACGCGGCTGCTGGTTTACTCGCAGCCGGACCTTCTTCCGCGCTCGGGAGAAATCGCTCTCGATGGTCGTGTCCTCGTTTTCACGGCAGCGCTTGCCGTCTTTACCGGAGTCCTGTTCGGGCTCGCGCCCGCACTCCGGCTCGCCAAAACGAACCTAGCCTCCGCGGTACGAGAGGGCGGACGCGGGAACACCATCGGTTTCCGCCGGAACCGCCTGCGCAGCGTGCTGGTGATCGGCGAGGTCGCGCTCGCCCTGGTTTTGCTCTCTGTCGCCGGACTCGCGATCCGCAGCTTCACTCATTTGCAGGCGGTGAATCCAGGCTTCGACCCGCATCAGGTACTGACCTTTCGTATCGATCTTCCCGAAGCCCAGTACAAGACAAATGCTCAGCAAGCGGCGTTTTACCGGCACGCACTCGAGCGCATTCGCGCGTTGCCTGGGGTTACCGCGGCGGGCGCGGGGCAGGTTTTTCCGCTATCTCGCTCCAACTACATCCTGGACTTCACCCAGATTGGCAAGCCGCCCGTGGCCCCAGGGCACGAGCCCAACGCCGGTTATTATGCAGTGACGCCGGGGTATCTGGAGGCTCTGCGCATTCCCGTCAAGAGCGGTCGTGATTTTACGGCGCGTGACGACGCCTCTGCGCCTCCCGTCGCCCTGATCAGCGAGAGCATGGCTCGCAAGTTCTACCCCGGAGAAAACCCTCTGGGGCAGCGCATCCAGATGGGCAACGGATCGAAGCCCGCCGAAATCGTCGGCATCGTGGGCGACATCCGCGATGCGGAGCTCGAGTCCACGGGCCTGCCCGCGGTGTTCGAGCCGGCCGAGCAGATTCCGTTCACCACGATGTTCTTCGGCGTTCGCGTGGAGCGGGATCCGGACTCGTTGATCTCATCCATTCGAAGCGCGATTCGCGAACAGGATCCCGAAATCCCGCTCGATGCGGTGGGCACCGCAGATGCCTTGGTGGAACAGGCGCTCTCGATGGACCGTTTCTCGACGTTTCTTATGTCCGCGTTCGCGGTTCTGGCGTTGCTTCTGGCCCTGGTGGGAATTTACGGCGTGCTCTCTTACGCCGTAACGCAAGCGACTCAGGAAATTGGCATTCGCATGGCCCTGGGCGCTCAGCAGGGGCATGTCTTGAAGATGGTCCTGGGACACGCGGGAATCTTGATGGCCGTGGGACTTGTGATTGGCTTGGCCGGAGGCTTGGGAGCCGGACGTCTCCTGGCGTCCGAATTGTATGAAGTGAAAGCGGCCGATCCGGTCACGTTCGCATCGACGGCTCTGGTCTTGCTCGCCACAGGCTTGTTGGCGTGCGCGATTCCCGCGCTGCGAGCAGCGCGAGTGGACCCGCTTACCGCGCTCCGCGAGGAGTGAGCTTCGTTACACTGGAAGTACCCGATGAAATCGCTGCCGCTGCTGTTTCTCGCCACTTCGCTCTGCGCGCTCGGGCAAATTGACGAGCAGACAATTTCTTCTCCCAACGGCCAGATCGAGTTCCACCTCTTCGGCTACCCGCAGCAGGATTCGAGCGAATCGGCGCGACTCGCCTACCAGGTTTATTTTCACGGCAGGATGCTGATGGACACTTCCTACCTGGGGTTGAACATCCGCGATCAGCCCGTGCTCGGCGTGAACCTCGGGTTCATGACGTCGCATCGCGAAACCGTGGATGAAACCTACACGGTCCCCGCAGGCAAGACGAAATCGATCCGCAACCACTACAACGCGCTCTTCGCCGAGTACATGCAGAACGGCACGCTCGGGCGCAAGCTGACCATGGAGATTCGCGTCTACGACGACGGCGTCGCGTTCCGCTACGACATTCCGTTTTCGAATCCCTTGCAGGAGTTGCTCATTGAGAACGACTCCACGCAGTTCCGCTTCGTGAAGGATGGCAATGCCTTTCCGCTATTCGTCGAAAACCTGCACACGAACTATGAGGACCAATACCAACGCATGACTCTGAGCGGCATCCATAACGATTCGAATATGGCGCTGCCGTTACTCGTGGAACAGCCGGGGCTCGGCTGGGTGGCGATCACTGAGGCGAATCTCGACAACTTCGCGGGAATGTACCTGCATCATCTGGAGGGCCGCGCGCTGGAGGCGGTGCTGTCGCCGAAGCCGGAAGACGAGATGCTCGCGATGCAGGGAGTCACTCCCGCGCGGTCGCCTTGGCGCGTGCTTCTGATCGGCTCAGATCCAGGGCGGCTCATCGAATCGAACCTCGTCAGCAATCTGAATCCGCCGTCGGAGATTAAAGATACGTCGTGGATCAAGCCCGGCAAATCCGCGAGCGCTCAGACAGCCATGGGCACGGGGGCGATCCAGCAGCGCGTCGATTTCGCCGCGGCTTCGAAGCTCCAATACATGCTGATCGATGAGGGGTGGGCGGCACCGAACGAAGGCACGCTCCCTGCGGACATTACGAAGACCATTTCGGCGGTGGATATGCCGGAGATCCTGCGCTACGCCAAGTCTAAGGGCGTCAGTGTGTGGCTCTGGACGCGATGGGAATCCGTACAGTTGCAGATGGAACCGGCTTTCGCACAGTTCGAGAAGTGGGGCGTTGCCGGCGTGCAGATCGACGGGATGAATCGCGACGATCAATGGATGGTGGACTTCTACCATCGCGCGGCGAAGGCCGCGGCGGCGCACCGGCTGATGATCGACTTTCACGGCGCCTACAAGCCGGACGGAATGTCCCGCACCTGGCCCAACGTGATCACGCAGGAAGCCGTGTTGGGCGCGAAGTATTTGAGGTCGTCCGCACTGCCGAATCCGGATCACGATGTGATGCTCGCGTTTACGCGGATGCTCGCAGGGCCGATGGACTATGGGCCTGGCGGATTCGACAACGTTACTCTCGCCGAGTTTGAGCCTCGCGAGACTCGGCCGATGACGCTGGGGACTCGGGCGCATCAGCTCGCACTGTATGTGGTGTTCGACAGTCCTTTGATGATGGTCTCCGATGCCCCGGAGGCGTACCAGGGTCAGAAGGACTTTGACTTCGTCAAGGAGGTCCCGGCGAGTTGGGATGAGACGCGGGTTGTAAGCGGCAAGGTCGGCGAGTTCGTCACTGTTGCCCGGCGCAGCGGCCGGGATTGGTACTTGGGCTCGATCACCAATGCGGACTCGCGTGCGGTCGACGTGCCGCTGGAGTTTCTCGGCTCCGGTAACTGGACGGCGGAGATGTACTCGGATGCCTCCGATGCGGACGCGAATCCGAAGCACACCTCGATCGACCGGAAACGAGTCACCGCGGGCGAGACGTTGAAGATCGCGCTGGCCTCAGGTGGTGGCGTGGCGATCCGGTTTACGCCGGCACCATAAAAAAGCCCCGGGAAGGCCGAAGCCTTCCGGGGCTCTTTTGCTTTAGTTCCTAAGCTTTACGCCCAGGTGTAGCCGAGCTTCCGCATGGGCAGCTGGCGAACGCGGTCGCCGCTGGCGGCGAAGATTGCGTTGCCTACGGCCGGCAGAATCGGCGGCATGGACGGTTCGCCCAAACCGGTCGGATTGTTGTCGCTGAGAACGAACTGGACTTCGATATCCGCGGGACACCCGCTCATGCGCATCAGGGGATACTTGTCGAAGTTCGTCTCGACCACACGGCCCTTGTCCAGGCTGATTTCCTGACCCATCATCGCGCTCATGCCGTCGACGATGGCACCCTGGCACATATTGACAGCCATGCTCTGGTTCACGATCTGGCGACCGACGTCCGCCGCGACCCAGACCTTGGTGATCTTGATCTTCTTGGCAGCGTCGACCTTTACTTCCGCGACCTCGGCGAAGTAGCCGTTGTGGCTGAAGTGGAAGGCGATGCCGCGGCCGGTGCCCTTCGGAAGGGTTGCCTTGCCCCAGTTGGACATTTGGGCGACCTTCTCGAGCACGCCCTTGGTGCGCTCCGCGTTGAAGCCGCCGCCTCCGCCACCGCCGCGGCCGCCGACCGGAGCCGGAAGCTGCTGAGGCTTGGAAAGAAGCGCCATGCGGAATTCGTACGGATCTTTACCGGCGGCGTGCGCCATCTCATCGATGAACGACTGGATCACGAACGCCAACGAGTTGCTGTTGGGAGCGCGCAGCGAACCCGTCCGGATCGCGATGGGCTGCACTGAGGTGAAGATTCCGATGTTCGGAATGAAGTTGTGCGGGAACTCCGTCGGTCCAAGGGCTGAAGAGCCGGTGGCCTGCGGCTGGCCGTTGGGGCCGCTCGGATTGCCATAGTTGACGAAGTGATTCTTCCAGGCAACCAAGTTGCCCTGTGCGTCCACGCCACCTTTGAGGAAGTGGAATCCGCCGCAACGATAGTAATCGTGCGACAGATCGTCTTCGCGGGACCACAGGACCTTCACCGGAGCGTTGGCCATCTTGGAGATGATCGCCGCTTCCACCATGTAATCGTTGGTCAAGCGCCGGCCGAAGCCGCCGCCGCCGCGGATCATGTGGAGGGTGATATCGGCCGGCTGAATCTTGAGGATGTTGGCCGCGAGGCCGAGTCCGCCCGACGGAATCTGGCTGGAAGACCAGATTTCGCACTTGCCGTCCTTGTAGTTCGCCGTGCAGTTCTGCGGCTCCAGCGGAGCGTGCGAAATGAACGGGTAGGAGTACATGCCCTCGGCGGTCTTGGCGGCGCCAGCAAGAGCCTTCTCGACATCGCCGTCATTACGAGTGGTGGCTTGCGGCTTGGCGTTGTTCAGCTCGACTGCCTTGGCGGCATAGCCGACGCTGCTCTGCGCGACGCGGGAAGCAGCTTCGTCCCAGGTGACCACCAGCTTCTTGCGGGCGGATTGCGCGGCCCACCAGTGCTCGCCCACGATCGCGATTCCTTCTTCGAAATCGCCACCGTTGGTGTTGTCGGCGATACCGCCGCCCAGCACCGGCGTGTCGGAGACGATGCGCGGCACGACGAAGGCGTTCTTCACGCCGGGGAGCTTCTTGATGTCGGCTTCATTCCACGTTTTCACGCGAGCGCCGAAGGAGGGTCCCTTCTGGTACACGGCGTACAGCATGCCGGGAACCTCGACGTCGATGGTGAACAGCGGCTTGCCGGTGATGATCGCTTTGATGTCGCTGTTGACGATCGGCTTGCCGATGATCTTGTAATCCTTGGGATCCTTGTACATCGCATCGGACCACGTGGGAGGCGTCATGGTGGCGACCTTCGCCGCCAGAGAGCCGTAGGTAGCCGTACGATTCGAGGCTTTGTGGTAGACGTTGGCGGAACCGGTGGTGCATTCGGATTCCATCACGTTCCACTGCTGCGCCGCGGCGGTCTTGAACATCGCGCGCGCCGTTGCGCCGACCTGGCGCATGGGCACCCAGTTGGATGGAGTGGCGGTGGAGCCGCCGGCGATCTGCGAGCCGTACTTCGCTTCGACGTCGGCCTGCTCAATCTTGACCTGCTTCCAATCGACGTCGAGCTCATCGGCAATCAGCATGGGCAGCATGGTGCGGATGCCCTGGCCGACTTCCGGGTTCTTGGCGATGATGGTGACGGTGTTGTCGGCCGCGACCTTAATATATACATCGGGCTTGGGGGGCGCCTGCGCGCCGAAGCCGCCGCCGCCGCCGCCGCGTCCGCCCGCAGGGGGCGCTCCGCCGCGTCCGGCCGGGGCCTGGCCGAAAAGATCCTTGCCCAAAAGACCGAAGGTGACGCCACCCCCGGCGAGTGCGCTTACGCGTAAAAAGGAACGACGATCTAGTTTCTTCTTAGTCATGGTGGTGGCTCCTTATTCCTGGGCGGCCGCGCCGGTGCGCGCGCCGGATCCGCTGGTTCCGAGCGAAGCCGCCAGATGAACGGCCTGACGGATGCGGAGATAGGTTCCGCAGCGGCACAGGTTGGGGCTCATCGCGGTATCGATATCCGCGTCGGTGGGTTTGGGCTTGCTGGCGAGCAGTGCCGCGGCGGCCATGATCTGGCCGGCCTGGCAGTATCCGCACTGCGGCACGTCCACCTGTTCCCAGGCGCGTTGGACGGGGTGAGTCCCTTCGGCGGACAGACCTTCGATCGTGGTGACTTGCTTGTTCCCGACGGCCGAGATCTGGGTTTGGCAAGACGCGGTCGCTTTGCCGTCAATGTGGACAGTGCAGGCGCGGCACTGGGCAATTCCACAGCCGAACTTCGTGCCGTGGAGTTTGAGAACGTCCCGTAGGACCCATAACAAAGGCATGTCGGCAGGAACGTCCACGGTGGACTTCTTGCCGTTCACAGTCAAGGTGTAAGCCATGGCATTAACTCCGGTTTCAGAAAGTCAGAATGTCAGCGAAACGCAACACTGTCTTTTTTGCGCAACAGACTCAAAATACAGCCTTTTCAAGCAGGCCGGGATCAGGGTACCACCTGCCGAAGGGCAGTGTCAATCGGGGAGAGGGGGGATGCGGGCGGGGCTGGGTTGTGTTCGATCGGCAGTGAGATGTGCGGCCGAGGCTGGACGGTCATCCCGCTTGATTTGTGCCGTTTTCGGCGTCTTTTTGGGCCTGTTTTTGGGCTTCTGTGCCGGTGAATCAATGACTTGCTGGGGTCGTATGGGAGTGGCGGCTTTCGGGGATGAATTTGGGGGCGAGGGGGCCGGGCTGGCAGGGGCATCCTTATTGGTGCGCGCGAGACGTGGTGCGGGGCGAGTTGGTTTCGGTGGGTCTGCCGGATCTGCGGCTTGTGATGGTTCGGGCCGCGCCTTTTGGACCTTTTCATTCCTGCGCGCAAAACGGAGGGCGGCGCAATCTGGATCTGCTGCTTCTGCTGGTGGTGCGCGTCGCACCCTTTGCGGTTGAAAGGTTTGGCCGGAGGGGAATTCGGGGACGTAGGGGGCGGGCGCGGTGGGGGTGGGTTTGAGCTTGAGGGCCCGGAGGTGGGAGAGGGCTCGGGTGAATTGGCGGTCGAAGGCGATGTCGTAACGGAGGAGCAGTTCGGGCGGACAAGCGGAGGAGGAGTTGCCGAGGGCGAAGAGGGCTCGAACGACGGGAGGTCCGACGGCGGCGGATTGAAGTGCCATGTCGCGATCAAGGGCGGTCTTTTGAATTCCCCAGACGCGGAGTTGGCGCCAGCGGGCGGTGGCCATGGTTTCGACCAGCATGGATTCGGTTTGGGTGGAGGGCTGGTATTCCTCCACGAGCGCGGCGAGCAGGGCGCGAAAGCGGGGCCGGCTTTCCTCTTCGAGGACGACGGTGCCGGCGAGGAGTCCATGGCGGAGTGCGTTGCGGGAGGAGTTTTTCTTGCCTTGGGGGGTGGTGGGGCCCAGGGAGCGGGCGCCATTGGTGCGTGAGGCTTGGATTTGCTTTTCGGTGGGCATATTTTGGTTGTCCCTCGGGAGGGAGGGTAGCGCAGGGTGGTGTCGGGGGACGGGGAGTTGAAGCGGGAAGGGGTTAGAAAAAGAGGAGATAGAGGTCGGCAATGAGCGGTGATTCTGGGCGAATCATAAATTGCGACAATGACAACGAGAGGAATTGCCATGACGGTGAAGTTGGAATTGGCTCCGGATATTGAGGCCGGTTTGCTCACGAAGGCGCAGGCGAATGGACTTTCCCTCGAAGCTTACGTCGAACAGGTCCTGAGGGAGCAGGTCAGGGCGGAATCGAGTCCCGCTTTGATGCGATCTCAGTTGGCCGGTCAGCGGATTCGGGAATTGCACAAGGGTGTGACACTTGGCGGCGCTTCGACGAAAGAGTTGATCGAAGAGGGACGTGAGTGAGGGAGTTCGTTCTGGGCGCCTCATTCGCCTTGCATTGGTGCTTTGAGGACGGAGCGACTGAGGAAACCGACTTCGTCCTGACGGCGCTGCAAAATCAAGAGGCGATCGCGTGGGTGCCGGGCATCTGGCGGTACGAAGTGCTCAACGGGTTGGGCAAGGGTGTTACACGAGGGCGCCTGGGGCGCGACAAAGCGTTGCTGTTCTGGCGGGAGATCTTGGAATTACCGATTCGCACAGTGGACGTGCCTGTCGATGAGAGTCTGCTCGCGTTGGCGTTACTACATAACCTCTCCATCTATGATGCCTGCTATCTGAGTCTGGCGCAGATGCGTAAGCTGCCGTTAGCGACGAGTGATGCAAAGCTTCGGCAGGCAGTGGAGAGCTCGGGATTTCTTGTTATGCAGCCATGAAAGCTCAGATTAGGAAGAGCGCCGAGTTGAAGCGGACGAGCTTCACGGAAGCGAAGCGGCGTGTGAAGGATCTGGAGGCTCGGATGCCGCACGTGATTTCCGCGCACTACGATCGCAAGGTGGGGCGGGTGGTGATTCAACTGAGTTCGAAGTTAATCCTGAGTTTCTCGCCGGACGATGCGGAAGGGCTGGAGGGGGCTCAGGCGGCGCAGCTTAAGGAAATTGAGATTAGTCCGTCCGGCTTTGGCCTCCATTTTCCAGGGGTGGATGCGGATCTGTACGTGCCCGGATTGTTGGAGGGATTTCTGGGGTCCAAGGCGTGGATGGCGGCAAGGTTGGGTCAGACGGGCGGGCGATCGCGGAGCAAGGGAAAGCAGGCGGCAGCGAGAGCAAACGGGAAGCTGGGGGGCAGGCCGAGGAAGACTGTGGGGCGGTAGTGCCAGGCGAGGGTGTCCTAGACAAGAGCGGTTTACGTCACCGCTAAAGGCCGGCCTGTCGTCGTCCGCGTGTTCGTCGAGGAGACGCAGAAGACTCCCCGGCGAGAGATTGAAATCGCGTTGCAAAGAGCCGAGGAGATATGGGATCGATGAAACGGACGACTGTTGACGATCTCCACAAGAACTGGATGAAAAACCCGAAGTACCGGCGCGAATACGACGCGCTGGAGGAAGCGTTTTCGGTTTCTGCCGCGATGATCGAAGCCCGCGCCCATGCGGGCCTCACGCAGGAGCAGGTTGCGCAGCGCATGAAAACCACGCAGGCCGTGATCGCGCGCCTGGAAGGCGGCAGCAGCATGCCCTCGACGCGGACGCTTGAGAAGTACGCCAAGGCGACCGGAACTCGCCTCAAAATCAGCTTTGAGTCCGAAGAGGTGCGGCCTTAAAATGTTCGTGGGCCAACGCGGCCATTGTCCGTTTCTGTTTCATTCTTGCGAGCCGGAGAGTGAAGGCACGTATCCCAGCCAGGAGTCCGCTCCTTTCCGATTGGAACAGGAGGCGGCGTTCAGATTAGCCATCCGTAGCATGGGCCGGCTATGTGAACACTCTGCGCAGAACCTACACTTCATACGCTCGGCGACGATAGAAGCTTTTCGACGAACCGCTGTATTCTCGATCTTTCTTCGGATTCGTCAGACTTCCGATAATCAAAACCGCGTAGGGTGTTTAACAGCGTGAAACCTTCTGCCAGCAGACCCTTGATAATCTCGGCTTCTTCGCGTCTCGGCTCCTCGCTGTGTTTGTACTTCACAACGACACGATGAGCTTTGGTGCCCAGATGCCTGATGGCCTCGCCAATCCGAAAATCAGTCGAGGCTGAGAACTGCGCCCAGTAATAATCATCCAGACGTCCCCAAAGCCGACTTGTCTGGCCGACGTAAAACGGAATCTGCGTCGATTCAGTGACCGCAAATAAGATATAAACAAAGTTCGGAACCTCCCGATCGATGGGCGGAAAGTTCACGACGGTAAACGTGTCGAAGTTCATCTTGGCTAGATGTGTGAGTCCGTTTTTCAATTTTATATCCACCGCAAGCCTGCGGCCTGTCCGCCCAGAATCCGGTAGTGGGCAGTTTTGAAAAGCTGCCCCCCTTGATGCTCGCAAGCGGATGCGCTTTCGCATCACGTGGTACAGTGTTCGAGTGGGAAAACACTACACCGGGTGGCCAGCCTTGATCGCCGCAATCCTAGCGCTAGCCCAGAGGCTCGGTAATTACCAGAACGAGACGCTTGCCAAAGTTCTTGTCGGATTGGCTGTTGCACTGAGTGTTGGCTTCGTACTTTTTGTGCTGCAAGATGCGAGGCACAAGCCAGTACAGGTGATGAGCTTACGCCCTGGTAGTAGGGTAAAGATCTGGCCGTCAAAGAATCACGAATATCAGCTTCGCTCAGAACTGCTGCTCCGTTTTGAAAATACCTCCGGAAAGCCGCTGATTGCCCGATCATTAGGGCTAGAACTAATACGTAGTCGCTGGTTTCTACGAAGGCGCGTCCCGATTCAACAATTGAGTCAGGGTATCTTAGCAGGCAAGGGGTCCGACTTCGTCCCCGTCTCGGACCTTTCCATCGCAGAGATGGTCAGTAAGTGGGATGTTGTATCCCTTCATACGTTGCCAATGGACCCAAGTCTTTTAGATCGCAGTTACAGCGTGCGGCTTGTTCTGTCCATAGTTGGAGAATCCGAACAAATCGTTACAGTACCAGTTGATTGGAGTCTCGCCATTAGAACGGTTGACCCGGACACCTTCCCAAGCGAAAACCCGCCTGTTTCGCCGACAATTGAAGTGCGCACTGATCGAGGAGGACTGATAGTAGCCGCAAGGCAAATTCAGGACCGAAACAAAGCGCTTCCTGCGAGAGCGACAGTGGTGGATATCCGAACGCGCGATGGTGCCGAATGGGTGACGAGCAGTGAGTTTCACAGGCCCGACGGAAAATTCGCGTACCATGCAATCCAACTAGAAAGAATACCTAGGCTAGATGCAGGACTGCACTACGGCGAAGAAGCTAAATGGTGGTTAGTGTGTTATTCCGATGGGCCGTCAACAATACCGATGTATTGGCCTGATCGTCAGGACTGCCCAAAGAAAACATTACAACCGGGCAAGACGTATATTCTTTATCTGGATATCGAGGTTGGAGAAATCAAAGCCCCATTTCAGGCAGCCTGGAGCATTGACGCCGAGCACAAAGCCACGATCTGTGCAATCGATCACACATGACCACTCAGTCCAGCTTCCATCGCAGTGGCAATGCGCAAGGTCTGATGCACGCGATCAAAGTTGTAGTGCATCTGCCACAGCGCTATCATGTGGCAGTGATTCTCGATCTTCTTCGAGAACGCGTTCGTGAGGCGCGTAGATCGCCGCATGCCCATACGCATGGTCAGGTTGGCCCGGTCCATGTAGCTGGAAACGTGCGCCGAGTCAGGATCGCCGATAATGCCAACGCGTTTAGTGCCAAGACATTGAGCGGGGCTGTAGCGCTTCTGCCCTTTATGATCGTTGCCGTAAACCTTGACCAGTTGCGCGTAGTCGATATCGTTGCCGAACGCATCGGGCACGGCGTTCAAGTACATCTAGTGCCCGTCCGTCGTCAACTGGATTCGATTGCGCAACCGGCCCGCAATGTCCTGAAGGAAGGCCGCTGCAAACCCCGCGTCCCTCTGACCAGCAAGCCAGCCTAGCACCAGTTTGGTGTCGGCATCAATCGCGGTGAACGTCCACACGTCGCCGGCAATGCGGCTATCGGCGATCTCCTGCGTCATGTTCTTCTGCTTGCAGTAGCAGAACGACCAGATTTCATCGATCTGCACGCATTTGGAGGAAACGTTACGAATGGCACATCCTGATACTTGGCGCACGCGGCACCGACTTCCTCAAGCAGTTTGAGGATGGACTGCTTGCTAGACGCCCATCATGCGAGACGTAGAGCGCACGGAGCAGCCTTCAAGGCAGTGATGACTGCTACTTTCCTGGACATGCTGAGTACGTTCGCCATAAACCAATTATACGGGAGCGCTTTCGCATAGTCAACAGAAAAGAGCGAAGAGGCCGTATTCTAAGGCGTTTTCTTCGCTTTTGCCCAACGCGCCTTGGCCGCTTTCCTCGCGCTACGTTTGCGTTGTTCGTCCGTCATCGTTTCCATCCGACGCTTGCCGCCGATCTTTCCGCCCTTCGCTCCCATCTCGCGCATGACTTGCTGAACCAAAGTGAGTTGAACGGTTTCAGTGGATTCAATGGCTTCGAGGAAAACTAGGCGGGCATTCTGAACGGTATCAAGCTTAGGGGTTGTACGAGTCCGCTTTGGCATATGCCCAAGCGTGACACGGATAGGGCTGGAGGTCAAGACATGCCACTTTCAAAACTACCCACTACCCAGAATCCGCTCGTGACTGGACCCGGTAACCGAGGATTCCGACTCGTTCCCGGCGTTGTCGGCCGCAATAATTGGGACGCAGTCCGTGCGGCAGCAGGCGGGCAGTAGTATCGTAGTTTGAATCATGAGCACCACCCGAGTCTCGATTGTTTTTGCGGCGGTCCTGTTGGCCGGTGCGGCTTCTCACGCGCAGACCACTTTGAACGGGGACTGGCAGCCGCTGTTTCACGAAGACCAGCCGGAGCGGATTCCGGGGCCGGAGCTGGCGGATTTCCTGGGGCTCCCGATTAATGCCGAAGCGCGGCAGTGGGCGCTCGCGTGGGACCCGGACCGGCTCACGCTGCCGGAGCATCAGTGCCAGGTCCACACCGCGGCGTATATTTATCGCGGGCCTCTGCAATTGAAGATTTGGGAGCAGCGCGATCCGGATACTCAGGAACTGGTGGCCCTTCGGAATCGGATCAGCAATTACGAGCAGGATCGGACGATCTATATGGACGGGCGGCCGCATCCGCCGGCGTGGGCTCCGCACACCTGGATGGGGTTTTCGACGGGCATCTGGGAGGGCAACATGCTCACCGTGACCACCACGCACATCAAGCAGGGCTGGCACCGGCGAAATGGGCTCCCTTCAAGCGATGAGATCACGTTGACGGAGCACTTCATCCGGCATGGAGACCACTTGACGCACGTGACCATCATGCAGGACCCGATTTATTTGACTGAGCCCCTGGTCAAGAGCCAGGATTTCGCGTTGAACACGAACCTGCTGGCTCCCACTGCCCTGCTCTATCCGTGCGAATACGTGGATGAGGCTCCGGGGCGCGCGCAAGACGTGGTGCCTGCCTACGATCCGGCGGCGAATCCTTTCCTGCACGAGTTCGCGGACCGGTGGAAGATTCCGCTGGAAGCCGCGCTGGGCGGGGCGGAGACCATGTATCCGGAATATCGCGCCAAATTGAAGCCGGCGAAGTGATGTTGGGCTCCGCTAAATAAGAACTGGGCTCAATAAGAACTAGGCTCAATAAGAACTAGGATAGTAAGCGTGACTCCCGCGGATCGCATGCGCGCGTTGGTGGACGATTGGCAGAGGCTGGAGGACCGGCTTCGCGAGGGCGGAGGGGCGGCGAAGATTGCCAAGCAGCATGCGGCGGGCAAGCTGACGGCTCGGGAGCGGGTGGGCAAGTTGATCGATGGCGGGTCGCCGACGATCGAGATCGGGCTGCTGGTGGCGTACGACAAGTATGAGGGGCAGGCTCCGGCGGCGGGGGTGGTGACGGTGGTCGGGCGGGTGGAGGGGCGGCCGTGCGTGATCGTGGCGAATGACGCGACGGTGAAGGCGGGGGCCTGGTGGCCGGAGACGATCCACAAGATCCTGCGGGCGCAAGAGGTCGCGATGAGGAACCGGCTGCCCATCATTTATCTGGTGGACTCGGCCGGGGTGAACCTGCCGTATCAGGATGGGATCTTTCCGGGGCAGTACGGTGCTGCTCGAATTTTCTATTACAACTCACTGATGCGGCGGAAGTTGAGGGTTCCGCAGATTGCCGCGGTGATGGGCATGTGCATCGCGGGAGGCGCGTATCTTCCGGCGCTTTCGGACGTGATCATCATGGTGGAGGGGACCAGCTTTATGGGGCTCGGCGGGCCGAACCTTGTTAAGGGCGCGGTGGGCCAGGTGGTGGACGCCGAGTCTTTGGGCGGAGCCAAGCTCCACACGGAGAAGAGCGGGGTGGCGCACTATTCGACTAAAGATGATGCTTCGTGTTTGGCTTTAATCCGGCAGAAAGTGCGGGAGTTAGCGGCTCCGGCGGCGCACTGCAAGGGAACTCCGCCTGCAAAATCGGCGGAGGGGTTGTACGACGCGTTGCCGGTGGATCATAGGCTGCCGTACAGCGTGGAGGAAATCATTGCGCGTCTTGTAGATGCCGACGATTATCTCGAGTTTCAACCTCATCATGCGCCGGAGATCCTGTGCGCTAATGCCCGGCTGGGAGGCAGAGCGGTCGGCGTGATTGCGAATCGGCGGGGGTTTTTGAAGACTCCGGAGGGGCCGCGGATTGGCGGGATCGTTTACACGGAGTCGGCTACGAAGGTGGCGTACTTCGTGGAGAACGCCGAGCGGGCGGGGCTTCCGCTGATCTATCTGCAAGACGTTTCGGGGTTTATGGTGGGCGCGGACGCGGAAGCCGGGGGCATCATTCGGGCTGGGGCCGCGATGGTGGAATCGATGGCCTGCGCGACGGTTCCGAAGATCGTGCTGACTCTGAATCATGCGAGCGGCGCGGGCTACTACGCCATGGCGGGGCAAGGATTCGACCCGAGCTTCACGTTCGAATGGCCGACGGCGCGGATCGGGGTGATGGAAGGCGACGCCGCTGTGCAGGCCGTGCATGGCGCGGAGCTGGCTCGGCTGGCGGCGGCGGGCGAAAAAGCACCCACTGAGTTAGTAGAGAAAATGGCGCAAACTCGCTCGGATTATGAGACTTGGCTGGATTCGAAGTACGCTGCGGCGCGGGGACACGTGGATGCGCTTCTCGATCCTCTGGCGACGCGGCGGACGCTCGAATTTGCCTTAGAGGCGGCCACGGCCTATGGACATCGGGAACATCTGACGATGGAAACGTTGTGAGTCTCCGCATCGAGCAAGACCGCAGGCTACGCCGCCTCACTTTGGCAGCGCCGGAAAAGCGCAATATTCTGGACGCGGCGCTGGTGGGCGAGTTGTTGAAGGAAATCCACGAAGCCTGGGAGAATCCGGACACCGGCGCGATTCTGATCGAAGCGGACGGCCAGATCTTCTGCGGCGGAATGGACCCGGCTGCGCCTCCTCCGGCGGAGTTCTATACGCTGGGGCGGAGTGCTCCGAAGCCTCTGGTGGTGGCGGTGAAGGGTCCGGCGGTTTCGGCGGGGATGGCGCTGATCGCCAATGCTCATGTGGCGGTGGCGGCGCAGGGGTCGAGCTTCGGGTTGGTGGACATCCGCGAGGGGCGCTGGCATGAGGGAATTTATCAGGCGGTGGCGGGGGCGATTGGCGCTCGGCGGGCGCTGGAGTTGAGTTTGACGGGCCGGATCTTCTCGACCAGCGAGGCGTTGAGTTGGGGGCTGCTTCACTCCGTGACGCCGGCGATCGAGTTGGACGACCGCGCCACGGAAATCGCGACCGCTTTGGCGAACGCGAATCCGGATGTGGTGCGGGCGGCGCTGGCGGCTCGGCGGAAGGGCGCGGCGGGAGATTAGAAGAAGCGCTTGCACCCCGGTGGTAGACTCGAAGTAGAGAAAGGGGGGCGCAACGGTTTCGACGGGATTGCCTCTATTGTTGGAAGTCGTGCCGGGTTCCGAGCTCCCGTAAAACGATCGGAAAACCAAAACTGCCAATAACACGCAGTTTGCCTACGCAGCCTAACCTCAAAAATTAGGTCGCGCGTTCTGGGGTCATGGGCCTGCACTGATCTCGGGACGTCATTTTGCAGGAGTAGGTCCAAGGCTTCCGTCTGGAGCCGAAAGCCGAAAACAATCAGGCTAAGCCGCCTCTCTCTTGCCGGTTTCCGCATGAGGTGGACGAAAACTAATGAACCGGAAACGCACGTAGTCTTTTTTCGGTAGACTTTCTCGGACGCGGGTTCAACTCCCGCCGCCTCCACTTATTATCATTTGTATTATCAATATCTTACAGATAGACAGGCGGTACGTACTTGATACGTCCCTAGGTCCCTTTGGGATGTACCGGGCACGAAAAACGCTGTTTTCTCTCGCGGGGCACCTCCTTCACCTCGTTCCGATGCCCTGACCGTTCGTTGATTCGACGAGGCGTGATGCAGCCTCTCCAGCCTCATTCCAGCTCAGCGTCGCGAAAGATCGATTTTGAACGGACGATCCGCCGCACAAAAAAGCCCCCGGGCTTACACCGAGGGCTTTGTTCCGCTCGCGAAACAGATCCTATCTGCTGACCGCTATACTGGCTTGCAGATCCGTTGGACGAACAATCGGCAACGGAGGCTTGGTCACGACCAGTTTGACCCAGAGGGCATCCCCGCCCCTGAAATAAGACGTCGCGTTCGCCTTG
>DASYET010000054.1:0-9824 GCA_036498815.1 Bryobacteraceae bacterium | reverse complement strand
TCTGTCCGTCGCGGTGCTCTACGTTCTGGGCAGCGTAGCGGCCTGGCGGCTGGCTCGTCGTGGTGTGGCGCAGGCAGGCCGGCCGTTCGGATTTAGGCATCTCACCGCCGCGATGGTGATCGCGACCGCTGGCATGACCGGGATGACCTACGCTGGACGCATTGCGAACCGTTGGGGCCTTGTAAGAAAATCATGCCGGGACTGTCTACCAGTATTGAAGGTGAAAAGTGCAACTCCAGGGCAGTTTGAGGAAGTTCTCCGACGCTATATTCCCGCGCTCCGAAGGCTTGCCTGGTCGTATACAAGGAATACAACCGAATGCGACGACTTGTTCCAGGAGATCAACGTGGCGTTGTGGCGCGCGCTGCCGCGGTTCCGCCAGGATTCCTCCGAGCGGACCTACGTCTATCGAGTGGCACACAATACTGCTATCAATTTCGTCACTGCTGACCGGAGGCGCGAGGCCCGCGAGTACTCGGGCGAACTGGTGGTCGAACCGGCGGGGCCAGACGATCCTGAGCAGGACGCGATCCGGAATCAGCGTCGCCTACGTCTTCGAGATGCTGTGCAGGAGTTGCCTGTGAATGACCGCCAGATCGTCCTGCTCTACCTCGAGGGTCTTTCAGCCGCAGAGATTGAAACTGTGACCGGCTTCTCGGCTGGCAGTATTGCTACCAGGCTGACCCGAGCGCGCCATCGCCTGGCGGCGCAGTTTTACCCGGGGGGAAAGATATGAACTCTCACGATTCCAGCTTCGACACCAATCTAGATAAGGAGTTACAGAAGATGTGGCAGGATAGTACGTTTCCGCACTTAGCGGATCCGGCCGAAATCGCCCATAACATCGCCGGCACGGTGCGTCGGTTTGATCGGACGATCTTCTGGCGCAACTTACGTGAATACGCAGCGGGCGGCCTAATGCTGATCGTGTTTGGGGGTAGCGCTGCCTTCGGCTACGAACGGTTTGTGCCCGTTCCCCTCATCGGTGTTATAGCGGTCTCATTCGTTCTGGGGTATCTGTGGTGGAAACATCGCGACCCCAGGCCCCTTGATCCGTCTGCCGATGCCCGCACGTACCAGGCTGCATTGCTCGCACGCTACGATCGCCAGATCCGACTTCTGAGTAGTGTACGGTATTGGTATTTCCTCCCGCTCTACCTCTGGATACTTGCCGCGACGGTTGCCAATGCGCTCCATCGACCGCCGCACATTTCTCCTTTTGCCCATGCCACCATGGTCGCCATATGTTTCGGAGTCGTCACGGCTGTTTTCGGCTGGCTCGCGCGGCTCAACGAGCGATACGCGGTGCGCCACCTGACCGAGGCAAAGAAGCGCGCCGAATCGCTGCTTTCGGAAGCAATGTAGGGGAATAGTACCTAAGTAACGCTATCTTGCTGAAGCCAGAACGCTTCGGTAGAGCGTATACTAAGCGTGGGCCAAAGGAAGCCCCTCAGATGGCGGTATGTGCTTACTGCGGGGCCGAAACGGAACTGTACCAGAACGGTATTGCTGTTTGTCTACCGTGTTTGAAAAAGTGGGAAGATGCAAATTCAGGCAACGGAACTAAGCAACAGCTTCCGCCAGAGAAGGCAAAGGGTTCAACTGACCTGCCCCCGGTAAACTCGACCAAGGATAATTAGAGTTCTCCAGTTTAGAAAGGAGAACGAGGATGAAGAAGAGTCGGCATAGCGAGGAGAAGATCATCGCGGCGGTGAGGCAGATGGAAGGCGGGCGAAAGACCGCGGAGGTGGCGCGGGAGCTGGGCGTAAGTGCGGCGACACTGTACGCGTGGAAGAGCAAGTACGCCGGGATGCAGGTGAGCGACGCACGGCGGCTGCGGCAACTGGAAGACGAAAACCGGCGGCTGAAGCACATGGTGGCGGATCTGAGCCTGGACAAGGAAGTGATGAAAGCGGTGATTGCAAAAAACGGGTGGAGCTCGTAGGTGCCCGGCACGACGTGGCGTTCGCGGTGGAGCAGTTCGAGATGAGCGAACGCCGCGCCTGCGAGCTGAACCAGATCGATCGCAGCAGTTACCGCTACGAGCCGAAGCCGGATCGCAATGCGGAGCTGCGCCAGAAGCTGACCGCGTTGGCCCGTGAGAAACCTCGTTACGGGTACCGCCGACTCGGCGTTCCTCGGTGCAGCAGAGGTTGAGGTCCCCGATTTCGGCGACGTAGTCGCGGATTTCTTGGCGGATTCTTTTGTGGAAGATCCGGGGATCTTCATGTATCAGGGCAACTTCGCGATCGCGGAGACTTCTGACTATTCGCTGATCGGACCCACGAATCCAGCGATTCGGGGTGAGCCGCTAGTGCTCTATGTGACCGGGCTCGGGCCGCTCGACTTGAACCTAGTGGATGGCTATGGATCTTCAGAATCCGTATGCGAATAGTTTGACAGCAACCCTCCCGGTTCGGTGACTTTCTAAGGAACGAAAACGCATCCGGGCGACTCGCCGTGTAAGCTCCCCAGAGTGCTGTATATTCCCAACCTTCGGGCTTTGCCCGGCAGAGCTCGATTCGTTGCTGCCCAGGGAGGTTAGTTCGCCGAGGGTCTCTGGATGTGGTCGATCACAAATATCTCCACGGGTATCTTGGCTGCCTCTAGCCTCAGCCCCAGATCCCGCACAGCAGCGGGCGCATCAGGGGCGTCATGATGCCCCGCAGAATTGTCACTCGGGTCACTGGAAGCACGCGGGATCATCGACAACAGGATGGGCCCTATTTGGAGGTCCGCTTCCTTTTTATAGACCCGACAGCTCCCCAAGAGGAACACAGATCCGAACACGCGCTTGGAGCAGGGGGAGCGACCGGTCCGTCACGTAACTGGAAGCGGGGCACCTGGCGGGCGTGAAGAGCATCGGCCAACCTTGCGGCTCACGCAGCCCCATCCTTCGGCAGAACGCCCGTAAAAAGGTCTCGATAGCAGAGGAGGCATGGTCGGCGGGACCGGCAGAGCGGACTAAGGTACGGATATCGGCGGCGCGAGCGACGTTCAAAATACACGGAAAGCGCCGCCACGGACACCAACCCTAGGAAAAGAATCTGTGAAGGAAACACGGTTGTCCGTGCAAGCAGAGGATCAGGGGGCGAGCTATGTTTCATCGGCGGGTTTGGCTCGGACAATGAGAAACGCCGTCCCGGGCGGGAACCGGACACAGTCGCGCCTGTGACCGGCTCACTTTCCTTCGTGGGAAACCGGCGTCATCCCACGGATGGCAAAGTACACCATGATCATGCCGTACTGCTCGTTACTATGGGTAAGATCGCTGATCAACGCAGTGCCGCGCGGCCGCTCGGACGTGGTGTTGTTGCGACCGGCGACCTTCACCATTTCCGTTATGCTTTGATTGGTAAGAGCGTTGAACACTGGGTCACAGAACGCGAATGAGTCAGCTAAGATCTTGGTGGCCTGCTCCTTGGTATAAGCAGCTTTGGAGTCGTCCGAGGCTGTCGGAGCGGGTTGCCCGCTGGAGCGGCTACATTGCGAGTTGTTTTCGTTTGCGATGTGGACCAGGAGCTGGCCGAAGGTCCGTAGTTCCTTCTCCAGTCCAGTGGGCCTCCACCCAAACCCGTCCTCGGGCATCTTCTCGGCGGATTTGAGAATGTAGCCCTTGTTTTGGTTGTACTGATTCTTGATGGAGGTTGCAAAATCTGCGGGCGCGCCTTTCTGCTGCGCGAGGGCCGCACCGGCGACGACGAATAACGATACCCAGCCATAGGTTCTGTTCATGAGTGTGTGCTCCTTAATCGAAAAATCGAAATTCCCCTTCAAGATAAGATGTTGCCCAGTATTCCGGCGGCAGCTCCGCCGATAACGACCCAGTAAGTAGGTAGCCGAGTAAGAATCAAGAATCCCGACGTTGCCACTGCAATCGCCACAGGAGCCACACCAGTAAGTGAGGCACGGGCCATGGGAACTGAAGTGCTAAGGAGTAGCCCCGCCGCGGCGAGCGTGATCGTTCGGATGGCACTGCGGACGCGTGGATGGTTCACTCGCTTCCCGAGATATTGGAGCATCGGAATAATGAAGAAAGCAGGAGTGATCAGTGCGAGCAAACCGACACAAGCCCCCGGCACGCCATCGACAAAATATCCTAAGCTGACGAGGTACAGCCCAAACGGCCCGGGCGTGACCCTTCCGGCCGCCACGGCCACCTCCAATTGCTGATCGGTGAGGACGGCGTAGACCTCCACCAGGTCGTGACGCACCACTGGTAAAGACGTGGGTCCGCTAAACGAACTGACCATCGCCTTGGTGAGAAGCAGATATAAGAGCGCTAGGTTCATTCCGGAACTCGCCAACAGAAGCCCGCCAACGCTGCCAAGCCCAAAATCAGAATCGGTGAAGCCGAAAACCCCAAAGAAAGCACCAGCGTGACACCTACGACAAGGATGGCATGCAGCCAGCGGCGCCGGTCAAGATGCGGGCTCAAAAGCTGCCAGGCCGCAGCCGGCATCATCCCGACGGCAGCGGCAAGCACGCCACTGATTCCGGCGATTGCGATTGTGTTGGATTGCATAGCGCCATAGCTGCGCGTCAAGAGAACGATGAGAAACGAGGCGGGGATGGTCATCGCTAGCAACGCAGCCATGGCGCCTACCCAGCCCAAAAGATCCCACGAGATGCCCGCGCAGAACGCCAGTAGGTTCGTCCCGGGCGTTATCCGGGCGAGCGCGAATACGATTGTGTATTCCTCTGGTGAAATCCAGCCTTTGGTTGCTACGATTTCCGCATGTAGGGCAGCCAAAGATGGATCGCCTCCTCCAAAAGTCAAATTACCCACCCGGAGATGGATCAGAACCAGTTGTAGCAGAGATAAAGGGTGAGTCGCGCGCGCGGGCTCTGTTGTCATCCAACTGTAACCTAGCATCCGTTTCTGAAAAATTCCTGAATCTGATGGGAACAGTACTGCCCGCTAATCGATTTCCTTCCTGAACTTGAACTTAGTGCCGGGATACTCCGGCTGGTGTTCTGAATCGGGCCATCCTCCTTCATCGATTCCTCAGATTCATCGCATAGGATCGGTATGGTGCACACATTTATAAGGGCCGGGAGGGATGATTGAACCCGTACCGCTTCTGTGTATTGTTCAGTGCTTTGGCTGTTTTGTGCGGAGCGCTCCCTTCTCCCGCCGATGCACAAAACGTTCAGTGGTCTCCCTTTACTTCTAAGGAGTTCCCGTTCTCCATATCTCTCTGCTCCACTCCCTCGCGGGTCGAGAAGAAGAATATCGCGGACGGGACCACGAACATTGTCGCTGCCACGGCGGGGGACATCGTGTGCATAGTGTCAATGACGGACTTCAATGTCGATTTGGCCGTGGAGCAGGAGTTCAAAGAGCAGCAGGCCACCTTCCTGAAGTCGATCAACGGCGTCTTGGGAAACAGCCGAAGGGTCGCGTTCAAGAGTCGCAGCGGAACTCTGCCAGCACTGCGTTTTACTTTCAGAATGAAATCGGCTAGGGTCGGCACGACGATGGCTATTATCGAGGGACGTCGTTTCTATATGCTGTGCTTCACATTCCCGGAGGACAAAGACTACGCCACGGCACTCGAGACATTCATCGACTCCTTCCAGATTCTGAAGTGAGATCTGTTCCGAGTTCGGGAGCCGATCAGCTCGCCCGAATCGCCTACTTCTTGGTGGCGGTGGATTACTTTCGCAGCTGCCTCGCCCAAAAAGGTGGACCGTTATCTTCGCACATTTGGAACATCTTCCCGGTCGAGAATCACATGTTGATCGGAAAGTTCAATGGCAGCCACCTTTCCAAGATTCTTGGCGCAGGCCCAGTCCTGCCGGATGAGCTCGAGGCTGCAGGAATGGCGTCCCAAGATCGAAAGGTCGGAGGGCGACGTCATCGTCGTCTGGGTAAAGAAGAAGGTCCTGCCGTAGCGCGGGGTTCTATTCTTCGAGCAACCTGCGGCGCAGGGAAGCCAAGTCGGCATCGGACAAGCCGAGACCTTCGTGAAGATACTTGTCGAAGGAGCCGTATTTCGAAACGACCGCCTGGAACGCAATATCGAGCCACGCTGGATCGACGCCTGAGTTCCGCAGGATCACAATTCGTTCGGGCGGTTTCTCCAGGTTCAGGCGCCGCTGATAAGCTCCGGCCATCTCGGCAAACTTGTCGTCCGGAACCAGAAACTTGTTACTGAGCTCAAAATCCGCTTGAACCACTTCGCGGGACACGCCCAATAACGTCAGCAGAAATGCGCTGAAAACGCCGGTACGATCTTTCCCCATCGTGCAATGGACCATGGCCGGCGCATCAGTTCTTACGAGACGGTGCATGACGTCCGCGAACTGCTCGCGGCCTTCGTCGATCATGCCTTTGTAGACGTTGAGGAATCCCGTTTGACGATCGGCTCCCAACAATTTGATGGTATCGATGGATTCGATGGCGAACTCCGGCTCCCTGCTCCCCTGCCACTTCGTCGGAGAACGCTGCCGCTCGCCATCCGTACGGAAATCGCATACCAGACGGATGCCCAGATGGCCGATAACTTCGTAGTCCTTCGCGGTGAGCTGAGCCAGATTGTTGGAGCGATACATGATGCCCCACTTCACATGATGTCCGTCCGATGTGCGGTAGCCGCCCAGGTCGCGGAAATTGACGGCGCCTTCCAGGGGGATGTGGCGGGTGGAAACCACTCGCGTCGCGCCGGACTGCAGCTTTAAATGGAAGTATACGCGCACGGAACTGGACGGCACCGTAACGTCGGCAGGGCCGCTGCGAACGGTCAGCAGGGGCTTTGCGGAGTCGATCCGGTCAGCGCGTGAACTAGCGTAGATGGCGATGGAGCCTGCATCCGCCGGAGCCTGGAACTCGAGGTGGTACGTGGTTGGGCCAGTCTGTTCGCTGAAGGCGTTTTCAATGCCCGCGGCCAGCGTGAGCCGCCCGATGGCGAGAAGGAGCGCGGCGACTGTTCTCATCCGCCTCATCCTAACACCACGGCGCGTCCTATTGCTTCCGAATGAGCACGTCTCTGAAAACTGATGCCAGTGCGCCTCAATAGACCCAGGCTCTGCGGGGCTCAGGCCCGATCCAAACTCGGTGGAACCAACGCCTGAAGCACATCGGAAGAGTGATTGACCTGTTTTCCACCTTGTCGTCAAGTAGCGGGGAACCGGCGCGGCACTGGCCGCGTCCCAAATCTTTGAGGCCAACGATAAGGATGGCGAAGATCGTGGTTCTATTTGCGCAGCCGGCGGCCCGGTCGCTTCGACGGCCTCTTGGCGTAGTGATTTGGTATCTTGTGCCGATTGTTTGCGTCATGCTTGCAGGACCGGCATTCGCGCAGCAAGCGGCGGCATTGCAGGGAGCTGGAACTATTTTTGGCACCGTGAAAGACCCCTCGGGAGCGGTGATCGCGGGCGCTGTGGTGACCCTCGAAGCCGCTGGCTCGCCGCAGCCGCAACGAACGACGGTCACGGGCGAAGCCGGGCAATTCCAGTTTTCTGCCGTAGCGGAGGGGAGATACAAGCTCACCATCACTGCGAGTGGATTTGCAGCATGGACGGCAGATGACGTGGCTTCGAGTCGCGACGACAGTCCATCGCCGATCTCAGCGGCGCTCCGAGTAGCTCCTACGACGAGCGAGGTAAGTGTCAGGCTGCCGCCGCACGAACTGGCTACCGAGCAAATCAAATCCGAGGAGAAGCAGAGGGTGCTCGGCGTGTTTCCGAACTATTTCGTTACCTACGAACCCAATGCGGTTCCACTGACGGCGAAGCAAAAGTTTGAGCTCGGCTGGAAAACCTTCTTCGATCCTGTACCGATTCTCTTCAGTGGCGTCGGCGCGGGAATTCAGCAAGCGCGAAAGAGTTCCCCGGAATACGGCCAGGGCGTGGAGGGTTTTTCGAAGCGTTTCGGAGCCAACTACGCGGATCGGATAGACGACGTTCTCATCGGTCACGTCATGATGCAGTCGGTCTTTCATCAGGACCCGCGTTACTTCTATAAAGGTACCGGCAGCTTTCGCTCACGAGCGTTTTATGCGGTCGCAACGGCCTTCGTCGCCAAGGGCGACAATGGACACTGGCAGCCGGCCTACTCGGACGTTTTGGGCGGCATGGCCTCTTACGAGATCTCGACGCTGTATCGCCCGGGCACGTCGCGACCAGGGTTGCGGCTCGAACACACCATCTTGCTCGATTTCGCCGGCAGGGCGACCCACAATCTGCTTGAAGAATTCCTGCTGCGCAAGGTAAGCAGGCACGTACCAAGAACGACGGCGTTGCAGTCCGAACCGACTCTTCGATCTGGAACGCCCGTGACGCTGATTTCAATCGAAGGTCTGGGCACGAAGCCTACGGAGAATGCCGGACCAATCGGTTTTGTGCTGGCCAGTGATCTCCAAGCCGACGGCGCTCTAGTAGCAGCGGCCGGGACCCAAGCGTGGGGCCGGGTGTCCTATGCAACTGCGCCAGACACCGACAGTGTAAAGGTGGATCTTGATCACGTCCGCCTGACTGTGGGGCACGTCGACGTTCCGCTGCGCAGCACTCAGGTGGCAGACGGCGGCCGAGCCGTCGGATACCATCGATTGGAAAATTCCGACAGGATCGTGATTGTGCTGTACGTGGACAGAGACGTCAGGTTCGAACCGGTGCGCTGACAGCTCCTAAACGGCATCTCATTTTGTAGGGTCGAAAATGGACGCGGACTGGCCTCCTGTTGACCCTGGAATGAAGGCCAGTCAAGGCAAAGCCAGCGTCGGGAACTCCGCTGACCACTAATCCGCTATCGAAGCGTTCCGTAAGGGCGATCCCATTCGCCGTTGTGGGGGCGCTGGTAGCGAAGGCTGAGAGTGGATTGGAAGGCCTGATCGTGATCGATGCGGAACACGCCCCCAGCGAGCGGCGCGCCTTGCGGGATCAAGCCTCCAGTCTCAGGAGGATAGTAGTGGCGCGAGTGTGGCCGAAGGTCCAATACGCCTGAAATCTGTGCAGATTGGTCGTGCTGATTCGGCCCGTGACGCCGTCCAGCTTGGAATTGTGAGGATTCCGGCGAAGCTGAACGCTCCTTCCGAAAGGAATCCGAGGCAAAGGCAGCGTCGGGAACTCCCCTTTTCTGGTGGCCGAGATCCCGGGCGCCAACAGCGATGTGACATAGTCACGCCGGATCCGCACGGACCGAAGCATTACGAATGGCCGGCTGAATCACTCCATTCACGCGCTGGCGGGCGATGATCGTTTGCAATTCTGCGCCCGGCGGTGCGCAAAACTTCCTTGCCGTGTCGCAGACACATCTCTGAAATTCCTGCGGCGGTTAACAGCCTGGAGAAAGTGGCTCTGTTGAGATTCTCCAAACGCGAGTTAGGATCTGTGTCCGTCTTGGGGAGCCAAATTTCAGAATCGGGCCCTGCCCCGAGGTCGTCTTTTTCTTTTCTTAGACTTTCCCGGTTCGAATGGCGCAGTATTTCGACGGTTCGAACAGCGTCGTACGCAACTCACCGTCTTTCCATGTGGCCTTTTCGATCATCACCCGCAGTAGATGCCTCTGCTCTGCCGCAGGTTGCGTCAAAAAAAGTTCGGACGCCCGGCTCGTCAGTCGCAGCATATCGACGGCCTGATCAACAGGCGCCGGTGCGGCCCGTTGGATGTCCTGAATCTTGGCACGAAGACTCTCCTGTTCGCGCCGGCATTCGGCTGCTTGCATGTCGTAGAACTCCATGTCAATCCTCCCGTCGAGTCTGTCCCGGTACATCATCTCGAGGCGAACTCGGATTTGTTCGTCGCGGGTCTGGAGCCGCCGGATACTCTGCCCCCGTGCAGCCTGTTCGGTGAGGTCGGACTCCAGCACCGCGCCACCGAGC
>DASYET010000053.1:0-41228 GCA_036498815.1 Bryobacteraceae bacterium | reverse complement strand
ACAACAATGTTTGAAATTCCTCGGATTCGAAGAAGCCGCGGTCTATCTTCTCTACTCGTACAGCAGTGAGACGCTTTCTCATCTCTCGAACACATGATTGAGACGCTCCTGGGCTCGACGCTGCGCTTGACCACTGAAGACCTCCATGATTGAATTGCCGACCAGTGGCACACCTTGGATAGCGCTACAAAGCAGAATCTCTTGAAGGGTGGGGATTCCGGTCTAACGTGAACGCGATTCCGGGATGATACCGAACGGTATTCCGGGATGATCCCGAACAGCGTTCCGGGATGAAGCCGAACAGTTTCAGGCCGATCCCGGAATCGCGTTCGGCTTGAGCCCGGAGTGATTTCCACAAGCTGAGTGGCGCTGGACAACACAATGGCAAGAAGCCTCCCCCGAAAGGGAGGATCAGCTTGCCAGCTAGGAGATTGTCCGTGCGCAAAATTAAAGAAGTTCTTCGATTGAAGTTTGCAATGGGCCTGGGGCTGCGAGCGATCGCCCGCAGTTGCTCGATTGGGCTCGGAACCGTACACGAGTATCTGCAACGTGCCGAAGCTGCCGGAGTGGCGTGGCCGCTTAGGGAGGATTGGGACGAGGACCGGCTGGAAGTTGCCTTGTTCGGCGGTCCGCCACGGGCACGACCAGCCGTGCTGCCGATGCCAGACTTCGCGGACCTGCATCGGCAGAGACATCAGCATCCACACGTGACCCAGCAGTTGCTCTGGGAGGAGTACCGGCAGGCCAACCCGGACGGCTATCGGTACTCCCGTTTTTGCGAGCTGTACCAGCGCTGGCGCCGCAAGCAAGATGTAGTGCTCCGTCAGGAGCACAAGGCCGGCGAGAAGCTGTTCGTTGATTGGGCGGGCACAACCATCCCGATTTACGATCCTCGCGGTGGCCCCATCCAGCAGGCGCATCTGTTCGTCGCCGTACTGGGAGCCAGCTCCTACACCTATGCTGAGGCTACCAGCGATGAGCAGTTGGCGAACTGGATCGGCGCACACGTACGTGCTTTTGAGTTTTACCAGGGCGTTCCGAAGCTGGTGGTGCCCGACAACACCAAGACTGCTGTGACGAAAGCCTGTCGTTACGATCCTGACCTAAATCCCACGTATCAGGAGATGGCCGTGCACTATGGCGTGGGTGTGGTTCCGGCGCGACCTTACAAGCCGCGCGACAAAGCCAAGGTCGAATCGGGCGTTCAGTTGGCTGAGCGGTGGATCATCGCGGCGCTGCGCCATCGAAAGTTCTTCTCAATCGAAGAACTGAACCAAGCCATCCGCGAGCTGCGCGACCGCATCAACCAGCGGCCATTCCGTAAGCGGGAAGGCTCGCGGGCGTCGCAGTTTGCGGCTCTGGACAAGCCCGCGCTGAATCCTCTGCCCGCCGAGCCGTTCGATCTCAGCCAATGGTCTCGCGCACGGGTCAACATTGACTACCACATCGTTTTCGACGCGAACTATTACAGCGTCCCTTACAACTTGGTGCAGGAGTTGGTAGAAGTACGCTCGACGCCCACGACCATCGAGCTTTTCCACAAGGGCCAGCGCGTGGCATCACACCTGCGCGCGCGTGGTCAGGAGCACACCATCACGGTTGCCGCACACCGTCCACGTTCCCACCAGGCGCATCTGGAATGGACTCCCTCACGCATGGTTCACTGGGCCGAAACCATCGGTCCCCACACGGCACGGCTGTTCGAGCGGATCATGAACGACAAGCCGCATCCAGAGATGGGTTATCGCGGGTGTCTGGGCATCATCCGTCTGGCGGATAGGTACTCCGCGCAACGCGTGGAAGCTGCTTCCGAGCGTGCGCTGCTCACCGGTGCATGCCGCTATAAAAGCGTCGAATCCATTTTGAAGAACTCGCTTGACCTGGTGCCGCCATCTTCACCGCTGCCCACTTCCACTCCACCGCACGACAACATCCGCGGTTCCGAATACTTCGAGTAAGGAGACCCCATGCTACAAGAACCAATGATGGAAAAACTGACGGCCATGCGGCTACTCGGCATGGCGGATGCACTCAAGGCGCAGGAGCGAGATCCGGGCGCTCGTGAGCTGAGCTTCCTGGAAAGGCTTGGCCTGCTGGTGGATCAGCAGTGGACCTGGCGGGAAAATCAGGCCTTGGCGCGGCGGTTACATGCCGCCAAGCTGAAGGGCGCCTCTGTGGAAGACATCGACTACCGCACCTCGCGCGGGCTAGACAAAAGCGTAATCCGGGCGCTGGCGCAGAAGTCGGCATGGGTGTCTAGTCACGAAAACCTCTTCGTGCTCGGACCCACTGGAGTCGGTAAAAGCTTCGTTGCGTGCGCCTTGGCGCAGAAGGCATGCCGCGATGGTTACTCGGCCTTTTACACGCGCTCTGCTGCGCTGTTTCGCGACCTGGCCATCGCACGCGCCGACGGTAGTTTGCGCAGTTTGCTGACACAGTTGAGCCGTATCGATGTCCTGGTGATCGACGACTGGGCCATGGCTCCGCTCGCCGACACCGAACGCCGCGACTTCTGGGAAATCTGCGAGGACCGCTATCAGACGCGCTCGACCATCCTCACCTCGCAACTGCCGGTGACGCGCTGGCACGAACAGATCGGCGATCCCACCGCCGCCGACGGTATCCTTGACCGGCTGGTCCACAACGCCCATCGCATCGAGATGCGGGGCGATTCTATGCGCAAGAATCGGGGGAAAGCGAGCACGTAGCGCCCACTTCATGGGCCGTAGTGGTGTCCATACTGAGTTAGAGTGAATTGAGGCTAGCCCGATGCCGCTGAAGGCGTATAAGACATGGAGCCAGGAAAGATGCAGGCGTAAGGTCGACGCGACTTTAGGACCGCTCGAGGACTACGTACGCCGGCATATTCGATGGACAGCCCGGCTTGGTATCGCCTTCATCCTGAATGTTTGCCTGATATCCCCCTTCTTCGCTGGGATGCCATGGCACAGTTACTGGCGCACCGTCGGAAATCCACTTCTTCTGCTGTGCCTCATTATTTTTCTCGCGTTGATGTTCGAGGCTGGCTGGACATTCACGCATTGGCAGGCACTTCGAGAATACCGCCGGGCCGAGTGGTCATACCTCAACGCCACCCGTAGAGTCGAACCCGAGAACCACTAAGTTCGAATTCCCGTCGGGACTATCAGGGCGCGCTGGCGCGGGCCGCTATCGCTCCCACCCGTTCGCGTCCATACAAAGCTTCTGTTTCCGGAGCGCTGCTCGCGCTCCGGGGCAACTGTGTGCCGAGGCGGGGACAAGGGCTGCCGCCCCTTTCCCCGCACCCCTTACTCCGCTAGCGGCATCCTTCCTCCGCTTCGCTCCGGACAGGTTTCTCTTGACGAAGCCGAACACTTCTTGCACAATCGAAGTGCCAGCGTCGCTTCCGTTGCGCGGACAAAACGGACATCGTCAGGTTTCCCGCTTTGTTATCGGCGGAAACATGTACCGAATGGTGCCGCTTGTCCATGCAGGATCTACGGGCGTTCCGAGGTCCAGGTCTTTGGTCTGCAGCTGCGGCGGATGCTTGGCTCGGCGCTGAACGGCCTCTCTGGCGAGCGCTTCATTCATCTCCTGAACGTGGGACATTGCCTCATGATGCTGAATGAGGGCTGGTACGCTGCGTGGGCCGATTGGGCTCACGGGACTGAATTGCTCATCACCTGTGAGCGGATCGAGACTTGCCAAAAACGCTTCAGATTTCGAGACTGATGAGAGCGGGACGAAGAGTTTCTGAAAGCCGAAGATGAGCACGATGCCGTAGCTGATTTCGCCAAGCTCGACATAGATGGTGTGCGCCAACCCCGGCCTCAAATCCCTGATTGGCGTGACATCGCAATACGCCAATGAAGTTGGCCTGTCAGCGGAGCCGTGGAGGTAGGCAGAAATATCGGATTCCGCGATGATGTCCAAGCGATCGAAGGCTACCAGGGCATTGGCTACCATCTTGGTGGCCGTACGATAGAGGTCCGGATTAAAGCTGAATGCGCCCGTCAGGGTTACATCGTCGATGGGCCTGTCTTGGCTCGTGAAAATCTCCACTTCTTTGGCCTTACCGGCCTTAATCAACCCGCCGGTTATTCTTTTCACCTCCGAAACGGAGCGCGCTTTTCCGCCGATGATGTTGCCCTTGGCGTCCTTGATGAAGGTCGGCTTGCTCAGGAAGTATTGAGCACCGTCAGGGCCGGGCCGCAAGTCGTAGGTGTCGTCGCCGATGGTTAATGCCGCCGGCCACGTCGCGCCAGTGCGAGTCAGGTCCAGCCCGAAGTGCGAGATGAAGACCTGGAGCCGCTTGAGCTGGTTCGAGCATCGGCCCTCGAAGCTGTGGCCGAAGACGTCATTGCAAGGCTTACAAATCCGGACCGTCTTCCGGCCACCCAGAAACAGCGGAAAAATGTGGTCGTCCGAGAACGCACCATAGGGAGGCGCAGAATACGGGCAAGTATCCATTTCATCCTGAGCATAGGGGAAACAGTTTTGGTGCTGCAAGGCCACGAGCATCGGGCAAGGGGACTCAAACGCCCCTGGGTCCGGTTTCGTAAAGAACCGGGTGGCAGGAAATGGCAGGGTTTTGAAGTTTTTACAGGAGGTCGCTAGGGGATCTAAATCATTGAAGGAGAAAAGGTTATTGGCTCATTGTCCCCTTATCGTTGGGAGATTCACTGTCATCCAACAAGTGGGCCGGCGTGCCTTCGTGGCCCTCTAGGTCATTGTAACCACGTTGGTTAGGTGGTTCATCCGGGGACGAGCAGCGGCTGCCAGTCCTTCGAACAAAACCGCACGGAAGTACACGAAATCGGCAGAAATAGGCGCGAAGACTCGCAGTTTGGCGAAGGGAAGGCAATGAAAACAGCGGGATCCGGTACCGGTGGGAGCGCAGCCGACAAAGCCGCCAAAATCGCCGTCTTGCTAATACCCGAATAGACTCGAGTTCCGCAGCGTCGATGTTTCGGTCTCTTGATGGAAACAGACTAAGTCCGAGGAGTAAGATCGGGAGCTTTCAGATGCAGCACCTGGTGCGGACGGTCCTCCAGGGTTCGGCGCACCAGCAGCATGCGGCGGCCGGCATCGACGCTGGCCAAGAGATGGCGTTCGCGGAGTCGCTGCCGGAGCGCCTGCTCGCTCACCTGCAAGGGCTCGTTTCCGGCCATTTGCTGGGCGACTTGATAGCTGGCCGCAGGGTCGAGGTATATGTTTGGGCCAACGATCCATCCGACCTTGGCGCCGTGGGGAACTGAAGACCGTCCCTGCGATCGCCGCCATCCCCAGGTCGCGGCCTGCTCCGGAGCCCGACCGTCGCGGTCAGCGAGATGAGCCTGTCCGTGGGACAGCGCATCTCGCAGCAGTTGCAGAAAGTGCACAGCGGGATCGCTGGCTCGATGGTATTTGGCTTGGCGCGCGATCAACTCATTCAGGGCGGTTACACTCCTGAAAGCCAGTTCTTCCCTCCTGAAATTCGCAATTGCACCACACTCCCCTGCAAACTCCAAAAAGATCTCAAAGCCGGCCTGCAACTCGGCGACAGCGGATGGCAGGCGGGCGTGAATGCCGCGACCGCGACCTTCGCCCCGAATCTCCTCTACGCGGCCGCGCAAGCGTTGGCGCAGGGGGGCATACCGGCTCGCCACCCAAATCAGGAAGGAACCCATCGCGACGGCGAATCGACCTTGCTGTGCCGCCTTCTGGCACCCGGTCAGAGTCGTGAGGTCTACCTCGCCCTGATCTAGCTCGATCACCAGTAAGCGCGCGCGAATGCTTTGCCCCTGCGGAACTTCCTCGCCCGTCGCCAGCAGCAATGCACGGGGCGGCTGCGTCGCGCTTGGCCCACTGTTCCTCAATCGGCTCCGCCCCTGTTGATTGCCGGCCGCACGGAACAGCCGTTCGGCTACGCTTTCGAGCCCGCGGTCCTGCATTCCCTTTGGAGCAAAATCGTCGGCCACCATCAAGGCATCCTTAGCGTGGAATGCCAACGACTCCAGGGCATTGGCCGTGCAAGAGAAATTAGCCGGCAAGCGAGATGCCTCCATCGCTGGTCCGAAGTGCTGCTGGCAAAGGGCGGCAAGGGCGCTCTTGAAGACGCCGCTTTTGCCCGCGAGAAACAGGCTGAAACCCGCACTCCCCAGTGCTGCAGCGTACGCCCCGGCCAGAAGCGGAAAAGTAATTCGGTCGGGCGCGACGTCTAGAAAGCGCAGGCTGTCACGGACCGCGCGTGCGCCGTCATCGGAATCCTTCGGTTGGGGGATTAGATAGGACTGCAAAGCGCCGGGCAAGTGGACCTGCACGTTCGCAACAGGCCCGTCGGCACCTACGGCGCCGCCGGCATGAAGATACATCCAGCAGGCGCCGTGCTTCCTCCAGCCCAGATGCGTGAAGATGCGTTCTTGCCGGATCTCGCCAGACAACCATTGAATCGCGGCACGCACGTGCTGCTGCTGGCCGGGGAAGATGATCGCCCGCGGCCCCAGCTTGGTCAGGACCCAATCCATTCGCACGAACTCCGCCGCGGACACAGAGAACGCCAACCGATTCCCAGCCAATTCGGCTTCGATGCCGAATTCACGCCGCTCCTGCTCCCCGTCATCGATCACGATGTCCCGAGCAATGTGGGCGTGGAAGTTCGCTACCGCAGTGATTTTCAGGCGTCCGCTCGGCTGCACTTCCTGGTGGACCATCTCTGTCCCGCGTTGCACATAACGCGGAAGTGCCCTCGGGGGGGAACCGGGAGCCGCGGTATTTAAAGCTTGAGCCGGGCCCTCTGAATCATCGTCCGATCCCATCCAGACTAAGCGGAAATTCATAGAAAGAAAACGGCGCATCCGCTCCCTAACCCTGAGGACCGCGGTACCGCTCCCAGACATGAATGGCTCAGGCCGAGGGAGCGAGTCAACCCCATCGGTGGCACGAAGCGGGCCGGGAAGCTTAACCCGGTGATTGCGAATCATTGTTATCAGAGGCTGTGGTGTTGAGGAACTGCCCCGGCGTTAGAATCTGCGGCGGTTGCCTGCTCTTCTGCGAGGAGCGCTTCCAGTTCGTCATCGGTGAGCTTGACCACGAGAGCCTGAAATGCGTCCTCGAAGATTTCCTGGGTGAGTCGGATGCGCGCCTCCACCTGCGCCCAAAAGGTGCGCCCACTCACAGGTCCCTGGGATGGTCGTTCCACGACTGCTCGTTCTAAGCTGGCGATTCTGCGAAGAAGGGCGGGCTTCATCCTCTTGCGATTACCTCGTATCCCTCTGCGCCTCGACGGAGTCTTCGAGTGCCGACAAACGTGCTTCGAGATCTTCGATTTCGATCGCCCTGGCTGCGAGATCCAAGACGCTACTGGCCGCCCTCACCCGGCTGGCTGCCGGCGCATTCTGGTCCACCATGACTTTGCCCAGAGTTGAGACGGCCGCCGCCGACATTTGTTGCAGGCGAGCTACCGACTGAGAGAAGGCGGCACGGCGAGCTTCCCGGTAGGCGATATCGAAGTCGGACTCTTTCTGCCAACGGTACATCGTTCGAATGGGCACGCCGACGGTACGGGCTGCCTCCTCCACATTCCGTTGGGAGAGAAGCGCTACAATCGCATCCTCTTGCTTGCGACTCAGCTTTGTTCGCGGGTGGGCCATTAGAATTTCCTCGCGGCCTGGCACCCAGGGGCGACCTTCATCGCCACTCCATCGCCTGCTCTGATTTCCGCAGAATTGAGTTGCCTTTTCCGCCGGACTGAGTGATTCATGTTGTGGCCGCGGTGATCACCGCGGAAGGAGAAAATCACATGAAGACGATCGAAGAAGAAGCCGCCTCCGCCACGGCGGCCGGCGAGCAACCCAAAGCCACCAAGAAGGCCGCCCGCGCGCCAGGTCGCGCGCACGTCGCGCCCAAGAAGGGCAAGGCGGCCAGGGAGGCCCGCCCGGCGAAGAAAGCGCCCCGCGCGGCGCCAAGGACGCCAAGGGTGCCAAGAGTTCGAAAACGACCCGCGACGGCAGCAAGACGGCGAACATCCTGGACCTCTTGAAGCGGCCCGGCGGCGTCACAGCCAACGAACTCATGAAGGCCACCGGCTGGCAGTCGCATTCCGTGCGCGGGTTCCTGTCGGGGACGGTGTGCAAAAAGATGGGACTCACGGTGACCTCCGCAAAGGCAGAGGACGGCCAGCGCATCTATTCGATCAAACCCTAACATTGTCCTTTCCCTTCCCGGCCCGCCCGGCTTCGGCCGCGGCGGGCTTTGCTTTGCTCTGAAGACCATCACCCTTTTCTGCGAACTTGACGTCACATCTCCCAATCGATGGCGTGAAAGCGAACCGGATACCCCGTCCGGCGAATTGCCTCTCCCAGCGCCGCGTCCCAGCTATCCCACACGGCAGCATGCGATTCCTCGAGCGAAGTTACGTTCCCGCGCGCTCTTGCCTGCTGTACCAGATCGCGATCGGCTGCAGATAGCAGCCCCAGGGCGACCTTGTCGACCTCCGCGGAGCTTACACTCCAGGGTGAGTTTGCCGCTACGGCCGCTTCCAGCTTCGCCAGGCGCTTGGATAAGTGGGTCATGTCGCTCTCGCTCATTTCTTGAAATGTCCATCTAGCGGTCAAGGATCGCCAGGGACGTTCTTCTGTGAAGTCCATCGATCCCGTTGACCGCTGCCCAGCCTGGCTTCCTTCCGGCGTAGCTGCGCGATCTCGTCGAAAGAGCGGCCACCTCCCTCCAACACAGCCTGCTTCCCCGCGTACTCTTGATACCGCTGGATTATGCAGTCCCCGTACCGGGCGTCCAGTTCCATTAGCCGCGCAGCGCGTCCGCGGCGCTCGCACGCGATCAAGGTGCTACCCGAGCCCCCGAACAAATCGACCACGAGGTCTCCCGTCTTGCTGCTGTTGAGCAGGGCGCGCTCAACGAGTTCCACCGGCTTCATAGTCGGATGCAGCCGGTTGGCTGCGGGCTTCTTCTCTTCCCAAAGCGTCGATTGCGACTTGTCTCCGTACCAAGGATCCTTCTGTCCGGCCACGTGGCAGTAGAAGATCGGCTCGTGCTGAAACTTGTACCGTCCGAACCCCCAAGCGAAGGTGTTCTTCGCCCAGATGATCTGGCAGCGCACCTCGAAGCCGGCCGCCTCCAAGGCGTCCTGAAACTCGCGCTGCCATGACGAACTATGGCACACGTATAGCGATGCGCCAGGCTTGGCCGCGGTTCGGCACGAACGGAATGACGCCTCGAGAAACTCCTTGAACTGGGCGTTGCTCATTCGATCGCCTTTGATTTTTAGGTGCTCCTCGGTATAGCCCTCGTAGTCCACGTTGTACGGCGGGTCCAAGAACATCATGTCCGCAGCGTCGCCCGCCATCAGTTTGGCGACGTTGGCAACGTTGGTGGCGTCGCCCACGAGAAGTTTATGGTTCCCGAGGATCCACAAGTCGCCGGCCGCAGAAACCGGCGTCGTCGGAAGGTCCGGAACGGCGTCCTCGTCGGTTAGTCCGTGTGTAGCGTCCTGCGCAGCGAGCAGGCGGGCGAGTTCTTCGTCCTCGAAGCCAATCAAGTCCAGATCGAAATCCTCTTCTCGCAGTGCGGCAAGCTCCATCCCGAGGAGCCCCTCATCCCAGCCCGCATTCAGGGCGAGCTGGTTGTCCGCGATGATGTACGCCCGCTTCTGCGCCTCAGTGAGATGGTCCAGCACGATGACCGGCACCTCGGCGAGGCCCAGCTTGCGCGCGGCAAGAAGACGGCCGTGGCCTGCGATGATGCCGGCCATGGTGTCCACCAGGATTGGATTATTGAATCCGAATTCGGCAATGCTGGCGGCGATCTGCGTAATCTGCGCATCGGAGTGGGTTCTCGGGTTCCTTGCAAATGGAATAAGCTTGTCAATCAGCCAAAACTCGATCTGCTTCACCGTCGCTCGCAAGTTCATAGAAGCTTCTCCCAATCTACTGCTCGTGTCCCTGTGTCCCACTTGACCCACTTCTACTAGGAATTCCCAGGACACTGCACCGAGACCTCGTTCTCACGTGCGCCTGCACGAAAACACTGGGCCACGTGGACACTCGTCGTGGATGGTTGCTTCTCAAGGGTTTCCGGTGACCCGCTCTCGACCCACTCCTGGGACACCGGCTGGGACACGGGCAGAGAGTGGGACGCCGCGCGCCGCCGGTAGCGCCACTCCCGCACCGAACGGGGTCCGGCCTTGAAGCGCTCCCATCCAAGTGCCCGCAGGCATCGCGCGATGCGCGTCCTGTCGAATTGCGCCCAGGTCGCCTTCGGCTTCACTAGGCAGAGCGTCAACACCTCATCGAGGGAAACTGATTGCCTTCCCTTCGTCCAGTCCGCAATTAGCTCGTCCCAAGCATCGCCCTCGTATCGATCGGCCTGTTCCTGCTCAGCCGCGAGATTCAGCTCAACCGTATCGAGCCACCACGGTTCACGATCTCGAAAGCGAGCGACGGCTTCCGCCCAGAGTTGGTCACGATCGCGCTCCAACTCTTCCAACCTAATCCGCGTGCATGCTACGGGCCAGAAGCGCCTGCCTCCGGTCTCATCCCGTAGGTACGTGCAATGATTGACGGAGCCGGCGAACACGCACTGGCGAGGAGATTCGATCAAGCGTTTCGCGTAGGGAGGTCGGAACCTGTCATTGGTGCGGCTAATAAATCCCTTGACCTTGGAAACATCGGCACGGCTCATCGAATCAAGTTCTGCGATCTCAATGACCCAGACGCCGCGCGTCTGCATGGCCGCGTCCTTGCTGCCCAGGTCTGCGATTTCATCGGTAAACCAGGGTTCCGCCAGAGTCTTCAGCGCCGTCGATTTCATCAAGCCCTGCTCGCCTTCGAGGATCAGAGCACAATCGGCTTTTGCGCCAGGACGGTAGATTCGGGCTACGGCGGAAATGAGCCAGCGCGCACCCACGGCTGCTGTGTATTCCGTCGGCTTGACCCCGAGATAGGCGCTTAGCCAGCTGTGGATGCGGTCGACTCCATCCCATTTCAAAGCATCGAGCCTCTCACGCACGGGATGGAAGGTTCGATCTTTCGCGACTGTCTGCACCGCGAGACCCGCGATCTCCACCGTGACGTAGATGCCATGATGTTGAAGCCAATCCGCAGTGAGCCTGTCCTCGTGATCTGTCCATTCAGCGCCGACCAGACTGGCCTGCCATGGCAGATCCTTCAGCGCCATTGTCCCTAGAGAAAACTCGTCAAAGGCTAACACTCCATCCCACTCCGGCGCGAGGCGGAGCGCTGTGATTGCATTTGCGAGCACCGCTCTCGGCGCGCCTCGATCACTCATAAGGAGTTGGCTGGCCCAGTCCGTCGACTTGGCTGGAGTATCCGAGGCTGCCCGGTCGGAGTACACGGCAGCCACGCCGATGGCCTTCAGTAGATCATCACGGGTGGCGCCGGCGGCAATCCAATCGCTCGCGTCTTTGCCCACCGGTATTCGTACGATGCGTACCGAGGTTGCCTTCCCTTGGAGCGACCGCGCAACATCTACGCAATGCCGCTCACCAACCTCATCGTTGTCGGGGAAGATCACGACCTGCTTGCCGGCAAGTTGGTCGCTATACTCGGTTCGCCACTTCCCTGCCCCCATCGGATTGCAGGTAGCGACGAAGCCGCGCTTCACCAGATTGAGGACATCCTTTTCGCCCTCGGCAATCAGAACTGTTTCGGCATCCTTCAGGGTCGGCAGGCGGAAAAGGACGCGCCGCACGCCTTGAAGATTCCAGATCCATCGGTCGGAGCCATCAGGCCGCCGCTGACTGAAATGCTTGGGTTCATGACGCACACACTGGAACAACAACTTCCCGTCCTCGTCAACATAGTCGTAGGTGCTAACGATCGCGCCTTTTCGGAGATCGCCCAGCCTTCCTACTATGGCGCGTGCTTCGACGGCGCCTTCGGAGAAAGTCTTGCCACTTAGTTCGATTTCAAAGTCGATGAGGGATCCGCCCCGCCCGCACTCCGAGTGGCAAAACCAGTCGCCGGTTAGCGGATTGACAGCGAAGGAATCCCGCTTACCCACATGCAAGGGACATGGGCCCCGCCATTCGTGACCCGTTTGCCGAATCCCCGGACCGCGGACCTTATAATAGCGAGCAACCTCGGCGGGGGTAAACGGACCTGGCATTGGCCGAACGTTGGCGGCGCTCATCCCAGGGCCTCTAATTTTTGCATCTGGCTTGCGCCAATTAACGGGGAGAAGCGGATCGTGAGTGGCTTCCCGAAGGCGACTCTCAAACCGAGGTTAGGCCGGGCCGGATGGGCTGTGTGACTCTCCGTGTGACTCGGTACGGTGCTTCTGGCGTTTTTGGAACTTTGAGACCTTTGACGTGTGTATAACTTACATGTTTTCAGTGACCGGCAAGAGAACAAGTCCCCCTCTCCGCACCACAATATAAATAAAGCAGCTATTGAAAAAGGCCGCCCGACCAGGGCGGCCTTAACTTTTGCGAGGTAGCAAATTTGGTAGCAAATCAAACAGCGGCGATGCATTCGCCGGCCAGCGTTTCGAGCTTGGAAACCAGTGCTCGCAAGTGACCTTCCGCGAGTGAGCGGTTCCCGGCTTGTAGCGCCACTTTTAGGACGTCGATCTCGTCTTGCAGCGCCCACCGTCTGGGATCGGTCGGCGTTTAGAAGGGACCGGCTTCCATTAGGAGAAAGGTCGGAATCTCGACCTCGTCTAATAACAGCCGTTCAGCACTCAAATAGTCGCTCTGGGTCAGTGCAATCTTGATCTTGGCGCAACCCTCAAGGCCATCGAGTAGTTCGGAATCATGACTGTCTTCTCCACTTCTTCGTAGAACTATAATCAGCCATCCTCATACGTCAAGATGCTTTTGGCGCCGATCGGGAATACCAGCGTGTGCTCGTGGCCGCCGGAATCGATTGGTCCGGGATCTTCTCCCCTTGCATGGCGATAACAAGGAGTCTGGCTTATTTGCGTTCGGCGCTCGGAGCTTCCGGCCCGCCAATCAAGCGCATGACGAGAATAGCGATCAGCCCAATGGCGATCAGTATGCTTCCGCTACCTAGAAACGGCGCGACGCCAAGGGGCGGATACTGGAGCGCGGGAATCAACTCACCGAACCACAGGCGTTCGAGGAGCGGCAGGCCCAGCCCAAGCAACGTGAGCGCCATCGCTTGGCCCTTCCATCCGAACCGGCGTCCGATCATGAACAGAACCAACACCAGGGCATTCCCGCTGATCCAACAGGTCCAGAAACCCAACCTTGGGGGCCGAGAGAAAAGCATGAGCGGATCAGGATGCCCCGCAATCCTGCTGTGCCACCAGCCCAGATCGCGTTCGAGCCACCACCTGCCTATCATGCCAAGCCCCCAAACCAGGCCGCCGGTAAATGCGCCAGCCCGTTTCACAACGAGGCTTTGCGGCATGAAGGCGCGCGAAAAATAGACGGCAGTCACCTGGGCGCTGAGCGCGAGACCCCAAACGAAGATCCAAAAAGGTTCGAGGAAGAGTACGATCCTCGAGTCCAGTATGGCTGCCTGAATGTTTTGTTGCGCCTGGAGAACGACCGCGGCCATGCCGCAAAGAAACAGAAACCCAACGACGGTGCCCGCCGTGCATCCGCCGCGATTCCGCCACCAGACGCGATAGAATTTCTCCCAGGGAGTCGCCTCACGGGCGAGGATGGCCCGTTGCTCCAGGTGCCGTTGAAGATCATCCGCAAAGGATTCCGCCGAACCATACCGGCGTTCCGGTTCCTTGCGTAAGGCCATCAGCAGAATGGAATCGAGGTCGCCACGCAGCCGCTTGCTTAGGCGATGGGGATCCCCTTCGCGGGCGGCGCTCACGGTTTCGGGCGTAATCTGAGTTCGGTCGCGTCCGGAGGCCGGCTCCGACGTGGTCACGACATCGCTAGGGCGCGACGGTTCCACCTCTACAATCACTCGTGCGACCTCATGCGCGGCCGCGCTCAACAAACGGTAGGGTCTGTGTCCGGTCAGCAGTTCGTAGAGAACAACGCCGAGCGAATAGACGTCGGATTGCGTGGTAATCGCCGTGCCGTTCAACTGCTCAGGGCTCGCGTACTCCGGGGTCATCATACTCGCCAGCGTTAAGGTGTCGGCCTTTTTTCCAACCACCCCGCCGGACAGCACCTTGGCAATTCCGAAGTCGAGCAACTTCACAACCCCATCCTTGGTTACAAAGATGTTGCCCGGCTTCAGGTCCCTATGAACCACCAGATGCCGGTGAGCGTATTGAATCGCGTCGATGACGCCGCGAAACAATTCGACCCGCTGGCTGATGTTCAGCTTCCGCTCGTCGCACCAACGATTGATGGGCTGCCCTTCCACAAACTCCATGACGAAGTAAGGCCAGCCCTCCTCCGTCACGCCTGCATCAAGGAGCTTGGCGATATTCGGGTGATCCAGTGATGCAAGTATTTCGCGCTCCTGTTGGAACCGGGCGATGACTGGGGCGGAACCAGCGGGAGGCAATATCAGCTTGATGGCTGCTTGGCGGTGGAACGTGTCATCGGATCGCTCAGCCAGATAGACGGAACCCATGCCGCCGTGGCCGACCTCGCGGATCAGGGTGTAACCGCTGAGGCTGCGCCCCTCCAGCTTCGGAGGATCGAGAGTGGCAAACGCTCTGGCCGTTCCAAGGGCGGGCCGATCGAGCCAGTTCGGGATGTTGTCGTGAGCGTTCAGGAGCCGCTCGACTTCCGCGCGAATGTCGCCCTCGTCCTGACACTCCCCGCTAACGTACACTTCCCTGGCCGAAGCGCTCAGGGGCAGTGCTTTCTCGTACATTTTCCGGATTCGGCTTAGTTCTTCAGGCGTCACTGCTGTGTGCCCTCCCACTGAGCTTAGCGTGGCGTCAAGAGAAAATAGCTCACAATAGACGGTAGCGGATATGCAGGAAGATCGCGACACGCACGAGATCACTGGGCTTCTCGACCGATGGCGGCTCGGCGACGCGCAAGCTGCGAACCAACTCATGGAATTGGTCTACGGCGACTTGCATCGGATTGCGGCGCGTGAAATGCGCCGCGAACACGGTGAGCATACCTTGCAAACTACGGCGGTCTTGCACGAAGCTTATCTCCGGATCTTTCGTTCCTCGCCGGTGGAGTGGAAGGATCGGGCGCATTTCTTCGCGGTTGCGGCCCAACAGTTGAGGCGCGTGCTGCTAGACCACGCACGGCGGGCGCATAGCGAAAAGCGAGGAGGCGGCATCGCCAAACTCGGGCTGCTGGATTCCGACGTCGGCGTAAGTCTGGATGAGCGGCTCTTGGCACTCGATGAAGCGCTGGCTCGACTGGAAGTTCTGGACGCTCGTGCCGCGAAGGTGGTGGAGCTGCGCTTTTTCGGCGGATTAACGGAAGCGGACGCGGCGGAAGTGCTGGGGATCTCGGTCGCGACGCTGAAGCGGGACTGGGACTTCGCAAAGACGTGGCTTGTTTCCCAACTCGCGTGATCCAAATGCTCAGAACTTTTCGAGCGCTCACAGGTCGCGTCCGATCAAGTCCTGGGAAAAACAAGCGATGCAATCCCAATCCTCGAAACGAAGTCAGTCAAGGCGTCAGAGCGGGTTAGAGAGGTTCAAAGGTTCGGGCCAACCACGCACGCTCAAGGAAGTTGGAGGCAATTCACGCCCGCCATCCCCATACATTTTCTGACCGGCACGAGGCGAGGCTCGGAATGCCGAAATGGGGCGTCGCGAAACATTCCAGATCCCTGGTGAATCCAATCTCCGAAGGGGAGGCCCGATTCTCGCGGCCTGTTCAGAGTAACCCTTTGATCGTGCAACCTGATCGCTCGGAGGCATCATGAAATTTGGATTATCGCTACTTCTATTTCTTCCGTTTCGGCTGTGGGCCGGAGACACGTCGGTCTTGTTTCAGCCTTCCTCTCCTTCAGTCGGACCGTTTCCGACAAACGCCTTGACGGTTCCCACTTCGACACAGAAGACCGGACTGCAGGTGCACCTTCCGTTTCCCACTGGATGCACCCTGCTCTCAACTTCTTCTCAGTGCGTCGACACAGAGCTACTGAATCAGTTGGATGGATTCAGCGTGAATCCTCGCATCACGGTGTGTTTTTCGGCATCAGTAGACCCGTCCACGCTCACCGCCGGGATCAGCTTTACGAGTATGGCCAATACGGCGGTATCGATCGGAATCGATCAAGTAATTTACGATCCCGTAGGCGAGTGTGCTTATGCCAAGCCGAACCAGATTCTCGATCAAGACACGACCTATTTGCTCTTGGTGGACTCCAACGTGAAGGATGCGAAGGGCCAGAGGCTGAAGACCGGCAAAGACTACAGCGACTGCGTGGCAAAAAGCAGTTCTACATACTGCCGGATGCTCTCACAGGCACTGGGATTGGTGAACGGCGGAAACGGCCACGGGAACGCACCGGGCGGTATTATCGCGGCATCCCTGTTCACCACGATGAGCGCGACACAGTGGCTGCAACAGGCGCGGGCGGCCGTCCATTCCGGCTCGATTCCGGGCGCCGGCACTTTGTATGGTCCAATGTCGACGTTTAACATGGCCGACATCACATCGATGGTGTGGATGCCGGACAGCGGGGCCGCAGGAGTGAATTACGACCAGGCCTTTCCGCTGAGTGTGCTCTCAGGGATAGACAAAGTCTCCTTCGGCATCTATCTTTCGCCGCTCTATCTCAACACAAGCGGGCCTCAGGCGGGAGCCATCTCCACCACGCCAACCAACACCCCGATTTCCGCCCCCAGCGCGCTGGTGCCCGTGTCGTTCCATCTTTTTTTGCCTCCGGCGAGTTCCGTTCCGGGGGGCAAGATCCCCGTCATCGTTTTCGGCCACGGTCTCGGCGACAGCCAGTTCGGGGCATCCACGTTTGCGGCTTCCACATGGGCGCAGAAGGGCTTCGCGACGCTTGCGATTGAAGTGACCGGCCACGGGTACGGCCCCCTGGGCTCGGTGCAAGTCGTGACCAAGAGCGGAACTTCCACGATTCCGACTCCTGGGCGCGGAATTCAATTCTCGCCTACCGCGCCGATCGGGCCTACGGACGGCTGCATCTTGCCGGGAGCGGTGGGCACGCGCGATTGCTTGCGGCAGACTGTCGTAGATCTATTCACCTTGTTAAATGCAATCCGTGGCACGCAAGGGTTGGGGCTCAACCTGGACACGTCCCGCATTTACTACGCCGGGCAATCTCTGGGGGCGCTCTATGGGACTCTCTTCGCGGCTGTTGAGCCAAATATCGCAGGCGCGGCGATCAACAGCGGCGGCGGCTCGCAAGCCGACATCGGGCGTTTGAGCCCGATCGTACGCCAGCTTGGAGCTGCGTATTTGTCGGGCTTCACTCCTTCCCTGTTCAATGTTCCACCGGCTCCTTCCGAGGCTTACTTCCATGACAGCTTCAATGATGAGTACGCCTACCGCGGTCAGGTTGTCACGGACAAGATACCCGGTGCGCTTGCGATTCAAGCCGCGTTCGAACAGACGGAGTGGCTGGGGATGCTGGGCGATCCTTTGAGCTACGCAGCGCACCTTAAGACGGCCCCGCTGCCGGGTGTCGCTCAGAGGCCGATCCTGGTTCAGTTCGGACTGGGGGATCTCGAAGTCCCGAATCCGACCGAGTCGGCCTTCGTGCGCACCGCCCAGCTCCAAAGGAATACTTGGATGCTCCGGACCGATCTCGCGGCGGCGATCGAGCCGCAATTGCTGGGCGTGGTAATGCCTGGGGTTCCGTATCCTATCTACCCGCATCGATTCCTGAGCAATCCGACTCTTTTTGATCCTTCGATGCCACCTCTCGAGACCGCGATTGCCGTCGCTGCGCAGAAGCAGATCGCCGATTTCTTCAAGTGGGGTTCTATTCCCGACCCGAATCAGTACTTCAACGGTGGATTCGTCGGCCTGAAGCTTTTTGAGCAGCCTAACCCGCTTCCAGGGATGTTGAACTTCCTGCAGATTCAGCCGTGAGCCTCCGGCCCGAGCGTATGCCCGCCGGACGCGCTGTCCGGCGGCTGCGACTCAGTTAGACGACGAGGAACTCGGCGCGCGGGTTCCCGCCGGGAAAATTTCCCGGCTATCTCCTAAGGAGTCTGTACGCGAGGAGGAAAGAAAACCCGACGATGCCCGTCAGCAGCCAACCGCCAACGAATTCATGCATCGGTGCCGTGCCTTCGAGGGAAGGCGATCGCTTGCTGCGCGATGGGGCTACTTTTCGCCGGTTTTCCTGCTCTATCGGGTGTTCCAAAGCTTTTGTGAGGGCATCTTTCATTGAATTCATAAAGTCTATCCCTTGGTTTGAAGTGCAACGCACAGCGTTGATCGGCTGCAGGAGCGGGCTCCACCGTTGTATTCAGAGCAATCCGCCTTCCGGTGTTCCCTCCCCTTATCGAGATTCCTGGTGGCCCACCCACCGACGCCTCTCACTATCCGGACGCATCAGCGGCTCTCCAACCGCCAGATCCAACACCTTTACCGGCGACGGAAGGGACAACACCGACAAGTCAAACGGCGCGCTAGAAGTAAACGCGGACGCAGGTGAGACGATCGTCAAGGCTCGTGATTGGGCGGCGCGCTTGACGAGAAGTATCATCAGCCCAACCGACGCAACAGCGGGAACCGCGGTCCAGAAAAACAGTGTGATGAATGATCCCGTCCAATGGAGCCGCATCGCATCGAGGATGTGCTTCGGCATCGGATAGATCAGCGCGGCCAGAACAAGCGCGGCGGAGAGTTGGGTCCATTGACGACGGCGCCAGGTGTCGATCAGGATTAATGCGACTCCGGGATATTCCAGGACCTGGTAGTGCGTCCACGATATCGGAGCCGCAACCAGAGCGAGAGTGGTCAGGGCAGACAAGGCCCACGGCAATTGCGCCTCGCGAATTCGAAAGCCGGAAGATCGGATCAATGCAAAGAGTCCTCCGGCCAGAGTGAGGATCGAGACTGTCATGCTGGCCGCAGCCAGGACCGCGGGCAATCGAAAATGCTCCAGGTTGGTGCCTAACATCCAATTGCTCGGCAACAAGTAACTCTGCCGGGCCGGATCGAAAATCCTCAAAGCGACAGAGGGCACCGACCAGCTTAGCGTTGCCGGAGTTCCGATTAGGCTGCTGGTCTTGCCGAACCCCGAGGGGCCACGGAGAAAGGTAACGACCGCCAGCCAGGGGAGCAGGATTGCAGTTGCGGCTCCTGCGATCATCGAACGGACGGCGTGCTTTTCACGTCTGAGCAGAATCGCCGCGCCGAGAAGTCCCGGGAATAACTTGATGGCAAATCCCAGAGCTACTGCCGCTCCTCGCTTCCGGCGACTAGCTGTGAGAACCAGCACCACCAGAAAGGTCAAGAATGGTCCGACTTGGCCCGCGCCGAGGGCTTCGCCGGCAGCATCACCGAAGGCCCATACGAACGCAATCCAACATGCTGAGGACCAGTCGCGGCCGAACCGTCGCCACAGAAGAATGGCAGAGGCGATCAGAAAGAGTTGGGAACCGGCGAACCAGACGCGGCGCGCTGTTACATAGTCGAGTGTCGCGAGCGGTGTGAGCGCGAACGCCAGCAGTGGAGGGTAAATGTAGCCGTCAGCCAGAAAGGGACTTTCACCCTTCACAATGTGTTGTGCCGCTTGGTGGTAAACCAAGAAGTCAGATGGATTGCTCAGTTCGGGAATGATCTCAACGACAGTGTTTCGATAGTAGCGCGCCACGAAAAAGCAGAGTGCAAAGATTGCCGCACCGATGGCCAGCCAGCGTCTCGCGTTCGAAAAAGGCATGCATCAGCCTCACTAGCACGCCGTTCGCCGAAGCATTGCGAAATGTTTAGGCGCGCAGGACTCGCAAAATCTGCCGTCTCAAATTGCCAGCATTGGTACATAACTGCAATGCTTGTTCACGCGGTGACGACGCGATGCATTCTAAGACTGGCATAACACCACTCCTTCCTAGTTCTCCTGGTTTGTCGATGGAAATCGAATTGCCGGCCCATGCGAATGCTGAACCATACCGGTCGCCTGAAGTTCGAGCAATTCCTTCCGCTTGCACTGCAAGAACTGCGACCCGACTGCACACTTCACATAACCCGCGTGCGCTGAGCTTCCGACGGCCGCTGGTGCTCCTATGTTCACGTTGCGGCTCCAGCAGGACCGACTTCCACGGGTGAGTTCACTTGGGGCCCGGCCCCTGACTTTCGATCGGTCAGTTGACGAATGTGCTCGACGGCATCGGCAAGGCTGGTTGAAAAATAGTCGGGAGGAGTCCGCTCGAAACGCATCCTGGCTTTCTGTGGATCGCCGTTAAATCCCCAAACGCAAACCATCACCTTCAGCTTCAGCTTCGGGAACCGCTCGCGGATTTTCCTGCACAGACTTCGCGCCGGTGCGAATGCGTAAGGCGGCAGCGCCGAGATGCAGACGACCTCGTTCGATTCCGCCCCGATAAACGGTATCCATTCGTCGAGCACGGCGACACTCGACGAAAAGGCCCTCGTGGTATAACCCTCTTGCTCCAGGAGTTGCGCCAGCATCGCGGCCGCCAGTTCATCGGCGCGATCGTGGGCCGGAATACAAAGCACCCTTCCCTCCAAGTGCGGGGCCTCGATTGCCTGAGACTCACCTTCTCCTGCAGCGCCCTCCGCCGGCGAGCGTTCGGAGAACTCGGCGATCATCTCGTTGATGCTCAGAAACAGAAATTCTTCTCTCGCGGCATCGATGGCTCCTTTGTGCCGGTCTTGCTCAGCCAAACCAAGGGCAGGGATGAAAACCGAGTCGTAAAGCTCCACCAATGTCCTGTCCTTCGAGAATTGGTCGACCACCGTGCGGGCTTCCATTTGATCCATCGCCAGTAGCCGCTGGTAGACCATAGCTTCCGCGGACAATACAGGTTCGTCTCCGAGTAGGATGTGCAAGAAGGAAAGCCGCCGGGTGTACCGTCCCAGCACCACGACGCAGACGGTGAGCGGGGTCGACAAAATCAAGCCGGCCGGACCCCACAAAACAGTCCAGAAAACGGCTGTCACCAAGAGCGCTAATGCGGAGATGCCGACATGAGAGCTGTAGAGCCACGGTTCAACTAAATTCGCGGTGATCAGTTCTAAGCTGATCACTACAGCGAGCACCAGTACCGGCCTGATCCATCCATCGAAAACGGCCAAGGAGAGTGCAAGCGGTAGCGTAGCAGCAACAAGTGTTCCGACATAGGGCACAAGCCGCAGGATGGCCGCCACCACTCCCCAGAGCATCGGATAGGGCACGCCAATCCAGTACAGCCCTAGGCCAAACAGCGCTCCGAATCCCGCGTTCACCAGGACCTGCATGAGGATGTACCGGCTGACTCGAGCCGCAGCGTCGTCAAGGGCCTGAGTCATGAGATTCAACTGGCTTGGCCCGGCCAGTCGCAACAAGCGATTTCTCAGGTCCTCTCTCTTCAGCAGCATGAAGACCGCAAAGATGATGACCATTCCGGCCCGCGCCAATGGGCCGAGGAAAGGAGTGGCCAAATCACGAGCCTCCGCCCACTCTCCCGGAGTTGGTTCTATTACTTGAACGGGCATCGGAGAGGCCGGCGTGGGTCTTGCCACGGCCTGCTTCGGGTCCTGAGCAGTAGGGCTGGGAGGTGCTGCCGGGCCCGCGATCTCCTTCGCGACTTCTTTCACGCTCTCCGCTGCCTGCCCTAATTGCCCACTCACGGGATGACGCAGGGCCTCAATCTTGACGTGAATATTCTGACGGTAGAGCGGGAGTTGGTTGACGACTTCGATTAACTGGTCGGCGATCGTCAAACCGATCGCTCCCGCTAAGACGATTGAAACCAGGACGGTCGTTAGAACACTCAGAACTCGACCCAAGTGGAACTTTTCCAGGACTGAAACGACGGGAGTCAGCAAGAACGTCAAGGTGAGCGCAAAGGCAAGGGGGATGAACAGCTCGCGGGCAAAATACAGCGCCCCGACGATTCCGAGTACGACAAGCGCCGCGTTTCCCGAATCTCGCCGAACCCCAGTTCGCGCCTCTGGGGGCGATGTGAAGTCCTGTTTCATGCGTTCGGCTCCGCCTATTCGACATGGGCGAGCCGCATGGGAGCAGAGCACGACAATTGCCACGTCGACGTGCGGAGCCGGTCAGGGATTTGGGACGGAGCTCGTCACACCCCAACCTGCCGCAAATGATGGTCAAGATGTTTGTACCTCAGCATCGCCCACTCCTCCGGCGTCATCTTCCCAAAGAAACTATGCCGATCCGTCGTATGTAAACTGGTACGTGCGGTAAACACCGTCGTGAAGCTAGGGGCTGGCCGGATCTGGCGGTTATGGCCGGCAATGGGCTGGACCCAGTAGTGGTTGATAACGTACCCAACCGCTCCTGAGTTACTGAATCGATAGCCCGTCGCAGAAGAGGAACCGAGCCAAGGTTCAGTGTTTGCGGAGATCCGCCGGCTGCGGGGTGCGGCCTACCGAACTCGGCGGGGAACCCCGTGGCGGCTGGAGTCGGTCGCCCGGGTCCTGAAGCAAGCCGCCCGCGTCAACTGAGGGCCGATGCAGGCCACGGGCGCGCTCCTACCCCCGACCCGACGCGCCCAGGGGCGTTCCCTGGCCAGCGGCGGGAAATGTGGGCGGTATCCCGAGCCCCGAACCCGGTTTACGCATCCTTCCCGGCAGCAAGCATCGGAAAGGGAGGTTTTGGGGTTTTGTCCGAGCACCCCCTCTGGAGATGGGACATACTTAGCTTTAGTTTCTATGATTTAAGTGAGCTCGACCGGTCCGTCACATCACGCTGACATCGTGCGATATCGCCTTGCTCAGGGTCGCCAGAGACGTGAACTGCCCTTCCGGACGCCCGGCTGCCTTCAGCGCTCAGTCACCAATTCGCCGTGGATCTCGAACGTGCCATGGCGCCCGCTGCCCGAGGTTGTTCGCGAAACGGCAGCGGCCCTGTCCATGTCTCCACCGTCGATGCGCGCGCGTGGTGAGATTTTCACGGCAGATGATCAGCAGGACAAAGCACCAGATTCGGGAAGCTTCTCGCTCAGGTTGATCTTCACCGGCTGCTGACAGCTACTCCCCCGCGTAATTGACGATATTGGAAATAAAGGCACCATCCCGCACAAAGTAGATGTAGGGAGCCTCTGGGTTTGCAACGCCTGCATCCATCATGCCGTGATATACCACTCCATCAGTACCGGCTTTGTCCGCAATATGAGTTTTCATCCACGCGGTGAACGTTTTACTATCCGGGGCTTTACAGAGAATCTTGTACGCAAGCGGTGAATCCGTTCTCTTAGTCCCAAACGCCACCCCCTCGTCTATCGCGATCCGAAATCCTTCGCTTTTCCGTTTGGTCTTGGCCCAGGCCTCCACGCCTGCACCGATGAATGGAGTAAACGCTCCATAGCTGTCAAAGATTTTGGGAGCGCTCACGCTCTTCGCACCGAAGAAATTCCTGAACGCCTGGAGGGAGTCCAAGTCTTGGCCCATATCGCAGGACCGGAACGCGACGTGGTTAAGACCCAATCCCCGGATTTGATTCATCTTTCCGCGCAAGGTTTTGACTTGTGCTTCCGAGAGATGCGCCTGACCCGCCACGTCATGGTCACTCCTGACGGGGGCCTTGAGCCCTCCTTCTCCTTTCAGGTTCCCATCGGCGGAGAGCGGGAAGATTTGTTGTTTTTGTGCCCCGCCAGGGGTCGGTCCTCCTGCCATCAAGGGAAGCGCAAGCCCTTCGGCCCAGCCGTGGCAGACGATGACAACGTCCGACTGCTTATTTTTAATGATCGCGTCCAGCACGGCTTCAAAGGTCATGTCCTTAATCACTGCCGTTTCCTTGACGGTAATCGTGGACCCTTTCCCAATTGGTTCAACCGGGTTAGAACGGTACCAAGGCGGGGCGGAGGGATGTCCTTTGTCTCCGCCTTGAATGACTACTAGCGCATTCATCCTTCCCCGGGCTTTACCTCGAACACGATACATCCGGCCGCTGGCCCAGGAATGAGCCGCTTCCCAAGCCTCCTCTTCGAGCGTGCGCACCGAATCGTTACCAGGCTCGGCTAATTGCCGCAAATGAGCCAGCTCGTGGAGAAGGATGAGGAACTGGCTGGAACCAGTCATTCTGAACAGGGACGAATGAACGAGAATCGTATTGCGATTCATCGCTTGCGCAATTGCGCCCTCTGTGGTGAGGTAGGAATCCTCAACCGGACCGCATCGGATCGTTGCCGCGATTCTGCAAAAGGAGTCACTCATGCTGACTTACGCGTAAATTAGACCACAAAGGTCTCAAGGCATCAACCGAAGCTAATCGCAGCCAGTATATCACCAGAACCCTTCGCGAGACGTGCAGCCAAACACCCTCCGAAAGCGGTGATCCGAACGAATCAGGTCGGGCTACGTCGCTCCCGCCTGTGAACCGATGGGTCGTACGAACACACTCCGTCGAGCACGTCCCCCCTCCCCGGAGGCATCTGAACTTAGGGAAGACGATGACACTCTTAACCCCAGGAAATTACCTGTGCAGCTCCCCTACCGCCCTAGATTACAGCTCATATATGCCGCCAATACTGGAAAGCCCCAGGCTGCGGGCCGTCAAATCGCCTCGAGCAGCTGTTCTGACCACGCCAGCGCCGGCGGAAGTCCACGAAACCGAAGAAGCGGAAGGCTGGGAACGGGCTAGGGCGGATTCGACGGTAGTACTGCATCAAAATCCCAGCCCCGCATGGGGCAATTGAACACCACTAACAAAAAGCGTATGCTCGCTGTGGAGTGCGAAACCATCCGTCGGAGGAGGCGTCGCGTTCTTAACCGTGCTGGCCCTTCCATCGCGTTAGGGCCGGCCGGGTGTCTCAAAATTTAAATTGCTAGCATCTCTAGGCGGATGAAGCATGCCCGGGCAGAACTTCGACCGCGATGTCGCGCTGGAGTCGCGTCCGAGCACTCAGGCGATGTACCACTCGGCGAGCGAGGCGACAAACTCACGGCTAGATAAGTCAGGAATTATTGTCAACTCCAAGACGCTTACACCTTCCAAATCGACCTTGAAATCCTCAACCTCCATGGTGGATCCTCTGGGACTGAAATTCCATTGCTGCCTTACGATCTCCCGCATGCCCCCATGCGGCTCGCTCCGCCATCGGAGTGAGATCTCCTGGGTCCGTTTGGCTTCGGTCTCGATGAACCGAAGCCAAATCCGTTGGATTCGCTGGGGCGGCTCAAACGTCAGCCGGATCGCCTGCTCGCCCTTTCCGCCTGCTCTCCAACCAGATGAGGCTTCGGGGCGAAATACCGATTCGATAGGGAAGCCAGGGTCCTCGGATGTCAGTGCGACCCGACTGATTCTTCCCACATCCAGCCAAGCCTCATGTCCAGGTGCCGTCTGATTAAGGGTGATTGGATCAACCAGGGTTTTGCGCATCCTGCCCTCGTTTCGACCTCTCAGAATCGTTTCAAAAGCCCACGCTTAGCTAATGGCCGCCGGCCCTCCACACGATGTCTGTTGCACGTTACGGACCGATCTGCTGAGGAGGCGTCACCTCGCGATTCCGATCGCAAGGTCTCGTCTCTCTCATGGGCTAGCAAAGACTCGATCAGCATAGACTGACGGCTAGAAGCTGTACATCGCGTCGTGGTGAAACTCCTTCAGGCGCCGAGGGCAAACAGCGCGCCTGCCTGCGGGAGCCGCGCGACTCCGTAGTCAAACCACTGATGGCATTGCGACATGACAAATAATCCATATGTCGCGGGGCAGTTCGGGCTCTGAAGGGGCCGGAAATACATTCCTGAAAGTCGTATCTACCAGGTAGAGCTCGGCAATTCCGGCTTGTTGAGAACTACGGATTAGCCTCGCGGTGCCAGTCGGCTCCCAGAAAAACGCTAAAAGGCACATCCGATAGCGAGGTTTCCCGCGAGCCATGTAGTGTCAAATGTTCGTTAGCGCGATTGCTCCACCGCGCGCGCCCGGTTCGCTTTGTGGCGGCTGGGCGGGAAGCGCCTGGAAATTCTGCGAAAGCTGCGCATCCGTATATACAAGCGATCTTTTTAAAGACGACGCTCGCCTGGGATCCGATCTTCATCGTCGTCATGAAAGGGGCTCTCGGCGTGGACGTCAGCGCCGGTTCAGTCTGAGGCTCACTTCGAGCTTACGGTCGTACTCTTCCCATTTTTCCTTCAGTTCATCGAGTTCCATGCTCGCTCCCGTTTGTTGCCGAAAGGCTTCTTTTCCGAAAGGCTTCTTTGATTCGCCCAATCTTGGTGGCTACATTGGTCTCGCTAATGCCTAGGACCCCCGCGATCTCGCGATGACTGTTCCCATCCAGATATAGGATCACCAGCGCTCTATTCAACGGATCCAGGTCCCCGATCCAAATCGTCACAGTCGACCGGGTTCTGGCAATAAGAATGGCAGATCTTATATAGAGGATCTTCTTGTGCTCCTCGATGAGGGTCCTGAAACCGTTCCTCTCGTTCCCCGCTTCCCATGTTCAATCTATTATTCGCAGCAAGATGCAGAAGAATCACACCGGCACCGTCCTTTTGAAGCCAGTCGTCGATTGGAACGCCAGGAGACTGGCAGCTGCGCGGAGTGCTTGGCTTCCTATAATGACTAATATCGTTGCCTATTCCCTGAGCGCTGTTTCCGGGAGCTAAAACGGGATGCTCTCCGGTTTGGGGCCAACGCAGACCAATTCCGGTGCGGAGACCTCGTTCACGTTGTGTTGGGCGCTCAGCCTCGGCTTTCTACGAGTGGCGCGTCACTCAGAGTGTTATCCCCCTGATCGAGTACCCTGATCTGCGTCACATGCCCCTCGCCCCCGGCGACGATCTTGGACCCTGCGAAATCCTGGCGCCCATCGGCAAACGCGGCATGGGCCGAGGCTTTGAAGGGACGATCCGCGTCTGCCGACGCGGGCGGGAAATCGGCATACAATAGCATGGAGAACCCAGGAGGAGTGCTTCTATGAGAACAGAAAAATCAAGATTCACCATCACGTTCTGCTCGATCATCCTTGCCGGCGCGGCCTTCGCGGCGAGTGCCAGTGCGGCAGGATGCACCCGTGAGACGCTCACAAAGCTGGCCGACACGTATGTCAAGGCGCAAACGGAGGGGAAGTCCTCCATGGTGCCCCTCGCGAAGGGCGCATACTACGGCGAGAACGACGTGGCGATGGACATTGCCAAGGGCGTACTGGCCGGACCCCTGAAGATCGACTTCACCCGCAGCTTCTACGACACGACGCAATGCGCCGCCTTCACGGAAGTGGTGGCCGCCACCGACCCGCACCCGTACGTGATCCTCACGCGCATGGAGGCGAGTGAGGATGGGAAGGTGTCGAAGATGGAATCCGTGGTGACGGACCAGGGTGACTGGCTGTTCGGCGCGGACAAGTACCTTGGCTTCTCAAAGGGCGAGAACTGGAGCGAGATTCCCAAGGACAAGCGCGATACGCGCGCCGCCATCCGCGCAGCGGCCGACGCGTACCTGGACAATTGGGGGAATCCGGATGTCCAGGTGCCGCATGGCACGCCCTGCGCCAGGCTCGAGGGCAGCACGTACACGGGTACCCGGGACCCTGCGGCCCAAGCATGCACCATGGGGAAGTTCCCCTCGCCGCTCAACGTGACCAACCGGCGCTACGTCATCGACGAGAACTTCGGCTTCGTGGTCATCTTCCACAACTTCCCCTTCCTTGATGGCGGACTGCCAAAGGATCCGGGGCCCCCAGCGGCCAGATGTTTCGGGTGGAGGGTGGTAAGAATCGCTACATTCACGAGCTGACGGTTTGCACGACGCCTAACTGTGGGAGAGGGGCGGGACGGGGCGGTCCCGGCGGCGGCAGGGGCAAGGGAGGTCCGGGCGGACCGGGAGCACCCGGCGCAGCACCGGCGGGACAAGGTGGACCTGGAGCGCCGGGAGCAGCTCCGGCCGCGAAGTGATGACACACGGGCGCATGGTCTTTCGCGGCCCCTTCTGTCGTAAAACGAACCTTGAATCAAACTGACCACCACCGAACGTTCACGTCCGGTAGCACGATAATCGCCACACCCTGAATCACCGAGCTTGCCGAGTCGGGTGCCGATGACGAGGTGATTATGAGCATTGCCGGGCACGTGTCTCGCGCTATGCTTTCCCGGAACTCCCACGTTCCGATGGAGGCCAAGCGGAACGTCCTGGAAGAAATCGCGGCGAAGCGCACGGATGACGAGAAGCCCAGGAAACCGAGCGGGGGCAGCAGGCGGCGCTTGCGGACCAGCCGACTCTGATTCAGTAGCAGCTCAAGCAGCGGCCACCAGTTGACCGGCGGCGCCTTTCCCGTTTAAATAAACGCTATGTCCCCTCTTCGCCGATCTTCACCGCTGCTTCTCTGGCTTGGCTCGCTCATGATTTTCCTTGCTCCCGTGTGCAACGCGCAGGTAATCACATCCATCGCGGGGGGCGGTCCCAGCCTCCCCACTACGAATGGGATACCCGGAACTCAGTCGCAACTGGGCCAGCCGCAAGGCATGGCCGTCGATAGCGCGGGCAACGCTTATTACTTCGACGCGCAGAACTTCATTGTTCGCCAGGTGAACGCGCAGGGCATTGTCAATAACTACGCGGGCACCGGGCAGCTGGGCTACACGGTGCTGGGCAGCATCGGCGATAACGGTCCAGCAACCGGCGCGGGCTTTGGTCCGGCAGCAACTTTCGCTGGGCTGGCGTTCGACGGGGCGGGAAATTTGTACATCTCCGATCCCGGAAACAACCGCGTCCGGAAGGTGGACACCAGGGGGATCATCACTACCTTTGCGGGCGGGGGGGCCGGGATCCGGGGGCAAGGGGACGGCGGATTGGCGACGAATGCTGTGCTGGGGCAGCCATCGGGGCTAGCCGTGGATAGCGCGGGGAATGTATACATCGCGGATTTCCTGACGGGGAGCGTGCGCAGGGTGGACACGCAGGGCAACATCCATTTGTTCGCGGGCGGCGGATCCGGGGGCGACGGCGTGCTAGCCACCAGCGCCTCCGTTTTGGGTCCGTATGGGTTGGCGATGGATAAACAGGGAAATCTTTACATCGCGCAGGCGACGCGTGTGCGGATGGTGAATCCCCAGGGGATCATCAGCACCGTGGCCGGGAGCACAAATGCGGGGTTCACCGGGAACGGAGGCCCGGCCACCAACGCGGAGTTCCAGGGAATTGAGGGGCTGGCCATTGACAACGCGGGGGATCTTTATATTGCGGACAGGAATAACAATCAAGTTCGCGTGGTTTCGGGCGGCGTGGTAAACGTGACGGCGGGCGACGGGAAAAACTCGGCAGGCGGCGATGGCGGCTATGCCGCGCAGGCGGGGCTGGTACCCACCGGGCTGGCTGTGGGGCCCACAGGCAATCTTTATATCGGCGATGCGGTCGGCGCGTTCGTGCGCAAAGTCGATTTTTCGAAGAAGCCGGCCGGGCTTTTACTCAGCGCGAGCTCTTTGTATTTTGAAGCGCCGCTCAAAAACCTGTCTAGCCAGAGTCAATACCTGGAGGTCCAGAGCGTCAACGGTCCCACCCTGAGTTACACCACCTCCGCCACGACGCAAACCGGAGGGCCGTGGCTGTACGCCGGATCGGGCGGCTCCACCAGCTTAACCAGCACCGCCACGGCGATCACGGTCACCAACAGCCCGACGGCCGCGGGGACCTACCGAGGAACCATTACGTTTACACCGACAGAGGCCGGCTATCCGCCTGTGAACCTCCAGGTGACCTATGTGATCACGCCCAGTGCACCGGCAACGCCGGTGATCACCGACGTCGAGAACGGAGCAAGCTTCCAGAGCGGCTACTACGGCGGTTCCATCTGGACCATCAAGGGTACGAACCTGGCGTCCATCTCGGGTTCCGACAATTGGAACAACTCCATTGCTGGCGGTGCTTCCAACGTCGCTGGATGGAGTGGTCGTGACGTTCGGAGGCGTGCCCGGATACATCAGCTACCTGAGCTCGACCCAGATCAACCTTGTGACTCCCAGCGGCAGCACGGCCGGCGGCGGATCCATCGTGGTCAACAACAACGGCGCCGCCAGCATGCCCGTCCAATCGTTGGGAGGCTTGTATTCGCCGGCGTTCTTCACCTGGCCGAATAACCAGGTGGTCGCCACGCGCACCGATTACAGCTACGCAGCCGCGCCGGGGACATTTTCGGGTTTGACCACCGTGGCCGCGAAGCCGGGCGACGTGCTGATCCTGTGGGGCACGGGGTTCGGTCCGACCTCGCCAGCGGTAGGAGATGGAGTGGTGGTGCCGAGCGACCAGCAATATTCGGCGAGCACCCCTCCCACGGTGACGATCGGCGGCGCCTCCGCGACGGTCTACGGCACGGCGTTGGCGGCCGGCTTCGCGGGTCTATACCAGGTGGCGATCCAGGTGCCCTCCACACTCGCCGCGGGGACATACCCAATTGTTGCCTCGGTGGGGCAATTTCTTCCGGTTCAGTCGCCTTCGACAGTAGTCCTGGCGGTGCATCCGTGAAGGCTTGTGACTTCCGGATAGACGTGGACGCTGGCGGATCACGGATCGCAGAGGTACCCCCAGAGTCCCCCCAATTTCCAAATGATCAATCTTAAGACGCGACTCCGGAAGCTCGAAGCGCCGCTGACCGATGACCGAGGCTTAGTGCCTCACTCGCCCCAATGGCTGCGAATTGGACGAAACCCGCCGGGGCATCATCCAGCTGGAGATTCTGGACATGATCCTGGCGGAGGCCTCAGACTGACCGTGAGAGCCTTGACTCCGTTCGTCTCCAGAGCCAACCATGTGCTGACCCCATATGCAGCTGGAAACGAAGTTCCTTCGCCTTCGAACCCCCGTAGAAGTGGGCTCGCGCTTCCGCGACTGGCGATCACCTGGGTCCGCGGCTGGACCAAGCATCGGCTGTCGTTCTTAGTGATGGTCGCGAGGCTTCCGGAAGTGAAGAAGCCCGATGAGAGCGATCGTCAAACGGCTGCGCCGCCTGGACGACGCGCAGGTTCTACCAGATCAGGACCGCGCCATCGTCGAGGCGATCCTCGCGACGAGGCCGCGTCGCTTGGGCCTAGGCTGCGTACCCCTGGCGCCCGACAGTGTTCCCACACGAACCATCCGGCGGGGGGGGGGGACTGGATGCGCTGGTTGGGCGAAGCATTGCGCTGTCGCCATGAGGCCGATGGCTGCGATTATCCGTTTCAATTGCTCGCTCTTCCTGATAATATCCCGTTTCGTATCCCGCTGAAGGCAAGGGCTCAGGTTCAAGACGTAAGAAGGGAGCCCTGCCGGAAGGGTTTCTCCAGGCAGGTCTGGTGACGCCGAGAGCTGGTCGAGAGATCTGCCTGAACAACTCGCCGTCATTGTTCCGCGGATAGCCCGGGCCTCATCGACGGCGGGGCACTAAAGGCGCGGATCCTTCAAAGCCAGCGAACGGATCGCCGCGGGAGTTGCCTGATGAAAGCGATTCGCCAAGTGGCGACGTCGGCTAGAGGATAACGCGTGCCTGGAGATGGAGAACGACTCATAGTCGACGCAATCCGCGCCGCGAGACAGCGACGCTTTGGTGCAACGCCGATTACGTGTGCCGCACTTCGCCCGTTTCTTGCGGAACCCGCGCCAAGCTGGGACGCGCTGAAGATGAACGGTTGTTAATTGCTCTGTCAAAATGCCTCCATCTGCCACCATCTGCGCGCATCTGGACCCCCTGGCAATGACGCGACCGGTCCGTCACGTCACTTCCTCGTCCCCTGCCCCGCTCTCGGCTAGGTCGGTGATGGGTGTGTGGCGGTTGCGGCCGCGGCCTCCCGAAGGGAAAAACGTACCAGCGCGGCTGGATCGTTCCGAAGCGCTTGGTGTACCACTTTGCGTACTCCACCATCGCGTCGAGCAGTGCGGAATTGATTGGAATCGTCCGGCCTTCCCCTGCCGCGGTCTTGCTATCACCGACAGTGAGGATCGCCTTAGCAAAATCCACCCGCTCCCATTGGAGCCCGCGAATCTCGGCGTCTCGCTCGCCAGTATTCAGCGCTAGCATCAGAACTGGGTACACCCTTCCATTGAAGTTGGAGAAGACCTTCCAACTTGTGGGCCGCGCTAAAGCGTCATTTTCTGAGTCCAGGGGATAGTGGCCTTGTCACCGTTAGGAGTTTCCATTGAGCCTTCGCCAACTGGGTCTACGGAAACAGGCAGAAGGAGGCGACAAATGCATCCCCTAGCCATCGAATCAAGTCCCAGGCTTCCACCGTGTGCTTCGGCTCCCCATTTGGCGATCGCCAGACCCAGGCCGACGCCCCCGGCTTCGCGCGAACGGCCTTCGTCGATGCGGTAAAACCGGTCGAAGACTTTGTCCCGATGCTCAGGCGCAATGCCAGGACCGGAATCCTCTATCTCGACGCAGGCGGTAGATGAGTCCCTTCGTAGAACGCGAACGGAAATATGGCCCTTGCGTGGGGAGTATTTTATGGCATTGTCCAAGATGTTGATAACGACATGGCGCAAGATCACCCTGTCCGCTTTCACGCGAATTGAATCGTCTCCCTCAACCGACAACGTTTGGGCCTTGTCTTCAGCGAGCACGTCGAGAAGCGATGAGGCTTCCTGGACCAGAGGGAGAAGACCAGTTGTCGATTGTTCCAACCGGATCTGGCCGGAATCTGCACGGGAGATCGTTAAGAGGCTCTCAACGAGGCGGCCTAGCCGCTCTGCTTCTTCCAGCATGCTCCCGATAACTTCCCGATAGTGATCGCTGCCCCCATTCTTCTGAAGTCCAACCTCGCCGACGCTTCGGATCGCGGTGAGGGGAGTGCGGAGTTCATGGGACGCGTCTGAGGTGAACCGCTTCAATTGTTCAAACGAGCGTTCCAAGCGCGAAAGCGTCTCGTTGAACGCCTGCGCCAATAGACCAAGTTCGTCATGCGGATTCTCCACGTCTATGCGGGCGCCCAGCCTCTCGGCACTAATTTCTCGGGCTCGAAGGGCCATCCGCTCCACCGGGCTGAGTGCGCGCTTGGCAAGAAAATAGCCTCCAAATCCCGCGAGTCCGAGCGCCAAGGGTAAGCCGACAATAAGCCCGAAGACGAGCTGCCAGAAACGCTGCCACATTGGCTCTTCGCTAAACCCTACGTGGATCAATATCGAATGACCCTCGGTCATATGCAGTCTGCTAATGAGCCGGATCCGCATGCCGTCCCTCAATCGAACAGAGCGGCGCGAGTAGGAGTCCACACCTTCTCCCGGTTCGGGCTTTCCTCCCAGGGCGCGATCGCCAAGCCCCTCATTTCTGTAGAGGAGAGTCCCGTCTTCCGCGCGCACCTCCAGGAAACGCTGCTGCATCTCGCCCGAGTCAGGATGATAGTGGTAGTTATTGCGGAGACCGAGCTTGCCATCAGAACTAAAGCTGAGAAAGCCTTCCACCGTCTCCAGGTCCTCAATCGCAAGGTGATCCAGTTGAGTTCGCAATTGCAGCAGCACAATTGCGCAACTGCTGCCGCCGTAGATCAGCAGGACTCCCGCAAGGATGGCGACATACCAGAGCGTGAGCCGGGTGCGGACGTGTTGGGGCCAAAAATGCTTCATCAGGGTTCCGCTTTCAAAACAAATCCGACGCCGCGGACAGTGTGCAAGAGCTTACTTGAAAATCCTTCATCGACCTTGCGGCGGAGGCGGACCATGTGTACGTCAATGACATTATCCAACGGAGTGTGCCGTACCTGTTCTTTCCAGACGTCGCGCGAAAGCATCTCACGGGAGACAACTTGGCCGTGATGCCGGAGAAAGTATTCCAGCAGTTCAAACTCTCTGGCGGTCAGATCAATCTGCCGCATCCCCCGCTTCACTGAACGCCTCACCAGATCCATTTCAAGGTCTTGCATTTTCAAAGTACTTAAGAATTCCGCGTTGCCCCTGCGCAGAAGGGCTCGTACGCGAGCCAATAATTCGGGGAAAGCAAACGGTTTGACCAGGTAGTCGTCGGCGCCTGCGTCCAGTCCTAACACGCGATCTTCGAGCGCGTCCCGGGCAGTGAGCAAGAGCACTGGAGTCTTTTGACCCTGTTTTCGAATGGCAGAAAGCACCTCGATTCCGTTGCGGCCGGGAAGCATCACGTCTAAAACAACCAGATCGAAATGTTGAGAACTCGCCAGAAAAAACCCGTCCTCGCCGGTATGTGCGACGACGACCGAGTAGGAGTTGCCTTCCATGCCCTCCTGGATCGCCCGGGCTACCTTTCGCTCATCTTCGACGACAAGAATTCGTGAAATGCCCTTCTCCGCTATGGACACCGCTATCAAGCCAAGCCTCTGCCTTATTGTCGCGCTTTTCTATTTGCCTCTAGCCGAGGTCCGCAAGGGGCTACCCTCTCTGATTTCATCGTTCGCGCGACGAACGATCAAATCTCCGGCCTTTAGGTCGCCCAGCACTTCAACCAAATCGCCGTCCGCAGCAACCTTGCGGACGTCCACCCACTCGGCGCGTCCATTCTGGTCCCGCACCACGAAGATCCGCTCTGTCGTCGTGACCACGCTGGTTTTAGGGACGAAAAGCGCCGGCCGGGACCGGCGGACCGGCCACTTGACGGTCGGATACATTCCTGGCGCAAGCGAACCGTCCCGGTTCGCCACGTCCAACTCGACCGCCATGGTCCGGGTCTCCTTATCGAGCGCGCGAGAGATCCGCGCGACCGTTCCCGAGTAGGCTCGCTCAGGGTACGCAGGAACCTGGAACGTTACCTTCGCTCCTTCGACAATGCTTCCGACGTATTCCTCCGGTACAGCGACCACCAGGCGCAGTTGTGAGATCTGCTGAATAGTAACGAGTACTGGATCGGCGCCCGGGCCGACAAGCGCTCCGGGATGGACTAATCGTTCGGTCACGATACCGTCAAAGGGCGCAGTGATTCGAAGGTAAGCCTGCAAGTCCTTTTCCGCGTTTACCGCCATTTCTGCGGCATGGCTGGCTTGCTCGTGCGAACGAACTGAGGCCTTCGCGGCTTCGACCTGTTTTTCCGCCTGAATAAGCTCGTTGCCGGCAATTGCACCAGGAGTCTCGGCAGCCTTCTTCAACTGGTCATAGGTGCTCTGTACGGCCGCGAGTTGCGCTTCGGCTTGCAGCCGATCGGCCTCAGCGACCTGAACCTTGGACTCGGCTTCGGTAATCCGCGCGGCCATTTCAGGCGCGCTGAGCTCGGCGATGAGTTGGCCTCCGTCGACCCGGCTACCGCGGTCCACCAGAATCCGCTCGACATACCCTGGCACCTTGGCATGTAGCGAAACACTAAGGAAAGGCAGAAATTCCCCCGGCAAATCGGCCATGCGGGACACGGGTTTCGAAACCACGGGAACCAGATCGATGGCCTGCGGCCAGACCAGTGGCGCAAGGGCTGAGGCCCAGATCATGAGAGTGAGAGTAATTTTACTGCGCGTCATAATATCGGCTCGTGGGATCTAACGGATTGAGTGAAGCGGAAGCAATGGATGCTCGCCGCTGTAGAATGGCGTAGATCGACGGCAGGATCGTAAGAGTAGCGAATGTCGAAACGAGCAGGCCGCCGATCACCGCCCGGCCAAGGGGCGCGGATTGCGACCCGCCCTCGCCCATCCCGATGGCCATCGGGAGCATGCCGAGGATCATGGCGGCCGCAGTCATGAGAATCGCCCGCAAACGGCTGCTCGCGCCTTCCTGGGCCGCCTCGAGCAGCGGCCGGCCTTCGTGCCGGAAGCGCTCGGCGAACGAGACCAACAAAATTGAGTTCGCGACCGCAATTCCGATCGCCATGATCGCGCCCATGAAGGACTGAATATTCAGAGTGGTCCCTGTCAGCCGGAGCATCAGTAAGACGCCGCACAGCACGGCCGGGATGGTGAGGATGATAGCCAGCGACAATCGGATCGACTGAAAGTTCGCGGCCAGCAGAAGAAAAATCACCAGGATGGCTAGCAGCAATCCGTTTTGCAATCCCGAAATGGTCTGCTCCAGCGGCGGAATCTGGCCCCGCAGACTCACACTTGTTCCTCGCGGCGGCGTTCCGGCGCGCGCCACGGCGACGTTCAACTGCCGTGCCGACTCGCCCAGTGTGATTCCGTGAACATTCGCGGTCAGGCTGACTACACGCTGGCCGTTATAGCGTTCAATCAGTCCTGGCATGGTTCCGAGCTTCAGGTGCGCAAGGTTCGTCAGCTCCGTGTCCCTGTGGCCGTTTTGCATGATCGGGAGCTCGCCAACCTCTTCCACTCCTTGCATGCGGGATTGCGGTAGTTCCACTTGGATCTGAAACGCATTGCCGGAATTAGGATCACGCCAGTAGTTCGGCTGACTAAACCGGGAAGAAGAGGTGGCGGGCACGACGGAGCGGACCACGTCGGCCATGGTCAAGCCGAATTGTCCCGCGCGTTCCCGATTGATGTCGATGTCCAGCGTAGGATAGTTGATTTCCTGAGCGAACTGAAGATCTCGCAGGAAGGGAAGCGGTGCGAGCTGAGCCTGAATTTTCTGGGCATAACCATAGACGTCCTGCAAGTTGCTCCCCAGCACGGCCACTTCGATCGGCGTCGCAGACCCGAAGCTCATCACCTGGCCGACGATGTCTCCCGCTTCAAACGAGAATTGGCAGTCGGGAAGTTGTTCCCGCAGGCTTTTCCGTAATCGCTCGCGCAGGTCTTCCCCCCTGGGAGCGTCGGGTTTCAAAGCAACCTGGATGATTGCTTCCTGCGGCCCGCTCGTGAATAAGTGAATCAGATCGACCGGATAGCTGGACGGTATGATACCCACGAAATCGCTGGTGATCTCGACATTGCCGGAGCCGGCTTCGCGCTGAATCACGTCCAAGGCTCGCAGTACGATGCGCTCGGTCTCTTCCACCCGGGTTCCCGCAGGAGCGCGCAGACGTATCCGGAAAACCGGAGAGTTGGAGTCGGGAAAGATCTCTGTTCCCATGCGCGGCAGCAGCACGTAAATGAGTCCGATGGATGTAGCAAGATAGCCCAGGACCAGAGGCCAGCGCAGTCGCAGCACAAAACCCAGATAGCGCGAATAAAGAGAGCGCAGCCAGTCGAAGAAGCCGCGTTTCTCCTCGCCGTGGGTTTCTCTCAGAAGCCAGGTGGAAAACACGGGGACCAAACTACTCGAAAGCAAGTAGGAGGCGATCATTGAAAACCCGACCGCCAGGGAAAGGGGAACGAAAAGTTGCCGGCTCACTCCGACCATGAAGAAGGACGGGACGAACACGGCGAGAATACACAGCATGGCTAGCAGGCGGGCGATGGCGGTCTGTCGCGAGGCCTCCAGCACCGCCCGCGCCCGTGAGACCCCTGGGCGCATCTGCGTGTGAATACTCTCGATAGACACCGTCGCTTCATCCACCAGAACTCCCAGGGCGAGGGCCAAGCCTCCCAGCGTCATGATGTTGATGGTTTGTCCCGTGCCCCATAGCAGGATGACGGCTGCGAGTAGCGCAAAGGGGATGTTCATCACCACGATCAGCGCACTGCGCCAATCGCGAAGGAAGATCAGCACCATAAGTCCCGTAAGCGCTGCACCGAGGAGTCCTTCGATAACCAGGTTGCGAATCGAGTTGGTGACTGTAGGCGACTGGTCGAATTCCAGACGCACATCGACATCCTCGGGCACGGCATTTTTGAATTTAGGGATGGCGGCTTTGACGGCATTGATGACTGCCAACGTGGAGGCGTCCGAGCGCTTCGTAACCGGAATATAAACGGTTCTCTTACCGTTGACGTGGGCATAGGAGGTGACCAGATCCGTGCCGTTCTCGATCGTCCCGATATCGCGCAAATAGACCGTGGTGCCCGACACCGGACGGATCGGCGTGCTTAACAATTCCGAAAGATTGCCGCCGAGCGCCGCATTCGTCCTGGCGATGCGATTGATTGTTCCCGTCCACATATTGCCCGACGGCATGACCAGGCTGCCCTTGCTGACAGCGGAAATCGCTTCATCGGGTGAGATATGATACTGCTGCAATTTGCCGGGATCGAGCGTGATCACGATCGTTCTCTGGTTTCCCCCGAACGGTGGTGGCGCGGATACACCGGGCAGCGTCGCAAACAACGGCCGGACGCGGTTGATCGCAAAGTCCTGCAACTCGCCTTGCGTATGCGCGTCGCTGCTGAAGACGAGTTGCCCGACCGCCACGCTCCCCGCGTCGAAACGCGTCACAAAAGGAGGCACGGTTCCGGGAGGCATGAAGGCGCGCGCGCGATTCACATAACCGATCGTCTCCGCCATCGCCTGATTCATGTCGGTGCCTTCGTAGAAAGTGAGTTTCATAAGCGTCGCGCCCTGAATGCTCTTGCTTTCGACGTGATCGATTCCGGTGATGTAAAGGAAGTGATACTCGTAGTAATAAGTCAGGTATCCTTCCATTTGGGCCGGGTCCATGCCACCATACGGCTGAGCAACGTAGATGGCCGGTTCGCCTCCTTTAGGAAAGATATCGACCGGCATTCGCTGCAATGCCAGCAAGGCGCACAGCGCAATTGCGACGAGGGCGACAACGATGCTAATCGGTCTGCTGAGCGCGGCTAGTACGAGACGCATGTCCTCATCTCCTCATGCAACTACTGGCTTGCCTCGATCACGAATGGCTGAATATCTCCCGCGGCCGTGGCGACTTCAAGCAGCCCACGCCAAACACCGAGACGCGCGAGCGCATCGTCGATTTCGGACTGCGTGAGCAGCCGCTGGGCTTCCGCAACGGCGTCGATATTACCAAGACCCGACTGATACCGGGCGGTCGCCTGCTCGGCCGCCGCGCGTGCGGCCGCTACCTGGACCGGAGTGTTGGCGGCCACGTTCCGGGTGCCTTCCAGCATCGCGACGGCTCGATTCCACTGGGCCGTAATGTCCGTTGCAATTTGTCGAAGCCGGGCATTCTCCGCCCGAATCGCCGCGGATTGCCCCGACTCCCGGGCTCGAAGCGACGGTAGATCGAACGCTGGAAACGTCACGGTAAAGCCAAGAGCGGAGTCCTGAAAGGTGGGGGCCAATCCATTGAGTCCGCCTAGGATTTTGCCATCGACCTCAGCCCCTGTACCGCGCGCATAAGTGGAAGCCTGCGCAAGAAAGCGGGGGAAATAAGACCGCTCAAGAATCTTGAGTTGCGTCTTCAGTTGCTCGATCACGGCGCTCTGCTCCGTGGCGACGGGATTCATAGCCGTGTCCAGAGGCGCCACAGTTCCCTCCGGCGGCAACTCAAGCAACTTGGGCGCAGCTACAGCGATCTGAGCCGGCGCCAAACCCACGAACTGAGAGACGTTCACACGAGCAACTTCGACAGCCTGGCGGGCTTGAATGAGCAAGGTTCGCGCGGCCGCCAGCTCTGCCGCTGCCCGGGAGGCATCCGCGCCCGGCCGTAACTGCGCGTTCACCAACGCATTAATCGTCCGTGAAATCACTTCGGCGCGATCAACTCCGGCTTGAGCTGCCCGAACTGTTTGCTGCGCGGCGACTAGAGTAACGTAGGCGTCCGCTGCCGCTACCGAGACGTCGAATTGGGTTCTCTTGAGCGTGGCTTGGGACTTGGTGCGCGCCGCTGTCGCCGCAGCCACACTGGCCTGCCGCAGACCAAAATCAAAGGGTTCCCAGGTGACGAGCACTCCGATCGCGCTGCCCCACGCGGTTCCGAAGTTGTTCGTTCCCAGGGCCGGGCCCGACATGGAAGGGATCACATTTTGCGGCAGCAGGAGCCCGAAGACGTTGTTTCTGGTCGCGCGATTCACTTGCGCCAGGGCATCCACTCTCGGCAGGTAGGCCGTTCGTGCGAGTTGAATACCGGCTGCCGCGGCATTGATTTGTTCTTGTGAAACCTGAATTGAAGGATAGTTGTGAACCGCCGCGTCGACGGCTTGACTGATGGTCAACCCCTGCGGAGCAGCCACTTGCTGGGCAGATAGACACGCGCACGAGGTGATGATGATGACCAGAGTCCCGATCGCGCTGTTGTGTCCGCCACTATCCCCAGCCTTCTGCACAACCATCATCGTTTTCATTCGAACAGTTCCCCGATTAGCTCCCGGACTCTGACCTTCGCTGCCACTAGTGCTCTGCGTCCCAGAGGAGTGGCTTGGTACACCGTGCGGAGGGACTTACCATCCCGTTGCTTCGTTGAGCCTATATAGCCCTTCTCCTCCAAGCCATGCAGCAGCGGGTAGAGGGTTCCGAAGGAGATTCGATAACCACGTCGTGCCCACTCCTCGACCACGCCAAGTCCAAAGATCGGTCCCTCTGCTGCCTGCTGGAGAGCATTAAGCGCGTCATTCCCGAGTACAGATCGCGGTCCACGGTGGGATCCTGGTGATGTACTTTTACTGTCGCCATTCGTTTACGAGGATCGGCTTGGCAGAGTTCTCCTATTTCTTATACCAGTGGAAGGTGCCGCCTCCGCTGACGTTTTGCTGAAGTTTTCCTGAACGATTCTTCAGGGAGCGACGCTGTGGTCCCACTTGTCCTAGTCGAGTGGCTGTGCCCTCGAGGACTCCGTTCGGTTCGCCCTGAGTTCTACGCACGAATTTGGTGGGTGACTGTGGGCGCACGCTGGCGGCCTCTGCTCCTGACAACGGGCGTTACGCCGAAGTGGCGGCTGGCCAATAATGATTCAGCCCTTGCAAGCTTTAGGTTCCGTTGCGATGGGTGCACTTTGGGGGAGGCAAGATAGAGTTTAAGATGTCTCGCATGCTGACCAAGCCGTACATCGAAACAGAGAATCGTCGGCCACGGAGAAGCCTGTTTGCGCATCGCCGATTACCGAGGTGGTTTCTAAATCAGTAACTTATGGACTCTCTAGAGGTGCCACCAGTTTCCATCTCTTGTAATGTCGCGCTCGGGGAGCCAAATTTCAGAATCGGGCCCCGATGTCGTCTTTTCTTTTCTTAGATTTTCCCGGTTCGAATGGCGCAGTATTTCGAACGGTTCGAACAGCGTCGTACGCAACTCGCCGTCTTTCCATGTGGCCTTTTCGATCATCACCCGGAGTAAATGCCTCTGCTCCGCCGCAGGTTGCGTCAAGAAAGTTCGGACGCCCTGCTCGTCAGTCGCAGCATATCGATGGCCTGATTAACAGGCGCCTTTGCGGCCCGTTGGATGTCCTGAATCTTGGCACGAAGGCTCTCCTGTTCGCGCCGGCATTCGGCTGCTTGCATGTCGTAGAACTCCATCTCAATCCTCCCGTCGAGTCTGTCCCGGTACATCATCTCGAGGCGAACTCGGATTTGTTCGTCGCGGGTCTGGAGCCGCCGGATACTCTGCCCCCGTGCAGCCTGTTCGGTGAGGTCGGACTCCAGCACCGCGCCACCGAGC
>DASYET010000052.1:0-1632 GCA_036498815.1 Bryobacteraceae bacterium | reverse complement strand
GAGAATCGTGCGGCCCTCATCCTTCATTACGGCGGTCAGTTCGCGCAAAACTTCGTGACGCGCCACCGGATCGAGGCCGGTCGTCGGCTCATCCAGCACCAGCAGTTTCGGCTTGCGCGCCAGCACCAGCAGCAGCATCGCTTTCACGCGCTGACCGTGCGAAAGCCCCCGGATCACCTGTTCCGCCTGCAGCCCGAATCGCTTCAGCAGTACCTGCGCATACGCGTTATCCCACTCGGGATAGATCGATGCGGTGAACCGCAGGTGCCACGCGATCGTCATCGCGTCATACAGCCGCATGTCTTCCGACGCAAAGCCGATATCCCACTTCGCCGCGATCTGCTCCTCGGGCATCCGCCGCCCCAGCACAAACGCCTCGCCGCAATCCTGATGGATCAGCCCCATCAGGATGCGAATGGTCGTCGATTTCCCCGCGCCATTCGGACCAATGAGCCCCATGATCTGCCCCTCCGGCACTTGCAGATCGATTCGATCCAACGAGAAAAATTTGTACTTCTTCCCGACGCCCCGTAAATCAACTGCCAACCCGTTCATACCTGCTCCTTTTCCCCCTGCGCCGCGCGGAGCCGTTCGGCCAACTCGGCGGGCTCCATCCCGAGCAGCGCCGCAAGCCGCGTCGCCTGCGCCAGATGGTTTGCCAGCTCCTGCTCGTGCAGCCTCGCCCCCAGCCCGGGCGTGGACGCCACATGAGACCCCCGCCCCTGTTGTGTCACAATGACGCCCTCGCGTTCCAGTTCCAGATAAGCCCGCTTGACCGTGATCACGCTGACCTCGAGATCCACCGCCAGTTGACGGATGGAAGGAATCGCCTGTCCCTCCGCCCAATCGCCAACCGCGATCTTGCGTTTGACCTGCTCCATGATCTGGAGGTACATGGGCCGCTTGTCGGACTGCGAAATTTCGAAGACGCCGCTCATCCAGTGTGTATACTCAGTATACACAGAGGGCAAATCCAGTCAAGAGAAAATTTCGTATTCTGGGAATCATGGAGAACACCGAGGACGAACGATTGATTGACCTTCTGAACCGTCTCCGCGCTGCGGGCGATCCGGTGGAAGTGGCCACACTGTCCGCAAAAGTCGAGCGGCTCGTGTTCCACAGGCAAATTGAGCCGCCTCTGTCAATCCTCAAAAGTGGTTGACGTCGCCCCTGATTAGCATCACAATGTGATAGTAATGCTCGGCGAGTTCGAATACCTGCTGCTCAGCGCCGCTGCCCGCCTGGGCGACGAAGCCTACGGCGCCGCAATCCGGCAGGAAATCGAAACCGCCACCGCCTCCCGATGCTCCATCGGCGCGCTCTACACGACTCTCGACCGTCTGGAAGCGAAAGGCTTCGTCACCACCCGGATGGGCGATCCCACGCCCCAGCGTGGCGGCCGTCCCAAGCGCATGGTTCTCATCACCGCCAGGGGCGTAGAAGAAGCCGCAGCCTTTTATAACGCCGTGACCACCGCGAGTCGCGGCGTCGTCTGGGCGATTCCTCCCGCCGGAGGCGAAGCGTGAACTCGTGGCTGCTCGGCATCCTGGCGCGCGCCCTCGAACCTTCCGAACGCCAGGCCGTCCTCGGCGACATCGCGGAATCCGGCCAGCGAATTTTCCCAGCCCTCCG
>DASYET010000051.1:0-172215 GCA_036498815.1 Bryobacteraceae bacterium | reverse complement strand
TCTTCTGCGCCGCCGGGATCGTGGTTACAGCGGTGGAATTCTTCGCCTTAATGTGGCAGCCGCCGGTATCGCAGTAGCCATGATAGGCGCACGACGCCCGTCCGTCGCGCGGCTGCGAATTGATCGCCGCGGGTCCGCGGTGCGGATGAAAGCCTGCCTTTCGGGCCGCCGCCTGCATCATGTCGGTGAACTCGGTGTCGCGCAAGGGCGGCATGGGATATTCACGCGAGCGCGATCCCTCGAAGACATTCCCCGCCGGATCGATTTTGCCCTTGATGTTCCCCGCTTTGCCCGAGACCCCGACTTCGTGTTCGATGGTGTCGTAGAACGGCTCCAGGTCGTCGTAGCTGACCGGCCAGTCCTCCACCGTGGTCCCCGCCGGGAGAGCGCTCGCGCCGTAACGCTTGATCGTTTCCGAGCGCACCTTGAAATCCCAGGGCTGGAAGCGCCAACTATTCGCGTAGTAGTGAATCGACGTCCCGCCCACCGCGTTCATCATGGTCGGAACCGTTCCCTGGCGCGCGCGCTGGTCCGGACCGGTGCGAAACGTGGGAATTTCATCCCAGACCTTGGTGCCCGTCGTCACCATCCGGCGGACGTTGTTGTGGATCTCATCGGCCCTAAAACTGGTCGGTTGCATCCAGCTGCCCGCTTCGAGCGCGGCCACTTGGAGACCCGCGCGGCAAAGAGGCAGCACCGCGACGCCGCCCGCCGCACCCAGGCCGATCACGACCACATCAACCGGCTTCAAGTTAGTGGCCATGATTTTCTCCGGTGGTTCTCGGCCGAAAGCCAGTATCGCTGTACAACTCCTTGCGATAGGGTTTTGGCAGCGTTTTCATTCGCTGGTCTTCCGCCGCCACCGCCATTTTGGCGCCCGGATACCCGATCAGGTCCCATCCGGCGAAGTTCTTGTTGCCGCCATACACCGGATCGCTAAACATCCCTTCGAGCGTCAGCCGTCGCACCCGGTTAAAGAAGCCGCGCAACTCGGGCGCCTGGTTGTTGTCGATCGCGGTCAGAACGGCGTCGCGCTTGTCGGCGCTCAAACCGGCGAAAGCGATGCCCTGGGTCCGCAGCGAGAAAACATCCAGATTCGACAACCCTTCGAGAAATTGCGGTTTCTCGGCGGCGTTGAAACCGGCGAGACACCGGTCAATATAATCGCCCACTCCGCACTCCACCGCCCCCGGACCGAGTTCGTCCTTCGGAACCAGGCGATCGATGAAAGCGTCGAGGATCTGGCGCTGGTCCGCGGAAAGCGCCTTGGTTGAGGCTGCTGCGCCCGGGCTCTGGGCGCCGGCGGGTGCGGGCGCGATCAGAGCCGCCAGCGGCACCAGCGTCGCTCCCGCCATGACGGTACGCCGCGTCAAGGGAATCTCATTGAGAATCGGGGACTTCTTCACGGTCGTCCTCCTATGTCCTGCTTTGTATGAATGCTTGCGGCACGGACACGAACCGGGCCAGCGCCGAGCATTGTATCAAATCACCCACGTGCTATTCTTGAGTGGGTTCTGACGAACCTCGCCGCATTGGCAAAGGAGCCCTCCCGCACATGCAAGAACGAGAATCATACGGACATCGAATTACCGCCATTCACGCCAACCCCAAGAATTTATGTGACCGCTGCCGCCAGCCCGCGCTCTGGGAAACCGACTATAAAGTATTCGGCGAACACGAGAAGAGCGGATCCAACCCCGAGCAGGTGTGCGACGCCCACGCGAAGGAATTCGAAGCCACCTGGCCGTCGGCTCACTTCCCCGTCCAGCGCCCCAAGTAGACTTCCGGAAGCTGTGTTACCATCGAAAAAGGCTGTGCTTGGTGGAAGTCTGCCGTCAGCCTAAAACCCCAGGAAAGTTTAATATGCCTAAGTTGAAAACCCATAAGGGTGCGGCCAAACGGTTCAAGAAGACGGGTACCGGCAAAATCAAGCGCCGGCATGCTTTCGCCCGTCACATCCTGACTTCGAAGGCGCGCTCACGGAAGCGCAAACTGGGTAAGGGAGTTGTCGCCGATGACGCGAACAGCCCCGAGATCCACCGCATGCTTCCTTATTAACGGACGCCTTTTTAAGGTATCCACCGGTGAGACAGTGCGCCGCACGTGCCTGATCCACCGTTCTAAGAACTAATCACAAGGAGAAAAAACGTGCCCAGAGTAAAACGTGGTACCAAACGCCGGGACAGCCGGCGCAAGACACTCACCCTAGCCAAGGGTTTCTTCCTTACCAAGAGCAAGCTGTATCGTGCTGCACAGGAAGCGGTCGAGAAGTCTCTCAAGTACGGCTACAAAGGCCGCCGCCTCAAGAAGCGCGATTTCCGGTCGCTGTGGATCGTGCGCATTAGCGCCTCGTGCCGGGCCGCCCAGATCTCTTACAGCCGTTTCATGAACGGCTTAAAGAAGGCTGGCGTGGAGCTGGATCGCAAGATCCTGGCGGACATGGCGCTCAATGACGCTCCGGCGTTCACCGCGCTGGTAGCCCAGGCCAAGGCAGCTCTCGAACCCCAGGCGTAAACCAACATGGGATCCGCAGCGAACGCCCCGTTGCCGGAAGAAGACGCGCTCGCCAGTCTGGAGGAGCGGATTCGCCGCGCCGCGGAACTGGTAACGCAGTTGCGTGCCGAGCGTGACGCCGCCATCGCCGACCTGGATAACATCCGCAAGGCCGCCGGCGGAGCCTTGGCCGATTCGCAGAAGTTGAAGCAGGAGTTGGAAGCCCTGCGCGGCGAGCGCAAGCAGGTTCGCACCAGAATCGAGAAGCTGCTGGGACAGATGGAATTGTTGTAGTGTAAGAAGTAACGATGGACACTGGATCCGGTCCCAAGACGGTGCGAGTGACCATCTTCCACCAGCAGTATTCCGTCAGCGCGACCGATGACGCCGGCGAGATCGAGCAACTCGCCTCCGAAGTCGATGACCTGATGAACTCCATCGCCAAGCGAGCGGGAAACGTGGACGCTACGCGTGTCGCCGTGCTGGCCTGCCTCCATATGGCGGACCGTCTCCGCACCATCGAGCGTGAATTGATCGACCTCAAGGCGCGGGTCGGCGAGAAGTCGCGCCAGTTCTCCCTCCTGCTGGACAAAGCGATCGAATAAATCAGCGAATGAGCACTACCTCCGCCGTTTCCACCGTTCGATCCCAGAAAACTATCCTTGGCCACCCGGCGGGACTCTTCGTTCTCTTCTTCACCGAAATGTGGGAGCGCTTCTCCTACTACGGCATGCGCGCGCTGCTGGTGCTGTACATGGTGGACTACCTGATCAAGCGTGCGCAGGACGGCACCACGCACGTCGTAGGATTTGCGGGACTCCAGCACGGGCTCGAGTGGGTGTTCGGTCCGCTGGCGGTGCAGGCCTTGGCGTCGCAAGTCTACGGGCTCTACACAGCCTTCGTCTATTTCACCCCCTTATTCGGCGGCATGCTCGCTGACAAAGTACTGGGCCAGCGCAAGACCGTCGTGATCGGAGGGGCCCTGATGGCCATCGGGCACTTTCTGATGGCCGTGGAATCGCTCTTCTTGCCGGCGCTGTTCTTCCTGATCCTCGGGAACGGCTGCTTTAAGCCCAATATCTCGACCCAGGTAGGAAGTCTTTATCCTGAAGGCGACCCTCGTCTGGACCGCGCTTATACGATCTTCTACGCGGGCGTGAACCTCGGAGCGTTCTTTTCTCCCTTGGTGTGCGGAACGCTGGGGCAGGTCTACGGTTGGCACTACGGATTCGCTGCCGCCGGAGTCGGCATGGTGCTTGGCCTGATCCTGTATCTCTGGGGACAGCGCTTTCTGGCCGAGGATACGTTGACCCGCTCCCGCCAAACTCACGCGGAGTCCGGCACGGCGCCGCTCACTCGGAAACAATGGTCCGGAATCATCGGCTTGGTGGTGCTGATGGTGCTGAATATCGTGTTCTGGGCGGTCTATGAGCAACAGGGCAACACCGTGCAGCTCTTTGCGGATCGCAATGCCGACTGGCACGTATTCGGATGGCAGATGCCTTCCACCTGGTTCCAGGCGTTCAACCCGATGTTCATCTTCATGCTGACGCCTCTGTTGAACATGCTGTGGGGCTGGCAATCTCTACGGAAGAAGGAACCGTCGAGCGTCGCCAAGATGGCAGCCGGTTGTGTCCTGCTCGGCGTGTCGTTCCTTCCGCTGATGTACCTCACCAAGGGATTAGGTGAGACCGAGCGGATCAGTTTCCTCTGGTTGGTCGGTTGCACATTTGTGTACACGGTCGGTGAGATGTATCTTTCTCCCATCGGGCTGGCGCTCGTCGTCAAAGTGGCCCCCTCCCGGCTCGTTAGCATGCTGATGGGCATGTGGTACATGTCGAACTTCTTCGGCAACTATCTTTCGGGCTATATCGGATCGTTCTACGAGAAGATCTCCCGTGAATCGTTCTTTCTCTTGCTGGCCGCCATGGGAATCGCGGCGGGCATCGCCATCTTCGCGCTCCAGAAGCCACTGAAGGACGCCGTTGGACACAACACCTGAGCTGGAGTTTCTGTTCGAAGCTCGCGTGAAGGTGGGCGTTCCTCTGGAACTCGGAAACCGGCGCATTGTTCCGATTCTGAAGGGAACTTTCGAAGGTCCCGAGCTCCGCGGACGCGTTCTGCCCGGAGGTGCGGACTGGCAGGAGCTTCGCGCGGATGGAGTTGTAGAGCTCGAAGCCCGCTACACCCTCGAAACCGACAGCGGCCAACTCATCTATGTTCGGAATTGCGGCATTCGTCACGCCTCGCCCGACACTATGGCTGACTTGCGCGCCGGCCGTTGGGTCGATCCGGCGCGGGTCTACTGCCGCACGGTGCCGGAGTTCGAAACCGCCGAGCCGGAGTTGCAATGGCTCACGCGCTCAGTGTTTATCGCCGCCGCCGACCGGTATCCTTCCGAAGTCGTCCTCCGATTCTGGCGCGTGAAATAGACGCCGCGGCCTCCATCGCTAGCCCGCCCATCGCATTCCGGACCCACAGCTTGGCTCCGTCGCCTTCCGGCTGGCCGCAGACCGAAAACGGCCCCACGTCGAACACGGGACTGACCGCGCGGAATGAGAACCGAGTCACTGTCGCCTCCGGCAGATGCCGCTGCAACAAGTCGAGCATCAGCGTTGCCAGCAAAGGACCGTGCACAACGAGACCCGGGTACTTCTCGACCTCCGTCGTGTAGCGGCGGTCGTAATGGATGCGATGCCCGTTAAACGTGAGCGCCGAGTATCGGAACAGCAGGACATCATCCGGCTGGATCACCCGTTCCCAAGCCTGCCCCTCGGGCGCACGCGGGGGTTCTTGCGAAGCGCCCCCCTCGCCTCGATAGACGATGTCGTGTTCTTCCACGATCGCATCTCCGATTTCGTGCCGCACCATGACGAACACCAGCGGTCCCGTGCGACCCTCTTTGGTCTTCACATCCACAATGCGCGAGACACGCTGGACAACTTCGCCAATCCGTAGCGGCCGCAGAAACTCGAGCCGGCTTCCGGCCCACATCCGCCGGGGCAGGGGAACGGGCGGCAGGAATCCTCCGCGCTGCACGTGGCCGTCAGGAGCCAAATCGGACTGCCGGTACGTGGGAAGAAAGTACAGCCAGTGCCACAAAGGTGGAAGCGCGTCGCCCCGTTGCGGCTCGGGATCGTCTCGGTCGAGTGTCGCCGTTAGGCCGCGAACCGGAGCCGCCGTGATCGTATCCGTCGCCGTCTCTTGGCGCCCCATCCAAAGTTGTAGTTCGGTGGTATCCAATACGCTACGATAGCGAAATGGCTCAACCGAATGTAGGGTTCATAGGAGTAGGACGGATGGGCGGCCTGATGGCTCGCCGCTTGATTGACGCAGGGTATGGTCTCACAATTTGTGATACCAGCGCGGCCGCGCTGAAACCGCTGGCGGACATGGGCGCCACGGTGGTGGACACGCCGGCTGCCGTAGCCTCCGCCGCGGAGATCGTACTCGCCAGCTTGCCGACCCCCCCGGTCGTGGAAGCCGTCGCGCTCGGCCCAAACGGCGTCTCCTCCGGTAGCCGGGTGAAGATTTTCGTCGATATGTCGACTACCGGCGCGAACTACGCCAAGAAGGTCGCGGCCGGCCTAGGTGCGAAGAACATCGTTGCCGTAGACGCTCCTGTAAGCGGAGGCCTCGCCGGAGCCGCGAAAGGCACTCTCGCCGTCATGGTCTCCTGCTCGGACGAAACGTTCGCGACACTCAAGCCGATCCTCGAGAACCTAGGCAAGCTCTTCTTCGTCGGCAAGCTGCCCGGCCAGGGCCAGACCATGAAGCTGCTCAACAACCTGCTGTCCGCCACCGCGATGGCGATCTCGTCGGAGGCCGTCGTCATGGGCGTGAAGGCGGGTCTCGACGCGCGTCAGATCATCGACGTGATCAACGCCGGCACCGGCAAGAACAGCGCGACCGAAGACAAAATTCCGAAGTATGTCATCCCGCGCACGTTCAACCTGGGCTTTGCGCTCTCTTTGCTCAATAAAGACGTCCGCATGTGCATGGAGGAAGCGGACGCCCTCGGTGTGCCGATGGTCGTAGGCAGCGCCGTGCGCCAGTTGCTGGCCATCGCCGCGGCGGACGAAGGTCCGGACGCCGACATGACCGATGTCGTCAAGAGCGTCGAGAAGTGGGCCGGCGTCACCGTAGGTTCGAAATCATAGCTTCGTAACTCAAATCAGTTCACAACTAAACAAGGAGAAATCATGCAACAAGAAATGTTCGATAAGGGACTCGCCATCCGGCGCGCGACGCTCGGAGCCGACTTCGTGGACAAAGCCATCGCCTCGGCGGACGACTTCAACCGTCCCTTGCAGGAGATCGTGACCCAGTACTGCTGGGGTGAAATCTGGGGCCGCCCGGGCCTCGAAAAGAAGACCCGCAGCCTGCTGAACTTGGCCATGCTGAGCGCCCTGAACCGTCCGCATGAGGTCAAGATGCACATCAAGGGAGCCATCAATAACGGCGTGACCAAGGACGAAATCAAGGAAGTCTTCCTCCAGGTGGCGATCTATTGCGGCGTACCCGCTGGTGTGGATAGCTTCCGCATCGCCAAGGAAGTCTTTACCGAAATGGGAATCTAGGCACCCGTTTTTTTCGAGAACTGTTTGAAACGTTTCACCCGCTGTTCGGCTCACCCTGAACAGCGGAGTGGGCGTTTCCATGAAAGTGATCATCCACGGTCCGTCTTTACCATTGCTTCTTGTAGCGATAGTACTCGGCCTGCCGGTGGCTAAGGCGCCAACGGAGCCAAGGCGCAACCTGAAGAAGCTGCCGTCGGAGGAGTCTGTCTATCGCAGTAAGTAAATGGTTGCCGCCATGGCCAGCACGGCCACTACTGCGATGAACATCCATCTTTCCTTTGAAATATGGCCGGAGAACCGGTAGCCACACATGTCGCAATCCGGCGCTTCGTCGTACGCGATCATGCGGCACCGGGGACATTCCTTCGCCATGGGTTCAACGAAGTTCAAGATTACCCCAAACCCGCGCGTCCCGGCCAGCATCTAGGTATATTTCGTTAGCGAATATTGACGGTTACTGTATTCGAGCTCCGCCCGTCCACCTTCAAGACCACATTCGCCTCCCCGCTTCCCGCCAGGCTCTGAGAGAGGCTAAAGTTGACCTGGTCGAGCCCCGTGAACCCGGCCGCGACCCCCGCAAAAAGCACCGGCATGCTCGCTCCGTTCACCGTCACGCTCACGTTGCCGAGAGAGCTGAAATTTCGGATGCCCGTCCCGTAAAGGCTCACGTAAACCGTTCTATCCGGACTCAAGCTAATCGGCACCGAAGTGCATCCCGAGCCTCCGCATTGAAACACCGGCACCGGCGATTGCACGGCGGGACTGCTGTTCAAACTAACCACCGCCGTAGCCGCGGCCACTCCGGAGCCCGCTCCATTCATGCTGAAGAGTCCGGGTGCGACGGACTGAACCGTCTCCGTCGCGATCTGTGTCGCCGGACCATTCGAAACCGTGAACTGCGCGGTCCCAGACGAGGTTCCATCGGGAACCACGAAGTTAATCTGGTTCGGAGACACGTAAATCAGCGGAGCATTCCGCGACGCTCCTGCGGCATCGGTCACGGCGAGGCTCACGTTTCCCAGTGACGTCGGCAATGGCTGGAACTGCGCCTGCGCGGTAGTGGATGCAAGGTTAGAGCCGTAAAGCGCCGCGATGGAGTTTGGAGCCACCGCCGTCGACGGCCCTGCCGCGGACTGTATCGCCGCGCTCTGAATCACTCCGTAGTATCGAGCCATCCAGTACGGAAGAATGTAGTCGATCTCCGCCGTCTCAATGAGCCCGGAGCCTCCGCCTGTCAGCGCAAACGGATCGCTCTGCCAAAGGAAATCGGACGGCGGCCGCAAGGGAACCGGAACCGGCACGCACGCCTCGGACCCGCAGGCCTTGATCGTCTTGGTCAGGTCTACATAGCCGTCCCGCTTGGGCCTTTGCAAGAGCTGGTCCAGTAGCGTGCGCGTTTCCGCGTCCCGGCCAGCGTCCGGACCGTTAATCCCGCGGTCGATGATGTCGAAGAAGGCATTCTGATGGGACGCCGTGTAACCACGGACAATCCCATAGGCACCCCGGTTGTCCGAGTTGTCTTGGATCCGGATCAGGTTGTAGAAGCTCATATAGTCCAGGTTGAACTTGAAATAAGAGCTGTTACTCTGAATGTCCACTGAGACGCCTGCATTCAGCGGCGCCACGAAAAAAGGTCCGCTGATGCCGTTCGCCGGATTCAGATGGCGAGCCACCTGGATCAGCATCTGCACTTCCTCCGGGCGAATCCGGAAGGTATTCGAAATATCGTCGTTGGGCGACCACTGATGATCCGCGACAAACCCCAGCAACCGCGTCGCGAGGCTACTGGCGCCGCTCTTGACCGAGTCATCGTTTACCAGATCGAACGCCGCGGCCAATCCGAAGAACGCCCCCACAAGCTGATCCCGTGAAGTGTTGTCCACCCAGATCCATGGGGGAGCCTGGTGGATCGTGTTGCCCGCTTCCTCGCTGGCGATGCCAGCCGCGTATTGCCACGACGCGAGCACCATGCAGCGCGCCAGCCGGTTGTCTCCCGTTACATCCGAGAGTGCCGTCAAACCCGCCAGCGCCGCTTTCACGTTCTTGAGCGCATCCGCCGATTGCGTAACGTTATACCGGAAGGACTCCGCCGCGAGATAAGCCCCCGTCCATAAGGCCGAATCCCCGCATCGCGTATAGCCCACGATCTGAGTGCTGGTCGGCGAGGCGTAGATCGGATTTAGGATCGTGCCGAACGGCATGTGCAGCGCCTGAATGTTCGCCGAGATCGCGACGGCGTCAGCCTCCGAGGCGCGCACGGAGTACAGCGACGCCGAAAAAGCCGCCAGGACGGCAACAGTCAAGCGGTTCCTGAGCGTGCAGAGCATCACTACTTCTGAGACTCGCGCGCCCGCCGCTCCGTTACGTTTATTGGGAGGCTACTTCGTTGGCGCCGATTCGTTGGAGGAGCCCGCAAACAACCGTTTTCCATCCGTAAACGTGATGGAAGACACGTTTGCCGTCGCCGATCCATTGCGCGCCTGCCACCCATCCACCTTGAGTACCGTGCCTGCCGGAAGATCGCCCTTCTTCCAGCCGCGGCGAATCAGCGAATTGGCCGCTCCCGTTTCCAGCGCCCAGTTCACCACCTTGCCGTTGGTTTCGACGTCGATGTAGATCCACGAATGCGGGTTGGACCACTCCATCTTGGTGACCTTGCCCTCCAGCTTCACCGGTTTCTTCTCGTCGAACTCCGCCGTGAACGAGTGGTGTGCAAAGACGGTTCCCGCCATCAGCGTGACCATCGCCAGGAATGCACCAGCGTTGCTCATTCGCATCGCGTTATTTCTCCTTTTTTTGTTGCTCTCGATGTTCGTCTCGGACGTCCTTCAGATGCTGCAAGTCTCCGTTGTCCTCATGGCAGGCGACTTCGAGCAGCTCTTCGTTGTCCTTGCTGAGCCCGATCTCGATGGTCCACGGCCGGGTGTACGCGATCGGATCGGTGACCGTCGCCCGGTACGTGATCTTGCCGCCATCCAGCGGCGCGAATCGTTCGACGATGTGCGCCGCATGGCTCATCACGTCGCCCACTTCATTCAGCCACGTCTTGCCGTTGAGATTCGTAGTGTCCACCACCAGAGTATCGCCTTCCCAGTGGCCCACCGAATCGCCCTGCCACAAGCGAACATTGTCCGAAATGTGAGCGCGCCCCTCCAGCGGAATAATCCGCCAGGCCATGCGTTCGAACAGCAGCACCACATACCCGGGCGCCTGGAGAATCTGAAACGGAGACGGAGTATAGATGCCCCGCGGCACTCCGGCCACAAAACAATGCGCCGTGGGATCGTCGTAGCCGCGATACGGCAGTTCCCGATTCACCCGCTCCGTCCTCGCCCAAGCCTGGTAAGGCAGCGTGCCGTCCGCAGGATCGATTACCACGCCTCGCGTCGCGGGTGTGAGGAAGTCCCGGCTATGGCGCTCCAGCCCGTAGTTCGCGCCTCCGGCATTGGCGTTGTAGTAACCGGTCATGTCCGGCTTCCCCTCCGCGGTGCGTTTGAGGTTGGCCCCGGTCTTCACCGCGGGCAGCGCTACAGCGGGCGGCATGACGGCAGGCGGCCCAAGCGGCGACGGTGGCGATCCCGCCTTCGGATACCACGTTCGCGGATCGCGCTCGAAGTCGCCGTTTGCCTCTTCCGCTTCGGCCTGGCACTGGAACTCCAGCAGACGGGGTACGTTCTTCTGCCGGACCATTGGCATGCTGATCTTCCACGGCTTGGTGAACACCTTCGGATCCGTGATCGTCGCTTCGTATTGAATCGTGTCGGCGTCGGCCAGCGTGTAACGCTCCGTCACGTGCAGCGCCTCGCTGTGAAAATCGCCGGCAATGTCGAACCACGTCTTATCGTTTTGATCCGTCACCTCGACGACGAGCGTGTCGCCTTCCCAATGCGCGCGCGAGTTCCCCATCCACGAGTCGAACCCTTCATGCAGCGGAGGCTTCGCCGTCACGTAGATCAGCCGGTACACCTGAGACCATTCAAACGCCATGGCGATGTGTTCCGGCGTCTGGAAGATCTGGAACGGATATTCCATGTACATGATCCGCGGAACCCCGGGCATGAAACACTTCCCCAGCGGATCGGCGGTCAAGCGGTTTGTGAAATTTTGCTGCTTCTTCGCGGCCGCCGCGGGCTGATAGGGAATGGCGCCTCCTTCTACGACGCTCTTTCCCGCCGGCATCCCCGCCCGCGCCGCATGATCCTGAAGATCGTACGCGGCCCCGCTGCGGACCTGCCAAATCCCTTGGAAATTCGGCTTCCCGTCCGTCGTCCGCGGCAAGGCGCTCGCGCCGCCCGTCCTCTGGACCTGTTGGGCCAATGCCGATCCGCCACACACGGCAAGGACGGCCGCTAACAGAGCGCACCGCGTCCCCCACGGCCAGGAAAGCATGGAATTCACCTCACTTCTTCAGAAACGCAAGTTCCGATCATACAAGACGTCGGTCCGCTGCCGCGCCGTTACGCCCGCCCCTCGAATCCCCGAGTCTCCGTCGATACCTTCACCTTTTCGCCCTCTTTGATGAACAGAGGCACCCGGATCTCCAGACCCGTCTCCAGCGTCGCCGGCTTCGTCACGCTCCCGCTCGACGAATCGCCGCGCACACCCGGCTCCGTCTTCGCCACCGTCAGCTCGACGAACTGCGGCAGCTCCAGCCCGATGGGATTGCCGTTGTACTTCATTAACTCCACCATCGAACCCTCGATCACGAAATCCATCGCGCTCCCGATCACGTCCTCGGAAAGCGTGAGTGTGTCGTAGCTTTCCTGATCCAGAAAGTGATATCCGCTGCCGTCGTTATAGAGAAAGGATGCGGGAACCGTCACTAGGTCCGGTTCCTTGAATTTGTCGCCCGCCTTGAACGTCTTCTCAAAAACCGCGTTGGTGAGAAGATTGCGGACCTTCAATCGCACCAGCGTCTGGCCGCCGCGGGCGGTAGGCGTGCTGACCTCGGCTTCCAGGCAAGAGTACGGAACATTTTCAAACTCGAACAAGCTGCGTCGCTTTACGTTAATCGCGTCGATCAGTACGGCCATAGACTCCTCAACGGTACCCGCTTCAGTTTTCCCTCAAGTATAAAGGGCGAGCCATCCACGGGCCAAATCTTCTCTCTTCTGCACGAAGCCCGATTGCAGCCGGTGAAAACCGGGTATATACTTCCGGCAACGTTCAAATGGGGATTTGGACGTCCAGAAAGGGGATAGGGGATGTCTTCAAGAATCGTCACGATTACAGCCGCCGCATGCTTGTTTGCCGCGGCGATGCTGCAGGGTCAAAATGTAGCAGGATCGATCAGCGGCGTCATTAAGGACGCGCAGGGAGCCTCTGTTCCTGGCGCAAAGGTCACGCTCACAAACGACGCGCAGGGCGCCGCGTCAGCCCGCACGGTGGACACGACAACCGAAGGTACATTCGTATTCTCGCCAGTGCTGGCGGGTCAGTATACCGTCTCTGTGGAAATGATGGGTTTCAAAAAGTACGTCCAGTCCGGCATCACCCTCGACGTGAGCAATCAGCTCGGCCTCCCGCCCATCGGGCTCGTGGTCGGCGCGACGGGAGAATCGGTCACGGTCGAAGCGAATGCGGTTCAACTCCAGACCCTGAATGCGGAGCACGCCGGCGTCGTCACCGGCGCCCAGGTCGTCGATATCGCGATTAACGGCCGTAACTACACCAGCCTCCTCAAAACCGTGCCCGGCATCGCCGCCGATAGCGGAGCCGGAGACGTCAGCGTCAACGGCGGGCGCACGGCGCAGAATAACTTTACGCTCGATGGCCAGAATGTCACCGACATCGGCGTGAACCAGCAATTCGCCTACCGCATCAGTATGGACGCCATTCAGGAGTTCAAGGTCTCCACCAATGCGCAGACGGCGGAGTTCGGCCGCAACGATGGCGCGCAAGTTCAAGTGGTGACCAAAAGCGGAAGTAAGGATTTCCACGGCGACGGCTACTGGTTCAAACGCGGCGAATTCATGAACGCGAACACATTCTTGAACAACGCCCAGCCGGTAAAGAACGCCGTCACCGGCGCACTGGCCCCCGCTTTTCCACTCTATCGCTACCTCGATGCCGGCTGGACCCTCGGCGGTCCCATTTACATTCCCGGCAAGTTCAATCGCGGGAAGGATAAGCTGTTCGGCTTCATGTCGCAGGAGTGGAACCACAACATCATTCCTGGAACCCTGCACCAGATCACACTACCCACGGCGCAGGAACGCGGCGGCAATTTCTCCAACACCCGCGACGCCACCGGAGTCGTTCAGACCATTTACGATCCGCTGACGCGCTCCGCAGCCAATCCACAGGGAACCCAGTTTCCCGGCAACATCGTTCCCGCGAACCGCTTCAGTCCTTACGGGCCTTCGATTCTAAACTGGCTGCCGCTGCCGAATACCTCCGGCCAACCTAATTACAACTACCAATCGCAGGTCCCCAGTAGCCAGCCTTCGTTCGACCAGATCTATCGCGTGGATTACAACCTCAGCGACAAGTGGCGGATCTTCGTGCGCGGTCTGGATAGCAAGCAGACCCAGAACGTGCCCTACGGCCGTGCCGATACCGCCAACAACCTAGGCTTGACTCCGTTCTTCGCTCCCACCTACGGCTGGTCCATCACCGCGAACGTGGCCACCATCATCAGCCCGACGCTCACCAACGAATTCCAGTTCGGCTACACGGTCAACGGTATCCCGGGCGATCCGCCCGTCGCGGGAAGCCCGTACTACCGCGCCGTCTCGAACATCAGCGTACCGCTGCTCTATCCGGAAGCTAACATCTCCGGCGTGATTCCGAATTTCAACTTCAGCGGCACCCCCACCGTGACCGGCACCGCGGTGACCAGTTTCGCCGGAACGCCCTACGCCAACCGGAATCCGGTCTGGAATTACATCGACAACATCACCAAGGTGAAGGGCACTCACACCATCAAGGCCGGCATTTACTACGAGTACGCCGTAAAGACGGAGAACGCGTTCAAGCCGTACAACGCTACCATCGACTTCGGCCGCGACGCCAACAATCCGGGCGATACCAACTGGGCGTTCTCCAACGCGCTGTTGGGTACGTACCTCAGCTACCAGCAGATCAACAAAGATCCTCTGCCCAGCTATCCGTACCAGAACTTCGAGTTCTACGCTCAGGACACGTGGAAAGTCACCAGCAAACTGACGCTCAACTACGGACTGCGCGTCGCCTTCATCAAGCCCTTCCACGACACCCTCGGCACCATGGCGAACTTCGATTATTCGAAGTACGATCCCAAGCAGAGCGTGGTCTTCTACCAGCCCTACGGAGCGGCTTCCGGCGCCGGCCGCCAGGCGATCAATCCGATCACGGGACAGATTCTCCCCGCGGTCTACATCGGCGCGATCGTGCCCGGCGTCGGCAACATCAACAACGGGACCGTGCTCTCCGGCCAAAACGGCACTCCGGAAGGCCTCATCCAAGATCGCGGCGCCCATTGGGGACCTCGCATCGGCCTTGCCTACCAGATCAATAACAAGACCGTATTCCGCATGGGCGGCGGCGTGTTCTACGAGCGCGTCGCGACCTTCGGAATCGGCATCACCAGCAATTACACGACGAATCCTCCGTCTCTGCGGACGGCGACGCTCTACTACGGAAACGTTGCCAACATCGCCAGTGCCGGCGGGACCTTCTTCCCGACCGCGATCAACAAGCTCTCCTCCGACGGCCACGTTCCCACCGTGTACAACTACAACGCCGGTATCCAGCGCGAACTCCCCTGGAAGTTATTCGCCGAGGTCTCCTACGTCGGATCGCAGTCCCGGCACCTGTGGCTGGCGCAGCCGTTTAACCTGGCTCCGTTCGGGAGTGCTTGGCAGCCCTACACGCAAGATCCGACGCTCAATGCTAAGAACGACGGCACCACCAACCTGCTGGTGAACATGTACCGTCCCTACGCCGGCTACACCAACGCCGTCGACTATACCTGGGGCACCAACAATAACTACAACTCCCTGCAGACGTCGATCAATCGCCGTGTTGGGCCGGTTCAACTCGGAGCTGCTTACACCTGGTCCAAGGCGTTAGGCGTGTCCGTGGGACATCCCACGGATACGCGTACCGCCGGCTACGGCCCCCTGCCTCAGGACCGCACACAATCGCTGGTGTTTAATTACATCTACGATTTTCCCAACGTCGCGCACCAGGGCTTTCTCGATCATCCAGTGGCCAAGGCTGTACTCAACGGCTGGCAGATCTCCGGCTTGACCAGTATGGTCAGTGGAGCTCCGGTGAACGTCTCGTACAGCGTCTCCGGAATCGGCGCCGCGCAGCTCAACCGGATGATCACGGGAAGCGAAGATGTTGCTCCCCGGGTGGTCCTCACTTGCAATCCCAACGAATCGCGCGGAGACCGCAATATCGATGCGTTCATCAACACGTCCTGCTTCGCCCCGGCGCAGAAGGGCAGCATCGGTCTCGACTCCGGTTATGACCGGCTCCGCGGCCCGGGCCTCGAGAACTGGGACATGAGCCTGTTCAAGAACGTCTCGATCAAGGAACGCGCCCACATCCAGCTTCGGCTGGAAGCCTACAACGCGTTCAATCACACCGAGTGGGGGACCTTCGCGAACGCGATCACCTTCAATGCGGCCGGCAAAATCGCCAACTTGCCGACACAGCTGGGAGGTACCGGTGGACGGTTCGGATTCGGCTCACTGAACGGGCTTCGGGCCGGAAGCCAGCGCATTCTGCAAGTCGGCGCGAAGTTCTACTTCTAGTTGCCCTAAGGACGCCGGGCGAAATGCGTACTCGCTATTTCGCTCGGTGAAACACAATCGGTGGTTGCGCGCCGCGGCCCGCTCCACGACCGCCTCCGCCCCGCGGTGCACCGTTGCCCCCGGCCGGAGGACCGCCCGCCGGCGGAGCGCCCGGTGCCGCACCGCCCGGAGGCGGACCGCCTCCACGCGCCGCGAACACTCGCCCCGTAAGCGTCAGCGTGTCGTCGTCCGTCATTTCAAGATTCCACGTCACTCCGCGCGGCTGCGTGACCCACTGGATCGTCTTGCCCGTGATCATGCCCGTCTCGATGTTCAGGATGGGGTCGTTCCCGATCTCATTCACCGTCCCGCTGATTTTACCCGAAGCGTCTACTTGAAGATCCAGCATGATCGCTTGACCGCCGCCTCCGCCGCCTCCGCCGCGGCCACCGCGACCGTCCGCTTCGGCCGGAGCCGCGTCTTTTTGCGCCGCCGCATTCTTCCGCGCCTCCAGCGTGGCCGGAACATTGTCCGTCTGCCACTTCCCGGCGAGCTTCGATTGTCCGTAGACGCTGACTGAGGCGGCCCAAAGGCCCGCGGCCACCAGCAGAACCTTGTATTTCATCGGTGTGTGCTCCTTCTGTCTCAAAAATTGTCGTTCACCCATCTCCGAATTGCAAGTTGGACGCTTGTCGTGCCCCCACCCTGGCGAACCAACACGCAAAGCGTTAGCATGCACCGGAGCATGACACGCATCCAGACACTATTCGCGGCATCGTTCCTCTTGGTGGCGACCGCCTTGGCGCAGGCCCCCAACAAATGTGGGGACCTCGCCAAGCTTCAAGTCCCCGAAGCGAAGCTGGAGGTCACTCGTGCGGAAATGGTCGCCGCGGGCCCAGCCCCTGGAGGTCGCGGCGGTGCACCCGCTGGTCCCACGCTACCCGCGCACTGCCGCGTGAACGGAATCCTCGACCGTCGCACGGGCCCCGATGGCAAGACTTATGGCATCCGTTTCGCCGTCGCGATGCCGGATAACTGGACCGGCCAGTATCTGCAAATGGGCGGCGGCGGATTGAACGGAACCGTGGCGGAGCCCATCGGCGGCCAAGCCGCGGGAGACCGGCCCGCCCTCGCGCGCGGCTTCGCGGTTGCCACCAGCGATACAGGCCATCAAAGCGCCGGCGGAGCCTTCGACGGAAGCTTCATGCAGGACCAGCAGTCTGCTCTCGATTTCGAGTTCGTCGCCATCGGTCGCCTGACGGTGCTCGCGAAACAAATCATGGAGACCTACTACGGCAAGCCTCCCACGCACTCTTACTATGTAGGATGCTCCACCGGCGGCCGCGAAGCCATGCTCATGTCGCAGCGGTATCCTCTCTACTTCGACGGCATCGTCGCAGGATTTCCCGCGATGCGGACCGGCCACTCGAACCTGGCAACCCGCACCGTTACCGTGGCGCTAAACGCCATCGCTCCGAAGGCCAGCGGCAAGTCCGGCCCTGCTTTGTCCGATAGCAATAAGAACGCCGTCGTCAAGAAGTTCCTAGACGAATGCGACGCCCTCGATGGCACCGGACGGCATGGCGTTCGACGCCACCGGCTGCACATTCCGCCCGCGCGATCTCCAGTGCCCCGGCGCGAAGGCGGAAGGATGCCTGTCGTCGGATCAAGTCGCCGCGATTGAGAAAGGCTTCGCCTGACCCAAGACTTAGGGCGGCGGCATTCCCGGCCTCCTCAATCCCGGCCCGAGTCCCGTCGGAGGCCCCGTCACCGCGACCACACAAGACGTGGATGCCGAAGCCGCCGTGGCGGACAACAATCCAACGGCGCGCGTTGGTGATAGCAACAGCTGGGTCAACCTCAGCAGCTTCTCCTCGCACGGCGGCAAGCTCATCTTCTATCATGGCCTCAGCGACCCCTGGTTCTCCGCGAAGGACACCGTCGATTACTACCAGAGCCTCGGCGCAGCCAACGGCCGCGACGCGAAGGTGAAGGACTGGAGCCGCTTGTTTCTTTCGCCCGGCATGGGTCACTGCGGCAGCGGCGCCGCCACGCTCGACACCTTCGACATGTTGACCGCGTCGGTGAACTGGGTGGAGAAGGGACAGGCGCCCGAGTCTGTAACCGCCACCGGACGATCGTTCCCCGGCCGCAGCCGTCCCCTCTGCGCCTATCCCCAACACGCCCAATATAAGGGCCAAGGCAACACCGAGGACGCTGCGAACTTCGCTTGCAAATAACGCCGCTTACTTCGGCAGCGGAACCGGGAACAGACGGAACGGACCCTTGTCCGCATCTGGATTCTTGGCGTCGCGCTGCCGCAGCTTGCCTTCGGCCGTCCACCCCATCCCCTTTGTGACGGTGACGGCGGGAGTCCCGCCTTCCATGCCGCCTTCCTTGAGTGTGGTGATCACGACGCTATCGCCGTTCGGTACCCCCATCGCCGTGCGGCCTGCGCCCTCCGCGATGATCAGCCGTTTCCCGTCAATGGGACGCATGCCATCGGGACCTTCCAGCGGTCGCGAGAGCTTCAGATCGGTGATGTTCGTGACCTTCCCGTCCTTGGCAAGATCCAGACGCAGTAACTTGCTGGTGGTCACCGAGTTCACGTAAAGCTTGTCCTGATCGCTCAGAAAAGCGAGGCCGTCTGCCCCGGCAAGCAGAGGATCGGAGGCTACTTCAACTCCCATGGTCGCGCCCTTGGCGAAGATGAAGATCTTGGCTCCGGTGGTGTCGGTAACAAAGATGGATCCGTCGCTTCGCACCGCGAGGTCATTGCAGAAGGGATTCGCTGTGGGAATTGTGAGCGTCTCCTTCGCGGCCCCCGTCTTGAGGTCGAACGTCTTGACCCCCGCCTGGCAGACCAGCAGTCGGCCGTACTTCTCGTCCGCCAGCACGCCCAGCAGCGGCCCCATGGACTTGCTCACGTCGATCCACTGTGCGGCAACGGTCTTGCCGGCAGGAATCCGCCAGATGGTGCTGGTGCCGAAACTGCCGAGAATAATCGATCCGTCGGAGGTGGACGTGATGCTCTCGGGGAAAAGATTCTTGCTGGGGATAGAGATCATGGCCGGGTCGGCAGCGATGAGCGCGCTGGCCGCGAAGAGGCTGGCGGCGGTGGACCACTTGATCCAGGTCTTATTCAGGTGCATGATTCCTATCATGACCGAATGCGATAGACTCGGGAAAATCATGCGGTTCACACCTTTTCTCTTGATGGCGGCCATCGTCTTCGCGCAAGTGCCGGCCAGTACGCTAGGACCCGGCCCGTGGACCTACACCACCTACGAGAAGAATCAAAAGATCCGGGTATCCGTAGTCGTCCGCGGCCTCTCGCACCCGTGGGGCCTGGCGTTCCTGCCCAATGGCGACATGCTGGTCACGGAGCGTCCGGGCCGCCTCCGGCTTATTCACAACGGCGTCGTGACGCCTGACCCGATCCCTGGCATCGCTGGCTTGTCGATCGATCAGCTCTTCGACATCGCGCTTCATCCGGACTTCGCCTCGAACAAGTTCGTGTACCTCACGTACATCAAAAAGGGCCAAGCTCCCGATGGTGGAAAGGGCTACTGGGCCACCACGGCGCTCGCGCGAGGCAGGTTCGACGGCAAATCGCTCAACGAAGTGAAGGACGTCTTTGTCGCCGCCGCCTGGCAGCCCCTGAATGGCGGCGACGGATCGCGCGTCGCCTTCGGGCCGGATGGAAAAATGTATCTGAGTTCGTCCCACCGCCGCAATCCCGATGCCCCGCAGGACCTCAGCTCGGACGTCGGCAAGATCCTGCGCCTGAATGACGATGGCTCTATCCCCAAGGATAATCCGTTCGTTGGACAACCGGGCCGCAAGCCGGAGATCTATTCTCTCGGCCATCGCACCGTGCTCGGCCTCACCTTCAGGCCCGGAACCAACGAACTTTGGGAAACGGAAAACGGGCCGCAGGGCGGCGACGAAGTGAATATCATCAAAGCCGGTAAGAACTACGGCTGGCCTCTGGCCACCTACGGCCGGGATTACGATGGCAAGCGACTTCCCGGACCCACCCGCGAAGGCTTTGAACCCCCGGAGTTGTTCTGGGTCCCCTCCGTAACCGCGTCCGGAATCCTGTTCTACAACAGCGACAAGATTCCCGCCTGGAAGGGGAACCTTTTCCTCGGAGCCATGACCGTCGGCCGCATCCCCGGCACCGGAAACCTCCAGCGAATCGTGTTCAATCAGGACGGCGAGCAGCGCCGCGAATCCTTACTCACAGACTTACACCAGCGCATCCGCGACGTACGTCAAGGTCCCGACGGTCTGCTGTACCTGCTGACAGACGAAAACGACGGCGCACTGCTGAAGATTGAGCCCGCCCCGTGAAATACCGAGCCCTTGTTCTCTGCGCCTTTCCGTTCCTCATATTCGCCCAATCGCTGCCTCCGCTACGAACCGCCGGCAACTTAACGACCCTCGAATTGTCGCCGCTGCTGGTCGCGGCCGACGGCATTTACCCCGGCAAGATCAGTGTAGTCAACGGCGGCATCCCTGCGATCATGAGCGGCTCGGTTGACGTGGCCACGAACGCCGAAACCCAACTCCTGCGCCAGTCCGTCGACGATCCCGACTTGCGCGTGATCTTCACCGTGGCGGAAAGTTTCTACCGTATCGTGGCCCGCCGCTCCGCCGGAATTCGCACCGTGGCGGATCTAAAAGGCAAGCGCCTCACGACCCCGCGCAATACCTCCGCGCACTATTTCTTAGTGAGAATGCTCGCCACCGCCAAGCTCTCCGAATCGGATGTCACGCTGGTCGACGTCACTCCCGTAACCGGCATGTCCACCGCGCTCAAAGACCGGCGCGTGGACGCCGTGGCCATGTGGGAGCCCGAAGCCGAGCGTGCCATCGCCGCTGTCGGCCGCGACGCCGTCGTGCTCCAGGACCGCCCAGTCTATCGAGAACTCTTCAACTTGAACACGTCGGCTAAAGTGCTCGCGGACCCGGATAAGCGCCGGGCGATCGTCGAACTCCTGCGTTCCCTCATCGCTTCGTCGGACCGCCTGCAAAGACGCCCTCGGGAATTCTGGCCGCTCATCTCGTCCAAGCTCAGCTATAGTCCCGAACTCATCGCGAAGTGCTGGCCGAATCTTCGCTATGCCGGCGGCCTTGCCGATGACCTGCTCGACGTCATGGAAGCAGAAGAGCAATGGGTGGCGAAGGAACGCAGCCGCACACCTCGGTCGCGAGCGCAGCTAGCCCGCCTGATCGACCGTTCTCTGCTTGACGAAGCCCGAAAACACTAGACCAAACCCGCTCGGCGAACCGGTTCGCCGCCACCAAGCCATCGTTCCAGGGATTTCGCATATACTACTCCAAGCGTCGCGCCTGCACGCCAGCGCGCCGAAAGGGAGACTAACCATGACTGTTGTCGATGTTCCCGTCCGTGAGCCCGGAACAAAGCCCTGGATGCTGTGGGCCGGCCGCCTGATTTCCTTGTGGCCAGCTTTCGTCGTCATCGCCAGCGCGAGGTGGAAACTCACCCACAACCCCTGGTACGTCGGAGAGTTCGCCCGAATCGGCTGGCCCGCGAACGCTTTACCCCTTCTCGCCTATCTCCAACTGGCCAGCTTGCTCTTGTACCTCATTCCGCGAACGGCGGTTCTCGGAGCGATACTGCTCACCGGCTATCTCGGTGGAGCCATTGCCACCTACGTCCGCATGGGCGAGCCCTATCCGGTGCTGGTCCCGCTCTCCACCAGCATGATCGCCTGGCTGGGAATCTATTTACAGGACGAGCGCGTGAGGGCGCTCCTGCCGTTCCGCGCTCCCCGCTCTTAATCGCCCCGCGGCGCGCTACTTCATCAGCTCCGCGAGCTTATCCTTCACCGCGGCGCCCCAAATGTCGTAGCCCTTGGCCTGCGGATGTAGATTGTCGGCCCGGAAAGCATCTTGGAGGAAGACACCCTTCTCATCCAGAAACTTGGAGCCGATGTCCATGTAAAACACGTGGCGCTGATCGTCCAGCTTGGAAATGATCTTATTCACTTCCGCGATCTTGTCCCGCACGGGATCGCCCGGAAGGCTCCGCGGGAAGATCGCCAGCAGCAGAATCTTCGCGTTGGGGAAGTCCTTCCGCATTTCCAACACCACCGCGCCGACGCCTTCCGCGATTTCCGGCGCGGAAGAAGCCCCGGTATTGTTGGTCCCCACCATCAGCATGACCGCCTTCGGCTGGAACCCTTGTCCTTCGCCGTTCTTCAGCCCCCACAGGACCCCCTGCGTGGTGTCGCCGGCCACCGCGAAATTTGCCGTCTTCATGGTGCCGAAATACTTGTCGAACATCGCCTTGTTGGCGTCGCCTTGCACCCACCAGTCCGTGATGGAATCTCCGTGAAACAGTAGGTCGATGTTGCCCTTGCTCGCCGTCTCGGCGAAGCCCACGTGCCGGGCCCCCATCCTCTGCTGCGTCTGCGTGTACGTCGCTGCGACATTCGAACGCGGAGGCTGAAGCATCATCAGCGGTTCAAACTTCTGAAGCAGCGGCTTGTTTGCCGACTTGTCCGACGCAACCCACTTCGCCACGGCGTCATTTACCTTCGTCAGTTCCTCCGGCGTGGGCCGTGGGATAGCAACCTCCGGCGGAACAGGCGCCGGCGGACCGGTTACGACGGGTGCAAGCGGCGCTCGGCCTGGACCTTGCGCGCCACCGGGCGCGGGCGGCGCCTGGGCCAGGGCGAAGCCTGCCAGAGCCACAAAGGCTGCGGAAACCTGAAACGAACGAAGCATAGTCAATCTCCCTTTCGTGAATCGTATCAATTGTATGGGACGGATCATCGCAGACGCAACCGATTCGATCAGGGCAGCCGGCCTTCGCACATATAGGCAACGCTCGCGAGGAGCCGATTCTCACCCGCGATGTCATTGACACGCACGGATAGCCGGTGTACCTTAGGCGGAGGCGACGGAGGGTCATTGTCATCTTCCGGCAGCTTCATGTCGTTGCCGTCTGAGAAGAAGACTGCGTTGTGCTCGAAGAAACGAGCGTCTGAAAAGGAGTTCTAGAATGCGAAATCGCTTCATCGGTGCGATGATCGCCATTACCGTGGTGCTAGCCTGGTCGTCCATCGCCTTCGCTCAGAACGGTCAGAAGGGACCACAAAACGCCAAGGCCGCGACGGCCTCGAACAAGCCTTTTGACGTTCATGATCTATCCGGCTATTGGGATATGACCAACATCGGCCGACCCACGGGCGCCCTGAATGAAACGAGCAACAATCGGCCGCCGATGACGCCCTGGGGATTGGAAAAATTTCACAAGACCAAGACGGGATCGGAGGGTAAGGCCTTAAGTAACGGAGCTTTTCCGAACAAGGATTGGAACGATCCTGTCCTGCTGTGCGATCCGACCGGTTTCCCAAGGACCTTGTGGAACCCCGCGCTGCCCGGCATTAGGCTTGCCCAGACTGCCGACGAAGTGATTCAGTTCTTTGAGGATGGCCGCTCTTGGCGCGACATCTGGACCGATGGACGAAAACTTCCGGGTGATGACGCGGACTCACGTTGGTACGGATACGCCGTGGGCCATTGGGAGGGCGATACGTTTGTCGTCAACTCGAACAACTTTGATGAAGCCAGTTGGCTGGACCAGTACGGCTCCCCGCACAGCGATGAGATGACGGTGGAAGAACGCTACCGCCGCGTGGATCATGACCATTTGGAGCTGACCCTGAACATCACCGACCCCAAAGCCTATGTCGGGACATGGAAGGGCGACAAGAAAATCTTTCAGTGGGTGGAAAAGCCGGCCCGCTCCGAGTTCAACGACCTCCGCGAGAACATCTGCGCATGGTCGGAGAAGAAGCCCAAGGGCGGGCAACGGTAAGAGAATTCTAGAGAAGGAGAGTCACATGACACGTAAACCGGCAATTGCCATTTTTGTAATGATGCTGGCGATTTGTATCCCGGCGTTCGCGCACCATGGAACCGCGGGGGTGTATGACAACAGTCATCGCATCACCACGAAGGCGACGGTAAAGGAATATATCTGGGCCAATCCCCACGTCCAAGTCTATTTCACCTTGAAGAACGATAAGGGCGAAGAGGAGACCTGGGGCATCGAAACAGTAAGTCCGGGCAACGCGCTCGCGAATGGCTGGACCAAGAAGACCTTCAAGCCGGGGGACGACCTCCTGGTGAGCTTCGTGCCTGCCAAGGGCGACCGGCATTTCGGGACCTGCACACAGATCGTGATCGTTGCCGATGGCAAGAGGTTCGGCGGTAATGGCCGATGCGGCATGGGTACAGAGACCGTGGACATGAACATGCTCCCCGTGAAGCCGGGCTATGCAGCAGTTGAAGTTCAGTTGCCGAAAGACTCCCGCGAAAGACCCGACTCTGAACAAGAAAAGTAACGTTCCAGGGACCTACGACGTGAAGGGAGTCTCCAAATGAGGTACGGTTTCGTGGCTGCGCTGGTTGCTGTCGTGGCTGGATTCACGGTGACGCAGGTCCTGTTTGCGCAGGGCCGTGGCCGTGGGCAAAAGCAACCGGAGAAGGATTCGCCGACAAAAAACCTTCCCTTCGATCCGCATGACATCTCCGGCATCTGGAGGAACCCCGGAGGATTCGATGTCGGGTTGGGCAACGATCGTCCTCCTCTGACGGATTGGGGAAAAGAGAAATGGAGCAAGACCCGGTCCTCCGCCCGGAGGACGCCGCTGTCCTTTGGGTTCTATGAGGACCAGAAAGATTGGAACGATCCGCTGTTCCAGTGCGACCCTTCCGGCTACCCTCGCAACCTGGACTATAGTAACTACCGCTTCGTGAAGCTTCCCGACGAATTTGTGATGTTCTTCGAGCGGGACCACACCTGGCGCGATCTGTGGACCGACGGCCGAAAGCTTCCCACCAATCCCAAGCCGCGCTGGTACGGATATTCGGTCGCCCACTGGGACGGAGACACTTTGGTGGTAAATTCCTCCGGTTTCGACGACCGGACCTGGGTCGATCCCAACGGTTCGATCCACAGCGACCAGATGCAGATCGAGGAGCGTTTCAAGCGCGTGGACCATGATGATTTAGAGTTCACCATTACGCTTACCGATCCGAAGGCGTACGTGGGTTCCTGGGGGGGCAAGAAGCTGACGTTGAAGCTGTTGAACAGCTCACAGCAAGTCCAGAAGGGCCTCTGGGGGAAAAGAGCGGATGGCACTGCCTACGGCGATATGCGCGAAGAATATTGCGTTTATTCGATTGAGCGCAAGTTCTGGGAAGGCCGGCCCCTGGGCGGCGTGGGCGGAGACGACAAGAAGTAACGCAGAGCGCGGGTATGAACTTCCTTCCTAGGCCGCTTGTACTCCGCGCCATAACGACGCTGACTCTTTGCTTGCTGAGTATGGCAGTAGCGTCTGCTCAAGCTCCGCCGGCAAAGCAGCTAATGTCGGAGCAGGCGTTCAAGAACGTCACCGTGCTCAAGGGAATTCCGGTGGATGAATTCATGGACACCATGGGGTTCATTTCGGCGTCCACGAACTATAACTGCATCGATTGCCACCTGGAACCGAAAGTGGAGGGCGATTGGAGCGTCTTCGCCGCGGAGACTCCGCGCAAGGCGACAGCGCGCAAAATGATCCTGATGGTGCAGGAGATTAATAAGGCCAACTTCGCCGGAGCGCGCGTCGTGACCTGCTACACCTGCCATCGCAATCTCCAGGGCGCTCCCAAGATCACGCCCAGCTTGGCGGACCAGTACGGCGAACCGCCCACGCCCGATCCCAATGAAGTCGACATCAGGCGGCAAGCGGCGGGGGCTCCTTCCGCCGATCAGGTCTTCGACCAGTATCTCCAGGCGGTGGGAGGGGCGCAGAAGGCAGCTGCCCTCACCAGTATCGTCTTCAAGGGCACCTACGAAGGGTATGCGGAACCCAAGGCACCCGTGGACATCTATGTAAAGGCTCCCCGTCAGCGCACCATGATCGTCCATACGGACGCCGGAGACCGGACCACCACCTTTGACGGCACCAACGGATGGGTGGCGGCGCCCGCCATGGACAAACCATTTCCTGTGATCAGTTTCACCGGCGGAGACCTGGATGCCGTCCGGCTGGACGCCGTGCTCTCCTTGCCGGCAGGAATTAAGCAGGCCATCACGAAACCCCTGGTAGGCTCGAGCAGCATTGACGACAAGGATGTGATGGTCGTCCAGGGCACCGCCAGCAGCGGACGCTCTTCCGTAAAGCTCTACTTTGATAAGCAGTCCGGCCTGCTGGTGCGGCAGGTGCGCTACGCCGATACGATCCTGGGGCGGGTACCGATACAGGTCGATTACAGCGATTACCGGGAGGTCGCCGCTACGGGAGTCAAGCTGCCGTTTCACGTCATCACGACATGGACCGACGGCAAGTCAGACGTACTGCTGACCTCGGCGCAAACGAATGTGGCGATTGACGCCGCCAAGTTCAATCAACCGCCCCCGTCCGTGCCACCCAAACGGTAAGAGTCTCGGACGCGATTCCCCCGGGCGCCGGCGCCAATTCGGTTTAGCGGAATTGGCGGAAGAAACCGATCTCGACTTTCCCGATGGCAGTATCCGAGAAATCGCCCGAGGTGGCCTTGTACACCTTAGCCTCCAGGCGGATGCCATATTTTCCGCTGCTTCCCATGTAGTAGCGAAGCCCGCCGCCGCCATTGAAGGCGAAAGAGGTGCTTCCGGGAAAGTGCTTGGGCTGGGCGGCTAATTTCACCGCCGTCTGGGTCCCGTCCGCGTCAGCTGCGTGGAGCGCGCCCATGCCGAAGACGAGATACGGGACCAGCGGCTTCTCCTTGAAAAGCCCTACCAAGCGGATGTGAACGCCTCCGTGAAAATCGGTCAGGCCGGCGCTGTATTTGTACACGGTACCGGCCGCATCGGTAGAAGAATGCGGGAGGCCCGGAAAATAGCCGAGCTCGAAGTAAGGCAGCACGATTCTATTCTTGAGCGCATAGGTGACATTTCCTCCGCCCATCACACGGAAGGAATCGATTCCATAGCTGGCGCCGATGAACGGCCCCACCTCCACGCTTCCCGCGCGCACCACCGAGGACTGCGCAAAGGCTCCAGGGACAAGGAGGAAAAGAGCGCCCCACCGCGCCCAGGAACAAAGTCTACGCAAGCGAATCGTCACAAAGATCTCCTTCTAGGGTCAACTGCAGAGTTTAAATTATACACAATAGCTCCCGAGTTTCATGGTGGATCAAGATGCTGAAGCGTCGCCGGAGTGTCTGCAAGGACGCAACGAAATCCGGTCTTGAAACCATCCTGTGTCTGGGGAATGCGCCGCAAAGACAGGCGGAGATGTTCCTGCCAGTCGCTCTCAAATGAGCCGCCTCGCAGGATGTGATCCCTTTTCTTGTCGGGTGCCGGCGCACCTGTGGGATCGACGGCCGGCCCGTCAGCATACCCCCCGAACCAATCCGCCACCCATTCCCACACATTTCCGGACATGTCATACAACTTGAATGCGTTCGGATCGAATTGCCGGACCGGCGCGACGCCCAGGTAAATATCGCTGCCGTGTTTGTCGCGGAAGTTGGCTTTGTCGCGGCTGTTCTCGCTATTCAGAGGATAGATTTCGTCGGAGCCGCCGGCGCGGGCCGCGTATTCCCATTCCGCCTCCGTGGGCAAGCGGCCGCCCGCCCAAGCGCAATAGTCACTGGCCTGCTGCCAGGTCACATTCGCCATCGGAAGAACGCCGATGGTCCAGCGATGGTAATCCTGGGTAGGTTCCGGGGGAAAAGCTTTCTTGGGTTTCTTATTTACGGTCCAATAGCGATAGAAGGAATCCACCTGGACTTCATTCCGCCCCATCCAGAAATCCTTGGTAAGCTTCACTTCGTGCCGCGGGCTTTCTTCCGGCTTACACCGGGTATCGCCCGGGACACAACCCATCAGGAAGTTTCCGTTGCCGATTTTGACGTACTCTTCGTGGTCGATCTTATTTCGCTGAAACGCCGCTACCACGCGCTCGACTACCCTCTCCACCGGCGGCGCAGGCTCCACCTTAGACACCGGAGACACCGGCTCCAGGAAGCAGAAGCCACTCTTGAGGTAGTTCTTGAGCAGAGGAATTTGGCGGCGGCCAGATTCATTCATCACTTCCTCACGTGCCTGGTCGAAAACCTCCAGCGGGCTGAGTCCTTCCTTATCCAGAAGCTTTGCAACCGCCCGGGTGAACGGACTCACTCCGGGATCCGAAGGGGAGCCGGCCATTTGGTGCTCCTCCGCGGACATGGAGAAAAGGATCTCGGCATCCTCCAGAGCGTCGGGAATCCGCAGTCCGGGTACTCTGCTGCCCAGGATTTCCACACTATTCTGACCCACCGGGTGCGGGCCTTCGATCATCACGATGATCTTGCCAGGCATGCGGTCTCTAAGATCGTCCAGGACCCGGCCCACGCTAAGGGCGTTGTCGCTGTTCACCCGCACCGAAGGATCGAAGTTTGAGGGCAGGATAAAATCGTCCTCGCCATCCGCGCCCTGCACGATGTGTCCCGAATAATAGACGAACACGACATCGCCGGGCTGGACCTGCTTGAGAAAATCGGTTTCGTCCTTGTCGTACAAAGCCGGCATAGCGGAGTTCTGAAGAAGAGTAACCGCAAAGCCTGCTCCCTTCAACGCTTGACTCATCGCCTGCGAATCGTCCATCGCGTGGGATGCCGCCGGCAATCCCGTATACGTTCCCACACCAAGGACCAAGGCATAGCGCTTGTGTTCGGCGCCGGTATCGCATTTCTGCGATTGGGCGAGGCATATCATCGGAGCGAGAAGGAAAGCAAGGAGTCGCATGGCTACTTCTTAGGCATGGTCCAGCGGAGGATGACGGTGTTGAGCCGCTGAGCGGAGCTGTTGTGGAGCTTCACACGGCTAAAGTGATCCGGGAGCGATGGCATCTCATCGATCATAATGCCAGAGGTCAGCGAACCCACGCTGACGGCACAGTACGGAAACCTTCCCTGAGTAATTTTTCCCCCAGCCAATTGGGGGAGGGAACCGCCGATGACTAAAACTCCGTCCGGATCCAGTGAACCCTCCCAGGTGAGTGTCCCATCGCGAGATCCACGGTATGTATCGCAATTCGCGACGTCCGGTAACGGCTGCTGCGAGATTACCGGAGCCTTCGATTCGGCGGTCGGGCCCGGCTGCGGCGGGACTTCCACAGGAGGCGGCGATTTCAGGGGCACGCCCTGCTTCGTTCCCGGCTGGGTCGCGGCCGGAACTCCAGACTTCGCTTGAATAGGCGCCGCATTGGTGTCCTTTTGTTGGGATTCCGCCGGAGAAGGATGGGCCGCCGGCGCGGTCACGGCTACCTTGACGTTGGTGCGCACGCTTACCGAAGCCTCGCCGGTAAAGATCAACTGCGCGGAGTAATTGGCGGGGGCCAGCCGCCGCGGATCCACCGAAACGGTCAGATGGGCCGGTGTCACGCCCTCCGTGGGAGCCACCGTGAGCCAGTCCTCTGGCGAACTGGCGGACCAGTGGACCCCGGGAGCAGCACTTTCCAATAGAAGGTCCTGAGAAGAAGGCGCCGCTCCCGGTCCAAATGTGAAGCTAAGCTGGGTCGGCTTCGCGGACAAACTTCCGGGCGTGGGGCCCTTACGCAAGGCCAGCGGCACGAGGATCGCCACGGCAGCGACCACTCCGACGGCGGCGGCGATGATCGTGTTCCGCTGCTTCCGCTTTTTCCGGAGCGTTTCGGCGGACTCCCGCTCCTGCTGGGACCGCTGAATCTCGGAGCGAGCCCAATCCAACAGTTCTCGCACGCGCGCGTCCTGGAGATCCGAAGGCAGGAGCGATGCCTTCTCCTCCACCGCGCGGGCGTCGCCCTTGCGATACAGTTTTTCGAGCTGCGCCACCTGTTGGTCCAGCGCCTCCCGCTGTTGTTGCATCTCCCTCGCGCCCAGTGCGGACGTGAGGTCGTCCGCCAGCGCGGCATCGCCGGGAAACTCCAGGAGAAGCGCCTGAAGCCTGGCGACCGCGTCGTCGAATTTGCGCGCCTGAAGAAGCGCGGCGGAGGCGCGCCGTTCGCTCGCATAACGTTCGCGGCGAACTTGCTCCTGTTGGGCGGCGCACGCCTCCTTGAGATCCTCGGCAAGAGTAGAATCGTTGGGAAACACGGCCTGGAGCTGATCGAGCACCTTGATCGCGTCCGCAAACCGTCCGGCCCGCAGCGCGGTAAGGGCTTTCTGGCGGCCTTGGCCGTAGGTATCGCGTCGCACCTGACTGTTGATGGCATCGACGGCGAGGCTGAGATCGTCGCGGACCGCCACATCGTCGGGGAATTCGTTGTGCAGTGTGCGCAGAGCCTTCACCGCGTCTTCGAAGCGATGATCCTGCATCAGCTTTTGCGCTTCCTGTCGGCCCTTATCCCGGCGAGCGCGTCGAGTCTCCACGCGCTCGTTTTCGAGGACCTCCTCCAAAAGCGCGCCGGTTTCGGCATCTTGCGGATCCTGTTGCGCCAGAGCTTCCAGGATTTCCGCAGCCGCGCGCCACTTGCGCTCGCGAGCAGCGGCCCTGGCCCGGTGTAAGGCATCCTTCCTCGCCAGCATCTTCTGAGCCGCGGCTTCCAGAGCGATCAACGCGGGATCCAGACCGAATTCCGCTCGCCCGCGGGTGGCGGCCTCACTCGCCTGGTCGGGTTTACCGGCATCCAGGTGGCCTTGGATTTGGGCGCACATCGCGTGGAGTGCGACGGTTCGCTGCTCCTCCACGCGGACGCGACGGACCAGAGACGCCACCGGCGCCTCACCCGGATACGCCGACTTCATGTGCTCCAGAAGTTGCGTCGCTTGCAGCAACTGCCCTTGTTCGATGAACGCCGTTGCTTGCTGGACTTCGCGAGCCAGAGCCGCGGCCCGCACCTGCTCCTGTTGCTGGCGGAGCTTCTGCTTCGTGCGGGCTAGCGCTTCCAGAAGAGAGGATTCCGCGGAATACGTCCGGAGCGCCGTCTCCAAACACGCACAAGCCTGCTCCGTCCGGCCGGCGCCGTCCAACTGCGCGGCCTGCTGCAAAGCTTGTTGGACGAACTTCCGTTGCCGGTCCTCCTCCCGCTGCGCCACGATGGCCTGACGGAGCCTGTGCAGCGTGGGCTCATCGGGAAAGGTGAGGAGGGCCGCTTCCACTTGCGTCAAAGCCTGGTCGAACTGTCCGGCCTTCAGCAGTCTCCATGCTTCAGCGCCGGAAGCCTTGATCCGCGCCGTCCGCTGCGCCGCTTCCGACTCGCTGCGGGCGTAGGTCAATAACGCTGCGACGTCGCTCGGGGCGGAGGGATCGCTCACCAGCGGCTCCAACCGTGTGATGGCGGCCTCGAACTGGTGAGCCTTGATCTCGCCCTTCGCGGCGTCGAGCTCGGTTCGAATCCGGCGCGAGCGGCGGTTTTCCTCACGCTGGCGCTTAGCCTGTTCCAGCGTCGCCCGAACCTCATCGGACGCGGGTGCTTCCCGCGCGAGCGTCTCCAGTTCCGCCACGGCCTCGTCGAAAGATTGAAAAGCGAGCAGCCCGCGGATCTTCGCCAACCCGTCGCGAAGCCGCTTCTCCGCATCGCGCTGATTCAATTTATCGTTGACGTCGCCCATCAGGCGCTGAGCTTCGGAATTGCCGGGCTCGGCATTGAGGGCGTCACTCAGCAAGCGGGATGCGGCGGAGACATTGCCCTGCCGGAGGTTCTCATGGGCGCTCTGCACCATCTTGGCCGCAAGGTCCGCGCGTTCTTTCGCGGCTCTCAACTCCGCCAGGCGCGGAGGAAAGGATGTGTCCCCCGAATCCAGGCGCGCCGCCGATTCAAAGGCTTCGATGGCGGCGTCGAAGTTGCGCGCGGCGGCGGCTCGCTCCGCCTCCGCCACAAAAGTTTCGATGCGAATTCGGAAAGAGTGCTCGCGCAGCTTTAACTGGAGCTCCTTCCGCAGCGCGCGCCCCGCTCCATGCGCAGGATCGAGAGTCAGGATACGCTTTACGAGCGACTCGGCTTGATCCAGATTCCCGCCGTCAATTAACTGCCGTGCCTGCCCGATAAGCTGCGTCACCTCCCGCGATTCCAGAGCGAGCAGAATCGGGGTGGTGTCGAACAGCACATCTTCGAAACTCTGATAGCGGCCCTCGCGATCCTTCGTCAATAGGCGTGTGAGCACCGCGGCCAGCGCGTCCGGACACTCCGGACACAGTTGTTGGATCGGCTCCGGCTGCGCATGCATGATGCGAAACATGCCGGCTGCGGTATCGGGCGCTTCAAAAGGATGGCGTCCGCCAAGCAGTTCATAGTAGATCGAGCCAAAAGCCCAGATGTCGCAGCGGGCGTCCGCCTCGAATCCGTTCAGCTGCTCCGGAGCCATGTAGAACACCGTCCCCACCAGGAAGCCGCTCTGAGTCAAGCGCACCGCGTTATCGCTCGTCAGCCGCGCGATGCCGAAGTCCATCACCTTCACCACGCCGTCCCCGAGCACCATGATATTGGCGGGCTTCACGTCGCGATGCACGATGCCGCTCTGATGGGCGCAATAAAGACCCTCGGCAGCCTGGGTCATGATCCGGACTTTTTCGAGCAGCGACAAGGGCTGTGCCGCCCGGATGATCTCTTGCAGATCCCGGCCCTCCAGGTATTCCATCACCATGAAGAAGGTTCCACGATCTTCTCCGAATTCGTGAATCGTCACGATATTCTTGTGATGCAGGCTGCCGGAGGCGGCCGCTTCCGTCCGGAACCGGGCGACATTGCTGGCATCGCCTTCACCGGTCAGGACTTTGATCGCAACCTTGCGGCGCACCGTGGGATCGAATCCCAGAAAAACTTGGCCAAAGCCTCCCCGGCCGAGCTCACCGAGGATCTCGTATTTGCCGATGTGATCCGGCAAGGCGCCAGATTGTAGGCCAAGCCCAGGGGGCATGAATACCTTCAGTCTCTGTGGATTTCCCCAATAATAACACCTAGTACGAAGGGGAGGGCAAGATTCCTGTACGGTCGTCCCAAGTCTTTTCTGTCATTCGTGCGTCTTTCCGGAACAGGATTTTCAGACACGAAACCGTCTTAGAGACTGTCGGGGCTTTCAAGGAGCAATCCTGGTTTGACAGCGCGATGAGGCTAGGCTATAGTTCCAGGACAAAGTCTTCGTCGGGAAACACGCTTCTTCAGGGAATGTGGAGCGGAGTATAACAGTCGGGCAGGTATTCAACCTATTAATTAAAGGGGCTAACGCAATGGATTGGATCCGCGAAGTACGTGTAAGGGCAAGAAGCCGTTGGCTACGGGCGAGCCTTTTGCTCATCGTGGCCTCTTTGTGCGCGGCCCCTGCCGCCAGGGCGGCCTGCACCACCAGCTCCTTCAGCTGGAGTGGAAACGGTGGCTACTATGGCCAGGGCAGCGGCCCGTGGTCCTTCGAATCCCCGGGGGGGAGCCTCAGTATTTCGGTCACTGGTGTCGGTGCGGGTTGCACTTATAGCGTGACGGTTCCGGCGCCAAGCTCGGGAAGCGTCTCGGGAACCACTTCGGGATCAACAATTAATGCTTCACTCAGTATTGCAGGCAACGGTGGCTCGAACTTACGAGTCGATTACATCACCGTTACGGTAAACGGCGTTGCCGATACGCGGGCCGTATACGTCAACGGTGCGAATTGCACGGTATCCTTCAGCCCCTCGTCGACTTCTGTCGGTGCCGCTGGGATCTCCAATGCCAGCGTAACCCTGGTTCGGGGCGGATCTCCGCCTTGCTGGTACATCGACTTTCCATTACCGCCCAGCTGGATTCACGCCTCGAACGACGGCAACGGCAACTTCACCTACTCGGTGGACCCGAATACGGGTGCTCAACGTATGGGCAATATTTACATCGACATTCCCGCCACCACCACCTTCCAAATCACGCAGGCGGCGGCCATCTGTACGTTCTCTGTCAGCCCGACGACGGCGCAATCGGTGGCATACACGGGTGGTTCCACGCAGTTCACCATTACAGCCAGTCCCAGCGGATGCAGCGGCGGATCGTGGGCAGCCTCCGTGAGCACTCCGGCCTGGATGAGCATCTCGCCGAGCGGCGGATCGGCCGGCGGCACGGCTACGGCGACATATCAGGCCAACTCGGTCACGAACACTCGCTCCGGCACGGTCACGATCGCGGGCCAGAACATCACCATCAATCAAGCGGCAGCCCCAGCCACGTGTACGTTCTCCGCGGCCCCCTCGACCACGCAATCGATTTCCGCCGCAGGAGGATCGACCCTGTTCACGATTACGGCCAGCCCCAGCGGGTGCAGCGGAGGATCGTGGACGGCGTCCGTGAGCGATCCCACCTGGATGAGCGTGTCGCCCGCGGGTGGTTCCGCCGCGGGATCCGCCACCGCAACGTATCAGGCCAACTCGACCGCCAGCCAGCGGTCGGGAACGGTCACGATCGCGGGACAAAGCGTAACGATCAATGAGGCTCCGAGCGCGCCTTCCACGTGTTCGTTCTCGGCAACCCCGGCATCCGTGCCGAGTATCGCCGCCGTTGGGGGGACGACGCTGTTCACGGTCACGGCCAGCCCGAGTGGGTGCAGCGGCGGATCGTGGACGGCGTCGGTGAGCGATCAAACCTGGATGAGCGTGTTGCCCACCAGCGGGACCGGCCCGGCTACCGTGACGGCGACCTATCAAGTCAACGCCAACCCCGGCACGCGGAACGGTACGATCACCATCGCGGGACAAAGCATCTCCGTTGGCCAGGTGGGCGCCGCGGCATCCGCCTGCACCTTCACGATCAATCCGACGCCGGCACAAACGGTGACTGCCGCGGGCGGCTCGACTGTGTTTGCGGTGCTTGCCAACCCGAGCGGGTGTAGCGGTGGATCGTGGTCGGCCTCGGTCAGCGATTCCACTTGGATGAGCCTGTCCTCGACCAGTGGCACGGCGGCGGCCTCTGTGACCACGACCTATGGCGCGAATTCGAGTTCGACGGGGCGCTCCGGCACCGTCACGATCGCCGGAACGGGAGTCACCATCAATCAAAATGGAAAAACGGCGAGCCCTCCGGCCATCGTGCCCGGTACGCTCCCGAATGGAGTGGTGGGTTCCGCCTACTCCGCGAACCTCAGCGCAAACGGCGGTACGCAACCGTACAACACCTGGGCATTTAGCGGTTCGTTCCCACCGGGCCTGAGTCTGAACTCGTCGTCGGGCGCGATCAGTGGCTCACCATCGACGGCGACCGGGAGTCCGTTCGCCTTTACTGTCACCGTGAAAGATAACACCGGAGCGATCTCCGCACCGCAATCGTTTTCCATCACCGTGACCACGCCGCAGACGCTCAGTATCACGACTTCGTCGATTCCGGCGGGACTGGCGAACGTGGTTTATCAGACGACAGCGTTTACGGTCAAGGGCGGCACTCCTCCTTATCAATGGTCGAGCACCGGGGCGCTCTCCGGATCGATGAGCTTCAGCACGGGCGGCGTCTTGAGCGGAACGCCATCCGCGACCGGATCGTTCCCCTTCAGCGTGACCGTGATGGATAGTTCGAGTCCTGCTCTGACCGCGTCAGGGAACTTCACTTTGAACGTGACGCAGCCGGGAACGCTGCTCTCGGTAACTCCTCAGCAGCTGAGTTTCTCTTATGTGCAGGGCGATTCCAACACGCCGCCTTCCCAGAACATCGGCATCTTGAGCAACCCCAGCGGCACTCCGGTCTCCGCGAGTTCCTCCACCAGCGACGGCGGGACCTGGCTCACCGCTGCGACCAATTTCAGCGCGGGAGGGAAAACGCCGGGCACCATCGTCGTGTCCGTGGATCCTTCTAAATTGGGTCCGAGCACTTACAGCGGCCAGGTGACCATCAACGCACCGAGTGCCAGTCCCTCGAGTGTGACCGTCGGCATTACGTTGACGGTTGGTGCGACCCAGGCACCGCAATTGAGCGTCACTCCGTTGTTTCAAAGCTTCGCCCTTCCGCAAGGAGGCCAAGCGCAGGGAACCGTGTTGGTCACCAATACCGGCGGCGGCGTCCTCGGCTATAGTGGCGCGCCGAGTTCCGACGCGAACTGGCTCAGTTTGAACGGCAGCTTCGCCGGCAACATCACGCCCTCCACCCCAGGCAATATCCCGTTCACGGTCAACGCGGCCGCAAATTTACCCGCTGGGCTTCACCAGGGCAAGATCAGCGTTTTCGATCTGGGTTCCGGCAAGACCATCGATTCCGTCATCGCGTTGCTGGTCAGTGGGAACCAGCCCACCATGCAACTCTCCCAGGACGGCATGACTTTCTATGCGGTTGCCAACTCCAACGTTTCGCCGCCGGCCCAACCCCTGGGCGTACTCAATCTGGGCCCGGGAACGCTTGCTTGGAACACCCAGATCCAGTTTTCGGACCCGACACATCAAGGCTGGCTGAGCGTCACGCCATCGGGAAACAGCACGTCTGCCACTCCCGGCCAGGCTACTGCTTCCGTGAATCCCGCGGGCTTGCCAAAAGGCAAGTATTACGCCACCGTCAACGTCTTGTCCGCCGCTTCCAACTCGCCCCAGAGCATGTCCGTGTTGTTGGACGTTGTCGGACCCGGAGAACTAGGATCGGCGCCGCAAGTATCCGCGGCGGGCCTCATCCTCGCTGCCACCGTGGGGAGTGCCACTGCCGCCTCGCAATCCGTCACGTTGTTCAGTCCGGCGGGTGCGAATCTCAACTACAGCACCAGCGTGTTCAATTCCGAAGGTGGGAACTGGCTCTCCGTCGCTTCCCCCACCGGATCGCTGGGAGCGACCGGATCGACCTCTCTAAAGATTCAAGCCAGCGCGGCCTCCGTAACGGCTGGCGTGCATTTCGGGACCGTCCAGGTTGCCTTCTCCGAAGGAACCGTTCGCACCATCCAGGTGATCCTGGTGGCAACCGCCGGCGCAACCCCAAGTGCCATTTCCGGTTCCGGCGGAGCGACGCGGGATGGTGGAACCTGCCCGTCGATCCTGATCGCGACCTTCGTCAGTCCCGGTCCGTCCGATTCTTTGCAGGCCGGGCAGGCGCAAACGTTCCAGGTGCACATCGCGGACGACTGCGGGAACCCCTTGCTGCCTTCCCAGAGCGCCACGGCTGAACTCGTGGATGCCGACACCGGCGCCATCCTGGACAATTTGTCTTCTTCGACAACCGATGGAATCTGGACGGGCGCATGGACTCCGCCCGTGGGCCAGGCAACCGTAAATTTACGAGTGTTCGCGAGCCGGGGCAAGACTTTCGGCGGGATCTCGACCCCCTTTAACTCGACGCAATTGGCGGTTCTGCCCGTGGTCAGCGTCAAGGTGTTGCCCGCCGATACCAATTCCGCTCCGCAGCCGGTAGCCGCGATCAACGGAGCTAGTTTCGACGTGACCAACCCTGGATTGGTGGTTCCGGGCGGCTACGTATCCATTTACGGCGCTCGCATGGCGGACAGCCCTCAGCAGGCGGGCGCCTCGCTCGCCACCACTCTCGGCAACTCGCAATTGCTGTTGGGAGGCAAATCTCTGCCCTTGCTCTATGCGGATAGCGGTCAGGTGAACGGACTCATTCCGCTGTCCGTTCCGTTGTACAGCCACATTCAGCTGTCGGTCCAGCGCGACAACACCGTCTCGGTGCCGGTCTCGGTTTACGTGACCGATCTACAGCCGGGAATCTTTACCACCGCCCGCAACGGCCAGGGACAGGGATCCATCCTGATCCACGGCACCAGCCTGGTGGCGGGACCAACCGGCCCGCAGCAGCAGCCGGTAAGCCGGGGACAGTACATCGAAATCTACGCGACCGGCTTGGGCCAAGTCTACGACCCGAAAGGCGGAGCCTCGCCGCCCGGCGACGGGCAACCCGCTCCTGCTCTCGGGCCGATTTTCTACACCAAGGGCACGGCGAACGTCACCATCGGTGGGGTGAACACGGGCCCCGTTGCTTTCGCCGGACTGGCGCCCGGCTTCGTCGCGCTCTATCAGGTGAACGTGTTGGTGCCGCCCAATGCGCCCGTGGGCGGCGCCATTCCGGTGGTCCTGACCGTGACCGACAGCAGCGGCACCACGGTTTCTTCGCAATCGGTAACCATCGCGGTTCAGTGAGCCCCCCCTCCGCTCCCGCGGATTAAAAACGCGGGAGCGATGAATGCCTGCAGCGGAAGTCGATCGAGAAAATCTCCCGTAGGCGCAACGGTGATTCAACATTGCTTTTTGTTCCGTCCGCGGCATCTCAATCGACGGCAAGAAGACGCTCCACGGGTCATAGAACTTGCGTACCCGCAGAGGTTCCAGGTGTAGTGCTCTCAGCGTTTGAGCACCGCCTTGACCGGACCGTCCGAACCCCTCTCTCGTTCATCGGACATCGGCGAGGTGCGGCACCGTGACGCGAGGAGTCCTGAGGCCGTGCCGAGGTTGAGATACACAAGGTTGAGATTCACTACGTTGAGATCCACCACCGGGAGGCTCGCTCCGGGGCGCGCGTTGGTGTAGGATGTCATCAGGAAAGTCCAAAAGGAGCAATCGCATGAATGTCCGCCACCACGTGCCGTCCTTGAGCCGCTGGCTCCTGTCCGTCGGATCCCTCCTGTTGGTGGCCGGCCTGCAGCAGCCGGTTCACGCGGCAGGCGTAGACCTCTCGAAGTTCAGGATCCTCATCGAGCCCCAGTTCATCGCGGCGCTGGGAGAGGACGGGGCCACCTCCGGCAACGGCGCGCAAGCGTGGGGCGTCTGGAGCCAGGACCCGGGCCCGCGCGCATGCAAGCTGGACCGCTACCCTCAATTGAAGGCGGACGGAGGCGTGGCGCCGGCAAAGTGGAAATTCGACGCCGCGGACTGGTGGTTGGAGGAACACGGCTTGATCATGGAGAAGCCGGCCTTTCCGCTGCCTGCCGGGAAATACCTGGTCACGGGCGACCGCAACGTGACGACCGTGCTCACCATTGAGCCCAAGGACAAGGACGGCAACCAGCGGTGGGAACTCGCTGACGGCGCGACCCTCTACGATGTAACCCATCTCGGATGCCGATCCGCACGCTATACGCCGGCGACGACGAACACCTCGTGCTCGCCCTCGAACGTTCGAACCACGGGGTTTCCGGTGACTCCGGGGGCGGCCATGCCCGCCGTGAACGGCTGCCACAAGCAGGACTACGACGTTCTCATCGTCGTTGGAGTGCCCACCACTCACTGAGTGGCTGCACGCAGGGGTCGACCGCTCGCCACGTGACCACGCCGGCAACGGAACGCTACTTCTCAACCGACCGGCCGGAGCGCCTCTAGAACAGATTCAAAGCGGAAGGATCAGCCAATTGCTCCCCGGTAAAGCCGTTTACCGGTACCAGCGGGCGGATCGTCGGCATTTTCCGCGCTCCGTATGGTCACCTGGGATCAGCCCATGAACATCCTGATCTGCCCCCGCCACCTGACGCTTTAACATTTTGCGTCTGGCTTCCTGCGCCTTCAATAAGTGAAGCGAATCTGAAGTTCCAGTCGGCGGTTGTTGGCGTTCTCGGAAAACCCTTCTCCGTTCAACCCGCCCGGCACTTGGTTCGCTCGGCCAAATAACGGCGAGGTGATATTGCCGACGAGTGGGCCGGGGTTGGTGTGATTCAAAAGATTGCGGATGGACATGGAGATCCTGAGGTTATAGCGATGATCCGCGGGCAGAGTGAAGATGCCCCCGACACCGGAACCCTTTGGACCGCCGCGTTCCGGGCCCAGGCCGATGGTCTTGGCGATGCGCAGGTTCACATTGAAACTCCCGGGGCCGCGCCCGAAATTGCGCGGCAGTAGCTTGTCGCCGGGCAGGGGATTGGGGTCCAGCAGACCGTATGGAGTCGCAATCAGGCCCGGGCGGCTCGGATCGGTGGCGATGCCGGGACGCGCATTAAACAAGGTAGTGCCGTAGGGATCGTTGCCATCCGTGATGTCGAACGGGGGGCCGGATTGCAGGTTCATCAGCGGGCTGAGCTGAACGTTCCATCGCGTGTTGATGGATCCGGTGAGGTTGAAGCGCTGGTGCACATCGGTGGAGGCGGAGCCGTACTCACCGGCGAAGTTGTAGGGATTCGCGGGGATCGTGCCGATGCCGTCCGTGTTGCTGCGGGCTCGATTGAGCGTATAGCTGGAGGGGAGCGACACAGCCGCGTTGATCTTCACCGTCGAATTCACGATCAACTGGTTCTGTGCGTAAACGCCGGCGGATTCCATGAGGAACGCGGCTCCGGGGCGGCCCATCGGATACATGCCGCTCCCGGGCACGGACGGATTATAGGTTCCCGGCAGCGGCGCGTTGAGATCCTCAGACCGCAGCATGTGCCGGCCGAGGGAGTTCGTGTACGTGACGGCGAGCGTCGCGTTTCTGGGGAGCATCCGCTCCAACGTGAACGCCGACTGCATCAGGTACGGAGCGCGCAGTGAGGCGCTGACCCTCTGCGTTACCGGGGTGGTCTCTAAGCCCGCGAGCGAAGCCGGCAGCGGAACATTAGGGAAAAAATCGGGGTCGCTGACCACGTACTGTTGCTGCGTCACGCCGTTGTAGCGCTCGGCGGTGAGCGTGTTGCCGAGCGCGAAGCGGTCGTAGAACATTCCGAACCCCGCGCGGAGAACGGTCTTCTGCTGCACGCCCTTTGCGCCGGGAGCCCAAGCCACGCCGATGCGCGGGGCCCAATCCGCATGGTCGTGGATATTGGTCTGCGTTTCATAGCGCAGACCCAGGCTCCAGGTCAGATTCGGGCGCATCCGCCAGTCGTCCGCGAGGAAGAGGCCCGCATCCATCTGCCCGGCCTTGATCTCGGGCGTCCCGGCGCCGATGCTGAACTGTGTCGCACCCCCGCCCAGCGCCCGAATTTGCGGCGCCGCAAGGCCCAGTCCCTGAAACAGCAGCGTCCGCCGATAGCGCTCGATCGAGTCGATCTGTTCTAGCACCGGCTGGCCGCGGGAGTCCAGCAGCGGTTGATTGTTGGCATCGAGAACCGGGGCGAGTCCGCCGCCGAAGGTAAAGGTGCCATTGAAATTCTGGGGAGAAACGGTGTCGTCGGTTTGGCCGCGCAGCCTCACTCCGAATCTCCAGGTGTGCGCGCCATGCAAAATAGAGGTCGCGTTCTGAAACTCGTAACTTTGCGACGTATCCGCCGCGGCCCCTATGGTGGAGCCGCCGGTAGTAAACGATCCCAGCACTTGAAGCGACGGAGCGGTGTCGTTCGGCAGGTTGCTGCTCGCATTCCGGTAGAACTGGAAACGCGTATCGTTGACCGTGGTGCCGCGCACGGCGGTCAGGATCATCTGCGCGGTTTGGACGTTGTAGTTGAGATGGCTTCCGAGCGACGTCAGATTGAACCCGCCGATGCCGTTTCCTTGAATATCGCCGTGAGTCTCGGTGTCGCGAACGGTCAGCGTGAGGTTCGGGTTCAACTGATAATCGACGCGCGGGCTGAGCATGGTGCGGCGCTGAATGGTTTTGAAAAAATCGAACAGCGGCGAGGAGAGAAGCGTCTGCGGGTTCAACGTCACCGCGTCCACGATCGCGCCGTTATCGACGTTGTTTTGATTCGCGTCCAGCGTGAACGAGGCGCGCTTGCCCAGCGGCCCGCCGATCGAGTTCTCGAACTCCTGCAACAGGAACGGCGCTTTTTCCGCCGAGTACGGGTTGCGCGAGTTCCACCATCCGGTGCCCAGGTTGTAGTTCAGGTTGCCGCGATACTTGTCGGACCCGGGCTTGGTAAAAATCTCGATGCGGCCCAGGCCCAGCTTGTCGTACTCCGCCGAAAACGGGCTCTGATTAATGCGGATTTCACGGATGGATTCCTTCGGCGGCAGATCGCCTCCGCTGAAGCCGTCGACGAAGATGGAGCCTCCGCCTGGACCGGCGGAGGGCCCGGCGAGCGCCTGCAAGTCCGCCTGCAGATCCTCGGGATCGTCGGAGAGCGCGTCAAGATCCTTGCCGCGCAGGACCAGTCCCGCCGCGCTGTTGGCGGGATCGGTGCTGATCGGCGCGTCGCCGTTCGCCTGCACCTCCACGCGCTGGATGGTGGACGCCACCCGGAGTTGCAGGTTGAGCGTCAGCGTTCCCGCGTCAAGTGTAATCACCCGTGATTGAGGCAACGCCAGGTTCGGTCCAGACGCTTGTACCGAATACGTCCCCGGGGCCAGTCCGGAAAAACTATAGGCGCCGCCAGCGTCCGTAGCGGCCGTTTGGGGCGCTCCGCGCGGCGGTGTCACCGTCACTCGCGCGCCGGGCACCAGCGCCCCGCTCTCGTCCGTGACGACGCCGCGAAGAGTCGAGGCTTGCCCGAAAACTACAGCCGGGAGGAACCAGAGAGAGCCTGCGAGAAGCAGGCAGATGCGACGAAACAGGATCATGAAGGCGGACGTTTTCCAGTCCCCGATTGTACGCGCAGATTCTGAGTAACCGCTGAATCTGACGTTTCGCTGAATGGCGACCGTTTAAGCAGTCCGTCGAGCGTGAAGGCCTCCGACTAGTCGGCGCGGGTGTCACCGGAGATCAACGTCTCGCTGTGTCCAGCAGTCCGATGCTTCATGTCGCTCGGCTCGGCTGCGCCTTTGCCGTGGAGGCCCGCGTCGTCGCGCCACTCCGCGTCAAGCTCGATCCCATAAGGCGGATCGGTCACCATCGGCCGCAGCTTGCGCGCAGTCTTCAAACGAAAATGCCCATCGACAACTTCGCCGTCGCCGCGAACATCTTTCCGGCTCCGACGCGAAGCGGGCACATTGAGCCAGGGAGTCTCCAGGGTCAGCACGCTAAGTCGATCACCGAAGCGATACATCCACCGGCAGGGAGACAACGCGCGCGCCGCGATTGGGAAGGCCCGCGCAGCGTAGGGTGGGCACAATTCTGGGCCCACCCAGATTCTGAACACCACCGCTTCAACCGGGAATTCGGCCGTAACTAGCTAACGTCTGGGGAGTTTTGTGGTGCGCCCGGCATGATTCGAACATGCGACCTTCTGGTTCGTAGCCAGACGCTCTATCCAACTGAGCTACGGGCGCTAAGGCAGGTGAAACTAGATGCTAGTTTAGCACGCGCCGCACGCGTGCCGCCCGGTTTTCTCTTGCTTGATACACTGAAACTACCCGCGCCCCTCCGGAGGAATCCCGTGAAGATCTCTGCACTAGCGGCACTGCTGTTTTGCGCCGCATGCGCTCTCGCCAACGACTACACCACCTACATCGGCGACGCTTTTCCTTACAACGTCGCGGCGCTCACCACGGATCCGGCGGGCAACACCTACATTGCCGGAAGCCGCGCGATCACCGCAGGTACGAACGATATCTTTGTCTCCAAGCTCGATCCCGTGGGCAACCTTCTGATGACCGCGACATTGAGCGGCAAGGGCAACGACCAGGCCAGCTCCGTCGCGCTCGACCCCAGCGGCAACATCTGGATCGCCGGATGGACCTCGTCCGCGAACTTCCCGCTTCACAATCCCCTACAATCTACTTTCGCTCCAAGCCAAACCGGATTCCTCGCCAAATTCGATCCCAGCGGAACGCTCCTATTCTCCACCTATCTCGGAGGCACCAAAGCGTCCAGCACCCTGTACGGAATCGCCGTAGATTCCCATGGCGACGTCTACGTCACCGGCACCACCAGCGCTTCCGACTATCCACGAACCCCGGGTCTACCCGCCCACACCGCGAGCGTGGGACTCGGAGCCGTCTCCGTTGCCTGGTTTGCGAAAATCTCCGCCGCCGGCGACAAAATCCTCTACGCCGGAGGACTCGCCGGCGACACGCATGCCTGCGGTGCTGGCAGTAGTTGCTTCCTCAGCCAGATCTTCACCTCCGGAGCCGCCATCGCCGTCGACGCCTCCGGGAACGCCTACATCGCCGGCAACACCAACGGTGGTGGACTCGCGGGAACTCCCGGCGCTCTCCTCGCCACCGGCATCGGAGCCTTCGTCGCCAAAGTGAACGCCTCCGGCACCAGCCTCGGGTACCTCACGTTTCTAGGAGCAACGAATCACGTCCTAGCTCCATTCGCGAATCCGGCCAACACGCTCAACGCCATCGCCGCGGACGCTTCCGGAAGCGTCTACCTCGTCGGATTTACTTCCGACCCTAGCTTTCCTGTCACGCCCGGTGTCGTGCAGCCCGCGTTCTCGATCTCACAGTCGCAACTCAACCCTCCGCCGGACGCCTTCGCCGCGAAGCTCAACTCCACCGGAACCGCCATGGTTTGGGCCAGCTATCTGGGCGGTGCAGCTTCCGACAAAGCACAAGCCTTGGCCGTCGACCCAACAGGCAATCTCTGGATTGCGGGGACCACGGCCTCCACTGATTTCCCCAAAGCCTCCGGAGTCCCGCAAGGCAGCGACTTCCTGGTCGAGTTCAACGCGACAGGTACATCGCTACCCTTCGCGGCGCGATTTCCCGCCGCAAGCACGTCCACCGCCATCGCTCTCGATTCCGCCGGCTCGGTGCACACCGCCGGTTCGGCCGGACTCGTCTCCACCATCACGCCCTCCGCGACCCTCGCCCCCCGACTCTTCGGAGTCGCCAACGCCGCCGGAGACGTGCTCGCCGGCCGAGTCGCCCCCGGCGAGGTTATCGCGCTCTACGGACTTCATCTCACCACCGCCGCGGCCGCCGCTGCGGATTTCAACTCTTCAGGATTCCTCCCCACCAGCTTCGGAGGAGTCCAAGTCACCATCGGAGGCATCCCCGCGCCGCTGCTCTATGTATCCGACACGCAGATCAACGCCGTCGCGCCGCTCGCGATCCCGAGCGCGACTGCCGTGCAACTCCAACTCACCTCGAACGACGCGCCACTCTCCAACTTCCGGCTCCGCGTGGATGCCTCCGCCCCGCAAGTCTTCCGCAACCCGGATGGCAGCGCCGCGGCCGTGAATCAGGATGGCTCGATCAACTCCGCTGCGCACCCCGCAAAAGCCGGATCCACCGTAGCCATCTGGGCCACAGGTACAGGAGCCTTCTCCGGTGTGGACGGCCTGAAGATCGCCGCCGCCTCTCAAGCCATCTGCTCCTGCGCGATCGGAGGCGGCACGGACTATTGGAACGTAACCTACGAAGGAACCGCGCCCGGCCTGGTCACCGGCATCACGCAGATCAATTTTCAAATCCCCGCGCAACTCAACGCCGCTACCGTTGATTATTTCTCGCTAAGCGTAGGCCTGCTCTCCAGCGAACAAACCTTCGTCTACATCGCACCGTAGAGCCTCACGCGACAATTCGTCCCTCGCCGTCGAGCGTTAACCTTCGCCCGCGCCAGATCACCGTATTCCCAAATAGCCCCGCCACCCATACCGCCGCCCCGAACAAGTCCCGCGCCGGAATCATCCACCACAACTTCAAAACATCCCGGCTCCCCACGACGAACCACCCGGCCTCCATCGCCATGATCATCCGCACCGCGAGAATCGCCCCCGCCAGTCCCCACAGCCCCGCCGCTGCGGCCGCCACCGCCCACACTGTCGCGAATGTCACCGGCAATCCCAAATACCCCGAAAACTTCGACACCCGAATCGTCCGAGCCCACCGCACCTGATGCCGCCACACATCGCCCCACGACCCGCCTAAATGCGTCCCGACGATCACCTCGCTCAGTACGCACTTCAACCCAAGCCCATGCAGCCGAGCCCCCAGTTGATAGTCGTCCGCCAAGTAATCGCGAATCGCCTCGAACCCGCCGATGAGCTCCAGATCCGCCCTCCGGAACGCCAGCGTCGACCCCATCGCGAATTCGTCCACGCCCACCATCCGAGCCACCAGCGTCGATGGCGCGAACTCCGTCGAGACCCCCAGCCCCTCGAACCGCGCCGCGAACGTCGAACCCTCCGGCCGGTACAAGCACGTGACCAACCCGACTCGCGTGTCCTCCAGCGGAACCGTTACCCGTGCCAGGTAATCCGGTTCCACGCGAATGTCCGCATCGTTTACCACCACAATCGGGAATCGCGACGCGCGCGCTAAATCGATCAGCGTCCCGACTTTTCCATTCGCCGCCGCAGTTCCGCACTCCACCACCCGAGCCTTCGGAAACTCGCGCAGCACTGCCACGGCGGGATCGTCCGGCGACCGCACGCCGCACAGCAGTTCATACTCGCCCTCAAGTTTTGAATGCGATTCGATTGCCGCCCGCAGCGCGGAATCCGCGCCGCTCACGGGTTTAAGGATGGATGCCGGCAGTCCCGGCTTCAGTGTCGATCGGCTGCGTCGAAAACTCAGACACGCGATCACCGCGAATACCTGATACGCCGCCGCCGCGGCTCCGACCGCATAGAGGACGATCACACGGCCAGCAGCCAGACGCCGCAGGCCACCAGTCCCGCACCCAGCCATCGCTTGCGGTCGACGTGTTCACCCAGAATCAGCCGCGCCAGCAGAGTCTCCAGCACCAAGCTCGCTGCCGAGGCCGGAACCGCGAAGCTCAAGTCCGCGATCTCCACCAGCTTCATGAACGCGAAGAAGGAAATCGCCATGAAAAAGATCGCGAGGATCAGAAACGACTTCTGCGCCAGCGTCTTCAGCATCTGCGAGTTCACCTCGCGAATCTCGCCATGGCGCTTCATCTCCAGGCTGCTCAGCAGATCGCCGATCACGGTCGACCCCACGATCACCGCCAATAAGAGCCAAGCTTTCATCGCGCTACGATTTCCCCTCGGCCTGCGCCAAGACCGGTTCGGGCTTTGGCTCCGTCACCGTGGCCGTCGGCTGGCTCAATCCTACCAGCGCAACGCCGCCCATGATCAACGCCGTACCCATCCAACGCTCGAGCGAGATTTGTTCGTTCAGGAAGAAGCGGCCCATCAGCGCATTGCCCACATACCCCAGCGATGTCACCGGCAGCACGTAACTCAAATCCGCCCAACTCAGCAGAGCCATGCGCGTCAGCAGCCATACGATCAGCAGCGCGATGCCCAGCGCCACCCAGGGATTGAAAATCGCTTGAAGATAGGAAGCGACCGTCGCGTCCAGCGTTCCTCCGCGATGCCTCATCCCCCACGCCAGCCAAAAATTGCCCAGAGTGTTGCTAAGGATGACAATCGCGGCAAACAACCGCGTCTTCCAACGGAGCCGCGCGTCGAACTTCATGGTCGATGGTTTGCTCTTTGAGGCGCTACCGCGCCGCTAAACCGAAACGTGCTCCTCGGCTTCCTTCTTCGCAGCCTTCGCGGCAGGAGTCTGCAATGACGGATCCGCGCCCGTGGCCCGGTAATCCGCCACGTACTTCTTGCGCTTGTGGCGCAGGCTCAGGTACGTCTTGGCTTCCTTATACAGACGCTTGCGGTCGTTGCTATCGAACATCGCCTTGCGGACGATGCGCCAGGCGGCCTTCGGACGGAAGTAATACTCGCCGTAGAAGCGCTCCACCCAATCCACCATCTCGGCGCGGTCCAGAATGCCGGGGTACACCACATTGGGCAGCTGGTGGCCTTGCTCATCCGCCATGTTCAACTGCACCAGGTTGTTTTCCTTGGCGTACTGATAGAACTCCGTGCCCGGATATGCATGCGCGATCGATACCTGGATCGTCTCGACGTCCAGCTTCTTCGCGAACTCGATCGTCTTGCGCATCGTGTCCCGGGTCTCGCCCGGCATTCCGATAATGAAATCGCCGTGGATCACCAGGCCCAGCTTATGCGCGTTCGCCGTGAAGCGCTCCGCCATGTCGATGGTGGCGCCCTTCTTCATGTTCTTCAGGATCTGCGCATCGCCGCTCTCATAGCCCACGATCATCAGCCGGCACCCGGCTTCTTTCATGGCCTTCAGCGTCTCGTAATCCGTGGTCACGCGCGACGTACAGCTCCACGTGAAGTTCAGCTTCTTCAGCTCCGCGCACACTTCCAGCGTCCGCTGCTTGCGATAGTTGAACGTATCGTCGTCGAAGAAGATCTCTTTCAACCCCGGAAAATTTTCCAGCGTGTACTTCACTTCCGCCGCGATATCTTGCGCCGACCGCAATCTCCACCGGTGCCCCGAATGCGTCTGCGGCCACAGGCAGAACGTGCACATCGCGGGACATCCGCGCGTCGTGTAGAACGAGATGTACGGATTCAGCAGAAACGGAACGTTGTACCTCTTGAAATCCAGGTCGCGCTTGTAGACCTTCGTCACCCAAGGCAGTTCATCCAGATTCTCGATCACCGGACCTTCCGGATTGTGGATGTTCTTGCCGTCCTTGCGATAACTCACGCCCGGCAGGTCCGCCAGCGGAGTCCCCTTGGCGTACGCCGCGATCTGATGATCGAACTCGCGCCGCACGATGAAGTCGATCGCCTTCGACGCGTTCAAAACTTTGTCCGGCTCAATCGTGACCGGAGGCCCGACGAAGCATACCTGCAGCTTCGGATTCGCGTCCTTCATCATCTGCGCGATCTTCACGTCCACGTCGAAGCCAGGAGACGACGTGTACAGCACCAGCAGTTCGTACTCTTTGCAGATCTTGACCGTCTCTTCGATCGAGATCCCGTGCGGCGGAGCGTCCAGAACCCTGCTGTCCTCCAGCATCCCGGCCGGATAGCACAGCCACACCGGGTACCAATAGGACTCAATCTCCCGGGTGGAGGGCCAGCGCGATCCCGCACCGCCATCGAAGCCCTCGAACGAGGGCGGATTCAAGAATAAAGTTCTCATGGGCTTAGCTGCGGGACTCCATTTTATGGATTGGAAACGGGGATAACACTGGCTTCTTCTTCCGGAACGGCGCGCGAAAAGTTGCTGAAATTGATGCTCAGCTCGGCTTTTCCGGCGATCCGTGTTTCGATCGTACACTCGACGTGAGCCGGGATCGCGATGCCGTCCTGGAGCGAGAAGTCATTCACAAATTCCACGCTCTTCAAGAACAGCGTGCTCGGATTCTTCACCAACTTGCCGCGCTCCTTGAGCGGCATGCCGGTGGCGGCATCCAACCACAGCTCGCCTTTGAACAAACCGTCCCGCTTCTTCCCTTTGGGGGTGAGCTCGAAGACGTAGGTCTGCTGCTGGTTGATGGTCATCTTGGACTTCAAACGAAATTTGTAGTTCGCGGGCGTAATCGCGATAGAATCTTTTCCGGGACCACCGTCTTCTTCGAGCTCCACGTAACGCTCGATGACCTGGTGCTGAACCGTCTTATCTCCCACGAACTCGCCCAGCTTCCGGTAGAAAATCTGCCCCAGTTTGGGCACCGTCCGGACCGTTCGCAGGAACTTCATGTTGCCGTGTTCCTTCAACTTCGGGATGTTCGCATCGATGTCGACTTCCATCTGCGAACCCAGCAGAGCCTGCTGCTGGCGTTTGCTGGCATCCAGGAACTTGGTAATGATCGGATCGTTCGAATCGTCGGTATCCACCGCCATTCCAGGCTGGATGAGCGTTGTTGCTAATGCTATAGAGGCGATGAGCTTAAGCGGACGCATGACGAGTACTCCCACGAGTGCCTTCGCGGGCCCACCTCGTGTACCTCTAGTGTAGCAAATCCCCTCCGAAGGGTATCTCGAGCCCCGCCCAGGCTGGATTCCAGGCCGTCTCGCGATAGGCCAGCCCCTTCCCGTCGGTCAGGACTGTCACTAAACCGTCAAGATCCGTCCGCAGGATGGCTGCGTGCCCGTCCCGCAACCGCTGCAGCACATCTGGATGGGGATGCCCAAACGAGTTCTCGAACCCCGCCGAAATGATCGCCACCGATGGCGATACCGCCTCCAGAAACGGTTCCATGCTCGATGTTTTCGACCCGTGGTGCCCCACTTTCAACACGTCCACATGCCCCAGCCGCCCGTCTCCCAGCAGCCGCCCCTCCATCGGACGCTCCAGATCTCCCATAAAGAGGTAGGACCGCGACCCGTAAGTCACCCGAAACGCAAGCGAATCGTTGTTTCCCACCTTGGCCGCCTCATAATCCTCGGGCGGCGACAAGACCTCCACCTCCGCCCCCGAAAAATCGAACGGCGCTCCCGCATGCCCCTCCACTACCCGGATCCCCAGCCTCCGAGCCCGTTCCACCAGGTCCTCCGAAGGATTCGCCCCCACCCACAGCTCCCTCGGCCGGAAGTTCTCGAGCACCGCCGGCAGCCCCCCGATGTGGTCCTCATGCGCATGCGTTGCGACCACCACGTCGAGCCTTCGTATACCCCTCGACCAAAGATAGGGAGAGACAACGTCCTCCCCAATATCCAAGTTCGACTTCCGCATCCGCCCGAATTGCAGGATGCCCCCTCCATCCACCAGCATCTTTTGTCCTTGCGGGAACACCACCAGCAAACTATCGCCCTGCCCGACATCGATCGATGTCAGCTCCAGCGATCCCGCCTCCACCCGAGCCGGAAACGGCTGCCACAACAGCAGCCCGAACGCCGCCAGGACCACCGGCACCAGCTTCCACTTATGCCGCGGAGCCGCGCACGCCACCAGCAGCAGCGCCACCGCGAACCCCGCCGCCAGCCACACCGGCGGATCCGGAACCCTCCACCACGGCTCGATCCCCGCATGCCACTCCGCGATCCGCGCCGAAACATGCAGCAGCCACCCGGCAACCCCCGCGACCCAACGAGCTCCGGTGAAAATCGCCAGAAACCCCAGCGGGATCACCGCATTCAGAATCGGCACGATCAGCAGATTCGCCGTCAGCCCCGTGAAGCTCACGCGATGGAAATACTCCGCCATCGGCAGCGCCAGCCCGACTTGAATCACGGTCGAGATCACCGCCATCTCCACAGCGAACAGCGCCACTCGCGCGACCCACGCCAGCGCCGCCTCGCCCCACTTCTGCGGGAGTCGCGTCCACAACCCCAGAGTCTCCGCCGCCAGCCGCAACTCCACCCGGGCCTGCGCCACCCGAGGCCCTAAGTGCGGATCCACCTCCGCCCCCAGCGTCCTCATCCCCCGGGCCAGCGGAGCGATCCTCATCTCCAGCAGCGGACTCGCCAGCGCCCCAATCGCGGCCACTGACAAAAACGAGAGTTGAAAACTCGCGTCGAATAGCGCCAGTGGGTCCCATGCCAAATAGACCAGTGCCACCGCCGCCAGCAGATTCAACACCCTCGTCCGCCGGAACAGAAACCGCGCGATCAAGTACAGCGTGAATCCTCCCGCCGCCCGCACCACCGGAGCTGACAGCCCCGAAACCAGAGCGTACAACCAGGCCGCCGCCGCCGTCATCGCGAGAGCCGTCAACTCCGGCACTCCCACGATCCGCAGCAGGAACAGCAGCACCCCGGCCAGCACCGTCACGTGTACCCCCGAAATCACCAGTGCATGGAACGTCCCCGTGCGCCGGAAGTTCTCGGTCCACACTCGCTCCAACCCCGACGATTCCCCGATCAGCACCGCCTCCATCATCCCGATCGAGTAGTCGTCGCCCGCGTACAGCCGCTCGATCCGCTCCAGCGCCGCCGTGCGCAGACGGAACACCCCGGCCATGAATCGCGATCCGCACCGCCCCGGCAGCACTCGAGCCTCCGTCCCGCGAGTCATCGTCGCCGTCCAGTAAATCTTCTGGTGCGCCAGATACGCCGCGTAATCGAACCCGCCCGGATTTTCGAAATTGTGCGGGCTCCGCACCCGAGCCTCAATCTCGACGATCTGCCCGTAGGCAAGCTTCCGCAGCGGAGCCGGATCCTCCAGCGCCAGACTCACCCGCGCCCGAGCTCCCTCTGCCAGCTCCAGCGTGAATTGCTCCCGCCCCGGCGAGAACACCGTCGGCTCGACCACACACCCGTCGAGCAGCACGATCTCTTTCGATCCCGCATCGATCTCCGGCCGCGCCTCCGGACGGTGCCACGCCATCAGCAGCGCCCCGAAAAACACCAGCGCCAGCCCCATCGCCCATCGCCTCACCCGGCTCTCTGGAATTGCCAGCGCAAGCAGCGCCGCCATCGGCCACAGCGCCTCAAACGCCGTGAACCCCAGCCACCGCCCCAACAAAATCCCGCCGACCACCGCCGCCAGTGGCAACAAGAGAGGATCGCGCACACCAACCTAGTCGGCGCACGCCGCTAAAGTTCTCGCCCGCTCCGAGTCAGTACGCCGTCAACAACTTTTGCAGGGGACCCACCGCGTCCCCCAACTTCTTGGAGCAGTTCTCGCAGAAACTCTCCTTCGCTGTGAGATACGCAGCCCGAGCCTTCGGGTCCGTCTCCACCACGTCCGAGTAATGGTTCGGACACGTGCTCGGCGGATCCGTGTGGCCGTCCTTGCCTCCCAGGGCCGACACCACCATGTTGGCCAGGAAGCGGTGCAACATGTCCCGGTCCTGCCCTGCCTGCTCAAAAACCATCGACCCCGAAATGATCGAGACCACCTGATCGTCGCCATCCTGATTCCACAGCGCCAGATTCTGCGTCGTCTGATCCTCCAGCGCGAACACCGTGATGCAGATCAGCTTGTTCACCCCCAGGCTCGGTACATGATCGTGCAGCTTGCTCGCCACCTCCGCTCCGTCGATGTAGCCCTTCGGAGCCGCGCCTCCTTGTGACGCCCCCCGCCACGTCCCCAGCGGAGCCGAAACCTCCACCGTCTGAAAACAGTACTCGCTCTGCACGCCCGAAAGCTTGGCCGCGAACTCGTCCAGCCCCGGCAGAACGTGATTCACGTCCCACAGCCCGATCTTCGTCTTCTTGAATCCCGCGCAAGGCCGCAGCCTTTCCTGCTGCGGAGCCTTCCGCAGCGCCGCCGCCGCGCGCTCCGTCTCCCCCGCCGTGTACAAAGTGCTGCACGGATTCCGCGCATACACCACCGGCACCGCCCAATCGATGTTCTCCCCGGCGATCGAATAATTCACCGCCACGCGAGCCTCGCGCGCCGCATCGCCCACCGTGCTGCCCAGCGCCAGCCAGCGATAGAAGTGCCGCGTAAACTCCGTCGCCGCTACGTCGAGCACCTTGTATTGATTCGCCACCAGCACCGGAATCCCTCCGGCCACCAGCTTCGGCGCGACGCCCCGATTGAAATCGAACGGATTCTCGCTCCGCCCCACCATCCCCGTCTCGCACGCGTTCAGGAACATCAGCCGGATGCCGCGATGGCACAGCACCTGCCGCAGGCTCTCCGCGCTCACCAGTTGCATGCCGCCGTTGGCGTCTTCGAACACCAGGTAGCCTTCTTTCTCCTTAACGTCGTATTCGCCGTGCCCGATGAAGTGGAGAATATCCACGTCCGGTTCGCGCAGACGATCGTGCAGCAGATCGATACGCGCGTTCATCATGTATTCCACTGTCACCAGCCCGCTCTCTTCGAGGCGCTGGAATCCGCGCCGCACCACCTGCTCCTCCTCCGGCGCCGTCAGTAATCCCATGCCGATCGGCTGCGCCACCACCACCAGAATGTGCAGCGGACCCTTGCGCTTTCGCGGTTCCTCCGCCGGAATCGCCGTCAGCACATTGCGCGTGAAATTGACGTCCTCGGTCGCCAGAAAGCTCTGCCGGTTCGGATCGTACGCGAACTCCCACGGCTTGTCCGCCACCCAATTGATCATCGACGTCAGGACCACGTCCAGCCTCTGCCCCGCCTGCGATTTCTCCGCGCGAGCTAGATCGTACAGCCGCCGTACTCCTGTCGGAAACATCGCGTTGAACAGGTCCACGCCCAGCGCGTGCATCTGGTCCTCATCCGGAAGCTGCACCTTCGGCTTCCCGTTTACGTAGTCCTTAATGTGCTCGTTCGCCGCGATGATCTTATTCCAATGCAGATCCTGCGGCGGATCTTCTCCGTTGCCCACCGGAGCCTTATGCGCTCCGCGCAGGAAAATGGTCTCCACGGCGCGGGCATTGCGGAATGTACCCAGCAGAATCGCCGTCTGATACACGGGCTTCGGCACATCGTCCGGCAGGTGCTCGTCCGTCGAAATCAGAAAGAGATGCAGCACATCGTCCGCTTCCCCCACCTGTGCCGGCAGGAACTCATCGAACGCCGAGGATTGTGCCGCCGCCGGTGGAGGCGCCGGAGCGGGAAGCGCGGCACCCGATGTCGCCGCCCCCGCCGCGAGTACCCCCGCAGTCAGTCCCATCGCCGGAAGTCCCCGACGCAGCCCGAACGGCAGGTCGATATCCGGATCCAGCGCCGCAATCCCCAGCGCCTGCTGCGTCAGCGTCTTGATCAGAAAATCCACCGCCTCCGGCTGCTTGAAATACGTCGTATGAATCACGTCCGCGTCGCTCGCGCTAATCACGTTATTCCCGAAGCATCCGATCTGCGCGCCCGCCACCCACGTCGGACGCAGATCCGTCTTCCACGCGCCCTCGGTCGGCACCACCAGATCGTTGGCCATTCCGAAGATCCCGTCGATCCCCAGATCCAGCAGGCGCTTCAGTAACTGCCCCTTCGGCTGATAGTTCGAAACCAGCGCCGAGTACGCGCCTGCCGGCGGATCCGGCGCCTTTTGCAGAGTCTTAATCTGATTCCCGTCGTCGTCCATAGATTCCAGGCCGGGCAGCGAATCCACCACATGCCGCGCCAGAAAATTCAGCACCGCGCCGATGTACTCTACTACCGTACTGAACTGGTTGGGCGGGAAAAGCTCCACGATATTATTCAGGATGTTGATCAGGTGCTCCCACCGGTCCGCCGTCGCTAGCGGAGTCCCCTGGTTCGGCGACGCCACCAGCGCCGCCCGCCGCAGCCGAAAGCGTCCCGCGTTCGGACCCAGTTCCCCCGCCCGCTCCGCCAGATTGCGCAGCACCAGCCCGCCGCGCGAGTGAGTGATCACATCGAACGTCGCCTGCGCCGTCCCCGCCGGCAGATTCAACTGGTCCACCAGCTCCTGTGCATTCTGCTGCGGAGTCTTGCTCACCGTGAAATGGTTGAACGCGTAAATCCGATCCCCGTAAATCGGCCGTAGCGCCGAAAAGAAATCCTGTCCGCCCGCCGTCTTTGTCGACGCCAGCTCCCCGAACCCGCCCGCCGTGTTCGAAAACGTTCCATGAATCAGCAGCAGGCACGGCTGCGATCCATCGCCGACCTTGCTGAAGTCCGCAGGCTGCAAATCCCCGCTTGCCAGTGCTTCCGGAGTCACTTGCAGCCACCCTTGCCGCAGGTTTTTCCAGATCATCGCCTCGACCTTAGACCCGATCCATGGCACCGTAAGATCCGCCAACTCCCCGACGGCCTTCAGGACCACTCCCTTCACCGCCTTCACCGGATTCAGATTGCTGAGATCGAATCCGCGCGTGGTCGCGATCGGCGCGGGCGCGTCCGGGAACGACACCTCGAACGTCACCGTAGCCGTCGCCGGCCCCACTCCACGCCTCGCCGCCGGAGCCTTCGGAAAGTGGAACGTCAACGCGTCCGAATCCGCATGCCTTACCGCCAGCACGTAAATCCCGTTCGGATCCGCCGGAACCGTCACGTCCAGCGGAGGTAGCGGAGCCGTCCCGCGACGCTGCGGACTGGTCGCCTGGAACGTGTGCGTCACCTCGAAGCCCTTGCCCGCGACCTGCGTCAGGTGGTCGTCCGCGGTAACAGCGGCAACGCTCCGGCGCCCCACGGGCGCGGGTTGAACCAGTTCAATCTGCCAATTCGTGCTCTCGATTTCAGGCATAAGCGTCCTTACAGATCGGATTTTGGAGCGAGTCTATCACACGCTCCCCAATTCCCGGTGACAATCAAATCTATAAAGACGCGGAAATGTGGGACTTCCCTGCGCCCGCAGCGCGGTTCTTCTCACCCTCCAGCAGCGCCCGCTTCCGCTCGATTCCCCAGCGATAGCCCCCCAACCCGCCATCGCCCCGAATCACCCTGTGGCACGGAATCACCAGCGCCACCGGGTTCGAAGCGCAAGCCCGAGCCACCGCCCGAGCCGCCCCCGGCTTCCCGATCCCCTCCGCCACTTCCGCATAAGACCGCACGCTACCCGAAGGAATCGTCCGCAAATATTTCCACACCCGCATCTGGAACGCCGTGGCCCGCAGATCCAGGGGCAGCTCCAACCCCTCGCCCCCTCCGCCCAAATGCTCCCGCAGCGCCCGCATCCACTCCTCGAACGCTCCACCGCCCGAGCGCATCTTCTCCAACTGCGCCTCCGGAAACTCCGCTCGCAGCATCCCCAGCAACTCCGCATCGGATTCGCCGAACTGTAAAAAGCACAACCCCCGATCCGTCGCCGCCACCATCATGCGTCCCGATTCAAAGGGCAGCGGAGCGTACGTAATCCCGACCCCCTTCCCCCAAGCCCGATACTGCGCCGGAGTCATCCCCAAACTCCGATCGCTCTGCTCATACACCCGGCTCGCCGATCCAAACCCCGCCTCATACACCGCGTCCGTTACCGACCCCTGCGACCGCAGCGCGGCCTTCAGCGCCTGCAAGCGGCACGATTCCGCGAACTGCATCGGCGTGACGCCCAGCTCCGCCCTGAATCGTCGATGAAAATGATAAGGACTCAGCCCCGCCTTCGCCGCGAGTCCCGACAGGCTCAGCTTCTCCGTCGCATGCGTGCGAATAAAATCACAAACGTTTTGGATCTGCATCGACCCCAGCATCGCCCCATTCGCCCCGCGCCGCTATCCGAATCTTGCGGAAGCTTCAGGCGCCCTTCACCTGAGGCACGAACTCCTCCATCACCACCTTGCGCAACAAATTCGGCGGCAGCAATCCCTGCGACAAAACGAAATCGTGGAACCGCTGCACATTGAACTTCGCCCCCAGCGCTTTCTCCACATCCGCCCGCAGCGCCCGCAGCCGGGTGTACCCGTCGAAGTATGACCCCGCCTGCCCCGGAGACCCGAACGTGAACCGGTCCACCTCCTCCGTCGCGAACGCCTCCGAGCACACCACGTCCTCTTGCAAAATCCGCATCGCCTGCTGCGGAGTCACCTTGCCCGCTTGCAACTCCGGATCCAGAAATGCTCGCGCCGCCCGCAGCAACTGGAATTGCAGCGAGATCAACTGCCCGTCCTCCGGCATGTACGGCAGCATGAACCACTCCGAATACAAGCCCCACCCTTCGACGTTCGTGCTGTTGAACGCGAACATCGCCCGCGCCAACGATACCCCGCGTTCTACCATCGCATCGAATTGCAGCTCGTGCCCCGGCCGAGCCTCATGCGACGTCAGCGTCCACGACGCCGCCGCGAACGTGAAATCGTCGTACTTGAGCGACTTCCCGCCTTCGCCCGTCGTCCCCATCGGCAGCACGAACTGTCCGCGCTCCCCGTGATTATTCAGCAGCGGCGGCGGACGCATGTGCGGAGCCGGCTGCTGCGCCGTCTCCGCCGCCGTCGCCAGATGAATGATCGCCGGCCTCTCCGGCAGCGTGATCAAATGTTCGCGCCGCAGAATCGCCTCGATATCCTTCAGCCTCGCCTCGTAATGCGGCAGAATATCCACGGGCGCCAACTGATCCTTCTTCAGCGTCCGAATCACCTCGCGATACCCGTTCGCCTTCAGATGCTTTTCCCGCGCGATCTTTGCCGCCAGCGTCTGCAACTGCTTCTGGATCTCGCCGAACCTCTGGTGTGCCAGCCGGGCCAGTTCCTCCGGCGTATAGTCGATCCCGAAATTCTCCAGGCTCAGGCGGTACAATTCCGGAGGCATCCGGAAATCCGTCCGCGCGTGCGGCAGTACTTCCTTGCGCACGAACTCGTCATGCGCCGCCACCTGCTGCTTCAACTTCGCGTAGACTTCCTGATACCCAGGCAGATTGTACTTCTCCAGCAGCAGCCCGATCCCCGTGACGTACGCTTCCGAATTCGCCAGATCTTTTTCCACCTGCTGCCGCGACGGACCGATCAACTCCGGATGCGCGAGCCCCTCGCGAAACCTCTGCTCCGCCAGCTCCGTTGTCGGCGTGTATCCCGGCTCCATGCCGACGTACTTCCGCAGCCGCACCAGCGCCGCCGGACGCCGCTCCGGGGCCATCTGCTCCTGCAACAAATTGCTGATCCCCGAATAAATTTGCGCCGTCGGATTGAAGTAAAACAATTGAAGCCGCTCGCCCGCCTCGGAGACGCGCACACTTCGGTCCGCCTCATCGATCAGGATTTGTAGATCCTGCTTCACCAGTGGATCTTGCTCCGCCGCGAAGCGCGTCCGCAGTTCCTGCAACGCGGCCCGATACTCGCCCCGAACGCGCTGCCGGTAGTCCGCCGTGGGCAGAAAGACCTGATCATCCAACCCCGTGACTCCCGAGGACCCCGCGCTCTCCGGAGCATTCCGCGCCTGGATGTCGATGAGGATCTGCGCATTCTGGTTGCTTCGCGTAACCCAGGCCGGAGTCTGCGCGAACCCCGCGGCGCACAACGTGAACAGAGCGCACCACTTCATACGAGTAGTATAGATGGATGCGTCGCTGGTCCCTGGTCTGCCTTCTCAGCATTGGACTAGCCTTCGCGTACACGCATCGCACCAACATCTCCTTCGCCACCGCGACCCCCGATTTCGTCGCCTACCTCAAGCTCACCGATCCCGATCGTGGCCTTCTCAACTCCGCTTTCTTCTGGACCTACGGCCTCCTCCAAATCCCCGCGGGATTCCTCGTCGACCGGTTCGGTCCTAAGTGGCCTCTCGCCGGGGGTATGTTCCTCTGGTGCCTCTTCAGCGCCGCCTGCGGACTCGCCGACTCCATCGCAATCCTCCTCGGTCTGCGGATGCTCCTCGGCTTGGGCGAATCCATCGTCACCCCCGCCGGCCTGCGCTGGATTCGCGACCATATCGAAGAGCCTCGCCGCGGCTCGGCCACCGGCATCTTTTTCGCGGGCTCGAAATACGGACCCGCCATCGCTGCCCCCATCGCCACCTGGCTGATCAAGGAACACGGCTGGCGCTCCATGTTCATTGACCAGGGCCTAACCGGCCTGCTGTTTCTCATCCCCTGGATTCTTTTCGCGAGCTCCGGCCGCCCGCAGAGCGCATCACTCGAACCCGCTGCTCGCCAGCCTCAGGGCCCGTTCTCCGAAGTGTTCAAACTCCCTCTCATGTGGGGCACTCTCATCGGAACCTTCTCCTACAACTACTTCGTCTTTTACGCCATGTCCTGGCTCCCGTCCTATTTCGTCGAGCACCGCCACGTCCCCCTCACCTCCTCCGGCCTCTACACCGGCTTCAGTTACGGAGGCATGGCCGCCGTCGCGATCCTCGGAGGCCTTGGCGCGGATTGGTTCATCGCCCGTGGCTCCGGACCCGTCGCCACCCGCCGGGCCTTCACCATCGCCGGCCTCCTCATCGCCTCCACCGAAGTCTTCGGAGCCTTCGCCACCACACTCAACGGCGCGCTCTTCTTCTCTATCCTCTCCATGGCCGGACTCGGACTCGCCACCGCGAACTACTGGTCCCTCCCGCAAGGCGCCCTGCCGAAAGAGTTCGCGGGACGCGTCGCCGGAGCCCAGAACCTCGCCCTCACCGTCGCCGGAATCTCCGCGCCCATCCTCACCGGCTGGCTCCTCAAGTGGAGCGGAGATTACACCGCCCCGATGGCCGCTACTGGAGTCGTCTTAATGCTCGGCGTCGCCGCTTATGTGTTCCTCATGCACGAACCGCCCGCCGCCGCGACAGCGTGATCCCGTCCGCGCCGGCGCGCTGCTCTCCTCGGCAGGGAAGGGAATCCAGATTCCACAGGCACGGCCTGCCCGCGGCGGGAATTTCTTCCTAAGGGGGCGTGTAAAAACCTCCTAAACACGCTTTGCGTTTCGCCCCCGCTCAACAGCTTGCGAAGGTGGCGTCCGAATTGCCAGTGTTCTTTTCGAAGAATGAATTCAAACGGGAGGTGCACGCCGATGACAGATGACCGCGTTCATGCCCCGCGCCGCGATGATCCCGAAGAGCAAGAAGAGCGCTTCGACAGTTACCGTGTCCAGCACCGGACCCATTTCTTCATCAGCTTTCTGCTGATACTTGTAATCGCCGGCCTCGCTTGGTACACGTATCCGATGCTGAAACGCCACGACGCATCGTTAAAAGACCTTCCCAGCCTCAGCGAGAGGCTCAGTGGAGTCACCGATCAGGTTAAGCAAGCCGCCGACAGAGCCGATCAAAAGTTCGCGCAGTGGACCCAAGCGCAGGATGTGGATCGCCAATCTCTGCGCGCGGAGACCGCGGCCGCCACCGCGCGAGTCACGACGGAACTGCGCGCCCGTATCGACGCCGCCGGCAAACAGGCGCACGATTCCGCGGAGCAGATGATGCAAGAGGTACGTAGCGAGATCAATGAAAAGATGGACGGCGTGACCACTCGTGTCGCAACTCTCGAATCCTCACGCGACGGAGACCAAAAGCAGATCGCCGACCTCGAACAGGAACTCAGCCAGATGCGCGGGCAGGTGGGTCAGCAGGCGAGCGACCTCGCCGACGTGCACCGCCAGATGCAGGAAAGCGGCACGATGGCGCAGGAACGAATCGCATCGCTGCGGCAGGATCAGGACCTGACGCGCCATGATGTGGGCGTGCTTCAAGATAAACTGGCCGTCGAGAAGGTCTCCTTCGAAGCCAGCAAAGGACGAACTCGGGAGCTCTCCGACGGAATCTCCCTCAACGTCAGCGCCACGGACCCGAACTATCGCCGGGCCAGCGGCTGGCTTTGGGTCGCCTCGGACCATCGCAACATCTGGCTCCGCAATCTGGCCGCGCAGGAGCCTCTTACGTTCTACGGCAATCAGGACGGCAAGAAGCGCGAGCTCGTCCTCACCAATGTAAGCAACACCGGCGTCACCGGATATCTACTGCTTCCGAAAGAGCCCACCGAGGGCCGTGCGGAGGCTGCCGCTGGACAATAATCGGCTTCATCTGTCCCCGCCAAACCGGTGCGAGGGGCTTTGCCTTTGAGACGGACCGGGCTCCTTGTGCCGGTTCGTTTCTCTTCGCAGCACGCAACAGGAGTGCGGCGCGTCCCGCACAGCGAGCTTTGACGGCGCACCCGCGCTCCTGTTGCGAAGGCTGCCTCCTGAGAGCGAGTGCTGACTGGAACCCCCCTCCGGCCGGTGAGAACCGCTCTCCCAGACCCGGCGGCTCCCGCGCGCCGGGTCTGGTTTTTCTCACGGGTTTTATCCGGCATAACCCGCGGATCGGCAAAACCCTCTTTTCCCTCCGAAAATTCCTTCCGAAATCCTCCGTAAGCGGGGTATAATCCAAACAAGTTTTCCAATCGCAGTCGGGACGCAGCAGCTTGTATCAAGGGAGCCGGAGAGCTTCAAAGGGGGGAACAACGCATGGCATCGCCGCTCGATAACATCAAGCATCTTGTGGTTCTCATGATGGAGAATCGCTCTTTCGATCACATGTTTGGAATGATGATGGGACCGGACTGGCCCATCGACGGTCTTATGGGAACCGAGGCCAACACTAATTCCAAAGACAAGAGTTTCACCGTCACCACCGACGCCAGCTACACCGGAGATCTCACGCCGGACCCGGGCCACCACTTCCCCGATGTCAACATGCAGATTTTCGGGAACTTCGAAGGCAACCCTAGCGGTCCGCTCATGCAGGGTTTCGTCAAAGCGTATGAGGCCCACACGCACGATCCGGAAACCGCCGGCCGCATTATGAATTGCTTCGATCCCTCCCGGATCCCGGTGCTCACTACTCTCGCCAAACAGTACGCCGTGTGTGACCGCTGGTTCGCTTCCGTTCCCGGCCCCACACTTCCGAACCGTAGCTTCATTCACTCGGCGACCTCGGTCGGCCGCACCGATATGTCCCCGGTCTGGTTCGATGAGAGCAAGAGCATCTACGAATTGCTCGATGAATTCGGCAAGCGTGGCAGCATCTTCTATCACGATTCCACGATGGCCATGACCTTCAAGGCCTTGGGCAGCAGTCAGAGCAAGTGGTTCGGCCTCATCGACGATTTCCACCGCGCCTGCTCGCAAAACACTCTGCCCGATTACAGTTTCATCGAGCCTCAATACTTTGACTCCCCCGACGGCGCCGTCCAAGCAAGTGACCAGCATCCCGATCATGATGTGCGCAGCGGTGAGGACTTGATCCTCGACGTTTACAATTCCCTCCGCTCCCATCCCGACGTCTGGAAAAGCACCATTCTCGTCATCGTCTACGATGAGCACGGAGGACTCTACGATCACGTCGAGCCCCCCGCCGCCGTGAGCCCCGATGGAAAAATCGTGCAGGATCCCGGGGAAAACGTCGCGCAAATTCCCCCGTTCGAATTCACCCGCTTGGGCGTGCGCGTACCCGCCGTCGTGATCTCCGCCTACATCGACCCCGGCCAGATCGACCACACCATTTACGACCACACCTCCGTCATCGCCACCGCGCGGAAGCTATTCCTCGGCGATAAAGCCGCCGCCAACTTCCTCACCGAGCGCGACCGCAACGCGAAGACCTTTGAGCATCTGCTCACCCGCGATTCCGTCCGCGACGACAAGATCGACTTCAAGGCCCTCCAGGACCTGATGCCGCCCGTCGCCAATCTTCAGAAGAAGAACAATCTGGATTCGCCTCTCAGTGACCACCAGAAGATGATGGTCCAGCACGCCTTTGACGTAGAGCAGAAGTTCCTGCCGAATCTGAAGAGCGGCGTCACTCCGGATCAGATCAAAACTGAGCGCCAGGCGTCCCTGTACCTTCGCCAAGTGGGAGACGAATTGCGAAAAAACAATATCCAGAAAGCGGGCGGGGGAGTGGTATGAGGATGCGATTCCTGTTTTGCCTCAGCACCGCCGCGCTCCTCCACGCCGCCAGCAACGATGAACTCAAGCGCAACTGCGGAGCCGTCCCCGGCGACACGAAGAAACTCCTCAGCAACCTGGAATCCTGCATCTCCGACGTCTTCACGCTCGATACCATCCATCCCATCGTGAAGAGCATCGTCCCCGGCGGCGGCACCGGACCCGGCCTCTCGCTCACCCTCGACAAACGCGGCGACTGGCGCAATACCTTCAACGTCAACGGAGCCATCTCCCTCCGCGAATTCTGGGGCGCCGAGATGAAGGACACGCTCGTCCATCGCAGATTCTTCGACGCCGGAGGAGCCACCGAGTCCTTCGTCACACATTTCTACGTCCGCGCCCGCGGCCTCCCGCAGATGCCCTACTACGGCCTCGGCCCGCACACCGCCACCTCCAATCTGGTGAACTTCAGCGAGCAGGATACCTTCCTCGGCGCCGACGCCAGCCACCCCTTCGCGAAGTGGCTCTCGCTCGGCGGCACCGCCGAAGGCATCTTCCCCGATATTGAAGGAGTCCACAGCCCCGGCATCCGCTCCATCGACGCCTTCTTCTCTGAGAACACCGCGCCCGGTCTGTTCACCCAGCCCAACTTCGTTCACTCCGAAATCTTCGCGCGCCTCCAGCACGCCGACCCGATCGAGTTCCAATATCGCGTCGGCTACAACTTTTATCACGACACCGGCACCGGTCATTACAGCTTCGGCCGCTTCCACGCCGACCTGCGCCACAACATCTACCTCGAGCGTCCCAACGGCAAACCCAACCGCACCAGCGTCCTCAGCATCCGGGGCGTTCTCTCTCTTTCGAACTTCGGCTCCACCAACGCCATTCCCTTTTACCTCCAGGAAACCCTCGGCGGCTCCGATATCAATAACGACGCGATGCTGCGCGGATTTGCCGACTACCGCTTCCGTGGCGCGGACCTCGCCATGATCTCCACCCAGTATGAACGCGAAGTCTGGAAATGGCTCGGAGTCCTCGCCTTTTACGACACTGGCCAGGTCGCTACCCAGGCGGCGGGCTTGGGCTTCGGCAACTTCCGCCACAGCTACGGCTTCGGCGTCAACGTATGGTCCGCCCAGAAGGTAGTCTTCCGCGCCTACGTAGGCTTGGGCAGCGGCGAAGGTCTCCATAAATTCTTCGGACTGGCGCCCGGACTTCCAGGCCAGTAGTACGCTAAGAAGGATGCCCCGTACGCTCATCCTTCTTTTTCTTCCCGCACTTCTTCTTGCAGACCAGGTCTCCTTGAAGAACGGCGACAAGCTCTCCGGCTCCATCGTCAAATACGATGGCAAGAATCTCGTCTTGAAATCGGAATCCGCCGGAACCGTCACCATCCCGTGGGATTCGGTCACCACCATCACCTCTACCGATCCCGTCACCGTCATCCTCAAAGACGGCCAGAGCCTCGTCGGCACCCTCACCACCGCGCCCGATGGCAAATTCCAAGTGGCCACGCAATCCGCGGGCACCCTCACCGCCGCTCGCGACTCCGTGGCCACCATCCGCTCCAAAGCCGAGCAAGCCGCTTACGATGCCGACCTCGACCATAGCCGCAACCCCCGTCTGGTCGATCTCTGGACCGGCTTCCTCGACCTCAGCTTCGCCCAAAGCCACGGTAACGCCAACACCAAAACGTTCACGCTGAACACCAACGCCGACCGCGCCACCACGCGCGATAAGATCGGCGTCTATTACACTCAGATCTTCTCCTCCACGGACGCCACCGGCACGAATGTCACCACCGCCAGCGCCAAGCGCGGCGGCGTCTCGTACAACCTGAACGTCAACAAGCGCTGGTTCGTCTTCGGCCAGGCGGATCTCGAAAACGATCAGTTCCAGGATCTCGACCTCCGCTTCTCTCCCGCGGGCGGCGGCGGTGTCCACATCGTGAACACCATGCGAACCCAGTTCGACGCCCAACTCGGCGCTTCGCTCGATCGCGAATTCTTCACCACCGGCCTGCACCGCACCTCCGGCGAAATCCTCTTGGGCGAGGAGATCACCCACAAGCTTTTCGCCAATAGCAGCGTTCACGAAAAACTCGCCTTCTATCCCAACGTGAGCGATAGCGGCAATTACCGCATGAACTTCGACACCTCCGTCTCCACCGTCGTTCGCAAGTGGTTCTCCTGGCAGGCCTCCATCAGTGACCGCTACTTGAGTGACCCGGTCCCGGGCCGCAAGAAGAACGACGTCCTGTTCACCACCGGGGTGCGCTTGAGTTTCACCAAATAAAGCTTGACGAAGTAAAATGGGGCATTGAAACATATCGCGCTGCAACACGTCTAAGCGGGTAAGGGGATTTATGGGACGATTACTGCCTTCAGCTCTAGCATTGTTTCTTACGGCGGGCGCGGCGGTGTACGCGCAGCCATCCATGTCGAACGCGGATCTGGTCAAGCTCGCCAACTCCGGCCTGAGTGACGAGTTCATTCTCAACCTCGTCGACCAGCAAGGCTCCCGGCTCTCGGCCGACGTCTCCAGCCTCATCGAGATGAAGCGCTCCGGCGTCAACGAAAAAATCCTCTCTGCCGTCGCGCGCAAGAACCCCTCTTCCGAGCCCCTCAACAGCGATTCCGTCGTGCGCCTCGTCAAAGCCGAGTTCAGCGACAACTTCATCGCGGACCTGCTCGGCCGCCAGCAGGGCGGCCTGAGCGTCCCCGCTTCCCGCATCGTCGAGCTCAAGCGCGAGGGCGTCAGCGAACGCCTGCTCTCCCTCATGGTCGCCCAAGCACCTCGTGAGCTGCCCAGTGGCACCGAGGTTAGCGTTCGTATGATTGACCCGGTCGACTCGGAGCGCGATCGCTCCGGCGATACTTTCCGCGCCAGCCTCGAAGATCCCATCAGCCTCGGCCCCGACGTCGTCTTCCCCAAGGGCGCCGATGTCCGTGTCCGCCTCGCCGAGAACAAAGAATCCGGGAAGTTCACCGGGAAGACCGAGCTCAGCGTGCAACTCGTCTCCATCACCGCCAACGGCGTTACCGTTCCCATCGAAACCACCTCCGTCACCGAATACAGCAACTCCCGCGGAGCCAGCACCGCCAAGAAAGCCGCGGCAGTCGGAGCCGTCGGTGCGATCATCGGAGCCATCGCCGGCGGAGGTAAAGGCGCGGCCATCGGTGCCGGGGTCGGCGCCGGAGCAGGCGCCGGTTCCGGAGCCGTCATGAAAGGCCAGCGCGTCAAGATCCCCACCGAGACTCTGCTTACCTTCACCACCGAACAGCCCGTCAAGATCCCCTAAAAACTCATGTCCCTAAATCCGGTCAGGTTGAGTGCCTCTGTGCACCTGAAAGTCGCGGTGTTGCTCTTCGCCGCTCTGCCCGCGCTCGCTCAATCCCACGCGTATGTCTATATTGCGCCCGGCCTCCAGAGCGCCAACGGTTCTACCTTCGGTGACGCGCTGCTCCACTTGGGCGGTGGCGGCGAATTCGTCATGAAGAACGGCATCGGTGTCGGAGCCGACGGCGGAGTCCTCGGCGTCATCTTCGGCGACACCCTGGGCACCGTCTCGGTCGACGGCTTCTACCACTTTCCCACAAACGCCTCGTCGATCCTTACGTCCTCGGAGGCTATTCGCGATTCTTCAACCGCGGCGAGCAAAGCTTCTTCGGCATCCCCATCAACCAGCCCGCCTGGAATCTCGGCAATTTCGGCGGCGGCATGAATCTATGGTTTTCCCGCCATGTCGGCGCGAAGCTCCAATTCCGGGATCACATTCATTCCGATACCGGCGGCACCACCCACTTCGCCGAATTCACCATGGGCCTCGGCTTCCACTAGTCTGGACGCCGCTACGAGAACGCCGACAGCGGAGCCTTCTGCCGCCCTTGCTCATCGAAATTGGAAGGCTCCAGCCAGCCCTCGAAACTCGCCCGCCGAGCCGGCCACTCGCTGTCCAGCATCGAATACCATGCCGTGTCGCGATTCCTTCCCTTCACCATCATGTGCTGGCGGAAGATGCCCTCGAACGTGAACCCCAACCGCTGCGCCGCCCGCCGTGACCGCTCATTCTCCGCGTTGCACTTCCATTCGTAGCGCCGGCATCCCAGCTCCTCGAATGCGTGCCGAGCCATCAGATACATCGCCTCGGTCGCCCCCGCCGTGCGCTGGAACGACGGAGCATACAGGATCGCCCCCACCTCAATCACTCCGTGCGCCGGCTCCATGCGCAAATACGCCGCGCGCCCGCAATCCCGCCCGGACCCGTGATCCCGAATCGCAAAGTACAGCGGATCGTTCGACACCGCCTTCACCCGCAAATCCGCCTCGAACGCCGCCTGATCCGCAAACGGTCCGTCCGACATGTACCGCCACAGCTCATCCCGCTCCGGCCCGTGCGTCGGACCATAAAGCGCCTCCGCATGAGCCTCCGGATCCAGCGGCACCACCGTCACCCGCCGCCCCTCGATCGTAGTCCTCTCCGCCCGCTTCATCTAAGCTTTCTCCACCGTTACGGATTCCTCCACCGTCGCAAGCTGCTCGATACCGCCGCCATCCCGGCCACCACCACCACCGTCGCCGCCCCGCCGAACACCACCGACGGAACCGTCCCCATCCACGCCGCCGCCAGTCCCGATTCCACCGTGCCCCATTGATTGGAGCAGCTGATGAACAGTGCATTCACCGCGTTCACGCGTCCGCGCAGCTCATCCGGCGTCCGCGATTGCACCAGATAGCTCCGCAGCACCACGCTCACGCTATCCAGCATCCCGGTCACCACCAGCAGCGCGAACGACACCCACGCCGATTTCGATACCGCGAATCCCATCGTCGCCACCCCGAACCCCGCCACCACCAGGATCAGCGTCACGCCCGCGTGCTTGATCTGCCTGCGGTGCGCCAGCACGAACGCCATCCCGCCCGCCCCCAGCGCCGGAGCCGCCCGCAGCCACCCCAGCCCCGTCGGACCCACGTGTAAAATATCCTGCGCGTAAATCGGAAGCAGCGCCGTCGCTCCTCCGAAGAACACGGCGAGAAGATCCAGACTCAGGGCGCTGAGCACCAGCTTCTCGCGGAACACGAATCGCATCCCGTCTCCCACCGCCCTCCACCCCGCCGGACCCGCCGATGGAGCCGGCATCGCGTGAACCCGCAGCGCCCAGAAGCATCCCATCGTCAGCACCGCCAGCCCCGCCTGCACCAGATACACCGCGGAGCTCCCCAGCCACGCGATCAGCAGCCCCGCCAGCGCCGGACCCGTCATCGTCGCCAGCTCCCGCCCGGTCCCATTCCAATTGATCGCGTTCGCCAGATGCTCCGGTCCCACTACCTTCGGCAGCAGGGATGATGCCGCCGGAAATTGAAATGTGCGCGCGATGCTCCCCAGGAACAGGCACGAATAAATCAGCGGCACTCCGCGATTCGCCCCCGCCATCGCCAGCACCAAAGCCGTTCCGGCCGCCGCGATCTGCGCCAGCACCAAAATCCGCCGCCGGTCATATCGGTCCGCCACGTGCCCCGACGCGAAACTGAAAATCAGCACCGGGATAATCTGCACCAGCCCCACATTGCCCAGCGCCAGCGGAGAATGCGTGGCCTCATACAGGTCCCAACCCACCACGATCGACAGCATCTGTATACCCAGCACCGACAACACATTGCCCGCCAGCAGAAACCTGTAATCGCGAGACTGGAACGCCGCATACGCACTCACTCGCACTAGTGTAAGGGAGGCCTTACGTCCAAAACTGAGTCTCCCGGAAACCGCCCGCTATAATCAAACTAGGTCCTCCCCTCGCAGCCGGATCTCGACGGGCGAATTCGAAATGAACCTTCCCACTCAATTCCGATGGACAAGTTTATTCAGAAGTGCCCTCGCACTTTTCGCGGCAATCCCCCTCGCCGCCCAAGGGCTCCATTTCTCCGATGCCGGCCAGTTCAACGGCAGCGTCGCGAACGGTACGGCCACCGCCGCGCCCCTCAAACTCTCCTTGCAGGACGCCATCGGCCTCGGCATCAAAAATAACCTCGGCATCCTCGTCCGCTCCAGCGAAGCCAGTACCGCGCGCATCGAGCGCATGCGAGCCCTCAGCGCCCTCCTGCCCAATCTCAACGCCGGCATCACGGAAACGGAAACCCAGATCAGCCTCTCCGTCTACGGCTTCCACTTCGCCGGACTCCCCTCCGTCGTCGGACCCTTCAACTACACCGACGTCCGCGCCAATCTGAGCGCGCCCTTCAACTGGTCCTCGTTCAAGAAACTCAAAGCCGCCGCCGAGGACGCCCGCGCCGCCGAACTCTCTCTCAACGACGGCCGCGACCTCGTCGTTCAGTCCGTGGCCTCCGGCTACATCGCGATTCTCGCCGCCGGCGCCCGCGTCGACGTCACCCGTGACCAGATCGCCACCGCCGAAATCGTCGTCGAAGGCGCCCGGGACGCCCACTCCGCCGGCCTCGTCCCCGCCATCGAAGAACTCCGCGCCGGAGTCGAACTCAAAACCCAGCAGCAGCGCCTCCTCGTTCTCCAGAACATGGTCGCGAAACAAAAACTCGTCCTCGCCCGAGCCATTGGACTCCCCTACGGCCAGAATTTCGAGCTCTCCGATAAAGCCCCTTTCTCCCCGCTCGACAATCTCTCCGAGACCGATCTTCTCAAGAAAGCCTACGATACCCGTGCCGATTACCGCAGTGGCGAAGCCCAGCTCCACGCCGCCGAAATCGGCCGCGAGGCCGCCCACGCGCAGCGCTACCCCACCGGCTCCCTCGTCGGCAACTACGGCGACATCGGACCCTCGCTCGCGAACTCCCACGGCACTTTCTACGTAGCCGGCACGCTCAGCTTCAATCTTTTCGACGGCGGCAAAATCCACGCGGATGAGCTCGCCTCGGACACCGAGATCACCCGCCGCCGCAACGATCTTCAGGACCTCCGCGGCAAGATCGACTTCGAAGTGCGCTCCGCCCTGCTCGATCTGCGCAGCGCTGCCGACGAGGTTTCGCTCGCGCGCAGCAACGTGGATCTTGCCACTCAAACCCTGAACCAGGCCACCGATCGCGTCAAGGGCGGTGTGGCCGACAATCTCGAAATCACGCAGGCGCAGGAAGCCCTCGCCGCCGCGAATCAGGATTTGATCAACGGGGAGTACGCGCACAACCTCGCGAAAGTAGCCTTGGCCCGCGCCGTGGGCGGCACTGAGCAAGCGCTCACGCAGTATTTAGGAAGCAAGTAAAAACATGGCGACTGTGACGGATAAAGAAACACACGAACAGGTAAGCACCTCGCGTGGCGTCGGGACCTACATCAAGTGGATCGTCGTCCTCGCCGTGCTGGTCGGAATCGGCGTCGAAGGCTACCGCATCTGGGAAGAGATGCAGCGCGTCGAATCCACCGATGACGCCCAGATCGACGGCACCATCTCGCCCGTCAGCGCCCGCATCGCCGGAAACGTGACCGAGGTCCTCGTCGCCGACCAGCAGGCTGTCAAAGCCGGCGACGTTCTGGTCCAGCTCGATCGCAAGGATCTCGAAGTCGCTCTCGCCCGCGCGCAGGCGGATCTCGCTGATGCGCAAGCCGCCCTCGAAGGCGCGCGCAGCGATATTCCCGTCGCCTCCGTCTCCAGCACCAGCACGCTGAGCGGCGCGAAGTCCTCTCGCGACGATGCCGCGGTCGCCGTCGATGTGGCGGAGCAGCAACTCGGCGCCGCCCGCGCCCGCCTCAACGTCGTGCAGGCCAATGTCCGCGTTGCGCAAGCCAATCTCACCAAAGCCTCGCAGGATGTCGAGCGCTATCGCCCCCTCGCCGCCCGCGAAGAAATTGCGCGCCAGACCTTCGATCAAGCCCTCGCCGCCGAGCAGGCCGCCCGCGCCACCGTGGACGCGCAACAAGCCGCCGTCGCCGAAGCGCAGCAGAACATCTCCGTCGCCGAAAAGTCCGTCGAACAGGCCCGCGCCAAGCTCCGCCAGGCCGATTCCACTGTCGAAGCCGCGTCCTCCGGTCCGCAGCAGGTCAAATCCACCGAAGCCCGGGCCCAAGCCGCCGCCGCCCGTGTCGCCCAAAAGCGCGCGGAGGTCGAACAAGCCCAGCTCAATCTGACCTACACCACCATCACCGCGCCCGTCGCCGGAATCGTCGGACGCAAAGCCGTCGACGTAGGCCAGAACATCGCCCCCGGCCAGCAAGTGATGTCCATCGTCGCCGTCGACGACATCTGGATCACCGCCAATTTCAAGGAAACCCAGCTTAAGGACATGAAGGTCGGCCAGTCCGCGGACATCGAGGTCGACGCCAACGGCCGCACCTACTCCGGACGCGTCGAGCGCATCGCCGGAGCCAGCGGAGCCAAGTTCAGCCTCCTGCCTCCCGAAAACGCCACCGGCAACTACGTCCGCGTCGTGCAGCGCATCCCCGTGCGCATCGACCTTGACCCCAATCAGAACAACGACCACGCCCTGCGCCCCGGCATGTCCGTCACGCCGAAGGTCCACATCCGGTAGGTCCACATCCGGTAGAATCCAATATCCGATAAATGCGTCCGATCATCTTCTGCACCCTACTGCTGTGCGCAACCGTTTTCGCGCAAACTCCCGACGAGCCGAAGCTCCCCGAAACTCTCGGCACCGGCGAACTCCTTCTCCTGAAGGACCCCGCCGTCGTCACCGCCCCCTACGATTTCGGCCAGCTCTCCCGCGACAAGCTCCCGCTCTTCTCCCTCGACGGCCTCTCCTGGACCTCCACCCGCTTCCTCGTCGAAGGCATCGATGCAGGCGACCCCTATCAACCCGGCCGCCCTCTCGCCTACCCCGGCCCCAACGGAGTCTCCGGCGTCCACCTCACTCAGCCCGACCTCGAACAATCCCCCGCCGTCGCCTACCAATTCCGAGTCCCCGATGGCGGCTGGCACTTCTCCGCCTCCGGCCTCTTCACCGGCGGCTCGTTGTTCTCCGCCAACCTCCCCTCAAACCGCGGCACTCTCCAACAGTCCGATAAATTCAACCACTTCTACCAACCCAGCTTCGAACTCGCCGGTCGAGTCAAGCACTGGATCGACTTCCTCTTCACCGGCAGTGGACGCTGGGCAAACCAGACCATCCCCGAAGTCGCCCCCGCCGGCCCTACTCTCGGGACCTACCAACTCTTCGGAACCTTCCGCGCCACCATCCACGCCACCAAGAACGATCAGCTCGATCTCCTCATCGTCGGCACGCGACTCAACAGCTCGAATTACGCCACGCCCTTCGGCCTCGAAGTCCTCGCCGGACGCCGCATGGCCCCCAGCATCGGCGCGCAAGCCAACATGCGCGAAGAGGACCATGACGATTTCGTCCAACTCGGCTGGACCCGCCCTCTCTTCGGCGGCCAGTTCCAAGCCCGCTACGGCTACTCCGCCGCGCATAACGACACCGTCGCCACCAACCTCCCCGCGAACTATCTGAACCTCGTCATCGCCCGCGAGGAAACCAGCTACATCGAGCTCACCAACGGAGCCGTCACCGGCGGACCCCTCATGCAAACTCTCGGCGTGCGCCCCCAGCACCACGGCACCGCCCTGTGGAAAGCCCGCGACCTCCAGCACGGCCCCGTCACCCACTCCCTCAGCATCAGCACGATGTACGGCCGCGCCGAATCCCTCGTCCGCGAGCTCTACCCGCCCTTCAGCGAAGCCATCACCGCCAACGGCCTCCCTTCCGAAGCCATCCTCTTAAGCACTCCCGTCGATACCACCGCCGTCTTGCATCCCTTCGAACTCGGCATCGACGATCACATTCGTCTCGGCTCCTCCTTCACCGTCGACGCCGGCCTCCTCTTCACCTCCTGGGGCGGAGTCATCCCCGCGCAACTCAGCCCGCCCTCCGATGGCGTTCATCCCCGGCCCTATCCTTCGCTCGGAACCGTAGTCTCCTGGCGCAACGCCGCCCCGCGCATCGGCCTGGCATGGCGAGTCCCCCGATCGAGCGCCCTCGTCCTCCGCACCGGCTACGGCCGCAACTACCATCCGCTCTCCGGCCGCGATCTCGACTTCGGCAATCCCAACAGCCTCAGCGGTCTCGAATATCAGTGGACCGATCCCAACCACGACGGCAAGTTCGACTACAGCGAAACCGGAGCCGTTCTGCGCCGCTTCGGCGGAGCCTACTCGCAAATCGACCCGCATCTCAAGCAGCCCTACGCCGACCAATTCTTCGCCTCCGCCGAAATCTCGCTCCCCCGGGGCTTCTCCGCCAGCATCCGAGCCTTCGATACCATCGACCGCAACCGCCTCGCCGCCGTCAACACCGGAGTCCCGTTCTCCTCCTACACCCCCGTCCAAATCGCCGACCCCCGCGCGCCCGGCCACTCCCTCACCGTTTACGCCCAGAACCCCGCCACCTTCGGCAACGATCAATTCCTCCTCACTAACCCCTCCGGCCTGCGTATGGACCAGAAGGGCATCGTCGCCTCGGGTACCTATACCCGTCACGAGAGTTTCTCCCTCCGAGCCTCGTTCTTCGCCGGCAAATCCTGGGGAGCCACCAATCCCGGCAACGATCCCTGGCAGAACGACGCCGGCTCCGTCGGCGCGCTCTACGCCGACCCCAACACTCTCATCAACGCGAGCGGCCGCCCCGCGATGGACCGCAGCTACGTGGGCAAGCTCTCCGCGTTCTATGTCACACCCGCCCGCTGGGGAAAACTCGAAATCCTCAACGACGCCGTCTTCACGGGCGGCTATCCCTATGCCCGCCAGCTCCTCGTCACCGGACTCCCCCAAGGTCCCTTTCTCATCGACGCCACGCCGCGCGGCTCCGACGGCGGCTCTCGTGCCGATGCTCTCTTCAACTGGAATCTCCGCCTCGCCCGCACCTTCACCGTCTCACAACACTTCCTTCCCCAGGGTTCCCTGAAGCTCAGCGCCGACCTTTTCAACGTTCCGAACCTCGCCAGTAAACTCCGAGTGGAGGATTTAACCGGCCCCGGCTTTTCGTCACGTCTCCCCGAAGAAATTCAATCCCCGCGTTTTCTACGGCTTGGCGTTTTGTTTCAATTCTGATCCTGCCCTATCGGGCGGATAAATAGAATCAATTAGACGCCGATATGTAAGTCGGGTATTCTGGGTGTGCGAGCGGCGGGTAATACAAACGCCGCCAAGTATCCGCAGAACACTCCCCGTTTGACCCTGTCACCGCGATGGTGGCGTTCCCGATCCAAAATCTTTGTGCCACGGAGGAAGTGTGTCTTACCGGATCATTTCACTTTTTCTCATTTCGGCCTGTAGCTGGAGCCAAACGCTCAGCACGCCGTCATCGCCCATCCCCACCCCCTCTTCGCGCATTCTCAAGGCGGACAACGCGGACGACATGTTCGGCGCCGATCCGTTCTCCGCTTCCGGACCGTTTGTCGCGGTGACACGAAACGCTCCCCCCAGCCTCGTCCCCGCCGACGAACTCGCCCGCGTGATCTCCAAGAAGGGAATCAAGCTCTTGACCAAGGTTGAGACCTACATGGAGGCCAACGACAGCGCGAAAGCCATCGACACCCTTCAGGAGGTCTTGAAGGACCCCTCGGCCGCGCCCTACGCCCACGGCCTCCTCGGCACCGAATATCTCAAGCTCAACCGCATCGCCGATGCGGTGAACGAACTGGAGCAGGCGGTTCAACTCCTGCCGCACAACGCGCCCGCCCGATCCAACCTCGGGTACGCGTTATTCCTCGCCGGAGAGCAGGAACGCGGCGAGCAGGAAGTGCGCAAAGCGCTCGTGCTGGATTCGGCTAACCCCAAAACCCGGCACGTGTTGAGCGTCATTGAACGGGGGCGCGGGCAGTAGCGCCCCCGTTCGCGGCCCGTGGTGGCTACATCCGGCCGGTGGCTAGACGAGCGGGGAGACTTCGCGTCTGGCGCCAAGCCGCGCCCAACGCTTCCGCAGGATTTCCTCGATTAACCGGTCCCTCCACGCGTCAGCCGCAATTTCACCGCGACGCGTGGGCGAACCGATCGTGTAGTCCAGATGATGGCCGATCTCGTGAAACAGGACCGAGGCAAGCGCGCGTTCGGTGTAGTCCTGCTCGGCTGTAGTATACGCATCGCTCCACGCAAGGATGTTGTCCACAACTAGCTCGATCCAAGGCGGCTCGCCCGACCGCTTCGGGTGATAAAATCCCCGGCACTCCCTCCGCGGATATCGTCGTCCCCCGACCCGCATCGTCTTGCCCTTCCCGACCGCGACGGAATTAGTAAGTACCACGGACTGCAAGCCGTGCAAATACTTTGGAGCCAGCTCCCCCAGCAATCCTGCAACGATCGGCTGCACCCGCTCCGGCGCCGAGTAGTCCTTGTAGTTCTCGTAAATCACCACCATCCGTAAGCAGGAATCGGCCCCATCACGGCTTTTCAGTACCCCAAAACCCGCCCTTCACTGCACTTTCACGACGATGAAAGTCAGGTCGTCGTACTGTTCCGCGTCCGCCATCCAGGCCTGGAGACCGTCCATGATTCTCGAGGACATCTCACTCACCGGAAGATGAACCGTGCCCCGCAGCAGTTCCTTGAGGCGGTCTTCTCCGAACTCTTCCTCCGCGGGGTCGTGCGCCTCGGGGACGCCGTCGCTGAAGGCCAGCAAGACATCCCCGGAATGCAGCTCCACCGCGGCCTCTTCGTAACGCAAGCTCGGGAACATGCCGATGATCGCGCCTCCGTCAGCAAGTTCTTCGATCGATCCATCGCGGCGCAAGAGGAACGGCGGATTATGGCCGGCGTTAACATAGCGCAGCTTGCGCTCGGCTTCGTCGAACTGGGCGTAGAAAAACGTCGCGTAGCTGTTAGGTCCGGTGGAGCGGTGCAGCAGGCGATTCATCCTGGCGGCTAGGTCGGCCAGCGATCCGGAGTTCGTTTCCGCCAAGCTGCGCAGCGACGCCTGCACCACCGACATGATCAGGGCCGCGGCGATCCCCTTGCCCGCGACATCGGCAAGCGCGATACCCGTTTCGCCGCCGCCCAGATCCAGAAAGTCGTAATAGTCGCCGCCCACGCCGCGCGCGGGCAAGCACACTCCCGCGCAGTGAATCGCCGCCGTCTGCGGCAATTTTTCCGGGAACAAGCGCTTCTGCACTTCCGTGGCGAGCGCCAGTTCGCGCCGCAGCCTTTCCTGTTCCACGATGCGGCCAGTGAGCCGTGCGTTCTCCACCAGCAGAGCGAACTGCGCGCCCACGCCGCGGAGAACGCGCCGCTCCGAGGAGCTGTACGGCGGACGGTTCACCGGCGGTCCCAGCAGGAGCACGCCCACCATCTCGCTCTTGCTCGCCACTGGCGCAGCCAGAGCCGCTCCCATCCTTTGGAGCATCTGCATCTCGGCAAGATGTCCCGGAGACTGCTCCGCCGCCCACCGGCTCCACGTCTCCAGATCTCCGCTGGTGAGCGGTAGCGCCGCCGAGTAATAGCGCAAACGGTTCAGGAGCAGTGCGTCGAACGGAAGAGTCCACTCGGAATTCGCTCCGCGCATCGTTTCAGGCGACGCTCCAGTGCAACGGTACGCCTCCCCGGCGGCAGCCGCCGTCAGCAGCACCGCGAACTCCGTCCCCATGTTCTCTCGCAACGCCGCCAGCGCGAGCTGGATCGCTTCGGAAAAGGACTCGGCGCGGCGGCTCACGTCCGCGATCGTGCTCAGCAACTCGATCTCGCCCGGTCGTTCCTCCGGTTGCGATACTAATTCCGCAACGGTCGCCGCCAGCCGGCGGTATTCGGAACGGGCACGCTGCCACATCGAGTCCGGCTCATTGCGGATCGCGATCAAAGGAGAGAGCGTCGCCGCATGCCATCCGGGAACCAGACACGCCAGGGCCGTCAGTGTGACCGTCAGTGCGGTGGCGATCAGGAACGGAGTCAGGCTCGAAGCTTGCACGCCCAAATCGAAACTGGCAGCTTCCCGCGCCAGCGCGAGCACCGCAATCAAGCCGAGCGCCACCCCGGCGGCCGCCATTTTCATGCCGTCGCCGACCACCATGCCGATTACATCCCGCGCCGTCGCTCCCAGGGCCAGGCGCGTACCGATTTCGGTAGTCCGCTGCCGCACCGAGTACGAAACCACGCCGTAAATTCCCAATAACGCCAGCAACAGCGCGGACGCCGCAAAGAAGGACACCATGAGCGATTGCAGCCGCTCCCGTCCGATCGAACCCGTGATCACCTCGCTCATCGTTCGCTCACCGAAAATCGGCTGCTCCGAATCAACGCCCGCCACGGCCTGCCGCACCTGTCGAATCAGCACCGCGGAATCGAGCGGCGAACGGATGGCCCACTGCATTTGAGGAAACGGGAGTTCACGATTCGCGTAATAGATCTCAGGACGCGGCGTTTGGCCCAATCGAGTGTTCCGGTAATCGCCGACCACGCCCACAATTCGCAGGAGCCGGCGATCCAGGCTGGTGGTGTGCACGGTCACGTCGAGGGGGTTCCGGGCTCCAAAGAACCGGCGAGCCGCCGCCTGATTGAGGATCAACGGCGAGATCCCCTTCTCTCCTTCGTCCTTGTCGCCGGCGGTAAAGTAACGCCCGGCGAGCAACGGGATGCGCATGGTCTCGAAATAACCCGTGCTGACAAAGTTCTGGCCAATGGAAGCCGTCTTCGTGAAGTCCGGCCGTGGGTCGCCATCGATCCAGATTCCATCGGCGCTGCTCACGCCGGTCAGCGGCAGACTATAGGCGAACCCGGCACTCTCTACGCCAGGCAGCGCCCGAATAGATTCGGCGAGCCGCGACTGATAGGCTTCGAGCGCCTGGTCGCTATACTTTCCCGGAGCCGCCATGCTCACCGCGAGCAGATGATCCGGGTCGAACCCGAGCCGCGTCCTGTACAGGTTTCCCAACTGCTGCAGGAACACCGCGCCGGCCGCGACCAATCCGAAGGCCAGAGCGATTTCGGTCACCACCAGAATGCGTAGGAACCCCCGGCTGCGCGCGCCGGCCGAGGAACGGCTGCCATCGCTCAGCACTTCGTTCAGCTCCGCCCGCCGGGCCTGCCACAAGGGCGCGAGGCTGCACAGGACGGCGCACAGGATTGCTGTTCCCAACGCGAACGCGAGCGCCTGCCCGTTCAAGTGGATCTGGTCCGCCCGCGGGATGTCATCCGCGGCCAGAGCCACCGCGGCGCGCACCAATGCGTAGCTCCCCGCCGCGCCCGCCACGCCTCCCGCGACAGCCACCACCAGTCCTTCGGCGAAATACTGCCATCCGAGTTGCCAGCCGGATGCTCCCAGCGAGAGCCGCAGCGCCGTCTCGCGCGCCCGCGCTACCGATCGCGTTAACAATACACTGGCGACGTTCGCGCAAGTGATCAAAAGCACCACGCCGGCTGCCCCCAACAGCAGCAAGAGCACCGGGCGGATGTCTTCCACAACCCTCTGGAGCACCGGGTCCAGACGCGTCGTGTCTGGCTCTTCCGGCGTAGGATACTCGCGAGCGAGCTGAGCTTGAATGTCCTTGAAATCCGCGTCGGCGACTTGTGCCGACACTCCGGCTTTCAGCTTTGCGATGCAGAGCAAATGTTCGAAGCCGCGGTTGGTTTTGCCGTTTTCATCCTCGTCCAGCGGTACCCACAACCAGTTCTCCCCTTCCCACTCGGGGAATTTGAATCCGGGTGAGGTCACTCCCACCACCACGTACGCCTCGTTGTTCAATGTGACCCCTTTGCCCAGAATCTGCGGGTCGGAGCCCCAGCGCCGCCACAGCGAATCCGAAAGCACCACGACGTGCGTTCCATTCGGTTCGCGTGCGCCGTCGTTGAACCAGCGACCCATCGCCGGATTCACCCCCAGCGATTGGAGCAAGGGCGCGGAAACCTGCGAACCCTGCACGTGCAGAGGCTGGCCCTGGAAACTGACGTTGTATCCGTAGCCGAAGGTATTGACGCACCCGAAGGCGTCCGTGCTCCGAACGCGTTCCGCCGTTTCCATCGCCGCCGGATAAGAATACTCCGTGAGCCGGTCGGGATTCGTGTGCCACGCCCGGAACACAAAAAAATAACGGTCGGGGTGGGAGTACGGGAGCGGGTTTAACAGCACGGCCTGGATCACCGTGTAAATGGCGGTCGTGGAGCCGATGCCGATGGCCAGCGCCGCAATACACAGAAAGGCGATGCTTTTCGAATTCTTCCAGGACCGGAGACCTTGGGTCAAAAGCGAGAACATGGCCTTGAGAAATGATACAAGACCAGGCTGGCCCCGCGCCTCGGTCTGCTATCATAGCTCCAGAGGAGGGCAAAAATGGGACCAATCGGCGTCCAAGAGATGTTCATGATCTTTCTGATCGCCCTCGTTCTGTTCGGCCCTAAGAAGCTTCCAGAACTGGGGCGGACTCTCGGAAAAGCATTGACCGAATTCCGCCGCGCTTCGAACGACCTTAAGTCTTCGTTCGAGCGTGAAATGAACAATCTGGAGCGGGAGACCAGTTCGCTGAAAGATGTAGCTCACCAGACCGCCAATGAGATCTATTCTCATACCGACTACAGCAGCTACCTCGACGACAGCAGCCACGCCACACCGGCTGCCGAATCCCCCGAATTGCCGTCCTCCGATCACACCAACCTATCTACAGTAAGCGCTTCTGAAGTTCCGGGCGCCGAATCTCAGGGGACCTCTCCGGTCGCCCCCGTCGCGCTGATGGACGCTTTCTATCCATCTCCCGAACGGCCCAGCGAACGGCAGCCGGTCGAGGGCACCATCCCTCGCTCGGGCACTCCCGAAGCGTCCCCGCAACACAGTTAGGTCGTAGCCAAGTTCATGGATGAGATCAACGGCGGTACCCCGCCTTCGGAGCAGCCTCGTGCGTTCCCCGACGACCCCCACGGGCCGCCTCCGGAGAAAGTGTATCCGCCGCCGGCTCTAGCAGTTGGCGGAGGAGGCAGTAACACGCCTCCACCCCCGCCTCCCGCCGATGAGGATGACGAAGAAGAAGACGGCATGCTCCGCATGTCGTTCCTGGAGCACCTCGAAGAACTCCGCTCCCGCATTATCAAGATGGTCTACGGCTTCGGCGTCGTCTTCCTCCTGTGCATGATCTTCTGCCAGGAGCTGTTCAAGATCGTCATGGCCCCCGGCTTCGACGCCCTCAAGCGCATCGGCAACCCCGAAAACCATTTCGTCGCGATCTCTCCCATGGAGCAGTTCTCCATCATCTGGCTCTGGACCCCGCTCGTCGCCGCCATCTTCCTCGGCTCGCCCTGGATCCTGTGGCAAGTCTGGTCCTTCATCGCCCCCGGCCTCTATCAAAAGGAAAAGCGCCTCGCCGTTCCGTTCGTCACCGCCACCGCCGGACTCTTCATCCTCGGCGGATGCTTCGGCTACTTTCTCGCCTTCCGCTACGGCCTGACGTTCCTGTTCAGCCTCGGCGGCTTTGCCGGCATCGTCAACATGATCTCGATCGACCAGTACTTCAGCATGTTCGTCGACGTCATGCTGGGCATCGGACTCGTCTTCGAAATCCCGGTCCTCATCTTCTTCCTCACGCTACTGCACGTAGCGTCCCCCAGCTTCCTGCTGGCCCACTCGCGTTATGCGATTCTGGCCATCACGATTCTGGCCGCCATCATCACCCCCACGCCGGACTTCTTCAACATGATGTTGTTCGCCGTGCCCATGTGCCTGCTCTTCTTCCTGGGCGTGTTCGCCAGTTATCTCCTCGTGCTCAAACGCGAAAACCGTAGATTCCCGTGGAAACCGTTCCTCGCCTGGATTCTGTCGGTCATCCTGATCGTTGGTGCTGCCATCGGATGGCTCATGTGGAAGTTCAGCTACCACCTGACGTGGCACTGGCCGTTTCTGATGAAGTAAGTAGGCGCTTCAGCAGTCGCGGGCGCTGAGTTTCCTCAACTTAAAAAGGAAGCCCATGCCCGAACTGTTTTTCGACGACGACTCCGCTCTCGCCCGGATGTCCCTCTGGGAGCATCTGGACGAACTCCGCGCCCGCATTCTCCGCGCCCTCTGCGGATTCGCAGCCGCCTATCTGGCCTGCGTCATCTTCTGCGACCCGCTGTTCGACCTCGTCCTCGCCCCCGGCCGCCACGCCCTCAAGAACACCGGCATCCCCGGCGCCGACTTCATCGCCCTCGACCCTCTCGAAAAATTCTCCATCATCTGGGTCTGGACCCCCCTCGTCGCCGCCATCTTCGTCGCCGCCCCCTGGATTCTCTACCAGCTCTGGGCCTTCATCGCCCCCGGACTCTACCCTCGCGAGAAGAAATGGGCCGTGCCGTTTCTGATCTCCACCGCCAGCCTCTTCCTCGCCGGCGGACTCTTCGGCTACTACATCGCCTTCCCCTATGCGATGACCTTTCTGTTCGGCATCGGCGGACCCAGCGGCGTAGTCCCGCTCATCTCCATCGACCTCTACTTCGAGCGCTTCGTAGACATGATGCTAGGAATCGGAGTAGCCTTCGAACTCCCCGTTCTGATCTTCTTCCTGACGCTCCTGCGCCTCGCCTCGCCGAGCTTCCTCCTGAAGCATTCGCGCTATGCGATCATCGCGATTCTGATCCTCGCCGCGGCAATCACTCCCTCGACGGATTTCTTCAACATGCTGCTCTTCGCCGTCCCGATGTGCCTGCTGTTTTTCGTAGGCGTCTTCGCCAGCTACCTGTTAGTGCTCCGCCGCGAAAACAGAAAATTCCCCTGGAAGGCGCTCTCGCTGTGGTTAGCCGCCGTAGCCCTAGTGATCGCCGCCGCAGCAGCGATCCTCGCGATAAAGTTCCCCGCGCACGTCATCCATCACTGGCCGTTTATCGTGCACCTGAAATAGCACAGCCGATCGTTTCGGGTCGTCTGTCAGCGCTCGTAGTAAAGTTCCCCGAGCACGTCACCCATCACTCGCGGCTTATCGTGCACCTGAAGTAGGACAGACGATCGTTTTTTGTCGTCTGTCATCCTCGACCCACCAAACTCTCCGCTCCGCCCTACCGCCGCGAAGCATCCGCACTCACACTCGGAGCCTTCGTCTCCTGCGCCCGCTTCATCTGAAACGGTGTGCTATTCACGATCCCCATCACCAGCGCCGAGAACTTGTACCCGCCCCGAGCCGCATCCTCCGCCACCTTCCGCACCGCCGGCATGTCGTAATATTCCAACCCTCTGCCCAACCCGTAAGTGAGCATCTTCTCCGCCATCACCCCCGCGAACTGATCCGGATGGCTCAACAGTGCCTTCCGCAGCGCCACCGGACCATTCACCGGAGTCCCATCCGCCAGCGTCCCGCTAGAATCGATCTTTCCTCCGGGTTCGCGCGTGCGCCACCGTCCCACCGCATCGAAATTCTCCAGCGAAAACCCCAGCGGATCCATCACCGCATGGCACGTCGCACAAGCCGGATTCGCCCGATGCTCCTCCAGCCTCTCCCGCACGGATTGAAACTTGCCGCCCTCGCCGTTATCCTTCAACGTCGGCACATTCGGAGGCGGCGGAGGCGGCGGAGTCCCCAACAAATTCTCCAATATAAACTTGCCCCGCAAAACCGGCGACGTCCGGTTCGGATACGACGTCACCGTCAGAATGCTCCCCTGTCCCAGCAGCCCGCGCCGGTTCTCGTCCGTCACTTTCACCCTGCGGAACTGGCTCCCGTAAACATTCGGAATCCCGTAATGCATCGCCAGCCGCTGATTCACGAACGTATAATCGGCGTTCAATAAATCCAGCACACTGCGATCCTCGCGCATGATGCTCTCGAAGAACAGCTCGGTCTCCCGTCGGAACGCCTGCCGCAAATTGTCGTCGAAATTCGGAAACTCCTCGCGATCCGGAATCGCGCTTTGCAGGTTCCGCACGAACAGCCACTGGTCCGCGAAATTATTCACCAGCGCCTCGGACTTCTTGTCCGCCAGCATGCGCTTCACCTGCACCTCCAGCCCCGCCGGATCCTTCAGCTTCCCCGCCGCGGCCGCCGCGATCAACTCGTCGTCCGGCACACTCGACCACAGGAAGAACGACAGCCGGGAAGCCAGATCCAGATCGCTCACCCGGTAATTCTTCCCCGGCACCGCCCCCGCCGGATCGCCCTCATACCGGAACAAGAACTTCGGACTCGCCAGGATGTACCGCAGCGCATTCTCGATGCCACCATCGAAGCCCGTCTTATTCTTCCCGTCCTGATAGAACCCCAGCAGAGTCTCCAGATCCCGATCGTTCACCGGCCTCCGGTACGCCCTCCGCGCCATCGCCGTCAGAATCGTCTTCGCGCAAGGCACCTCGTCCGCGGCCTTCGCGGGCGAGCACGTGAAAATCTTCCGCCGGCTCGGCGTATCCCCCGGACCCTTCGCCTCAAACGGACCCGTGATCTGCACATGCTCGATCAGCGGAATCCCGTTCATATTCTGCAAATCCAGATCCCGCGTGAACGGTTGCAGCGGCTCGTCCGACTCCGACGAATTCTTCCGCAGGAACGTCACCGCCACCGTGCGAGGCCCCGCCTTCACATGCACCCGAGTCTTCAGCCGCGCATCCAGCGTATCCTTGGCGATCCCCAGATTCGCGTCGGACATCTTGTTGTCCGCGTCCCCGCCCACCGGAGCCAGAAACACCCGTTCCCCATCAATCGAAATCTCTAGTTGATGCGGATACTCCAGCCCCGTCACATATCCCACGATGTTTTGCAGCAGCCCGACGCTGAAATCGTACTCCGCATCCAGCGGAAAATTGTGGTGGATCAGAATCCCGCCGCGGGTCCCCAGCGGCAGCCCTTCGATGTGATCCTGCTGCGCCAGATCCGGCGGCACTGGAAAAACATCGCTCACCGGAGCAATCGCCGGATCGCCCACCGCCAGCGCGCTCAACTTCCGCGAAGCCACCAGATACTGCTCCAGCAACGACGGCGACACCTTCAGCACATCCGCGATATTGTCGAACCCGTTCGCCTCATCGTCCGCCGGCAGCAGCGCCGTCACATCCACATCCAGGGCGATCAGATCCCGAATCGCATTCGCATACTCTGCCCGATTCAGCCGGTGCACCGGAGCCCTCCCCGGATCCGGACTCGCCACCGCCGCCTTACTCAGCGACGTCTCCAGATACACCACCAGCTTGTCCACATCCGCCTTCTCCGGCCGAGGATTCCCCAGCGGAGGCATCATCCCTCCGCGCAGCTTCTTGATCACCTTTTCCCAGGTCTCCGCGCCCGCCACCGGATGGTCCAGATCCATCTTGTCCAGCATTAACCCCGCCGTCTTCGAAGTCTGGTTGTGGCAATCCACGCAGTACTCGTCCAGCAGTTCGCGCTGCGCAGTCGGGACCGGCGCCGCCCCCGCCGGACGCTGAAAAGCCCGTCCCGCCGGAAAGGCCGCAACCAGTCCAAGGGCTGTAAACAATAGGGTTTTGTGCAAGCGCGCCATGCCTTTTAAAGGATACACCAGGGCGCTCACGAAATGAATGAACGTCAGCCCGCCGCCGCGAACTGCGGACAATGCCGCTCCACCAGCTCCAGCAAGGCCCGCGCGTTGATCGGTTTCGCGATGTAATCGTCCATGCCCGCCTCCAGGCACCGGCTCCGGTCGTCGTTCATCGCATGCGCGGTTAACGCGATGATCGGCATGTGTGCGGAGGTCCGCGCTTCCTCCCGTCGAATCGCCGCCGTGGCTTCCAGCCCGTCCATCACTGGCATCTGCACGTCCATCAGAACTAGATCGAAGCGCTGCGCGCGTACCGCCTCCACCGCTTTCTTGCCGTCGCCCACCGCCGTCACGTGATGGCCCGCTCTCCCCAGAACGCCCATCACCACCCGCTGATTGACCTCGTTGTCCTCCGCCAGCAGGATGCGGATTCCGCCGGCCCTATGCGCGTCACGCCGCGTAATCAAAGGCGTGCGTTCGTCCCGGGAACCCGAAGCCGCTATTGTCCGTTCCCGCCGCGTCGCCAGTACTTTGACGACCGCGCTATTCAGCTCCGCCCGCCGCACCGGTTTCGTCAGATACGCCGCCACCCCTAAGGCATGGCACCTCGCCGCGTCTCCCTTTTGCTCTCCGGACGTCAGCATCATCAGCAAGGGACCGCACAGGCCAGGCGCGCGCATCACTCTCTCTGCCAGCTCGAATCCATCCATCTCCGGCATGTGCACATCGGTCAACACCAGCGGAAACGGATCGCCCTCTCGTACCGCTCGTTCCAGCAACCCCAGCGCGTCCTGCGCCGAAGCCGCCGCCGTGGGCTGCATTCCCCAGCGCGACAACAACTCGGTCAGGATCCGTCGATTGGTCCGGTTATCGTCCACAACCAACACTGCGGTTCCGGCCAGGATCGCCTCGCCGCCCCGCGGGACCTCCGCCGGAACTTGGGCCGTGCCGAACCGCGCCGTGAAGTGGAACCGGCTCCCTTCGCCCGGCGTGCTCTCCACCCAGATCCTTCCACCCATCGCCTGCGCCAGCCGCGAAGAAATCGTCAGTCCCAGTCCCGTCCCGCCATACTTCCGCGTCATGGATCCGTCGGCCTGAGAAAACGCCTCGAAGATCGTCTTCTGCGCGTCCACGGGAATGCCGATCCCCGTGTCTCGCACCACGAAGTGCAGCATCACTCCCTCCGTGTCCGTCCCTTCGAGCGTAGCCTCCAACTCCACCTCTCCCTTGGGCGTGAACTTCACCGCATTTCCTACCAGGTTCAGCAGCACCTGCCGGACGCGAGTCGAATCGCCCAGCACATGCTCCGGCACATCCGCCCCCACGTGGCAGATCAACTCCAGGCCCTTCTCGTGAGCCCGCAGGGCCAGCGTCTTGGCGGCCTCTTCCAGCACATCCTGGACGTTGAAACACACCGGATCCAGCTCCAGTTTCCCCGCCTCGATCTTGGAGAAATCCAGCACGTCGTTGATCACCGCCAGCAGCGAATCGGCCGACATCTTGGCGGTCTCCAGGTAGTCCCGCTGCTCGGAGTCCAACTCGGTGTCGAGCGCCAGATCCGTCATCCCCAGCACACCGTTCAACGGCGTGCGAATCTCGTGGCTGATGTTTGCCAGGAACTCGCTCTTCGCCCGGCTCCCCGCCTCCGCCCGGTCCCTCGCGCTCACTAATTCGATGGTCCGCTTGGCAACCTCGTTCTCCAGGCGGCCTTGATCATCCAGCAGCACGGCGTCGCGAGACTGGATCTCCGCCAGCATTTCATTGAACCTGTCCACCAGCTTGCCCAACTCGTCGTCCGCCTCTTTGGCCGCACGCACCGAATAATTCTTCTCGTGCGAAACCAGATTCGCCGCCGCAGAAAGCGCCGCGATCGGCTTTGAGATCACTCGGTGCAGCCACGAAGACAGCGCCAGCGCGAACAGGAACGCGATCACCAGAAACGCCAGCGCCACCCACCCAAATCGCCGGATCCGGTCGTTCAATTCGCCCAGGTCTGAAACCAGGTACACCGTGCCGATCCGCTGCCCTCGAAGCAGAATCTGTTTGAACAACACCAGCTTCCCGTTCTCGAACCAGCTCCCGTCCGCCCGAAGCCAAGGCACCTCGCCGCCCGCTCCTTCGTCCCGCCGGTAGGTCGCGAACACCCCGCCCTCCGCCGAGTACAATACCGCCGACACAATGTGCCGCTTCGCCCGGAAACCGGAAAGCAACTCGCCCGCCGTCTCGCGGTCGTCGAAGCTCAGCGCCGCCGTGCTGTTGGAGCCCACCATCTCCGCCAGAACACCCAGATCGTTGCGCAGGTCCGCACGAAACGTAATTTCCTCGAAACCCAGCAGCGCGCCGCAGCCGCCCACCAGAGCCGCGCTTACCGAAAGCAGCACCGTCCATCGCAGCTTCTCCCGGATCGGCAATTGATGAAAACTCCCGGTCACCCTCATTTCGCGGCCTTTCTGATGGTTTTTCCCAAGCTCAGCAGTTTCGCGCTGATATGCAGCTTTGCGTCGTCCGCCGCATCCAGGTTGAACTCCAGCCGGATTCTGCTCATGTCCAGCACAAATCGGATAATCCCTCCTTCGTTGGTGAAGCCCTCCACCTCTCCCACGGTCAACGTATTGTGCGTCTTGAGTTCGTCCAGCGCTTGCCGTAACTGCTTCCTGTCGGAGGCCCCGAGAAATACGACCTGGCACTTTCCTGCCTGCTTCGCCTCCGTAATCTGCCGGAACACCAGCGGCCTCTGGCCCACTACCTTCCCGTTCAGAGCCTCCTGCAAAGGCTGGCTCAGCGGACTCTGCCCCAGCACGCAAAACGCGATCGGCTGCGTCGCGCTCTCGAACGTCTGCGGCTGCCAGTCCACGAACTTGGCGAAGTTGTACATATAGGCGGCTTTCACCTGATACTCATCAGCCGGTTGTCCCTGTGCTGCGCCAGGAACCGCCGCGCCCAAAGAAGCCATGAGCGCGATCGCGGCTGTTGTGAATCGTGTCAGAACCTCCACGTGATCTTTCCCACGATGCTCCGCTCCACCTCCGTCGGATGCACCTGATATCCGTTCAGAAACTCGAAATGCCGCGGCGTGAGCAGATTCTGCCCGCTCACGCTCAAGTACGTCCGCTCTCTCAGCGTCCATCCCAGCCGCGTGTCCAGCCGCGTGTACGCCGGCACCGGACCGTTCGTCAACCTCCCGACGTAATACGCCGACGTGTCCCACTCCAGCGTGCGGCTCAATTTCACCGACGATCGCAACTGCGCCTGATGCTGGGGCGAATACCCTCCCGTCGTCGCCACCGCCGCGTCCCCGCTCGTCGCGTCCGGCGTGACCTTCATCCGCAGCAAGCTATACCCAGGGCTGATTCTCCAGCGCTTCGCCACGTCCCAGCTTGCCGAGACTTCCGCTCCGTAATCTCGCGCCCGTGCCGAATTCCCCCACGTCGATGGAAACACCATGTGCGGAGGCCCCGGATCCAAGGTATAGAACGGCGCTCCCGGCTCGTTGGTCCGCAGATCCGAATAGTTGCTCACGAACGTCGTCACATCGATCGACAGCCGCGAGTCCACCTGATTCCGGTACCCCGCCTCGTAGTCGATCAGCTTTTCCGCGTTCAGCTGGTGATTCCCCGATAGCTCCGCCACGCCGAATTGATCGCCTCCCAGCGGGATCACCGATTCGGCGAGTTGGACGCCCACATCCAGGGCCGACGGCTGACGGATCGCCTGGCTCGCCGAGAACCACACGGTCTGCCGCTCCCTCGGAATCCACACCAGCTGCGCGCTCGGTTGATATTCGAAGCCCGTAAATACGTTGTGCTCTACCTTTGATCCCAAGGTGAAAGTCAGGTCGCTCCTCAACCGGATCTCATCTTGCAAAAAGATGCTGAAGAGATTGTCGCGGCGGCGGTTCGGGATAAAGAAGGCGTCGTACGCCCCGAAATAGGTGCTGCTGGTCAGCCGGTACCCGGCGCCCGCCATCAGGTCCTGCCGCGATCCGAACTTGAAGTGATACTGCAGCTCCGCGTCCGTGTTCGCCACCGAACTATCGCCCTCGTCATGCCTCTGATAGCGGTCGAAATATCCCAAAAAGTCCAACTCGGAACCATTCGAAAAAGTGTGATTGTATTGACCCTGGAAACTGCCGGTCCCTACCGTCACCCGGTCGTTGAAAGTCCTCGTCAGCGGAAGCTGGTTCGCGATCACCGACGTCAGCGTCTGCCCTTCGGCCGTCTGGAACAGATCGGCCTCCACCATCAGCCTGTCGCGAGGCGAGAAAATCCAGTCGGAACGGAATCCGCCATGGGATCCATGCCACCCATCGGCGCCCTCTACCCCCTTCCCCAATAACGACGACTCGGTGCTGAAGTAGTTGCCGAACGCGCGGTACGTGCCCTTGCTGCCGATCCTGCCTCCATACTGAACCAGCCCATCCGCGCTCTGTTCGGAGCCGGACGCCGCCGTCACTAAACCGCCCTGCGTGTCCTTCGAATTTTTCGTGATGATGTTGATCACGCCGTTAACAGCGTTCGCGCCCCACACCGTGCCGCCGGGTCCCCGGATCACTTCAATCCGGTCGATGTCCTCCAGCGGAACGCTTTGTTGATCCCAAAATACGCCCGAGTTTACGACACTATATACGGACCGCCCATCGATCAGCACCAGTACTTTGTCCGAATACCGGTCGTTGAATCCGCGGATGCTGATCGCCCAGGTGTTCGCGTCCAGCCGCGCCACGTTCACTCCCGGCGCCATCCGCAACAGGTCCGGAATGTTCGTCATTCCTGACCGCCGGATGTCCTCCTGCGTGATCACAAACACCGCTGCGCCCGCCTTCGCCAGGGACTGCTCCTTCTTGGAGACGGACGTCACTTGAAGGTTTGCCAATTCCTCCAGGCTGGCTTGAGTTAAGTCGGTCGGAGTATATCTTTGACCCCATCCTGGAATACACAGGCAGGCGGCCAGGCTCAGAGCAAGAAGCCTCTGCGAGCTTCGGAAAACCCCCATGGTCGTAAGTTCATCCCTCAATCTTTTGTATTGAGCCGCCTCTTCAGGTCCAGCCTCGGGTGTCGTAATAGCACTTCGAGTGCCCAAGCAGAATGGCAGTATTTTGAAGAACTTAACGCCGTACAGAATGTCGCGGAAGGATCACTTTGAATTTGTGTTCCATTTTGAGTCCATTCACCCAAGATGAGACGCGACGATGTGCGGCATTTCGCCTGCGACGAAAACCTTAGGACAGAGGTAAGACAGACGATCGTTTTTCGTCGTCTGTCCCCTCCCCAAACAACCTCAACACCCAAGCCCGCGGCGGAGCCCACCAGCCCCGCCCCGAGCCCAAGCCAACCTACCTACGCCAGCGCCTTCCCATACAGCACAAGCAGCCGCGCCCACGCCTTCTCCGCCAGAGGCTCGTTGTAGACGCCCGAATCCGGCGGACACCACCCGTGCGCCGACCCGGTGTACACCTCGATCTCCGCCGGCAGCCCCGCCTTGGCGAACGTATCCTTCAGCGCGACCTTGTCGTTCGGAGCCGTCTTATCGTCGCTCTCCGCAATCGCGATCAGGAATTGCGCCTTAGTCTTCGACGCCTGGATGTGCGGACTGTTATCGCCCTGTGCCACCAGCGCCGCACCGTGGAAGGACGCCACCGCGCCCACGCGATCCGGAGCCGCTGCCGCCGTCCGCAGTGCGATCGGCCCGCCCATGCAATACCCCTGCGCGCCCATCTTCTTGTTCTTCGCTACCGGCGCCTGCTGATCCAGCCACCCGATGAACGCCTTCGCGTCCGTCATATGCGTCTGCTCCGTCAGCGCCCGCATCAGCGGCACCAGCCCCTGAATCGGAGTCGCCGCGCCCTGTTCCGCCGTCGGAGCCTTCTTCACCCGGTAAAACGGATTCACCACCAGCACCGAATAGCCCGACTCCGCCAGCCTCTTGGCCATCTGCTTGAACGCCGGCCGCAGCCCGAAAATATCCGGCCACATCAGCACGCCCGGAGCCGTGCCCGTCGCCGGATGCACGAAGTAACAATCCGCCGTGCCGTCCGGAGTCTTGATTGTCACCTCAGCCTCAGTCACCGTGGCCGCGTTCGCCACCTTCGGCAGCATCATCGCGATGCCTGCGCCCAGCATCACGCCGAACTGCTTCCGCGTCACCAGCCCGCGAGCTTCATATTCTTCCCGGATATCACTATGATCCTGATCGCACATAAACGCTCCTTTTTCCGGTCTCCAGACCGCTCTCGATATTCTATAACTTCTACGCAAACTCTTCCCCGCGACACCAACCGACCCCCGACTCAACAACCGACCCGCGACTCAACAACCGACCCCCGACTCAACAACCGCCCCGCGACACGACGACCGACCCGCGACTCAACAACCGATCCCCGACTCAACAACCGATCCCCGACTCAACAACCGACCCGCGACACCCACACCGACCCGCGACACCACACCGGCCCCCGACACGACGACCGACTCACGACACCCACACCGACCCGCGACACCACACCGGCCCCGACACGACGACCGACTCACGACTCCACAAACCGAGCCGCGACAGTGATGGAGCGGCCTGCCGACGTCCCTCTCAAGCCCCTCCACTTTGGGACTCCCGATCAGGCACCGCGCCCCGCGCAATGATATCGTCCTTTTGTGGACGCCCCGCGCCAACTAGCAGAACTCGTCGTCGACTCCCTCGATCAGTCCCCCGACGCCCACGCCCTCGCCCGCCAAGCCTACCGCAGCCGCACCCAGTTCTACCGTCTCTTCCGCGCCATGATCGACGAAACGCCGGTCGCCATGCGCCGCCGCCTGTTGCTCGAACGCGCTGCGTGGCAGCTCTCCCGAACCCCGCTCTCCGTCACCGATATCGCCCTGAACGCCAATTACGGCTCCCTCGAAGCCTTCACCCGAGCCTTCCGCAAAGCCTTCCGCATCTCCCCGAGCCTCTACCGCCGCATGGGCGCCACCCACACGAATCTCTATTCCGCCAGCGGCATCCACCACCATTCCGCCAATCTCGAATCCGCCCACCCCGAAAAAGGAGCAAATCAATTCATGGATCTCTTCGACATCTTCTCCGGCCAGGAATCCTGGCACACCCGCCGTCTTCTCGACCTCGCCTGCACTCTCACCGACGCCCAGCTTGACCGCCCTCTCGATAACCAGCTCAAAGTCTTTCCCTGGGACACCCCCGACCAAAGCCTGCGCCAGATCCTCGACCGCCTGGTCCTCACCAAGGAGGTCTGGACCGCGGCCCTGACCGCCGGTGTCATGCCCCCGATGGAGGAAGCCCCGCCCCAGCACCGAACGCCCGCCGCCATGTGCGCCCGCCTGGAACAAGCCGACCAAAAGTTCCACGCCGTCCTCACCGACGTCCGCAACCGCCGCTCCTGGGACGACACCTTCGTCGACGCCCTCTGCGAACCGCCCGAAACCTTCACCTTCGGAGGCATGTTCGCCCACGTCATCACCTTCAACGCCCACCGCCGTCTGCTAGCCATGGACGCCCTCCGCCACCTCGGCGTCCAAGTCGAAGGTTTCGGCTGCCCCTCCGAATACCTGGCCACGCTCACCACCGCCTAGCCCCCTCCGAGCCGCGACAGTAATGGAGCGGCCTGCCGACGTGTCACCAGCCTGCCTCCTCTGGCCGCATTCCGCCCATCCACTTGGCGGATAATGTACCCATGTCCCTCACTCGACCCCTAATCGCCCTAGCCCTCACCGCCGCGGCCGCCTTCGCCCAAACCCCCGCCGCCGCGCCCGCCAATCCCCCCTACGGCGCCTCCATCACCGCCGACGCCGCCAAGAAAATCGCCGCCGCCGCCATCGCCGAAGCGAAAAAGAACAACTGGGACATGGCCGTCGCCGTCGTCGACACGGGCGGCTACCTCGTTTACTTCGAACGCATGCCGAACACCCAGATCGGCAGCGTCCAGGTCTCCCTGGAGAAAGCCAAATCCGCCGCCCTCTTCCGCCGCCCCACCAAAGTCTTCCAAGACGCCGTAGCCGCCGGCGGCGACGGACTCCGCATGCTCGGCCTGCCCGGAGCCGTCCCCGTCGAAGGCGGCATCCCCCTGATCGTCGGCGGTAAAATCATCGGAGCCGTCGGAGCCTCCGGAGGCACCAGCGCCCAGGACGGACGCACCGCCCAAGCCGGCGCCGACGCCTCGAAATAGCGCCCGCCTCGTAACGTTATTCAGGCAATTCGCCGTCTTTAGTCGAAGGAGAAATCTCTTGAAGAAAGCAATGTTCATGGCCACGGTAGCGCTCGGCGCAGCCGCGTTCCTGTTGATGGCCCAGGACGGCTCGAAGTTCAACGGCACCTGGAAGGGCGATGGCGGCCAGGTCCGCAAGCTCACCTATAAAGCCGGCGTCATCTACATGGAAGAGACCCAGCCCAGCGGTATGGTGATCCTGCGAAATTATCCCACCCAAGGCCAGGAAATCACCATGACCGAAGGCGTCTGGAAAGACGCCAAGGCCACCGGCAAGTTGGAAGGCAACAAGCTGGTCGTCGAGACCACCCAAGGCAACGGCACCCAGTGGCACGATGAGTGGACCCTCGCCGACGACGGCAAAACCTACTCCGCTCTGCGCCAGCGCGTCGGCGGCGGACCCGGCGGGGGCGGCAAAGGCCCCGGTGGTGGTGGTGGAGGCGGCGGTAAGGGTGGCGGCGGAGGTCCGGAAACCTTCACCAAGCAGTAGCTCTCGAAATCTAAAAAGGGGACGCTCCTCGTCCCCTCTCCGTTTTATCCCGCATCGTCTCCCACCATCGCCTCACCCGCCTCCCGCCCCGCGATACCTCGCTCCGTGCGCGCCGCGACATCCCCCTGTCCGCGACACTGCTCTCAATTTGCCGCCCGAATCCGAGCCGCGACAGTAAGGGAGCGGCCTGCCGACGTCCCGCCACACGCAACCCGCCCCCTCCAACCCTGCTACCGTGTTGAAATGCCCAAAGCTCCGATGCTTCGAGCCTCCTGTACCCTCCCGGCGCTACTCACCCTCGCCGCCGCCCCGCTCGCCGCCCAGTGGATCCACTACCCCACCGCCGGAGTCCCCCGCACCCGCGACGGCAAACCCAATCTCTCCGCCCCCGCCCCCCGCACTCGCGACGGCAAGCCCGACCTCTCCGGCATGTGGTGGAGCGCCAACCCCACTCTCCCTTGTCCCGACCTCATGGGCGGCCCCAAGAACTGCATCGAGAAGGGACTCGGCCTCCCCGGCCAGGCCGGCGCCGACCTCCCCGTCCAAGCCATGAACATCGGAGCCGACCTCCCCGGCGGCCTCCCCTACCAGCCCTGGGCCCGCGCGCTTGCCCTCAAACGCGCCGACGATCCGCTCAGCGATCCCCACAGCAATTGCATGCCGTCCAATGTCCCCCGAGGCTACCTGCTCCCCCACATCCAGAAATTCCTCCAGACCGAAAAGGTCCTTGCCATCCTCAACGAGTTCAACGCCAGCTACCGCCAGATCTTCCTCGACGGCCGAGCCCTCCCCCTCGACCCCCAGCCTTCCTGGAACGGCTACTCCACCGCCAAGTGGGACCATGACACGCTCGTCGTCCAAACCACCGGCTTCCGTGACGACCTCTGGCTCGACGGCAGCGGCAACCCTCTCACCGAAGCCGGCAAGATCACCGAGCGCATCCGCCGCCCCAACTTCGGCACCCTCGAAATCCAACTCACCGTCGACGATCCCAAAGCCTACACCAAGCCCTGGACCATAAATCTCCGCCAGTTCCTCGTCCTCGACACCGAATTAATGGAAGAAATCTGCCTCGAAGGCGAAAGCAGCGTCAAACACAGCGTCGTGAAGTAGGAAACGTCAAGGTAGGAGACGTCAAGTAGGAGGGCGTGAAATAGGGAGCCCGTCAATCAACGCGTCCGCCACCTCCGGCGTAACGCCCCCATGCAACACCCCATCCAGCATCGCCCCCGGCCCGGACCCGCACATCCCCAAGCAATACACCGCCTCCACCCGAACCCTCCCATCCGCCGTCGACTCCCCTAGCCTCACGCCCAGCCGCTCCTCCACGTGCGCAATCGTCTTCTCACACCCCGCCTCCTCGCAAAACTGCGCCCGGCAGAGCCTCAAAACATGAAGGGGACGATCCATGAACGCCTTCCTCAGCCACAACGCGAAGAACCGAGCGCCTAAACAGCGCCGGCCTGCGAGTCCTCCCGCGTACTCCGGAACACCCAATCGTAAAACACCGGCACCACGAACAGCGTCAGCAGCGTCGAGCTGAACAGCCCCCCGATCACCACCGTCGCGAGCGGCCTCTGGATCTCCGCCCCGGTCGACGTCGCCAGCGCCATCGGCAGGAATCCGAAGCTCGCCACGAACGCCGTCATCAGCACCGGCCGCAGCCGCCGCCGCGCCCCCGCCAACACCGCCTCCCGAATCGAGCCCCCCGCCTTCGCGATCTGGTTAATCGAGCTCACCAGCACCACGCCGTTCAACATCGCAATTCCGAACAGCGCGATGAATCCCACCGAGGCGGACAAATTCAAGTTCATCCCCCGAATCCACAGCGCCGCCACGCCTCCCACCAGCGCGAACGGCACGTTCCCCACCACCAGCGTCGCCAGTGGAGCCGACCCGAACGTCAAATACAACAGCACCGAGATCAATGCAATCGCGATCGGCACAATCAACATCAACCGCCGCGTCGCGCGCTCCTGATTCTCGAACTGCCCGCCGTACTCGATGTAGTAACCCGGCGTCAGCGCCACCTCCCGGTCGATCTTGGCCCGCACCTCTGTCACAAAGCTGCCCAAATCGCGCCCGCGTACGTTCGACATCACCACAATCCGCCGCTGCCCCGACTCGCGATTGATCAACTCCGGCCCGCGATTCACTTCCATCCGCGCCAGCTCGCCCAGCGTCACCAACTCGCCGCCCGGCGCGCGCAGCACAATCTTCCGCATCGCATCCGGATCTGTGCGATAGCGTTCCGGAAGCCTCAGCGCCACGGTGTAGCGCTTCGCTCCGTCAATCACCTCCGAAATCAAATCGCCCGACCCTCCGCTCGAAACCGCCTCTTCCACATCGCTCACGTTCAGCCCGTAACGAGCCAGCGCCGAACGGTCCACCCGAATCGACAACTCCGCCACGCCCGATGTGATCTCCATCTGCGCATCCGCCGCGCCGCGCACCGAGCCGACAGCCCGCAGAACCTGCTCGCCCAGCGCATCCAGTGTCCGGAAATCGTCCCCGAATACCTTGATCGCCAGATCCGCCTTCACACCAGAAATCGTTTCGTCGATGCGCATCGCCATCGGCTGCGTGAAACTATGCGCCACTCCGGGAATCGTATCCAGCTCCTTCGAAACCGCCTCAATCAGCGCCTCCTTCGTATGGAAGCGAGTCCACGTCTCCATCGGCTTCAGCAGCAAATACGTGTCGCCTTCGTTAATCCCCATCGCCTCCGTCGCGAAGTCCGGCCGTCCGATCTTGATCACAACATCTGCGATCTCCGGAATCTGCCGCAGCTTCTGCTCAATCCTCTTGCTGATCGCGACGGACTCCGTGAGCGAAATCCCCGGCAGCTTGCGAGTCTCCACCAGAATCGATCCCTCATCCAGCTTCGGCATGAACTCCGTGCCGATGGAATACAACGACCCCAGCGCCGCCGCGAAGCTCAGCACCGCCGCGAATGTAGTCAGCACGCGAAATCGGATCGCGCCCCGCAGCAGCCGAACGTACCCTCGCCCCAGCGCATCCATCCACCGGGGCTCCCCATGCACCGCGCCCGCGTTTCGCAGCCCTTTGCGAAACGCGAAGGATGCCAACGCCGGCACCAGAGTCAACGCCAGAAACAGCGATCCTGCCAGCGCCGCGCACACCGTGATCGCCATCGGCCGGAACATCCGGCCCTCCATGCCTTGCAGAAACAGAATTGGCAGATACACCGCGATGATGATCACCACCGCGAACGCCATCGGCCGCGCCACCTCCTTCGCCGCATGCCGGATCGCATTCAGCGGAGTCTCCCGCTCCCTCTTGTCGATCAGTTGATGAACGGAGTTCTCCATCATCACCACCGCTCCGTCTACGATCATGCCGAAATCGATCGCGCCCAGGCTCATGATGTTCGCGCTGATGCCGAACAGCCGCATGCCCAGAAAACTGATTAACATCGAAAACGGAATCACCGCCGCCGTGATCAGCGCCGCACGCAGATTCCCCAGAAACACCAGCAGCACCACGGTCACCAGCAGAAATCCTTCGAACAAATTCTTCTCCACTGTGTGAATCGTCCCGTCGATCACGTAGCTCTGGTCGTAGAACGGCGTGATCTTCACGCCCGCTGGAAGATGCAGGCTCGCGATCCGCTCCTTCACCAGTTCAATTAGCCGCTTCCCGTTCTCGCCCTTCAGCATGATCACCATGCCCGACACCGTCTCCCCATTGCGCAACGTCGCCCCCGATGGAGGGGCCGACCCGATCCGCACCTCCGCCACGTCGCGCAGCAAAATCGCCGCGCCTTTGTTCGAATCGAGCACGATGTTTCCCAGATCCGCCGGCGTTGTCGCGCGTCCCGCGCCCACCAGCGTGTACTGCTCCGAAGCATGCTCAATGTAGCCTCCGCCGAAGTTGCTGTTGTTGTCTTCCACGCGCTTGGCCACATCGTGAAGCGTCAGCCCATACTCCTGCAGCGTCGCGGGATCCACCACAATCTGAAACTGCTTCGTCTGCCCGCCCCACGCGTTGATCTCGCTCACGCCGGGCAGCGTCCGCAACTGCGGCTTGATCACCCACTCATGTAGATCCTTCAACTCCATCGGACTCATCGGACCCGTCAGCGTGTACTGATACAGCTCGCCAAACGCCGTCGCCGGCAGTCCCAGCGTCGGTTGAATGCCGCGCGGCAGCGACGACGAAATCTGCTGGAGCCGCTCCGCCACCAACTGCCGCGCGAAATACATCGACACCGAATCGTCGAAGACAATCGTCACCATCGAGAGCCCCAGCTTCGAGAGCGACCGCACCTCTTCCTTATTCGGAAGCCCCAGCATCGCGCGCTCGATCGGATACGTCACCAGCTGCTCCACCTCCGTCGGAGGCAGCGACGGCGAATCCGTCACCACCACCACTTGGTTATTCGTGAGATCCGGAAACGCTTCCACCGGAATCGTGTACAGCGCGTAGCCCCCGCCCAGAAGCACCACCAGGATGCCCGTCAGCATCAGCCAGCGATGCGCCAGTGTGAAATCGATAATGCGGCTCAGCATGGATTATTCGCTCTCCAGGCTGGCCTTGAGCAGCAGCGATTTCAGAATGGACGTGCCGCGCACCGCGATCCGTTCGCCCGATTGAATGCCTTCGAGAATCGGAGTCTTCCCGCCCGACGTTTCACCCACACGAACAGGCCGCACCGCGAATCGATCTGGAGCCGTCTGCACGAACACCACGTCCTGCCCGTTCACCTGCTGCACCGCATCCGAAGGAACCATCAGCGCCGGCTTCCCCCCGCCCACCGGAATCTCGGCGTCCGCCAGCATCTCCGGCCGCAAGCGTCCGCCCGGATTTTCCAGCTCAATCCGAATCTGCATCATCCGAGTCGCCGGATCGAACTGCTGCCCCAGGTTCGTGATCTTCCCCGCCAGTCGCGAGTCGTCCGCCAATTTCACGTAAGCACCCTGCTCCGCGCGCAGCTTCCCCAGGTCCTCCTGCCGCACGGAAGCCAGCATCCACACCGTGGAAAGATCGCCGATCACGAACGTCACCGAATTCGGCTCCACCGTCCGCCCCGGCGTCACGTTCTTCTCCAGCACAAACCCATCCGCCGGAGCGGAGATCGGCACTTCGTCCTCGGTCTCGTCCGCGCGATTCGCCGACGGCTCCGCGGGAACTTTAAGATCGTCCTCCAGCAGGTCGCGCGTGCGATCCACTTCGATGTCCGCTTTCTTCACCGCCGCCTGCGCCGAAACAACGTCTTGCTGCGCGAGTTCTACCTGCTGCACGGACCCGGCCTTCAACTCCAGCAGCCGCCTCGCCCGATCCAGCGCCCTCTGCGCCTGCGTCACCGCCGCCATCGCCCGCTCGCGCTCGGAAACCGCCGCCCGCAACATCGCGCGCGTATCGCGCACTTCATCCGCGTGATAGCGCGCCAGAATCTGCCCCTTCTTCACCCGATCGCCCAACCCCACATACACCTTCGTCACCGAGCCCGTAGTCCGAACCCCCTGCCGCCACGTGCGATTGTCGTCGATGGCGATGTGCCCCTTCACGCGCAGCAGCTCCGGCGCGCTCGAAAGCGAGGCAGCCTCGGTCTCGATCGTCGCCGTAGCCTGCTCGCCCGGCGAGATCGTCACTTCGTCCTTACTCTTCGCCTCTTGCTTCGCCTCGCCAGCCGCCTCCGTGGCAGCCTCCCGCTTGGAGCACGCCGCCAGGCTCAGCAAGCACGCGCCCGCCAGAATCACTTTCCAAATCCAGTTCATTGTTCCACTCCTTCGGCGGCCAATAGCTTCGCGATGCTCTGCCCGTACTCCGACATGCCCCGCGCCCACGCGAGCTCCGCGTCCAGCCGCGAGCGCTCCGCATCCAGGAAGCGAAGCAGGTCCACGCCTCCTTCCGCGTAGGCTGCCGCCGCGATCTGCGAAAGCGTGGCCGCATGTTCGCGCAACGGCTGAAGCGCGTTGATCACTTCCGCGCGGCGCAATTCGTATTCATGCGCCGCGCTGCTATACTCCATCCGTACTTGGTTTTCGATCGCATGCAGCAGCTCCTGCCGCCGCCGCACCTCCGCCAGCGCCGCAGCCCGATTGCCTTGATTCTTGTCCGTCACCGGCAGCGTCACGCGCAGAGAAAAAATCGCGGTGTTCACTCCCGCCGCCGTATCCGGCAGCTCCGTCCGCTTGTATCCATAAGTAAGATTCAGATCCGGCCGAGCCGCCACGTCCTGCAGCTTCACGTTCGCCTGAGCCTCTTCCACCGCCGCGCGAGCCGCCTTCACCTCCGCGCGTTGCGAGACCACCTGTTCCGCTCCCACAGGCTGAATCGACGCATCCAACCCCAGCGGCTCCGTCAGCAGAATGTCCGCGAAATCCGTCCGTCCCATCTCCTTAAGCAGGTCCATCCGCGACCGGTCTACATCGATCACCGCCAGATCCGCCGAGATGCTGAGACGCTCCCGCTCCAGCCGCACGCGCAGCAAATCCTGCTCCGCGATAGCGCCCACGCTAAGTTGATTCGCGTGGTAATCGACAATCTTCTGAAAATTTTCGACCGTCGATTTCAGCACGTCGCGCACTTCCTGCGCCCCGCGCGCCGCCCAGTACGCGATCCGCACCTGCCGCGCGATCTCCCAGCGGGCGCTGTCGTAATCAGCGCGGCTCCGCTGAACGCTGCGATCCGCCACCGCGATCCGTTCCCGCCGTTTCCCCAGAATGTCCAGCGGCTGGTTGATCATCGCCAGCGTATCCACGTCGCGGCCGTACGTCTGCCCCGGACGAAGGTTCTCGTTCTGAAACTGGAACTCCGGATTCGGAATCGTCCCCGCTTGCTTCCGCAGTCCCTCCGCCACGGATATCCGCTCCGCCTCCGCCCGCAAGGAAGCCCGCGACGCCAGCGCTTGCCGCACCGCCTCCTCCAGGCTCAAGCGCGGCTGGCCCTGGCACAGCGCGGACGCCAGGATCGCCAGCGCCCCCGCGCCCGCAACTCTCGACAACACAAACTTTCTCTTCACAGAGTTCACCTTCCAAACACAAGTCAAGGATTCGGCGCGGACGAAACAAATCGGCCGTGCCCGAACACACGTGTGGGATTTCCTGAAGGAGACTTCCTCAGGGGAAGGTTAGGCGGGAGGGGCTCGAGGGATGGACTCGCCGCGGCTCGGCGGATCGTGCGCGCACGCCCGGATCGCTTCGAAGGGCTTGCCCTCCGCGGCGAACGCCGTCAGCACCACCGATCCTTCGGGAAGACAGAACGGCGCGATCCCGGGAGCGAACGTCAGCGTGAACGTATCCAACGTCCGAGCCGCGACGTGATCGTCTACGTCATCGAACGCCCTGCCACGCTGCTCTTTGTGCACATGCGCAGCCGGGAAAAAATGCGCGTGGATCACGGAAGCATGGTCGTGATCCGCATGCACGTGCTGGAACGGCGCCAGACACAAGGCCTGGATCATCGCAAGGCACGCGGAAAGCGCGAGGGCACGACGCATCATCAGTAGTCTAACGCACGCCGTCCAGCACGGCGCTCTGCACCGCCCGCTTCGCTCCCCCCACGAATCACCCCAGCCTCCTGCGGCGGCATCGGCGTCCTCTTCTGATCGCTCCGCCGATCGGTCACAGGAGCCTCACTTGCCATGACACATCGCGCAGTTCGCCCCGGCGGCGCTCCGCAGTTTCTTGATGTCTGCAGCCGCCACCCCGCCTTGGCCGAGCCCGCTCAGCCGCGCCTGCGCCTCGATCGCGGCCGGCGACGCCGACTTGCCCACCGCTTCGTACTCGCTTCGTGCGAGATCCGGCTTGCCCAGTTCGAAATCCAGGTCCCCGCGCATCAACCGAATGTAATCCCCCGGCCGGCTTCCCCCTGCGGCCTTACTCAAGAAATCCAAATCCTCGGCTTCCGCGGCGTGGTTGCGCAACTCGTCCGGTAGACTCAGGCCATTGAACGCCCGCACCAGCCGCACGCGTACCGATTTCGGCGCCAGTTCCACCGCGCGATTCATGTCCGCCACGCCCTTGGCCGCCTGTTGCGGATCTTTTTGGAACGCCGCCATCAGCGCCTGCACTCCGCCGTGAGTCGCCAGAGCCTCCGCATGATCCGGATTCAACTCCAGTGCATGTTCCAGCGCATGCATCCCCTTCTGCACGCCCACAAACGCGTCGGCAGGCTTCCCGCCCGTCAGCATCACCTGCGCCACTTGAGCCAGATAAGCGACCCCCATCGCATTCGAGAGATCCGCGTCCTGCGGCTGCACCTTCGTCGCGTCTTCCATCATGACGACAAACTTCGTCGCGGCATCATATTGCCCCGAGCGAAATTGGATCTGGTATGCTCTCGCCTGCCGCAAAATGTCGGCCGTGCTGGAAGGAGCACTCGCTTGCGCCCAAGCCACTACGCTCATCATCAGACACCCCGCGGAAACCGATACGATCTTTGACTGTTTCACTGCGATTCTCCTTGTTTGTTTCGACTCTTCATCAACCTTCGTGAATGAGTCGCCGCCGGACCGGCGGTTGGATGCACGCGAGGAAATATTTTGCGCAGCTTAAAGGCTAAAACGCTTCCGTACCTGCCCCAGGCTGCCCCGAAACGCAACGCACGCCACCCCGATGGCGCCGGCAGCCAGCAGCGCACCCGCGCGTTCCAGCTTCGGACCCGCCAGGCTCTGGGCGGCCACGGCAATCAACAGGATCAGCACAACCCCTGCGAGCATCGTGTACAACCGACGTTGAAACCGCCGCTGCTCCCGCCGTTCCAGCACGCTCACGCGGAACACCGGATCCCGCGATGGTGGCGCGCCCTGATGCAGAAGGCCGGCGATCCGAAGATCCTTTTCGTCGCTCATGACTGCTCTCCCAGAATGCCACGCAACTTCTCCTTGCCGCGCGACACGTATGATTTGATCGTCCCTAACGGAATCCCCAGCATTTCCGACGCTTCCCCGTGACTATGCCCGCTCCCCAGACACAGCATCACCGCCGCCCTCTGATCCAACGGCAGCGCGAGCAGCGCCTGCCGCACCGCGATTCGCTCTTCCGTCGGCGCTGCGGAAACCTCATCCCCGCCCAGCGACCCGTGATAATCCGTGTCCCGCCGAGCCGCCCGAAACCAACGTCGCTGGTTCCCCTTCGCCTTGCGCCACGCGATCGAGAACAGCCAGGACCGCACGCTCCCCTGTCCCCGAAAAGCCTTCGCCTGAGTCCACGTGGCGAGGAAGGTCTCCTGAGCGACATCGTCGGCGTCGGCGTAGCTGGCCGTGATGCCGCGCAAAAAAGCGCGCACCGGCTGCTGATGCCGGTCGATGAGCGTGTTGAACGCGCGTTCGGACCCCTCCCGTACGGCGGCCAGCAGAAGCTGGTCGTCGTCGCTGCCTGCTTTTGGGTCCATCTATTTCGCGTGCGAAGAAGGAGCCGCAAGCAGAAACGCGATTGCGCGCGCCGCAAAAAACACCGCGCAGAAGCCGAACACGTAGACCACCCATGTGGGACCCCCTTCGTTCATGCGCCACCAGGCAATGCCGCCCGCCGCGCAGGCGGCCGAGACCAGTCCCGTGAACTCCCCCGCCTTCCGGCCCAACTCGCGCCCGGCCTTCGCCTGCTCCGAATCGCCCATGTGCCGCGTCAGCATCTCCACCACCGCCGGCGGAGGCTCTATCCCCTTCTCGGCATACGCCCGCAGCACCTCCAGCGCCTTCATGTTCCCGCGATGAATGATGATCGCCATGAAGAAACCGAAGCCCAGGACCCCGGCTGAAAGCCCGACCCAGAACACAAACCAAAACATAGGGGGAACCGTGCCGCTCATCGTGAACTCCTCTCGGGAAACGTATGCTCTCACATCCTAAGTCGCCGCCGCCAGGGCGAACGGATGCAGCGCCGCGACATTTTTTTACGTTTTCCGCCCGGGCGAGGATCAGATCGGCGGGCTCCGGAATCGCCGCCGTGCGCAATCAATCAGGTCTGAGTGGAGCGCCGCCTACCGGCGCGAAGGCCGATTAACTCGGCAACTTGAAATACCAGAGCCACATGCGCTCTTCGCCCGCGCCGGTAAGATATCTCAGTTCGCAACCACAATTTGCCGCCATCTCGCGAGCTTGGTCCTCGGAAACCGGAGCTCCAAGCCACGTGTCTCCCGGCTCTGGCCGGACCCGAGGGCAGCCTTGAACCTCAAACTTGAACAACCCGCCGGGAACTAAGCGCTTCGCGATATCTTCCAAGTAGCGCCGCATGACGTCGTAGCTCGAAATGTGGTGAAACACGCAACAGGAGTACGCAAAATCAAACCTGGTATCCCCGAGCACATCCAGGCTCCATCCATCGCCTTGATGAAGCACCACATTCTTGCAATCGGCGAGCCCGCCTTCTGCCCGCTGGAGCATCTCCGGACTAATATCGACACCGTGAACGCTTCCGAATATCCGCGCCAGGGCTCGCGTAACCCGTCCCGCTCCACAGCCAAGCTCCAGAATCCGCATCGCCTTTGGATCCTTGCCTTGGCAGATATTGCCCATATCCGTGAGAATATCCTGCCCCACCGTCACTTCCCCTGATTGAAAAAACTCCTCCGCGGTCCAGCTATCCCGGCCGTTGGCGACATAATGGAAAGCATTTTCTCGCGCGCGCTGATCCCAATCTTTCCTCATCTTTTCGAGGTACTGATTTACTTGCATGGCGCTCCTGGTAGAAGCTAAATGTAGCATGCTCACCGCCGGTTTCCCTGCCGCTCCGCGCTGCGGGAACGACCCCGGCGCGTCCACAACGCCTTTGTTGATAAACCCACTTCGTCCGCCCCAAAGCGATCATCGGCGAACATCACGCCGGCGAACGTGAAGAAGAGAGGGAGCCGAAGCTTCATCCCTCAGGGCTTTGCAGGCACCGGCTGCCAGAGCTCAATCTTATTCCCGTCCGAGTCGTAGATCCACGCAAAGCGCCCGTAGGATTCGTTCATCCGCTTGTCGTCGATCTTGACTCCCTCTTGCTTTAACCGGTCGAGCAGAGCGTCCATATCGTCCACAATGTAATTGATCATGAACGGCTGCGTTGCCGGAATATAGTCTGTCGAATCGGGGAAAATAGTCCACACCGTGGTCTGCTCTTTTTGCGGATCGTCATGCTGACGCCACGGCAGCATCGCGCCGCCGCCCTTGTCCGTGAGCCCCAGATGCGCCGAATACCAATCGCGCGCCTGATTCCGATTCGCGGATTTGAAAAACACCCCGCCGATTCCCAGGATCCGCCCGCGCGGTTCCTCTTTCGCGGCCGATTTTGATGTTTCCGGTTGCGAAGTCTTCACTTCCTGTCCTCCTGTAAAGCAGGCCGAGATCAGCAACAGCGAGCCAGCCGCAATTGTGCTCCAGCGTATTCCGTGCATGTGGGGATTGTACACAAGTTTCCGATTCGAAGCTAAAAACGGCGCGCGCTCAAGTCTTTCACGATTCATCCTCATTTGGACCAGCACGAAGTTTCGAACCATCCGATCGCGTGGGTTCCGTGAATCGCGGCAGATGTCCGCCAACGAAACGAACGCGATCTGGGTTCCGGTCGTTTTCCTCGCGCTGTCTTTCGGTGAGCCCGCAGCGTTAGCTAGGGCATCGGCGACGTCTCCGGTATCGTGCTCAGGAGGGTTACAAATTCGTTGGCATACTCGATCTGCTGAGCCATAGTGTGCGGAATGTCGGAGACAACGGCCTTGTAGTCCGCATCTACGCGCGCGGCTTTCATCATGTTACCGATTGTAGAGAGTTTTCTACAGTTACGATCAGGGTCTCTCTGATAAAGCGCCCATAGCTCCTTATGACCATGCCCTGAATAGCCGTTCCGATGTGCCTGACCGCTAGCGGCGTGGAAAACTGAGTAGTATGCGCGGCTTATGGACGTGCGATGTGACGCCTCGTCCTCGGCGCTAGACAGTGTGCCGGCGAGTTTAAGATACTGTGCCCAATCGAAGGGTTGTGGCGCCGGAATCATCTGGAAATTCGATAGATGAATGCCAGGTCGGTCGTGCTGAGTGTCATGTGATCCAGCCACCAACTCTCAGAGAAGTTGTCCAGGGCTTGGGCAGCCGCTCGAACGCTACCAGGCCATAGGGCGACCCCGTAAAGCATCTTTGAACCGTCTTCCTCAACGGTCACCTCAAGCTCGAAGACTCCATCCGCACCAAAGGATGCTTTAAGCGGCTGAATTGCCGATCGCAAGACTGCTGTAAGAGAGCGATGCTCCGCTAGGAATTGACTGACCGAGTCGTCGGCAAAAACATATGATGCCTTCAGTTCATCGATGTCCTTCGCGATTTGATCGCGGCTTTGTTGAAACAAACGCCTTCCTTCGGCGATCTCGGAGGTTGTTATTCCCTCCCGCTGAGGGAATTTTCGCAAGAGCTCTGGCTTTTCCCAGTTGGTAAGGCCCTGTAGCCTCTCTTTCGGGGAAAGCGGCTTTTGCGCGACCGGCTCCAAATATGAGTAATTGAGACCCTGAGCTCTTGCACTCACGCTTCGACCTCCACTCCGAGTAGCTTCAGCACGGCTACTTCGTCCGCGAAGATATGCTCCTTCATATGCTCGTAGCTGGCAGTGGCGTCGAATTCTCGTTCCATCTGAACAAAAATTCCATTTGCGAGTTGAGCTGAACCGTCGAGTGTGATCCTGTAATCCGGCCAACGGGCAACGAGAGCCATGGCTTTTAGGGGGGCAGAGTCTAGTTTTCTTATGCCAGTATCGATAAAGGGCCGCAATATGTCCTTGAACGACGCTGTTCTGAGCTGCAGGTGAAGCGACAGAACAGAGGTCCTCTTCCCAAGGACCACTCCGCTGCACTTGGTGAGGATCGACAAAAACCGCTCCAGTCTGCTAAATAGCGAATCGGCCTCGGGCCATGCGGGCTCTTCTTTCGAGAATTTGCAGTACGCGGCGCCGAAGAAAAGTGTGATTTTCTCAGAGGCTAGCCGTAGGCGAATACCCTGTTCAGTTGTCTTGCCAGCGGAGAGGACCTCCAGATCATCGGCATTGGGTTCGAACTCTGCGAACGAATCGAATAATGCCTGGATGATATCGGCTCGCTCCACCAAGAGCCGAATTAGCGGTCTTTCGTACCGAATCGTCACTTCGAAAATTGAAATCGGTATCGTGACTGGCTCTGCCATAGGTCTTGTGATTGTACCCCTATTATCGGCGATTTGCGAAGCGCCAAGACGTGCGGGACCTGCTGTCCCAGGCTTAGTGAAGCCGACCACTGCTGTCTGACCTCTTCCCCCATTCACCTCCCATCGCCGACCAATATCCCCCACCCCCTCAAGCACTTCCCATTTCACCCGCACTCCCCTCCCCGTCGCCCGGCCATAACATCAATCATCATGAAGAACGATCATCACTCTGGAAGCCAGCCCCATGCAGCATCCACTCCCGCCGCCGAGAAAAATTTCAGATCGAAGCCAATCCTCCGGCCTCGCAGACCCGCATCCCACTTTCAAATCCTCCACTTCCACCCGTTCACCACCTCCGCCCGGCGGAGCCAATTTTGGCTCTCAACCCAATCCCCGCGCCTCCACTCCCCCGCCATCCGGTTGACACCGTTGCCGTATGCTATATAACGTGAAGGATGCCCACGTAAGGAGAGCTCCCATGGCCACGGATTTGTCCAAAACAGATTTGTCCAAAAAGGATTCGTCGTCCCAGAACCCGTCCAAAAATCCGAAAAAGGCCCCCGTCGATCGCCGCGGATTCTTGAAAGGTGCCGCCGCGGGCGCTGCCGCCTCAGCCGCCGCCCTCGTCGTGAAGCCGGCGCTCGCGCAGCAAATTGACGATCGCGTGGTGCCTCAGAAGCCGGTGCCGGCGCCGCAGACCGCCCCCCGAGCCACCACTCCTCTCCCCAACGCCGCCACCGCCGCCAAGGAAACCGCACCTCCGCCTCTCGCCGCCGTCTACACCACAGACCGCCCCGGCGCAGACTTCATGGTCGACGTCCTCAAGAGCCTCGGCTTCGAATACGTCGCCGCCAATCCCGGCTCCAGCTTCCGCGGCATCCACGAATCGCTCATCAATTACGGCAAGAACTCCATGCCGGAACTCATCACCTGCATGCATGAGGAATCCAGCGCCGCCATGGCCCACGGCTACGCCAAAATCGAAGGCAAGCCGATGATGATCATGGCGCACGGCACCGTCGGTCTCCAGCACGCCTCCATGGCGATTTACAACGCCTACGCCGACCGTGTCCCCATGTACGTCCTGCTCGGCAACGTGCTCGACGAAGGCTGGCGCCGCGGCGACGTCGAATGGGCGCACAGCGTCCAGGACGCCGCCTCCATGGTGCGCGACTACACCAAGTGGGATGACGCTCCCGTCTCCCTCAGCCACTTCGCCGAATCCGCTGTCCGCGCGTATAAGATTTCGATGACGCCTCCCATGGAGCCCGTCGTCATCGTCGCCGACGCCGTCCTTCAGGAAGAACCCATCGCCGCCGATGAGCGCCCTCGCCTCCGCATCCCCAAGCTCACTCTCTCCTCTCCGCCCGCCGGTGACTCCGGAGCCATCGCCGAAGCCGCGAAAATGCTGGTCGCCGCCGAAAATCCCGTCATCATCGCCGGCCGCGCCGCCCGCACGCCCAACGGCATCAAGCTCCTGGTCGAACTCGCGGACACCCTGCAAGCCCCGGTCAATGACCGCCGCTTCCGCATGAACTTCCCCTCGAAGCATCCTCTTTATAACGCGGGCAATGTCGCCGAAGCCGACGTCATCCTCGGGCTCGAAGTTCCGGACATGTGGGGCATGACGCACTCCCAAACCCCCGTCAACCGCATGGGCATGGAAGTCCGCAACACCACCAAGGCCGGAGCGAAAATCATCACCATCTTCTCGGGCGACCTCTATTCCAAGAGCAATTACCAGGATTTCGGCCGCTACGCGGAAACCGATCTCGCCATCGCCGCCGATGCCGAAGCCACTCTGCCTGCGCTCATTGAAGCCTGCAAGAAGCTCCTCACCGGGGATCGCAAAGCCGCGATGCAGGCCCGAGCCGCCAAGCTCTCCGAAGCCGCGAAGAAGGCCCGCGACCGCGATCTCGAAGCCGCCACCTTCGCCTGGGACGCCAGCCCCATCTCCACCGCCCGAGTCTCCGCCGAACTCTGGAACCTGGTCAAGAACGAGGACTGGTCGCTCGTCTCCGACACCACCTTCTTTAGCGACTGGCCGCACAAGCTCTGGGATTTCGACAAGTACTCGCAATACATCGGCGGCCACGGAGCTTACGGTGTAGGCTACGGCGCTCCCGCCGCCGTCGGTGCCGCGCTCGCCAACAAGAAGCACGGCCGCCTGAGTCTCAACATCCAGTGCGATGGCGATCTGAACTACGCCCCCGGCGTCCTCTGGACCGCCACCCACCACCAGATCCCTCTGCTCAACATCATGCACAACAACCGCGCCTATCATCAGGAGCTCATGTACGTGCAGGATATGGCCAACCGCGCCCAGCGCGGCGTCGAGCGCGCCCACATCGGCACCGAAATCACCAACCCCAATATCGACTACGCCACCATGGCGAAAGCGTACGGCATGTACAGCCTCGGCCCCATCAGCGATCCTAAGGACCTCGCCCCCGCTTTGAAGAAGGCGATCGAAGTAGTGAAGAAAGGCGAGCCCGCCATGATCGACGTGCTCACCCAACCGCGCTAGGAGCCATGATGAAAATCCTAGCCCTCGGGTTCCTCACCTCCGCCGCCCTCCTCGCGCAAGGCCGCGCGAACGAGGGCGACGCCGTCAACGGAAAAAAACTTTTCCTCGCAGACGGCTGCTACCAATGCCACGGCTACGCGGGGCAGGGAGGCCGCGCCGGAGCCCGCATCGGCCCGCCCGTCCTCAACACCGCCGCGCTCATCCGCTACGTCCGCCGACCCTCCGGCCAAATGCCCGCGTACACCGAAAAAGTGATCTCGGACCAGCAGCTCACCGACATCTACGCCTTCCTGAAATCCATCCCCACGCCGCCCGCCGTGAAGGACATCCCGCTCCTCAACGATCTAAAACGGTGAACCGCTCCACCCCAGCCGCGCCGCCACTCAACCCACGCGCGGTCTCTCTAAACCCAATCGCGACCTCTCTAATCCCAATCGCCCTCCCAACCGGAACCGCCCTCCCAACCCGAACCGCACCCCCAACCCGAACCGCCTCCCCAAACCGAACCGCCTCCCCAAACCGAGCCGCGACAGTAATGGAGCGGCCTGCCCCACTCGCCTCCACCCTTCGAACCGCCGCAATCCTCCTCCTCGCCGCCACCCTCGCCCCCGCCCAGCAAACCGTGTCCCACTTCGCCCCCTTCGACGGCGCGCGTGTCCACTACGAAAGCTACGGCCAAGGCCGCGAAGCCGTCGTCTTCATCCACGGTTGGACCTGCGACCTCACCTTCTGGCGTGCCCAAGCCCCCGTCTATAACGAGCACCGCTCGCTGCTGATCGATCTCCCCGGCCACGGAGAAAGCGACATGCCCTCGGGCCCATATCCGGTCGAATACTTCGCCCGCAGCATCGATGCCGTCATGCGCGACGCCGGAGTCGATCGAGCCACCCTCGTCGGCCACAGCCTCGGAGGCCCCATCGCCTACGCCTTCCTCCGCCTCTATCCCAAGAAAGCGAAGTCCGTCGTGATCGTCGATGCCACGGTCTCCGTCCCCGTAGGCGGCGCGGCCGTTCTCAAAGCGCAAAAAGAAACCTACGCCCGCCGAGCCAAGAATCTGAGCGGCCCCCAAGGCGATAAGAATTTCGCCCAACAAGTCGAGGCCATGTTCAGCGACATGACGCCTCCCGACCTTCGCGAACAAATTCGTCTGAAGATGTTTGCAACACCGGAGCACGTTCGTGTCGCCGCCGTAACCAGCGCCTCGAAGCTCGCGCCGCCCGCGCCGAATGAAGTGTTCAAGCTGCCCGTGCTTGCGATTCAGACCCCGTCCAACGCCACCGAAGCCCGCGCCGCTCTCATGCGCAAGATCTTTCCGCAGCTGAAAGTGATCAAGTGGGAAGGCCACGGGCACTTCCTCATGATGGAAGACCCGCCCCGATTCAATCAGGAATTAGAGGAGTTCCTGGTTTTTGTTGAAACACGCTCTCTGGTGAAGGGCTCCTACTGAAAACTCTTCACAGCCTCAGCTTCGTCCTCGAACACGTCGAACACCGTGTAGAGCTTGGTGATCTGCAACAGATCCCGGATCCGCTTGGTCAGCTTCAGCAGCTTCAGTGATCCACCCAGATTCGACATGGTCGTGAACGAAGACACCATCTCGCCGATCCCGGAGCTGTCGATGTAACTGACCTCCGCCAGACTCAACAGAACCTTGTGGCGGCCCTTCGCGGCCAGCTGATGAATCTGATCGCGCAGGATCTCAACATTTTCGCCGAGCGTAATCCGCCCGGCCGCTTCGATAATCGTGACGTCGCCGACGTCCATGGGGGTCAAATAGAGGCGCACAATCTGCACAGTATAGCGTCCTCCTGAGCTTCATACAGTAAAGTACTTGACAAGGAGAAGCAAATGCCCCAGAATCTGAATCATGTGGAAGCGCATCGCCGCCATCGCCTTCATCTTTCTCTGCACCTCCGCCGCCTGGCTGATCCTCGGAGGCACCATCCTCATGCGTACTGACTCCTTAGAATCGCGCCTGCGCGGCCGCGTCCAGTCTGTCTGGGGCGTGGCGCAAACGCAGGAGCAGCCGGTCGCGGAATACGATGTGACCAGCATCGATAAGCGCACCCTCCCGCCCACTTCAAGCGACATCGAAGCAGGCCTGCGCCTCGAATACCGTCAAAAAGGATTGCTCTGGTACTCCGCGTACAAGGTAGCCTTCCGCGGCGACTACGAGTTCCGCAACACCACGCCGGCCAAACAAACTCTGCGTCTGGTTCTGCCGCTCCCCGCCGCGCAAGCCATCTACGACGACTTGCAGTTCGTCGTCGACGGCACGCCGCGCACGCCCCTCATCGACAAACAACGAGCCTACGTCCCTCTCGATGCCGAGCCCGATCAAACGCTGAAGCTGCACGTGAGCTATCGTTCGCAAGGCCTCGATTCGTGGCGCTACAGCTTCGGTCAAGACGTGAATCCGGTTTCGAACTTCCACCTGCGCATGACCACGGACTTTCGTGACATCGACTTTCCCGACAACACTCTCGCCCCCGCGGAAAAGAAAGAGATCGCCGGCGGCTGGCAACTCGATTGGAACTATCGTAATCTTCTCTCCGGCTACGAGATCGCCCTCGCGATGCCCGAAAAACTTCAGCCCGGTCCCCTCGCGAGCCAAATCAGTTTCTTCGCGCCCGTCTCCCTGTTCTTCTTCTTTTTCGTGCTGCTGCTCATCACAACCCTCCGCCACATCGACCTGCATCCGATCAACTATTTCTTCCTCGCCGGAGCCTTCTTCGCGTTCCATCTGCTGCTCGCGTATCTCGTCGATCACGTCGACATCTGGATCGCATTCCTCACCGCCGCCGCAGTCTCCGTGTTCCTGGTGATCAGCTATCTCCGTTTAGTCGCTGGAATGAACGGAGCATTGCGCGAAGCGGCAACCGCGCAAGTGCTCTATCTTGTCCTCTTCTCGCTCGCGTTCTTCTTCAAAGGATTCACCGGACTCGCCATTACCATCGGAGCCGTCGTCACGCTGTTCGTAGCGATGCGGACAACAGGCCGCATCCGCTGGTCCGAAAGACTAGCTCCGCGCTAAAGCCGAGCCGCCAACATCCCCGCGATCTCCTCCCCGATCGCCAGCGACGCCGTCGCGCCCGGACTCGGCGCATTCACCACGTGAATCTCGCGCTCGCCCTCGACGAAATGAAAATCGTCAAGCAGCGAACCGTCGGGCGACATCGCCTGCGCGCGCACGCCCGCGCCGCCCGGTGTCAGATCGTCCAAGCGAATCTCGGGAACCAACCGTTGCAGCGACCGGCAGAACAACTCACGGCTAAAACTCCGCCGCAACTCCGCCCAACACGGACCCGGATATTTCCGCAAGAATCGCCACAACCCCGGAAATCCGAGCGCATCGATCGTATCTCGCAAACTCACCGTCGACTTCCTATATCCTTCGCGCGCTAGCGCCAGCACCGCATTCGGTCCCGCCTCCACTCCACCGCGAATCATCCGAGTAAAGTGAACCCCCAGAAACGGAAGCCCCGGATCCGGTACCGGATAAATCAGATTCCGTACCAAGAATTGCCGCTCCGGCCGCAATAGAAAATATTCGCCGCGAAACGGCACGATCCGCGCCTCGCGTTTTTTCCCGCTCATCTCCGCCACGCGATCCGAGTACAGCCCTGCGCAAGTCACAACCCAGTCGCACGCGTGCTCGCCGCCCGAGTGAACCACTCGCCATCCTGCGGACTCACGCTTGATCCCCGTCACGCGAGCGTCCATCAAAACCTCTCCGCCTGCCGAGCGAATCAGCGCGACTAACGTCTCGCACACCCGAGGATAATCGGCAATCCCCTCTTCCGGTACATGAATCGCCGCGAGGCCCGCGGCATGCGGCTCAATCTCGCGCAGTTCGTCCGCGGATAGCAAGCGAAGATCGCGCAGGCCGTTCTCTGTTCCCCGCTGGAACAATGCCTGGAGCCTCGGCACTTCCTCCGCCCTCGTGGCCACCACCACTTTCCCGCAAACCTCATGCGGAAGCGAGTGCGTGCCGCAGAACGCCTTCATCTGTTCGATCCCGCGTCGCGCCAGTCGCGCGCGCTTCGACCCCGGCTTGTAATACAGCCCGCAGTGGAGCACTCCGCTGTTATGCCCGCTCTGGTGCTGTCCGGGCGAACCTTCTTTTTCCAGTACCACCACCCGCGCGTCCGGGAGCCGCTTCAGCAGACAATACGCCGTGGCCAATCCCACGATTCCCCCGCCCACCACGGTGACGCGCAAACTCACTCCCGTATGATAGCGGTCGGCAGAAGCCGGTCAGTTCTCCGAGGGTTTCTCCGCGTGATCCACCACCAGCGTCTTAAACGGAGCCTTCGCCGCTTCCAGCTTTAACCCCAGCTGCTCCTGAAGCGCAATATCCACCGATGCCGAATCCCCGTCCACCGCACCGCGCTCCAGCGTCCACTTCAGCTTGTAGTCGTACGTGCCCGTCAGCCCCGTCTTATCCACCACCACGCGGTTCACGCCATTGTGATTCGAAAACTGGCGCGCCAGCTGCGCCATGCCCCCCTTCGTCACCACCATCTCGATGCCATTTGAGCCGCCCATGGTCAACATGCTCTTCGCATCCGGAGGACTCTCCTTGAACTTCGGTCCGCCTTTGGCCACCACGAGCGCATACACCGGCAGCTCTTTCGACTCATGATGAAACTTCAATTGAAACCTCTCCGCCAGCAGAGACTGGAGCATCTTCTTTGCTTGCTCGCGGCTCAACGTGCCATCGCCCTCCGCCTTCGCGGTGATGTCGTAGCGATCGGAGTTCGTGCTCGAAACGCCCCAGCCCGGCACGCCCGTCACCTGGTAGTCCTCCAGATCGAACGCGTAGGTGATGAGGTTGTCCAAACTGAACGCCTCCGCCGTGAATCGCGGACCGGAGAGGTCGATTCCGATTCGCCGAACAGGCTCCTTATGCAGGCGGATCGAGGCCACTTCGAAGGACTGTCCCCACACGCAGGAGGTCACCAAGAACACAGCGGAGAGTATTCGTGTCATCACATTCACCTCTTTGGAAGCAGCCAGTCCACCGTATCGGCGCTTTGCAATCGGACAGCGTCGGGCTGGTCTTGGGATTTGTAACGACCGTCGTGGTACACCCAAAGCACGCTATTGACGGATTGTGTAAGCACGTTCGTGCTGGACGTGATCTCGATGTATTTCCCGTCGATGGTCCAGCTCAAACTCTTCCCATCCGCGTGGGCGATCGCGGCAAAGGCCGACCCCGGAGGCGCGATCTTCGGATCATACGCGGCCACCACATAAGCGCCATGGCCGGGAATGTCGATGCGTACGGCCGCGCCGATCATCCACGAAGCGGGTGCGGAGACGGGCTGTCCATCGATTCGCACGGCGATGTTCTTGAGCGACATCGTTTCGCGAGTCGGGGGCGCCGTCACGGTCATGCGCCCCGCTTCTCCGGCCGAAGGGTCTGTGATGGGCCGAATCACGTCGAAAACAGTAACTCCCGTCGAAGGGTTGCGCAGCACATCCAGCGTGACCACTTCGCCGATTTTCACGGAGGGAAACTCCCGGACTCCCGCGACCGTGGGAACATGAGTGCCCGAGACTTTCGGGCCCCGGGGCCCCAGGATGCCTCGCAGAAACTCCGCCTCCCTTTCGGGACCAATCGGTTGAATGCGAATCATCACCGTCCCGGGGCTTGTTCCCCGCGAAGCTTCCACGTTGTATACGAACAGCAGGTTGTGCTCGCGGTCCACCACCATATGGAACACCGCGCTGGGAGTTCCGCCGATGCCGATGATACCTTCGGGATCGATCTCCGGAGCCCCGCCGGTCTCCGTGTAAATCTCCAATCCCGTCCCGTCACGGAACCACGCCCGCGGAGTGTACGGACGAGCCGCCTGAGCCACCCCGCTCAGCATCAGCAGCACGATAAGACTACTCCTCACCTCTGAACCTCCGAAACGGGCACAACGCGAGCCTCGCCATTGGGCAAGGGCTGAAATCCGCCGGCCGTCAGAGACGATCCCGTCCCGGGCGTCGCCGCCGGCATGGACCGAGCAGCCGTGGGACGCAGCCAAAACACGAGCGCCACGATCGCCGCTACCGCTGCGAGCAGTACCGGCGCAGGCACGCTGATCCGCAGCTTCCAAAATTCGCGCCACAGTGGACGGCGCACCGCGGCCCGGTATCTCGCTGCCACGCGCCGGTCCAACTCTTCTGCCGGAGCCGGCGGCTTCCATTCCCGCAGCAGTGCATCCAATTCATCATGCTCTTTCACAAGCATCTCCCCTCTGCGTCGCGAGCTAACAACGGCGCCAACGCCGCGTGCAGCGATTCGCGAGCCCGCCGCAGCCGCGATTTCACCGCGCCCACTTCGGCGCCCACAATCGCCGCGATCTCTTCCATCGACATTTCTTCGTAGGTGAACAGGACAATCGCTTCGCGCTGGAACAACGGCAGCCGCGCCACCGCGCCCGCCACCAACTCCGCGCGTTCCGCCGCCAGCAAGTCTGCCAAGACGTCCACCGGAGCCACCGCTTCGGCGGACTCTTCGGCTTCGCGTCCGGAAATCCTCAGCCGGCGCAGCACTAAATTGCGCGCGATGCCGAACAGGTAGGTGCGCAGCGTTCCGCGCTCACCATCGAACGCCGTTCCCCGCACCAGGGCGAGAAAGCATTCCTGCGTCACGTCCTCCGCTGCCGCCGTGAACCCCGTTAAGCGCCACGCAAACCGGTACACCGGATCGCGATGACGATGGTAGATCGCCAGGAAAGCCTTCTCGTCGCCGCCGCGGGCGCTCCGTACAAGGCTCCCTTCGGTGATCGGCTCAACCGGCGATCTTTCCACAACTTGTATTGCCACGGCGGATCGAAAAGTTACGCGGATGCGACAACCTGCTCAATGTCACCTTAGTACGAAAGAGGGATCGTTGTCTGTGCCATAATGCAACGGATTGTACGATTACATTGTTGTAGGCGCGGGCACCGCGGGCTGCACTCTGGCTGCACGTCTCACGGAACATCCCGAAACTCAGGTTCTCTTGATCGAGGCCGGCCCTCCAGACCGCCGCCGCGAGATTCAGATCCCGGCGGCGTATTCCAAACTCCTTGGCACTGCGCTCGACTGGCAGGATTCCACCGTTTCGCAGGAGCACCTGAATACCCGCCGCATCCCCTGGCCGCGCGGACGGGTGCTCGGCGGCAGCGGATCCTTGAGCGCGATGATCCATCTGCGCGGTCTTCCGTCCGATTACAAGAGCTGGCCCGCCGGCTGGCAATACGACGATCTTGCGCCATTCTTCATTGATCCTCCGTCGCGTACTCCCGCGGAGCCGAACCCGCTCACGCAAGCCTTTCTCGAGGGCTGTGCGTCCAGCGGCCTCGCGAAATATGAAACCGCATTCGACGGCCCCGCGAAGCCCGGCTGCGGCTACTATCCTCTTCTCGAAAAGAATGGAGCGCGGTGGAGCGCCGCCCGCTCTCTCCTGCGCACCGCACTCCGCCGCGGCAACCTCACCGTGTGGACCGGCATCCAGGCGGCGCGTGTGGTGATTGAAGGCGGACGCGCCACCGCCGTCGAGTATCTGCAAAAAGGATCGCGCTACCGCACGGAACCAACGCGCGAGGTGATTCTCTGCGCGGGCGCCGTGGGCTCCGCGCACCTGCTGCTGTTGAGCGGCGTGGGTCCACTGGAAGAACTGGAACCGCTTGGAATCCCAATCGCCGCGGCTGTGCCGGGAGTCGGAAGAAATCTGCAAGACCACCTGGGGGTCTCGCTTTCTTATTCGTGCACCCAGCCAGTATCGCTCGCCGGCAGCGCGACGCCGTTCAATATGGTGCGTTACGCAACCCGCAAGGACGGTCCCCTGGCGTCCAACGTGGCGGAAGCGGGAGCGTTTCTGAGGTCCAAGCCGGATGCCGGCGATGATGCCTGCGACCTGGAGGTCGTCTTCGCGCCGCTCGCCTCGCTTGACGCCAGCCTGGCTCCTCCCGGTGCTCACGCCTTCAGCCTGACGGCGGTTCTGCTTCAGCCTCAGTCACAGGGACGGATCACGCTGGCCTCCGCCGATCCGCTGGATTCGCCGCTCATCGATCCCGGCTATCTTTCGAAGCCGGAAGACCGTGCGCGGCTGCTCGAGGCAATCTCTCGCGCCCGCGCCATCGCCGGATCGGAGCCGTTCACCGCGTATCGCGGCGCCGTGATTTCGGGCGACCTCGAAGCGCAAGCCCAAAGCCTCCACCACGCCTCCGGCAGCTGCCGCATGGGAGACGATTCCGAGAGCGTAGTGGACGCGGCCCTTCAAGTCCACGGCGTAGCCGGTTTACGCGTCGCGGACGCGTCGATCATGCCCCAGATCCCGCGCGTCCCTCCCAACGCCACCGTGGCGATGATCGCCGAGAGAGCCGCGCGCCTCATCCGAGGCTGACCTAAAGGGGATGAGCCGAAGCGCATCCTGCCACTAGCGGCGGCGCCAGTGTCCGCCATAATAACGGCGCCCTTCCCAACGCGGACGGACCCAAGACGCGCCCGCATACGGAGGCCGTGCCCAGTAGCCCGCCCGATACACGTAACGATTGCCTACCGGATAGTAATAGGGATCGACCCAACTGTATCCAGGCCGAGCATAAACCGGCGCGGGCGCGTAAGCGACCACCGGCGGCGGTGTGGCCATGTAATACCCGCCGTACGGATAATATCCACCCACGCCGATTCCAACCGAGAAGTGCGCGGCAAACAGAGATCCTCCGGCGAGCAAGAAAAGTGCAAGCAGTTTGGTTTTCATTTTCTTCATCTCCTCCGCTTGCCACAGTTGCAAATCCCGTGCCGAAGTGGATGTGTCGGGAAGTGAAGAAGTTGCCGTTCTCGTGCCGCGAATCGGGTGGCCCATATCCACCACCTCTGCTTCGAATCGGCCGCGTGCTTATTTCGGGCCCAGCCCGTTCTTCGCCAGAAATTCGCGTATGGTGAGGTAGATCCTATCGCGTTGCTCCGGTGTGAAATTTCCATGCTTTCCGCCCGGAACCGTCAGCAGTTGATTCGGAACATTTACCTTCGCTAATGCTTCATGCAGCCGCACGGCTTCCTGATACGGCACCGTGGGATCGGCATCGCCATGAATCGTCAGAATCGGAGGCAGCCCCGTCCGCACATACGTGAGCGGCGAGACGCGTCTCGCGATCTCCATCCGGTTCGGCAGGCTGCCGAACCAGCGCACCGCCGCGTCCGCCTTATGCGGACCGTCGATCACATCCGGAACGTCGGCGATGCCGAACCAATTAATCACCATGGCGACTTTCGGCAGCGCCGCGCCGGCGCACTCGCGGTCCAGCCCTTCGCTCGCGGGAATGGTCCCCATCGCCAGCGCCAGATGTCCGCCGGCCGATTCGCCCGTGACCACAATCCTGCTCGGATCGATGTTGTATGTCGTCGACTGCTGCTGCGCAGCCAGGAAGCGCATCGCGCAGAAGCAATCCTCCACCGCCGCCGGAGCCAGCGCCGCCGCGCCCAAACGATACTCCACGTTCACCACGTTCCAGCCCATCTCCATCCAAGGCAGCAGATTCATGATCGCGCCTTCTTTGTTCCCCGCCACCCAGAATCCGCCGTGCATGTAGACGATGGTCGGCTGCGGAGCCGTCGCGGTGCGCCGCTTGTAAACGTCCATTTTGAGCTCGACGCCGCCCATCGTGAGATACGTCACGTTCGGATACACCTGATACTCGTTCGCGGCGTGAGTGGCCCACGATGCCGACGGCGAGAGCTGAGCAAGAACAGGCAATGCGAGCAGGGCGACCAATCCGAACCTCATTTTCATGACGCGAGTATATCGCAAGGTTGACGTTGACGGCGCAACTTGAGTAGCTTAGTTCACGTGTCCCCCGCACTGGTTGAAGCCGCGGCGCAGCACCTGATGACCTGGCGGCGCGCCCGCCGCCCTGGTGATCGTTTGCCCGCATCCTGCCGCCCCGCCGATGGCGAGGCCGCGCTCGCCATCCAACGCCGCGTGATGGAGCTTGTCGGCGAGCCGATCGGCGGATGGAAAGCCGGTCCTCCCATCGGAGCCCGAGTCAACCTTGCTCCGCTCACCAAGCCCACAATTTACTCCACGTCACCGTGTCCCGTGTTTACCGAAGGTCCGACGATGGGCATCGAGCCGGAAGTCGCGTTCATCCTCGGTCGCGATCTGCCCGCGCGCGCCGAACCATACTCAGAGGCCGAGGTGCGTGATGCCATCGGCGAGACCCGGCTGGTGCTGGAGTTGCTGCGAGGCCGCTACGCCGACTTAGCGTCGGTGAGCTTCGAAGAAAAACTGGCGGATTCCCTTACCAACCAAGGCCTGTTCGTCGGACCGCTTGTCGCCGATCCCTTCTCTCGGAAACTCGACGCGCTGGGGATCACGGTGACGGAATCAGGCGGCTCCCCTGTGACTCGCGAAGGAGTCCATCCCGCGGGCCATCCCTTCGCGCCGCTCTACTGGCTCGCGAACTTCCTCGCCGCTCGTGGCGAAGGTCTGGCCGCGGGACAAATCGTCACCACAGGATCGTACTGCGGCGTGCTCGAACTCCCCGTGGGTGTTCCGCTCGACATCGAATTCGAAGGACTCGGCATCCTCTCGGTAGAGCTGACCCAATGACGAAGAAGAAACCGTTCTACGCTGGACTCTCGTTCCAAGTACTCGTCGGCATCGCGATCGCGATTGTCCTGGGATACGTGAGTCCGTCGAAGGCCGTCGCGATGAAGCCTCTGGGCGACGGCTTCATCCGCTTGATCACGATGATCATCACCTTGATCATCTTCTGCACCGTCGTGACCGGTATCGCCGGGATGCAGGACATTAAGAAAGTCGGCCGCGTCGGCGGGAAAGCGCTGCTGTACTTCGAAATCGTGTCGACGCTGGCGCTGGTCACCGGCCTGCTCGTTGGCAACATTGTGAAGCCCGGCGCGGGCTTCAACATTGATCCTGCCACTCTCGATGCGAAAGCCGTCGCCGACTACGCCGGCCAAGCCAAAGCGCAGAGCGTCTCCGACTTCATCATGCACATCATCCCCACCACCATTGTGGATGCGTTCGCCAAGGGCGACATCCTGCAAGTGCTGCTGGTGGCGCTGTTGTTCGGCTTCTCGCTTTCCGCCGCCGGCCCGCGCGGCAAGCCGCTAGTGGATTTGTTCGACACCCTCACACACGCGGTCTTCGGAGTCGTGAATCTCGTGATGCGTCTGGCCCCCCTGGGAGCCTTCGGCGCGATGGCGTTCACGATAGGCCGCTTCGGCATCGCGTCGCTGGGCCCTCTGGTGAAATTGATCGCCACCTTCTATCTCACCGGATTAGTCTTCGTCATCGGAATCCTGGGCCTGATCGCCCGCGCCGCCGGCTTCAGTATTTTCAAATTCCTGTTCTATATCAAAGAAGAGATGCTGCTAGTGCTTGCCGTGAGTTCCTCGGAACCCGCGCTGCCGAGCCTGATGGAAAAGATGGAAGCCCTCGGCTGTTCCAAAGCCCTGGTGGGTTTGGTCGTGCCCACCGGCTACACGTTCAACACGGACGGCACCAGCATCTATATGACTCTGGCCGCGCTGTTCGTGGCGCAGGCAACGAACACTCACCTGACTCTCATGCAGCAGCTGACGATTCTCGGAGTCGCGATCCTCACATCGAAAGGCGCCAGCGGTGTACAGGGCGCGGCGTTCATCGCTCTGGTGGGAACGCTCATGGTGATCCCGACCATTCCCGTCGCAGGAATGGCGCTCATCCTCGGTATCGATCGCTTCATGAGCATGCTGCGAGCCCTGATCAACATGCTGGGCAACGGCGTCGCGACCTTGATCGTCGCGCGCTGGGAGCACGAAGTCGACGGGCCATCTCTCCGCAAAGCACTGTCGCGTTCCGATGCGGAAGTTCGCGCAAAGCTCGCGAAAGCGTAGCCGTAATCCGGCGGGAAACTATGGTAGGATTCCGCAATATGGATCCGCGTAACCCAATATCCCGGAGGAAAGCGCTCGCAGCGCTCGGATATTCCCTGTCAATTCCAGCAGCAAGTGTCGCTCTGGATTTCCATGACCAGGTCAAGTTCAAAGCGAAGACTCTGGACGGCCAGAACCTCAGCAATGAATCCGTCCAAGGCAAAGTGGTCTTGGTCCAGTTCTGGGCGACGTGGTGCCCCTATTGCCGTAGCGATGCTCCGGCTGTCGACGCCTTACAGCGTGAGTTTCGCGACCGGTTGGTGGTGCTGGCCGTCGATGTGGGCGAATCGAAAAGGACTGTGACCCAATACCTGGCTCGCTCCCCGCGCGAGTGCAAAATCGTCCTGATGACCGACACGAATCTGGCGGCGTGGTTCGGTCCCAAGAGCTATCCGCACTATGCCCTGATCGGACGCGACGGACGTGAGGCGGGCGAGCAGAAGGGCGCCGGAGGAGAGCGTTCCTTGCGCCGCTTACTCCACAAGGCCGGCCTCCAGCCGGAAGACGTCGATGGTCCGGACGACTTGCAGTCTTCTCCGCGCCGGGATTGATCAAGCCTCCGCGCTATAATTCCCCTTCGACATGTCGATCTTGAAAGTGGAAGTTCTCAGCCGCGTAGTGGAGTCCGGCCTGGTCGCAATCGTTCGCACAGATTCTCCGGATCAGGCGGCGCGCATCGCGGACGCTTGCGCACAAGGCGGCGTCGCGGCGCTCGAAATTACGTTCACCGTTCCCGGAGCCGCTGCCGTGATCAGCGATCTCGCGAACCGCTACCGCCCCCAGCAAATGGTGGTGGGCGCGGGCACCGTGCTCGATCCGGAGACCGCGCGCATCGCCATCCTCGCCGGTGCGCAATTCCTGGTAAGCCCCGCGCTGAATCCGGACACTGCGCGGCTCGCGAACCGCTACCAGGTTCCGTACATGCCTGGTGCGGACAACGTTCGCGATGTCGTCGAAGCCATGGAGTGCGGCGTGGACATCATCAAAGTCTTCCCCGGTGAAACCCTCGGACCGCAGTTCATCAAGGCCGTGAAAGCTCCGCTCCCGCAAGCGTCGCTCATGCCCACCGGAGGCGTAAGCATCGAGAACGCCGCCACGTGGATCAAAGCCGGAGCCGTCGCGCTCGGAGTGGGAGGCAACTTGATCGCGGGTGCGAAAACCGGAGACTTCGCCTCCATCACCGACCTCTCCCGCCGCTTCATCGCCGCGATCCGCGAGGCGCGTTCGGAGCAGAGCGCCGCATGAGCGGCCCGGTCATCACCTTTGGCGAGATCATGCTGCGCCTCGCGCCTCCCGGATTCGAGCGCTTCTTGCAAACTCCTCAATTCGTCGCGACCTTCGGCGGTGGCGAAGCAAACGCGGCCGTCGCGCTCGCCTCTCTCGGCGTCCCCGCCAGTTACGTCACGGTGTTGCCCGAAAAGAATCCCGTCGCCGACGCCGCCATCGCCGAGTTGCGCCGCTTCGGAGTCGGAACTTCGCATATCGTGCGAGGCCCCGGCCGCATGGGAATCTATTTTCTCGAAGCCGGAGCCAACCAGCGCCCGTCCAAAGTTGTCTATGACCGCGACGCCAGCGCCATCGCCCTCGCCAAGCCCGGCACGATCGCATGGGATGCGGTGTTTCAAGGCGCGGCGTGGTTCCACATCACCGGCATCACTCCCGCTCTCAGCACGTCGGCCGCTGAGCTCGCACTCGAAGCCGTCCGCACCGCCCGCGCCGCGAAAGTCCCCGTCTCCTGCGATCTCAACTATCGCAAGAACCTCTGGAAATGGGGCAAGCCCGCTTCCGAAGTCATGCCGGAAATCGTGAAGCTCGTCGATGTCGTGATCGCCAACGAAGAAGACGTCCAAACCACGCTTGGCATCCAGGCCGAGGTCGATGTGCACGCAGGCCAACTCGACGTGAGCCAGTATCAATGGCTGACGAAAGAGGTTCTCGATGCCTACCCGAACCTCCGCGGCATCGCCATCACCCTGCGCGAATCAAAGAACGCGTCGCACAACGGATGGTCGGCGTGTTGGAACGACCGCACTGGCTTTCTGGTGAGCCGAGCCTACGACATCACGCACATCGTCGACCGCGTGGGCGGCGGCGACAGCTTTTCGGGCGGTCTGATGTATGGCCTGCTACGCCTGCCGAATCCGAAAGAAGCCCTTGAGTTCGCCGTGGCACTGAGTTGCCTGAAGCACTCCGTCCCTGGCGACTTTTGCCGGGTCATTCTCGACGAAGTGAACGCGCTTCTCAAAGAAGGCGGCTCCGGCCGCGTCCAGCGCTGAGTCTTAGGAGAACGTACCCGGCGCTTCGTGCCCCGTCCGAGCGACATACTCGACATACGAGCCGGGATACAGATGCGGATTCCGATCCATCCCGCTCTCGCCGCCCAATTCAAGCACGCGCGACCCTAGCCCTCTTAAGAAAGTCCGGTCGTGAGACACGAAAATCATCGTACCCTCGAATTGTTTCAGCGCTTCCACCAGCATTTCCTTCGTTGCCAGATCCAAGTGATTCGTCGGCTCATCCAGCACCAGAAAATTTGGCGGATCGTACAGCATCCGAGCCATCGCCAGCCGCGATTTCTCGCCGCCCGAAAGCGACCGGATGCGCTTGTCGATATCATCGCCCGAAAACTGAAACGCACCCGCCAGTGACCGTAGCGACCCAATCCCATCCTGCGGAAAATCGTTCTGCAACTGATCGATCACCGTTAGATCCGGATCCAGCACGTCCAGTGATTGCTGCGCGAAGTACCCCATACGCAAACTCGCGCCCAGTCGAACCGATCCGCCATCCGGGTCCAGCGCGCCCGCGATCATTTTCAGCAGCGTCGTCTTCCCCGCGCCGTTGCGGCCCATCACGGCCCACCGCTCCCCGCGGCGGATGATCATGCTGAACTTCTCGTAAATCGTGCGCGATCCGTAGCTCTTGTCCAGTTCCTCGATCACTGCCACCTGATCGCCTGACCGCGGCGGCACGCGGAACTCGAACTTCACCACTTGCCGCTTCTTCGGCAGCTCTATCTTCTCAATCTTGTCCAGCGCTTTAATGCGGCTCTGCACTTGCGCCGCCTTCGCCGCGTGGGTCCGGAAGCGGTCGATAAAGCGTTGTTCCTTCGCCAGCATCGCCTGCTGCCGCGCGAACGCCGCCTGCTGATTCGTCTCCCGAATCGTACGCTCTCGTTCGTAAAAATCGTAATCGCCGGAGTACAACACGATCTCGCCCGAATCGATCTCCGCGATCTTCGACACGATCCGGTTCATGAACTCGCGATCGTGCGACGTCATCAGCAACGTGCCTTCGTATGACTTGAGAAACTGCTCCAGCCAAATAATGGACTCGATATCCAAGTGGTTCGTCGGCTCGTCCATCAGCAGCACGTTTGGCCGCCCCAGCAGCACCCGGGCCAGCGCCACGCGCATTTTCCATCCGCCCGAAAGCGCCCCAACGTCGCCATCCACTTGATCGTCATGGAACCCCAGCCCGTTCAAAACCTCGCGAGCCTGCGCCTCCAGTGTGTACCCACCCAGATGCTCGTACTCTTCCTGAACCTCGCCGAACCGCGCCAGGATGCGATCCATTTCATCCGCGCGCTCCGGATCGCCCAGTGCGTGATTCAGTTCTTCCAACTCATGATGCAGATCGCCCGCGCGGCCGCTCCCGGCAATCGCCTCATCCAGCACCGTGCGGCCCTTCATGTCCTGCACGTCCTGCGAAAAATATCCGATCGTGAGCTTCTTCGGAACCGTGACTTCGCCCTCGTCCGGAGCCTCCTCGCCGATGATCATGCGGAACAAGGTTGTCTTGCCCGATCCGTTCGGGCCCACTAGCCCGATCTTCTCGCCGGGGTTCAACTGCAAGGACGCATCGACGAAGACAAGTTGCTTGCCGTATTGCTTGTTTATGTTCGAAAAAGAAATCATCAGGGGAAGGGAACTGCGGTAGCGGAGCGTTAGAATCGCTCACCAGCCCTATTATCGCACCGGAATCTTGAGCGATCCTGCCGCGCCCGTCGCCGGATCGCGCACCAGCACTCGTACGGATTCGCCCACGGTGTCCACGCCATTCAGATTGGTCACGTATCCCGACTGCAGCAACTTCATAAGTTGCGAATCGGTCAAGCTAATGCGGATGGTTGCCAGCCGGAGACTGCCGCCGAGCGCATACGTCACTTCGATCGCAGCGAGGTTCCACTCGCCCTGCCGCTCGAAGCGCACGTCATGGAGGTCGATCGTGACCCGCACTCGATGCGAGTCTGGGCGATCAGGATCAGCCTGGATCTCGCCCGTGAGCCCAATCGCCGTCGCGTCGAGCGGAGTCTGTATAAACTCATTGATCGCCGCCGCCGTCGAAGGCGCCGCCATGGATAACGGCTGCTTGCTCGCGACGTAGCCGGGCCGGTATCGCACCTCCAGGTTTGCGTTCTTCATCCCCGCTACCGTGACCGAAAGCCGGTGGAACTTGCCGTCCAGAACATCCTCGGCGGGATAATATCCCAGCGTGTACGCGGTGAGCGAATCTTCCTCCGCCGTCTTCATCGCCGTGTGCAGATCGCCGGCATCGTTGAAACTTGCTCCGCCGGTCGCCGCGGCCAGATCCTGCGCCGCGTGCTGCACCGCGAAGATATTCCCTTTGGTCGTCACCGTGCGAATCATCACCGGATACAGCGTAATATTCGCTCGCTGCAACATCCCCATCACCGCGGGCGGCACGGTCGGCGCTTCCTTCACCCAAATCAAATTGCGCCGCCCCGGCATTCCCGAAAGATGCGAAATGATTCGCTTCAGCGCCTCGATGGTGGTCTGGTCGTTGATCGCCCCGTTCACTTGCGCCGTGATCCCAGCCATGTTCATGATCGAATCTTTGTACATCCCGTCCGTGATGGGATCGCCGCTATTCAGCGGAACGATGTTGCCTTCCATATCCACCGGCAGATCGAACAGCGCGTCTTCCACGTTGGCGGGCATCAGATCGCGTCCCTGGTCCAGCTTCGTGACGGCCGCCAGCAGCCTTTGTGGATCGTCCGTGAAGTCCTGCAACACATGCAGATTCTTGCCGAGCGAATAAATCGCCACGCGATTTTCGATATGCAGTGATCGCATGAAATTCAGCACCTGCTGGCGTTCATACCCTTTGAAGTCCAGTCGAACGTTTAGTTGATCGAACAACACCGCGGTCGCGCTGGGCAGAGCCTCGCCCTTGCGATCCACACGATTGGAAACCACGCCCGGCGCAAGTGGAATCGCCGGTCCGCTCTCCGAAGCCGGCCCCGCACGAAAAACATCGATCCGCTGCGGCTTGCCTTGATCCAGGACCTTGAAGTCGTCCTTGGTCAAGCCCTTCACCGGACCATCCTTGCCGCGCACCACGACTTCCACTTCCACCAATCGTGTGCCCGATTGAAAAACCGGAGTCTGCGACTGCGGCTCAGGAGCCGGCAGCGCTGCCGCCGCGGCGAGCCCGCACAATCCCAGAAAAGAGATCCACCGAAGCATTTGCCCTACGGTATCAGATTTATTTCTTAAGCGGGACTTTCACCAGCCGGTCGCCCTGGAACGATCCAATGTACATCGAATTCCCCACTTCCAGCGCCACAGAGACGCCGCCGATCAGCGCGCCTTTCCCCGTCGAATCGAACACGGTAGTCGCCATCATCTTCGCCGGATCGATCTCCGCCACGCCGAACCCCTGGATGCACGGAGTCCCGCTGCCCGCCGGACAATCGCCGCGCGTCCCCTTCACGCCCGCCGCTAGCATCCGATGTTTGCTGGTCCACGTGATGTTGTCCGGCAGAAAATCCAGCTTCACCATGCCGGTCTCCCTGTTCTCTTTGAGATCGTATTTGTGGACCTCCTTCGCGGTCCACGCGTTGTAATACATCGTGCGTCCGTCCGTGCTCACCAGCACGCCGTTCGGATAGCCGCGGCGCGTGTCCGGCAACTCCATCTCGCCCTTGCCCGCCGACCATCGCGACACGTAGCCGCTCGGCCCACCCGCGAACAGATCCGCACCCTGCGTCTGAATCGCGGTGGGATGCGTCGCGATAAATCCGCCGTCCGGCAGCACCGCCACGTCGTTGAACTCCTGCATCGTCGGGACGCAGCCGTGCCACACCAAACTCCACGATCCCGCGCCCTGCTTCAGTTCGAACATTTCGATCGACTGCCGCCCGCCATGATTCACCGCGTATAGCTGCCACGCCCCGCCCGCACGTTTCCCGAGTGAGATGCCATGCGGGATCAGGGCATCTCCAATCGGACCCGGGCACGACGCGTCGCCCCAATCCTTGCGAGGTTCCGCCGTCATCGGCAGCTTCGCGTAGGTCTTCTTCGCGATGTCGAAAATCGTCAACCCTTCGCTCAAATTCGGCCCGCCGCGACCGTTTACGAACTGCGGCACGATCAGGAACTTGCCATCCGGCGTCAGTTCCAGATCCTCCGGCGACTTCGTGCCGCACAGGATCTCCGTGCCTCCATGCGCGCCGCACGCCATCAGCGGCGGAGCCGGCGCAGCCTTGCTTTGAGTTCCCTGAGCATGCGCCAACGCGGCAAAAACCAAAATCAAGAACGTGGATTTCATAGATTCTCCCGGCAACACATATTGTATTGAGTAAAGCTTGAATTAAGTAAATCAGTTATCGTATGGCCGCTCGATGTGGTCATGATCACCTCCACCGGTCCGTTCTCGGGAACCAGCTTGAGACCAGTTGCTCCTGTAAAGCAGTGGGCAACTCAGGTAAACGCGAACCTTCCCTGGAGCCCGGTTGGATCCACGACCTGCCGTTTGTCGATCCGCAGAAACGGAGATCGTGCCAGTTCCTCGACGGACACCGCAGTCGCCCTGAGTGTCCGTTTCGTATAAATGACAATTGGCTCTTCGCGTCGTTTTGAGCCCGCTCCAGCCTGGGCCCGCCTTTGGCGATGACCAGAGCATAGCGTGGCATCTCCCGGCTCTCAATGTGCGCGCTGAAGTTCAAGCGATCGGCGACAAGAGATTGCTCCATCAAGGAGACCTCTTCCTGCTGCCCGGCGAGGCTCATCTGGTGGAGGGCGGCATAGTGCGAATCCTTGATCTTTGCTGTCACTTCATAGCGGTCGGACTCAGTCCGAATCCAATCCGGCCCGCCCAGAATCCTGTCGCTGGAGGACAACGGAAGGCCGTACGCCGCCTCGATCAGCAACTCAACCTGCCCGATGAAATGGACGCGATCGAGGACGGGAGCGATCGCGCCGACCGGAACCTCCTTGGAAGGACGGCTCGCGCCCACGGGGGCGGCGATGGCAGGTGGTCTCCAGGGTCTAACGGTCGCGACCTCAAACGAAGGCATCGGCTTCTTCGGTGGAATCGGCTGAGCGGTGAGCGATAGTTCGCCGGCCAAGAGGAAAACCGAAATCAGGAACGTGGAGTTCATGCAATCGCCCGGCAACTTCTCTAGCCTACATCGCGCCCATCGTGAACGCGAATCCCTCGCGCACGCAATTCTTCCAGCAATTGAACGACGGCGACCGACACTTCGCCTTCCCCCGGCACCATCACGCCCCACTCCAAATCTTCGCGAAATTCGCGCGTGCTGATGCTCCACTTCTGAAGCTCCACCGGAGTCTTCGCATCAATCCGAATCACCGACCAATGACGCGCCAAAGCCCGAGCCTCATCGAGACTCGGCCGAGGCCCGCGCACGATGAAGTGATTGTCGCCGTGCACCAGAATGCCGACCATCTCTTCTTGGAGTCTTAAGCGCTAATCGTCGTGATGCTTGCCCAGCGGCCCTTCCGGATACTCCGGATGCGGCTCTGCGGGGGCCTTGTGCCGGCCCGGCACCGGCGAAAGGAAGGAAGAAATCAGCTGCTCCAGGCGGTCTTTCCCGCACTTCGGGCAAACTACTTTGCCTGTTTTGTTGGGAAGCACCAGCGCCTCAAACCGCGCGTTGCAGCTCTTGCAGGAATACTCAAAAATTGGCATGCCTAGACTTCGCTCAAATGCTCGACCTTACCCGTGCTGTCGCCGATCTTCTCGGGATGCACGCCCACCGCATCCGCCACGGTCATCAGCAGGTTCGTCATCGGTGTGCCCTTCGGATACTTCACGTGACGCCCGCCCTTTAGCCGGCCCGATCCGCCGCCCATCAGCAGAATCGGCAAGTTGTCATGCAAGTGCCGGTTCGAATCGCTCAAGCTGCTGCCGTACACCACCATCGAATGATCCAGCAGGTTGCCCTCGCCATCCTTCGCGTCGCGCAGCTTGCCCAGGAAGTGCCCCAGCATCTCCACATGATGGTGGTCGATCAGTTGCAGCCGGGCCATCTTTGCCGGATCGTTCATATGGTGGGACAGCCCGTGGTGCGCATCCGGCACGCCGATGGAACGGTACGTGCGATTGCCGCCCTCGCGGCTATACATCAGCGTGATCACGCGCGTCAGGTCCGCCTGGAACGCGATCGTCATCAGGTCGTACATCAATTGAATGTGCTCTTCGAACGTCGGAGGAATCCCATCCGGCCTGTCCACCGCCGGCAACTGTACCTTCTCCGCACTCGCCGCGTTCTGTTCTTCGGCCTTCTGAATCCGCCGCTCCACCTCGCGCACCGAATCCAGATAGTCGCTCATCTTGCGCTTGTCGCTCGCGCCCAGGCTCGCGTTCAGCTTGCCCGCATCCGCCAGCACGAAATCCAGCAGACTCCGATTCTCGCGATACCGCATCGCCCGCGCCGCCGGATCGGTCGTCTCGCCGTCTCCGAACAGCCTCTCGAACACCGCGCGAGGATTCGTCTCATACGGCAGCGGAGTCGTCGGAGAACTCCACGCCAGCGTGTTGCTGTACGCGCAGCTGTAACCCGAATCGCACCCGCCCACCAGCCGCACATCTTCCAACCCGAGCTCCAGCGAAGGCAGCGGAGTCGCCTTCCCGATCTCCCGCGCCAGAATCTGATCCACCGAAATCCCGTTCTCGATGTCCGCGCCCTGCGTCTTTTTCGGATGCACGCCCGTCAGCCAGGTCGCGCCCGCGCGAGCATGATCCCCCGCGCCATCGCCCAGCGATTCGCCGTTATGCTGCTCCAACCCCGTCAGCACCAGCGTTCGGTCGCGAAAAGCCTCAATCGGCTTCAGTGTCTTGGTGTATTCGAAATCCGCGCCTTCGGCAGCCGGAGTCCAATCCCGCATAATGATCCCGTTCGCGGTGTACACAAATGCTATCCGAGTGATCGGCGCAAGCTCCGCGGCGAACGCAGGCACCATGGAATCCAGCAGCGGCAGCGCCACCGCGGTCCCCATGCCTCTGAGAAATGTCCGGCGAGCCAGAGCCTTTTTCAACACGATCATTTCTCCGGAACCCTCCTCATTTCAAATGGTACGCTATCGGCAATCGCCAGAACCATCGCGGAAAACTTATAATCCCCCGCCGCCGTCTTTCGACCAATCTCCCGCACCGTGGGCTGATCGTAATACTCCAGCCCGCGCCCCAACGCGTACGTGAGCAATTGCCCCGCGACGTTCTCCACGAACTCGTCCTTGCGACCCATCAGGACCTTCTTCAGCCCCGCCGGCCCCTCGATTACCGCGCCCCCCGGCATCGCGCCCGACGCATCCACCGGAACGTCGCCATCCTTCGTGCGAAACTTTCCCGTGGCATCGAAGTTCTCCAGCGAAAATCCCAGCGGATCCAGCCGCGAGTGGCACACCGCGCACGCCACATTGTCTCGATGCTTCGCGAACACCTCGCGCAAGCTCGCCGCATTCGTGACTGCCGCCTCATTCAACACCGGAACATCCGGCGGCGGAGGCGGCGGAGGCGCGCCCAGAATACTTTCTAGGATCCACTTGCCGCGCAATACCGGCGAAGTCCGCGTCGGATACGAAGTCACCAGCAGCGTGCTGCCCTGCGTGAGAATCCCTCCGCGCTCCGTCCCCGTCAGCGCCACGCGCCGGAAGTAGCTGCCCTTCACGTTCGGAATCCCGTAAAACTTCGCCAGCTTCTCATTGACGAACGTATAATCCGCGTCGATAAATTCCAGCACGCTGCGGTCTTCGTGGATTATGTTCTCGAAGAACAGTTCAGTCTCGCGCTGGAACGCATTGCGCAGCGCATCATCGAAGCCAGGGAACTTGTCCGGATCCGGCTTCCAGTCCGCCACGTTCCGCAGCCGCAGCCACTGCCCCGCGAAATTGTCTACGAGCGACTTCGATTTCGCATCCGCGAGCATCCGAGTCACCTGTGTGCGAAGCACCGCCGGATCGCGCAGCTTGCCCTTCTCGGCCGCCTGCAGCAACTCGTCATCCGGAATGCTGGACCACAGAAAGAACGACAGCCGCGAAGCCAGATCCAGATCCGAAATTTTGTAAATGCTCTTCGGCGAGTTCGCCGCGGGAGCCTTCTCCACACGGAACAAAAACTCCGGCGACACGAGTACGCCGCTCAGCGCCATCTCGATGCCCGCATCGAAGCTCCCGCCATCCGTGCGCCCCGCCGCGAACAGCTTCATCAGCGGATCGATCTCCGCCGTCGCCACCGGACGCCGGTACGCCCGATGCGCCACCGTCGTCAAAATCTGCCGCGCGCAAGGCTCTTCGGGACTCCCCGCCGCCGGCCGGCAAACGAAAATCCGCTTGCGGCTCTCCGTCTCCCCCGGACCCGCCACCTTATAAGGACCGCCCACCGACACATACTCGACCGACACTCCGTTGACCGACACAGCCGCAGCATTGTTTGAAGCCGCCCCGCGTCCGCCGCCACCCTCCAGCTTCCCCGATTCCGCCAAGAACCCCGCCGCGATCGTATGATCCCCGGCCTTCAGCGTCATCCGAGTCTCAATGCTCCGCGTGCCCTGATTCTGCTCCGCCGTATCGATCTCCGCGTCGATCAGCCGGACGCGCTTCCCGTCCAGCCTCAAGTCCAGCTTCGGCGCAGGCAGCCCCGGAGCCGGATTCCCGCGCACCCGCACCGTGATCGCATACTCCGCATCGAATGGGAAAAATCGATGAAATAAAATTCCGCCGCGCTCGGAAATCGGCAGCGCTTCAATCGCATCATTCGCGGTCCCGCGAGGAATCGGAATTTTCTCCAGCGCCACGCTCGGCTTCTGCGTCCCCACCGCCATCCGGCTAATTCGCCGAGCCGACGCAATGTACTTCTCCATGTGCAGCGGAGACACCGTCAACACATCACCGATGTTGTCGAACCCGTACCCGGAATCGTCCGCCGGCAATCCCGCCGAATGATCCATATAGTCGAGCCCCAGCAAATCCCGCACCGCATTGTTGTACTCCGCGCGATTCAACCGGTGAATCGCCGGAGCCCCTGGATTCGGATGCGCCACCGCATTCTTATCGAGCTCGGTCTCCAGCCACTTCACCAAGGCCGACCGATCCGCCGCCGCCGGAGCCGGATTCCCCGCCGGAGGCATCTCCCCCGCGCGAACCTTATGCAGCACCCGTTCCAGCAGCGAAGCCTGAGCCGCGACTGCAGAGGAACTCAGGTGCTCCAGCGAAACCCCGGCAGTCTTGACCGTGTCATCGTGACAGTCCAGGCAGTAACTGGAAACAGCATTCTCCAACACCTGTCCCCGAGCAACAACGGCGGCGACCAAACACACCACAAACCGAGCCGCGACAGTAATGGAGCGGCCTGCCCCGTCACCCGAGAAACCCCTGTCTTTCACGCTCACGCGCTCCAGAGTATATCATGATGAAAGACCCTATGCCGCGCCGTTTCTTCATCTTAGCCGCCCTAGCCGGGTCGCTCCTGCTCGCCGCGACAGCCCCCACTCTCTTCGATGCCGTCCAGCGCCGGGACCAGAAATCCGTCCTCGCCCTCATCAAATCCGGAGCAAACGTAAACGCCACGCGTGACGACGGCTCCACGCCCCTCACCTGGGCCGCCAACCGTGACGACGCCGAAATCGTCTCCGCCCTCCTCGCCGCCGGAGCCAATCCCAACACCGCCGACGAAAACGGCGAAACCCCTCTGCTCCAGGCCTGCGCCAACGGCAACCTCGCCATCGCCCGCCAGCTTCTCGACGCGAAGGCCAACCCGAACGCCGCCCGTTGGAGCGGCGACACGCCTCTGCTCATGGCCGTCTCATCCGGGAACGTGCAACTCGCTCGCCTCCTGCTGGACCAAGGCGCGCAAGTCGACGCCGCCGAATCCCGGATGGGCCAGACGCCTCTCATGTGGGCCGCCGACGCCGGCCGAGGCCCCCTCGCCGCCCTGCTCATCGAACGCGGAGCCAATGTCAATGCCGTCTCGAAGAACGGCTACAGTCCTCTGCTCTTCGCCGCCCAACATGGAGACCTCGCCACTGCCACCGCGCTCCTCAACGCCCAAGCCGACCCGCAATTCAAAGCCAAAGACGGCAACACCGCGTTTCTCATCGCTCTCGCCGGAGGCAGCGAAGCCGTCACTCGCCTGATGCTCGATCACGGAGCCGACGTCAACACACGCGACCGCGCCGGCAACAGTCCGCTCCACGTAGCCGTCCAGGAAGGCAGGCTCGAATTAGTAAAGGACCTCGCCGCCCGCGGAGCCGACGTCAACGCTCGCACCCAAGGCGGTGGCCGCGGTGGACCAGGAGGTGCCGGTGGCCGCGGCGGACAGACTCCCTTTATGGAAGCCACCTCCACCGGCAACGTCGCCATCATGAAGGAACTCATCGCCCTCGGCGCCGATCCCAAGGCGAAATCCCCCGACGGCTCTGGCGGAGTCCTCATCGCCACCGGCAGCCGCAAGCTGGAAGCCGTGAAGATGATGGTGGAGCTCGGCCTCGACGTCAATGAAGCCCCGAAGGGCCGCAGCACCGCGCTCCACACCGCGGTCCGCAACGGCTCCAACGACATCGTCCAATACCTGGCCGACCACGGCGCGGACTTCGACGCTAAGGATCAATTCGGCCGCAACGCGTTGGAAGAGGCTTTCTTCGAAGCCCCCAAGCCCACCATCGAGCTCATGCAAAAGCTCAGCGAAGCGCACAAGAAGCCGTAAGGATGCTTCTTCCTCTACCCCCGGGCCTCGACGAAATCCTCCTCCACCTCGATGCCGCGCACCTCCGGCCCTTCATCGTAGGGGGAGCCGTCCGCGACGCCCTCCTCGGCCTCGACCCCAAGGACATCGACATCGAAGTCTACGGAGCGTCTTACGAAAAACTCGCCGCGACCCTCTCCAACTTCGGCCGCGTCGACCAGGTAGGCAAAAGTTTCGGCGTAGTAAAACTCACGTTCTCCGCCCAAACCTTTTCTGGCCGAACGATCGACTTCTCCATCCCCCGCCGCGAAAGCAAGCGCGGCCCCCACCACCGCGACTTCCACACCACCTTCGATCCCTCGATTACTCCGCAGGAAGCCGCGTCCCGCCGCGACTTCACCATCAACGCTCTCGCTTACGACCCCCTCCGCGACGAGATCCTCGATTTCTTCGGCGGCCAGGAAGATCTCCGCAACCGCATCCTCAGAGCCACCAGCGAAGCCTTCTCCGAAGACCCGCTGCGAGTCCTCCGAGGCATGCAGTTCGCCTGCCGCTTCGACCTCACGGTCGACCCCGCCACCGCGAAGATGTGCCAGAACATCGCCGGCGAGTACTCGACGCTAGCCCGCGAACGCGTCGCCGAAGAGTTTATGAAGTGGGCCACCAAGAGCCGCCGCCCCGGCCGCATTCTCGACTACTTGACCGCCACTGGCTGGCTGATCCACTTCCCCGAAATCGCCGCGCTCCCCGGAGTCCCGCAAGACCCCGGCTGGCATCCCGAAGGCGACGTCGGCACGCACACGATGCTCGTCGTCGATGCCGCCGCAAGCGTCGCGGAGCGCGAAAATCTCGAAGGCGACGACCGCGCCGTGCTTCTCTTCAGCGCCCTCAGCCACGATTTCGCCAAGCCTCCCACCACCCAACTTCGCGATCGCGACGGCCAGATGCGCTGGACCTCCTGGGGCCACGAAGCCGCCGGCGGCCCGCTCGCGCGAGCCTTCCTCGAACGCATCGGCATCAAGCCCGCCATCGTCGCGCAAGTGATTCCGCTAGTCGAAAATCATCTCGCCCATTCGAGCGTCGGCCGCGATGCCACTCCGCGAGCCGTCCGCCGCCTCGCCATGCGACTCGCCCCCGCGAATATTCTCCAACTCACGCACCTCATCGAAGCCGACCATTCCGGCCGCCCCCCTTTGCCCCCCGGCCTCCCCGAAGGAGCCATCCGCATCCGCGAAATGGCCCGTGCGCAGGCAGTCGCGCACAGCCCGCAGCCCCCGTTCATCCAAGGCCGCCACGTTCTGCCGTACTTCGATAACAAACCTGGCCGACACATCGGCGAAGCCGTAGCGGCAGCCTACGAAGCCCAAGCCGACGGAGTTTTCTCGACGCAAGAAGAAGCGTTAGCGTGGCTGAACCGGCATCTCCGGCCGGCTCACTGAGTGAGCGAATTGACGATCACGCCGTTGGCCCGGGTCAGCGGTTCGTTCCCCGCCTTCGCCCCATTCACCTGAAGCACGTACGCCGTAATGTCGACCGTGGTCTCGTCGGTCATGTTCTCGAACTTGAAATACGGATCGTCCACCGTTTCCTGAAACCGCTCGATGAGTTGCCCCGCGGTTCTCCCGCCCCAGCGGTCGAGGAAAACTCTGCCCGCCAGCGGAGCCACAAAGCCCCGAGGCCCGATGAATTTCTGGTACGAATCCGAGAGCGAATTAAGCGGAGGTGCTTCTCCCGGCTCACCCTTCCGCCCCATCAAAGTAGGAGTGTGGCATTTCCCGCAGGTCCGCTCATACGCCACCCGCCCCGCTTCGGCCTGCGCCGCCGTGAAGACCCGCGGAGGAGCCGCCTGTTGCGCCGTGACAACCAGAACGCCCAACCCCAAAAGACCGGCAAGCGGCAACATCCTGTAGAACATTATGTCTCCCCTGCTACTTCTTCTAGAGTGTACTCCACAAAGGTAGGACAGACCATCGTTTTTTGTGGTCTGTCAGGTTTCGTGGCCTGTCAGTTTCGCCGACGCCCTACTTCCCCCCAGCCGTACCCGCGTCCACCGTAATCGTCGACTGCACATCGAACTTCTGAAACTTGCTAAACCTGGATTCCTGGCGCCCTGCCCCTTTGATGAATTTCATCATCTCCATACGGAAATCTATGGACAAGAACGTACCCAGCCACGCATCGTCGTTGATCTTCGCGAACTCAATCGTGAACGTGGTGCCCGGCTTCAACGGGCTCTTGTCGCCCACCACCACCGCCTGCCACCTGGCCTCGTTGTAGTCGGCTTGATCCACCCACCGTTTCTGCCGGGTGCTCAGGACGTCCCGTTCATGATCGTTGGCCGGTTTTCGGTCCGCCTTCGGAACGGATTCAATCACCCAAGCCCTGCGGCCGTTCACTTCCTCCTCCCCCACGATGCGGTTCTCAAAGTGAGTGAACAACATGGCATCGTCGGCCGAGCCGATCGAAAAAGTCCGAGTGAACAAGCCCGATCCTCGCTTCTTGCGCCGCGCCTTCGCTTCCTCCTGGAGCTTCTTCTCTTCCTTCGCCTGCTCTGCAGTGTTGAGCGGTTGTCCGCTGCGCGCCACCAATTTCTTGTACTGCTCGCCCTCCAGGAACATCACTTCGTAGGTTTCAGAGCTGGTCTGCTTGGATTGCCCCGATTTGTCGTACGTGCAGCGCGTGTCCTCTTCTAAGGACGTGTACTGCCTGGCTTTTTCGTTATTCGCTTTCTTCGCGGCGAAGTTGCGCTGCAGGATTTCCTCCGCGCTCTGCGCTGCCAGAAGCGGTAGGGCGCACAACAGAAGCAGGATCTTCCTCAAACAAGCCCATCTGTGCCTCGCGAGGCCACAGCTCCGGTTCCTGTCGCGTCTCAAATCTTTCTTCAAACCCATACCGACGTCGAATCCGGCCCACCCGTTCCCTGATTCTCTCCGGATAATCGCCCCGCAAGAACGCCGTCCGCTCGAACCGCTCCCGATACCTCCGCACCAGCCCCGGAAACCTCTCTTCGAGAAACGGCAAAAACACCGCCTTCGCCGAGTCCTTCAGGAACACCACATTCCCTCCGAATCCGTTTGCCCCCGCCGCGGCAGCCGCGCGAGCCAGCGCGTCCAACCCAGCGTCACTGTCGTTAATCAGAGGCATAATCGGAGCGCAGAACACCGTCGCCCTCACGTCCCCGCGGACCAGCTTCCGCACCGCCGCCAACCGCAGATCCGGCCGCGGAGCCATCGGCTCCAGCGCCCTCGCCAACTCCGCATCGGCCGTCGTCACTGTCATCGAAACCGTGACGTAGTGCCGCCGCGACATCTCCCGAAGCACGTCCAGATCCCGAGCCACCAGTTGCGACTTCGTCGTGATCCCGACGTGAAACCCCGCCGTCTGCGCGAAAACCTCCAGCATCGCCCGAGTCACCCCATACCGCCGCTCCGCCGGCTGATACGGATCCGTAGCCGTCCCAATCGCGATGGACTCGCCCACTGGCAGCCGCCGCAACTCCTCGCGAAACGCCGCCGCATCGAACTGCTTCACGAAAATCCGTCGCTCGAAATCCAGCGGATCCCTCAACTCCATGAACTCGTGCGCATACCGGGCGTAGCAATACTTACACCCGAATTCGCACCCTCTATAAGGATTGATCCCGTAGCGGAACGGCACCCGCTCGCTCGGAACTTCGCTCACGAAGCTCCGCGCCGCGATCTCCAAATACTCCACCCGCGACTTGGCCTGGAGCACCGGACTCTCCGCCGCCATCCGGGCAATTCCAATCAGCGCTGGCTCGGCCACCCGGCCATCTTCGCCTAATATTCGCCCCTTGTCAAACCCCGCCCGTAAAGGCGGGAATTCGCCGCCTATCCCGGATACGCCCCGGCTATGTAATTCTGCAGATGATGAATGGTCTGCTCCTGCGAAGCGATCATCCAATCCACCACGTCGCCGATGGAAATAATCCCCACCACGCCGTCTCCCTCCAGCACCGGCAAGTGGCGCACCCGCCGCGACGTCATCAGCCGCATGCAGTCGTCCAGGCTCTTCTCCGGCGTCACGAACAGCACCGGAGCCGTCATAATCTCCCGTACCTTCGTCTCCTGCGAATGGCGGCCCTTCAGAATCACCTTCCGCGCATAGTCGCGTTCCGAAACAATGCCCAGCAGCCGGCCCGCGCTGGTCACGATCAGCGCGCCCACCTGCTTCTCCGACATCATCTCGATCGCTTGATAAACACTGGCCTCGGGCCCGATAGACCACACGTTCCCGGATCGTTTCTTCGTCAACAAGGACCGTACCGGATCCTCAAACCGGATGGTGGATTCGCGCAGGGCAGTTGCAGCTCGCATAAGTCACCTCCTGGGCGCAGCATGCGCCTCTGGGCCTTCGTTGTCAACCCTGTTGTCGAGCCTTTTTGTAAACGGCCGGACCGCCCCATGCGTCCTATCAGTAGGTATGAGTGTGTTTGCATGAGCCGATTCGCATCGAGAAGAGATTTCCTCCGCTGGGCCGCGGTTCTCGCGCCCGCCAGCCGCCTGCTGGCGTTTCAAGACAAAGAAGACCATCAGGAGAAAGCCGACGCCAGGTTCTCCACCGAGGTCAATCTCGTAAACGTCCTCGCCACCGTCCGCGACAAGAACCACGCCATCGCCCACAACCTGATCAAGGACGATTTCACTCTCGAAGAAGACGGCCGCCCTCAAACCATCACATACTTCGCCCAGCAGAGCGACCTCCCGTTAACGCTCGGCCTGCTGGTCGATACCAGCGGCAGTGAGCGCACCCAGATCGAATCCGAACGCCGTGCCAGCTACAAATTCATCGACCAGGTCCTGCGTGAGGACAAGGACAAAGCCTTCGTCATCCACTTCGACCGCGAAGTGGAGCTATTGCAAGACCTGACCGCTTCCCGCACCGCCCTCGACAAATCTCTCGACGGCCTGTCGGTCGAGCGCCCGCAGCGCAGCGGCTCCGGACAAGGCCAGGGCCGTGGTCGAGGCAGCTTCGGCGGCACCACGCTGTATGACGCCGTTCTACTCGCCTCCGATGAGCTCATGACAAAGCAGAAAGGCCGCAAGGCCGTGATCCTGCTCTCGGACGGCGTCGATAACGGCAGCAAAGTTTCGCTCGTCAGCGCCATCGAATCCGCCCAGCGCGCCGACACTCTGGTTTACTCCATCCGCTTCGCCGAGTCCGGTGCCAACAGCCGCGGAGGCTTCAGCGGACCCGGTCTCGGCGGAGGCGGACGAGGCCGCCGCGGAGGGGGCGGACGCTTCCCCGGCGGTGGCGCACCGGGCGGCGGCAACGGCGGCTCCGAGCGCGCCGACGGCAAGAAAGTGCTCGAGCGTCTCTCCAGCGAAACCGGCGGCAGCTACTTCGAAGTGTCCAGCAAAATGCCGCTCGACAAGATCTACTCGCAAATTCAGGACGAGCTCCGGAACCAGTACAGCTTGGGCTACACCTCCGACCAGACCGGAGCCGGCTACCGCCGCATCCACCTCACCGTCAAGTTGAAAAACATGACCGTCCAAACCCGCGACGGCTACTACGCACGGTAGATCAATTCTGGAACGCCCCGCGGACCCCAACCACCTACGCCCAGTTCTTGATCTTCCGCCAAAACTCGGGCCAAGGTTCCCGGAGATCCCGGCAAACCCACAGATACTTGTGATCTTCGGTCTCTTCGTTGGCGACCCCGAAGCGATTTGAAATGGTTCCCTCCGCGTCGCAGCTTCCGAAGTGGGCGTCGACAAATTCGCGATTGAGTCCGACCACGATCAGCGTGGAAGGCGGCGGATTTCCATAGCCTCGCAGCCAGTAGGAATTCACCAGGCTGAGAGCCTGCGGCAAGCCGCGCGAGGCTCCGTAGAGATCGATCGCTCCCGCCTCGCCGTAGTTGCCCGTGAGGATGCCGGCGGTGGCCCGCTCTTCGGCCGGCAGAGAGTCGCGGATGGCTGCGACGGTGTCGGTCAAATCCTGCCAGCCGATCTCTTCGCGCAGGTTGCCGTTGGTCCGAAGCGCCGCCTCAAACCAGCCTGAATTTACCGGCGCCAGGGGAAGCAGCAGTGCGACACCCAGGCCCAGCGCTACGGCAAGCCCCACCCAATTCAGGCCCCGTGCCCACCGCGGCCACCGGTCCGATAAAACAGCGCCTGCCGCGAACAGCATCGGATAGAGCGGGGCGGTGTAATAATCCCGGGCTCGCGCCGCGGCGAACAGCGCCAGCGCGGCCACGAATGTCCATCCCAGGATTCGGTATCGCTCGCCCGCGGGCTTGCGAAAGTAGAAGAGCAAGCCGGCGATCCACAGCGGGATGGTGAAGCAGTTCGCGGGTACGACGAGCTGCTTCCACAAAAATCCATCGGTTCGGCCGATCCGAATATCCCGCGCATGAATCGTGCGCAGGAAATCGAGCGAGATGAATCCGTGGCTCGCCTGCCAGATCAGATTCGGCAGAACCATCGCCAGCGCTACGGCAATGCCGCCCACCAGCCAGCGGCTCATCAGGCGCTTTCGCGCGGGAGTGGCAAGAAATCCCGCCGCCAAGCCTGCCACCAGCCACGCGATGGTGTACCGCGTCATCAGGCTCATCCCGATCGCCGCGCCAACCGCCACCCACCAGCGGTCGTCCTCCGAGTTCAGCAGCCGGATCACGAAGTAAACCGCCAGGACAGACCATAAGAGGTCGAAGGAAACGTACTGAAGCAAATGCCCCTCCGACATGGAGACGGGAGCGGCAAAAACCGCCAGCGCCGTCACGACCTGCGCCCGGCGCCCTCCGCCGAGCTCCCGCGCCATCAAGCCCGCCACCACCATCACCATACATTGGGCGAAGGCGGAAAAGAATCGCACCGCGGCCGGAGCCGAACCCAGCAGACCGAGAGCCACCCGGGCGGCAAACGGAGTGAAGGGGGGATAAGCGACGAACCCCCAGTCCAGGTGCCGCGCGTCGTCCAGGGTCGCCAGTTCGTCGCGATGGAAACCGTACTGGCCGTTGGTGAGCGTGTGCAGCAGGAGACGCAACGCTGCAATCGCCAGAAGAGTGGGCAAGGCAGAGGGTGGCCGCATCCCGGCCATTCTATCCAATGGTGCTCCGCCATTTCCGATCTGGGATAATACAGGCGTGTCACGCACCAGAGACCTCGAATCGCAGCTCGCGGATACGGAACGGCAACTCCGCCTGCTGCAAAAGATCAGCCGCTTCATGGCGCGGGATGTTCCTCTCGCCACCGCGCTCCAGAGCGTGGTGAATCTGGTCGTCGAGTTTATGGCCTGTGATTCCTGCCTGCTCTATCTGCTGGAAGACAAGCAGCTGGTCCTGTGCGCATCCAACAACCCCCACCCCGATACGCTGGGGCGCGTGCGGCTGAAACTTGGCGAAGGTCTCACCGGTTGGGTGGCCCGGGAGCGTCGCCTGCTCTCCATTTCTCGCGAAGCCTACGCCGACCCGCGGTTCAAGCTCTTCACCGATCTGCCTGAGGATACGTACGAAGCCTTCCTCTCCGCGCCCGTCGTGGTGCGCAATCAGGTGGCGGGAGTCATCAACGTGCAGCATCGCCAGCCCCACTTCCACACCGGCGGCGAAATGGAACTGCTCACTACCGTCGGCGAACAAGTCGGATCGCTGGCCGCCCTCTCCACGCTCGACCCGGCAGCCGTGGGCATGCCGTCAACCCTGGAACTCGTCATGGCGCCCGCTCGCCGAGGTTGAAATGATCCGGATCCTGCTCTCGATCGCGCTGCTGCTTCCCACCCTGAGCGCCGCCGAACGCTGGAACGTCCAATATTATTACGATGAGGACAAGACCCAGCTTCAGCTGGTGGATCTGGCCTTCCCCTCCGCCACCCGAGGCATCGCCGTGGGTTGGATCGTGGAAAACAACAATCCGTCCAAGAAAGTGAAGCCCACCTGCTTGACCACCAGCGATGGCGGAGCGCACTGGACCCAGGAGCCTCTCAAGGACGAACCCCGCTCCATTTTCTTCCTCAACGATTCCCTGGGCTGGATGGTGACGGAAAGCGGCCTCTGGCTTACCGAGGAATCCGGCCACACCTGGCGCAAAATCTTCGATCAGCCCAAACCCAATCCCAAGCTCGGCCCCGTTACGCCCGGTGGGCTTCTCCTGCGCGTGGCCTTCCTCGATGAGAAGCACGGCTTCGCGGTGGGATATCAGAAAGCGGTTCTCGAAACCCACGACGGCGGCCGCAGCTGGACCCCCGTGGCCGAAGCCGCGAAGCCCGTCGGCAATCCCGCCTTCACCGCCTATACGCGCGTCGCCTTCGACGGCAAGCTCGGCCTGATTGTCGGCGCCGCCACCCCGCCGCGCCGCGACGTCGGAGCCTATCCTTCCTGGATGGAGCCGGAGCGCGCTTCCAAGGCCAAGCAGCAACCCAATCTCACTCTGGTCCTGCAAACCAGGGACAGCGGAGCCACCTGGACATCCTCACAGGCCCCGCTTCTCGGCTTAACCATCGGCCTGCGCATGTCCGGAGACACCGGCATGAGCATCTTTGGCTTCGCCGAATCCTTTGATTGGCCGTCCGAAGCGACCCGGATCGACCTGAACACCGGCAAGAGCACCCGCGCCTTCCGCGAGAAGAACCGCCGCGTGACCGACGCCGCGCTGTTCCCCGGCCCGATCGCCGTTCTCGCCGCCGTGGAACCCAGCGGCCGCCTCAACAACCTGCCCATTCCCGGCAAAGTGCGCATGCTCCGCAGCACCGCGCCCAATCTCGAAGAGTGGCAGGAGATCCCGGTCGACTATCGCGCCGTCGCTGGCACGGTGGTCCTCGCCGGACCCGACCCCGATCACCTCTGGGCCGCCACCGATACCGGTATGATCCTGCATCTCGCGAAATAGCCTCACTTCGAATCCCGCCGCCGGAACTTTCTTCCGGCCAATCCCGGTAGAACCTTCCGCACCCTCATTCGCGCCGTGTGAAGAATCAACGCCGTGAGAATGGTCCTTCACCTGCACTCTTCGATATTTCATGTGGGGAAAAAACAACGAATCCAATACCAAGACTGTGTCTTCCTTTTCGACGGCCACGCCGCCGCCCGCGAATCTTGAGCGAGCCCCGGCGTCCAGCATGCCCGCTCCGCCGCCCGCTCCCCGAGCCGGCTCCGCGAACGTCGGCAAGACCACTCGCCTCCACGGCGACGTCTACAGTGAAGAGGAATTGTACATCGACGGCGAAATCGACGGCACCGTGGAAGTCCGCAACCGCCTCACCATCGGTCCCAACGGCAAGATCAAAGCCTCCGTCAAAGCGAAGGAGTTGATCGTCCGTGGCTCCATCCAGGGCGACGTGGAAGCCATCGATCGCATCTCCATCATGACCGGTGCGAGCATTGTCGGCGACGTGAAAACCGCCGGCATCGTCATCGAAGACGGCGCTTATTTCAAAGGCGGCATCGACATCCTGCGTCCCGAAGTGAAGAAGCCGGACATCGCCGGCATGATCGCCAAAGTTCAGAGCGCCAGCGCCGCCGGGGCCTGATCGCACTCGATACAGCCGTCCTCCGCGCGGATGGTACCCTTCGTGAATGACCGTCTGGCTCACCGGACTCCCTTGCTCCGGTAAAACCACCCTGGGCCTGGCCCTCGCGGACCGCCTGCGCGCCGCCGGCCGCAAGACCGAATTTCTCGATGGCGATGTGCTGCGCCAAGCCCTGTGGCGCGACCTCGGCTTCACCAAAGCGGACCGTGAGGAAAACATCCGCCGCATCGGCTTTATCGCGGAGCTTCTCGCCCGCAACGGTATCGTCGCCGTGGTCTCCGCCGTCTCGCCCTACCGGGCCGCGCGGGAGGAAGTCCGCCGCAGGTGCGGAACATTTCTTGAAGTCTTCGTGAACGCGCCCTTATCGGTCTGCGAGCATCGCGACGTCAAGGGAATGTACGGCCGCGCCCGGCGCGGGGAGCTCACCGCTTTCACCGGTGTCAGCGATCCTTACGAGCCGCCCCTCGCCGCCGAAGTGGAGTGCCACACCGACACCGAATCGGTAGATCAGAGCGCGGAAAAAGTCCTGCGCGCGCTCTCTTCGATGGAATCGGCGCAAGCCGCCCGTTAATTCCCCACTACGAAATACGCCGTCGGGCTCGATATGGTGCCCACTCTTACCACCACCTGCTGCACCCCCAGCGGAGCCGTCAGGGGCACCGTGAAGTTGATCTGCGTCACGCCCACGTTGCCGCTGGGAATCCCGCGGAACACAATCGGCGCATTGACCCCGCCAATCGTCATCGAGACCGGCAGCACCGATTTCGGCAATTGTGCCGCCGGCGTGGAAGCCGCTGGAGTCGCGCCATCCGCCAGCGCGGGCGAAACCGCTCCATCGCCGGTGATGTATAACGTATACGTTTTGCCCCGGCTTCCCGACCCGTTCGGCGTCATCAGCCCCGTGCTATTGCTGCTGAAAATCCCAGGAGCCGCCGGAGCCACACCGATCGAAAACACGTCCGTCTGGCCACTGCTGGTCGTCAACTTCAGCAGCGTGTCTCCCAGCGGAGTTTCGTACGGCACCTGAAGAACGACCAACGTGCCAGCCACCTCCACCAACGGAGTCGCCACGTCGTTGATCGTGGCGGACACGCCGGCCAGAGCCGTCGGCAGCGGAGGAGCCTTCGGCACCACGCCCGAACCCGACGGCACCGCCGAAAGATTCAATCCCACCACTTCCAGCAATCCTCCCGGAGCCGCGGCAATCTGTCCGGCCGCGGCGTTGATGGCGTACGAAATAAAGCTGCTAAATTGCGGTCCCTCGAACGTCAAGGGAATCTGCTGGGTCCAGGTGAACCCGCTCGCATCCACGCCGCTGAACCCCAGCACGCGCGTGTAGGGAAGCTTCAGGCCGCTGGCCCCCTGCTTCGCCGTCAACTTTCCCGATGCCGGAATCGCCGTGCCGCCGAACAGAGTCGTCAGTTGCGATTTCAAACTCACGCCGTCCACCGTAAAATCCGTCAGCGTGGTCGCGATCTTCGTCGCGTTGGTCAGAGTAATGGTGTACGTCCACGTATTTCCGGACGCGTCCGGAGTGTGCTGATACACCGGATTCGGACTCACGGAGGGAATGATCGCCGAACTATTCGCCGGAATGCTCACCGTCACCGGCACGGTTCCCGAGGACATCGCAAAGTTTGCGCTTCCGTTGTAGATCGCCAGGATCGTGTCCGAACCTGGCAGGAGTTGCGAACCATATACCGTCAGCGTCGCCGTCTGCTGCCCCGCCACCGTCGTGAGCGGCGCTACACCCAACAGGTTTGCCGCGAAATAGAATGACACCGACCCGTCCGCTGCGCCGGTCCCCTTCAAGGGAACTACCGTCGCGGACAACACAGTGGAGTCACTCAAATTGAACGTCGACGGACTCGCGCCCGGAATCGTGACCGTGGCCGGCCGCGCCGCCGCCGTCGTCCAGCCCGCCACCAGATTGAACGCGTCCACCGATCCCAGCCCCGTGGCCAGATCGTACCCGGCTCCCGCGTCAAACCCGACCTTGCCCTGCACACAATTCGGAGTTCCCGCCGCGCACGGCACGGAGTTATTCCCCGTCGTGATGTCGTGAAACGCATTCGGCACCAAACCGGCCAGCCGGTACAACTGTGGATTCAGATTTCCGACGCCGGAAATGCCCGGCTGCGCGAGCCCGTTCAGCGAGAGATACTGATTCAGCAACGCCACCATCCCCGCGAACGCCTGCGCGGAGGCGGAGGTTCCGAAGATGCCGCTCCCGCAAGTTCCGGGAACGCAGATGTTGTAGCTGTCGTGATAGCTGGAAGTCAGCGCCACATCGGGAAGATCGCGCGCGCTGTCCGCGGGCACGCCGGTTCCGGTTTGCCATACGGGTTTGGGGAACAGAACACTCGCACCTCCGCCGCCGCCCAGCGGCTCGCCGAATAGGACTGATTCGTTCCACGCCGCCTCCGGGATGTAACTGTACGCCGACCCGCCATTGGCTCCGTTGGCCGCATTCCAATACGTGCCGGTACCTTCGTTGAACTGCGATCCGCCCACCGCGGTCACTTCCGGCATGCTGGCGGGAAACAGCACCGCCGCGCCCTTGGTCGCCTGCGGCTCTGCGTTGTCGCAACTGGTGGCTCCCTGATCTCCCGCCGCCGCCACCCAGGTGATGCCCTGCGCGTTGGCCTGCTGCGCCAGCGCCTGGAACAGCGCTGAGTAGCCCGAAGGCGCTTGCTGTTCGCAATACCCGTAGCTGAAGCTCATGACGGGAGCCAGTTTATTATCGATGGCATACAGCGCCGAAAGAAATACATTGGTCGAGTTCACGTAAATCAACTGCGCGTTGCGCGCCACCGCACCCGTCCATTCCAAGTCGAGATACGTTTCGAGGGAAGAACCTGTCGTGCCCGGGTCGTTTCCATAGAGGATCACGCGGGGATCGCGGGGCGCCAGATTATATTTGCTGCGGAAACTGCGGACCGCCGTCACGTCGAAATCGGACTGTCCGATCACCGCGATGCTCTGTCCCGTGCCGTCCAACCCGGCGCTATATAACCGGTTGATGTCGTAAATCGTCGCCAGATCGTCCGGCGCCAGCGAGTGCGAGCCATCGGACGCCGTGGCGTGCGGAACCATATGGCCTAGCGGCTCCATCTGAAAATCGTTCAACCCTTGGACGCTCCCGACCATCGGTGCCAGCATCGCCGGAATCGACGGTTCCGTCGAATTCGCGAAGTGCGTCTCGCCGTTTACTCGATAGCGATGGATCTCCGTGTGGAACGCCGTCTCCATTTGCCCAGCCGTGCCGCTGAATGTGATGAAGCCCCGGCCTCGGCCCACATCGTGCACCATGAGCCCCTGCGATTTGAGCCATTCCACCGCCGCCGCCACACTGCTCTCGCTGGGCGCGAAGCGCTCCGCGAACTGCTCTGGGGTCAGCCATTGATGGAAATTCGGCGCGCCGGGCGTTTGCTGTTCCAGCAGCAACTCGTCCAGCGCCGTTTGCTGTGCCGCCGACTTCCGGAATGCCAGCGACGCGTACCCGATATTCAGTGTCGCCTCCGCGCGACCTAAATCGAACTCTCCCCGCGCCTTCGGATGCAGATTTCCCCGCAATGCGATCCGATCCTGCGCGGAAATCAGCGCCATGGTCCCAAAAAACAGTACTGCCGCGGCAGAGGTTTTTCTCATATCGTGAAGTTCCGCCATCATAACATGGCAGACCTTCGACGACTTTATCTGTTCACAGTACCTCGCGCATCTGCTCCATGGCCCACTCCGCCTGCTCTTCCGTGATCGCGAACGGAGGCATGAAGTACACCACATTCCCCAGCGGGCGCAACAGCAATCCGCGCTGGACAAACTCCGCGCTCAACCGCGGACCCATTTCATCGAAATATCCCGGTTGTTCCGATTGGAGCTGGACAATCCCGACCCCGCCGATCACACGCACATCCGCGACACCGGGCCTCGCCCGTAGCGGCTCCAGCCCGCGCCGCAGCCAGCGTTCCAGATTCGCCACTCTCTCCAGTGTCGATTCTTCGCGAAACAAATCCAAACTCGCCAGCGCCACCGCGCACGCTAGCGGATTCGCCGTATAAGAATGACCGTGAAAAAAAGTCCGCGAACGATCGTCGCTGAGAAAAGCCTCGTAAATCGCCGCCGTTGTGACCGTTGCGCCCAGCGGCAAGTAGCCGCCGGTCAGAGCTTTCGATAAACAAATGATGTCCGGTGAGGCGCCCGCGTGCTCGCAGGCGAACATTTTACCCGTGCGCCCGAACCCCGTCATCACTTCATCGGCGATGAATAAGGTTTGATATCGAGTGCATAACTCCCGCACCCCGGCTAGAAATTCCGGGCGCCACACCAGCATTCCGCCCGCGGCTTGCAACATCGGCTCGATCAGGACCGCCGCAACGCCGCCTTCGCGCAGCCGGGATTCGATTTCCTCCAGCTTCGCGGCGGAATGTTTCACGTGAAACAGGAACGGCGCGAACGGACGCGTGAATGCCGAGTCCGCGCTCACCGACATCGCGCCGAACGTGTCGCCGTGATAGGAATGATCCAGCGCGACGAACGTGCGCCGGTCTTCTCCGCGATTGCTCCAATACTGCACCGCCAGTTTCAGCGCGACTTCCACTGCGGTCGATCCGTTGTCCGAATAAAAAACGCGCGCGAGTCCCGCAGGCAATACTTGCAGCAGCCGTTCCGCAAGCTCCACCGCCGGCCGATGCGTGAAGCCCGCGAAAATGACGTGTTCCAACTGCCGGGCCTGCGCGGCCAGTGCCTCATTCAACTTCGGATGGGAGTGCCCGTGAATATTTACCCACCACGAAGAGATGCCGTCGAGAATCCGCCGTCCATCTTCTGTATAAAGATAGACGCCCTCGCCTCGCACCACAGCAATCGGCGGCGGAGCCGTCTGCATCTGCGTGTACGGATGCCAAACACAGGCGCGGTCGCGGTCGCTCAAGCTCACAGTCTCAGCCCCTCCGCCGCCCATCCAGCCAATGCTTCCGGAGTCAGCGGATCGAAGCGCGGCATCTCCCCGCGCACCGCGATTTTTCCATAGCGCTCAATCGCCTCGCGATTCTCGGCGTTCGGTTCGCCGATCATCACGACTCCCGCGACGTGCAGCGAGCGCGCCCGCAAAGCTTCCAGCGTCAACAGCGTGTGATTGATGGTGCCCAGTCCGCTCGATGCCGCGACCACTACCGGCAGGTCGAGCAGCTTCATTAAATCCGCCATCGTTTCCGGTTCGTTCACGGGAACCAGAACTCCGCCGGCGCCCTCCACGATCCAGCGGCCGTCGAAATCCGGCATGCCTTCTTTCAGCGTGGGCAGAGCGATTTCGATTCCCTCGCGCCGGGCCGCGAGATGGGGCGAAACAGGCCCGCGCAATCGTACGCCGATGTCAAAAATCTCTTCAGCGCTGCAGCACGCCAGGCGCCGGACTTCGGCCGTGTCATCATCCTGCTCGATGCCGGTTTGGATCGGCTTGAAGTAACGCACCGGGCCTCGCGCGCGCAAATGCAGCATCAGCGCCGCCGACAGCACGGTCTTGCCGATGCCGGTGCCGGTCCCGGTTACGAAGAAACCGCGCATGAGATTTCGTTCAGCGCCGCGGCGAACCGGTCCAGCGCGTCTTCGGAGAGATTCACATTCACGGAAATGCGCAGCCTCGCCGAGCCCTCCGGAACCGTCGGGGGGCGAATCGCGCGCACGTCGAAGCCGCGCTCTTGCAGGGCGGAGGCGGTCACGGTGGCTCGCTCATTGGAGCCCAAGATGAACGGGATGATCTGCGATGTTCCCGCGAGTCCCAGAGCGCGCCCCAAATGTTCCGCGCGATCCAGAAGCTGCTCGCGCCGCTGCGGTTCGGCAGCGATCAGGTCGAGGCTCGCTTCGAGAGCCGCGGCCAGCGCCGGCGGAGGAGCCGTCGAAAACACGAACGGCCTCGCCCGCTGCACCAGAGTCTCGATGGCGAATTCAGGTCCCGCCACAAACGCTCCCGCGACGCCCAGGGCCTTGCCCGCCGTGTTGACGGAGACGAAGACGTCGTTCTCCCCACCGCAGGCCTCCATCCAGCCTGAGCCTCGCTCCCCATAGATCCCCACGGCGTGCGCTTCGTCCACGATCAGCGCGGCTCCGTGCTCGCGGCACAGCGCGGCGTATTCCGCGAGCGGCGCGAAATCCCCATCCATACTAAATAAGGATTCGGTCACGACGAACTTCTGCCCAGCCCCCGCGTCGTCGCGCATCAGCCGCCGCAGCGCCGTCACGTCGTTGTGGGGATAAATCACTTTTCGCGCCCGAGACAGCCGGGCTCCGTCGATCAAACTCGCGTGATTGCGCTCGTCGGAAAAAATCACGTCTTCCGCTTCGGCGAACGTGCTCAGCACCGCGATATTCGCTAAGTATCCGCTCGAAAAATAGAGCGCCCGTTCCGCATTCTTGAAACTCGCGAAGCGCCGCTCCACCTGAGAGAACGCATCGCGCTCCCCGCGCAGCAGTCGCGATCCCGTACTGCCGCAGCCAAGCTCGCACACCGCGGCCGCCATCCGCTGCTTCAATACAGGATGCTGCGAAAGCCCAAGATAATCGTTCGACGAAAAATCCAGCCCGGAGGGCGCCCGCAGCGTTCGCCGCAATCCGGCGCGGTCCAGCTGGCCGAGCTGCGCCCGCAGGCGGCGTTCGAGACCCTCAGTCTCCCGCACTCGCCGGGACCTCTTGTGCCTGCATAAGCCTCATGCCGAGCTTGTCGAACAATCGCCGGTCCGCGTCCGCCTCCGGATTCGGAGTCGTCAGCAAACGATCGCCCAGAAATACCGAGTTCGCCCCCGCCAGCAGGCACAGCGCCTGGGCTTCTTCCGACAGCGACAATCGCCCCGCGCTCAGCCGCACCATCGATGCCGGCATCAGGATGCGCGCCGTGGCGATCATGCGCACCAGTTCCAGTGGATCTTCCGCCTGCTGATCGGCCAGCGGAGTCCCTTCCACGCGCACCAGCATATTCACCGGCACGCTTTCCGGATGCGGATCGAGCGAAGACAGTTGCCGCAACAAGCCGTACCGCTCGGTGCGACTCTCTCCCATGCCGATGATGCCGCCGGAGCACACGGTGATGCCGGCCCGGCGCACTTGCGCGAGTGTATCCAGCCGCTCCTGATACGTCCGCGTGGTGATAATTTCGCCATAGAACTCCGGCGACGTATCCAGGTTGTGGTTGTACGCGCTTAAGCCCGCGGCGGCGAGTTCCCCGGCTTGCTCCGCCGTCAGCATGCCCAGCGTGCAGCACGCCTCCATGCCCAGCGCTCTCACGCCCCGCACCATCTCCAACACCCGGTCGAATCGAGCGTCACTTTGGGTACGGCGGGGCACATCGCGCCACGCCGCGCCCATACAGAATCGAGTGGCCCCCTGCGCGCGAGCCTGCCGCGCCGCTTCGAGCGTATCGTCCACGCTGAGCAGATCCTGACGGCCCACTTCGGTGTCGTATCGCGCCGACTGCGGACAGTACGCGCAATCCTCCGGACATCCGCCGGTTTTGATGCTCAGCAGCATGCACCCCTGCACCTCCGCCGGATCGTGATGCGCGCGATGCACCGTCTGCGCCCGGAAAATCAAATCCGGCAGCGGCGACGTATAGATCGACTCGATTTCACGCAGGGTCCAGTCGTGGCGGAGTTCGTTCATGGGAAGGCAGGCGTAAAGCTTAAATTTCAGTGTAAGGCAGCCGCGCGGCCGGCATCAACATACGCAGCCCGTGTGTTTTCACTCAAGCCACTGGGTGAGGCGGCCCAGAGGTTCCCTCGCGCCAACCCGCCGATTTCAGAACTCCGCTGGAAAATGAAAGACTTTGCCGCAGGCGCGCTTCCCCGCGGCGGCGGCACGCCAAATGCTACGCCCCTCCGAGAGGTATTTCATGGCTGCTCAACTGCCCACGCGGCTGCATCACAACGCTTATGTGACGAACGATATGGAAGCGACGCGTCACTTCTACGAAGACTTGATCGGGATGCCGCTGGTGGCCACCTGGTGCGAGTCCGACGAACTCTTCGGCAAGGAGCGCACCTACTGCCACTGCTTCTTCGGCCTAGCCGACGGCAGCGCGCTCGCGTTCTTCCAGTTCGCCGACGCGGAGGATCAGGAACAGTTCGGCCCCAAGATGCCGCCCTCTCCGTTTCATCACATCGCCGTGAACGTTGACGCTGAGACGCAGCGCCGCGTGGAGGAGCGCTTTAAAGCAGCGGGCAGCCGGGAGCCGAGCTTCTATGTGCTGGAACACGGCTACTGCCGCTCGATTTACGCCACCGATCCCAATGGCATGATCCTGGAACTCACCGTCGACAATTCCGAAGCGGCCGACGGCAACGAGCAGCGCCGCCGCACGGCCCACGCCGATTTGAAGCGCTGGCTCGCCGGAGATCACCGGTCGAATAACGCGTTCCGCGCCGCGACGCACCAGCTTGCGTAACGGGGCCGGAAAGGGAACGTGGTAGGCGCGGCAGGACTCGAACCTGCGACCCTCAGCTTAGAAGGCTGATGCTCTATCCACCTGAGCTACGCGCCCACAATTGTTGTCTAATGCCCGTCGTTACGTGTTTCCATGATAACAGTGGCATCCTCGACCGGCACCCTCGGAGTGGCTCTTAGTGCTGAGTTAGTGCTGAAAGAACCGCTCACGGACGCGTCAGTGTCTAGAGTCTCAGCCTTTCCGGTGAGCAGGCTGCTGATCTGTTCATTCCCACCGCGCCGCCGTTCAATCTGCGGAGCCGAGTATCGCAGTGTCATTCCAAAAGAGGAATGCCCAGCGCCCGCCAGCATGTCGGCGATCTGGAAGCCCAGCCGATTGGCGCACGAGACCCACAGCCTGCGGCAGTCATGGAGGCCGAACCAGGGTATGCCCACGGCCTTGGCAGCGGGCTTCAGGACTCTCGATTCGAGGTTGCGCACGTTCACGGGCTTGTCGCGCTCTGGCCCCGCAAATAGGAAGTCGTCCGGCTCGACCCACTCCGACGCGTCCTTGATCCTCTGGAGGGCTTCCACGACCGAAACCGGCAGGGGCAGGATGCGGCGGCGCTTCCGGGTCTTCACGCTGATGAGGTTGCCCTTGTACCAGTTGCGCCGGACTTCCAACGAGCGCGGCGGAAGCATCCCGACCCAGTCATCCGTCAAATTCATAGCTCCGTAGGTTAGAGCCGTGGCTTCCGCGCGGTTCATGCTGGTGGTACAGCACAACGTCACTAATTCCTTGGCGGGAGTCGGCAACACGTCAATCAACTGCTTAGCCTGCTCCAGGGTCAGCCAATGCTCACGCGACTTGGAATCCAATTCGCCGATCATGACGGTCTTGCAAGGGTTGTCGCCCTTGTAGACACCCTTGGCCTTGGCATACTTGAAGATCGCCGACAGGACGTTACGAACATGGACGACGGTTTGAACGGAGTACGGCTTCTTTTCGCGCGGACGGTAGGTTCCTGACAGAATCTGCCCGACCCTCCCCCGGCTCACTCCGATCGTTTGGGCAATCTCACGGAGCGTCTTTCCGCTGTCGCGAAGCGCCTTGATCTGTTGCTGACGTTCACGCGCAGCAGCCGGAACCTTCATCTGGTCAGATTCCAGTTTCTGGTTGATGAGCCACTGGACAGCGTCGTGGTTGATCGAGTCGATACGCCGATCCCCAAAGGCTGGGAGCACGTGGTTGGCAAGGACGGTCTTGTAGTGGCCCTGTGTCGAGATCTTTTTCTTGGTGATGTAGTCTGGCCGGAAGTGCCGGTCTACAAATTGCCTGAGCGTGATACTGCCCGATGCCGTGGAAACCAGACTGTCGAGGAACCTGTCGGCCTCCTTCCGGGCATCGTCACGGTTTGTGGCAGCGAGTTTCTTTTTACGCCGCTTCCGCACGACAACACCGTCATCATTTAACTCATCGCGGCTGTACGTCAGATACCAGACTTCTCGCTGGCGGTGTACATAACCGTTCGGACGTTGGTTTTTCTTTCGAGCCATAGACACCTCCAGGAGAAATCAGCCAAAAGTTTGGGCGCAATTGCCATTCAAAAACCGCAACAGGCGGACCTACTCGCTCGGGTCTTCGTCCGACTCCTCATTGAGGTCGTCGAAGAACTGCAAGACATTGGGCCTTTGGGCGGTTTGATCGCCCCGATATGCGTTGGCTGCCACCAGGACGGCATTATCGAAGAAACGCTGCGCGTGACTGGTGAACTGGAGTACAGGCACACGGCGAGGAAACCGGCCTTCTACCCGCTCTTCTCGCTTGGGAATAACCGTGCTCCACTTTCCGGAGAGGCACGAAATTCCAACGTTGTAGAGCGTCAAGCCCCAAGGCAAGATCACGAGATCCACGAAACATCTCATCTGGGCGTAACCGGGACGGAGGGCCAAGATCTCGATATGGGTTGCATCCAACCCTTGATAACGCCCAACGCTTGGGAGTGGCTTATTCATGGCCACCGCCTCGCTCAGTGAAACGCTCTGGCATTCTTCCAGGGGCGCTATCTGACGCACCTTCTCGAATGCCCAACCAACACCATGTCTTGACACCGTTCACGTACCGGTGGTCGCGCATCAACCCGCGCCATTCGAGCTGCCTGTCAAATTTGCGCCGACCCAGCGTGTAGCGTTGACCGCTGTTCTTACACCAAATCTCGTACCGGGCGCGTAATCTAACAGCCGGTATAAGCGCTGTGGGGTCGAGAGTGCATTCCTCTTCAATGAAGTCGGCAAGCGGGTCCATCTGCTCACGGGCTTGATCGGTCGCAATGCGAACGCTGTTCGGAACTTGAAGCCCGTTTTCAAACCAATCAATGGCACCTCTGACAATCCACGCCAAAATCGCTGGGCTGGTTACGGCATCCGTTAACAGTGCCTTCAGGTTCTTGTTGACGACCGTTGGCTTCTGTTCGAATGGCAGCCTCAAGATTCGACGGCCCATCGCCTCGTCCATGTTGGAGAACGTGGGCATGTGATTACAGATCAACCAGAGAGTGAATTGCGGCCTATACTCAAAAGTCCCCTTGTAGAGCAATCGCGCCGCGATCATGTCGCCACCCGTCAAGCTCTTGACGAGCGCCTCGGCAAGTTTTTGGCCCTCCTCCACCTCGATGGCTGTGACGAGACGCGCACCTGCCAGCCGAGCAATGTCTTCACTTGGGCCACTGGAGACGCGATCACGCATCAAGAACGTCGTGAAGTTAGAGGTGACATAGTAGTCGCCCAAGGCCCGTCCGATAGCGTCAATGAACGTGCTCTTGCCGCGCCCACCGGGGCCATGCACCATGAAAAGAACTTCCTCCCGAATGAAGCCCGTGGCGCTGTATCCGGTTGCAAGTTGTAAGAAGCGGCGCAGTCCGGAATCGCCACCGGTTACCTGTTCCAGAAACGATTCCCAAACCTCCGATTTGGCGTCCTGGATAAACGGAACGTCGGTGCGCTTGGTCAATAGCAACTCTGGCCGGTTTTCAGTCAGAATCCCAGTGCGGAGATCTACGACGCCGTTACCGCAAAGAAGCAGGTGCGGATGCGCATCCAACTCGCTGACGTGGACCGCCAAGTTCGAATCGGTCGAGGCAAGCTTTAACATCTCGCTCAACTTCTCGTCGGATTCAGACCGCAGAAGCCATGCATACATGAACGTCCGAGCTTTTTCCTCCTTGATTTGGGAAAGCTCCCAGTAGCGTGACTTGATCGTGTCCTTCGCCAACTGCCGGACGTGCACATCGCCAACGTCAACGACCCAGAATCCTTGCCAGAACAACCACTCGCCCTTTTCAGTTACGTATCGCAGACGGGATTTATGCCGAAGCACCATGCATTCGGCATTGCCAAGGCCAGTGGCGCGGCAGTCATAGTTCAGCGACAAATCCTGAAACTCGCCGCGCACATTCTCGACCAGCGAGGGCACGAGGCCCTGCGCAGGCTCAACGCGCTGGATCTCGCCCCTGGACTCTTGACGGTCTAACTGATCTTGTTCGTCAGCCACGGGTGCCTCCTGGGGTGTTGTGTGTGGTGGGTCTAAAGACCTCCCGCGTGGACATCACGGCCTTGGCAATCGTGCGAACCCGATAGTCCTGGCGATTCCACTTGTCGCGCATTAAAGCTGAACGCCGAAACAACCGGTCAATGCGCTCAACGTCCCGCGCTGTCCAGAACGCCAACATGCTGCACAGTCGCAGGTCTTCTTCGCTGTGATTGGGTCGCGACGGCGGCTCATCGAACAGCGTTCGAAACATCGCGCCGTTGCGAGCCGTGCGAGCACGATTCAGAAGCGCGTCGTCCGTCAATCGGACAGAGGGTGCAAGTCTTGGAGCTTTCGAGATCGATGGAGGAGCCACAAAAACGGGAGGAGCCGGTGGAAACAACTCGGCATGCAGCACCAAGACTTCTTCGGTTCTGTCTTCGAGGTCCACAGGGGTGTTGGCGAGGTGCTGGCCCGTCATCGCCGCCCAGCGCCCGCGCCAGTAGATCTCGATGTTGCCTTTGCGATTGCCCTCTCCCGGCGTTCTTCGAGAGCGGCAGAGGATATGGACGCCTCTCCCGCTTGGCGAAATCTCGGTGTAGCTGTTCAGGCGCTCGATGATGGCATGCGCCCAGGATTCAATCTCACCGGTTTCCGGATTGCGACAGTTGTCGAGGTCAATGAAGATGAACGGGGCTATTGCATCGTATTCGAATCGGAAACCAAGCCCAGCAAACGGAGGCCCTTGAACATGCGCCTCAGCGGTTCCATACGCGACTGCGTTTCGCAGGGTGTCGACCGCGAAGACGTAACTGCTCGTGTCTTCCAGCCGGTTGCCCATCGTCAGGGTCATTGGGCTGAACGGTTGCTTCGCAGGCTTCGCGCCAACCTCCAGTTGAGTGAGGATGTAAACCAGCCACCGCGCGATGGCGATAAGAACATCGGGAAAAATGAATTCAGTCATAAGATTTGTTCCTCAAAATGGGGCAGCACCGAAGCGCTGCCCAGCTTGCACTAGACGATGTTCAGGTAGAAGCTGACCCGCTTCTCGCCATTGACGAGCGTGATTTTGCGTTTCACGACTCCCCGGAAGTTGTACTGCCCGCCCAGTTCAACGCCGTCGAGAGCATGCACCTTGGCGTCAAAACAGGAAATCAGGTACGGCGTCCGCTTGGTCCCTGAAATGAAACTCGCACGAATCGACTTCTGCGGACGATTCAGCGCGTTGTCTTTCTGGTCACGAATTTCTGTGACTTCGAACGGGCCATACGTGCGCGGCTTTTCGGCTGCCGGGGGGCCGCTGACGACCTCCACATCTTTGCCGTCTCCCGCGTCGTCCGAATCGATCGGCTCCGGGAACGGATTCTGGCTGAACAAGTCCTCATCGGTAATGTCCTTTTCCATTTGCGTGAGGTTGTTCAACTCCAGCTCACTCATTTCGTTTTCATGATTCATCTTGATTTCTCCTTGGCCGACACACGCCGACCGGATGAACAGGCACACGTATCCTGATCAGAGACACGTTGCCTGTCGGTGGATTTCACGCAGTCTCGAAGACCGCGAGGACTGTCCTAAGAAGTGAAAGGAGGTGCTAACGATTCAACTGCTTCGTGTTTCGCTTGCATCTCATGAATCGAGTATGCCAGCTTTGTAGGTTGCTGAAAAGACAGAATGTTAGTCGAAATATGGGTCGAAGGTTTCGACTAATTCTTCGACCCAGACTTCGGCTTGCGGAGGTCACGACGCGGGGGATGGCTTGGCCGGGGAAGCGTTTGGGGATGAAGATCAGACTCTTCGACACCAACGGTTCGGGCGACGCTTTCATAACTTCCGTCTGATACCCACCGCTTTTGATTTTTGATTGCTAGAATCGTGTCTCTCTTGACGCGACACTTTTCCGCGACGGCCTCCCAAGAGGATAGGTGCTCCTTGGCCTTATAAGCATCGAGGATTTGTTCGGGCGTGGGTCTTAGGGGTGTGGCTGGATTTGAGACCGGCCCTGCATCGGTCTGCTGAGCGGCCCAGTTACTAAAGCTCGGAATAAGAGCCTTTCGTCTTTGCTCGAAGACTTCCATACTCACCCAAGGCAGCCCAAAAATTCCGTCCGTATCACTCTCCTGCTGCAAATACGGGCGCGGAATCCACTCGAACCGAATCGCGTAACCCAGAGTGATTCGCACAACCTCTTCAGGGAAACTCGCGAAGGTCGAGTCTATTTGCGCGTGGTCCAGTATTTGGAGGACTTGGGCGCAAGCGTTTCGAACGGTTTCGTCCGGATTCGGGGTTTGCCCGCCATGGTGTTGCCCATTGATTCGAAGCATCGCGGCCTCCAAGCTCTTGCAGGTTTCCAGCGACAACACCGAATCCAGGACCCAGACAGGGGCGTCAGCCTTCTCGTGCTGCAACCGTTCACGTTGGATGTCGATAATCCGCTTTGGCTGGTCCATAAAGGGCTGCCACCATTGTCTGACTTCCGGCACCTGCGCGGCGACCCCGCCGCCCCTTCCCGCCCCTTCCCGCCCATTCCGCGCCTCGGCTCTGTTCGACTCCAGAACACAGAAACAAACAGCCCTTTGGTCTTCTCTGCTGGTTTTGGGGTGTCTAGAACAGACAGAACGGAGTCTCCGCAAACCTCTCCCAACCGTTTCTTCCGAAAAAGTTGCGGAGACTCCGTTCTGTCTGTTCTGTGCCGGGGAGGGGAAAGACTGGAGGGGAGGATCGTCGGAGCAAGGGAGCCGCGTTGTGGTCTTTCGAGCGCTTTCCGTTGCGCTCGGAAATAGGGGGTAGCTGTAACTATAGCGGCGGATACGGAAGAGGCCCGCCGCGAATGCGGACGGGCCTCTCGGAGGGGGTTCCTTTATTGCTGGAGCAGCGTATTGATGATCCGGCTGACGGCCAAGTCGATTTCCTGCGTCCGCACGGTTTCGGCTTTTAAGGTCACGAAGCCCACGCCTACCAGCGTTACCAGGACGCTCATGCGCTCTCGGGTTTCAAGCGCCATCTGGATCGTGATGGCTCGCTCGTTCCCGGTCGCCGATTCCTCGATCACGACGAGGCCCCAGTTCTGATACGCGGTCTGCCAACCTCCGCCCGTCTCATCGGCCTCGATGGACCACGGGTCCATGACGGAGGTCTCATCAAATGCCAGCTTCAACGGTAGCGCTGTGAGGGCTGGCATCTTACACCAGCCCTTTCAGGGCTTCGAGTTCTCGCGGATCAGCAGTCGCAACCTGCTTGCGCAGTTGCCGCGCCGTTTCACCTGCCGCCCAATTCCACTTCTTGGCCTCGGAAATGTTACCGGCCATCCGCCATGCGTCCGCAGTCGCCCGCTGCGCCTCCATGATCTGCTGGGTCGCCAGCGCATCGTCTGTCGCAACGGGCATCGAGAGCAGCTCGGCGACACGCGCGGCGCGTTGCCGCGCGATGCTTTTCAAAAGAGCGCTGCTTAGGTTGGCCATGGCTACTTGGCCTCCTGCAGCAACTTCTTCCAACGCGGGTCGTTCAGGAACGGGATTGTGGAGGCTCGCTCCCTCAACTCCCGGCTGGCCCTGCCAGCGATGAGGCCAGACTTCGCCTTCATGTCATGACCCGGCAAAAACGCACGAGTTTTTCTGGTCATTTCGCCACAACCACAGCAGCATTTCAGGCCGGAGAGTATGATGGCGCGCTTCTTGGCCGTCTTGGCGGGGATCGGTTCGGGCGCGTCCTTGGGAGCCGTTGCCTTTGCGGTGCTGGCGTGCCGGGGAGCCTTCGCAACTTTCGCGCGGCGGGTTGCCCACGCCGCCCGCATTGCATCGCTTCGGTTTGTCGTCTTGGTGCTGGTCATCATGTCGGATTCTCCTTGTTTGTCTTGATCGCTTGATTTCATCTGTAAAACCTTACTCTTTTATTAAAAACTGGCAAATATAGTCGGGACAATAACCCTCAGTGCGGTTATTTGGGAAGGTTTGGGAGACGGCGCGTTCAGCGCCGCATCCACACAACGTTCTGCAGGTCGTCTGCGCTCATCGGGTTCGGATGGACAGCAACCGAGAACAGCGCCACGAAACACACGACGAGGAACAGCTCGACCAAATCCAACCCGGTGTTCTTTTTGACCCACCGGTTCATAGGTCCCCCTGCATGCTCGCTTGCCACGTCAGACTCGTCTCGTGCATCAGCCCCCTGAGCCAGCCTGCCAAGGGGTGCGCTGGCAGGTGCTGCCCAAAAAGGACTAGCAGCAGGAGCGTCGCCCACATCAGTGTTCTCTTGTGCCGTGCCGTCATCGCTCCGCCCTCCTGTTCTGGAGATTCTGCTGTAAGGTCTTCCAGTAATCGAGGGGTTCAAACTTGATGGGGTGCGGGATACCCATCAAGCGGTTGAAGCCGTAGTTGGCCAGCCGTCCGGGTTCCAAATACGGCGCGAGTTGGGGCAGCGTTACGTCCTCAAAGGTTGGTAGAGGCTCGGCAGAAACGGGCAATCCACGGTGCAAATCGTGCTCCTGGAGGCGCGCTATGGCTGACGAATCGATGACTTTGCGGTCAAGGCGTTCGTGGTGGCGGGTGCAGTACCGCAGCCGGTAGAGGGGCAAGGCGCGGCGGCAGTAGACGCAGCTCTGAAAAGTACGAATGCGGCGAAGCTTGCGAAGTCCGAATGCCATCCGCAAACCAGCCACCAGCGAGAACACCAGGGCACTCATGACGGGGCGCTGGTGATTGGCGATGAAGTGGATGAGAGTCGGCATCCTAGCTGACCTCCACAACGAGATAGCCGAGGTCTGGATCGTAGGCGATGGAAGCGACACGGCACAGCAGTGTGCCATCCACCACGACCGCTACGGGTGTGTTGGCGATGGCTGGGAAGGCCAGCTCCCAGCCCAACATCATGAGGCGAATCTTGCGAGCCGTATAGACTCTCTGGATCAGCTCGCTTTCTGGGGGCGGAGCGACTTCAATCGGTGGCAGCGGAACAGCAGTTTGGTTTAACATGCCCCCATTCGAATATGGAGAAAACTTTTCCAACAAGATATATTGGGCAGGTTTTACCGGAAACAGGGCCGCTTAATGGGTGTGGCCTAGTAAGGTTCAAAGTCAACTAAGCCACGCACGCCTGACCGCGCCATCTCGATCCGGAGCGCCATGAATGCTTCTGCTCGAATCTTCACAAGTTGGGGGCGCGTGGCTGCTAGCTTGTCAGCGAGCGCTCGCGAATTCATCCTCTCGCGCTTGGGCGTCATTTCCCACTCCAGCAACATCCGTTGCCGCTCCGTCAGCCGCTCGACGCATTCCTGTACGAACGATTCGATGTGGCTGGGCGGTAGGGACAGCATCGCCAATATGTAGGAGGCCAAACACGACTGTGGCCCGCCAGCAGGAGCCAGCGGGCCACGCAGCCCTTTAGCGGATTAGAAACTTGTCGAATTTGAAACCGGCAACGTCGCTTTGGTCGAGTCGAATGTTGATCGCCTCGTACTTCCACGTCTCGCCATCTGCAAGGCCACCAACCCAACCAAAAGCGTCGGCGACTCTGACGCCCACGCCATCGACCAGCTTGAACCAAATCTGCACGATGTCAAAGCTGCGTCCGCACTTGTTCAATACCAGCCCCGTGATTGAGATTTTCTGACCGTTGCTGTCGAGCTTGGCTTTCGCCTCTGTCATCACAAGGCACGTCCCTGAATCTCCGGGCACGGGCGGCGCTTGTTGGCAGAAGAGCGGGCTTACCAACACCGTCATCAATAAAAGCAGTTTCATTTTGTAACTCGACCTCCTATTCCAAAGAAAACCACGCCGAAATATTCAGGCGCAAGTCCTATAGGGTGACTCGCCGAATAAATATGTCTGCCCGCCATGGCAGACACCCTAGGCCCGATCTCCATTCCGACTCCAAAGAACTCAGGACTCACATTCCCGCTTACGAGCGATTTCGGTTATTCGACTACAAGCCCGTACACCGTCATCAACCATCGGTTTGGCGAGCTTGCCACAAAAGCAGAGCAGTCCTTTTTATCTGGCATCGGTCCTACCAAGTTCACGTTTCGCCGCGCTGTTTTAAGCGAGAGTGACGCGGCGCTGCTGCTCGACTTTTACGAGAGCGTCCAGGGCAGCTACCAATCGTTCATCTACAACGCGCCCACGGGAGACCACAGCACCAGCCCTGTACAAGTTGTGTTCGACGTTCAACCGCTCTCAATCCAGCACTTAGCCACGATGTGTCAGATCGGGCTGACCTTCCTAGAAGCGCCCGACGTTATGGCACCCAGCTATCCCATCAACCAAGCCGTTACCCGCTTCCCCGCTGATGGCCTGAAGACCGGCCTTGCTCAGCAGGTTCAGCAGATCATTCCGCTGATCCATATCAAAGTGCTGGACGACTCGGTGCAGGACATTTACCTGAGTGACCGGCGAGTGACGGTCGGCTCCAACACCTACCTGCCTCGACTGCTCGACATTGGTGAACCCGGAACCGGCGTCATCATGTCGCAGAACATCACCGGGCAGGCCGACAACGTTCAATTCTCGTTCGGCAACGCTGACCGCTCCATGGTGAAGCTTGCCAACGCCACGGAGTTAAAGAACGCCTCCATTGAGATCTGTGCCTGTATCACGTGCAGCTTGGCATCCTCCTGCAACTGTGGAAAGGCTTCGTGGTCTCTTACCAGTCGGACGGCACAAGCGTTTTCACGATGCAGTGCTCGGACGGTCTGTTTCGAGTCACGCAGCCGTATCCGACCAGGACCGTTTCGAGGACCTGCTACAAGCCATTCAACTTGGCTCCGCTTTGCCCATATGGAAGCGCTGGCAGTGGCGGCAACCCGAACGCCTGCAGTTATCAGTATGACGACTCAGTGGGCAGCGGCTGCAAACAGCACGGCATGGAGCCGTACTTCGGTGGCATCCGGATCTTACAAGAAGGCGTCCAGATTCTCGACAACAGCAGCGGATTCCTTGGATTCAACCGCAACTCTGTAACGGCAACCTCCATCGCTTCGGATTCCATCATCGGCCAAGCTCTGCCTGAGATCTGGTGTAACGACGACGGCAACCCGCTCAACGCTTTTTACGCCAACTGCCTAGTTGCCGCCGTCCGTGACGAGGGCGACTTTTTCGACGTGCTCGGCATTGTCGGCGTGGGTCGCATCGGTCAATTCACGGGCATGCAGGTTGCGACGACCTCAGATGGCTACCACGTCATCATCTCGCCGATGGCGGATGGCCTGTTGCCGCAGGGCTTTAAGGTCAACTCGCAGGACGTGGTGTTATCCGACACCAGCCTTGGCCTGCGTGAGCTACACGGTGAAGACCCAGACACGGTAGACGATTTCTCGCTCACTGCTTCGGGCGCGGTGCAGACCGTCAACAAAGCGGCGGGCTTGGCCTTCATGGATCTTCGCTATGCGAAGCCCTCCGGTATCAGCCCCAGCACCACCGACAGCCACAGCATGGTGGTTCCGATCTCCCAAGGACTCTCCGGCTGGGTTTGGGACGCCTCCGGCACTCGATCCTCCGTGGATGGCCTCACCAATCCGTTTTGGATCGCCGTTAACGTTTACCTCCGCGCTTTGGGCCTGCAAAACGCCGACTCAGCCACGCAGCTTGAAACCTTTGTGTTGAGTTCGCTGGTCGTCGGTGACGGCTCTGGCTGCGCGGAGATCGCTGACTTGGTGGTGGACGACCTGTTGGGGATCGGCACGGAGTCGCAGTTCCGCTTCATGGGTTCGTTCGCGCAGCAGAAGCCTACGCGTGATTGGCTCCGCGAAATCATGAACTGCTGCAACGGCTACTTCACGTTCGAGTTCGGAAAGCTCAAGCTGGGCATCCGCGAGAATGCGGCGTCCACGTCGGCGTTCACGATGGGCAACACGCTGTACCAGTCGTTGCGCCTAGCTCCGATCGATCCGACGTTTGAGCGCCTCGAAATTTCGTTCGCCGACAAATCCGTCCAGTACCAAGCCAACACCGCCACCTACGAGGATAAGGACCACGAGATTTTCTACGGGCGTACGGCTTCTCCGCTATCGAAGCAGATGCATAGCGTCGGGATTTCGTCGCTATCTCAGGCCCTGCGAGTCGCCGCAACTTTGACCCGTGAGGAACTCGGCGGTATCTCGGCCTCCAACACCTTCAACAACGGCACGAACGTTGACCCGGTGGAGTGGAGGACTGCTCGTCTAGCCACGTGGGGCACCACCGTGCTGGCTCTTGAAACGGAAGTCGGCCAAGTCGTCTCGATGACCCACCCCGACATTCCGGGGAAGAGTGGCACTGTTACGGTGTCGGGCGTCAACGTCTCGCTCACCAGCGGCGACAGCTTCACCCAGTACACAGGCGACACCAGCCTCGTTAACAAAGAGATCGTGATTGGCGGCGTCCAGGTCACGGTTGCCAGCATCACGGACGGATCAAATCTCGTGGTCACGACGCCACCCGGCAATGGCTCTGACGTTCCATTCCAAATCGCAACTGCTGACTTCCGGATTACCGGCTGGAAGCTCATGAAGGATTGGTCCATCCAGATCGAAGGCCGCACCGTCACGGACTCGATGTACCAGTTGGACATCGGACCGAAACCGGTTGATGTGGCTCCGCTGCCTTTGCCGGTCATGTTCTACCCGGAGCCGTTGGGCTGCTGGGCACCGTATCAGGTGCAGGCCGACAGCGCCGACGCGCTCTGGCCCAACGAGTGGACCTTCGACTGTCAGCAGATCTATCAGATCAACGCCGATGGCTCAGCACAGGCGTACATCGTCACTCAAGGTAAGGAGCCTGCGAACGAGTTCATCCCGAACGTCGGCGCACCCAGCATCACAGCCGGAAACGTCGTGCGCTCCGCCACGGGCGGGCATCTTGAAGGCGGCAAGACCTACCGGGTAGCGATTTGCGCCCGTGATTCGAACGCCGTTTGTTCACCGCCCTCCGAACTAATCTTGGTCCAGGTCCCCACCGGAACCAACACCAACAAGTTCCAGATCAACGGCATCATCTGGCCTCCGGTCAGCGGCCTAGTCGATTGTGCGGTGTTCGTATCTGAGTTCGACGACCTGATTTGCGAACAGCAAATCATAACTCTGAGCGGATCGGCCGACTCTATCACGCCCACTAGCATCACCGTTACGGGTCCGCTCGTCCGATCAACTTGGGCGCTACCGAACCCGAACTCCGAAAAGGTCCGAATCAAACCCAAGATCCTGGTGCATGGCGGCGTTCTTGGCGCTGGCGTTACGAGTGTGTCCGGCACAACGCTAGTGTCGGCGGATTGCGTGGACGCGGCGCTTTCTGATGATTGGACAGGGCGTCAACTCGTCATCATCGGGCGTGAGGAAGGCTCCGCGCCCTTTGCTGCCTTCAACATCACGGCGTTTGACCCGAGCACCGGCACCTTCACGCTCGACCGTGACGCCTCAAGCGTGCAAGCCACGGACGCCTTTGTGGTGACGTTCGCCGGTTACGACAACTCCGGAACGCCCACGACCTTTACAGACGCCGGAATCTCGAACGCTCTGAACTACGATCCCGCAACCAAGCTGAAAACTCCGCATAGCGGCCTCACGACCAACCAAGACAAGGGTTGCATCATGCGCGTTATCGCCGGAACCAACCGAGGCGCAAAAGCCAAGATCGTTTCAAATGGCACCACTTCTTACTCGCTCGACGTTCCGTTGGTGATCGACGCAACCAGCGTGGTCATTGTGGAAGACGGAGCATGGGGACCGTTTGCGGATTCCAGTCAGATCGCAACCAGCCAGAGCCAGCTTGCAACCAGCATCGCGGCTCCCACTGCGAATTTTCTAAAGCAATCGCTGCTAGTAGGCGGCTACACGGTGGATCAGAACGGCATCGAGTCCGACGACGTGAATGCACCCGTCCGAATGATCTACATCTATGGCACGTCCGCGAATCTGAGCAAGCCACAGATGACGCTCGTGTTCTCCGGCCAAGGCGGTTCGCCGGACTTGATTCTGAACGACACCACAACAGTCGCGATGATGAATTGCTCGGGTGTCCTGTCTGGTTGGGATGCAAACGCGCAGGAAGCGCCTGTCGGCTCCGCCGTCTACATCGACATTTTCCAAAGCCGGGACAACGGCGGAACCTACAATTCGATTTTTACGGGCGCGGGTGCAGGCGGCGGTGTCCTGATCCCAGACACGCTCTCAACTCGGCAAACTGGCTCAGCCTTCAACGGCACCATCGCGGTCGCACCGGGAGACATGTTCTACGGCAAAGTTCTGCAACTTGGCTCCGAGACGCCGGGTGGCCGAGTCACCATCAACCTGTACGTCACCAGCACGCCCACCACAAACATCATTGCCCCATGAGCGACAGCAAGCTTTTTTACATTGACGGTTTTGAAGATTACGACCTTGAAGGCCAAGGTTACAACTATTACCTGTCGTCCGGCCTGAAGCCTTATCCGGGACGTGCGTCGCAAGGAGCGCAGGGCGGCGCTACCTACAAGCTCCCCGGCGATCAACCGCTTGTGACGATTGGTTTCGCTTACAGGCTGAACGATTACATTCCGGCAGCTTCGATGCCTTCGTTGATCACCATGCAGAACCTCGTGCAGGGTGGGTTCACTTTTGAATTGAACCACTACGACGACAACGCCACGGCTGTGGCTGCGGTTCACTCAGGTGGCACGGTCGTGGATGTGAGCGTGACGCATGGCGGGTGCTATTACGACACGGTGCCCGACGTGAAGCTCATCAACACCGTTTCGGGCGGCACCTACTCTTCTATTGACGTCAGCATCTCAGGCGGTCAAGTGATCTCGATCATCGTAAACGGAGCTTCTGGCTACGACGACGCCCATCCGCCAGCCGTTTCGATTCCTCCGGGCGGACGTGGCTTCTCGACAGCGTCCGGCATGCTGGGAAGCGCCACGTTCGGGAGTGCTACCGCCAAGTACATCAAACCGGGCCAATGGAATTATTTTGAATTTCAAGCGCAAGCCTTCCCAGTCCTCAACGTCTTCACTGGCGAGTACCACGCCGAAATCGACTACACCTTAAAGGTCAACGGGGTGACGTGGCTCTCAACCACCTTGGACTCACCCGAAAAGCCGGTAGGTCCGAATTTCAACTGGTCAACTATTGGCTTCAACACAAACATTGTTGGCGTGTTCGACGATCTCTACATCACAGACGGTGAGTTTCTGGCGGATGGACTGTTTGAGAACGGGCAGCAGGGTCTTGCCATTAAGACGCTGCGTCCCGTGGGTCCAGGTGCCTACACGGGTTTTACGCCTTCAGACCCGGATGAACCGAACTGGAAGATGGTTGACGACCTAACGCCGGATGGGGATGCAACGACCGTTTCAAGCGGCCAAGCTGAAGACCTGTTCGGGCCAGTCGTTGACACCTACAAGCTCTCGCAACTTCCCTCGATCTACACGGACATTCGAGGAGCGCAAGCCGACTACTACGTCACAAAAACTAATGCGGGTCCATGCCGGTTCAATGCGCTGCGCGGGGACAGCGGCGGGGGTTTGTTTACGCTCGAGACGTTCTATCCGTCGCTGGGCAACTACACGGCGTTTTGTCATGCCATGCGATACAGGATCAGCGATTCGCCCTGGACGCTTTCCGACATCAATTCCGTGCAGATCGGCTTGGAGAAGGCACCCTAAGACCCTAAATATTCGGGCGTGGCTTCCCTTATCTTTGCTGACTCGTTCCAGTTCTACGACGTGGTCCATCAGGCAGACCAACTCTACAACACGGCGGAATTGCGTTATGCCAACGGGAACGATGTCATTTCTGGGAGCAGCCTTCTGCCCGGTTCCGTGTACGGCTCGGCCAAGACGGTATGGGGTTCACAGACCGATGAAATCACGCTAGGTATTCGATACCAGACTCCACGGCTCGATGAAGGACCGATTGTGATCGGCAACGACGCGTCGGGTTTCTACTTTCAGCTTGTAGGCGTGGGCGATGGCCGTTTCACCTTCGTCACGAGCTTGGCGGGTTCACCGGCTCAGGGCTTGATAACGGGCAAGGCCATCAAAGCCCGGACTTGGTATTACTTCGAACTTCATCTGCAGGTGACACGCCAGTATCAGCCGTACGTCCCAGCAACTTTGACGACCCCCGCGATTCCCGAGGCTTACTGGAACACCTGCTTCTATGATTTCTGGGTGAACGGTGAAGCATGGGTGTCTTTTGCAACCGTTGACTCACCGAGACGGCGCACGGTTGGCGACGGCACCGTAGGAACTAATCCCTGGATTGAGCAGATGGCGCTGGCGTTCGCAGCGGTTGATTCACGACCCGGCATCATGACCGACCTTTATATTACCGGTGGTGGAAGGGACCCTTTGGGCGACGTCGCAGTGGTGCCCCTTTACCCTGATGGCGACGGCGATTCAGATTGGACGCCCCACGCCGGTAGCACGCACTACACGATGGTCAATTCCGCGCCTCCGGACGGCACGACATACAACACTGCCGACTCAGCCGGTCAGGAAGATTCCTACAGCCTTCAAGACATTCCTGCGTTCAACGGAACCATCAAGGGAACCGTCGCGGTTTGGTGGATGACCCTGTCGGACCCTGGTGCCGGTGCAGCGTTCGGCTTCTACAACACGGATGACAAAGCGACCGGCCTGTTTTATCCGAGTTATGGAAGCTGGCAGTATTTCATCGACCCTGAGCGCTACTTCCCCGATTCGAGCGACGAGTGGACGCAGTCGCAGATCAACAATCTGACGCTCGGGATTGCGCGGTTCAGTTAGAGAGGTTTACCAAAATGGCAGCAACATTCACATGGCTCCAGGACAACGGCGCGGCCACCGGCTCACCAGCCCACGGCACGACCCAAGGCGCAACCACTACGGATTGCAATTGGAAGAACATCGACGATGCCACCAGTGCGATTACGGCGTTTCCGATCACGGCTGGCAACAACAGTTATGAGAAGTTCATCTACGGCGAGTTCAGCGGCACCTTTACGACGATCTCGAACGGTCTGTTTGCTCACACTGCGGGCACGTTTGGGACGGGCCTCACTTTGAAGGGGGCGGTGACGACCACCTACACCACACCCAGCACCACCACCAACTCTGCTCTGACGACCGATGTGACATCGGCGATTTCGATTGGATCGGGTCTGACGGTGCTGTTTGTAGGAACGGGACCGCAGACCGCGAGTCCGGGTTCGTCCTGTTCTACGAATCCTTGTTTCACGCAGTACGTCGTGACGCAGTTGCAAACCAGCAGTTCAGCGGCGGCGGGCGCGACCGCGTCGGCAACGCTAACGCTGTCTTACGACGAAAGCTAGGGTTCCAGCGATATGGCAAACGAACAATACGTCAACGATCCCGGCACGACGCTTAACGGGACCATCAACAACTCCGTCACTTCGTTGACGGTCGCTTCGAGCACCGGTTATCCTTCGGGTGGAAACTTTCGGATTCTCATCGATTCCGAAATCATGATCGTTACGGCGGTTTCGGGCACGACCTGGACCATCACCAGGGGAGCCGAAGGAACCACGGCGGCCTCCCATACAAACGGCGCAACCATCAATTCGATCCTCACAGCGGGCGCGATTGATGCGATCCGAAACAACTTGAGTGGCGTGAACACCTACTCGAGTCTTCCGACGAGCAGCCTGAAGACAGGGGACCGTTTCGTTCCCACCGACGCCGATTCCAACTACGAGTACCTTTACAACGGTTCGACTTGGGTACCCGTTCTTCGGGTTAACCAAAATCTTCATCAGCCGCCCACGGTTTCTAGCTGGTCGTGGCAGAGCCAAGGTTCAGCCACGCTGACCGATCTTACGGGCGGTGGCCTTCGATTCGCAAGCCGGACTGACGCAGCTTTAGCGGGCATCCAACTGAGCGCACCAGCGACGCCGTACACAATCACCATTGGATTCACCTGCCTCGGCGTCGGACCTACCATCGGAATGTATTTTTACGATTCCGGCTCCGGCAAGTTGGTGCTGTTCCACTGGTCGAACAGTTCTAACGGTTCTACTCAATCCGGCTACACAGTATCGAAGTGGTCTTCACTCACAACCTTTTCATCGGCGTATAACAGCTCAAACACCGCCATCACCGGGTTCGTGGGGAACATGATGTTCCTGCAGATCACGGATGACGGGACGAACCTTCTTTTTAAGTACGGCTGCGATCCAAACACGTTCATGCAGCAGGACAGTCGCGCACGCCACGATTACCTTACGGCTGGACCGACACACTACGGCATTCATTGCGGCGGGTCCGTCAGCGGGCAGCCGATCATTACAAACATCCTGCACCACAAGCAAACCTAAAGGGAGCCATAACCTATGGCTACCCTCATTCGGCTTGGCCTCTATCGCCTAGGGACGGCCTCAGCCACACCCTCCTCAACCATCCAGACTTTGACGGGTGCCGCTGTCATCAAGAACACGGCGACCCGAACGCTAACGGGTCAGGCCGGAATCAAGGTCACCACCACCAAAGTGCTGGCGGCGAGAGCCTATGTGGTTACGGTGGTATCTCAGACGCTCTCCGGACAAGCCTTTATCAGAGGAGCCATTCAGACCCTTTCCGGGCACGCCAACGTCAAGAAAAGGGCATTCCTGACGCTGTCTGGGCATGCTCAGATCATTCCGCCGATCCCGGTTTCCAGGAAGACCCGCATCCGGCTCGGGCGCTATCGTCTCGGCCAAACCACACTGGGCATCTCCCAGAACAGGACGCTGGTGGGGCAATCGTTCTTGGTGCCGGTTGGAACCGCGCTCACCATGCAGACCCTCGGCGGTCAGGCTGTCGTCAGGAACACGACAGCTCGGCTGCAGACCGGCAGGGCTTTGATCCAAGCCACCACAAGCAAAACGCTTTCAGGCCAAGCGTACGTAGGAGCAATCGACACGACCGCACCGACGCAGCCAACCGGCCTTACAATTGCGTTCCCAAGTATGACCTGGGCAAGCTCCACTGATGACGTGGACGTGGTCGAGTATTTGGTCCAGCGCTGTTCAGGTTCCGGCTGTTCCAGCTTCATCACGGTCGCGGTGATTCCGGCTCCAGGGACGTCCTTTGAAGAATCAGGTAGCCTGCCGCCCGGAACCTACTGCTACCGAATCATTGCAGTCGATAACGCCGGAAACGAGTCGGAGCCTTCTGCGGTCGTTTGCCACACCATTACCGGATCCAGTCACGAGCAGAATCTGAGCGGACAGGCCATGATCCAAGCCATCAACCCGGCGATGGGAATGCAAATCGGCCAGACACTCCTACAAGCGCTACGCCATGGTGGTGAACACCGCCTTGGACAGGTGCTGCTTGAAGTCCTGCAATCCGTGGATGAGCCGGACCAGAAGGTGGTTTGCAGCCAAGTCAACTTAAGGGTGGCCGTCCCGTACGTCGGCACCAAAAGCTATGCGTTTTCGGAGAGCGGGCACGGAAGAAACTAGTCAGCTATCTCGATAGTTGGACCAATCGGAGTCCAATCTGGCTTCACTGCCAAACCAATAGATGCAGCGGAGTCGTGCATTGCATTCTCGAGGCTCTTGGCCTCTCCGTTAAATTCGTTTCCATCCCGTGGTTTGATTGTCCTTGCCCACCACTCCCAAACTCCCCGAGTGCCGTCATATTGAGTCTCCAGGTGATACTTACCCGCCGTCGCATGCTGGGCATAGACCAGTGCCATAGGTGGATACTACCATTTTCGGGTCGCGCTCAAAGATTGACTCAATCCTTGTGAACGAACAGCGGGATCGAATTCGTCAACCTCGGCGCTTGACGGGCAACGTCCGGACACTAAGTAAGGGTGGTTTCCGAGCGAAAGCTCGGCGTGTAGCAGGGTGCAGACTGGCCGATAGTAGCCTTGGCTGACGCAAGTCAGCCCGTGAAACCGGCCACAGCGTTTGTAGAGAACCGCGTCGATATTCAAGGGGCGGGAGCGGTCACCAAGGACGTTAAGAGGTGACCGCGAAACAAACGCTGCGCAAGCAGTGGATATACACGTTAAAGTCGGGCCAGAACCGTACAGGTTCTACGCCGAGTGTTCACATACGCGGTCTATGCTGTGGCTGGCTAACTTGAACATCCACTCTTCCGGCTCCAACCGGCAAGGAAACGTACTCCCGGCAGGGATACGTGTCTTCACTCTCCCACCGGCAAGAATGAGAAACAGAAAATGGCAATGGCCGGGTTGACAGGTCAACCCGGCGCGAAGCGAAGCTTCGCCATCGAGGTTGAACGTGTGAAACGGAAACCATCTTAATCAAAAGCTCAAGCCCGTAAGAAACGAAGCTCTGCAGGCTATCGTTCAGGGAGTATTTGCCTTTCTGAGAGGCACCTGTCGAAAATGGACTTGAGCGAGGGTTTGAGTGCTCCGTAGAACGCGGTCCAGGCCGTCTTGAACTCTCTGAGGAAGACTTTGTTGGGTTCGCCTGTCCATGGAATCTTGTTCGTTGTGCGGGAAATTGTGAGGTGCATCAAATGCTGGTCAATGTGTTTATGCCACTTGTCCCAGACAGGAAGTGAAATGGCGGGCATGTTGTCTACAAAGTCGATGGCATACATGTCCCTCGTATCCGTACCATTCGAATAAAACTTGGAAAAAGCACGACAATGGACCAGAAATGTGCGCTCGGCATAGTGATTGTATGGGCCACGGAGCGCGTTCTGCGTATCCTGTCCGGCTTTCAACAGTGAGGCGTGATCATGGACGATATGGATTGCCGCTGATTCAAGGTCGTAGCCCATGTACGCAATGGTCTCACGAGTCACAAGGTTGGAGGCGGCTCCTAAGTATTTTCATGCAATGCAGGTCAATCGAACTGACGCACCATGAAATAGAAGTCGAGATCTGGCGTCCGATTCCCGGCTTTCGGCCATACTGGGCGTCAAGCCTTGGGCGCATCAAGAACGGCGACAGCGGACGCATAAAGCGGCCACAGCCCATCACCAGCAGGTACAGCAAGACCAAGTATCAGCAGGTGACCCTCAGCTTTGGAAGCAAGCGCGACAAGATCACCAAGTCAGTCCATCGGCTGGTTGCCCTCACCTTCCTAGGCCCCTCTGACCTGCCCATTAACCATCGTGACGCGGATAAAAGCAACAACGCCATCTCGAACATTCACTACTGCACGCCGTCTGAGAACGTCCAACACGCAATCAAGATGGGCCTGTTACAGAATCGTTGGCGCGGCAAGCTAAGTGACGACGAGGTGCGCGAGATCCGGCGAATGAAGGCCGAGGGTGCTCATGTCAGCCAGATTATGGAGCGATATGGACTCACCCAGCATCACGCCTTTAACGTCGCGGCAGGCCGACGCTATGCAAGGGTGAAGTGAACAGGACCTTACAGCGTCTTCAGGACGAGCACCCGAGCGTTGCCAGCCGAACCGCCCGTATCGAGAAACAGCACATAGCTTCCTGAGGCTGGAGGGCTGGTGCCGTTATCGTGCAGCTTACCGCCTGACGTGCCCGACAAGATCCCGTAGTCACCGGCTGTCCAAGCCCCGTCCGTGGCCCAGCCTTGTATCTCGGTGCCGACGCCACCGGCAATGTAGAGGTTGCCTGATGTCGAGGTCTTGCCCGACAACGCCCAACCGATGAACGTCGTATCGCTGGTGCCATTGTTGGCGACATTGCCCGTACCATCGAGCTTCACTCCAAGCCCTTGCGTGATCACGTTCGTTGAGGCCGGAAAGTCCAACAACCGGCCCATCGCTGGAACCGCCGTTCCCGCAGTCGAGGTGTTGTTCCACTTCACCTGCCCGTCGATGTTGCGGATCGTGAGAGTCTTGGCGGGGTCAGTCGTGCCGTAGGTCAGCACGCCGGTCGGGATTTGAACGTCCGAGATCACGCCTTGCATGGTCGATGCATCGAGGGCTTTCAAGCTCGAAGAAACCATCGTGATCACGCAGTCGTGAATCCTGACGCCCGTGACGGCTTGGGTCGCATAGATCCCGATTGAATCAGACGTGCAATGCAGCCCGCTCACTTCATCGAGGTTTGCGTTGATCGCTAGACACCGGCTCGCCACTGTCTGCGATCCGTTGACGGCGTCA
>DASYET010000050.1:0-42233 GCA_036498815.1 Bryobacteraceae bacterium | reverse complement strand
ATGTACGCTGGCGAAAGTGGGGAAAAAGATTCGGTTGTCGCTGAAGTTGGATGGGGGGGATGGGTTTTTGTTTCGGGTGAAAGCGGGGGGTGAGTTTGTGGGATTTGGGAAATAAAAAACCCCCGGCACGGATGAAGTGCCGGGGGTTTGAAATCAGAAGGGGGATTTAGAGGTCGGTGATGATGTTGGCGCCTTGGGTGTCGGTGCAGACGTCGAGGACACCGGAACCGGTGGCGTTGAAGATGAGCCAGTCTTTGCCGGCGTCGCCGGAGAGGGTGTCAACGGCTGCATCGTCAAAGACCGTGGTGCTTGGGTTGAAGAAGTAATCGCCGTTGGCGCGGGTTTTGGTGCCTGAACCGTCGAGGAGATTGGAGACGCGGTTGTCGAAGGAGTGGCTGGAGTCCCATTCGGCGAGGATGGCTTCGAGGGCGGTGGGGTTGGAGTCATAGGAGGTGATGCCGGCGATGACGATGTCCTGGCCTTGCTTGCCGGAGAGGTTGTCGGCGCCGGCGGAGCCGATGATGATGTCGCGGTCTTTGCCGGCGATGATGGTGTCATTGCCGTCGCCGCCGACGAGGATATCGGAGCCGCCGCCGCCGGTGATGGAGTCATTACCGGCGCCGCCGTAGACTTCCATGTTGATGAGGATGTTTTTATTGCCGGTGAGGATGTCATCGCCGTCGCCGAGGTTGGCGATGATGCGACCGGCATTGGAGAAGGGTCCATAAGCCGTGCCGTTCATCGTGACGATGAGCTGACCGGAGGCATTGAGTGAGAAGGCGACGTTGTCGTTGGCAGAGGAGCCGGTGACTTGGACATCGCCGGAGGGGGACATGACAACCGGGGGAGGCGGAGGGAGGGTGACGGTGATGACGGCAGTGGAGAGTGCGGATTGACCGTCGTCGTCAGTGACGCGGAAGGCCACGGTGTAAGTTCCGGTAGCGGTATAGACGGTAGAGGCGTCGGCGGTGGAGGCGTCGGTGTTGAAGTTGGTGCCGTCGTAGTTGAAGTCCCAGGCGACGTTGGCGATGTTGGCGCCTGCGCCGGCGGTGGCGGTGCCGTGGAGGGAAACGGTCTGGTTGGTCTGGGCGGATTGGTCGGGGCCGGCGTCGGCGGTGGGGGCGGCGGGGTTGACGGTGATATCGGTGACATCCATGCCGGTGTGGCCGTGATCGTCGGTCACTTGGAGAGCGACATGATAGACGCCGGTGGCGGTAAAGACGTGTGAAGGGTCGGCGTCGGTGGAGTCGGCGGTGAAGGTGGTGCCGTCATAGTTGAAGTCCCAGGCATAGCCGGTGATGGTCGCGCCGGGTGCGGCGGAGCTGTTGTCGGAGGAGAAGTTGACGGTCTGGTTGATGGTGACGGTCTGGTCCGGGCCGGCGTCGGCAGTGGGGGGGGCGGTCTGGTCGCCGCCATTGCCGGTATCGACGAATTGGTAGAGGTGGGCCGCGCCTTGATCGTCGTTCGACTCGTAATCCGCGACGACGAATGTGTCATTGGGAAGCGGTGCGAGTGCTCCGCCAAAGAAACTGCCTTCTTCTGGCGCGACGGCGTTGGCGAGCTCAGCGCCGCTGGTGAGATCGTAGGCGATGATCTGGCCGGCGGTATTATCCTGGGTCTGGTTGGCAGCATCAGGAGCGGAGATCAACAGGTGGTTATTGGAGATGGCAATACCAAAACCCCAGGCGGTGTAACTGAAGTTCGGCAAAGTCGGGAGCGAGGCAGGCTGGGAGAAGGTGTGGAGGAGCTGTCCGGTAGAGGCGGAGAATTGGTAGACCGAGCCGCCGGCGTAGGTGGGGCTGGTGACGTCGGGCTGCGGAGCACCGATGACGGCGTTATCGCCGTCGAAGGCCATAGAGTAGCCGAAGTCGTTGTTAGCGTTCCCGGAGGGGTCGGAGAATTTGCGGAGTTGGCCTTGATCGTTGCGGAAGTCGGAGCCGTCGAAGAGATAGACGGACGGAGTTCCGCCGGAGAGGGAGGAGAAGAGGATTTGGTTGCCGCTGACGGCGATGTTTTGTCCGAAGTTATCAAAGGCGGTGGGGGCTTCGGGATCGTGGAACGTCTGGATGACCGAGCCGGTGAGGGGGTTGATTTCCTGGACGGTGCCGACGTCGCCGGAGTTGACGTCGTCCTGGGTGGAGACCAGGAGGTCATCGCCATAGCCGGCGACGACAGAGCCGAAGAAAGGAGCGGAAGAGGCGTTATTGACCGGATCGTAATTGATGTAGGTCTGGGCGTTGAGGGTAATGGGAGAGGAGAACGGAGTGAGGTAGACGAAGACCATTCCGCCGCCGCCGTCTTCGGGGGACCCGATGGCGAACGCACCGGTGGATCCGAGGAAGGTCAGGGAGTGCCCGAAGTTGGGGTCGGCCGAACCGGTGGGGCTGGTGTAGGTGTTGAGGAGGGTCTGGGTGGACGTATCGTAAAGAGAGACGGTGCCGTCTCCGGCGCCGATGAGTGCGAGGGTGCCTTTGGTGGCAACGGAGGTGCCGAAGTTTTGGTCGGGATAGGGGTTAGGGGCAAGAAGTTCGCCGGCGGGATTGAGCGAGGCGGAGAAAAGAGACCGGCCTTCGAGATTTTCGACGGCGATCAGAGGCAGGCGTTTACGAGTGATGTTGCGAGAAGAACGACGTGAAGGACGGCTGCTGCGCATTGAAAACCTCCCGAATTAAATAAAAACGATGTGATGAAATTTTTGACTGCGGAGGCAGCGAAATGGATATGTAAGAGGTTGTAGCCCACAACCTGCACATACGATCGGGCGCGTTCATGCTGGTGGCATGGATGCCGGATCGACCGCCGAGCGAAAAATCCATCGAGATATAGCCCTTGAAATCGATCTGCGCCACGGCAGAGTTCGACTCAAGAAATGAATCTAGCTTAGCCGATGCGTTGAGCCAACAAAAAAAATAAGAGTTTTCTCAAGGTTTGCCAAATAGATTGCGCGACCGAGTGGGCTCGGTTACAGAGCGGGTGAAAATGGGAGTGATAGGTAGTTTGGATGATTGGATTTCGTGGTTTTGTAATGCAGGTTATTTTTATGGGACGTAAGGAAAACAATTATCGGATGTTGATAAGTTGTCGATAACGGAAATTTTGGTGTGCTTCTGTAGAGGAAGTTTGCGGAAGTGTCAGGGTTGGAGGGTGTAAGCATGTCCGGGTGTGAGGAGGATCGGGGGGGTGTTGAGGAGGAGGGTGGTGCCGTCTTCGCTGTAGAGTTGGAGTCGGCCGATGGTGGGGGATGGGAGATCGAGAAGGGCGCGGCCGGGGCCGAAGGAGTAGGAAGGAGAGAGTTGGCGGCCATCGTTGGTGAGGAAGATCACTTTGCGCTGGAGCCAGCGGGCGAAGATGCGGTTGTGGTCTAGGGAAGGGACTGCGCCAGCGCCGTAGAGGAAGCCGAGGAGAGATTGGTGCTGATCGACGACTAAGCCGACGGCGACGATGTAACGGTCGGCGTCAGAGAGGTGGGTGGCGAGGAGTTTTGGAGGGGGAAAATGGAGGGGGTCGGCGGAGAGGGAATAGAAGAGGGATGGACCATTCTGGTGGAAAGCGAGAAGCGTGAGGTTGGAGAGTTGCTTGGCATCGTTGGGCATGAGGGCGGCGTCGAGGACGTCGGCGTCGAGTGTGAAATCGTGGGCGTTGGTGGAGGAGGCGCGGTAGATGTGGCCGAAGTTGTGGAAGTCGGCGAAGAAGAGCTGATAGGTGTGGGTGAGGGGATTGTAGAGGACGGGGTTTAGGCCGTTGAAGTCTCCTTTGGAGTAGTTGGGGTAATTTTTGATGGAGATCAGATCGGACGGTGTGGGCGTGACAGGGGGATGAGCGGGGACGCGGATGGAGATGATTCTGTTAAGTCCCTGAGAGTCCGGAAAAGCGGTGCAAAAGAGGGTGATGGACTGGTCGGGATTCAGAACGGCTGAGACGTTGCAGACGTGCTGGTAGGGGGAGTGGGTGATGACGGTTTGGCGGTTGTGGAAGGTGATAAAGTCGGCGGTGTCGATGGAGTAGATCTGGTCGTTGCCGGTGGGGGTGCCGTCCCAGCCGCCGAAGAAGATGCGGAAGGAGTGGTCGGGGAGGCAAACGATGGAGGGGGCGTAGATATTGCGGTATGGGCCGGGGAGCGGGTCGAGGAACGGGGAGCGGATGTCAGGGAGGAAATTGGGGGAGCCATTGAAGAGATTGGGGTTGAAGGAGGCGGGGGAGAGATTGCGGAATTCGACGACAGCGGGGGAGTAGGAAACGCCAGCGGGCCGAACGTGGGAAGTACAGCCAGTGAACAGAAGAGCCGCCATGAGCAAAAGTAAGTGGAATCGCATGTAGTGATGCATACGGCACAGAATAGCTTGTGTTGTGGTAAGATGATTCGCTTTATCGGAAAGGTTTGTGTCGATGGGATCGTTGTTACAAGCAGTCGGGGTGAGCAAGTTGATCGGGGCGCGGATGTTGTTTAAGGGGATTACGCTGAATATTGAGGATCGCGAGCGCGTGGGGATGATCGGGCCGAATGGGAGCGGGAAGTCGACGCTGATGAAAATCATCGCGGGGATTGAGCAGGCGGATGGGGGGGAGTTTGTGAAGAAGCGGCAGTTGCGGATGGCGTATTTGCCACAGGAAGACCGGTTTGAAACGGGGCAGAGCGTAGAAGATGTGGTGGTGGATGCGCAGGATGGCGAGCCGATCGATGAACATGACAAGGTGGTGCGCGGGCACATTTTGTTGTCGAAGATGGGGTTTGAGGATTTTGAGCAGAAAGCGGAGACATTGAGCGGGGGATGGAGAAAACGGCTGGCGATTGCCCGGGAATTGGCTAGGTCGCCGGAGTTGTTGCTTTTGGATGAGCCGACGAATCATTTGGATTTGGAGGGGATTGAATGGCTGGAGGGGATGCTCAAGTCGGCGCAGTTTGCATTTGTGCTGGTGAGCCACGATCGATATCTGCTGGAGCATGCGACGACGCGCGTCGTGGAGATTAACCGGGCGTATCCGGATGGATTTTTGAGTATTAATGGGGCATATAGCACGTTTCTGGAGAAGAAAGAGGAATTTCTGGCGGCCCAGCGCAGCGAGCAGGCGTCGCTGGCGAGCCGGGTGAGGCGCGAGGTGGAGTGGCTGCAGCGCGGGGCGAAGGCGCGCACGACCAAAGCCAAAGGGCGCATTGAGCAGGCCAAAGAGATGATGGGAGACTTGGCCGATATCAGGCAGCGCAACGCAGCAGGGGGGGCGACGCAGATCGAATTCACATCCAGCGAGCGGCAGACGCGGAAGCTGATCGTCGCCAAGAAGGTATCGAAATCGTTGGGCGGGAAGAAAATTATTGACGGGTTGGATTTGGTGCTCGGGCCAGGGATGAAGCTCGGGTTGGTCGGACCGAATGGGAGTGGGAAGACGACGCTGATCAGGATGCTCGCGGGGCAGATACAGCCGGACAGCGGGGAGCTGAAGCGTGCCGAGGGACTGCGCGTCGTGTTGTTTGATCAGGCCCGCAAGCAGCTTGATCAGACCATGTCGGTGAAGGAATCGCTGTCTTCCGGGAGCGAGACGGTGATGTTTAATGGGCAGTCGATGCACATTACCAGTTGGGCAAAGCAGTTTTTGTTTCGGCAGGATCAGTTGTCGATGCCGGTGGGGGATTTAAGTGGCGGAGAGCAGGCGCGAATATTGATCGCGCAGTTGATGCTCAAGCCGGCTGATGTGCTGGTGTTGGATGAGCCGACAAATGATCTGGATATTCCGACGTTGCAGGTGCTGGAGGAGAGTCTGGAGGAGTTCGCCGGGGCGCTGGTGCTGGTGACGCATGACCGGTACATGATTGATCGTCTGTCGACGGAGATATTGGGATTGGATGGGCGCGGGGGCGCGCGGATGTTCGGGGATTTGTCGCAGTGGGAGCGGTGGCGCAAGCAGGATGAAAAAGGGGTGGAAGAGAAGAAGTCTGCCGGCAAAACAGCGGAGGCCCCGGCGAAGAAGGCGAAGAGTTTATCGTATATGGAATTGCGGGAGCTGGAGCAGATTGAAGGAAAGATCGCGGCGGCGGAGGGGGATTTGCATGATGCGCAGCGCTTGATGGACGAGCCGTCGGTGCTGGCGGATCACAGGAGGCTGGCCGATGCGTGCAAGCGCATGGAGACGGCGCAGGCAGCCGTGCATAAGCTTTATGCGCGGTGGGAAATGCTGGAAGCAAAGAAGGCGTGAGACGCGCGGGTCAGGCGACTTTTTTGAACAGGTCAGGCTCAGGGCAGTTTTCCAATTGGATCTCGCGGGATTCGACTTTGCGATAGCCGAGCTGGGTAATGACTTCGAGGACTTCGGTCCAGGTGGGGAACATCCGCTTGTTGATTTTCTTATAGGTCTCAACCGCCATGACGAATTCGAACTGCTCGGCGGTCATTTCGCCTTCTTCGGCCTGGCGACGATCATCCGCCCGGCGGATGCCCGCGCCGCGGCGACGCTCAAGGCCTGTATATTCTTCGTCTTTGATTTCAGCGGCGGGGCGGCGGCGATTGAGGCCAGCACGCCGGTCGACAACAGACTGCCGACGACTCGAATCGACCTCCGCAGAGTTCAGGTCTTCGGCAATGCCTTGCGGCGCACTGGTTGTATTAGTGGTATTCATGAGTGGCCCTCTCATCCTTTCTATCGGACGAAGAGCAGGGGGGCTTAATTGGGTCTTGACGCAAAAATTTGGATTTTGCAGAGGCAGCAGAGGGGTTTGACCTTTGCCGGGGCGGCAATACACTGTTGCCCGACAAAAGAACGTCGCCTGGAGAGGTGGCAGAGTGGTTGAATGCGCCGGTTTCGAAAACCGGTCTAGGGAAACCTAGCGGGAGTTCGAATCTCCCCCTCTCCGCTGTTCGAGACAAGAAGCCCTTCCGCGAGCAGCGCGAAGGGCTTTCTCATTTCGTAGCAAAGGGTTACGTCGTCCAACCGGAAGTTCGAAAACACAATATCGAGGATCTGGCGTTTGGCGGCGTAGTCAGCCGCAACCCACTTCTCGATCAGGCTTTGCGAGAGTTCGAAAACGGCAATCGCCTGCTCGGCTTTCTCGCCGCGGGTGACATCCAGCCCGTCGAGTTGCCCCTTGGCGATCGCGATGCGATCGCGCAACTCCATCCCTTTGCGGGCGAAGAGTTCTTCTTCGATCTCGCGTGACAGGCGCATGTTCAGCAGTTCATCCTGCTGCTGGCGGAGGCGGGTCAGTTGTCGCTGTAGTTCCGTCGCCTGCTCCTGCGTCTCACGACGCTCATCTTGCGTGCGGGCACGCAGCACTTCGCCGAACCATGCTGTTATCTCGTCGTCCTGCTTCATCGCGCGAAACGCCGCAAGCACCTGTTCGTCCAACTCGCATTCGGTCACGCGGTGTCGCGGGTGATCACCAAGACGGGAGACGGTGCATCGATAGTAAACGTACTGCTTGCCGCTCTTCTTGGTGACCTGCTCGGCGGTGATGAGATTGCCGCAGCAGCCGCACCGGATCAGGCCGCCCGCGTAGGTGAACTGGGCGTGATGCTTGTAGGTCTTCACGCCCAGGAGCGCTTGTACCTTCTGAAAGGTCGCGTGCTCGACGAGCGGCGGGTGCTTGCCGGCGTAATACTGACCCTTCCACTGCACCTCGCCGATGTACGCCCGGTCGCGGAGCACGGTGTACACGCTGGCGCGGGGGAACTTCGGGCTGGAGTCGCGGTAAACGCGCCCCTCGTTACGCATCGTCTCGCACACGCTGTCGATCGTGTGGGTGCCGGTGGCGAAGAGTTCAAAGAGCCGCGTGACGTTCGGCCCGTTCCGCTCGTGCACGACGACATGACCCCGCCCGTTCTCGCGGATGTTTCGGTAGCCGTAGGGAGCGACGTTGGCGAACCACCCTTCGCGGACGCGGCGTTCAATGCCGCCACGAATGTCGACGGCCATCTGTTCCGTGAAAAATGAGGCCATGGACGCGAGCGTGCGTCTCATCATTCGCCCGGCGGGATTAGCTTCGGTCGGTTGCGTGACCGAGATGAAACGCACGCCGTGCTCGCTCTCTAGCCGTTCGAGCTCGCAAAAGTCGAACACATTACGCGCCGCCCGATCGACCTTGGCGAACAGGACGCCGTCGAGCGTCTTCGCGTTGGCGCGACAGTAGGCGAGCATCTCCTTGAAGGTCTTGCGCTCGTCCTTCTTGCTGGCGGTCTCGGCGACCTTGAACAGGCGGACGATCGTTCCGCCCGCTTTCTCGACCCAGCGGCGCAGGGTCTCCTCCTGGACGTCGAGGCTGAACCCCTCGCGTTCCTGTTCGCGGCTGCTGACGCGGGCAAAAGCGACGTACTGCTTGCTCATAATGACGGCCTTTCCGCGGCGTCGCCGCGACGCGGTCATTCTAACGGGCAAGGCCCGGTCACACTCTTAAAATCGACGTGCGAATGCCACTATTTTCCGTGATTTAAAGGAGATTTTACGTGCGGCCCTCCGCGCGGGGCCGCGCGACGTTTGGCGATCGAAGCACGTCCATCAGGCGGCCGACGCGAAGGAGAATGTCCATCGCTTCGGCATCGTCAATCGGTCGCCCATACCGTTTCGACCAGACGCGCACGGTCAGCGCCAAGAGAGCCGGTGACACCCAGGCGCGAGCGGACGTCATCGACGTTTGGACGGAAGCGGGGCGATGCATGAATGTCGCCAGTTTTTAAGTGAGGGGGACACACGGAGGCGGAGCCCAAGTTCGCAGGAGTTTGCGCGCGAATGGTCACTTCCGGTCGGGGCATGCCGCACGCTGGCGACCCGTGAGACGCTTGGCCGGCCTCTCTGCCCTCCCGATCGCGTACGCCCGGCCGATCATCCAGGCCAAGCGTTCGGCGTCGGAGAAGTCGAAGAAATGCGGGGCCTTCGCGGCGTCGGAAAGCACGCGGCGGACGATCGGGCTCAGCTTGCGATTCACGATGACTTCCATTGTCCCGTCCGGTACAACGGGTCTTGTTTGTTCGAAATAGTCAGCTTGTGAAAGAAGAGGGGCGAGGCGTTTCAGGTGACGCCTCGCCCCTGTGTCATCCGTCGACGAGACGTAGTTCAGCGCCGCTGAATCCCCTTCGACGCCACGGCGAACGCCGTCTTCGTCGCGGCGCGTCCCATCAACCCGAGGAGCCCCCGCTTGCGCGGCGGCGGCACTCCGGGGGCGGCTGGTTGCCGCCGGTTTGCCATCGCCTCTTCCAGGGCTTTGGCGGTGAAGAGGAGGCCCAACAGGCCGATGCCGTTCAACGCGGACTTCTTCATGATCGAACTGCCTTGCCCACACGGGGCTGTTTGGGTTTGGATCGGGCGAACCGGTTCGGTCCGTCGCCTTACATCCCGAAGAGCTTCTTGAGCGACGCCGCACACTCGCCGATCCGGCCGGGGTGTTTCTTGGCGTAAGCGTAGATGCCGGTGCCGGCCACGATCGAGACGATCACGTAAAACATGGTTGCTCCTGTCAGATTGCCTTCGTACCCCGCCCACGAACGTCGCGGGCGCGTTGGTCTGTTGTGATTGCGCGCTAACGGGTGGACCCGCCTTCGTCTTCCCACCGGTCGACGTCTGGCGACGTCTCCTCGGAAGACGGCCCGGGCGATCCAGAGTCGGCCGGCACGGCGAGGGGAGGGTGGGTTGCAACAGCCCCGGCGGCGGTTCGATGATCGAAACCGAGATTGACCGGTGGCGTGCCCATGCTTGCTCCTTTGCCTTTTGAAGGATGTGGGTCGATGAAGTACGCGACGGTACCGGATCGCGACGTAAGCGAGGTGTCTTCGTCACCCGCTACGGGCTTACCGTTCTATGCCGGCACGTTCGTGCTCTGCGGTGCGCGTCTCATCCTGTTGCGGAACGTGGTCGTGGGACGGCGTGTACTGCCCCGGGCCGTACGGGACGAACGCATGCCCGGAGAAAAGCGCGGACGCGAACTCCATGCTCCCTTGCGTTACGAGGCGTGCACCCTCGTTCCACAGGTCCGACCCGAAGTGTTCGAGGCTGGGAACGGCGGTGATCGCCGCCTGCTTCGCGGCCTTGAGGCTGCCGAATAGTTTTTGTGCGGTGGCGGCGGCTGACATCGTCGATCCCTCCGTTGTCCGTGATCACGTTTCCGGCGGCGCTAGCGCGCCTCCCACAAGCTATTTGCCGGCAGGGCGGACGATTTCGGATTTGTTTCGAAGAATTTTTCGGTGAGGAGGGCGGCGCCCGTCAGCAGCGTGGCGAACCAGAAGGTCGTCCGGAGCAACGCAATCACGCTCCCGCGCGGCCGTCGGCCCCTCGCCGCAAGCGCGAGTGCCGCCCGGTCCTCGTAGTGGCGCAGCAGCCGCGTCCGGATCGGCGGCTGTCCGGGAACAAGGGTGATCGCCGTCCGCTGGGGGAGGGCGAGGACCTCTTCCGGTTTCATCAGGCGTCGGGCGTGGAGTTGCCAGTTATCGTTCTCGCCGAATGACCCGCCCCGGCTGCGGCCCGGGCTCGACCCGTCGTTGGACTGCCAGGACGTCCCCCGGCTGGTGCCGCCGGAGCGCAGGACGATTGTCTCCTCACCAAGTCTTGTCGATACATACTCCGCCGTCGCGTTGTCGTTTGTTGCGAAATAAATCTGGGTGACGTTACTCAGCAGCGTCTGGTCCTGGCCGTCGGGGAAGCACCGGCGTAACTGTCCGAGACTTTGAAAAATGAATATCAGCCGGACGCCGTACCCGCGGCCGACGCCTACGGCGCTGTCGACGGCCGGCATCGGCCCGAGCTGTGACGCCTCGTCGAGGATGAATTGGACGTCGCTCATTGGAGACCCTCCCGTACGCAGGCCCGGAGCATCGAACCGACCCACATCCGCAGGAGGCCGGCCTGGGCCGCCGCCCGGTCTGGGGGGAGGATCAGGTACACCGTTAATTTGCCGCGACGGAGTTGCGCCGGGTCAAAGGTGCTCGATGACGTGGTGGCTGCTACGGCAGGGGTGCCGAGGAACCGCAGATGCCGGAGGGTGCTGGAGAGGACCGACGCCTTCTCCTTATCCGCGAAGTGCGTCAGTTGCCCGCCCAATTGCGCCAGCATGCCGTTCCAAAGGTCCGACTCGCGCATCAGCTTGATCGCGAGTTCCAACCGCTCGGGATGGCTGAGGATCTCCCGGACGGTCTGTAGGGATCGCATGTCGGGCTTCCCGTAACCCACGACGGTGGCGGTGACGGCGGCGATGCACGCCTCGGCGCTGTCGGCCCAGTGCGGGTCCTTCTCGTCGCCGCTGCGTACCACCAAGGCGCCGGCCAGGTCGTTGCAGTCGTCGAGGGCGAGCGGGTGCCCTTCCTTGATGAAGTCGAGGGGATCGAAGCTGTCCGGCGTCGCCGTCACCGTGCAGTAGGGGTCGAGGAGGGCAACTTGATGGCCGAATCGTTTACGGCGGTGTTCGGCCGTTTGGCGCGCCAACTCCCCCTTAAAGTCGAGGACGACGCAGGATTCGGGATTCGTCAGAAGCGTGGGGAGAACGAACGACACGCCCTTGCCGGCGCCGGTCGGGCCGAAGATCGCCACGTGGACGGCATGGGGCAGCCGGACCAATGCGTCACTGTGGCGGATGCCGGCGATCGTGCTGCCGAAGAACCGATGCCGTTGCGGCAGGCGTCCCAAGATTAGGCCGCGCGTGGCGCCGAGCATTCCGGAGCGGAGCAAGTCTGCCGCCTCAGCCCATCGCGCGGAACCGAGGTCGGTGAGCTGCCGTTTCCGCCGCTTGCGCCACCAGACGACGACGGCGACCAGGGCGAGGGCGCTCGCTGGCCACGCCAAAAGAAAGATCAACATGGCGCAGTACGCGGCTGCCAGTTTGGAGAAGACGCCGAACAGCCGGGTCATAAATCGAATCATCACCCTGGTATTTGCCGGCCGGTGTGGGGCCGCCGGCAAATCTCCTTATGACGCCATGGCCGATGGTGGCCGTGCGAGCAATAGGAGATCGAATGAACGCGACGCAGATTCAGCAGGTCGATCCGACGACGATCCTTCGTCCGGCCCAGGTGCGGACCGAGTTCGACGAGCAGGCCCAGGCCGAACTACGGGCGAGCATCGCCGCGGTCGGCATCCTTCAACCGATCCTGGTTCGCTTGGACGAAGGCAAGATGGTGGTGCTCGACGGGGAGCGACGCATCCGCGCCGCCATTGCGCTCGATCTCACGGCCGTGCCGGTGATCGTCGGCGAGCAAGGGTTGGACGCGGTCGCGGTGGCCCAACGGCAGTTGATCGCCAACACGATCCGCGAGGGCCTGTCGCCGATGGAACAGGCTGAGGCGATCAGCGCGATCATGTCCGCGATTCAATGCACTGCGGCCGACGTCGCCCGAATGATCGGGAAGTCGCCCGGGACGGTGTCGAAACTCCTGTCGTTGTTGGACCTCCCGCCGGAACTGCGGCAACAGGTGGCAGCCGGAAAGATCGGGCTTCGCGAGGGGCACGAGCTGGCCCGCTCGGTGCGTTCGGGCGCCGAGCCGGGGCGGCGCCGGCAGCGGCTGACCGCAATCCTCGACGCGGAGCGTTCGGTTGCAATGACGGGAGTGGAAGATTCGATGGAGGCGTTCGTCGGCACACTGGACGACCTTCTAACCCGGACGAAGGCCGCGCGCAGGCAAGGCGTTGAATTGCCGACGTTTCTGGCCATGTTGCGGGATCAGGCGAAGTTGTAGTCGATCGGTATGATACGAATTCCGTTTGACACTAGTCATCCGATGTGCTGTCCTACAAATGGGAACATTTCACGCGGGGGGATCGAACGGTGACATACAGGGAAAATCTTAGTTGCTGCGCCTGCCAACCCCCGATGGCCGGCCCCCGCTGATGCCGTATCCGCGCAAGCCCTCTCCCGAAATACTCGCGGCGATCGACGCCATGTTCGCGAAGTTGCCACAGACCTATCCGGACGTTGAATTTGAATGCGGCGCGATTGATCAGGCCATTCGTGATCGCTTCGCCAAAGTACTCGAACCGCACCTGAACGCCTTCTTGAAGGCCAAGCACCCGCAGACCCACGTCGAAGGCCGGGAGCTTGCCAACCACGTCGATCAAACCTTGGACGATTTACGCCTTTGCGCCCATGTGGACGGACAACCCGCGCTCCTCTGTGCGGAGCGTAAATCGCCCCACGACGGCGATTCGCTACGATTCGCGGTGCTAACCCCGAAAAAGAACCGTGCCGGCTTCGCACGGACGAATCTTTCGGAGGGGATTCCGCCCCTCTCCATCATGGCGGCGCCCCGTAACATCGACTCGGTTCTGGCCCCGCTGCGCGAGCACGCCTATGCATTTGCGCGGGGAAAGCCACCGTCGCGGTAGACGAGACGCAGCCGTCCGCGCGGACGGCTGCGTCGTCATTGCAAAGTGATCGACAGGTTGTCCTGCTAAAAAATGACCACCGCCGGGTCGCCACCGTTCTCCCGTTTATACCGACGCCAGAGCGAACGCGCGATCACGCGGGCATAGTTCCGGGCGCATCCCTTAAGGTAGGCCCGAGGGTAGCGCCGCTCCGGCCGGTAGTTTTTGAGGAACGTGCCCTCGTAGAGTTTGATGAACAAATCGTGCGCGGCGTCCCGCGACAACTCGCGACCGTTCAACGGGTACTTCCCGATGGCCCGCGCCGCAATCTTTTCGAGAAGGGCGTCCAGTTCGCCATAGACGTTCCCGCTCAACAACGACGCCCATTGCTCGGGTGTCAGCAAGAAGAGGATCGCGATGATCAACCTGGGGTTGGTTGCCATCGCCCGTTCCAGGTCGGCCGCCAGGGCTGACCACTTCGATTGACCGCTCGCCATAAACAAATCGCTTTCGCGGGCATCGTGTGTTCGGTTCCGTCCGGGGTCCCGTACGTCAACCGTGCCAATAGCTGTTGCCCGCCGTCGGCTTAGCGGGCGAAACAAACCTAAATGGGCTGGTGGAACTCTCGGCGCGGAACTCCCCGGCGGCGTCGATCCTTGAAGAACGCCGCGAAAAACCCGTTAAAACGACCGACTAAATCGTTCGGAAAAATTCGGATTGGAACGTCGAGCGGAACTTCTTGGTGCATTCGGGGTGATCGGTCGACATCACGACTTTCGGGATTTTGCCTTTGGGTTGCATTGGGGGCACGGGCATTTGTTTGGGAGGTTCCGCGGTCCATACGTCCACGTCCCGGAGGGGGGATCGAGTAAAAAATTCAAATCCTCATCCTTGGGACAGGGAAAAATCTCCTCGGGTGTCTCCTGAGGGATGTCGACCCGTTCATCGTTAAACGGATAAGTACAAATTCCACAGGAAGGAGGTAGGGGAGGGGGTTCGTGAGCCGGCAGGTCCGACGAAATCGGGTTAATCTTGCCGCACCACCGACAAATGTGCGCCGGCAAATCCAAATCGGCCCAAGACTCCGACGGAGGACGATTATGGACCATGATCTGATAAACTTCCTCCATCACGACTGCCCCTCTTGATCCCAGGATCAAGGAGATCAAGGCGGCAACGTCGACTTGGAGTTGTGGTCGCTCATGCGCTGGTAAATCCACTGGTCGCTTTTTGGGGCGATTAACAGCAGCCTTGCCTTTTTGCGATCCTCGTTGGCAGAACGTCGCTTGGCCGGGCCCGCGAACTTCCCTCAAAAGCAATCGCATAATTTCGTCGAGTCTCCGGTCCGCCGTGCTTCGTGAAATTGTTTTCTTCGTCCTCGCATCAGGCTGATCGACCTTCCCGCTATCCTTATTGTTTCGCTGGGCTTCCTTCCATGTGGCCTCAAACTCCTTCATCTTCCCCGACGAGTGATGCACCCCTATGCCGAATTGTAATGTCACTATTACAATATCCGTGGGCTTCATCTGGCCCTTCGTCTCAGTCGCTATTCGTAACAGGGCCGTCATGCTCGGCGATTCAAGGAGGCGTTGGATCACCTCGGAGCCAAACTTCGGGTTAAGTAACAGATCGACGTCATTCCGTTCGGCCACGCCGTATATGATCCGACGACCGATTTCGGCACTTGGATCGACATCGCGCACGAACCAAATCAGCGCAGGAACTGCACTAATGATGCGACTGATATAGGAAATCTGGCCGAGGCGGCCGGCATCGTCAGCGAGACGTTTTATCAATGGAATATATTTGTTGTTATGGTTGGCTCGGCCGATCGCTTGGGCGATGACATTCCACGCCCCTTCGTATTCGGGGTTTCGAAGGAAGCCGATCAGGACGCCCACATCGGCGGCGGCGGTCAGACGCGCGGCCGCGTAGCCGACCGCCCTGGCGATGGCCTCCCACGCCCCGTAATACGCCGGTTCCTTCAGATAGCCCATCAGGACGCCCACGTCCGCGGCGGTCAGATGCGCGGCCGCGCTGCCGACCGTGTACGCGAGGTAGCCCCGCGCCTCGTGATAGGCCGGTTCCTTCAGATAGCCCAGCAGTACGCACACATCCGCGGCACTGAGATGGGCGGCCGCGTAGCCGATCGTCTTGGCGATGGCGGCCCACGCCTTGTGATAGGCCGGTTCCTTCAGATAGCCCATCAGGACACCCACGTCCGCGGCGGTCAGATGCGCGGCCGCATGCCCGACCGCGGACGCAATGCCGGCCCACGTCTCGCAATACGCCGGTTCCTTTAGACAGCTCATCAGGACGCCCACGTCGACGGCGGTCAGACGCGCCTTCGCGAAGCCGACAGCCCATGTGATAGTAGCCCACGCCTTGCGATAAGCCGGTTCCTTCAGATAGCCTATCAGGACGCCCACGTCGGCGGCGGTCAGACGCGCGGCCGCGTAGAAGATCGCCATGTTATAGGCCGGTTCTTCCAGATAGCCCATCAGGACGTTCATGTCGACAGAATCTGACTTCGCGGCCGCGTAGCCGACTGCCTTGGCGATAGCGACCTGCGCCTCGCGATAAGCCGGTTCCCTCAAATAGCCCATCAGGACGTCCAGGTCGGCGGCGCTGAGATGCGCGGCCGCACCCCCGACCGCGGACGCAATGCCAGCCCACGTCTCGCGATACGCCGGTTCCTTCAGATAGTCCATCAGGACGCACACGTCCGCGGCGGTCAGGTGCGCGGCTGCGTAGCCGATCGCCCTAGCGATGAAATCCCATGCCTCATGATAAGCCGGTTCCTTCAGATAACCCATCAGGACGCCCACGTCCGCGGCACTGAGATGCGCGGCCGCGTAGCCGATCGTCCTGGCGATGGCGGCCCAGGCCTCGTGATAGGCCGGTTCCTTCAGATAACCCATCAGGACGCCCACGTCCGCGGCGGTCAGATGCGCGGCCGCATGGCCCATCGCCCATGCGATGACGCGCGACGCTTTTTCATATGTCGGATCTCCGACGCAATCCAATAGCCAAGTTATTGTTAGTCGAGGGCGGCGCGAGATAAGCGCATCCAAAGCATCTTCTGATCCTGCCAATTCTCGCCACTTTTGTTCATATTGGTGCTTCAGTTGTTCAAACGCACGCGTGACTAAGTCCTCCCTCGCCTCGCCGGCATCAATGCAAAGAGCATCGATTGGAAGCAATACTTGGAGCGCAAAATTGTAACGGGAAAAGGGTTCTCGATCCGAATCCTCTTGGCCTTCGGGTAGTGGAATCTTCGGATCCCAATTTGCTGCGGCATCGCATCGTTTAGAGAGGTCCAGAACCCATCTTGTCAGTTCGCGTGCCAGCGTCCATTGTGATTCGGTGCCGTGCCACATGACATCGAAAGCGTACAGCCAAACCTCTGCATAATCGCTCCACCAAAACTGTTGTTGAAATGCTTTCGCTAATTGCTTTTGATGGGGACTTACTTCCTCACCGGTATGATTGCGGGCCAACCAAGCGTAATAGTTTCCAATCAGATATTCGACGATCGGGATTTTGACCGTATACCGCCCGTGATCTTCGCCAATCAGTAGCCCGGCGCTCACAAGGTCGTTGACGTACGGTTCGAGATCGGCCCCTTCAAAGGTAAGAGGGTGCGATTTAATAATGGCGTCGTCCAGTTGCCGGTTGGAAATTCGTCGCCCGAAACCCCCGCTCGTGTAAAACACCAATATTGCCCCATACCGGTGCGATTGGTCCGTCACGCGTTCTTCGAGTCCATTATCCTCGCCGCGGCGTCTAGCGATCCGACCGTCAAAGACGTGATGCAGCAGCACTTCCATCAATCCGGAAATGGACGTCGGGAGGGCGCGAGCGCCGGCGCCTTCAGCCCGTATGCACCATGCCGCCAGAAACAAAGGTCGACGAAACAAATCGTTGATGGCCGGTTGGGCGGCGCGGTACTGAACTAAGCGCGGATCATCCGTGGCTTTCGGGTCGATCCCGAGTCGTACGCGAATATGTTCTTCGGCCTGTTCTACCGTGAGTTCGGCCAGCTCATGAACGCGGCCCTTGGTTTCATAGCCACCGTCCTCGGCGCCGTGTCCGGGTCGCGAGGTGAGAATATGCCTTTTAGGGTATAGCCCCCAGATTGCGTCCAGTGCCGTCCGCCTGACTTCCGTCTGCCCGGAATGCGGATTGGGCAACTCGTCAAACCCATCGAACAGCGGAAGCAAATGATCCGCAACTTGCAATTTTGTTATATCATCCGGAATTAACATGTTGGGAGCCTTGCAGGCCGAGTCCACGTGCTGCTGGGCCTCGCCCCTCATGTAGTTGTCGAGCGAAACGCTGCTCGGCCATCTCGTCAACCGAACCGGGAATGGCACCGGGGGCATGGGGCCTTCGGGTTTGTCACACCACCGTTTTAGCGCACCGGCCAATGCCACGGTGAAACTGGCGAGCAATACCGATTTACCGCAGCCGAATGGCGCCCGAATTAGTAGCGGACAACTATCCGCCAGCCACTTCGTGAGGAATTCATTGTCGACGAGCGGCCGCTGCAATGCCGGAGATGGTCGCCCCATCGCGCCCCGGTCGGGGTTATTCCCCTCCGTGGCGCCGGGAGTAATCGTTAATGGAATGCGATGTGCTGCGGATACGCTGATGCCGATCGTCGAAAGCAGCCTGAGATCGGACGAATAATGCGTCTCAAGGCGTTCGGCATATCCCCTCAATACGTCCAGCGGCGGGTCGGGTATAGCATTCGTTTCATTTCCGGTGCGCATGGTGGCAATTTATATTAACTTGATGCTGATCCTTCCAGTTTTGCTTGCGTAGGCCACAGGTCGGTTCTATTCAGGCTTAGATTGAACCAACGAGTACGGCGCTCGGGCTACCACTCGATCGTTTCGACGATCGTGCTTTCGGATTTGGACGACACGAGAGTGGGTTCATCCGCCTCCTGAACCCATGACGCCTTGTGCCGCGTCAGCGACTCGAAGAGCCGGATGTTCGGTCGCACCTCGGCGTTCAGGTTACGACCCCGGATGCAAACCTGCCGCCCCAGGGCATGAATGGTGATGCCCTCGGACGGGTCGAACTCGAACCGCTCGATCCAGCCGTAGCCGATCGCGAGGATGTTGCCGGTCTTCCGCCGCAGTTCGAGGCAGACGGCGCGGTCCCGCGTGCCCCGGACGAAGCCGAACGCGCCCAGGTCGTCGGTCAACTCGGCTTCCTCCGGCGGCGACTGGTCCGGAGACGGGTCGCTGCTGCGGCGCAGGTATTTGTCCAGTCCCTTATCGTCCATGGCTTAATTCCTCGTGCCTGACCGGCTCCGGCGGCGTTCGGTGTGCGGCCGTCTGCTCCTGCGCGGCTCGCTCCATCGCGGCGTGGCGTTCGCGCCGGCCGCGGAGCGTCACCATCTCCGTCGCCGTCATCCGGTCGTCGGCCCGGTCGACGGCCTCGAGGAGGGCGGCGCGGTCGTCGGTGTACACCATGGCCCACTCGCGCGCTCGCGAAATGGAAACGTAAAACTGTTGCCTGGACGACGCGCTATACGAATCGGACGACTGGCCGATGAACACGCGATCGACCGTGCGGCCTTGGCTGGCGTGGCTGGTCACCACGTACCCGTGCTTCAGGTGCCCGAAGTCCTTCGACACGGCCCACCCGTTGGCGAGCGCGAGGTCGCCCGCGGCGGTAAATCCCTTGACGGCGTAGATCGAGCCGTTGTTCAGTCGGTGTGTGCCGTCCGCGGTTCTGCCGTTCTGGGTGATCCGAATCAGGTCGCCGACGCTCACGGGAATCGAGCCTTGGCGAAACACCTGAAACCGGTCCGCCTGCTCCAGCGGCAAAGGCGAGGTCCCGTCGACAACGATCCGCTCTCCCTTCTTAAAACCGCGCGCGTTCTGCGTGAACTCGATCATGTCGCCCGGCCGGTAGTTGAGGGGATCGCGGCGTTCCCCGACCGTCCAATTGGTTTTCTCCAAGGTGGAAAACTGCCGCTCGCCCGTTCCGAGGCGTCCCGCCCCCCGGAGTTCCGCGCGGATCTCGGCGCAAATGAGTTCCCCCTCGTGGTGCGTCGGCGAGACCGCGAGCGCCGACCGTCCCTCGGCGAGGGTCGCGACGTAATCCGCCGCTAGCGCCTGGTAGCGGTCGCCGTCAGGCAGTTCCCGCACCCAGCCGAGTTCGTCCAGGCGGTGAAACCCGTCGGCCGTCCGGCCCTCGCTCAGCGCCCGCACGATGTCCTTGTACGTCCCCTTCTGGCGCTGGATGTCCCGGATCTCGGCCGGGGTCAGCCCGGCCTCGGTTTCCAGCAGGCGGAGCGCGGCGCCACGCGCGACCGAACCGTGTTGGTGCCGGTCGCCCGAGAGGATCACGCGGGCGTCGAGGCGGTCGGCGAGTTCGAACAACCTCGCCATGTCGTGCGCGCCGACCAGCCCGGCCTCGTCGACCCAGAGGACCTGCCCGCGTACTTTCTCGTGGATGGCCGGATCGATCAGCAGCCTGGCAAGGGTGTCGGCGTCCGCGAATCCTTCATGCCGCAGGACGCCGTGGCTGGCGGTCGCCGACGGGGCGAAGGTAAAGACGCGCGTGCCGGCCGCTTCGATCCCCTCGACCGCTTCCTGCATCATCGCGGTCTTGCCGACGCCGGCGGCCCCGCGGATCAGGACGACGCGGTCCTTGGAAGATAGAACGTGTTGAACCGCCCGCCGCTGATCGGCGTTGAGCCAGTCCCGGCGAACGACGTAACCCGTTCCGTCGAACGCGCGGCAGGTGCCGCGCCCCTGGCGGGCGAAGCCGATGACGAATCGCTCCTCGTCTAAAACCTCGCGCGTCGTCACGAACCGGCTGCCGTTTCGATCGGCCGTGATGAATCCGCGACGTTGGGCTTCCCGTTCGACGGACAAGATCGAGGCGTGCCCAACCGACTGTCTTAGCGCCGTGGCAAGCAACCGCCGCTCGGGCACCACCGACTTGCGTTCGAACCAGTGCTCAACGGCCGCATCCACCGCCCGCGCGGCCGTGGGCTGATCTTCCGCGATGGCCTTGCCCCCCAGAAGTCCGCAAATCCGGTGTAGGCCAGTCATTTCCGGGTCGGCAAGTCGGGCCTTCCACAACTCTCGTAATTCGTCCATGGTGAGGTGCTTCTGTTTGTGCTCGCGGGTCTTGGCGCCGAGCCGCTCCTTCTCCTTGGCGTCGGTGATGCCCTTGTCGGCCGCCTCCTTCTCGATCAGCGCCGTGCGGCGCGAAAACTTCGCTAGAGTCGATGACGACAGGCCGGCGATTTCCCAGCCGGCGCGCGTCCGCTCGACCGGCAATCCCAATTCCGCCATGCGCCGGGCCATGCGGGAGTGGAACCGCGCTTCGAAGTAGGTCGCGTCCTTTTTCAGATCGCCGAACTGTCCTGCTTTCCATCGGTGCTCTAAATGGCAAAATGTAGCGTTAAACACAAAACAATGTGCATGAAGGTGAGGGTCGGGAACGCCGTCAACGGGCCGCGCCGTACGGTGGATGAATTCCCCCCAGACCATGTTCCCCGTCACCTTGTCCCCGTTCCGCCCCGCCTTGCGGTCGCGCGCCTTCATCTCCGCTTCCATCTCCCGCATCGTTTCGTCGACCGACGCGCGGAAGGCCTCTTGGATGCGGTCATCGTTGGTAATCCCGTAGAGCAGCGACACGCTCTTGGGGACGTGGAAGTTGAAGTCATAGCCCACGCGTCGTTCCTGATTACGGCGCAGGGTGAGCGACGCGCCCGTCGTCGGATCTCGGCCGTCGCACAACGCGTCCCATGCGTCGCGATCGATGCGGCCCGTCAAGCCCAGCCGCGCCGCACCGACGCCGCGCCAGACGCCGTCCAGTTCCTGGCCTTCGCTGTAATAGTCGGCGGTGCTGTAATACTGTTTGGCCCGCGCGCTGCTGGTGTTCTGAATGATCCGGAGCATAGGTCAGTGTAAATCCGCACTTGCTTAAAATTCGTTAACCGACGTGACGGGCGGGTCATCGGCCTCCACAACCGGCCGTGATCGGTTTGAGCCGGGGTTGTCGTGTCCGCCCAAGGGCATCGCCTCGCACCACGGTCGTCAGCATCGGATCCGTCGCTTTGGCAGCGTGCCGCTTTGGCACGTTCGGGCGCTTGCCGCTGAAAAAATAAATCGCTTGACGCGCCGCTCCGGTCGCGAACCGGCGATGGCGTCCGACGCGAGCCCGTCGACCGTCAACCGGGCCTGATCGCTTCTCGCCAAACACCGCGTTCTGTGCGGGCGGCGGCGGCGGTTTCAGGGCTTCGCCCCGCGACGGCAAGGACTCATGCCTTCGGATTCTCTATAGGTCTATTTGCCGGCAGGGACGGGGAATCTCTCAGGCATTCACCGTTGCGCCCGCGCCCGTGGCACCAACGTGCCACTCGCCGCCGCCGCCCGCACAGAACGCGGCCCGTCCTCCCGGTCGCGTGTCGGGTTGTCCGTCGGCCGTGGCGAACGGACAAACCCAAACGCTTCTTGGAAAGGAGCCCTGTCATGGCTACGAAGAAATCATCCCACAAGGTTCAGCCGGTCGAAGAGGTACGGATCGGCGCCATCAAAGCCGCGATCTGGCGCAACGAGGGGGACGGCGGCGCCCGGTACAACGTCACGTTTCAGCGGCTGTATCGGGCCGAAGGCGGCCCGTGGCAGAGCACGCACAGCTTCGGCGGAGCCGACCTGCTGTTGCTGGCCAAGGTCGCCGACGCCACCCACACCCGCGTCCTCCAACTGGTCGAGGAGGACCGCCAACAGCAGAGGGGCAATCCGCCCTCCGCGTAAGTCAGTTACTCAACTCATGTTAGTTTGACCCGGCCGGGTCCCGTTCCCCGGCCGGGTCCTCTTGTTTGGGTGGTTGAGGACCAGGGAGGGTTTGGACGCGGCACGGTGCGCCGCGACGGTGATCCCCGGCGTTGCCGCGCCGCCGGCTGGCTCGGTCGCTCCGATCATGCCGAGCGCTTTGCGCGTACGCGCCGCTACGGCCCGTCACTCCTGCGTTCCCTCCCTGGCGCCCGCGCCCCGTCCCCGCCGGTGGGACGATTCTTCCCGTCCACCGCCCCATGGCTCTGGCATGAGCGGCGGACGGGAAAGAATTGCTTGCGGCCGAGTGGCCCAAGCCCGCCTGTCGCGAGTGATCCATCCATCGTGGAGGTTCGCCATGAACGCGAACGTCGTGTTGTCGAAGTTGGTGCCAGGCAAGGTCAATCCCCGTCGGGTCAAGCCGGACCGGGAGGCCCACCGTCGCCTGGTGGCGTCTATTCGTTCGTTTGGGTTATTGGAGCGGCTGATCGTCCGTCCGGTTGCCGGCCAGCGGTATCAGGTGATCGCCGGGAACCGCCGTCTGGCGGCGTTGTCCGAGGTCCACCGTGATGCCAAGGGCGAGGTGAAGGTCGAGTGCCAAGTGCGGACGGCGGACGATTCGACGGCCGAGGCGTTGTCGCTGGCCGAGAACTTCGCCCGCGAGGCAGCCCATCCGCTGGACGAGGCGGAATCCTTCGCCCGGTTGGCCGGTGAGGATGGCAAAGACGCCGAGGCCATCGCGACCCAGTTCGGGGTGAAGGACCACTATGTTCGGCAGCGGATGAAGCTGGCAACGCTCGCGGGGCCGATCAAGGCGGCGTATCGAGAAGGCGGGATCGACACCGGAACTGCCGAGGTCTTCACCAGCGTCCCGCAAGAGCGGCAACTGGCCGTCTGGAAAGAGCTGAACGGACACCCCCGTCATGCCGACCACGTGCGGAACGTGATCGCGGCCGCGTGGATCGACGCCTCCCATGCCCTCTTCGACGTGGCGACGTTGTCACCGTCGGTGGTAAGCCGGGATTTGTTCAATGAGCGGGTGATCGTCGAGCGGTCGGCGTTCCTGACGGCACAGGCGGAGGCCTTGGTCAAAGAACGAGACGCATTGATCGAGGACGGCTGGCGGGAGGTCGTGGTCGGGTCGCAGGCCGACGTGCAGGATCGGCTGTGGTCGATGGCCGAGGCGGACGTAGAGTACGACGAGGCCACCACCAAGAAGCTCAAAGAGATCGACAAGCGATGGGAGCGGCTGGAGGCGAAGGTCAACGACATCCCGGACGACGACGACGGGACCAAGTCGGCCGAGTTGCAGGGCCAACTCGACGCGGTCGAGGCCGAGGCCGAGCGGGTGAGGTCCGAGGCGACCCCGAAGTACGCCGAAGGGACCAAGGCCAAGGGGACGGCGTTCCTCCTGATCGACGCGGAGGGTCGGGTGCGGCGGGAATACCGCGTACCCAAGGTCCGGGCGGGCGCCAACGGCAACGGGACGAACGGTGCCGAAGGGGATGGCGTCATCGTCCCGAATGCTCCGCCGACTCCTGATGACTTGAGTGATCGGCAGTTGGCGACGACGTTCACCCATCAGGCCGTCGCGGTGCGGGCGGCACTCTTGAAGGACCGGCTGGCCCGGAAGCGGGTGCTGGTCCTGATCCTGCACGACCGGGTCTGGTCCGAGGCGTTGGCAATCAAGCAGGACACCAACGGAACGACCGTTCACGTGGACAACGCCGAGGGGTTCGACTCTCCCGCCTTGACCCTGCTCCGCAAGCGTCGGGTGGACATCGATCCGTTCGACAAGAAGCCGCCGAGGAACGACGTCGAGGCCTACGAGCGGTTGGGCAAGTTGTCCGAGTCGAAGCTGGACGACCTGATCGAGTTACTGACGGTCGAATGCCTGACGGCCCACATGGTCCGGCGGACGGAACTCGTGCAGCGATTGGCCGACGAGTTGAAGGTGAACGTCCGGAACGTCTGGCGACCGGACGCGGCGTGGCTGGGGAGCTACCAGAAGATGCAACTGGCGGGGCTGACCGCCGAGCTTCGCGGCCCGGTGAACCGGCCGGGGGACGAGCGGAAAAAGACGGAACTCGTCGGGTTGCTCGACAAGTTGTTCGCCGACGCGGCGGGCGGGAAGCTGGAGGATCGCAAGCTGGCGGAGACGGTCAACCGATGGTTGCCGGCGAACCTCCGGCCGGAGTCGGACAAGGGTCAGTCTTAAGCCGCTTCTCTATCGAGCAGGACACGTACGCCGGGCGGACCGCACATCCGTCCGGCGTTTTTGTTTGCTATCGGCAGGGGATCACTCCAACGCACCATGTTGCTCCGCGCCTTGACGCTGCTGCGCGCGGACACATCCGTAGGACGCGCCTCGCGCCGTTCCGGCGCTCGGTGGTCGATGAATGGAATCCGGTCACGGGGGCGGTCCCCCTTCAGGTTGGGGACTGACGCGCACCCATTCGGCCGATTCGATGGGCACGTTAAAGCCGTCGCCGGGCCGGTCAAGCTGCCAAGGCGGTTTCCCTGCGGGAGCCTCCGCCTTTCGCCTGACCGGTACGCTGCGCCCGCGGACTGGTCCGGCTTTGTTCTACGTGCCATCAGGCCGCGATGGGCGCGGTCGGATCACTCAAAAACGAAGGAGAACCACACCATGACCAATACCAACAACACCAACGCCTCGAAAGCCCCGAGCCACGTCGTCTACCACGTCCGCGACGCCAAAAGCGGCAAGGGATTCTGGAACCGCATCGGGTCCGCTTGGGCCCACGCCGACGGCAACGGGTTCAACGCCCAACTCGACGTCGTCCCGCTCGACGGCCGCGTCACGCTCCGCGTCGCGTCCGACAAGAAAGACTGACCCCAACCTCACGGGCGGGCCGCACGGCCCGCCCCACCCTCTCAACCGAAAGGAACCTCGCCATGTCACTTCACACCGTCAACCCCTTCTACGCACCGCATTCGACGCGACCGACCCACACCATCCCGGCGCGATATGCTAAACTCCCCGACGCGCCGTTGAACGCCAGCCCTGTGCCGCACCTGACCAGCCTGTACCACTTCGCTCGCGCCGGCGAATACGGCTCCCGCAAATACCCCGGCAACTGCGGCGGGAACTTGATCAAGGACCTGCTGCTCTACTTCAAGCCCGGATTGGTGTTCGACCCCATGACCGGCTCGGGCACCTGCCGGGACGTCTGCCAAGAGCTCGATATCCCCTGCATCTCCTGGGACATCCATCAGGGCCAGGATGCTTGTGACGCCGGCGACTTCCCACCTGCGGAGACGTTCGATTTCATCTGGGCTCACCCGCCATACTGGCGGCAGAAGCTGTACGCCGACGATCCGCGGGATCTTTCCCGCACCCCGACGCTGGAGGAGTTCAACCGGCGTTACGGCCGGTTCATCCGCAACTGCGCCTCGGCCCTCAAGCCGGGCGGAAAGCTCGCGATCCTCATGGGGGACTATTGCGATCGCGAGGCCGGCTTCGTCCCGCTCACCTTCCACACCAAACGCTTGGCACTGGCCTGCGGGTTGGTGCAGGCCTGCACGGACATCATTCGGTTTAGTCACGGAGCGTCCAGCGGCCGCAAGGTCTACCGCTCCAGCTTTATCCCCGGCCTACATGACACATGCATGGTGTTCGAGAAACCCCGGTAATACGGGGTCGTTCTCGCGCGAAATATCGGTTTACACTCGATCCAACGGATGCGCAGGTCAGGCGATGGCGCCCAGCCCTCGGTTCTCCACAAGGGAGAGTAATTTGAGGGACGGGCCGGCCGGCCGTTTCTCGCCCCGTTCCCATTTGCTCACCGAAGCGGTGGAGACATTCAGATAATGGGCAAAGACGGCCTGGCTCACGTTCTCGCGCTCGCGGAGTGCCCGAATCTCCCCGGCCCTGAACTCGTGAACCGGCGTCAGGCAATTTTCGTCAAACTGGCGCATGGTCTTATGGTCGACAATGCCGACGTCGTGCAGGTCCACGGCCAATTCATGGATCGCCGCCGCGACCTTGCTCTTATAGGGTTTAGTCTTCTGCTTGCTCATACAACACCTCTTCAAATGATCCGGCATCCACTAAGGCCTTCAACTGCCCATCCGTCGCCGCAAATAAGTTTTTCGCCAATTCTTTAAAATCTCGTAGTTCGGCTTCGCCGATGTTTTCGCGTTCGCTCTTGGCAAACCCGTAGACGAAAAACAGGTGCCCGCCCTGGCGGAACAGGATGATCGAGCGATACCCGCCGGACTTGCCGGCGTTAGGCCGGGCAATCCGCTGCTTGATCACGCCGCCGCCGTAATCCGCATCCACCTGGCCCGCCTCGATCTCCTTCACCGCTTTGAGCAGTTTGCCCTCGCCGATTCGCTCCTTCCGGGCAAATCGGGCGAAGCGTCTGCTCATGAAAATCCGCATGCGTCGCACCTATTTCACCGTTGGACGTTCTTCAATATATAGCACCGAGTCCTATAGATCAAGTTCTTCCTTTGGCATAATTCGCCATAAGTGCATTTATGATAGGCGATTATGATGCTTCTGGGGTGGTGTCTGGCCTCGCCTGTAAATGGCGGCGCAGCGGTGACGAATAACGAAGTGGTGACCGAAGGAGGAGGGATGGGGCCGCGTGGCCTGCCGCCAGCGGTCAGTTCAACCACGGAGATTCGTCATGCGTTCACGCTTCATTCCGTCCGGCACCAAGGACGTCCATTGTGCCGACGACGTTGCACCCTACGTCAATGCACTCACCGGCATCTGCTTCCATGACGATCCGGCCCTGCCGGAGCGGTTCATTCAAATGTCCCTGCATGGATCCCCGGACGGTTATAAGGAATGGGTCGGCCAATGCGCCAGATGCGGTCGGTGGTGGTGGCTGCCGGTATGGCTTTGACCAGGGGCGGCGGATGCGGGCTATTTGGGGTATATTTTCCGCCCCTATGCCAAATTTATCGAATGTCTTCAAAGACCAGATGGCCCGCATCGCCAACCGGCAGATCAATCGCCAGGGCAAAGTCGTCCGCAAGCTTCTCGCCCAGCACCGCCGCGACCTTGCGGCATTGAAGCGCCAGATCGCTCAATTGACCCGCGCCGTTGGGTTCCTGGGAAAGCAGGAACGCCGCCGCGTAGGTTCCTCCCCCGGCGTTGTCGCCGCCGCTAGTACCGGCGTCGGCGCCGCCGGCGATCGGCTCCGCTTCCGGGCCGACGGCCTGAAGACGCACCGGGCCAAACTCGGCCTTTCCGCAGCCGACTATGGGAAACTCGTCGGCGTCTCAGGATTGACGATCTATAACTGGGAAGCCAAGAAGGCCAAGCCGCAGAAGGCCCAAGTCGCCAAGGTTGCCACGGTTCGCGGACTCGGTAAGCGTGAGGCCGTTCAGCGACTCGAACAGATGAAGTAGGCGTCGTCCGCTGACGATGTTCAAGATTCAACCGGAACCAAGGCCTAGGCCTTGGTTCTTTCTTTTTGGGAATGCAGATCCATGGGGGAGTGATTTGCGGGGCGAAACAATGGCAGGGAAGCCGCCCTCCTGAGCACATAAGACCGGCAGATTGTAGCGCCCGTGCTCGCCGTCAAGGTCGCTCCCCAAAGGGGTCCCCTCCCTCCGGGCGATCCACCTTGACCGCTGCGCGCGGACGCTAGGCCTCTCCTCCATCTGGGCCAGGCGGGCGTGTGGGTGTCCACACCCCGGAAAACCCTTTTGCAGGAGTTGCTTATGTCGTTCGATCTTTACCAAACCGTCACCGACCGCATCGTCGCCATGTTGGATAAGGGCGTGGTCCCTTGGCGTTCCCCGATCCTGGGCCGGTCCTCAGCCGGGCACCCCAAGAACTTGGAGAGCACCAAGCCTTACCGTGGCGTCAACGTCTTTCTCTTGGCGTTCACGGCGTGGGCGGAGGGGTACGAATCGTCCTACTGGATGACCTACAACCAAGCCAAGGCCAAGGGCGGATCAATCAAAAAGGGCGAGAAGGCGTCGGCGGTCGTCTTCTGGAAGCAATATGAGACGATCGACAAGGAGACCGGCAAAGCGGCCAAGGTGCCCGTGCTGCGGTATTACAACGTCTTCAACGCCTCGCAGTGCGACGGGATCGAGGTTCCCGACGCCGTGCCCTTCACCCCCACGGTGTTCAATCCAATTGAAGCCGCCGACGACGTCGTGAAGGGATATGCGGGCGGGCCGAGCATCGAACATGGGGGATCGCAGGCGTTTTACCGTCCCTATTCCGACGCCGTCCGGTTGCCCGAGCCGTCGCGGTTCGTTTCGTCGGAGGAATATTATTCAACGCTATTTCATGAGTTGGCCCATTCGAGCGGCCACAGCAGCAGGCTGGATCGGGGATTGGATTCCGAGCCGAAGCCGTTCGGATCGCCCGACTACTGCAAGGAAGAATTGATCGCCGAAACCGCCGCCGCATTCCTGTGCGGCCATGCTGGCATCGTGCCCGCAGTCATTGAGAACCAAGCGGCGTACCTGAACGGGTGGCTAAAGCAACTTAAAGCTGACAAACGCCTGATCGTCACTGCCGCCGGGGCAGGGCAGAAGGCGGCGGACTGGATCCGGGGCGAGCGGGGAGAACCCTCTTCCCAGTGAACGGCAATAACAAAAAGGCGGGCCATTTCTTTACGGATGGCCCGCCTCCCATTCGAAACGAAATACTCATATCACTTGCGGCGGCGCATCAGCAGCAGGCCACCGATCGCAATCACACCCGCCGTCGCCGGTTCCGGCACGGCGCTGGTGAACTGGAAATTGGAGATGTACTGATCGACCGACGAATTAAACCCGCTAGAGGCCGTCACACCGACATACACCGTCGAACCGGATACGGTTGCCGGGATGTTTAGGGCATATGTCGCCCCGAAGGAAGCCGACGTAACCGTATCCAGCAACGTCTCGTGCAGCAGCGAGCCGTTATAGACCAGCGTGACATTGATCGGATCGCCGGAGAACGGATTGAGCGGAGAGATATCCATCGATCCGCCGCCGACAAGGCCGTTGGTATAGAGTCCGGTACTCGAGGAGGTGGATGAAAGGCTTCCATACTCCAAAGACACCCCGATGCTGTGAATGAAGGATTGGGAGAAGTCGCCGTATCCGAACTTATTGGAGCTAAAGCTAGTGGTAGCGACCTCCGCAGATCCTTGTCCACTGTTCTGGATGACGAAGCAGGCACCAAAGCCGTTGGTCGGCGTTCCAGTGGCCTGATACGTAAAGGACGCGGTGAAATGCGTTACATCCTGGGGAGTCAAGGCAAAGACGCTTCGCGACTCCTGAGATGATTGATTGGTGATATGGATCATTCCCGCTGTTAACGATGGGGAAGATGCCGAATCATATTGATTGACGGCGAAGTTCGAAAAGTCGCCAAAGCCGGTGAGGGCGGCTCGGGCGGACGGCGATGAACAGGCGGCTGCGACCAGCGCAGCCAGTGCGACACGACGACAGACCATGATGATTTCCTCCCAATAAGGAATCGTGAATGGATGGTCTCGACCACGACGTTCGCGGCCGAGTCGTGGGCACAGTAGCAATATTTATAGAGGGCGTCGGAAGACCTTCGAGGGATGCCAGGGTTTCCGGGTGATAAAATCCATCCGCGCGGGTCCGCGCGGATTGATTTTGCGAGGGTAAAAATAATTTTATTTTTCTTTGACGGATAGCTCGCGCGGCCGCGCGGATGGTGTTGAATATGGGTGTGAAGCCCACATGGGCCAAATCTATGCGTTACTGGAGGTCAAGGCTCCGCAAAGGGTTCACCCGACGCATCACCGGAGACCTTGCCGACTTCGGTCAGGGAAGGGGGGCTGGCCGCCCCATCGCAGTCAAGGCCAAGCCCTGGCGGGTGGTCGGGCAACTATTTTCCCCTGCCCTAGCGGGCATTCCTCGCGAGACAAAATAGTTCCCCGACCAGCCTTGACAGCTCCCCCCGCTCAAGACGGCTCTCACGCAAGTAAGCCAGGCCCTAGGCGGCCTGCCTTATTTGCTTAACTAATTGAGAAGGAAAATGAACTATGGCTATGCGAAAACGCTATCACTTAACTCTCGACCGCAACGGCACGTAAGATCAACTTGATATTTGTTCACCGGACGGCGAAAGCCTGGGGTTCATCTGGTTCTGGGATGATGACAAAGAAGATGGCCATGCGGCAGAAGCCAAAGCGAGTGCTTATTTGGTCATCAATGCATTGAACGCCTTTGATCCGACTGGTGAGAAGTGCCGCAACCGCCTTGCAACAACACCTTGCTTCATCATGCTCGGCGAATAGATCATCGTACTGAAGCCGCCGTGTTGTCGCGGCGGCTTCTATTTTCCGCACTCTCTGGATCGTGACTAATCGGGCGAGTTGATCGCTTTCATTGTTTCGTTTTGGGACAAGCTCGAACATTTTCCGACCTATCTTTATGGTGGAGTCTCAAAACAATACGCACACGCCGAAGTTGAAATTGATAGCAGACATCTCCCCTTAGCACAGCTAAGGAATGTTTCACCGTGAAACTGGCTGTGACAGCCATTTTCCGCGGGACAATGGTGCGCGAATCGTGATAGGATCGTCACGTAAATTGCGCATGGTGCGTGGATGGAAAACAAGCAGCAGTAGAGGGGGGCCACATGCAAGAATTGCCAGCGACAGGGTTCTTACGATTGACCCAAGTATTGGAGTTTATTCCCTTGGGGAAGACGTGTTGGTGGGAGGGTGTGAAGTCGGGGCGCTTTCCCAAGCCCGTGAAGTTGTCGGCGCGATGCACCGCGTGGCGGGCCGAGGATATCCGCTACCTAGTGGAAGAATTGTCCAAGCAGGTATCGAAGCCTCACTGAACGCGTCGCTACCACGGCTGATATCCGCTTGCAGAATGAAGCCGTCGGCGCCATAGCCGATTTACTCTGCTGACCTTACGCAGGAATGCGTCCTGCTTCAGCCTCTCCGGTACGGCACGACGCTCTGCCAGTTGCTTAGTGCCGACACGGACCTCACATAGACGTACGCATCGCGACCGTCATCAACGGGTCGATAATCGACGGTCTCGTCAATGGTGACCTTTTCAAAATCCATTCCCAGACCATGGGAAGTACTGCGCCCTCGTGCACCTGCACCTCCCCTGAGCACAATCTCATGGAACGTCATGTGCTCAGTCCCTTACAGACTCCATGTCCTCAGCTACCTCTTCTAGTTGGCTTAACGCCGCCTGAAGATCATCGATCATTTCGGAAGCGAGGGTGGCAGGGTTCGGGAGGTTGTGAAACTCCTTCATCGCATCGTCGTCGAGCCAGAAGATGTCCAAGTTGCATTTGTCTCTACGTAGCAATTCATCGATCGGGTATGCACGCCATCGCCCACAGGGCTGCTCCTTGGACCAGGTCGGTTTACGGCTCGATCGATTGCCCACCTTGTAGCAGCTTACAAAGTCATCGAGGTCGGATCGGTGGATCGGGTTCGCCTTTAGTGTGACATGGAAGTTCGTCCGCAGGTCATAGACCCAAATCTTGCTCGTCGCCGGCCTTTTCGATACCGGCTTTTTGTCGAAAAACATCACGTTTGCTTTCACACCCTGCGCGTAGAAGATTCCCGTTGGTAGTCTTAACAAGGTGTGAAAATCACATTCCTGAAGTATTCGACGACGAATAGCCTCGCCGGCACCGCCCTCGAATAACACGTTATCGGGCACTACTATTGCCGCTCTTCCGCCTTCTTTGAGAATAGTCCTGACGTGTTGCAAGAAGTTCAGTTGCTTGTTCGAAGTCGATGCCCAGAAGTCATCTCGGACGACCGTGAGGCTCTGTCGCTCCTTGTCGCCTTGTTCATTCAACACCGTCACACTGGACTTTTTGCCGAATGGTGGATTCGTTAGCACCACATCGAACCGTTCGCCCGGATCAACAGAAAGGCTGTCCTTATTCTGTATCGGCGGAACTGAATCCTCCCCGATCGGGCCAATTCCATGAAGCAGCAGATTCATTGCGCCGAGTCGCGCTACCGCGGCGACCAGCTCGACGCCTCGGAATGCTTTGAGTCGCAGATGCTCAGTTTGTGCGCGGTCCAGTTTGGAGTGTTCATTACGGATGTGCTCGTGCGCCGCAAGGAGGAAACCACACGTTCCGCACGCCGGGTCACAGATTGTTTCCCCTAACTCTGGCTGCACAACCTCAACCATCGCTCGGATGACGGGGCGAGGCGTAAAGTATTGGCCCGCGCCGCTTTTGGTGTCCTGCGCATTCTTTTCAAGGAGACCTTCGTACGCGTCTCCCTTGATATCCGCGTCTAGCGCGGTCCAGTTTTCTTTGTCGATCAGATCGTTAATGAGCAAGCTCAATTTCGCCGGGTCGCGAATTTTATTTTCGGCGTTGCGAAAGATCAGCCCAAGCATTCCCTTGCCGCCCGCCAATACGCGGAGCGTATCGCCATAGTGGGCATGCTGCTGGCTCCCACGCAAAGCAGTGAGACTTCTCCAATCGTACCCGTCGGGCACACCCGATTTATTCTGCGAGCCGATTGATTGCTCATATGCCATCTTGAGAAAGAGCAGATATGTCAGCTGCTCAACGTAATCAGGATACGAAAGCCCATCGTCCCGAAGGATATTGCAGTAGCCCCATAATTTTTGAACGATTTGTTGAGATGACATCGACAACCTTTACCTCAAGCTTTCACGGTCAAGCACTGGGCACCCTAAACAACGCTTCAAGCCATTCGTACTGAGGCTCTCGGCTGTACACCATCACGTATGACCTCGCCGCGCTGGAAAACTCGGCGCCAGGCTTCATCTTCGCTCGTAACTCACCAAGCACTATCTCGATCGCGTCCTCAGCGTCTGCAGCGCCATTCAGGAATTTCGCATACGACTTTTGCCCGGCTTTCACTAGCCGACGCACCGTGCGGTAAAGCGCCCGACGTCTTCGGAGCGTCCTGGCCTCATTGAGATTGTACAAGTTGATGGAGACATCAGCGCGTGAAAACGGGATCTTCTTGCTCTTGTCATGGAGTGGCCGTGCACGGCCATCCGGTTCAAACCAAATCAAATGGGGATCGGTATTTTTGGTTGGATCAAGAAGCTCCGGTCGTTCCCGCTCAACTTGGGATGCCCTGTAAGCTCGCTTCTTCTCGTCAACCAGCGGGAAGTGGTCGTGCTTGCCTCCCGACTTGCCCGATTTCTTGTCGGTGCGCCTGCTGTTGCAGAAGGTACATGTGAAGCGATAGTTCTCCCAATGAAAGGCTAGCCACCAATATCCCCCATGCGTCGGTGCCTCGAGCACATTATTTTTTGGCCGGAAGTGATCGATCGCATTGTCGGATCGATTTTCATTCGACTCACAATACCAGCATTTAAACTTCGAAAGCTTTTGTAGCGCCTCCTTCAAATCCGGGTCTTGCCACACATTACTGTGCTTATCAATCTCCGCCGACCGCAACGCCGCCTTCACCTTCCGAACCGCCGCAAGCGCGTCCTTGGCCCGCTTTTCCCAGCCGGCAGGCAGCTCATCTTCCAAATCGTCGATATCGATATGTATCACTTCTTCTTCCCCTCTTTCGCACGCAGCTTAGCAAGGATATCTGCCGCCAACTTCTTTTGCTTCTTCATCTCATCCGGCGTCAGCTCGGATTTCTGAAGTCCCTCCTTCTGTTCCGCCGCCGTCATCGCCTGCACAAATCTCGTATACAGTGGATCACGATCGGCCGTAGTGAAATCCTGTTCGTCGACCCATTCATTCAACCGAGCAAGCTTTCCTTTTTCATTTTGATTCAGCTTTTTCTTGATCGCCAAGCGACGGCGTGTGTCTAACCTCCGCAAGGTCACTGCATCAAGTTCGGATCGCAGTCCGTAGACATCGCTCATCAAAAGTGCTGCCACTCCCATGCCCTGTGGGTCTCGCTCAGGATGCGACTCCGTCACCTTGCCGTCTGCATCACGCCGCATGACGTGCACCTGGCGCTTTACAAGGCCGGCCACCAGGAGAGGGTCATGGGTAGCCATTACGATCTGCGTCTTCTCGTCGGGGACTGCGCGCCTCAGCAGATCGACGTATTCAAGGCTCCAGTTCGGATTCAGGTGAGTGTCAGGTTCATCGAGGAGGATTAGAGCTTCGTCTTCCCGAGTGAACCTCAACAGTCCCAATACCATCAGCAACTGCTGCTCTCCTTCGCTGAGTTCTCGAAACGTCAGACTCCCGTCCACGTTCTTCACCTTCACCCGGGCGCGGCAATCTTCGACCAAATCCGCGACGTGCAAACTATCCAGCGCTTTGAAAAAATCCTTGGGCGTTTTGTAAGGCTTCGCAAAAGCATGCATATCCTTTTTGCTCTTCAAGTACAGATACATGCGATCGTGACTCTGTCCTTTCGAGCCTCGTTCCGTAACACGCATAGGAGCGAACGCCAAATCAAATAGACGCTCCACTAAATTGCGCACGACACCCAATGCCCCCCAAAAACGCCCGTCGTCGTCATCCTTTGTTCGCCGGCTCGCAGAGAACCAATATGGGCGCTTTAAGACGAATAACACTGAGTCAAGATCAACGATCCGTAGGTATCGCTCTAAAAATTCTCGCTCCTTTTCGTCCCCTTTCCAAAAAAAAGACATCAGCGCAAATTTGCTGTGCACCTCTCGAACATAGAGTAGCGGACGAAGCGGCTGATCTTTTCCTTCACGAAGATCCAAATCGAACTGTCGCTCATGCTGTTCGAAGTGCGACATCATTCGGTCACTTACACCGGAGTAATAAACGAACAAGTGTTTTGGGAGATGTGTACCACCGCCTTGCCGCGAGAATTCCTTTCGACCAGTCGTTTTGCCGTCCACGGAAATTCGAATCGTGTCAGAGCCAGCTCGCTCCGGGTCTGAGTCTACGGTCACTTCTTTGCCACCGCATTCGTATTGAATCGTGTAAGCAAACGGCGTCTGAGCTCCGAGGTCCAGGTCTCGGAAGATAATGATGATCGCTTCCAGCACATTCGATTTGCCCGTGCCATTTCTTCCAACAAGCACTGACGTAAATGTCTCTTTTCTGAACTCGATCTTAAACCCGTCGAGGTTCTTCCACTTGGAGATGGATAGGTAATGGAGGTGCATTAGTGCACAGCCTCCAAAGTGCTTCCGTCGTCTGACGTCGAGACTTGCTTGATTCGCTTTTTCTTCAATCGCTCAGTCCTGAGTTCGTCGAAGAACTCGTCGACGGTCTCGAAATCGTGGCCGCTCTTTCTGAACAGGTCCGCAGTGGTCATCTTTCCCCCATCCTCTACCAGCACGTCGTAAAGCGGTCGCTTCTTTGTCATCGCTATCTCCGTATTGTCTGTTGGCGCGCGCGCAGGTCGTGTGTGCCTTTCGCCGAAGTCGCGTGTCGGAGCAGGCATGGATGCAATCGCCTTCAACAAATCTCGCCCGTTGCCTTCCGCCGCGATCTGCCTCACCAGCTTACCTGTCATCGCCTTTTGTAGAATTGCATGGCGCAACGCCCGACTGCGCTTCAGCATCGCAGCTACCGACTTCTCCTGAACACCCATCACCGACAACTTTCGCTCCGCCTCTTTTGCGATTCGGTCCTGTTCAGCCGTGGGCGGTAACGGGAAGCGCATCTGAGCCAGCCGTCCAAGTCCCAGATGGGCAATGTTTGTTGACCACTTTGCAATCTGCTGAAAGCGATTGCTGTGAAGGTAATGCCGAAACACCAATAATGCGTAGGAAGGATTAATGCCCGCCTCCGCTCGAAATCTGATTAACGTGTTTTGGAAACATGCCCCAGGCAACTCGTCCTTGTACATAGCGGCTCGCCCTACGAGTTCGAGGCTCTGTCCCTCGTTGAGCAGGATGTCGCCCCAGCGGAGCTCGAAAAGATCGAATTCCTTCGGCGTAAAGTTCATCTCCAAGATGTCGGTCGTGTCGATCCGATCCTCAAACACGTTTGCCACGCGCAGGTAAGCCCGCATGTGCCTTCCCGTATGGTGTTCGGGCGACCGCTGTCGACCTAAACGCAGTTCGCCAACCTCTCCAACTTTCGCCCACGTCCATCCGACGGGAAGCTCGGGCCATTCATTGCCTTTGCTACGACCGCTAAACGACCCGGCTTTTGCTTCTTCCTTCCCAAATTCGCCTTGTTCCGCGCGCTCCTTCGCCCGACGGGTCTCCAGAATCTGTTTTAGCAGCTGCGCACCGGTCTCAAAGCTCCGCGATTCTCGCTTGGCTACCGCTGCTTCGGTCGGCACTAGGTTTCCCGACGATGCTGCCGCCAGTACTGACAAGCGGTATTGCCGACCCTTTGAAATCGCTGATTTGAATCCCGCTTCGGCCGCGTCGAGTCGACTAAACTGCCGATCAATTTCGTCAATGATCCGTTCCTGCTCGCCGGTCGGCGGCAGAACGAAAGGCACTGTTGATGCCAACGTTTTCGAAGAAATGCTCGCCTGATTGACGTGCTGAGTCGAAAGGTGGCGAAAGTAGCCACTCATCCACAGATAATGGAGCTGACGTGCGGCAAACCGCGCCGACACGCCGGGCGGGGGCCGCAGGCGCGTCATGTGATTTGAAAAGGCATAGTCTTCATCGACGGGAATCACAGTCGTTTTTCCGACCAATTCCCGGCTATTCGTATTATTAAATAGTATATCCCCCGAGCGCAATCTAACGCCGCCCGTATCCGGAATATACCGAAGGACATCAAGGATCAGCCTGCCGTCCCGCCCAATGTTCATTGGCCGCAGATGCAAAATACCCGGCGGCTTGTCTGAGTGCTCGCCACTAGCGAAACCGGATCGAATGTCCGGGATTACTTCCCCTACGAGCGCGGCCGCCCATGTCTTCGGCAAGTCCGATGCATTGATCGGGTAATGCTGTTGCGACGACATAGGCATGCCGGTAACACTCCGCTTCGTCCAAAGGTCCTTGGGTTGCGCTTGAGGATGGCATGGACTTCACGCATCGCTGGGCCGGCGGCACCCTTAGCCTATACCATCGCCATCATAACGTATGACCCTATCAGGGGAAGCAGTCATCACCTGTCCGCAACACGAATCGAGATGCGCACTGCTGCGTGCCCGATCCTGCTCACTCCCACCGCGCCGGGGCCCTTACCGGGCCGGGGCTAGAAACCGAGGAAGACGGTCGGTTTCTGGTGGACGGGGGTCGACAGGGCGCTGGTCAGGATAGTGATGGGGCTGGCGTCAAATGTTGCCACGCTGAAGGCAGATCACTACCGATCCAAATGAGGTATCGCCCCGATCAATAAACATATGCCATTGATCCTCGCAGCTAGGGACTATGAGAGGTGGTTAGACCAAGACGTCGGAGGGGGAGGCGGCTGGCGGAGGGGATGGTCGCATGTGAGGTGAGGCGAATGAGGGGATTTGGATCAACCCGCCGGCGGATTGTTTGGTTAGAGGAAGAAGCGATACTTGTTCATGACCGCGCTTCAGCGCGGCCACTTGGTGTAAGCCAAGGCAAATTTATCCACATCTCGCGCGATGCCATGACTGCGTTTTTTCGTTATATTTTTTGCACCTCAAGTAAAGTAAGGCTGGGGTAGGAGGACGAATGATCAGCGAACAATTCATCATAGAATTGATAAAGCAAGGCGAAGGAACGTGCGTTGAGTTCAAGGAGCGATATGCCCCGCTGGACGGATCCGAGGACGCAAAAGCGGAATTCCTCAAAGATATGATTGCCTTTGCGAACACGCGCCGCCAAGCCGACGCTTACATAATCGTCGGCGTTAGGCATTCCGCGGAGTGGGGCGCAGAGATCGTGGGCCAAGAAAAGCATCCGGATCAAGCCAACATTCAGCAGTTCTTGGACGGCAAGATCAACCGAAACATCAGTTTCGAGTTCCAAGTGGCCGAAGTTGGCGGGAAAAGAATCGGAGTTTATCGTATCGCGAAGGATCAGCCTAGGCCGATTTACCTGAAGGCGGATTACAAGAGAGCGCGGGCAAAGACCGCATTTGTCCGACGCGGAAGTAGCACGGACACCTTGACGCCGGACGAGATTATCGAGCTAGCGCCGAGCCTGGCCCGGACCGGCGCCTGGTCAGGAGAGCATGGCGGCGACATCAGGGAAATGGTGAACCGCTGGTTCCGGATGTTCACCGCACATCGCGCCCGCCAGCAACACATCCCCGACCTGCTCCCGCAGTTCAGCATCCCGCTTGACATGCTCACGGACTGGCGTGACGTGGCGCGGCTACTCCAGAACCGCGATCTCGTCCGGGCCACGTGCCGCCTCTTCAACGTGAACGAGAACTGGCTAACCTCGGGCTTCAGTCAGATCTACCACCCGCTGTTCATCAACAACGTCAGGGCACTAGATCGGATATTCAATTGCTTCGAGGAGAACATGGCGTTCGACACGGATGGGGACCTGTTGGTCTTCCAGGACGGTGATGACCCGCTCGGTCCGCCGTATCGTCGCTGGGCTGCGGCACTGATTCGCGTCCCGATAGCGTGGTTCGCGGAGATCCCGGTGTACCGATACACGACGCTATTCATCGACCGGTGGGAAGATGTCCACGAGCGCAAGGCGGTAAAGCTCGCAATGCTTGCGGCCCGGGAACTTCATTTCAATATCAAGGGCTATACGTTGAAGCCACAGGACTTGGAGGCACTGCGCCATGGCATGGCTTTTCCCGATGAACTTATGCCACACGCCCGAGCACCCTGGACGGGGTGGCACGTCATTAGCAAACACGAGACGCCTGACATGGAAGAATTAATCGAATTGCAGACACGAGGAGAGGGAAATGGCTTTCTACCCGACATTCGTCGGCTTGAGGAGACATACCGCCTGAAGCAATCCTCGGTCTCGACGGATTCTCCTATTTGTGAAGACTATTGCATCTAATATAATTGATCTATAACTCAGATGAAGGCCATCTGTGTCAAAGCTTAATTGGCGTCGAAAATAATGATGGCACCGTAGGGGGTGCCGGAGGGATCTTGTCGTAGCACCTTCTGGAGGCGCTTGATGATTGTCACCAGCCGGTCGATATGCCTCTTTTCGGGAATGACCTTGCTGTCGCCGTGTACCAGCACGCTGTCCGTCTGACAGAAGAAGCCCATGGAATGCGAGCAGTTGACCATCGGACGTCGTGCTGGCGTGTAAACTGGGGTACATTTCTGGGGTATGGGCGGATTGCAATAGGGGCAATTTATTGGATTTTCAGTGGGTTGGATGCTCTATGTGGTGACCGTAGGGGTCACCAACTACTGTATTGCCTTCATCTGTTAAAGTCCGGGAAACCAAGGGCCAGAGCCAAACATAGAAGAATCAGTGATCGAACACAAACATAGAAATCCGTTGACATCCGGACAAAAATTGGGGTACTTTTCAGGCCATGTACCCCACTCGCGCGCGATTTGTACCCCATGCCCCTGTCAGATGTTAAGGCCCGCAACGCTAAACCACGAGTTAGGCGTTACAAGATTACCGATGCGGAGGGCTTGTATCTTTTGGTCACGCCCGCCGGCGGTAAATACTGGCGGCTTAAATATTTCTTCGAGGGAAAGGAAAAGCTTCTCGCCCTTGGGATCTACCCGAACGTCAGCTTGGCGGAGGCCCGGGACGGACAACGGCGGGCTCAAGCCAACTTGGCGGCAGGAAAGGACCCCAACGACTTAAAACGAGATACCAAGCTGCAGGCGTCTGCAACACGCGCTAACACTTTCGGGGCGGTTGCGACCGAATGGTTTGAACACAAAAAGCATCGGTGGTCGTCGGCAACAATTACAGTCATCGACGGGCGCCTCAAGACCTATCTCCTACCCAAATTAGGTCCCCGCCCCGTCTCAGAGATCACCGCCGCCGAAGTGCTGGCGATCATCCGCCCGGTCGAAGCGAAGGGGACGTTGGAAACAGCCCGTCGCCTGCGGCAAATATGTGGCCAAGTGTTTCGATACGCAATTGTGACCGGGAAGGCCGAACGTAATCCTGTCCCTGACCTGAAGGATGCATTGAAGACGCCTGTCGCTAAGCACTATGCCTTTCTCAGAGCTAAAGATCTTCCGGAATTCCTTCAAAAGCTGAAAGCATATGATGGCGACATTTATACTAAACTTGCTCTCGAGGCGTTATTGCTTACGTTTGTCCGCACGGGAGAGCTCCGTGGCGCAACATGGGCCGAAATTGACTGGGAAATGGCGGAATGGCGGATTCCCGCTGAACGCATGAAGATGAAGGAGCTACACATTGTTCCTCTATCGAGACAAGGCCTTGTCGTTCTTCGCGAATTGCAAAAACACTCAGGCGCGGGATCATTTTTATTTCCAAACCGCCAAAATCCACTCCGGCCAATGAGTGAAAACACCATGCTCTACGCTCTTTATCGAATGGGATATCATTCTCGTGCTACAAGTCATGGTTTTCGCAGCACTGCCAGCACCATCCTCAATGAGCATGCCTTTCGTCCTGACGTAATTGAACGGCAACTCGCCCACGCGGACCGCGACTCAGTTCGAGCTGCTTACAATCATGCGCAGTACATTATAGAACGGCGGGAAATGATGCAGTGGTGGGCTGACTATCTGGATCGCGCCGTAACACTGGGAAATCCGATTGAGACGTCCTAGATTGCTGGCGTGGATTGCGAAGACATGTTGAACGATGCTATATCGCATTACTGGCTATGATTCTCTTTTTGATCATTTCTTACCACGCCGCCTCACGGTAGTCTTAACTTCCTTTTTGCCCAGCATCTTGAGTGCGCGGACTTCTTTCTGCGCCACACTCATCAAGATACCACAAGTCGATCTCCCTCTCCATTTCTTTAAGCCGCCACAGCTCGTCAATACCGACGACGCCATTGTATAATTTTTCCGTCGGAAGTAGTTTTGCTTGCTTCTGCACGGGGTGACTACCATCGCCAGCCAAGCTGCCAGTGTCGTTGGGGAAGCGTAGTGAAACAGGATGGTGCCAACTTGGCGCCATTCAGCTTCAATTTTTCGTATCTATTCATTATGCCGCGCTCAGTTCTGAGGTGTGTTTTCGAAAGGTGTTCCACAAATGATCCGCGAAATAAATAGGGATGAAAGGCCATATGGTAATTGTATTTTGCAATACGGAAACCTTCTCCGATGTCTTTCCATGGCTGATAACTAATCGGCTTTTTTGTCGCAATATTACGCCTTGCATCCCGCCTATCATTAAGGCGAACAAAACCGACATCTACATTCTGATCGAGATATTCTTCGAGCAGAGCAAACGGAACAGGTCGAATTGACGGAAAATCACTTTCAACGTGTAGAATGAACTCATGCCCTCTTGCCACAGCATGCCGCCAGCCAGAGAACGTTCCGCGGACGATTCCCAAGTTGTGAGCATGACGGATGAGCGTGCAGTGTGGGAATTCGGTCAAGTACTCTGCTGTGCCGTCATCGGATCCATTGTCGACAATATATAGGTGGCGATTGCCATTGAATGCCCGAAACGTTTCAAGGGTATTTCGTAATAAATTCAAGTCATTCCACGTCAGGATCACAATGGCAGTTCGTGATTGAACCTCCGTCATCGTTACCTCTCGGCAGGATATTTGTCAAAACTTAGCACATCTCAACCCCGTCGACTTCAATAAGATTTACTTGAGGTTACTTTCCAGCTATTGGCCGGCCAATTCAGATAATGCACCTAAAATGAATCATTTAGGATCGCGAAGAGGAAGTATCGAGTAATTTTATGCCGGCTCAATGATCAACCAAGCCACGACACTCGTATCGGTGTTATCAGCTGAACTTATAGTAAATGAAGTTCCCGCAGTGCGAGCAGTGACGCATACTGTTTTTGGCGTAGTAACAGTTCCAAGAGATTGAACTGTCAAATAAATACGGCTATTAGCGGTCACCTTGGTTGTGCTAACAGTTTTTGTACCTGAAACCATAGTGGCAATGCCCATTGTTGCATTCGATCCCTCTTTCACATAAATGCCATTACCAACGGTGTTAATCGTAAGATTACCCGCTAATGACATACTACCGCTACCATCATCAAGTGTACTGTTGAATGTAACAATTTTTTTGTTGGCATAGATGGTAAAATTTACTTGGCCCAGAGCGTTTATGACCTGCTCCCCCAAACCTGAGCCAGGTGTTATGAGAGTCAACGGCCCGAAACCGGGCAAGGAGACTCTCGATGAGAAGAAAAAGACACACGCCCGAACAAGTCGTGCGTAAGTTGCGTGAGGCCGAGACGGAGCTGGCC
>DASYET010000049.1:0-484478 GCA_036498815.1 Bryobacteraceae bacterium | reverse complement strand
AGCGGCGGAAAGGGGGGGCGGGGAGCCGGGGGGGGGGCGGTGGAAGAGGACGAACGGTGGAAAGGGGGGCGTGGTGGAACAGGGGGGACAGATGCGGACGATGCTCTATCCCGCTTGGGAGCCGTCCAGCTTTTGGCCCTGCAGCAGCAGAGCCATTAGCTTCAGGTCGAAGCGCAGCAGCGCCTTCAGGATCGCGGCCAGGCGGTATTTGAATCCCGTGAAGAAACCTTGATACTTCCCGAGGAGGGCACTGACGCCCGCGATGCGGTCGGCCTCGGCGAGCGGTTCGCTTTCGATGGGATCGGTACCGGGATGCCGCGTCACGCGGATTTCCGGGTACACGCGAATCTTTTTCGCCGCGCGGCGGATTTGCAGGGCCAGGTCGAGGTCCACGCCATATTCACCGAAGTGCTCGTCGAAATAGTTCATGTTCCGCAGGAATGCTTTGCGAACCATGATCGCTTCGCGGTTGGGATAGCTTAGCGTCGAGGCGTCCGCGGCGACGGGGGCCAGTGCCCCGCCCGTGGGGTCCGCATACACCTGCGGCGCCGGCTTGCCTTCCTCATCCACCAGCAGCGGACACACGGCCGCCGCGCTGGAGTCTTCCTCCAGATGCGCCGCCAGCGACGCGACCGTTCCGGCATCGACCTCCACGTAAGGAGAGAGGAAGAAGACCAGATCCGCCTTCGCCGTCCGGACCGCGATGTTCATCGCCTTGGCCGCGCCGAAGTGATGCGGCATCCGCATCAAATGGATGCCGGGATAATGCGTATCAAGTTCGGGACCCTCGTCGCCACTGCCGCAATCGACGACGATGATTTCCAAGCGTTCGCGCGGGGTAGAACGCTCCAACGCCTCGATCGCGCGCCGGGCTTCGGGAGCCTGGTTGAAGGTCAGCAGGACGGCCGACACACGTGGCCCGCTCGGTGCTTCCTCCGGCGGATTTGGCTCCGGGGGAAGTGTTTCCGGGATGCGTTTTGGCATTCGAAGGTTCGGGTCGGAGATTCGGCGCTACTCGGGAGCCGAGTCCTGCTTGGTATCCGAGCCCAGACCCAGGATGGAGCCTGAGCTGGAAGCCGGGGGCGCGTGCTCCGCCTCACCGCCTTCATGGCCCGCGGCCACGGGAACGGCGTCGTGAGAGGCTTCGTCGGAAGCCGCATCCAGTTCGCCGTGAGCTTCCGCTTCCTTCGGCGTGTAGTAGGAGTGATAGTAGGTGTACTTGCTATACAGCTCACCGCGGCGCGCGCCGTTCACGACGATGCCCAGCACGTTGTTATTGCAGAGGCTCTGCATCGCGCGGGTGACGGAGTCGATGGTGGTGTGTCCGATGCGGACTACGAGCAAAGTGCCGTGGCACATGGTCGAAAGCAGGTTCGCATCCGCCGCGAACAGGAGCGGAGGGCTGTCCAGAATGACCCAGCTGAAGACGCTGGGCAGACGGTCCAGCAGAAGCCGTACTTCGCGGAGGTTCAAAAGCTCCAGGGGATTGATTACCGCTTCGCCGGCGGGCAGAACGTACAGCGCGGTTCCGGCGATCCTCTTAATGCACTTGCTCAGAGGAGCCTTGCCCAACAAATAATCCGTGATGCCGGGGCTGCGGTCGATGCCAAACAGCGTGTGCACGATGGGGCGGCGGAAGTCGAAGTCCGCCAGCAGCGTGGGATTTCCGGCGAGGTGCGATTGCGCCAGCGCGAGATTGGCCGCCGAGAGCGACTTGCCTTCCGCGGGCGAGGGGCTGGTCATCACCACGGTATGGATCGGCTGCAGCGTCTTCATGTGGTTCAGACGGGTGCGCAAGGTCCGGAACTCCTCCATGGGAGCTTCGTGGGGACGGGTGAGGTCGATCAAGAGAGAGTCGGTCGCGGTGCGATACGGGACCTCTTCGATTTCGTCCAGCAATCCCGCCAGGTTCGGTCCGGCGTCCAGCACCGCGGAGGCGATGCCGTGGTGGTCCAGCGGCGTCCGCGCCGCGGGGGGGGACAGTAATCCGCTTTGTTCGGCGCGGCGCAGCGCATCATGTACTCGGCTCATAAATTCCTCCGGATTCCGATCCTACTGCTTGGTCGTCATGTAATACACGTACGAACCCGCCATGACCACCACCGCGGCCAGGCAGGAAGTGGTCCAGCCGAGCCACGCCAAGCGGCGGCGGCGGCGCACCACGAAATCGTTTTCGAGCAGCGGAATGCTGCCCAGAATCGCCATCTGGGTATAGGCTCGCACGTCTTTCAGGTTCTTAAGCGAGCTATCCTTCATCTCGCGGGCGCCCGCGATCACGATCCCCAGCAGCAATCCGATTCCCGCCGCGATGGAAATGTCCACCGGACGATTCGGTTGCGAAACGTGCTCCGGGAGCGAAGCCGGATCGAGAATCTGAAGCAGTTCACCCTGGCTCCGGTCCTCCATATCCTTGCCGACCTGCGCTTTCTGGAGGTTGGTCTGCATGCCCTCGTACTCGGTTTTCGCCAGATCGCGGTCGCGGCGGAGATCGTCGTATTCCTTGTCTCCGAGGGGAGCGGCGTCGATTCGGCTATCGACGACTTTGATGTTCTTGGAGTTGTCCCTGAGATCCTTGTTGTAGGAATCGATCTCCACCTGCTTGGCTTCAATCGCGCTGGTGAGCCGCGAGATGACTTGTTCGAGGTTCTTGGCTTCCACCGCCGCTTCGCGATTCACGATCTTGGGCGCGGACGAAGGGGCCACTTTCCTGGCGTCGGCTTCTTCTTTGAGAATGTCTTCGCGATTCTTTTGCAGAATCTCCAGGTTGTGCACGGCGGTCTGGACGTCGGGATAGTTTTCTTTATATTTATTGCGCAGGGCGGAGAGCGAATTCTTGAGGTTCTCGATGTCGCGCTCGATCTCCATCAGACGCGGGCTCTTCTGTTGAGCGACCACCGCGGCGCCTTCCGCCGGCTCCTTGGAGAGCTGCGCCAAACGGTCCTTGTCAAAGCTGAGTTCGCGCTCCAATTGGAGCTTGTCCGCCTCGGCCCGCGCGATGCTGCCGCTCAGAGTGCTGTTCTGCATCTGAAGCGCCTGAGCCTGCTGCAGGTTGCCCGCCATCTGGTCCGGCAGGCGGCCCGCGTTGGCCACGCGGAAGGCCGTCAGCTTGTTCTCAATGTCGTCCAGCTTTTTCTGCGCCCGGTCTACCTGATCTTTGAAGAATTGCACCCCGAGGAAGGTTGCGTTGGAACGGTCGTGCATGTTCTGGTCCACGAACCGGCTCATCAGGTCCTGCACCACCTTCTGGGCTTGATTGCGGTTCTCATACGAGTACGTCACCGCGAAGGCCGGCACCTGGTGGCCCGATTCACTCATGGACGCGATGGGCAGAATCTGGATGTTCTTCTTCATCTCGTCGATGACGTCTTCGATGGGCTCGCGGCTTCGTTCACGGGGATAGAGGCCCATGGTGCTGATGATGTTGGTCAGCACCTGACGGCTCTCGATTTCGTTGGCCATGGAACTGATGCGGTCCGACATGCCCTGCGTCACCGAGGCTTGCACCATGTTCTGCGGCAGCTGCTGCGGCACGATCTTGATGACGCCCTGAGACGTGTAGCTGTCGGGCCACAAGTAGACTCCGACCACGGACGCCACCAGGGTGAACAGGAAGGGCCCAAAAATCCATCCCTTGTGCCGGCGCACGATGTCGATGTAATCCTCGACGTCGAGCGCTCTTCTGGTTACGCTAAATCCCTCGGTTGGCTGCATATCTTAAGACCTCTTCACACTGTTTGGTACGATTCCCTGCACGATGATACGATTCATCGACCGACTGCCCGTTTCACGAATCCTTCCGCGTCACCCGGTTACTTCACGTAGATGGTGTCGCCGTTTTCCAGCAAGAAGTTGTCGCTGGTCTTCCCTTTTCTGCCCTTGACGTAATCGTCGTAGTTGAAGTGGAGCCGCTGACTGCCGCGAATGACCATCACGTCGCTCTTCTTGGCGAATTCCTGAAAGCCGCCGGCGGCATTGATCGCGTCGAATACGTGGGTTGCGGTAATCAGCGGATAAGGACCCGGCCGGAACACCAGACCGGTGATGGTGTAGCGTCGGCTGTTGACCTGCATCACCTGCACGGTCACTTCAGGCTTCTGGAGGAAGCCGCCGAGCGCCTCGGTAAGTTGGACCCTCAGGCGGTCCGGCGTCAACCCCGCGGCCTGGACGTCGTTAATGAGGGGCAGGGTGATCATTCCGTCGGAGCGAACCTGCACCTGGCCCGTAAAATCGTTTTCGCGGAACACGCGGACCGCCAGAACGTCCATGGGACCGATTACGTATGTATGCAAGTCGACGCCGAGGCCGTAATCGTTCGCGTCCAGGGGGCCGGCCGTGGCCTTCGGAGCGTCGGCGGAGAGGGGGGCTTGTCCCGTGGGACTCGGACCTCCACCACCGCGGTTTGGTGGCGCCTGGCCTTGAGCCATCGTCACGGCTGCAAACAAAAAAGGCAGCACACTCAGTACTGCTAGACGTTTCCCAGCCACAGCGCTATTCCTCCCCATCATAAACCACTTTAAATTATACAACGGCACATTCCTCCACAGGGAACGGCCCTGCTACCATCAATAAAACACGAAAGAGTGCCTGGGTGTCTAGTTACCTACGTACCGGAACCAGGTAAGCTGCCGGAGGCTACTTATGAACTACTTCCTTGCGAAAACCGAGCCTGCCACCTACTCGATTGAGATGCTGGAGCGCGACAAGAAGACCACCTGGGACGGGGTGACCAATGCTCAGGCGGTCCGCGCGATCAAGGAGATGCGGCCGGGGGACCGGGTGTTTATCTACCACTCGGGTGGCGTGTCGGCCATCGTAGGACTGGCGGTAGTACGGTCAGAGCCGCGGGACGATCCGAAGAATCCGAAGTCGGCCGTGGTCGAACTGGAGTTCTCTAAACGGATCGATCCGCCGGTCACGCTGAAGGAGATCAAGGAATCCAACAAGTTCGGTGATTGGGCGCTGGTGCGGCAGGGACGGTTGTCCACCATGGCGGTGCCGCAGAAGTTCGTGGACTGGATGGAGAAGCGCTGACCTGCTTGGTCCGGAGCTTACTTGGTCTAGAGCTTACTTGGCGGCGTCGGCGGACGATGCGGCCGAGACCTTGCGGCCATCCGCGAAGGTGACGCTGACGGCGTTGGCCAGATTCGAACCATCTTTGGCCCGGAAACCCTGTATTACGACGTCGTCGCCGGTCTTCAGGGAGTTGCGATTCCAGCCTTCCTTATAGAGTCCGTTGGGACTGCCCATTTCGAGATCCCAGTTAGTGACTTTGCCGGTCGCGTCCTTCACATCGATATAGAAGTGAGCGTGCGGGTTCATCCATTCCACTTTGGTGACGCAGCCGGCAAGCGTGATGGGCTTGCGCTGGTCGAACTCCGCCGCGAAGGAATGATGCCCGTAGACGGGCGCCAGCAAACCAACTCCTGCGAGGAAGACTGCTAGTTTCGTTCTCATGGCCGCTCTCCTTACGTCATCGAGAGAGCACGCGGGCCACCAGCGGGCCGCCCCTTCCGAGTCATGGTGTTGCCGAGGTTCGGCTTTAGGGAGAGGAGAGCGGTGGGTCAAATGGCGCGGTCCGCCAAAAGCAAAACAGCCTCGCCACCCGAAGGTGACGAGGCTGCTTGAGAGCTTGGTTCTAATCCGAAGACTAGAACGAGAAGCGAGCGATCACGGTACCGGTGCGCGGACCGTAGCCGGTGGGCTGGGTCGGCGTGCCGTTGACGGCCGCGAAGGCGTTGATGGTGCCGAAGCCGCTGCTGGCCTTGGTGGACCCGCCGAGAATGGCGGCCGTTTGCGGGGCCGTCGTGCTGGGCGGAAGTAGGTAGCTGCGGTTGAAGATGTTCGCGAACTCGCCGCGGATCTGGAGGTTGTAGCGACCTTCCTTACCCACGCGGAAGTTGCGGCCGATGTTGAAATTCTCAGACGGTCTCCGCGGTCCGCGGAAATCGCCGTAAGAGGTGCCGATCGCGGGACCGACTCCGTTGACGGGAACCGGGGCCCATGCGGCCGGATTGAGTACCTGATCGTAACCAGGATTGATGCAATGGCAGTTCAGGCTCTTCAGGTAGAGCGGCTGGCCGGCGACCCGGTAATCCTCGCTGCCGAGGAAGATCGAGTTCAGAGTGCTGCCCGGAGGCGTCAGCAACTGTCCGCTACCGTATTGCGCGAAGACGCCGAGTTGCCAATCCTTCGCGACGGACGACACGTAACGGTTCGAAGTGAACTTCGGCGTGGTGTAGGTGATGTTCAGGTTGACCAGGATCGGCTGGTCATTCAGGTTGAGCACGTAGCCCGAGCTGTTGGGATTGAAGAAATCCTGCCGGCCGTTCAGCTGCATCGACTTCGACCAAGTAAAGGTACCGTTGGCCGAGAGACCGTGCGACATGCGCTTGGTGGCCTTCACCTGGAGCGAGTCATACTTCGACTTGCCCGTGGCGGAGCCGGTGGGCGCCAGGTTCGGGAACTGCGGGAAGGCCCGGAGAGCTGTCTGGAGAGTGGTGCTGAGCGGAGCCGTGGTGTAAGGCAGAAGGAGTCCGCCGTTGCCTACGCCCGCCGCCGCCATCTTCTGGAGCACAGCCGGGGAGTTGATCGCCTGACCGAGCAGAGCGCGATCGCAATCGTTACCCGCGGTGCAGGACAGGCCGGAGGCCACGTAATTGTAGCCCGCGGGGCCGGATCCGGCGTACGGATACAGGCCGAACTTCGCGTAGGCGGCCGGCGAGATCTGGTTCAGGAAGCCCAGGGGGCCGCCGAGCCAGACCAGACGGTTGCCGACGTAAGACGCTTCCACCACGAAATCACGGGTGATTTCGCGCTGAAGGCCGAAGCTGAACTGATTCTGACGCGGCGGCCGGTAGGCGTTCGCATCGATCATCGTCGGAGCGGCGTTGGTGGTTCCCACCGTCGGATAGATATTCGGATTGTTGACGATGGGCCAAACCGGCTGCAAGATGGCGTTCGGCGTTTCGATGTTCACGATCGGGTTAATGCCGGCCGGGTTGTTGCTGCCGGGGGTGCTGATGGTGGGGAAGCTGGTGTCTGCGCCGTACTGGTACACGATGCCCCAGCCGCCGCGGACGACAGTCTTGGAGTTGGCTTGATAGGCAACGCCGATGCGAGGTCCGAAAGCCAGCTTATAGCTGCTCGGATAGAAATCGCAGTTGCAGGTGGCGGCGTAGCGTGTGGCACCCAAACGGCCGCCCGCATTCGCGTTCGTGGTCGTCGGATCGAAGCCGCCCACGCGTCCGTACTGCTCTTTGTTCGGCGTGGCGAGATCCCAGCGGATACCGTAGTCGAGAGTGAGCTTGCGTGTGACCTTCCAGGAGTCCTGCGCGAAGAACGCCCACTGGGCCTTGCCCTCGCGCGTATCGGAGAGAACCGTCTGGTTGGTGCTGGCGTAATCGCCCAGCAGGAAGCTGGCGTAACCGAAGCCTGTGCTGAAGCCGTTGAAGCTGGTGCTGTTGGTGAACGGCTGCGAAGTGGGTCCGGTGCCGGTGGCCAAAGTGACGCCCGAGAACGGATTCGCGATGGTGCCCTGGAAGTAAACCTCGCCGCCCACCTTATAGGTGTGGCTGCCCTTCACGTAGGTGGCGTTCAGGTTGTAGCTGGGCTTCTGCTGCCGGCTGTGAGACTGGATCTGGCCGGTGGTGCCGATGTTCTGCATGCCGCCCAGGTTCGCACCGACGGTGGTGGAGCAGTTCGTGGCTCCGAGAGGAATCACGCACATTCCGGTCACGGCCGGGAACTGACGGTTGATCAGGAAGCCGGTGAGTCCGAAGGACGCCGGGTTGAAGTTCAGGAAGGGCGCGTCGTCGAAGAAGTTCAGACGCTGCCAGCCGGCGCCGATGTGGAGCAACAAGGTCGGCGTCAGGGTGCGGTCATAGTTCAGGCGAACGATCTTGGAATCGATAAAGGTTCCGCGATACAGTCCGATCTCAACCGGCAGACCGTCGGCGTTGCCGTTCGGAGACGAAATCTGGCTGGCCGTTCCGGTGGTGGAGTAGTAGAAGGAGATCTTGTCCTTCGAGGTCAGCGACTCGTCAAACTTCCACGACGGAATGGTGGTCAGACGAACGCTGGGAATCGAAGAAGCGTAGTTGGCGGTCAAGTTCGAATTCTGCGCGGCCGGGAACAGGGCCTGGATCTTCAGAGCGACCGGGTCCAGGCGAGCCGTGGGAATCACGTTGCCCGGGAACGGATTCGCGAAACCGAGGCCATTCGCCAGGGTGCCGCGCGTGGTGGGATCGTAAATCGTGTTAGCGAAGAACTGGTTGCCTTGCGCGTCCTTGGTACCGTTGCCCAGCGCCGTGGTCTGCACGCCGTAGGAGGAGCAAAGGCTGCAATTACCGTTGGGCGAAATCGCCGAGAAGTTACCGTTTAAATAGGAGGAGTTCGGAACCGTGTCGGAACCGAAGAACAGCTGGGTCTTTTCGCGGAACTGCTCCCAGTTGTAGAAGAAGAACGTCTTGTTGTGGCCGTTGTAGAGTTTCGGGATCCACACCGGGCCGCCCAGCGTGCCACCGTAATCGTTGCGGCGGTTGCGGGGGCGGATCTTGCCGCCGCTGACCGAAGAAATGCTACCCGGGTAGCCGGCGTTCAGATCTTCGTTCACGAAGTAGTCATAGCCCGAACCGTGATACTGGTTGGTGCCGGACTTCATGGTGATGTTGAATACCGCCGAACCTGCGGTGCCGAATTCCGGAGCGTAGTTGCTGGTCTGGACCGCGACTTCCTGAATCGCGTCCGCGCTGGGCTGCTCTTCCTGCAGCGCGTAGCTGACGTAGTGATTCGTCATGTCCTGACCTTCGATGCGCATCGCGGCCGTCGGCGCGTTGAGGCCGCCCTGGCCGTTAATGGTCATGACGCTGTTCGCGGAGTACTGGACGCCCGGGATCAACTGAGCCAAACCGTACGGATTGCGCACGCCGGAGCTTCCAGCGTTGGCGTTACCGATTCCCAGAATCGGGAGATCATCCAGCTGCGCCACCGTGATGTTGTGCGCCAGATCGCCGCTCTCCGTCTTCAGCATCGAAGCCTCGGCCGTAACCGTGACGTTCTCACCGGTGGAGCCGACCGTGAGGCCGACATCCTCACGGATGATTCCGGCGACTTGTACCTGAAGGTTCTTGTGCGTGTAGTCCTTAAATCCTTGTACCTTCACATTGAGCTCGTAGGTGCCCGGGGGCAACTGAGCCAACGTGTAGTTTCCTGTGGTGGAAGACGCCGCGGGGAAAACCACACCCGTATTGGAGTTCTTCGCCGAAATATTTGCTCCCGCGACCACGGCACCCGTTTGGTCCGTGACCACGCCTGTGATTGTGCCCGTACCGGCCTGGCCGAATGCCACGAGGCTGGCCAAAAGCAGGCACACACTCACTGTAAACAGTCTTACGCGCATAGGTTGAACTGTAACCCCTTTCGAAAAGTGACAACTTGAGAAATTGTCAGTGAAACTTCTGCTAACCCTAACCCAGTTGAGATGCTACTACTCTTTTGTTGATGATGTCAATCAATAATTTTAATATGGTTCGATGTAGATGCCTACCAAAAGCAATAGCGGGGGATGAGCTTTATATCATAGTAATGAATAGGTTTATAGGGATGGAGGAATGAGGAACGAGGCTGGCGGGAGACGTCTACAGAGGATGGAAGCGGGTGCTTCCATCCCGTAAACGGACAGCGCTCATTTCTTCAGGGCTTCTTCCCCTGCGGGTTTGGCCAGCAACGTGATTTTGTCCATGAGCTTCAGGAAAATCTCGCGCTCGGTGGGCGTCAGGGGCTCCAGCCAACTGCGCGCCATGAAGCGGCGCTTCTCGGTATGGGAGGCTTGCAGCTTCCGGCCGTATTCGCTCATCTCGACCTGCACCACCCGGCGGTCCTTCTCAGAGCGGTTGCGGACCACCAGGCCCTTGGCCACCAGGCGGTCCACGGTGTGGGTGGCGGTGCTGAGCGGAACGCCCAGGGCCTCCGCCAGATTACTCATAATGATGCGCTGCCCGGAATCGAGGATGATCATGGCGCGGATTTCTTCGCGGGAGATTTCGAGGGACGGCTCATCGGGGGATTCTTCGGAAGAGCGGCGCGGCAACATCAGCTTGCGAAACAGAGAATCAAGATAGCCCAGCAGTTGCGTGGACTGTTGATCGAGCGCCTCTGGCCGGGGCGCCGCTGTAGTTCGTTTCTGCAATATTTCCAGTATCGAAGTGATGGAGTCCCTTGTCAAGTGCTGATTCCAAGGCATTTCCCGGTATGATTGGGGGAATGCCCGGCACGCCCAAGCCCTTCACCCTGCCTGAGATTCGCGATTTTTGGAGCGCGCAGGCCAAGGGGCATGGGCAGGAGGCCGCCGCTTCCTGGTCCGACGGGCGGGTGATGGAGCTGGAAGTCCGCGAGATCCTGCCGCGTCTGGCCGACGGGGACCGCGTGCTGGACGTGGGCTGCGCGAACGGGTTTTCGACGGTCCAGTTTGCGGCGCAGAGGCCCATAGCGATTCGCGGGGTCGACTATATTCCGGAGATGATCGATTCCGCGCGCGAGCGATTGGCCGCGTTGACGGAGGCGCTTCCGGGGACGGTGGAGTTCGACCAGGGAGACATTACGGAGTTGCGCGAGCCATCCGGCGTCTACGACAAGATCGTGTGCATTCGCGTGTTGATCAATCTGGGCGATTGGGAACGGCAGCAGCGCGGGCTGGCCGAGTGCGCCCGCGTGCTGAAACCGGGCGGTACGCTCCTGCTTTCCGAAGCGACCCTGCAGGGCTGGCAGCGGCTGAACCAGTTTCGCCGCGAGTGGGGCTTGCCGGACATCCCGATGCCTCCGTTCAATCATTACCTGGATGAAGAGAAGTTCGCGGGCGAGTTGCCCGGAGGATTGAAGGTTGCCGAGATCGTCAACTTTGCGAGCTCCTATTACGTAGGGACACGCGTGCTGAAGCCCCTGCTGGCGAAAGCCCTGGGCGGCGCGATCGACCCGGCGGACCCGCACATGGAATGGAACCGCTGGTTCTCCCAAATGCCCGCCTGGGGCGACTACGGCACCCAAAAGCTCTTCGTTCTGAAGAAACTGTGAAATCGTATAAGATCCCGTTCAATAAGCCGGGGCTCGCCGGAAGCGAGCTGGTCTACATGGCGGACGCCGTTCAGCGGGGCCAGATCTCCGGCGACGGAGTCTACTCCAAACGCTGCCATGAGTGGTTGGAACGCGAGTTAGGCGTGGCGCGGGCCCTGCTGACAACATCGTGCACGCACGCGCTGGAGATGGCGGCTCTGCTGTTGGACCTCCAGCCCGGTGACGAAGTGATCGTTCCTTCGTTCACGTTTGTCTCTACGGCGAACGCCTTCGTGCTGCGGGGCGCGAAGCCGGTGTTTGTCGACATCCGTCCCGACACGCTCAATCTGGACGAGCGCCTCTTGGAAGCCGCGATCTCGCCGCGCACGAAAGCCGTTGTCCCGGTCCACTATGCGGGAGTCGGCTGCGAAATGGACCGCATCCTCGGGATCGCGCGCGACCGCGGGATCGCCGTGGTGGAGGACAACGCCCACGGCATCCTGGGCAAGTACAGGGGTCGCGGACTGGGAACGTTCGGCGCGCTGGCCACGTTGAGCTTCCATGAGACCAAGAACCTGGTCTGCGGCGAGGGCGGAGCGCTTCTGATCAATGACCCAGGGTACAGAGAACGCGCGGAGATCCTCCGCGATAAAGGCACCGACCGGAGCCGCTTCTTCCGCGGACAGGTGGACAAGTACACGTGGATCGACTTGGGCTCCAGCTATCTGATGTCCGACTTGCTGGCCGCCTTCCTGTGGGCGCAAATGGAGCATGCCGCGGAAATCGGCGACAAGCGGCGGCGGATTTGGAGGCGGTATCGCCAAGAGCTTGCGGGCTGGGCCACCGAACACAACGCCGGACTGCCGTTTATCCCGGAGCACTGCGAGCAATCGCACCACATGTTCTACCTGCTGATGCCCGATCTGCGTGCGCGCACCGCGTTGATCGAACACCTGGGCTCGCGCGGCATCCTGAGCGTGTTCCATTACCTGCCGCTGCATCTCTCGCCGATGGGCGTGAAGTTCGGAGGCCGTCCGGGGCAGTGCCCGGTAACCGAGAACGTCAGCGACCGCCTGCTGCGGCTGCCGTTCTACAACGACCTCACGGAAGCGGAGCAGCAGGAAGTGATCGACGCCATCCGCGAGTTCCGGCCCTAACCGGCGGGCCGCTTCCCGATCGCTTCGGCCAAGTCCGGCAATCCCGCCGCGAGCTGACGGTAGAATTGCTCCCGAGCCTCCACCATCTGCTCCGGCGTCTGCTGGTTCCAGACGCCCTTCCCGTGTACCCGGTGCGCGGCCAGCGCCTCCGGAATCACGTGAATATCGCCCAGCCGCGAAAGTGAAATGAACAGAGGCCAATCGGTGAACGGCATCTGCTGCAGCCATTCCGGAATCTCCAGAAGCAAGCCGTGGCGGAACATCACCGAACAGGTCGGAATGAAATTTTCGCGAATCAAATCGTCAACCGTGAACTCCGTGCGGGTCCAGTCGGGATAATCCCACGGCTCCTGGCTGCCGTCTTCGTGGAACACACGGGCGCGGCCGCTGCAGATCGCGTAGTCCAGGTTCTCGTCCAGAAACGCCGCCTGGCGTGCGAGCTTATCGCGAGGAATCCAGTAATCGTCTCCATCCAGCCAGGCGACGTAGCGCCCGCGACACGCCCGCAGGGTCTCGATAAAGTTGGGACAGCAGCCGAGATTGCGCTCGCGGAACAGAGGCCGAATCTTTCCCGGATAGCGCCGGACGTAGTCCTCGATCACGGCGCGCGTACCGTCGGTGGAGCAGTCTTCTCCAATCACAAGTTCGAACGGGAAGGGCGCCTCTTGTTCCAGCACACTCTCAATAGCGCGGGCAATGCATCGCTCATGGTTGAACGTGATCATGAGCACGCTCACATACGGTGCGGGACTGTTCATCGAGGATGGCGGCCCCTCTTTGCATCCCACCATTTCAAAACGCGGGACTCCGCCTGATACACCTGGTCGCGCCGCGTCAGCGTCTTCACCGTCGCGCGAAGATCTTTCAGCTCCTTCATCATCGCGATGCGCTCCTGGGACCACAGGCGGTGCTGTTGCTGCGTCCACTCTTTTTCGGCTTCAAGTTTGCGGAGCCGGGATTCGGTTTCGGCGGAAGACACTTGTTGCGAGGGCATGGCAGGACGCTCCATACTTCACAGTAGCGAGACGGGGAGCACGTTTGAAAGATCGTACCACCAAAGCGCCGGCCATTCTGATCTCGATGCCGTACCTCACCCTGGGCGGTGCGGAGGCGAGCGTCAGTCAGATCTGCCGGCAGCTGCGCGCGCGCGGGTTCCGGATCTTTTTGATCACCACGCAGGCGGTTCAGGAAGAGCAGGGCGATACGAGCGCCTGGTTCGCGGATAGCGTGGAGGAGATCCACCACCTGCCTCGCTCTGCCGCGGCGAGGGGAACATGGACGGATTTCGTTCACGCGCTGCTCCGCCGGGAACAAGTGGATGTGCTGTGGCAGGTGGGCTCCACTTTCATGTATTCGATGCTGCCGCAGCTCCGCGCCTCATTTCCCGGCTTGGCCGTGGTGGATTTGCTGTTCAATCCCGAAGGCCACACCCAGGATTATTTGCGCTCCCGAAGGTTTATCGACCATGTGGTGGTGGAGCACGAAGGCATGCGCGCCTGGTTGCAAGAGCGTGGCACCGCGCCATCCAGGATTTCGGTGATCGCCAATGCGATTGACGTCGAGTGGTTCGCGCCACAGCCGCGGCGGGACTGGCGGGCGCACGGTTCGAGAGTGGAGGCGGCCCCGGCACGCTTCGTGGCCGCGTTTCTGGGAAGGCTGTCCGAGGAGAAAGGTCCCGACGTTTTTCTGGAGATCGCGGCGGAGCTGGCGAACGATGCCCGCTTTGACTTCCTGGTGTGCGGCACGGGGCCGCTGGAATCCGCGCTGCGGGATCAAGCACGAGGTGCGGGGCTGGACGCGCGGGTCCATTTTCCCGGCCGCGTTTCGACGCGCGAGTTTCTTCCCTACTGCGATGCGGTCATCGTCTGCTCACGCCTGGACGGACGCCCTAACATCGTGATGGAGAGCCTGGCGATGGGCATTCCCGTGGTGGCGAGCCGCGTCGGGGGCATTCCGGATCTGTTGCCGCCACAGCACCAATCTGCGTTATGCGATTCCGGCGATGTGGCTGGGTTCGCTCGTGCGATTCGCGCCCTAGCGGATGACGAAGAACTCCGAACAAGTTATTCCGCGGACGCCCGCCGCCACGCTGAACAGCACTTCTCCATCGCGCGCGTCGGCATCGAGTATGCGAGCCTGTTCGAGATCCTGCGATCGCAGCGCCGCCGCTTCCGGACGCTTCGGCGCATTCCTGGTTTCGCAGCATCCTGGGCGCAGGCGGTGAAGACGCCGCCGAAGAACGCGTATCTGATGTGGCGCCTCTACCGCTCCCGCGCCTGGAGCGACGTGCTGCTACACTTCGACCGAGCCTTTTACGCGCGGGAGAACACCGCGGTCCGAAGATGGGGTGTGCCCGGGCTGCTGCACTACGTCTTCTGGGGCTCGCCGCGAGGGCGCGATCCCTCACCGCAATTCCATACGTCCTCTTATCTCAGCGCGAACCCCGATGTGGCTCGCCTGGGCCTGAATCCTCTGCTGCACTACGTCGCCTTCGGTCGCGAGGAAGGCCGCAAAGGAGGACCGGTGGAAGCTGCTCCGGCACAAACATGCTAACGGCCATTACCCGCAAACCCAGTCCGGCGCTCGCGAACTGCGAGCTTGAGTTTCTCTCCCGCGTCGCGATCGATCTGGCGAAAGCCGCCGAACAGCATCAGCGCTACGAAGACTGTTTGGCGGAGTTCGGCGCGCGCGTGCTTTCGCTCCCGGCCGAGGAGAACTTTCCCGACAGCATGTTCGTCGAGGACCCGGCGATCGTGCTGGACGAGATCGCGATCATGACGCGTCCGGGCGCGGCGTCGCGCCGGGGCGAAGGCGAGAGCCTCGCTCGCGCGCTCCAGCCTTTTCGAGAACTGAAGTGGATCGCGGAACCGGGCACGCTGGAGGGCGGCGACGTCATGCGCATCGACCGGACGATCTACGTCGGCGCGTCGCGGCGGACTAACGCGGAAGGCATCGCACAGCTCGCCCGCTTTACCGAACCCCTCGGGTACTCGGTGGTCGCGGTGCCCGTCACCGGGAGCTTGCATCTTAAATCCGCCTGCTGCTGTGCGGGCAACGGAGTGGTGCTGGCGAATCGAAATTGGTTCGACGCGGGCGCCTTGCGCGGCGTCCGGATTCTGGACGTTCCGGCGAACGAACCCTCTGCCGCGAATGTGCTGAGCATTGGCGAAACGGTGCTGGTGCCGGTGCAGTTTCCCAAGACTCGAGCGCTGCTCGAAGCCGAAGGCTTCCGCGTGCGGACCTTGGATATTTCCGAAGCGCTGAAGGCCGAAGCGGCGCTGACTTGCTCCAGCTTGATCTTCGATGCGTGATCTTCGAAGTTTAGATTAGCGCCGTAGCTGGGCTCGCACTTGCTCCAGCAGTTCCGGCGATCCTTTGAACATGTCTTCGGGGTAGCGGAACGAATCTCCGATTTGCGACTTGATCAGCGGCGCGTTGTTGAAGTTCAGGCCCATGCCCGCCATGTATTGCAGGCGCAAATCCATATCGGTGTTCACGTGCGCGTCGGCGAGCCAGGCCTTCAAGTCCGGCCCGCGCCCGGCGTAGGTTGAAACAAGGTCCACTGCGGAATTGAATCCGACGGTCCGCAGGGATTCGAAGGCCGACCCCGGTCCGCGGGGCTCCAGCCGGCGCTGCATCTGATCCACATCAATGGTGGTGGGGCCGTTTTGCGCGAGCAGCACCACATCATAGCCTTCGCCACTGATGTCGTTGGCCCAGATGGTGCCGTTGGGAAAGACTTCGAAGAACGTCGCGAGCTCGGTCTTGATCGTCTCCGGATCGCTCTCATAGAGGGGCACCCACTGCGTGATGACGCCCCCCGGATTCAGGTGCTTCTTGCAGATCTCGAAGTATTCTTTCGAATACAGCGTGGCCGTTCCCTTGACCCAAGGATGAATCGGATCGGAGGTAATGATGTCGAACTTCTCGCCGGTGGTCAGCACGTAGTGGCGCGCGTCGTCGTAATGAACTTCCGTACGCGGGTCGGTGAAGACGCGGTGATTCTCGTTGGCGAAGTAGCGCGAGGTTGCCGGCGGAATAATTTTTTCGATCTCGCAGATCACGATATGGTTGATCTCCGGATGCACCACGAACGTGCCTGCCGTGACGCCCGCTCCGAAGCCCACGATCAGCACCGAGTGCGGATTCGGATGCACCAGCGCCGGCAAATGCCCCAGCATGCGTTGCAGGCGCATGTCGAACGGTTCGTTGGAGGCCTCCACTTTGCCGCTGACGTGAAAATAGATCTGCCCGGCATCGAGCTGCGAGACTACGATGGAGGAATTCATTCCTTCGCCGATGTACAAAGGCTGCCCGGTTCCCACGGCGGTCAACATGCGCCGGCCGTACGCCAGCGCGAGCCACGGCACGTCGTCCACTTTCCAGACCAGCAACGCCGCCACGGCGGCCGCGACCATCAGCCCGATCACTTGGCGGAACCTTACGGAACGCATCAGCGCGAGCGCACCCACGATCGACAGCACCATCAGGAGACGCTCCGAATTGCGCGAGCCGATCCACGGCACCAACACGATGCTGAACCCAATGGAGCCGATAATCGCGCCGATGGTGTTCGCCGCGTAGGTGCGGCCCACCAGGCGGCCCGGATCCTGGCGCGGTCCCGCGGCGGCGGCCAGGGCCAGCGGAAAGCTCGCGCCCCAGAGAATTGCGGACGGCAGAATCACCCACAGGCATCGCACCAGATCCAGTTGGAAATTGAACCAGGGATTCTGTGTCAACAAAGGATTGATGGGCCAGTACGGAATGGAACTCGACAGCCCGAAAGCGGCCCACGCGATGGCCAGCGCCAGTAGAATCTGGCACCATGCCAGCGCCGCACTCGCGCGCTCCCGCGAGGTGGCCAACGCGGATCCGATGCCGCTGCCTAATCCCAGTCCGATCAGAAACACCGCCAGGATGATGGAGAACGTGTAGACTGTCGCGCCGATCATCACGGAGAGCAGACGCGTCCAGATGATCTCCGCGCCTAACGCCGTCATGCCCGAGAGCGCGATGGCGAGGTAGACCATCTTGGTTGCGGTGTCGAGCTTAGCCGGGGCATCCGCGGCCGCGCGCTCCGCGGGAGCCGCATAATCGGCCCGCTTCGCCAGCGTATAGCTGGCCAGTGCGATTACCACGTTGATCAGCGCCGCGACGTATGTCGCCACGCCCATATCGAACACGCGCAGGAGATAGAACCCCGCGAACAAGCATCCGAGCACCGCGCCCGCGATGTTCGCGCCGTACAAGAACCCGAGCCAGGATACGCCTTCCGAACTCGTCTCCACCCAGCGGGCCACTGCGGGCAGCGACGCACCCATCAACACCGTCGGCGGGATCAAGCAGATGCCCGCCACCACCGCCCGCAGAAACACGCCTGTAAATCCGTGGGTGGCGATGCTCGCGTAGAGCGAATCCATCAGCGGGATGCCGAAGAGCACCAGGACCGCGAAAAACGCGATTCCGAGTTCGAGGCGCGCGTAAACCCTGAGCGGATGAAGCGCCCGCGAGACGTACTTCGGCAGCAGGATGCTGCCCAGGCACATGCCGCCCATGTACGTTCCCAGCAACGCGCCCAGTGAGACGGCCGAGCTCCCGATCGCGTTCTGGAGCAGCTGAAACCAGACAATCTCATAGATCAGGGCCGCGCAACCGCTACCCGCAAACAGGAGCAGCAGAATCGGCAAAAAAGGACGAAGTCGTCCGGAAGGGGAGGGGGTGGAAAGCGTGTTCATGCAAGGAATCGCGTATGGAGGACCAGTGGGCCATCATAGCGGATTCCACGCTGAGTCTCCACTCCCGGTCCGGCCGGCGGGAGAATTTTTCGCTCCGCCGGCCAGGCCATCGCGCGAATTAGCGCTTCTGCGAGTGCGATGCCGCTTCGCCGCGTTGATGCGTCGGAGGCGGCTGTTGATGGCTCGATGTCTGAGCCGGCATGGTACGCATCCACTCATCGGCGCGCTTCTGCGCCTCCTCCCGGGCGTAACCGTAGCGTTCTTGCAGCTTGCCGATCAGCTTCTCGCGTTGGCCGGCGATCATCTCGAAATCATCGTCGGTCAGTTTGCCGAATTGCTGGTGGACGCTGCCCTTGACCTGCTTCCACTTACCCTGCATTTCATCCCAATTCATGAGTACACACTCCTTATTGGATTCGCGCACGGCATCTGGCCGCGCGCTCTGTCAATAGTGCAGGCCGTGTGCCAAGCCCTTATCGGGTTGAATCTGCTGCATCCGAACGAAGGCGAGGGAGAGATTTACTGCATCCGGCGGAAGGAATTTCCACTTCCCTGCCTGATACACTACATCGCGAGGCCACCCGTGAGGATCGCGATTCTTCTCCCCTTGTTCGTTGGTCTGCTGTCCGCCGCCGAAGTCGGCCTTACGCAGAGCGGCCAGCGCATCGAGGCGAAGATTTCCGCGGGGTCCTCCGCCTCGGCGCCTACCGTGCTCCTGATTGGAGGACTCAACGGCGATGATGAATCCACCCGCATCGTGAATCAGGAAGCCGCCTCCAAGCATTCCTTCCGGCTGGTGACAATCCCGCGGGCGAATCCCGATAAGAGCGTGCTTCAGTTTCCGCCCACCGGAGTGGCGTACCGCGACCATCCCGAATCGCAATACCTCTGGCGCTGGATTGCGCTCGAAGGTCCAGACCTGGTGCTGATCGCCGGCGACGACCACGGCCTGGCGGACGCGCTCTCGCAGAACGCCGTCGCCGGAGTCGGCAAGATCCCGGCGCGCCGCATCGAGGCCAAGCCAGGCATTCTCAAATCGCTCCCCAAGCAGATCCCGATCTCCGACGCGCATCGCGAACTCGACCGGCGCCGGGCGCGCACTCCGCGTCAACTTGCCGAGGAACTCGCGCAATTTTACGGACACGATTTCGATCAGTCCACTTATATCCCCGGCATCGCGCTGATCGCCCAAATGCGGCTGGGCCATGTCGCGGAGGTGGAGAAACTCGCCGAGCCGTACACCACTGCGACGAAGGACCCGCTCACCGCACGCCCGTCTTCGCTCAACCTCGCCGGACACTTGGTGTTCGCCGAGCTCGCGCATCGCACCGGCAACCCGCGCTATACGCAAATGGTGAAACGCGCGGCCGATCTGGGCTTCGACGACAAGGGCGTCATGAAGGAATCCATGCCGTTCCACGACGAGATGAGCGATTCCGTTTTTATGGCGACGCCGCTGGTGGTGGAAGCCGGCCGCCTCACGGGCGATCGAAAGTATTTCGACCTCGCGGCGCGGCACGTCGCCTTCATGGAGAAACTGGACCTCCGTCCCGACGGCCTCTATCGTCATTCGCCGCTTACCGACGCCGCCTGGGGACGCGGCAATGCCTTCCCCGCCCTGGGACTCGCGTTGACGCTCACCGGATTTCCCACAGACCACCCCGCCTACCCGCGCCTGCTGCTTGCGTACCAGCAACTGATGGCCGCTCTTGCCAAGGTCCAGGACGACGAAGGCATGTGGCACGAAGTTCTCGACGAGCCGGCATCGTACCCGGAAACTTCCGCGACGTCGATGATTGCGGTGGCGATGCTCCGCGGCATTCACCACGGCTGGCTCGACAAAGCCGCCTACCAACCGCACGTCGATCGCGCGTGGAAATCCGTCCTCATCCGCGTGGCTCCCAACGGGGTGCTGATCGACGTTTGCGAATCCACCAATAAGCAGAAGACGCTCGACGATTATCTGCATCGGGCCGCCAGCCTCGATAAAGACCCGCGCGGCGGAGCGATGGCGATGCTGCTCGCTACCGAGATGGCGGGACTTCCGTGAAGTTACTGATCCGCTGGCTGATCACGAGCCTTTCCCTCTTCGCTGCCGCTGAGATCGTCCCCGGCATCCGCGTCAGTCACGACGCGTGGACCGTCTTTGCCGGTATGGCCATCATGCTTGGCTTGGTCAACGCGATCGTGCGGCCGATCCTCAAGATGCTTTCCTGCCCCCTGGTGATCCTGACTCTGGGCCTGTTCATTCTGGTGATTAACGGCATCACGCTGTGGCTCGCCTCCGCCATCGCCGTGGATTTCTTCCATGTCGGCTTCCACATCGACGGATTCCTGGCGGCCTTCCTCGGAGCTCTGGTGGTCAGTATCGTCTCCGTCATCCTCACTGCCGTGCTAGGCGAAGAAAAGCGATAGAAGCCTCCACTCTTTATACTTTCTTTACGCCGCTGCTCCCGATCTTGACGCGGCCTTAATGCGTGAATCCGCACACTGGAACCAGTGGGCCAGGCATTTTCACCGAACCAGTTCGTCCTCAAGTCTCCGCGGAGGGGCTTCGCTCCGCCGCAACAGAACGCAGGGCTCGACGTTCACGTGATCTTCACCAGCTTCGCGCGAACGCGCACGGCTCTGGCGGCCGCTGCGTCGCTCGCGGCTGGACTTGACGCACGCGTCACGATCCTCGCGGCGCAGGTTGTACCCTATCCGCTGGCCCTTGAGGAACCGCCCGTCGCCGTCGACTTCACCGAACACAAACTCTGGCAGATGGCGACGGAGCAGCCGTCGGGGGCCGCCGTCTCTCTTTATCTCTGCCGCGATCGCGAGGACACCATTCGCCAGGTCCTGCGGCCCGAATCCGTGGTCGTGATCGGAGGCCGCAAATGGTGGTGGCCTTCGGAAGAAAATCATCTGGCGAGAACGCTCCGCCGCGACGGCCACCGCGTGATTGTCGCCTCCCCTCAGCCTGTATTTCAAAAACAATGAACCCGCAAGTATCCACAACAGCACCGGCCGGCACCACATCGAACACCACCAAAGTGGTGGTGGCCACCACCGTCGCCCTGACCTTCATCACGTTCTGGCAAGCCGCCGCCGTGGTGCTGAACGACCTCGCGTCCACCATGTACTACATCGGAGGCATCACCGAGCAGGCGATGGGAAAGTCCGCGCCGTGGATGGTGCTGGCCGTGATGCTGTTCAGTTACGCCGTGCGCTCCGTCTACATGGAAAGCTGCGGCATGTTCGTGCGCGGCGGTGTGTACATCGTGGTCAAGGACAGCATTGGTCCCACCGTCGCGAAGCTCTCCGTCTCCGCTCTGGTGGTCGACTACATCCTCACCGGCCCCATCAGCGTGGTCAGCGCGGGCCAATACCTGGGCTTCCTGCTGAACGAACTTAGCGAGACGGCGCACATCAACTTTCATACCGACCCCAACACCTTCGCCGTCTTCTTCGGCGTCGCTGTGACCGGCTATTTTTGGCGCAGCAACATCCGCGGAGTCCCCGAATCCAGCCACAAAGCGGTGCGGATTATGCAGATCACGACGGTCATGGTGGCGATCCTGCTGGTGTGGTGCCCCATCACGATCCTGATGCACGGCGGAGCGAAACTTCCGCCGCCGCCCACTCCATCGAACCTTCACCTGAACAAGGAATCTCTCGGCTGGCTGAACGGAACCTTCTTCGCGCAGATCTCGTTCGTCGTGATCATCGTCTCACTCGGCCACTCGCTGCTCGCCATGAGCGGATTCGAAACCCTCGCGCAGGTCTATCGCGAGCTCGCGTATCCGAAGCTGCACAACCTTCGTATCACCGCGAACATCGTCTGTACTTATGCGTTGATTTGCACGGGAGTCATCTCCGTGTTCGCCGTGATGATCATTCCCGACGCCACACGAAGTAAATACTTCGACAATATGATCGGTGGCCTGGTGATGAACCTCGCCGGACCGGAGATCCTGAAGCTGGGCTTCCATATCTTCGTCGTCATCGTCGGCGTGCTGATTCTCGCCGGGGCCGTCAATACTTCGCTCATCGGCGTCAACGGCGTCATGAATCGAGTGGCGGAAGACGGCGTCCTGCTTGATTGGTTCCGCCGGCCGCACAAAAGGTTCGGCACCACTTATCGCATCCTGAACCTGATGGCGCTGCTGCAGATCGCGACCATTATCCTGAGCCGCGGCGACGTGTTCCTGCTGGGTGAAGCCTACGCCTTCGGCGTGGTGTGGAGCTTCGCGCTCAAAGCCCTCGGCGTGCTTGTTCTGCGCTATCAGCGGCACGATCAGGAATACAAATTTCCCTTCAACATCAGAATCCGCGGCGTCGAGATTCCGCTCGGCCTCGCGGCCACCACCGCGATCCTGTTCCTGGTGGCCATCGCGAACCTATTCTCCAAACGCATCGCCACCATCTACGGCATCACGTTCACGATCATCCTGTACAGCCTCTTCCTGATCTCGGAACATATCAATGCCAGCAAGAAGCGCGAGCACCGCGCTGACCTCGAAAAATTCAATCTCGACCACCAGCCCGAAATCGGTACCGAAGTTCTCCGCGCCCGCCCGGGTTGCGTGCTGGTGGCCGTGCGCGATGCCGGCCGTCTGTGGCACTTGCAAAAGGTGCTGGAAAAAACCAACATGCGCCGCCATGACATCGTGGTGATGACCGTCCGCCAGCTCTCCACCGGAGCCGGCGAATACGAACTCCGCGATGACCAAATTTTCGCCGGCTATGAGCAGGATTTGTTTTCGCACGTCGTGACGCTCGCGGAAAAACAGGGCAAAACCGTGGAGCTCCTGGTGGTCCCCGCCGTCGATCCGTTCGACGCGATGGTGCAAACCGCTACCAAACTCAAGGCGTCTCGACTCGTCGTCGGAGTGTCTGCTCGAATGGCGTCGGAGGAGCTCGCGCGCCGCATCGGCTTGGCATGGGAGCGCATGCCCGACGATCGCCACGCTTTCTCGCTGGAGATCACGAATCCCGACCGCCCTTCGGTCTATGTGAACCTCGGCCCGCATCCGCCACGCCTCTGGCCCGAAGACGTCGATCTGCTGCACAAGATCTGGCTGCATCTCTCCGAAGAGCCGGACGTCGGCTCCAAAATCCATCACCGCGACGTGGTCGGCATCGCGCTGCGGCGCCTGGAGCAGGAGCTTCACACCAACGACCGCCGCGAAATCATCCGCCTGCTCGAAAACGAGTCGCATCGCATGGAGGTTGAGGACCAGGAACTAGAGCCGGATTAGACGCCGGCCCCGCGCCATGTGGTACCTTGCGTGAGAACCCACATGGTACTCACCAAAGAAGAACTCATCAGCTCGCTCCAGAATGAAGTCCGCATCCTGGTGCACCTCGCCGGCAAGATTGACCCGGCGCAAATCGACTACCGGCCCACGCCCAAGCAGCGCAGCTTCATCGAACTGCTGCGCTACCTTTCGATCATGGGCCCCGGCCTGATCCCGGCGATCAAAACCGGCACCTTCGACGGAGCCGCCTTCGGAGCCGCGGCCGCCACCGCCGCAAAGTTGGACCTCGCGGGAGTGATCGCGTCCATCGGCACGCAGTCCGCCCTTTACGCCGAAACGCTGGGCGCCTTCACCGAGGCGGACTTTCGCGGCGAGATCGATATGTTTGGGAGCAAGCGGAGCCGCGGCGCACACATTGTGTTCCTGGTCTTAGGAGGGTTCGCCGCCTACCGCACACAGCTCTTCCTCTACCTGAAAGCCTGCGGCCGCGAAGAACTCAGCACTATGAACCTCTGGGGCGGCATGGACGCCCCTGTGCAAGCGTAGTTTTTTCGAGGCGCGGGCTCCCCCCGCGCCTTGCTCACGCCGCCACAGTGGACTAGACTTAGTCTAGTCATGGAAATCACCAACATCCACGAGGCGAAGACTCACTTCTCCAAGCTGGTGGAGCGAGCCGCCGCCGGCGAAGAGATCGTCATTGGCAAGGCGGGCAAGCCAGTCGCCCGCCTGGTGCCTTACAAAGCTCCGCGCGCGCTCCCGAAGCGCAAACTTGGAGGATGGAAGGGCAAGGTCTGGATCGCCCCGAATTTCGATGAACTCCCGCCAGAGATTGTCGCCGCCTTCAACGGCGAACTCCCGTGAACCGGAGACTGCTCCTTGATTCGCGTATTCTCTTGTGGGCGCTCACGGGAAGCGCTCAGTTGAGCCGCAAGGCAAGAGAGGCCATTCTGGAAGCAGGAACGGTCTACGTCAGTTCCGCCTCGATTTGGGAGCTAGGAATCAAGGCGGAGGCTGGCAAGCTCAAGACTCCCGAAGATCTCGAAGAGCAGTTCCGTGCCGCCCGCTTCACCGAACTTCCCATCACTGTAAGACACGCCGCAGCCGCCGCCAAGCTGCCACGCTTTCATGCGGACCCTTTTGACCGGATGTTAGTCGCACAGGCCTCCCTCGAGGCGCTGACGCTCGTGACGTCCGACAAGCGTCTCGCGGATTGCGGCATCGAAGTGCTTCTATCCTAGAGCCTTACTCCCCTTCGCTCGACCCCGTTACTTTCAAGACCGCTAGGAACGCCTCCTGCGGAATGTCGACTTTCCCCACCCGCTTCATCCGGCGCTTGCCTTCTTTTTGCTTTTCCAGCAGCTTCCGCTTGCGCGAAATGTCGCCGCCGTAGCATTTGGCCAGGACGTTCTTGCGCATCCCGGAAATCGTCTCGCGAGCAATAACCTTCGCCCCGATCGCCGCCTGCAACGCGACCTCGAACATCTGCCGGGGAATCAGTTTCCGCAGCCGCTCGATTAGCAGCTTTCCTCGCTCATACGCCACTTCCGTGTGGCAGATCATCGAGAGCGCGTCCACCGGCTCGCCCGCCACCAGCACGTCCAGCTTCACCATCTTCGAGACGCGATGCCCCGCGAGGTGATAATCCAGCGACGCATAGCCGCGCGAGGCCGACTTCAGGCGGTCGTAAAAATCCAGCACGATTTCATTCAGCGGCATCTCATACATCAACAGCACGCGCCCGCTGCCGATGTACTCGAACTTCTTCTGCACGCCGCGCTTCTCTTCCAGCAGCTTCAGAATCTCGCCGATCGACTCTTCACTCGTAATGACCGTGGCGTCGATGATCGGCTCCTCAATCTTCATGATCTCCGCCGGGTCCGGAAACTTGCTCGGATTGTCCACGGTGACTTCCTCGCCATTGAGCAGCGTAATCTTGTACCGCACGCCGGGAGCCGTCGTGATCAAGTCGATCTTGAACTCGCGCTCCAGCCGCTCCTGCACGATCTCCAAGTGCAGCAGTCCCAGGAATCCGCAGCGGAATCCGAACCCCAGCGCCACCGAATTCTCGGGCTCAAAATTGAAGGCGCTGTCGTTTAACCGTAGCTTCTCCAGAGCGTCGCGCAACAGGCCGTGCTCGTGCGATTCCACCGGATACAGCCCGGCGAACACCATCGGCTTCAACGCCTCAAACCCCGGCAGCGCCTCCGCCGCCGGATTCGCGTGATCGATAATCGTGTCGCCGATCTGCGCGTCCGAGACGGTCTTGATGTTGGCGAAAATGAATCCCACTTCGCCCGCCGCGAGCTCGTCGCAGGGAATCGCTTTGGGCGATTGATACCCGACGCCTTCCACGTCATGCGTGGTGTTGTTGGACCACAGGCGGATCTTCATCCCCTTGCGAATCCGGCCCTCCATCACGCGAGCCAAGATGATCACGCCGCGATACGGATCGAACCACGAATCGAAAATCAGCGCCCGCAGCGGAGTCTCCGGCGATCCCTTCGGCGCCGGCACCAGATGCACCACCGCTTCCAGAATGTCGTCGATGCCGATCCCGTTCTTCGCGCTGGCCAGCACGGCGCCGCTGGCGTCCAGCCCGATCAGCGTCTCAATCTGCTCGCGAATCCGCTCCGGTTCGGCCGAGGGTAGATCGATCTTATTGATCACCGGAATAATTTCCAGATTGTGGTGCAGCGCCAGGTAGGTGTTCGCCAGCGTCTGCGCCTCCACGCCTTGCGACGCGTCCACCACCAGCAGCGCGCCCTCGCACGCCTGCAAGCTGCGCGAGACTTCGTAGCTGAAATCCACGTGCCCCGGCGTGTCGATCAGGTTCAGCTGATACTCAAGCCCGTCCTTCGCCTTGTACGACAGCCGTACGGCGTGAGCCTTGATGGTGATGCCGCGCTCCCGCTCCAGATCCATCGAATCCAGCACCTGCGCCATCATTTCGCGCTGGCTCAGCGCGCCCGTCACTTCGAGCAAACGGTCCGCCAGCGTCGACTTCCCGTGGTCGATGTGCGCAATGATACTGAAATTTCGAATTCTCGATGGGTCCATGTTTCCTCAGCCCACACAGGGCCGGCGCTCCGCGCCGAGCTCCGTTGTGCGGGCGCAATCAAATAAAGCGGGCAGCCTCGGAAAGCGCGGTATGATTGAAGCCGTACCATCGATTATCCCACGCTTCCAAAGCTGGTTCTAAGCAAAGCTCGCTTAAAGAAACAATGTCAGCCGAATTCCCCGCATGGCACGCCGACGCTCACGGACTTAGGTTCGCCATCGTAGTGGCACGCTTCAACTCCGCGATCACCGAAAAGCTGCTGGAAGGCGCGCGTACGGCGCTGCGCCAGGCCGGAGCCGCGCACGTCGACGAGTTCACCGTTCCCGGAGCGTTCGAACTCCCGCTGGCCGCACTCCGCATCCTGCGCCATCATCCGAACACGTCCGGCGTGATCGCCCTCGGGGCCGTGATTCGCGGCGACACGCCGCACTTCGATTACGTCGCCGGAGAGGCCGCCCGAGGCCTGCAGCAAGTGGCGCTTGAAACCGGAAAACCGGTGGCCTTCGGAGTCCTGACCACCGACACCTATGAACAAGCCGAGGCGCGCGCCGGTGGCGAGCACGGCAACAAAGGCTTCGACGCCGCCATGACCGCCGTCGAGATGGCGCGCTTCGGAGTGGCCCACTAACGCATGCCCGCCCGCCACCGTTCCCGTCAGCGAGCCCTGCAAGTAATGTACCTGTGGGACCAGCGCAAGCAGCCCGTCAACGATGCCATCTCGGCGTTTTACGAAACGCTCTCCTCCGAAGAAGACAATCCCCAGCGCTCCGAGCCCGACCCTTTCATGGAGAAGCTGGTCTACGGAGCCACCGAAAAATCCGCCGAGATCGACGCGCGCATCGCCGTGAAGTCCGAAAACTGGCGTCTGGAGCGCATGCCCGCCGTGGACCGCAACATCCTCCGGCTCGCCGTCTACGAAATGGGTCTCGGCACGCCGCCCGCCATCGTGATCGATGAAGCGCTGGAGCTGGCTCGCCAATTCTCCGGCGACGATTCCGTGGCTTTCATCAACGGCGTGCTGGACGCGATCAACCGCAGTCAATCTTAGCCAGTGCACCCGCTGCGAATCGTCCTCGTCTCCCCGCGCAATCCCCTCAACATCGGAGCCGCCGCAAGAGCCATGAGCAACTTCGGCTTCTTCGAAATGCGTCTGGTAAACGCGTACGAAGTGGCGTTTCGAGAAGCGAAATCGGCCGTGAAATCCCAACGGGTCCTCGATGAAGCCCGCGAATTTCCCACGCTCGCCGAGGCCGTCGCCGACTGTGCGCTCGTCATCGGAACCACGTCGCGCGGACCCCGCACGCTGGAGCACCCCTTGCGCCGCCTGGAAACCGCCGGCCGCCTGATCGCGAAAAAACTCACGACCGCCCCCGTGGCTTTGCTGTTCGGCTCCGAAAAATTCGGACTCTCCAACGAAGACCTGAGCCACTGCCACTGGCTTACGCGCATTCCCACCCGTGAAGAGCACGGCTCCATGAACCTCGGCCAATCCGTGGCCGTGTGCCTGTACGAGATTATCCGCCAACCCGCTGCGGCCCGCGCCGCCGTCAAGGACGCCCGCTTTCCCCCCGCGGCCTCGGTCGAACTGGAGCGCTTCACTACCCGCCTCGAAGAAGTCCTGGACCTCTCCGGCTACGTTCACGGCGACGTCAGAGGCTCCACCGAGATCAAACTCCGCCGCCTGATCCGCCGCATGGACCTCGACACGCACGACGCCGAAATCTGGCTCGGCATGCTCCGGCAGATCCGCTGGAAGCTGCTAAACTTTAAGGAAAAATGACGAAAGTAACGCTCCACTACGACCTCCAGCACCCTCTCGCCGACGAGGATCTCCCCAACATCGCCGCCATTCATGGAGTCTTCGGCATGGTACGAGTGCAGCTCGCTCCGACGCTCGACAAAATCACCGTGGATTACGACGCTTCTCGCCTGATGAAGAAGGATGTCGAGGCTACGCTGCATCGCTTCGGCGTGCCGATTCGCGTCACCGCCGCGGCATGAGTTTTTGCGGCGGCTCGATTCGAACGTCGCCCAAAGAATTCGAGCAAAATCTTCAGCGTTTAAGACGCACCCCCCGTTGTTATGATTGACGCTTATCTCAAGCAAAGGAATCCCGTCTGCGGGACCGCGAAGGACCTCATCGCCGCGTGTGACCGTTAAGATTCACGGCGTTCGGGTTAGCAAGCCTGCTGTAGTCTCAAGCGACGCCCAGCCCCGGCACGCCCCCCATGCCGACCGCCAGCCGCACCGCGCGCACAATCGCTTCCGCCACAGCTTCCGCCGCCGCGACTCCCAGCGAGTCCACGGGCGCGCTCGCCGAGCCGACGCTCAGCGCCACCGTCACATCTCCGTCCGACATCGTGTTTACCGGATCAATCGCCCTCGCCACGCCCAACTGCGCGAACTGCGCGAGCTTCGTGGCTTGCACTTTATCTAACCTGGCGTTGGTCGCCACCGCGACCAGCGTCGTGTTCCCGCGAGCGAATCCCGACCCCGTGCCGCCCTTCATCACTGCCGCGCTATCGGCAAACTCGAAGGAACCGGCGGGCGAGTTCGCGGCGGTTCTCGCGCCCGCCACAATCTTCCGCGTCGCCAACTCCCGCACATCGCCCACCGCATTCACCACTGCCAGCGCCGCAACCATCACGCCCCTGTACTGGCCGCCCAACTCCACCGTCCACGACCCTACGCCCGACTTCATCGCCTGCCGGATCCCCAACAGCTTGCCGACCGTCGCCCCCGTGCCCGCGCCCACCGAGCCCTCGACCACGGCCTTATCTGTTGCCGCCGCGGCCGCCGCTTCGCCCATCTCGCGCGAAGGCCTTGCCGTGCTCTTGCCGATGTTCAAGTCGTACAGGATCGCCGCCGGAACCAGCGGCACGCGCGCCGCGCCCGTCTCAAACCCCACGCCCTTCTGCTCCAGAAACCGGCGCACGCCGCTCGCCGCTTCGAGTCCGAACGCGCTCCCCCCGGCGAACACCACCGCGTGAATCCGCTCCGTCACGTGGTGCGGATGCAGCAAATCCCACTCCGCGGTCCCCGTCGCCGACCCGCGAATATCGCCGCCCGCCGCCGCCCCGCCTTCGCACAAGATGGCCGTGCAGCCCGTCAATCCGTCATAATCGGAAGCATGGCCGACCAGTATCCCGGGGATGTCTGTGAGACCTTTCATCGTTTTGCCGCTCTCATGGTAGCATCGGCTCATGCCGGGGGATTTTGATTGCTCGACTTCCTAAAGACCCCGGTAGAGTCCTTCCAGGACTTCATCATTCTCAGCTTTCGCGCGATCCGTAACATCTTCCGGAGCCCGCATTACACCGACGATATTGCGCTCCAAATGGAGATCATCGGCGTCGGCTCGCTCCCCATCGTGCTCATGATCGGCCTGTTCACCGGCATCGTCATGACCATGAACTTCGCCCGAGCCCTGATGCAGTACGGTACGCAGGGCCTTATCGGCCAGATTGTCTCCGTCTCTCTGGTTCGCGAGCTCGGCCCCGTCCTCACCGCCCTGCTGGTCGCCGGGCGCAACGCCAGCGGTATCGCCAGTGAAATCGGATCCATGCGCGTCACGGAACAAATCGACGCCATGCGCGCCCTCGGCACGGACCCTACGCAGAAGCTGGTTACGCCACGGCTGATCGCCACCGCCTTCGTACTCCCGCTACTCACCATCCTGGCCGACTACATCGGACTCATCGGAGGCTGGCTCATCGCCGTTCTCGTTCTCAACATCGGCACCACGCAATACTGGAGCACCGCGTGGCGCATCCTCGCTCCCAACGACATCGTGCAGGGCTTGCTCAAGCCCTTTCTGTTCGCCATCATCATCTCTCTGGTCGGATGCTTTTACGGCATGCGCACCACCGGCGGAACGCAGGGCGTCGGGCGCGCCACCACCAAGGCGGTCGTCGTCTCCAGCGTGTGGATCTTCGTCATCACTTCCATGGTCACTCGAGTTTTCCTCTGGCTGGCCGACAAGCACTACTTCGGGATGTAATGGACGCCGGAACTCCAGTCGTCCGCTTTGAAGATGTCAGTCTCCACTTCGGCGACACGCCGGCGCTGGTTCATGTCTCGTTCGAGATGCGCGCCGGCGAAACTCGCGTGCTCTTCGGGGCCGCGGGATCCGGCAAAACGCAGCTGCTCAAAGTCGCGCTGGGGCTGGTGAAGCCCGATTCCGGCCGCGTGTATCTCTTTGGCCAGGAAATCACCCATCTCAAGGAGCGCGACCTGTTCGATATCCGTGCGCGCGTCGGCATCCTCTTTCAGGAAGGCGGACTCTTCGATTCCCTCAACATCGCCGACAACGTCGCCTATCCTCTGTTGAACCAGCCCGCGCTCCAACGTTCCGGCACTCCGGCCGGCAATGGACACGCGGCCCCGGCACCCGCGATGTCCGTCGACGACCGCGTCCGCGAAGCCCTCACCTTCGTCGAGCTGCAGCAAACCGTCGACAAATTCCCGTCCGAACTCTCCGGAGGCATGCGTCGCCGCGTCGGCATCGCCCGCGCGCTGGTCACCGAACCCGCGCTGCTGCTGTACGATTCGCCCACCGCGGGGCTCGATCCCATCACCGCGAACACCATCATCGCCCTGCTCTTAAAGGAGCGAGAGATGCGCAACACCGCCACGATCATGGTCACGCACCGCTATCTCGACGGGCATCTTATGGGTCACTTTCGCTACAATCCGAGCAGTGGCAAGATGGAGCGGGCATCGGCGGAGGGTTCCTCAAGCGTGAAGATTTTCGTCATGCAGGAAGGCCGCCTTGCCTTTGAGGGCACGGAGGCGGAACTCGAAACCACCCAGGATCCTTACATCAAGAAATTCCTTCGGCACGGAAGCGCATAAGACAACACTATGGCGGGAAACAGCAAAATCAAATGGGCGCAATTGAAGGTGGGAATGATGGCCATCGTGGCCTTCGCCATCCTGGCCTACCTGGTGTTTCTGATGTCCGCCACCATGGGATTCTTCAAGAGCAAGAGCCATCTCTACACCTACATGGACGACGCCAACGCCGTGGCCACCGGCGTCGATGTGACGCTCAACGGCATCAAGATCGGGAGCGTTGCCGACGTGCGGCTTTCCGGAGATGCCAATCTGGCCCGCAGTGTGAAAGTCACCATGGACGTCGACAACGAATATCTTAAGGACATTCCTGTCGATTCCCAAGCCAAGCTCGCGGCCGCAAACCTGTTGGGCACCAAGTACATCAATCTGAAAAAAGGAAAGAGCCCTGAAACCGTCAAGGCCGGAGCCGAAATCGCCAGCGGAGACACCGCCGAGCTCGAAGACCTTTTCCAGCAAGGCTCCACCACTCTCGCCGCGATGGAGCAGATCATCAAGCGCCTGGACGCCATCGTCAGCGAGGTGGAACTCGGAAAAGGCAACCTGGGCAAAATCATCCAGGACGAACAGTTATACGATAACGCCCTGAAGCTGACCGTGCAGCTGAACGACGTCATCAAAGATTTCCACGACACCATCAACTCCAAGGACAATTCCATCGGCAAAGTGCTGCACGATGACGGCGAGCTGTACGCGAAGATGAACAATTTCATCGACAGCACGCAGAAGATCATCGACGGCGTCAACGACGGTAAAGGCACCCTGGGCCAATTAGCACAAAACCCCGCCATGTATGACGATTTTCGCCAGATTCTCGCGGACACCCATCAGATGCTCGCCGGACTCAACGCCGGAGAAGGCTCCGCCGGAAAATTGCTCAAGAGCACCGAGCTTCACGATCAGATCATCGCGCTGCTCAAGCGTTCCGACGACCTTCTCGACAAGATGAACAACGGCCCTGGCACCCTCAGCAAGCTGCTGAACGACCCGACTCTGTTCGAAGACCTCGACGGAACCGTCCGCGAGACGCAAGGGCTGCTCAAGGACTTCCGCGGCAATCCGAAAAAGTTCCTGCACATCAAGATCGGCCTCTTCTAGACGTGCGCACGTTCGTCGTCAACGCCGACGATTTCGGCTTCACTCCTGACGTAAACGACGGCATTGTGGAAGCCCATCGCAACGGCATCCTGACGTCCACGACGTTAATGGCCACCGGCGCGGCCTTCGATCACGCCGTCCTCCTGGCGAAGGAAAATCCGACTCTCGACATCGGCTGCCACTTAGTTCTGGTCGGCGAGCCGCCCTTCCCCGCCACCGTCGCCAAGCTCACGCAAGCCGTAGCGCTCCATCGCATCAAAATTTACGAAGAGCTCTCCACTCAAGTCCGACGCATCCAGGCGGCCGGATTGAAGCCCACTCATCTCGACACGCACAAACACACGCATTTGCTCCCGCCGATCCTCGAAGCCGTCGCGCGAATTTCCGAAGAGTTCCGCATCCCCTGGGTCCGCCGGCCCTTCGACTTCGCTGCCCAACCCGGCCAGGTTCCCCTCACCAAGCGAGCCGTCAGCCGCGGCCTCACGGTGGTGCGCACACGCTTCGAACGAGTCCTGCGCACCCACCACTGCCGCTTCACGGACCATTTCGCCGGCTTCCAAATCACCGGCCGCTACGATGCAAATCTTCTGGCGCAACTGATCCGCGCGCTGCCCGAAGGCACCACCGAATTCATGTGCCACCCCGGCCGCCTGGGCGCGGATCTCCGCACCGCCCGCACCCGCTTGAAGGAATCCCGCGAACAGGAACTCTGCGCCTTAACCTCGAAGGAAGTCCGCGCCGCGATAAAAGAAGGCAACGTGCGCCTCTCGCCCTTCGGCGGACTTTGACGGCCCGTTACAACGTCCGCTGCACCAAATACCCCACAAACAGCGTCGTATTGTAGCCGCAATGCAAGATCGCCGACGCCGCCGTCGAGCAGGTCTTGTACCGCGCATATCCGAACACCAGCCCCGCCACGCCCACCAGCAGGATCTGCTGCCACGCCCACTGATTCTGCGCTCCGTGCAGCAGCGCGAACGGAATCGCGCTCATCACGATTCCCCCCGCCGCCCCCAGCGATTTCGCCAGCAGAGGATAAAGGAACCCGCGGAAGAATAATTCCTCATAAATCGGCCCCAGCACTGTGACAAACAACATCACAATCGCCAGCGAAGCCCGATTCGAAATCAAGTCCTTGATCGGATCCACCACTTCCGGCTCCTGCAGGAACACCCCGAGCACCGACGTCCCCACCGCCAGCAGCGGAGCCGCCGCAATGCACCACCACGCCCCGCGCACCGGATACACCCATCCCAGCGACCTCCAGAACGGCATCCCATACCGGACGGAGATCAACACGTACAGCGCGCCCAGCAAAAGCAAAAAAAAGGACGCCTGAAAAATCAGCGTCCGAACGGCTTCATCTTTGGCTCTGCTCAACCACACCAGCACCAGCCCCACCAGCCACGAAGGCAAAATCGCGCCGACGAACAGAACCAGGTCCTCATAATTCCAGAACGCCGATCCGCCGCCCTCCGTCATCGCTCAATCGCCCGATTCGATGAGTAAAGCCGCCAGCAACGGAATCATCAACTCATGATGACCCGTGATCGCATACCCGCGCCCGCCCGACTTCGCATGCGGCCGTTCCACCACATTCAGCTTGGGCCGGTAATGTTGCAGAAAATCGAAATTCACCGTGGTAAATCCGCCCAGCGGATGCTGCAGATTCCGCACCACCGATACCGCCTTGAGGAAAACTTCCGGCAGCACAACCGCGGACCCCACGTTCAAATACACGCCGCCCTGATCGAGGCCCCGCACCAGCGAACACAACAGCCGGAAATCCCGATGCGTCGCGCCGCCGATCGCCGCTCCATCCGCGTGCGGATGCGTGTGCGGAGTATCCGTCCCCACCGCCACATGCACCGTGACCGGAACCCGAGCCTTGTACGCTCCGCACAACAAGCTATGCGGCGCGAACTCCGGTTTCGCCAGCGTCTCCAAGCGGCGCCCTAAAGCCTCGCCCATCCCTATCCCGTCTCGATCCCCTTCGACGATCGCGATATTCATCTCGCGACCCGTCTCCTCCGCCGCGCCGAAACGCCCGTCCGGCAACACGGCCTCGACGTCTTCGCTGGTCTGCCCGGCAATCGCGATCTCGAAATCGTGAATCGAAGCCGCGCCGTTCATCACGAATCCCGTCACCCAGTCGCGCTGCATCAAATCCAGCAGAACATCCGCGAGCCCGCACTTCACCACATGCCCGCCCATGCCCCACAAGATCGCGCGCTTCTCTCGCCGGGCCCTGCGCAGGGCCTCCACTACGCCTCGAAACGAATCCGCCGCCAGGAGCTTCGGCAAGGACTCCATCCAGCCCGCCACGCCGGAGCCCTTGCGATACACCGGAGCAAAATCCTCCGTCCGCACCTTCCCGCCCCGCGCGTCGATCGGCACCGTCTTCAGCGCATCGAACGTCAGCGGCTTTTCCGTGTACCGGCTCATGCCGCCTTTCCCCCGCGCAAAAGCTTCCGCAGCGCCTGCGCCGTATAACTTTTTTGATTGTTCAAAATTTGCTCCGGCGTCCCCGCGGCAACCAAATACCCGCCGCGCTCCCCGCCCTCCGGCCCCAGATCGATGATCCAGTCCGCCGTCTTTATCACATCCAACTGATGTTCGATCACCACCACGGTGTTCCCCAACTCCACCAGATTCTGCAGCACCTCCAGCAGCTTCGCCACATCCTCGAAGTGCAGCCCCGTGGTCGGCTCGTCCAGGATATACAGGGTCTTGCCCGTTTGCCGCCGGCTCAACTCGCGCGCCAGCTTGATCCGTTGCGCTTCGCCTCCCGATAAGGTCGTGGAGCTTTGTCCTAAATGCAAGTACCCCAGCCCGACGCGCACCAGTGTCTCCAGTTTATTTTTAATGGTCGGGATATTTTCCAAAATCCCCAGCGCATCTTCTACCGACGACTCCAACAGATCCGCGATCGAGTGATCCTTGTACTTCACTTGCAGAGTCTCGTGATTGTAGCGCCGTCCCCGGCACACATCGCACGTCACGTAAACGTCCGGCAGGAAGTTCATTTCGATCCGCTTCATCCCGTCGCCCTGGCAAGCCTCGCACCGCCCGCCCTTCACATTGAAGCTGAACCGTCCTGGCTTATACCCACGAGCCCTCGACTCCGGCAGCATCGCGTACAAATCCCGAATCGGCGTGAACGTCTGCGTGTACGTCGCTGGATTCGACCGCGGACTCCGCCCAATTGCCGACTGGTCAATCTCAATCACCTTGTCGATCAAATTCAGGCCCTTGATCGACCCATGCGCCGCGGGTTCCGCCATTGACCCGTACACTTCCTTCGCCGCAGCCCGATATAAGATGTCGTTCACCAGCGTGCTCTTCCCGCTGCCCGACACTCCGGTGACTAAAATTAACATCCCCAGAGGAAATTCCACGTCGATTTTCTTCAAATTGTGCGCCGACGCGCCCTTGATCACAATGGACCCATTGCTCGGCTTCCGCCGCATCGCCGGCACCGCGATCGCCTTGGCACCGGACAGATACTGCCCGGTCACCGACTTCGGATTCGCCTCAATCTGCGCCGGAGTCCCTTGCGCGACCAGTTCTCCGCCCAGCCGCCCCGCTCCCGGACCCAGGTCCAGCACATAGTCCGCGCGCTTGATTGTATCCGCGTCGTGCTCCACCACCAGCACCGTGTTGCCGAGATCGCGCAAGTTCGTTAGCGAATCCAACAGCCGGTCATTGTCGCGGGCATGTAATCCAATCGAAGGCTCGTCGAGCACATACAGCACCCCGCGCAGTCGCGATCCCACTTGCGTGGCAAGCCGGATTCTCTGCGCCTCTCCACCCGAAAGCGTGGCCGCGCTCCGTTCCAAGCTCAGATATCCCAGCCCGACCCCGTCCAAAAATTCCAGCCGATTCCGAATTTCTTCCACCGGCCGCCCGCCGATCGCCTCTTCGCGACCCGTCAGCTTCCACTTGCGAACCTTTTCAATCGCCGCGCTCACGCTCATCGCCGTGATCTCGCCGATCGTCACTCCTTGCACCTTCACCGACAAACTCGCCGGCTTCAGCCTCTGCCCCTTGCAATCCGGACACACGGTCGGCGACATGTACTGCATGAACCACTCGTGATACGCCTCGCTCGCGACCTCGTCCTTGTACATGCGCTGCAAGATCCCGAGAACTCCGGGCTTCCCGCCCGCGCCCTCCAGCAAGATCGCTTGCGCCTTCTTCGATAATTCGTCGAACGGCTTGCTTAAGTTGATCTTCTGCGCCAGCGCCAGCGCATTCAGGTTATGCGCCATGAAACTCGCCGATCCACCCGGCCCGATCCCGCCATCCAGCAGCGGACGCGAAGGATCGCTGATCACTTTCACCGGATCGAAGCTCCACTTGTTCCCCAACCCGTTGCACGTCGCACACGCGCCAAACGGACTGTTGAACGAGAACGACCGCGGCTCCAACTGCGGCACGCTCGACCCGCAATCCGGACACGCCAGCTTTTGCGAGTACAACCGCTCCTCGCCGTTCACCACCGCCACCAGCACCAGCCCGTCCGCGAGCTTCGTCGCCGTGACGATCGATGCCTCCAAGCGCTTCTCGATCTCCGGCTTGATCAGCAGCCGGTCGACGACAACCTCAATCGTGTGATTCTTCCGCTTGTCGAGCGAGATTTCCTCATCCAGCGACCGCAGCACTCCGTCGATCCGCGCCCGCACGAATCCCTGCCGAGCGAGTTTCTCCAGTTCTTTCTTGTACTCGCCCTTGCGGCCGCGCACCATCGGCGCCAGGATCATCACGCGTTCCTGCGGACTGAGCGCCATCACCTGTTGCAGGATCTGATCCACCGTCTGCCGGGAAATCTCCGTACCGCAATTCGGACAATGCGGCACCCCGATGGACGCATACAGCACGCGCAGATAATCGTAGATCTCCGTGATGGTCCCGACGGTGGACCGAGGACTCCGGCTGGTGGTCTTCTGCTCAATCGAAATCGCCGGACTCAAGCCGTCGATCGAGTCCACGTCCGGCCGTTCCATCTGATCCAGAAACTGCCGCGCGTAAGGACTCAGCGTCTCCACATACCTTCGCTGTCCCTCGGCGTAAATTGTGTCGAAGGCCAGTGACGACTTCCCCGACCCGCTCAACCCGGTAATCACGGTGAAACTGTTGCGCGGAATCTCGACGTCGATATTGCGAAGGTTGTGTTGCCGTGCCCCATGCACGGTGATGCGGTCCAGCAAGTAGCCATTGTCTCACGATGGACTCACGCTACAATGTCGACAGGAAGGCTGACGTCAAGCTTATGTTCATCACGAAGCAGGACCTCACCGAAGAGATCTCCCGAGTTGCGGAAATGCCGCCAGAAGATTCGGAGCCGATCGCTGACGCCATTTACGGCTCCTACCTGGTTGGAGGCTTAAGTGGGCTCCAAGAGTCCTTCGCCAGACTACCTCCAGATGCAACCGTTTTCGACATCATTTTCCCCGTTTTCGCCCGCGCAGTGGAAGTATTTGGCGATAAGCGTAAAGCGTCTCACTGGTTCGCGACGCCATTGCCAGTGCTCGACAATCACAGTCCTGCCCAACTGTTGACCAGTCACGCTGGGATCGAAGCTCTTGAGACCCTTCTCACGCGGATTGAACATAACATCCCTTCCTAAATGAGTCTTCGGGCATATCGAGTATGCCGACGGATTCACGCAGCACTCGATGGCGTCGGAGCCAGCCAAGTTGGCGGCCGCTGGAACTCTCCCGGTCGGGCCGTTGTCTACATGGCCGAGAGCGTCTCCCTTGCAGTCTTAGAAAACTTGGTGCATTTGTCGCCCGTAGACTTCCCTGTCGGGTACATTTCGATCACCGTATCCATTCCGGACTCCGTGAAAATCTTAACCGAAGCGGACCGACGCCGCACCGTTAGGAGGAGCACGCTAGGGGATCGCTGGATCGATTCTTTGGATTCCGGCGTCCTCAAGGTCCCCTCCGGCGTCGTCCCCTCGGAGCACAATTACCTCCTAAATCCCCTCCATCCAGACTTCAGCCAAATCACAGTGGTCGAAACGCTCCCCTTCGTCTTCGATCCCCGCCTGTTCGCCTAGCAAGAGCACCGCTCTCTGCCCTCCCTGTTACACTAGTCGTTTACCATGGCCATCAGTAAGGACTTGCTCGAAATCCTCGTCTGCCCCCTGTGCAAAGCCCCCGTGGAGCTTAAGCAGGATGAGAACGGCCTCAAATGCGTTGAGTGCAAGCGCGTCTACCCCATCCGCGACGACATCCCCGTGATGCTCGTCGACGAAGCCCGTATCGAGGAGTAATTCCGCATGCCCTCCGCGCCGCGCATGCCCTCCCTGTTGGAACGGCTGCCCTCCGGCTCGCGAATCGCGGTGATCCGTCTGCGTTCCCTCGGAGACTGCGTCCTCACGACGCCTGCCCTCGCGCTCCTCAAAGCCCATCGCCCGGACCTCCAACTCGCCGTCGTCGTCGAGTGCCGGTTCCGGGCTGTCTTCGAGGACAATCCCGACGTCGCCGAAATCCTCCGGCCCACCACTTCCGCCATCGCCGCCTGGAAGCCGCGGCTGGTTCTGAACCTCCACGGCGGCACCCGCAGTATGGCCCTGACCATCGGATCCCGCGCACGCTTCCGCGCCGGTTTCGCCCATCACCGCTACAGCTTCATCTATTCCCGTAGAATCCCCCGAGCCCAGGAAGTCCTCGGTGAGGAACGCCCCGTTCACACCGCCGAACACGTCGCGTCCGCGATGTTTTGGCTCGGCGTCCCACGCCAGGAGATCCCGCGAGCCAAACTCGTCGCCGATCCAGCCATCGAAGTCCCGTCCAACCCGTACGCCGTCCTGCACCCCTTCGCCTCCCAGCAAGCCAAGACCTGGCCCGCCGATCGCTTCGTGGCCGTCGCCCACCACCTGAAAAACCGCTGCGCACTGGAGCCCATCTTCCTGGCCGGCCCCACCGATGACGCCGATCCCTTCGCCGGCTTCCGCGTGTACCGCAACGCCCCCTTGAAGGAAGTGAAGACGCTCGTCTCGCGATCCCAACTCTTTATCGGAAATGACAGCGGCCCCGCCCACGTCGCCGCGTCTTTCGGCATCCCCGAAGTCGTCCTCTTCGGACCTTCCGACCCGGTAACCTGGGCCCCTTGGCGAACCGAGGCCCGCGTGCTCACCTGCGCAGAGAACATCTCCGCACTTCAGCCCGCCGAAGTCATTACTGCGATTGAATCCCTTCAGGTGTGCGCATGAAAAAGGTGTGTGCGTGAAAGAAATCTCCCGCCTCCTCCGTTACTCCCGTCCCTACATTCCACATCTTCTGGCGTCCGTCGTCCTCATGGCCGCGGTCGGAGCCTCTCAAGCCCTGACTGTCCAGCTCATCGGCCCCATCTTCGACCGGGTACTCTCTCCTCAAACCGCCGACGCCCCCGTCTTCCTCTTCAAAATCCCGGTCTTCGATCACGCGGTCTATCTCAACTCCTTCATGCCCGCCTCCATCCACAATGTCTGGACCATGGTGGCCTTCGGCATCCTCGCCGTCTTCGCCCTCAAAGGCATCTGCGATTACTGGGGCAACTACCTCATCAACTACGTCGGACTCTCTGCAGTGACCGACCTCCGCCAGGAAGTCTTCGACCGGGTCCTTCACCAGGACGCCCACTTCTTTGAAGCCAACTCGACAGCCCGGGTCATGAGCTCCATCATGAACGACCTCGAAAAGATTCAGGTCGCGACGTCGCAGATGCTGGCCGACTTCCTCCGTCAATCCTTCACCGCCATCGCGCTCACCATCGTGGTGTTCCAAAAGGATTGGAAGCTCGCGCTCGTCAGCCTGACTGTCCTCCCGTTTGTGCTGGTGCCCACTCTGAAGCTGGGCCGCAGAATCCGCCGCTCCACCCGCCACGCCCAAGACCATATGGCGGAGTTGAACCAGGTCCTGCAAGAGACGCTCACCGGACATCAAGTCGTGAAATCTTTCGGAGCCGAAGAGGTCGAATCGAACCGCTTCCGCGACCGCGCCGACAAGCTTCGCCGCAGCAACCTCCGCTACGTCATGCAGCAGGCCATCCCCAGCCCGCTGATCGAATTCTTTGGAGCCGCTACCATCGTCGCCCTGGTCTCCTACGTCCGCACGCAAATCAAAGCCGGCGAAATGAGCACCGGCGAATTCACCACTTTCGTCTTCGCCCTGCTGTTGCTCTACGAACCCGTCAAACGCCTCACCGGAATCCACAACATCTTTCAACAGGCCATCGGAGCCTCCCAGCGAGTCTTCGAATACCTGAACCAGGAAATTCAGATCAAGGAGCGCCTCCACGCTCCGCGCCTCCCCAAATTCGAAAAGTCGATTCACCTCGATCACGTCACGTTCCGCTACCCCAGCGCACCGGACCGCCTCGTGCTCGACGATCTCTCGCTCGAAGTGAAAGCCGGACAAGTGGTCGCGCTTGTCGGACCCAGCGGAGCCGGCAAAACCACTCTCGCGAATCTGGTCCCGCGCTTCTACGACGTCGGTGCCGGAGGCATCAAGCTGGATGGCCGCGACATCCGCGACGTTAACCTGGCCTCCCTCCGCGAAAAAATCAGCATCGTCGCCCAGGATACGTTCCTGTTCAACGACACCGTGGAAAACAACATCGGCTATGGACTCAAATCCGCCACTCCGGAGCAAGTCCGCCAAGCCGCCCGCGACGCCCTGGCCGAAGAGTTCATTCTCCGCATGCCGGACGGCTATGCGACCATGATCGGAGAGCGCGGCATGAAGCTCAGCGGCGGCCAGCGGCAACGCCTGTCCATCGCCCGCGCCCTGCTCAAGAACGCGCCCATTCTGATCCTCGATGAAGCCACCTCGCATCTCGATACCGAATCCGAAATGCTGGTGCAGCGCGCGCTGCAAAAATTAATGGAGCACCGCACCGTCATCGTGATCGCCCATCGCCTCAGCACCGTTCGCCGCGCCGACAAGATTGTCGTGCTCAAGCAAGGTCAAGTCGCCGAAACTGGCACCCATGACGAGTTGGTTGCTCAAGGGGGCCTCTACCAGCGCCTCTACGAGATGCAGTTCCAGGAAGTGGACGTAAACTTATAGGAATGCCCGCCCTCCGCAGCATGACCGGTTTCGCTCGCACGCGCCGCTCCCTCGGCGACGGCGAGATCAGCGTCACCGTAAAGAGCGTGAACCACCGAGGCCTGGACGTCCAAGTCCGCGGACCCGAATCCCTCGACTCCATCGAGACCAGCGTCCGCTCTCTCGTAAAATCCCAAGTCCACCGCGGCCACGTGGAAGTCCGCATCAGCCTCCCCGGAGCGGGTCCGCAATCGACGCCGCCCGCCATCAACCATCCGCTTCTGGAAGCCTACTTAAAAACTTTCCGCGAAGCCTGCGCCCGCTACGCTCTCAATGAGGAACCCGACCTGAACGCCGCCCTCCGCCTGCCGGGCATGTTCGTCCAAGCCGAGGACACGGGCCTTCCCGAAGGCACCGGCGCCGCGGTGCTGGAAGCTCTCGCCGACGCGCTGCATCAGATGAACGCCTTTCGCGAACGCGAGGGAGCCGAGATCGGCATGGAAATGTACGGCCACAACGTGCAGATTGCCGACGCCGCGCAAGAAATGGAACGGATCCGCGCCGGCGCGACCCAAGCCTTCCAAACCCGATTAACCGACCGCCTTGCCGATCTCCTCAAAGGAGCGCAAATAGAACCGCAGCGCCTCGCTCAAGAAGCCGCCCTCCTAGCCGAGCGTAGCGACATCGGCGAAGAACTCGCGCGGCTCAAGATTCACTCCGCCCAACTCGCGTCTCTCCTGGACGAAGGCGGCGAAGTCGGCAAGAAGCTCGACTTCCTGCTCCAGGAAATGAATCGCGAAACCAACACCATCCTGTCCAAAACCGGCGGAGCCGGAGACGCCGGCCTCCGGCTCACCGAACGAGCCTTGTCCTGCAAAGCGTCCATCGAAAAAATCCGTGAGCAAGCTCTCAACTTAGAATGAAGAGTTCCGACTCCTTCCTTCCATGACGACCGTCTTCATCATCTCCGCCCCTTCCGGCTCCGGCAAATCCACCCTGGTGAATGAGCTTATGCGCCGTTCGCCGGGTCTTCGCTTCTCCGTCTCCTACACCACACGCGCGCCGCGCGGCAGCGAGCAAAATAGCCAGGATTACTTCTTCATCACCCGCGAAGACTTCGAATCCCGTGTGGCGCAAGGGGAATTTCTCGAATGGGCTGAAGTATTTGGCAACTACTACGGCACTCACATCAGCGAGCTGGGCCGCGCCGCCCAGGAAGGCGTTGACCTGGTCCTCGACATTGACGTTCAGGGTGCGCGACAATTAAAAAGCAAGCTTCCGGCCGCGGTGGCGATCTTTATTCTCGCGCCAAGCCGGCAAATTCTGGAGCAGCGGCTTCGCTCCCGCTCTCAGGATTCCGGCCCGGTAATTGAGCGCCGGCTCCGGGAAGCGGCGGAAGAGATTCGGAATTATTCGCAGTATGACTACGTGCTGGTGAATCGGGAAGTGGAGGCTTCCGTGGAAACCCTGGTTTCCATCGTGAAGGCCACGCGCAGCCGGCGGGATCGCATGGAGAAGGAAATCCGGCCGATATTGGAGACATTTGAAAATGCCTGAAACCAACCTGAAGCAAATCGCACAGAACGTGATTCCGGACGACCCGGAAGCCAGCGCCTACAGATTCATCATCGTGGCGGCCAAGCGCGCTCGCCAGTTGCAGAATGACGCCCGCAGCGTCCTGCCGTCGACCTCGAAGAAGCCTACCGTGGCCTCGATGGAAGAAGTCCGCCGCGGCCTGGTGCAATACGACGATCCGTCCCTGCCCAACCGTTTAGGGCAAGAGCCGCTCGCCGAATAATTTTGCGATGAACGTCGCTCTCGGCGTCGGCGGAGGCGTGGCTGCCTATAAAGCAGCGGAGCTCGCGCGCGCCCTGATGGAGCGGGGCTTCACCGTCAACCCCATCCTCACCGAAGCCGCGGAAGAATTCATCCGCCCCCTCACCTTCGCCGCGCTCACTGGCCGCAAAGTCCTCACCGGACTCTTCAACTCATCGAGTGCCGAAGACACTCTCTCCAGCGCCATAGAACACATCCGCGTCGCCCAGGAAAATCAAATTCTCGTCATCGCCCCGGCCACCGCCGACCTGCTCGCCAAACTCGCCCACGGCCTGGCTAACGATTTCCTCACGACAACCTATCTCGCTTTCACCGGCCCCGTCGTTCTCGCCCCCGCGATGAACACCAACATGTGGAACCATCCCGCCACGCGCGAAAATCTCCGCATCCTGCGCGACCGTGGACACCACATCGTCGAGCCCGAAGACGGCATCCTGGCCTGCGGCATGGTCGGCCCGGGACGTCTGGCTGAACCCGAAACCATCGCCGGCCGCGTCGCCGCACTCAAGAACACCAAGCACGACCTCGACGGCGAGACCATCCTCATCACCGCCGGCCCGACCCAGGAACCGCTCGACGCCGTCCGCTATCTCACCAACCGCAGCAGCGGCAAGATGGGCTATGCCCTCGCCAGCGCGGCTCTTTCCCGAGGCGCGCGGGTGATCCTGATCTCCGGTCCCGTGAATCTCACGCCGCCCCAGGGCGTCGAAACGATTCAAGTCCGCACCGCCCAGGAAATGCGCGAAGCGGTGATGCAACACTTGGAAGAATCCACCATCATCGTCAAAGCCGCCGCCGTGGCCGACTATCACCGCGCCGATGCACCCCCTTACAAAGTCAAGAAAACCGCCGCGCGGCTCTCGCTGGAGCTCGACCCCACTCCCGATATCCTCGCCGAAGCAGGCCGTAAGAAAGGCGACCGCCTTCTGGTAGGCTTCGCCGCCGAAACCGAAAACCTGATCCCCGAAGCGCGCCGCAAGCTTGAATCGAAGCACTGCGACATGGTCGTCGGCAACATCGTCTCGCAGCAAGGCACTGGCTTCGAAGCCGACGACAATGAAGTCGTGTTGGTACTCTCCACCGGCGAAAACATTCCCGTCGCGCGAGCCTCCAAAGCCGTCATCGCCCAACGGATTTTCGATGAGATGCTCCGCCTGCGCCTGGCTCTCTACAGCTCAAAATGAATCCAGAAGACCTTCGCGAAGCGTTGAGCTTCTATCGCGATCTTGGCGTCACCGATGTCTTCAAGGTCGATCCGAAAACCATTCCCGTGCCCCGAAAGACACAGCAATCCACTCCGCCGCCTTCCCCGGTCATCGAAGCGCCACCGCCGGTTCAGGTCTTGCCCACTCTGCAACCCGCCGGCGACACTCTGGAACAAATCCGTCTCGATATCGGCCCCGATTGCCGCCGCTGCAAACTGTGCGAGCAGCGCTCGAAGATCGTCTTCGGCGACGGCGATCCCAATGCTCGCCTGGTCTTCGTCGGCGAAGGCCCCGGAGCCGATGAAGACGCGCAAGGCATCCCCTTCGTCGGCCGCGCGGGACAACTCCTGACGCAAATGATCGACAACACCGCCGCGAAGGAGGGCTTGGAAATCCGCAGGGCCAACGTCTACATCTGCAACGTCGTCAAATGCCGCCCTCCGGAAAATCGCACACCGCTACCCGAGGAGATGGAAATCTGCGGCCAGTTCCTGTTCCGCCAGCTGATGGCGATCCAGCCGAAAGCCATCTGCGCCCTGGGCTCCACGGCCGCGAAGGCCCTGCTCGCCACCAAGGACGGAGTCACGCGCCTCCGCGGAAGCTGGCACAAGTGGCACGACATCCCGCTTCGCGTCACGTATCATCCGTCCTACCTGCTGCGCCAGTACAATGCGGAAGCCAAGCGCGAGGCGTGGGAAGATTTGAAAACCGTTCTGCACTACGTCTATGACTGAGGTTAAGAAAAGCCGCGGCATCTTCATCACCTTCGAAGGCCCCGAAGGCAGCGGCAAATCGACGCAGATGAAAACCCTGGCCGCGCACCTGCGCAAGAGCGGCCGCGAAGTTTTGGAAACCGCCGAGCCCGGCGGCACCCCCATCGGCCTGCAGATCCGCCGCGTCCTGCTCGACGCCAAGAACCAGGAACTCTGCCCCACCGCCGAACTCCTTCTGATGTTCGCCGCCCGAGCGCAGAACGTCGACCAGTTGATCATGCCCGCGCTCTCCCAAGGCCACGTTGTCCTCTGCGACCGCTTCACCGATTCCAGTCTGGTCTATCAAGGCGTCGCCCGCGGACTGGGCGCGGAACTCGTCTATGACGTGGACCGTATCGCATGCCGCGGACTGGTGCCCAACCTCACTCTGGTAATCGACATCGACGTCGAAACCGGACTCGCCCGAGCGAAGCACCGCAGCACCCGCACGCAGGATGTCGAAACCCGCATCGAAGAACATTCCGTCAGCTTCCACCGGCAAGTCCGCGAAGCGTATCGCCAGCTCGCCTCCGATGAACCCAAACGTGTGCACCTGATCGACGGCGCGCGTGACCAGGCAGCCGTAGCGGAGGAAGTGTGGTCCACCGTGCAACCGTTGCTCTGATTCTGCTCTCGTCGGCGCCCTGCTTCGCCGGATTCTTCCCGCGCGCCACGGCCGGCGGCGGCAACGCCAAAATCACTCTACGCAAACGCCTGCACGTGAACACCCTCATCACCATGCCGGGCACGGTGGAGGTCGATTGGGGCAACTTGTACTCGCTCTCCACCGGCAATTACGCGATGCCCACCGGCCTTCGCTACACGCCCGCGGGCACCAGCATCCTCTGGGGACGCACCGAATACAGCGTCGGGTTCGACACCGTCACGTCCGCCGACGTCGGCGGCAGCCGGCTCACGCGCTTCAGCCAGGCACTCACGCTCACCGCGACTTCGGTACTGCACGACGGAGAAAAACTGGATATCGCCATCGCCCCGCAGGCTACGATGTACCTGCGCGACGAATCCGGCACCCGCTTGGGCGCCATCGCGATTGCGCGCTACGATAGCGGCCGCAATAGCGCTGGCGCGACAGTCAGTTGGTCCGGCGCGACGCACAGCTCGCCCAGCAATCCCGCCGGAACATTCGACGTGGGATTTGGTTTTGGACGCCAGCTGTCGGGATCACCGCTGTGGGAGAAGTTGACGCCCCACGTGAACGTGGAATGGGAGCGTTCCACCGGCCAGCCTTCCGCGCTGCTGGCGTTTGAGGGAATCGAATTGCAACTCACCGACGCGCTGGCACTCGACCTCTCCGCGCAGCACTACGCCACTTCCGGGAGCCCGCCGGATCATCAGATCGCGTTCGGTATGACGCTCAATCTCGGCCATACCCATTAGGGCGAGAGCAATTTTGCCACGAGCCCGATAGCTGCGGCCCCCACCATCAGCCACGCCGACTCCAATTTCGTGAAACTGAGCAGCCCGAAGCTCGCCACCATGATCGCGACCGACAGCTTGCCCGTGATCGCATCGCGCGAGAGCGGCACGGACGCCGAAGCCAGCAATCCCGCGCTGCCCAGCAACAGCCCGCGGATCGCGCCCCGCACGCGTGGATTGTCGGCCCGCTTTCCTAACCAGTGCATCATCGGCAGCACTAGAAACGCCGGCGTGATCAACGCGAGAAATCCGGCGATGCCGCCCGGAATACCGTCCACTTGATATCCGATCACGACGATGTACAAGCCGAACGGACCGGGCCCGGTGCGTCCCGCGACCACGGCCATGTTCACCTGGCGATCCGTCAGCGCCTGCCGCTCGATCACGAAATCGTTGCGGATCATCGGCAGAGAACCCAGCCCGCTGAACGACGTCAGCGTCGCCTTCAGCAACAGCAAATAGATGACCAAAGGGTTCATGCCTGGGCCTCATCCTTCTTCGGCGGAGGCGGATCTTGCCACAGCACCCCGATCAGCGTCGCGACCGCGAGAAGCGGCACCGGAGTAATGTTGAACATCCAGCTCGCCACGAACGATCCGCCGGCGATGATTAGCGCGCGCGCCGATTTGCCGATCCCCTTGAACTGCGGCCCCACCAGCATCCACACGATGGACCACATCATCCCCGAGACGGCAGCGACGGTCGCACCAATCGCGCCCAGCAAGAGCGGATGCTCACTCCCGGTTTCGAGCAGCTTCAATATGTACACGGCGAGCACCGCCGTCGGCGCCGTCAATGCGAGAACAGCCACTAGCGCTCCCGCGAAGCGCAGCACCTGCCATCCGACCGCGGCGCAGAAGGCGATGATGTTGGTGCCCGGAGTGACGCGGGCAATCGCGAACGCCAGAGCGTAGTCTTCCTGTGTGATCCAGCCCATGCGGTCGGAAAGCTCGCGGCCCAGCACTGCCATAGTGACGTAGCCTCCACCGAAGGTGGTGTTGCCGACGCGGAAGAAGATGCCGGAGAGTTTGGTGAGCGACGGCTTCGTCAAGAAGACTTCAGGTTATAACAAAGACGCGGCACGGTAGAATGGCCCCTATGAATCCACGTGTGATTGGCCGAAATGAAGCGCCGCTGATTTGGTTCCTGGGAACGCAAACTTGGGTCACGGCGAAGACCGAAGAGACCGCCGGTGGTTGCTACAGCTTGGTCGAGCAACTGATTCCCGCGGGCTTTGCGTCGCCGTACCACATGCATCACGATGAGGACGAATCGTTCTATATCATCTCCGGCGACGTGACGTTCTTCGTCGACGGGAAAAAGATCCGCGTAGGCGAAGGCGCATATGTGTTCGGTCCCCGCATGGTGCCCCACGGCTTCCGCTGCGAGACGGAGAGCCGGATGCTGGTCTTCGCAACCCCCGGCGGCTTCGAGAAATTCGTGATGGAAATGAGCGAGCCCACGCCTCCCACCGGCCCCCCGGACATGGGAAAACTCATCGCGCTTGCCGCAAAGTTTCACATCGATATCTTGGGACCGCTGCCGGAGTAGCATGCGTCGGTTGTTGGTGGGACTCGGCGTCTTATTCCTGGGGACCGGCGTGTTGGCTGCGGCGGATACGCTACCCGTTCTCACGCTATGTGAGGCGCTGAGCAATCTGTCGAAATTCGACGGAAAGCAGGTAATTGTTGTCGGGCGATTGAGTAGTACTTTTGAGGGCGCTTGGCTCGCCGAAGACTGCGGTCTCAAGATTGTGAACGCGGACCGGGAGTTTCCTCCTGTGATCTCCCTCGCATACGCGGTCGGAGAAGTGGCCCCGCCTCCGTCATTGCCGGACGGATTCAAATGGGATAAAGCACTGTTGCGACAAAAATTGGATCTTGTGAGACGGACGACACGACTTCGGCGCAGGGACCACGATCACTGGTACGCCGTGGCGGGACGGCTAGAGACGCACCTTCCTCAAGACATCAAGCTGGGGAACGGGCGCATCGCCCAATTCACAGGGTTCGGTCATTTAAACGGATCACCGGCGCAGATGATCGCATCCAGCGGTGGATCTATTAAGCTGCGTTGACGCCGCGATCTACTTCGCAGCCACCACCGGCGGCGGCACTCCGAGCTTCACCAACAAGTCCGCCGTATCCTGATGGACGTCGACTCTTTGCCCGCCCCGGCTATTTCCCCCCGCCCGGCCCATCGCCGCGTCGATGGCGTTGAGGCCCCGGTTGTCTTTCGCCGTCACGTCGGCACCGTGCGCCACCAGGTATTTCACCACTTCATTCCAACCCCAGAACGATGCCGAGTGCAGAGGCGACTGATCGTTGCGCCCTCCCGCCGCCTTGATCTCTCCGCCCGCCGCGAGCAGCAGTTCGAGCGACGCGACCGAACGTTGTTGCACGTCATCTGTGTTGTACCATCCCCGAGTATCCGCATCGACCGACCCCATGCCCGCCGCCGCCATCATCGGCGTAATGTTCTGAATATTCGGGAGCCCCACAAGAGCGCCGTGCTTCAGCAGCAGCGCGATCGCCGGAGCATCCTGAGCCTTCGCGGCTCTTAACAGAGGCGTCGTTCCCGTGGTCAGCATCAGGTCGACGCCTCGGTCCGCGCCCACATTGCGGAACGGAGGCAGCAGCTTCAATTGCAAATTCGGATTCGCCCCCGCGTTCAGAAGTTGATCGATCACCTGGAGCGTGGTCGTCTCATCCAGCGATGGTGCATCGGGACGGCCGCCGTGCGGCAGCGTGTTGTAGTCCACCGCCAGATACAGCGGACTGCGCCCCCACCAATCCCATTTGTTCACGTTCGCTCCGGCTTTGATCAGGTACGACGCCGTGTCGAAGTGCGCGTTCCAGATGGAAATGATCAGCGGCGTGACGCCTTCCGGGTCGGCCTGATTAAGATTGGCGCCGCCTTCCTTCAGAGCCTTCACGCAGTCGATGCAGCCCTCCCGCGCCGCGTAAATCAGCGGACTCAGGCCGCCGTAGGACCGGTATCCCGCGCGAGGCTCGCCAGAGACCTGCGCAATGTTTTCGTCCACCCTGGTCCGCGCGTTGACGTCGGCCTTATAAGACACCAGCAACTTCACCATCGCGCCTTGCTTCTGCGCAGCGGCCCACATGAGCGCGGTCTGGTCCTTCTGCGATTCCTTCGCATTCACGTTCGCCCCGTGATCCAGCATCATTTTCGCCGCGGCCACGTTGGTCGACCGCGCCACGATCATCAGCGGAGTCATCCCGTCATTCGCCGCCGCGTTCGGATCGGCTCCCGCCTCAAGCAGCTTGTCGATAATGGGCGTGCTGTTCGCGAGCGCGGCTTCCGAGAGCGGCGTAGCGCCGAACTGGTTGCGAGCCTTCGCATCGGCCCCGGCCTTGATCAGACGATCCGCCAAATCGACATCGGCGAAATGCGCAGCCCAGTGGAGCGCAGTGGTGCCGTCCTGCTCGGGCGTGTTGATGCCGGATTTCTTGTCGATGAGTGAGATCGCGGTGATGCGGTCCCCGTCCTTCACCGCTTTCGCGAGCGGCGCATCGACCGTGGCGGCCCCCAGCAGCACCGGCACGAACAAGAGTAGAGTCGCCCGCATCTTAAACCTCCGCGAACTTGCCCGACGCATCGCCGAACGCTTCCTGCGGCACTCCGGCCCGGTCCAGAATCGTAAGCAGCATGTTCGCCAGCGGAGTTTGCTCCGCATAATGCAGATGCTGATCGCCCTTAAGCTTCTTCCAGCCGCCCACCAGCGCCGTCGGCAGCGGATAGTGATTGTGCGCATTGCTATTGCTCATGTTGCTGCCATAGAGAATCATCGAATGATCCAGCATGGTGCCGTCGCCGTCGGGCATCTTATCCAGCTTCGCCAGGAACTTCGCCAGAATATCGGTGTGATAGGTCTGGATCTTCGTCAGCTTGTCCATCTTCGCCTGCTCATTGTTATGGTGCGAAAGCGGATGGAATGCATCGTTAACGCCGATCTGGTTGTACGTGAGTCCGCTCACTTCCGCCGCCATCATGAAGCTGAACACGCGCGTCATGTTGGCTTGATACGCCAGCGCCACCAGATCGAACATCAAATTGATGTGCGCCTCGAAGCTCGCGGGCGTGCCCGTCGGAGCATCCGGGACCTTCACATGCGAAAGATCGTGCGCCTCCATTTTCTCCACGCGCCGCTCGATTTCGCGCACCGTATCGAGATAGTCGTTCAGCATCGACTTGTCCGTCGCGCCCAGCGTCTTCTGAAGATCCGCAGCCTCTTCGGAAACCAGATCCAGCACGCTCGAATACTGCTTCGTGAGCCGCTTACGCTCCTCCGGCGTGTCTCCCTGCCCGAATAGCCGTTGGAACAGTTTTCGCGGATCGGTTTCCATCGGCAGCGGCGTATTCGGCGTGCGGAAGCTGATCGTCCCCGCATAGGAGCATCCGAAATCCCGGTCGCAGGAGCCGCCTCCGCCCCGCCCCTCGATGGCGACTTCCAGCGACGGCAGCGGCGTGTCCTGTCCAATCGACTTCGCCGCGATCTGATCAACAGTCGGCCCGCCCCAAGGATCCTGCGTCGCGCGAGGATGCACGCAACTCAGCCACGTCCCCGGAGCGAGCGCGTGCACCGGCCCGATTGCATTCCGATTCTCCAGCCCGCTGACCACCGTGAGATGCTTCTTGAACGGCGCGAGCGGTTTCAAAATCGGCGAGATCTCAAACCCCGCTCCCGTCGTCGCCGGCGTCCACTGGTTCATGATCGCCCCGTGCGGAAAGTAGATGAAGCCCAAGTGCGGCGCCGGATTCGCCGCCGTCTGCGCCATCGCCGTGCGCGCCGGAATCATCGCATCCAGCAGAGGTAGAGCCATCGCAGTGCCGATGCCGCGCAGGAACTTGCGGCGGGGAAGGTATTTTTTGGTGATGAACATGAATTCGGCTCCTTAGACTTAGGGATGAAGTAGCGGCACGCGGAGCGAACCGAGCAAGCCTGTCGCCGGATCGCGCACAACAATACGAAGTGCCGCGTTGCCATCCACGGCAAAAGTATTCTGCACCCGGAGGCCGCCTTTGAGAGCATCCGGTAGCTCTGCATCCGTCAGTTGAATTTTCAGGGCGCGAGTCTGCAAGGATGTAGCGCGTTCCAATAGATAATTCACTTCGACTAGCGCCACGTGGCGATTATTCTGCAGCTCGAAGTGCAGGTCGCGCAGATCGACAGTGAGATCGACGCTGTACCCGTTTCCGGCGGCGGTAGCTTTCGCGGCGAGCCCGATGCCGCTCGCATTCAGCGGACTCTCGAAAGCCGCGTGGACCGTAGCGGCAGCGCGCGCGGCCTGAATATCGGCGGGCGCTCCGCTGATTTGCTGGCTAGTGGCGGCGAAGTAATAAGGACGATAGCGGAGTTCCAGCGAAGGCTTGGCCGGCCGCCCCGTCACACTCACGGTGAGGTTGTGGACCTTCCCGTCCAACGTCTCTTCGGCCGGATAGAACCCCAGCGTGTACGTATGCGTCGCATCTTCTTCCGCCTGCGCCACCGCACGGCCCAGGTCGCGAGCATCCGCGAAACCTACCCCCCCGCGCGAAGCGGCCACCGCTTCATTGCGAGCCCGCAGCGCCAATTCATTCGAAGGCGCGATCCCGTTGATCGTCTTGCCATCGTACAAATAGGCAGTCGCGGGAGTCCACGGATTGATCGTCTGCGAGCCGCTCCGGGGGCCGGAACCGCCGAGCGTCCGCACCTGCACCGGATAAAGATTCACGTTCGCGCGCGCCAGGTATTGAACTCCGTTGAAGCCCGGCGCGTCCGAAAGCCAGACCAGGCTCTTGCGCCCTGACATGCCGGACAGATGCTCGGCGATTTTCTGAATCGCCTGCTCTGTCATTTCTCCGCGCTTCTGAGCGTAAAGCCCTTCGCTCATCGCGTACATCTTGAGATCGGTGTCGTCCATGTGTTCCAGGCTTGGAATCACGAGCTCGTTCAGCTTGGGGTCCATGTGATGAACCGCGTCGATCAGTTTCTGCGGATCGTCCGTGAAATCTTGGACAATGCGGAGCGATTTTCCGAGAGCATAGATCGCGACTTGCTCGGTGCCATGCAGCGACTGCAAATACTTGAGGAGTTGCGCACGCGCGTAGCCCTGGTTATCGAACTGCGTGTTCATCAGGTCCAGCAGAAGCACTGTAGCTCCCGGCAGCGGACGTCCGCCGCGGTTGACTCGGTTGGAAATCGCCCCGGCCGGGACGGGCAGCGTTCCCGCAGCGGCGGCAGATACCGCTAGGTCCGCCGCGCTCTGAAAGACGGCGATCTTCTGCGGACGTCCTTGATCAAGTACGGTGAAGTCGTCCCGCGTGAGGCCGGTGATGGGCCCGGATTTGCCATGAACCAGCACATCGACTTGGACCAGCCGTGTGCCGACCTTAATCGTCGAAGAAGGCGGCGGCGAGGCCTCGCGTTGCGCCGCGAGGCCTAACACCGGCAGCGCAAGAATAATCGCCGCGGCCCTCGTCGACACACTCTTCATCGAGACGCCACCGGCGCCGCCGCATCCGGCGTGCGGCTCTGTTGGAACTCCGGGCTCGTCACGACGCCCATCACCAGGGTCGAGAATTTGTAGTTATCCTTCGCCGCTTCCTTCACGATCTTGCGAATCTCCGGAAGATCGTAGGGCTCCAGGCCGCGGCCCAGCGAATACGTCATCAGCTTCTCGGTCATCGTCTGCACAAACTGCGCGGGACGTTTCAGCAAAGCGGCGCGCAGATCGTCCGGACCGTTCACCGCGGTCCCGTCCACCAGCTTGCCCGACGAGTCAATCCGCGTGAGCGCCTGCTTATCCTTCTCCCGCCACGCGGCAACGGTGTCGAAATTTTCGAGCGAAAATCCCAGCGGGTCCATCACGCCATGGCACGCGTTGCAGCTCGGATTAGCGCGATGCTGTTCCATAATCTCGCGCACGGTCTTCGCCTTCTCGCCCTCCTTGTTTTCCTTGAACGCTTCCACGTTCGGCGGAGGCGGAGATGGCGGCGTGCCCATCAAACTCTCCAAGACGAACGCCCCGCGCAGCACCGGACTCGTGCGGTTCGGATACGCCGTCACCATGAGGATCGCGCCCTTCCCCAGCAGCCCGTAGCGCCGGGAATCCGGCAGCGTCACGCGGCGGAACTGGTCGCCGCGAACATCCGGTATACCGTAATGCGCCGCCAGCCGCTCATTCGCGAACGTGTAATTCGCCGTCAAAAGATCGAGCGCGCCATGGTCCTCGCGGAAGATGCTGTCCAGGAACATCTCCATTTCACGCTTGAACGCCGTGCGCAGGCTCGCATCGAAGTTCGGATAAATCACCGCGTCCGGATCGAGCTTGTCCACCTCCCGCACACGAAGCCACTCGAACCCGAAATTCGTCACCAGAGCCTTCGACTTCGCATCCGCCAGCATACGGCGCACTTGTTGCTCGAAGACTTTCGGATCTTTCAATTTGCCCTGCTCGGCAACCGCCAACAGTGGATCGTCCGGGACGCTGCTCCAAAGGAAGAAGCTCAAGCGCGACGCCAATTCGAGATCGTTGAGGCGGTACGTTGAGCCCGGCTTCAGATTCGCCGGAGGCGGCTCCGCGCGATAAAGAAATTTCGGACTCGCCAGGATCGCGATCAGTCCAGCCTGCACGGACGCTTCGAAGTTGCCCGCCGCGCGAGCCTCCTTAAAGAACGCCAGCGGAGGCGCCGTATCTTTCTCAGTCAGCGGACGGCGAAACGCCTTGTGCGCAACGTTCGCGAAGATCTTCTGCGCACAGGGCAGTTCGTCGGCGGCGTCCGCCGGATGGCACACAAAAACCCTCGTCCGATTCGGCGTATCGAGAACCGCGCCCGTGGGATTGTACGGGCCCGTGACCGAGACCGCCTGTGCCCCGCCCGCCCCTCCGCGACCGCCGCCCGCTCCGCCCTGCCCCGGAATAAACGATTCAAGTAACGATTCCGATTCCACAAAGCTCCGCGCCGGAGTGCTGACGCCAATCTTGTGGACCCCTGCCGTGACTTGCACCCGGCCCGTCGTCGGAATCCGCGTCCCGTCCAGCGTTACGACCGTGTCGTCGCTGGGCGCGGCAGCAGCACCTCTTCCCGCGCCACGGCCACCGCCGCCCGCCGGAGCACCTCCGCCACCGCCCCGTCCTCCGCGGCCACCGCCTCCGCCCGCGCCGCCCATCCGGAATTCATATTCGCCGTCGGAGTTAAAAAGATGCTCGACGACGGTGCCACGAGTACCCGGCGGCAGCGTACCGTCGCTCACGCCGCCCCGCAGTGCCGCCGTGACCGGACCGCTCGGAAGCGGCTCGCCGATGGCCTGCTTCGTCACCGCCCGCGCCGCCGTGATGTATTGGTCCAGGAACGATGGCGATACTTTAAGGACGCTCGCGATGTTGTCGAAGCTGCCACTGATGTCGTCGGTAGGCAGCAGCGCTGCGGCGTCCACATCGATCGCGAACAAATCCCGGATCGCATTCGTGTACTCGGCGCGATTCAGGCGATGGATCGGCACGCTGCCCGGGTTCGGATTCTTGAGCGCAGCCTGATCGAGCGAAACTTCCAGCCAGTTCACGAAGGTATTGACGGCTGCCGGATCCGGCCGCGCGGAGGCTCCCGGCGGAGGCATCATCCCGGCCCGAAGCTTCCGCACCGCCCTCTCCCAAACCGCGGAATCCTGCGCCACATGCCCCAGGTCCATTTGATCGAACATCAGGCCTGCCGTCTTCGCCCGCTGATTGTGGCAAGTAACGCAATACTTATCCAGCAGCGCCCGCCCCGTGGTCTGAGCACTGGCGGCAATCTGCTGAGAGAACATAGGAGCGGAGAAGACGATTGCGAGCGTGAACGGAACTGCCACTACCGGGTGACGCATGCCGGGGACTTCTCCTTAACGTGGAAAGGCGGTAAAGTTAACGATCGCCAACAGTTTACTATGCCGGAGCGTCGAGCTAAAGGGTCGCGCCGGGACTTGCTGAAGCCCGTTCGACGACAGCGCTTCAGCCAGTCCCCCTCAGCGCACTCCCTGCCCGCCACTGCCGGCGAGTCAGGGACATCGGGGAGTCTTCGCCTGCGGCGCATGGAGTCTTGGCTCCGCTCCCTCAAAACAAAACTTGGTGCGGGATCGAGGATTTGAACCCCGGACCAGCCGGATGTAAGCCGGCGGCTCTACCAGGCTGAGCTAATCCCGCATGGAATGCGCCTCTATTTCAGCCGCATTGTCAAACATGTTTTAAATAAATGGTGGACCCCCGGGGAATTGAACCCGATTTCCTGCGTGCAAAACAGGCTGACTACCATTGTCATGAGAGGCCCAAAGTCTCTGGAGCGGGCGCGGAGAATCGAACTCCGTTGCTCTGGCTGGCGACCAAAGACCTAACCAATCGGCCACGCCCGCCCGTGCGGATCTCGCGATGAAAAAGCTTGGTGCCCGGTGATGGACTTCGAAAGAGAAAGTTCTGATTCAGAGTCGGATGCTTTGCCTCTTAAACTAACCGGGTCAGTAGTTTAGAGGCTTCGTGGGGCCTGCGGGGCGACGCCAGGCATGACGACGCCGGAGGCGGCTGCCGCTCGTACGCCGACGGCGTCAAGGGAGCGCTTCTGGCTGACTCGATCGACAAAAATCAGCCCCGCGCCAGCCGCGATGCGATCGCGAAGCCAACGCTTGGTTCCGTTTGCTGTCAGAGCCGTCAACACGATGGTAGATTATCAATCCTGGCGAGGACAGTCAAGCAATAAATGCCAAGGAATAGAGGAATTAATGCACGGGAAGAAGCACAAAGGTACAAACTACACAATGCCGCCCAACTCCCGCACATGCCCCCACAGCCCCCGGTACGCATTCAAGATGAACTGGTCGGGCGAGCCCCACTTCTCATCCCATTCCTTCGTCGGCTGTGCGGCCACCATCTCTTTCGGAGTCACGCCCGATTTCAGCAGCTTCATCAACCGGTCGCGAATCGTCGTCAGCGTGTCGGATTGAAATTGCAGATCGGCCTTCGTGAGCACCGGGCCGCTGCCCGGCACGATCTTCGTATCCTTGTCGGCCAGCTTCAACAGCGCCGCCTGCCCTGCCAGCATCCCGTTGATCCAGCCACCCGTCGTGAAATCGAGCACCGGATACGTGCCGCTCGAAACCACGTCGCCCGCCATCAGGATGTTGGCCGCGGGAAAGTGAATATAGAGATCGCCGTCCGTATGCGCTTGGGGCATCACCGAATACTGGATCGCCTGGCCGCCGAAAGTAGTCTTGCCCGAGGTATAGATCGTCTCCGACGGCAGCGCCCCCGGCGGCCGAGGCTCGTACGTGCGATTCTGCCACGTGCAGTCGATCTCCGCGCCCAGCCACAGCTTCGTATTCTCATGCGCGATGAGTTTCGCGCCCGCCTTGCGGACCGCCTCGTTCGATCCCGTGTGATCCCAGTGCCAGTGCGTATTGAACGCCAGCTTGACCGGGCCCAGGACCAATTTCAGCAACTCCGCCGTATGCGCTGCGTCGACATTGTCCACCAGCGCCACGCCGTCGGGAGTCGTCAAGGCGAGCACGTTCGACCCCGCTCCCGTGATCAGCGTGAAATTATCGGCCAGCTTCGTCGCCGTCACCGGCGAGCCTTGCGAGAACGCTTGAGGAGCCAGCGCCGCAGCAGCCAGCGCGGCTCCGAGAAAATCGCGACGGGTTGGAGGAGTCACCGGACATTAGTCTACTATGACCGCGCGAGCCCGGCAGGTGGCCGTTCTGCCTGCTTTCCTGTATGCTAATCTTCGAACAATATGTACCGATCCGCGAAGGTATTTTCCGTCTTTTTGGGTCTTGCAGTTTCCCTGCTTGCCGCCGATCCCGATCGCGATTTCGCCGGGAAATGGGTGCTCGATTCCGCCACCAGCAAGACGGCCTCGCTGGGAAAAGTGGAAACTTCGTTGGACGTCTCTCAATCTGACGCCGGAATTCTTTATTCCGCGGGATCCGTTTCCGGCTCCTACGCGCTCGATGGCAGCGAAACGCGCCGGCGCGTCGGCGACGAAACCCGAAGTTCGGCCACGAAATGGGAAGGCTCGGCCCTTCTCATCAATACCTTGGTTTCCGGTCCGCAAAGCTACACCGTGATGGACCGCTGGAAACTCTCCGCCAGCCACGACACCCTAACGATCACGCGCCACATTGTCCGCGTGGGTTCGGAAGTCGAAGGCTCGCTGGTGTTCCGCCATGAAGGGGCGATTTCGGCGGCTCCTGCCCCCAGCCTCCGCGAAGCTCCCACCGTCACGGCGACGCGTTCCGCGCCCAGCGATGACAATGCGCGACCGGCCTTCGCGAAGAGACCCGAACCCAACACGGCGCGCCAAAGCATCGATCCCGAAATCGTCGTCCCCACCGGCACCCGAGTCCTGCTCCAGCTGATCGGCGAAGTCAGCACCAAACACGCCCGCGAGGGCGATCAAGTCTATCTCCGCACCGCCGTTCCCGTTGCCGCGGACGGCCAGGTCGTGATCCCGCGCGGCAGCGATGTCACCGGAACCATCACGCGCACGAAGCCCGCCGGGAAGGTCGCCGGCAAGGGCGAGCTGTTCATCCGCTTCGACTCCCTCATTCTGCCCAACGGCGTGTCGCGCGATTTCCGCGCCCGTCCGCCGGGATCCGAAGGCAAAGTGGATGGCGACGGAAAAGCCGCGGACGGCCGCACCGTGATGGAAGGCGCAGGCATGGGCGCCACCGTGGGCGCACTCACCCGGGGACTTCCCGGCGCGGCCGTCGGCGGAGCGGCCGGTGCCATCGCGGGCGTCTTACTCTCCCGCAATCAGGACGTCGTGCTGCGACAGGGAACTCATCTGGAAATGGTGCTCGACCGCGATCTGGTTTTCCATCCGGGCGAGCTTCTCCCCTCCCGGTAGCTACTGCTTCAGGTCCTGCACCATCTGGTTCACTCGGGAGACTTCAGAAATGGTTCCGCGCACCACAAACGCCCTCTGTGTATTGAGCGCCACCGCCCGGCGGAGCTGCGCAGCCGTGCGAATCTTCGTCGCGGCATTTTGGAATTCCCGCACCGTGCCCAGGGCGGCGGGCAGATAGAACACGCGGATCGTCTCCTCCGGCGTCGGCCCATAGTAGGAGTGCGCCGCCGGAGCAGTCTGAGGCTGATCCAGATCGTGCAACAGCCACGTCGCCATCGCGAGTTGCGCCGCGGTCCCCCGGGCAACAATCGCGCGCGGCGCATTGTCGGCAACAATCCTCCGAATTTCCGTGATGGTACGCACCGCGTTGGCCGTCTCCTGAAAATCCTGGATGGACTCCGTGTGCGTCAGGAAATAAACCTGCGTCACATCATCCGCCCCCGCGGAGGACGGATACACGCGGATGCTCGCCGTCGGCGGAGCCTGTGTGAGGTCGCTCACCAGCTTCGCCGCCAGCACCACCTGCGCGGCCGGAGCCCGGATGGCGAGCGCGCGCTGCGAATTCAATCCAAACGCCAGCGGAATCTCCACCACTGTGCGGATGCAATTCGCGACCTCCTGGAACTCCTGCACGGTCAGTGTGGACGGCAGATACATCAACTCCACCACATCATCCACGGAGACGTTGTACGTCAACGGAGCCGGCCCCTGCGGAGGCTGATCCAACTGCCGGAACAGCCAGTCCGTGATGCCGATCTGCTCCGCCGTTCCCCCCATCGTCGTGCTGAGCCGCGCGCTGTCCATCGTGATCTGGTTGATGCTGGTGAGCGTGCGCAACAGCCCGGTCATTTGTTGGAGTTCCTGAAAGTTTTCGACGTGCGTGAAGGAATAGGTTCGCGTCACGGCTTGTTGCCCGAACGCGGAAGCGGAAAACAGAGCAGTGCTCAATAGGACGGCCATCGGAAATCGGCGCATGTTCGCTCCTTTGCGAATTTAGACGGCCCGGTCCACCAAAGCGTGCAGCAAAGAAAAAAAGCTTGCGCCGCGGCGATTTATTCAATAGGATTGAGTAAATGCCCCGGCAATCGTCTTTGGGCGAATTCGAGCTGATGGTTCTGCTGGCGCTGATCCGCCTGGACGAAGAAGCGTACGGCGTGCCCATCTCCCACGAGATCGAACAGTGCACCGGACGCGAGGCCGTCCTGGGCAGCGTCTACGCCGCGCTCGACCGCTTGGAAGAAAAGGGACTCGTGCGATCCCGCCTGGGCGATCCCACCGCCGCCCGAGGCGGCCGCGCCAAGCGATACTTTCGCGCGACGCCGCAGGGAATGAAGGCGGTCCGCGAGACGCAGCGCGCACTCACCAAACTGTGGAGTGGGATTCCCGCACTCGAAGGAGGCCCCGCATGACGACCCGGAAGCCGCCCAAACTGGCGGCGTGGTTGATGAAGTGGACCGGCGCGGCAAACGATCCACTGGCCGGCGATCTCCTCGAAGAATTTCAGAGCGGACGCTCGGCCGCATGGTATTGGCGCCAGGCGCTGGCGGCGATCGTCACCGGCGTAGGACGCGACTTGCGCTCCTCCCGGCGATACTACGGCGCCGTCACGTTGGGGTTTGCGGTGCAGGCCTGCGTCACGTATTGGCTGCGAGCACGATCGTGGCCGCACCTGGCATGGCGCTCCGACATCGCCAGCGGTGTAATCATGCTCGCGGCCATCGCGTGGTTTGTCTTCAAAGGACGCACTCCGCGGTCGGAGAGCTTTCTCAAGAGCGATCTGCACAGTGGCCAGGCCTTTCGCGAGCAGCGGTTCACGTTTCTCTTCGCCGCGTGCGCGAACTTCGCCATTTATTTGATCGGCTACATCCTTTCCACCACCTTGCGCCCGGATCAGACCGTCGAATTCTGGGCCAGCAACCAGGCGATTTGGTTTTTCTCGAACCTCATCACCGACCTGCGCCGCCGCGCTTCCTAAGCCACAACCGTTCGTGAGAGACTGGAGGCCTGAAGGTCTCGCCATGTTGACTCGCCGTGCGCCATTCTTTGCGATTTTGCTGGCTCTGAGCGCGATGTCGCCTTGCCTGCGGGCGCAGGACTTGCCTGCTTCCAGCGCCGAAACTTTAGAAGGAAAGAAGATCGACTTCCCCGGAGCCCTGAAAGGCTCCATCGCCGTCTGCGTCTTTGGCTTTGGCCGCGAATCGAGCGACAAAGTAACCGTGTGGCTCGAAAACCTTTCCGCCGACGGCATGAACGCCTGGTCCGTCGTGAATATCGAGAGCGTCAAAGCTCCCGCCCGCACCGTGGTCCGCATGACCCTGAAGAAAGGGATTCCGCCGGCGCTGCTCGGGCGGAGCCTGGTACTTTCCAAGGATTCCAAAGAATGGCTGAGCGTCCTCGAAGTAAAGAAGGAAACGCTGCCCACCGTCGCTCTGTTCGACACCGAGGGGCGCCTGGTCTGGAAACGGCAAGGCACATTCAGCGGCGCCATCAGCGATGAACTGAAGGCCCAAATCGTGGCGTTGGCCACCAAGTAGTTCTCTCCGGCACAATTCTCATTGAGGATCAAAATATGGCGGCTGAATCGGCACCTGCATTGCCCGAATTGAAATTGACGAGTCTGAAAAACACGGGCACGAGTCTGCTGGATTCGCCGCTCACCAATCGCGGCACCGCGTTTACCGAGGAGCAGCGATCCGCGCTCGGCCTGCACGGGCTGCTGCCGCACCACGTGGAATCGCTTGAGGAGCAGACTGCTCGCGCCTACGAAGCCTTCCTGCGCAAAGACGACGACGTCGAGCGGCACATTTATCTTCGTGCCTTGCAGGATACGAACGAGGTCCTGTTCTACCGCCTGCTGCTCGAACACATTCAGGAAATGACGCCGATCGTCTACACGCCGGTCGTCGCCGCCGGTTGCCAGCAGTTCAGCCACATTTACCGCCGCCCCCGCGGACTCTTCATCTCCTACCCGCGCCGCGATTCCCTCGTTGAGTTGCTGCGCAACCGTCCGCATCGCGAAGTCGACATCATCGTCGTGACCGATGGCGAGCGCATCCTCGGCATCGGCGATCAGGGCGTCGGCGGACTCGGCATTCCCATCGGCAAGCTGTCTCTCTATTCGTTGATCGGCGGCATCCACCCCTCGCGCACCCTGCCCGTGATCCTCGACGTCGGCACCAACAACGTGGAGCGTTTGAAAGATCCGCAATATCTCGGCTGGCGCCATGAACGCGTGACCGGCCAGGACTATCTGGATTTCATCGACCAGTTCGTCAAGGCCGTGCAGCAGGAGCTTCCCGGTGCCTGCCTCCAGTGGGAGGATTTCGCGACGCCGCACGCCCGCCCGCTGCTCGAAAAATATCGCGGCACCATGCTCACGTTTAACGACGATATCCAGGGCACCGCCGCCGTGGCCCTCGGCGCGATCCTCGGCGCGACCAAAGTGACCGGCGTACCGTTGCGCGAACAGAAGATTGTATTTCTGGGCGCAGGCTCCGCGGGAACCGGCGTGGCGGACTATCTGCGTGCCGCGATGGTGGCGGAAGGTTTGACGGAGCAGCAGGCTCGCTCCCGGTTCTGGATGGTGGATAAAGACGGCCTGCTGCTTCGTCGGCGCACCAATCTCACCGCGGAGCAGCTGCCTTATGCGCGCTCCGGCGAGAGTGAAGCCCAGGACCACGCCTGCACGCTGGCGGAATTGATCGCCCGCCTCGACGCCACGGTATTGATCGGACTCTCCACCGTCGGCGGCGCGTTCACGGAGCCCATCGTTCGCGAGATGGCGCGCAAAGTCGCGCGGCCCATCATTCTGCCGCTCTCGAACCCCACCGCCAAATCGGAGGCCACCGCCGAAGACTTGATCCACTGGACCGAAGGCCGCGCTCTGGTCGCCACCGGCTCCCCCTTCGCCCCCGTGGAATTCGAGGGCCGCCGCATCCCCACCGCGCAGTGCAACAACGTCTATATTTTTCCGGCCGTCGGCCTCGGCGTCGTCGCGGCCAAGGCCCGCCGCGTGACCGATGGAATGATGCTTGCCGCCGCCCGCGCGCTAGCCGAATGGTCGCCCGCAGTGAAAGATCCCAACGCCGCGTTGCTGCCCGGCCTGGGTGAGATCCGCGAGGTCGCCCGAGGAGTCGCGCTGGCCGTAGGACTCGCCGCACAGAAAGACGGCGTCGCGGAACCTACGACCCCCGAAGACCTACACGCGAAGATCGTCGCCACGCAGTGGGTCCCGGCGTACGAGTAAGATGTGGCTTCAGCCTGTGAAATCCTGAACCGCTACGTTGCCAGGAAATCCGCGATGGCTCCCGGGACGAGGGAAGATTCCTGCATCGGCAAATGCCCCACTTTCGGGACTCGCAGGAGCCTCGCCTGCGGAATGAGCTTTTTCCAAACGTCGGCTTGTTCCACCGGCACGATGCGGTCCTTCTCGCCCCACACGATCATCGTGGGCACGTGCACGCGGTGCAGCCAGCGCTCCAGCCAAGGTCCGATCAAACCGGCCGCCAGCATCCTCCCGAAGTTCCCGCCTTCGCGCGCCGCCGCGGCCTGGAACTCCGGATTCGCGGAATAATACTTCTCAATCATCGAGAAATCGGTCACGAGATAACGCGGGATTTCCTGCGGCGGCACTTGCGAAAGATCCGCGATCGGATGCTCCGGCACCGCCAGCCCCGCCGGAGCGATCAACACCAGCTTGCGTAAGCGGTCGCCATGCTCCACCGCGAACGTCGCCGCGAAGCACCCGCCCATCGAGAGGCCCACCAGATTGATCTTTTCCAAACCCAGCTGATCGAACAGATCCATGTAGTGGAGCATGTACTCGCGCGGCGCGTCCAACTGCGGGGCATCGCCCGATTCGCCCCAGCCGGGATGGTACGGAATCATCACGCGAAACCGCTCCGCCCAGGGGAGCGCGAAATCGAACCCCGTGGCGGTCCCCGCGCCGTGCCAGAAAACCAGCGGCTCGCCCGAGCCCGCCGTCAGCATGACGACCTTTACTCCGTTGACCACGTGCGTTTCTTTGGTAAATGTCATCGCGAATCCTAGTGATGTCCCGCCGCCCGAATAATCGTCGGCGCCGCAGGAGCCTCCGCCTTCGGCCGCCGCGGCATCGCGATCTCCGTGAGCCTCGCCAGCCGCTCCGCTTGCTTCGGCAGCGACTTGATCTCGCGCTCCTTGAACTCCGGCAATACTTCCTGGGAGAACAGCTCGATCGAAGAACACAGCTGATCGTGCGAGACGCCCCCCGCCTGCGAGAGACAAATTACTTGATCGATCCCCACCGCCTCAAACTCTCGAAGCTGCTCGCGAAGCCGCTGCGGAGTGCCCACGCAATCCTGCGTGCGCCCCTCCGGCGGCGCAAAATTCTTGGGATTGTTCTTGAACTCGTCCCAGATATCGGTCCTGCCGGGCTCGTGCTCGCCGAAGAAACTGTAGTGCCCCAAGCCGTAAATGAAGAATCCGAAAATTTCCGCGCCCAGCGCCTGCACGCGCTCCTCATTGTTGTCGCACAGGAACGGGCACGCGATCGCGAAGTTTGGATTTACCGCGTACCCCAGCGGCTCGGCTTCTTTCTCGAAGGTCGTGTGGTAGTCCTCCACCCACTTGCGAGCCTCCTCTGGACCGATAAACGAAAACGTCAGTGCGCCCACGCCCAGCCGCGCGGCTTGCAGGATGGACGCCCGATTCGAACACGCCATCCACAGCGGAGGATGCGGTTTCTGATACGGCTTCGGCACCACGTTGCGCGCCGGCATCTTGAAGTACTTGCCGTCGATGCCGGGGAAGGGCGTCTGCGTCATCATTTCGATCACGGCCCGCGCGCCTTCCAGCATCATTTGCTTCTTCTCGGCCTGCGGCACGCCGAAGCCGCCGAGCTCCGTCTCCGACGCTCCCGCGCCGATCCCATAATCCACCCGGCCGTTGCTGATCAGGTCCAGCGTTGAGACCCGTTCCGCCACGCGCGCGGGATGATTGATGTTCGGAGGCATCTGAATAATGCCGTGCCCGATGCGCGCCGTCTTCGTGCGCTGCGTGCACGCGGCCAGAAACACCTCCGGCGCCGACGAGTGCGCGTACTCCTCCAGGAAGTGATGCTCGGTGGCCCAGATGTAATCGAATCCCAGGCGGTCGGCAAGCTCCACCTGGTCAAGCGAGTCCTTCAGCACTTTATGCTCGGAGTCCGGCGTCCAAGGGCGCGGAAGCTGAAGCTCGTAAAAACCGCCAAATTTCATCGCGAAAAAACTCCTCTGCGATGCCGAAGCTAGCATGCGCGGCGGAGGGGAGTCAAGACGCCGGCGCGCTCGCTGCAATAGAATGGGGGCGAGCAGAGCATGGCAAACTTCGCGCCAGGCCAGAATCGATCTCGAACGCCCGAATCTTCGCGGTCCGCGCGGCCCGCTCCCGCGCAAACGGCACCCGGCGCTCGCCCACCCAGCGCCGGCAATCAGGCCCTCGGCAATCAGGCCCTCGGAAACCAAGCAATGCTGCGGATGTCGCAGACCGCCCCTCCCCTCGTCGATGAAGTCCTGCGCTCCTCCGGCCAACCTCTCGACCCTGCCACCCGAGCCTTCATGGAACCGCGCTTCGGCCGCGACCTCAGCCAGGTCCGCGTTCACTCCGATAGCAAGGCCGCCGAATCGGCTCAATCCGTGGACGCCTTGGCCTACACCTCCGGCCACAACATCGTCTTCGGCCAAGCGCCCCGCACTCCCCGCCTCCTCGCCCATGAGTTGGCCCACGTGGCACAACAGACGGAAGGCAGATCTTCCGGGTTGCAGCGCGCGCCCACGATTAAGGCGCAAGACTCGTTCCACGACAAAACTGCCCCGGATATCGATAAAGTCATCGCCGCCGACCCCACGATCAAGAAGTACCTCAAGAAAGTGCAGCCGCTCGCCGGCAACTTCCAGGTCCTCAGTCCCATGGATTACGAATCGGAGTTCAAACGCTGGGGCAAGTCCAAGGAGGACGCGATAGACATCCCTGGATTCACGGAGCGCGGCGAGAAAGTACCGATCAAGCTCCGCGATATGGGCAAGGACAATGAAGGCAGAGTCAATAAGCCGTCCACCATCGAGGACGCGGTCCACGAAACGATTCATCTCAATTCGAAATTGGATCTCTTTAAATACTTCGGTCAGGCTTATAACGAAGGCGTCACGCAATACTTCGCAGAGGCCGTTCTCGGAGGGCCAGGCAAAGCCTACCCGGACGAGCGGCAAATGGCCAAAGACCTGGTGGGTCTCTTTGGCGAACAGATGGTCGGCGAGTGCTACTTCAACGGCGACGCAAAACTCGTCCAGACGGTCCAGGATCTCTTCAAGCCACAGGGGGACCTAGATACCAAATGGCGCAAAGCCCGCGAGAAGAAGGACGTGAAAGGATCTCTCGACGCGCTGACAAAGGCGAAGAACGCCGGCACCAAGTCCACTGCTCCACAGACCCAAACACCGCCGCCCCCTCCGGCTCAAGTTCCCGCCGAGACTCCCGCGAAGAAGCCGACTCCATAACGCGGATCTATCGAGCTATTCGGGCGCCAGGCCCAGGAATGCGGCCAAACCTTCGTCGATCGCCGTGATTTCTTCCGGGGAAAGCTCTCCGAACACGCTCTGGACGCGGCGCTTGTCGATGGAGCGCAATTGATCGATCAGAGCGAAGGATTGTTTGGCCAGCCCACTGCGGCCAGGCGCAAGCGCTGGGTAGAGGATCCCCTGCCCCGGAGTCCCCGTAACCGGCACCACGCACACCATGGCAAAGCGTTGGTCGCGAATGATCTCCGGATCGCTGACGATGACACAGGGGCGGACGCCCTGTTGTTCGTGGCCGACGGACGGGCTCAGATCCACCACGACCACGGACCCGCGGCCCAGTTTCATTTCCTGCGCCTTCGAGCCGCGCGTGGCTTCGGCTCCACCCAACCCTCTCCCGGAATCCACTGGACCGGTTTTCCCGCGCCGCCGTTCAGGAGAGCTTCGGTATCTTCCTCGGGGAGAGTTCGAGCCCAAGCCTCCAGCCCGGCTTCCGCGAGTTCAGCGGTCTCGGAATGCGGGTTCTCCAGAGAGCGGCGAAGCTCCGCGCGCCGCCGGAACTCCAACTCATGCCGCACCGCCTCGGCGACAAACTTGCTCCGGTTCTTCTCGCGGCGATCGATGTCTTTCACAAGATCGTGAGACAGCGTCACCGTCACTCGCTCGAAACTGGCCATTTCATACTCTCGATATGATCATACCGCGCGCCCGGTTGACGCCAAACAGCTTACGGCCGCCCCGTCCCGTCCCGCCGCGATTGACAGTCCATGCCCTCCGCACTATGATGAATGTTCTACGCTCACCAAGAGCGATCTTGCTCGTCCTGAGTATTTACTATGATCAAAGTTGAGGGGCTCACCAAGCGATACGCGCGCAACATCGCGGTCGATCACATCTCTTTCCAGGTGGAAAAGGGGCAGATCGTGGGGTTTCTAGGGCCAAACGGCGCGGGCAAAACCACCACGATGCGCATGCTCACGTGCTTCATGCCGCCCACCGAAGGGTCGGCGGAGGTCGCCGGGTACAATGTGCTCGAAAATCCGATGGAAGTGAAACGGCGCATCGGGTACCTGCCGGAAACTCCGCCGGTCTACCCGGAAATGGAAGTCGTTGAATATCTGGACTTTGTGGGCCGCATCAAAGGCGTCCCGCAGGCCGGCCGGCTGAAGCGCATCAATGAAGTGATGGAAAAATGCGCCGTCGCCGAGGTTCGGAATAAGGAAATCGGCAAGCTCTCCAAGGGCTACCGGCAGCGCGTCGGACTGGCCCAGGCCATCATCCATAATCCCGCCGTCCTGATCCTCGACGAACCCACCTCCGGCCTCGATCCGCATCAGATCATCGAAACCCGCGATCTGATCAAGGAACTCGCCGGCGAACACACCATTATTCTGTCCACCCACATCCTGCCCGAAGTGGAGCATAGCTGCGACCACGTCATCATCATCGCCAAGGGCAAGCTGGTCGCTACCGACACGGTAGCCAACCTCACCAGCCGCCTGCACGGAGCCGAAGTGGTGGCCATCGAAGTGATCGCCAAGGACGGCGCGGGCGACGGCTTCGCGGGACAAGTCCAGCAGAAGCTGGAGCGCGTCGACGGCGTCAGCCGGGTTCTCTCCGAAGAAATCCGGGACGGCCGCGCGCGCTTCAAAGTCGAAAGCTTGCAAGGCCGCCAGGTGCGTCCGGAGCTCGCGCGAGCCGTGATCGAATCCGGATGGAACCTGAATGAGCTCCGCAGCGTCGGCCTCAGTTTGGAAGAGATTTTCTTACAGTTGACCGCGACCCCGCAGGCCGGAGAGCCTTCCACCGCTCCGGCGGAACCGGCAGAGCCAGAATCAAAAGACGCGAAGCCGGAAGCGGACAGCTCGGGAGAAGCACAATGAACGTACTGACCATTTGCCGCAAGGAACTGAGCACTTACTTCCGCTCCCCGATTGCTTACGGCGTCATGTTTTTCTTCGCCTTGATCGCGGGGTGGTTTTTCTACATCGCCGTGGCCGCCTTCATGCAGCAGGCCATGCGCAGCATGCTAATGGGACAGGCCATGCCCATGGACGTGAATGAATGGGTGGTCCGCAGCAATCTCTCGAACGTCGCCGTGGTCGGCCTCTTCATGGTCCCCATGATTACTATGCGATTATTCGCGGAAGAGAAACGCACGGGCACCATCGAGCTCCTGGTAACATCGCCTCTGCGCGACATGGAAATCATCCTGGGGAAATGGCTCGCCGCCATCATCTTATATGGCACCATGCTGCTGATCTCCCTGCTCAACATGGTCACGCTGTACATGTACGGCAAGCCGGACTGGCGCCCGATGCTGCTCGGCTACCTCGGCCTGCTGCTGCAAGGCGGAGCGATGCTGGCCATCGGGTCCTATATTTCCTCCTGCACCAAGAACCAGATCGTCGCGGCCGTCGGCGGCTTCGGAGTGCTGCTGCTGCTCTGGGTGATGAACTGGGTTTCCTCGCTGGGCGATAGCCCGCTGACCAAAGTCGTCGGCTATCTCTCCATCACCGATCACTTCGATTCGTTCGCCAAAGGCGTGCTGGATCTCAAAGACGTCGTGTTTTATGTGTCGATGATCACGCTGGGCCTGTTCCTGACGGCTCGCTCGATGGAATCGATCCGGTGGAGGGCATAAGACGGTATGGCACAGAAGAGCCCCCAACGCACCTCCAATCTGCTCACCGCGCTGGTGTATATCGTCATCATGATCGCCATTCTGGCGGCGGCGAACTACCTGGCCAACGCGCACAACCTGAGCCACGATTTCACGCTCAGCAAGAAGTTCACTCTTTCCGATCAGACCGAGAAGATCGCCAAGAACCTGAAGCAGGACGTCGGCATCACGTACTGGGGCCAGCCCCAGAACTTCCAACAGGCCAAGGATCTACTGGATCGTTATAAGAACCTCTCAAGCAAGATCGACGTGCACTACAACGACGCCGACAAGATGCGCCTGCAAGCTCAGGCCGCGGGCGTGAAGAACTACGGAACCATCTTCGTCGAGGTCGGCAATAAGAAGGAAGAAGCCAAGGGCCTCACCGAGGAAGAAATCACCGGCGCTCTGGTTCGCTCCCTCAAGGGCGGCGACCGCACGGTGTGTTTCACGCTCGGCTCCGAAGAGAATTCCATCGACGATACCGGCAATGCCGGATATTCCAAGGCCAAAGAGCTGATCGAGCGGAATAACTATAAGACGCAGACCGTCAAGATGCTGCCCAAGCCGGAGATTCCCAAGGAGTGCACCATCCTGGTGGTCGGCGGCCCCAAGCGCGATTTTGTGCAGCAGGAAGTGGATGCCCTGAAGGCTTACGTCGAAAACGGCGGCCGCGCGCTGTTCCTGTTCGATCCTCCGTTCAAGCTGGCGAATGACGAAATCGACGCCAACGAAGCCTTCATGGGAGTCCTGGCGGGCTGGGGCGTGATGCCGCAGAAGAACGTGGTGCTCGATTTGAGCGGCACCGGCCAGATCTTCGGCGCCGGCCCGCAGTATCCTCTAGTGGATTCCTACGAGAGCCACGCCATCGTCAGCACCATGAAGGAAGTCCCCACCTTGTTCCCGCTGACGCGCTCCCTCGACATCAAGACGGGAGAAAAAGCCAAGGTCGAGAAGCTGTTCTCCACCTCGGACGACAGCGTCGCCACCGCGAATTTGTCCTCGCCCGAAGTGAAACTGACCAAGCAGGATCAGAAGGGTCCGCTGCTGTTGGGCGTGGCCGGCACGTTGACCGACGCCAAGGAAAACGGCCCCGGTATGTTCGTCGTGGTCGGAACCTCCGGCTGGATCGCCAACGGATTCCTGGGTTTCAACGGCAATCGCAACCTGTTCCTGAACATGCTGAACTGGCTGAGCTCGGATACCGATCTCATCTCCATCCGCCCCAAGGAGCCGGACGATCGTCCGCTCAACATGAACCAGCGGCAAGTCTCCATGATGTTCTATTCGAGCGTGGTGGGCTTCCCGCTGCTGATCATCGCCGCCGGCCTTGGCGTTTGGTGGAAGCGGAGGTAGGTCTTCCATGAAACTGACTCGTTTGCTGGTCGCGGCCGTCGTACTGGCCGGACTCGGCGGAGCTTTGTGGTGGTCCAACAAGCAGGAAAAAGCGAAAGCCGATAAACCCGCCGCCGACGCGAGCCCGCGCATTCTCACGCTCACGCAAGGCTACATCAAGGGAATCGAAATCGGCCATCGCGACGGCGAGACCACCGTGCTCAAGAAAGATGGAGACAAGTGGTCCATCACCGCGCCCAAGCCCCTCGCGGCGGATTCAGGCGCGGTGGAAAGCCTCACCAATAGCGCGCAAGCCCTCATGTCGGAACGCGTGGTCGACGATCACGTGACCGATCTGGCTTCTTACGGCCTGATGCCCGCGCTCATCACGTTGAAGTTCTCGATGATGGACGGTTCCACTCACACCCTGCTCATCGGCGACGACACCACCACCGGCAGCGGCGTGTTCGCCAAAGTGGCGGACGATCCTCGCCTCTTCACCATGGGCAGCATGTACCGCGATACGTTCAACAAGTCTTCGAAAGACCTGCGCGACAAGCGGCTCATGACGTTTGACCGCGATAAAAGCAGCCGCGTGGAGCTCGACATCGCCAAGCAGCCTCCCATTGAGTTCGGCCGCATCGGACCGAGCGAATGGCAAGTTTTGAAACCGAAGCCCATGCGCGCCGACGGCTTCCAGGTGGAGGACATTCTGGGCCAGGCCATCGCCGCTCAAATGGACCCGGCGCTCACGGACGAAGACGCGAAGAAGAACGCCGCGGCCTTCGCTTCCGGCACGCCTCTCGCCACCCTCTCCGTCACCGATCCCGGCGGCACCCAGAAAATGGAAGTCCGCAAATCGGGCGACGCGTATTACGCGAAATCGAGCGTGGTCGACGGCGTCCACAAGCTGATGCCGGACCTGCCCAAGCTGCTCGACAAGAAGCTGGACGACTTCCGCAATAAGAAGATCTTCGACTTCGCCTTCACCGATCCCAACAAGATCGAGGTCCACGACGGCAGCAAGGCCTACCTGTTTGAGAAAACCGGCGACGACTGGACTTCCGGCGGCAAGAAGATGGATTCGGTTTCCATCCAAGCCCTGATCGACAAGCTGCGCGATCTGGCCGCGACCAAATTCCCCGAATCCGGCTTCACCACGCCGACGCTCGAAATGACGGTCGTGTCCGATAGCGGCAAACGCACCGAAAAAGTGCAGATCGCTCCGTCCGGTTCCGACTATCTGGCCAAGCGCGAGGGCGACACGTCGCTCTACTTCCTCGATGCGATGATCGTGAAGGATCTGCGAACTTCCCTTGGCGACGTGAAGGAATCCACCGCTCCGCCGGCGAAGAAATAAGTGCCCCCCGCACTCTACGGGAAACCGCGCGAAACGAATCGCATCCGTGGTGCCCAATCTGGTAAGGTCGGCTGAATGGCACCGCGGGCCCCGGCCTCCGCCCTCCTGACCGACTTCTACCAGCTGACCATGGCGGCCGGCTACTTCGAAGCCGGCAAAACGCAGGAGCGCGCCACCTTTGAACTGTTCGTCCGCCGCCTGCCGCACAATCGCAATTTCATCGTGGCGGCGGGCCTCGCCCAGGCCATCGATTACTTACTAAACCTGCGCTTCACCGAAGAAGAGCTCGCCTACCTCCGCGGACTCCCCCAGTTCCAACACACCCATCCGGAATTCTTCGACATGCTGGCCGCCTTGCGTTTCACCGGCGACGTCTTCGCGGTCCAGGAAGGCACGCCGATGTTCGCGGGCGAGCCGTTCCTCATCGTGCGAGCGCCCCTTGTCGAAGCCCAGCTCGCCGAGACGTACCTGCTCTCCGCCATCGGATTCCAGTCGATGATCGCGACCAAAGCCGCCCGTGTCGTCAAAGCCGCGTTGGGCCGCGACGTGGTCGAGTTCGGCACGCGGCGGGCGCATTCCCCGGAAGCCGGCGTGCTCGCCGGACGAGCGTCCTACATCGGAGGCTGCGCCGGCACCAGCAACGCCGAATCCGGCTTCCGCTACGGCGTGCCCGTCTTCGGCACCGCCGCGCACTCCTGGGTGATGTCGTTCCCGCACGAGCGAATCGCGTTTGAGCAATTGCAGAAGCTTCTGGGCGAGAGCACCGTCTACCTGATCGACAGCTACGACACGCTCGAAGGCGCACGCCGAGCCGCTGCTCTAGGGCGTCCTCTGTGGGGCGTGCGGCTGGACAGCGGCAATCTGGTGGAACTCGCGCCCGCCGTGCGCAAGATTCTCGACGATGCGGGACTCCGCGACGCGAAGATCATGGCTACCGGCGATCTCAACGAGTACAAGATCCACGAACTGGTCGCCGCGCGCGCGCCCATCGACGTCTTCGGCGTCGGCACGGAGCTTTCCACTTCCGCCGACGCGCCCGCGCTCGGCGTGGTCTACAAAATGGTGGAGATGGAGAGCGCCGAAGCTGGCCCCCGCTACACCGTCAAGCTCAGCGAAGACAAAGCCACCCTGCCCGGATCGAAGCAAGTGTTCCGCTACGCCGACCGCGACGTGCTCGCGCGGTCGAGCGAGTGCCCTTCGTGCCCCGAAGGCGCGGAACCCGCGGATGGGGAACAACCCGAAGCCCTGCTGCGCCCCGTGATCCTCGAAGGCCGCCTGCTGGAAGCCTTGCCCACCGCGGCGGAGGCTCGCCGGCATGCCGCGGAATCGCTCGCGAAGCTCCCCGCGCCGTGCCACAGCCTGTTCGAATCGCACGGCTGGCGCGTCGAGCTAAGCTTGGAATTGGAAGCGCTCAATGAGCGCGTGCGGAAGGGAGTGTCTCTCTGAAGACGGTCTTCTTCGACGTCGACACGCAGATCGACTTTCTCTACCCGGCGGGCGCGCTCTACGTGCCCGGCGCGGAGACCATCGTCGACCGCCTCGCCACGCTGAACCGCTGGGCCGCCTCGCAAGCGATTCCCGTCATCTCGACCGCCGACGCGCACACCGAGGACGATCCGGAATTCCGCACCTGGCCTCCACACTGCGTCAACGGCACCGCGGGGCAACACAAACCGTCGGCCACGCTGCTCGAAAAACGAATGACGATTCCCAATACGCCCGGCCTCCCCGAGTTCGACGCCGCGCAGCAGTTCGTCATCGAGAAGCAAACGTTCGACTGCTTTACCAATGTGCATCTGGCGGCTTTACTTAAGCATCTCGGCGCCGAGCGCTATGTCGTCTACGGAGTCGTCACCGAAATCTGCGTCCAATTCGCGGCCATGGGACTCTTGAAAACCGGAGCCCGCGTCGAGATCGCCACGGATGCCATCCGCAGCCTGAGCGACGCCAACCGCGACAAGTTTTTCGCCGAATTCACGGCGGCCGGCGGCGTATTGACGACGTCGGCAGTGGCCATGGCATGCTAACTGCCGACGAATTCCAAGTAATTCCCGACGACGAGTCGATGCAGACCGAGCTCGACGAGGGCGAAGTAGTCCGCATCCCCTGGAGAAGTCTGGAACACGGCGATCTCGAAGTAGAGCTTCTCGCAAGAATCTCGGAATTCGCAAAGCCACGCGCCCTCGGCCGCGTCTATCCCGGAAACACTGGATTTCGGCTCAGCGACGACACAGTGCGTTGCCCCGACGTCGCGTTTGTGCGCGGGGAGCGCGTCGAATCCGTCCGTAGTAAAGGCTTCGCCCGCGGCGTCCCCGACCTTGCCGTAGAGATCTTCTCGCCCTCCGACAATGTCCGTCAGCTGATGCGCAAGGTGAAGCAGTACCTCGCCGCCGGATGCCACACGGTGTGGATCTTCTACCCGGAAAGCAAGGAACTCCACGTCCTCGACGCCACCGGCGCAGATCGCCTGCTGACCATCGACGACACTCTGGACGCCCCCGAACTCCTACCCGGCTTCACCGTGCGCGTCGGCGAGCTTTTCGAGTAGCTCTACCGCACCCACCCCGGCATCACATACGTATAAAACAGCGTCACCAATCCGATCATCGCCGCCAGGAAGATGCTGTGCTTCACCGTAAATCGCATTAATTGCGACTCCTGATCGCGACTCAGCCCCGTCGCCGCGCCCGCCACCGCGATGCTTTGCAGGCTGATCATCTTGCCCATCACGCCGCCCGCCGAGTTCGCGGACGCCATCAGCGCCGGGTTGAAGCCCAGCGTATTCGCCGTCACCACTTGCAGATTGCCGAACAAAGCGTTCGCCGCCGTATCGCTGCCCGTCAGGAACACCGCGATCCACCCCAGCATCGCGCTGAAGAACGGGAACACCACGCCGGTATGCGCCAGCAGCAATCCCAGCGTCGCGGTCGCGCCCGAGTAATTCATCAGGTACGCCAGCGCCAGCACGCTGACAATCGTTACGGTGGGCAGCGCGAGTTGCTTCGCCGTCGCCCAGAACATTTTCGCCAGGCGTACCGGAGAAACCCGCAGCACGATCGCCGAAGCGAACACCGCGTACAGCGCCGCCGTCCCGCTCGCCGTCAGCATGTTGAACGTGTAGCTCGCCGCATACGGCGCCGGAGCCTTCACCACCGGAGGCACGCGCAGGATCAGCTTGTCCAGCCCCGGCCATCCGAACACAATCGTCGTCTTGCTCAGGAACGCCTTCAGCGCCACCAGCTTCGCCGTGGGCCACAGCACGTCGTAAGGCTTGGGCAGAATCACCTGATCGCCGTTCAGCAGCAGCACGAAAATCACCAGGAAAATGTACGGCGACCATGCCAATAACACCTGCCCGCCCGAAGCCCGGTGCCCCGCCGGACGATCCTTATTTCCGCGAATCAGGCAAATCACCACCATCGCGAGAATGGCCATGATCGAACTCAGAATGTCCGTAAGGTACGGACCCACGAAGCTCGATACGAAAAACTGCGTGAGCGCGAACACCACGCCGCACCCCATCGCCGCCGCGCCTGCTCTCGCTGCGGCCTTTTTGCCGCCCATCACCAGGATCAAGTAAATCGGCACGAATAACGACAAGGGCGCGCAGATGCGGCCCACGTCCGCCGAGAGATCGCGCATCGGCAAACTCGTCACGCTCTGCAAACTCACCAGTGGAGTCCCGATCGCGCCGAACGCCACGGGAGCCGTATTCGCCAGCAGACAAATCGCCGCCGCCTCAAACGCGGGCATGCCCAAGCCCACCAGCATCGCCGACGCCACCGCCACCGGGCTGCCGAATCCGGACGCGCCCTCGATGAACGCGCCGAACGCGAACGCGATCAGCAGCGCCTGCATGTAGGTGTCGCTTGTCAGATGCCCGATGGAATCTTTAATGATGGCGAATTTTCCGGTTTCCACCGCCAGCCGGTAGAGCAACAACGCCGTGAACACGATCCAGCCGATGGGCAGCAATCCATACGCGGCTCCGTAGGCAGCCGCGTCGAAGGCCAGAGCCGCGGGCATGTGGTATCCGAACAAGGCCAGCAGCAGCGCGGACAAGGCTCCGATCAATCCCGACATCCATGCGGGTTTGCGCGCGATTCCCACCAAATACAGCATCAACACGACCGGCACGGCGGCCAGCAGGGCGGAAGGCACAAGTCCGCCCAGCGGATAATAGCTCTGGGACCACATGGGTTCTAGGGTACTAAACCGCGAGGCGGAAGTGAGAACTTCCTGCTTACGATTGCACTAACGGTGCAGTCCAACGAATGTCCTCCGAACTATGGATAGGGCGTTCCTCGCGGGTCGCCATTGCGCCCGCTGAGGGACGCCCTTTTTTCTTTCTGCCTTCCCGGAACACGTACACTGAGTAAACGTGCGTGTAAAAGAACTGGCAGCCTGGCTCGATGCTCCTTTTGAAGGCGATGGAGAAGTGGACATCCTGGGCGTCGCCGCGCTCGAGGACGCCACCGCCGCCGACCTCTCTTTCGTGACACGTGGACGCGCCGCGAAAAACGCCGAAGCCTCCCTAGCCGGCTGCCTCGTCGTCCCTCTCGATTACGCCAATCCCTCCGCCCGCACCGTGATCCGCGCCCGCGATCCGCGAGCCGCCGTCGCCCGAGCCATCGTCCGCCTCCACCCGGCTCCCGAAGCAGTCCCCGGCATCCATCCCAGCGCTGTGCTGGGCCCCGGCTGCTCCATTGCGGCCACGGCCTCCCTCGGCCCCTTCGTGGCTCTTGGTAAGAACGTCCGCATCGGCGAAGGCACCTCCATCGGCGCCGGATGCGCCCTCGCCGACGGCGTCGAAATCGGCGACCGTTGCACGCTCCATCCCCGCGTCACACTTTACCCCGGCACGCGCCTCGGCAACCAGTGCATCCTTCACTCGGGCGCCGTCATCGGAGCCGACGGCTTCGGCTTCATCCTCACGCCCACCGGCTACGAGAAATTCCCGCAGATCGGCCGCGTCGACATTGCGGACCGCGTAGAGATCGGCGCCGGCACCTGTATCGATCGCGCTGCGCTCGGCGTCACGTCGATCGGCGAAGGCACCAAGCTCGACAACATGGTCCACATCGGCCACAACTGCCGCATCGGTCGCCACGTCGTGATCGCCGCCCAGACCGGACTCTCCGGCGGAGTCGTCGTCGAAGACTACGCCGTCATCGGCGGCCAAGTCGGTATCGGCGACAAGGCCCGCATCGAGTCAAAAGCCGTGCTCGGCTCCGGCAGTGGAGTCCTCACGTCAAAGATCGTCCACGGCGGGCAAGTGATGTGGGGCACGCCCGCGCGGCCCCTGAGGGAGCACCTGGAGCAACTCGCGGTCTTGTCTCAGCTAGCCAAGAAGCGCCGGAAAAAAGAATAAGATTCGCCTAAACCCGCGCGATCTCCCCCACCTTCGCCACGTCCAGCACCATATGGCCCTCCGGCGCCGGGAAAAACGCCGGGACGAACTTCGCCGACCACTCAATTTCATCCCACCGGTAGGAATACCGGGAATGCACCACCTGGCTGAATGTGTCGTCGAAGCCCTTGATCAAAATGATCAGTTCGGCCTGCGCTCTTTCCAGATCCTCGCGAGTCTTCCCCCACAGCGGACTGTTTTCATCGATCGGATGCACGATGGTCCACGTCAGCGCCAGGAAAAAAACGCTCTTCCGCTCCAGCGACAGCTCCTTGAAACTGCGGCGGAGCTCGCCGTTCGGACCCGCTTCGACCATCATGAGCATCATGTCCGCGCTCACTTCCATCAGCACGTTGCGGCGCTGGTTGGCGAGGCGGAACTGCAGGCTCGTCATCTCGCGGTACGGAGCCACCACCATGCCGTCGCTGAAGACCAGCTTCGCCGTGGGCCGTGAAAACCGCGCAAACAGCAGCCCGGTGGCGAGCGCGAACCCCATCAGTCCGAAGGCGGCTTCGAGCGAGGCCATGGCGTTGGCTGCAGTTCCGTGCGGGTACACCGCCCCGTACCCCACCGTCGTCAGCGTCTGGACGCTAAAGAAGAATGCCCGGGCGAATTCCCCCAGCCCCAGATCCCGGTCGGTGGCGTGGAGCGCGTCCGGTCCCAGCCCGCGGTAAATGGTGGCAAACGCGCAATTCAGCACCAGGTACGCGATCGCCACCAGGGCCAGAAACCTCGGCCAGGACATATTAATTAAATGCAGGTACAGGTTTCCGGTCAGGCTTTTGATGCCGCGCCGGTGTACGTTCATGGAACCGTCTTTATTTACGGTGCGCTTCAGGGGTCCGGCGTATTGGGTCGTTAAGCCGGGATCGAAGGAAGTCTTCGGAGTTTGCGCCGGAGTCATTCCTTGAGCCTACCGGAAAACGGGACCCCTGTAACCTTGGGAACCCTTAAGTTGTCTTCATAACAGAGGCGGGAAGCGCTTTTCCCCTTTTACCGGCTTGGGAGAATGTGGTAGCATGTTAGTGCTCCACTGAAACCTACGGTGAAGCAATCCCCCGCTGATGGAGTCGAAGACAACCACCGAATGAGTTTTACCGTCTTTTTGGGCAATTTGCCCACCTGGGTCACTGCGGACGATATCAAGGGCTGGCTTAGTGCCGAGAACTTGGTCGCGGACGCTATCAAAGTTATCCGCAATCCCGAAACGCAGGAGTCCAAAGGCTTCGCGTTCATCGAGGCGCCGAACACCGAAGAGATGAACAGTATCATCCGCCGGTTCGACCGCGCCCCTCTCGAAGATCGCCTGCTGAGGGCCAATCCCGCGCAGCCGCCGAAGCCCAAGAGTGGCGGGCCAGGGGGCCGTCCGTCCGGACCTTCCGGTCCTGGATCGCACGCCGGGCCCCATGCCGGTCATTCCGCCGGCCCCCATGCCGGATCCGTACAGGGCCAATCTCATACAGGAGCCCCCACCGGAGCGCCGAACGCCGAACAGCGTCCGCCGCGCCGCACCAACAAGAAGTCCAACGGCGGCGGCAAGCGTCCCTCCGGCGGACCGCAGAGTCCCTTCGCCGAAGAACTCGCGAAAGTTCTCTAGTTCCCGCGCTTACGCTTGGGGCTACACTTCCGTGCCGCCCGTTTCGCCCACGTGGTGGTGCGCTCTTTGCAGCATCCCCCTGCTGCATTCTGATGATGCAGCCCCAAGCGTAAGCGCAGGAACTCCGTCCCCCCCTACTTCGCCGCCGGAACCGGCTTGGTCGCGTTGTCCCAATGCTCGGCGATCTTGCCGTCCTGGATCCGGAACATATCGAACCACGTCGAAGTGTATTTCTTCCCCGCGGCCCCCGGCTCATCGTACTCCCGCACCAGCGACAGCGTCACCATGTCGCCCTCGGCCTGCACCGACACCAGATCGCCTAGCGTATCCTTAATCGGCAGCGGCCCGCCGAGCTTCTCGAAGTACGCCTTGAATCCCGCGATGCCGGTGTCGGCATTGGGATTGTGCTGGATGTAGTCGACGCGCATGTAGTGCTCGGCCTGATCCAGCCTGCGGGCGCGCAGCACGATGCGGTAGAAATCGTAAACCAGCTTCTTGTTCGCCGCGAGCGCCTTATCGTGGCTCTTGAGCAGCGACGTTTCGTCCTTGGACGAAACCACGGGGAGCGCCGCAAACACGGGAGCGCACAGCACCGCGAGCGCAATCACTTGACTGAGAATGGTCATAAAGTAAGGTCCTTTCCGACTTATCGATCATACAACTCCACGAGAGCGCTACGATGATGTCTTGGCGAAACGCGTTCCCATTCCCGGCATCCTCGTGGGCGTCTTCCTAGCCTCCGTCGGCCTGCACGGCCAAACATCCCCAGCCCATCCGTATCGACTGGAGTGGAAACACAACTTTGCCTTCCTCGCATTTGATGCAGAAGGAACGTCAAGCGAAGACGGTACTCTCTGGCTGATCGTGCGCCCGAGTCCGGGCAAGCCCGAAGAACTCACTCGGATCTCGCCGGATGGCAACGTCACGGGTACCTTTGCCCCAGCCGTGCCCCTAAATCCGATTCAATGGGTAGATTATTTGTCGCCAGCGACTAGTGGAAATCGAACTGGTCTTCTGGTCAACGTTGTCTCTGGCAGAAAGAATCAGACGCAGGAAGGCGCATTCTTTTTGCCGGTTGGATCTAATGGCTTGGGTCCGCCGATTCAGATTGCCCCGCGCGAAGGACCTCAGTTCCCGCACCTGATCGGAGACGGTACCGGACAGTTCATCGCTATCGGAGACCAGAGTCCGATCACTCTGATGAAGTTGGGTGCAACGGGCAATCAAATATGGCGGCGATCCTTCACTAGCAAGTTCGTGCTTCCCGACGCCGCTGTCAGTGCAAAGGGAGAAATCTTCGTGCTGTCCGAGGGAGGCGGGCACGTACTACTTCAGCTCCTTGATCAAACTGGCCGCGTGCTCAGATCGAAGGGCCTTGCAGCGAAACAAGGGACAGTTGTCGCGAATGAGGATGGCGGTTGCACCGTCCTCTTGAGCAAAAAATACGGAGGTAGGGACAATCGAGTCTACCTTGTACGCCTGAGCCAGACATTGGGAGAACAAAGCGAGATCGAAACACCGCTAGTTGGATGGGGAGGGCGCGAGTATCAGCTGATTTCATCGCCACGCGGCCACCTCGCGGTCGGGCCAGGCACAGGCCAAGAGCAGCAAATCCTTGTGGAATTCGACAAGTCGGGCAAATTGCTCTGGCAGCGCGCGATCTCAAGCCCATTTACTCCGCGACTGATCCCGTTCCACTCCGGCTTTTATCTGGTGAAGGCGGTTCCAGTAACCGAGGGCGGGGGAACAATCGTCGAGAAGTATGTCTTTGAGAACTAAGTGCTCCGGCGACCCCTGCGATATAATTCTGAGGCCATGTCCCACTCCACCCTGGAGAGTGCACTCCAGGCCGCCAAAAACCCCGTCGATCTCCTTCGCAACTCGCAGATCGGGCCCTACGCCTTCCCCGTCGTCCGGCACGAGTTCACGAATTGGCGCGATGAGCAGCGGTCCTGGCGCGAGACCTGCGCGCTGTTCGATCAATCGCACCACATGACGGATCTGTATGTCGAGGGTCCGGATGCGCTGCGCGTCTTCTCCGACCTCGGCGTCAACACGTTCAAGGGATTCAAGCCCAACACGGCGAAGCAGTTCATCGCGTGTGCGCCCAACGGCTTCGTGATCGGCGACGCCATCCTCTTTTATTTCGGCGAGAACAAGTTCAACCTGGTGGGCCGGCCGCCCGCCGAAAACTGGGTCCAGTATCACGTCGAATCCGGCAAATACAACGCCACGTGCGAGCGCGATGAGCGGTCCGCCGCGAACCAGGGCCGCCGCAAGACGTTTCGTTTCCAAGTGCAGGGTCCGCACGCCGTCAAAGTGATGGAGAAGGTCACGGGGAAGTCCGCGCCCGATATCAAGTTCTTCCACATGGACGTGTTCCAGATCGCGGGCCTCGACGTCCGCGCGCTGCGTCACGGCATGGTGGGCCAGCCCGGTTGGGAGCTCTTCGGACCCTGGGAGGACGGCGACGCCGTCCGCGATGCGATCGTCGCCGCGGGGCGGGAGTTCGGCATCCATCAGGTAGGGGCGCGAACCTATCCGACCAGTTGCCTGGAGTCCGGCTGGATTCCCTCGCCGATGCCCGCGATTTACACGGGCGACGAACTGAAGCCGTATCGCGAGTGGTTGAAGGGCACAAGCTACGAGGCGATGGCCTCGCTCGGCGGCAGTTTTTATTCGAACAACATCGAGGACTACTATCTGACGCCGTACGATCTGGGCTACGGACCCTTCGTCAAGTTCGATCACGACTTCATCGGCCGCGCGGCGCTCGAAAACATCGCCAGGGATCAGCGCCGCAAGAAAGTCACGCTGGTTTGGAATGGCGACGATGTCGAGCGCGCGCTCGGCACCTTGTTCCACGGGCAAGGGGAAGTCGCGAAGTACCTCGACCTGCCGCTGGCCAACTATTCCACGCTGCCCTACGATCAAGTGCTGCAGCACGGCAAGCTGGTGGGACTCTCGACCTACACCGGCTACACGTTCAATGAGCGCGCGATGATTTCTCTCGCGATGGTGGACAACGCGCTCGCCGTGCCGGGCGAGCAAGTGACTCTCATCTGGGGCGAAGAAGGCGGCGGGTCGAGTAAGCCGACGGTGGAGCACCACCGGCAAATCGAAATCCGCGCGACGGTGGCCGCCGCCCCCTACGGCGAGATCGCAAGAGTGGCGTATCGCCCGAAATAAGGAACCCCATGGCCTACATCTTTCATGAAGACGAGCTTCCGAAGTTAGTCTCCGCCGTCCCCGGGCGTGAGCGTACGTTTTTCGTCAACAAAGAACTGACGAACATTGACGACATGCTGGCCGGCGTGATGCACTACAACGCGAATGGCAGTTCGCCGTACCACTACCACGTCAATTGCGAGCACTTCTACTTCATCATGGAAGGCAAGGGCACGGTCGAGACTCCGGAGGGCATCCGCGACGTGAATCCGGGCGACATGGTGTTCATTCCCGCCGAAGCGAAGCATCGCCTGCGCGCCGCCGGAGTGCCGCTGTTCTATTTCGAATTCCAGGCTCCGAACCGGTTCGTGACGACAATTCTCGATGGCACTCCCGAGGATCTGAAATGGAACCGGGTGGACGGCCGCGTGTGGATCCAGACCTAGCTTTTCGTAAACGACGCCATGACGACCACGACAACTTTTATCGACACCAACCAGCTCCCGCGCGTGAAGACGCCGCACGGCGAGTTCACGGAGATCCTCAACGACCAGTTGGTCGGCGCAAAGAATGTGCTGGGCGTGCTGCGCTGGCTCGCCTCGGGCGAAGCGTTCACGGCGGAGCCCACGGACAAGCACCAGCTTCTCTACTTCATGGAAGGCAGCGGCAGCATCACGCTCGAAGGCAAGGATTACGAAGTAAAGCGCGGCGCAGGCGTGTATCTGGGCCCTTCGGAAACCGCCACGATCACAGCGGCGGACGGCGCGTCGGCGAAGCTGTTTCATTTGACGGTCCCGAAAATTCCGAAGTAGAATCGGCCGCCGATGAACGCGGATGGACGCAGATAACTCCCTTGTTACTTGACCGGTGTTGATCAGCGTTCATCGGCGGCAGGTTCCTTTGCGCCCTTTTTAGCGCCTGTGAAGCCTGTGTGCCACGCTGGAAATCACAGACTGAAGCTTGTGCCACGGGAGATCGCCGAGTGGCACGGGCTTCAGCCCGTGAGCGCCTTCCTCAGCAGTATGGCCTAGTTCGATATAATCCGTCCGTGCGCCCGCAAACCGCCCTCCTCGCCCTGCTCTCCCTCACGCCCGCCTTCGCCGCGAACTGGCTTACGGATGGCGGCAGTCCGCAACGCACCGGCTGGCAGCAGGACGAAACGGCTCTTAGCAAATCCAGCGCCCCGAATCTCAAGATCCTGTGGAAGCTAAAGCTGGACAATGTCCCGCGGCAGATGCACTCGCTCTTCCCGCCGCTCATCGTCGGGCCCATCGCCATCGAATCCGGCATCTCCGATAACATCTACGCGATCGACATCTCAAAAGGCACGCTCCTGTGGAAGCGCCACTTCGACTATCCGCCTCCGGCGCGCAATGGCGGAGCCACCGATCCTCTCTGCCCCGGCGGACAAACCGCGGTTCCCGTGGTGGGGCCGCCCAACGCCGCGGGCGTACGTACGCTCTATGCGCTGGCCGGCAACGGCGAGCTCCATTCAATGAGCCTGGAAGACGGCCGCGACATCTCGCCTCCGTTCCTGTTCGGCTATCCCAACGAGAAAGCGTACGCGCTGAACCTGTGGAACAACGTCATTTTCACGACGACATCGCAGGGCTGCGCCGGGAATCCGAACCAGATGTGGAGCACCGAGATCACGGACCCGACGCACAAAGTCATGACGTTCAACCCTAAGAGCGGAGGCCTCTGGGGACGCAGCGGCGCGGCCATCGATTCCACCGGCACCGCGTGGGCTCCGACCGGCGACGGCGTCTACGACCTCGCGGCGCAGCGCTACGGCAACGGTCTGATTGGCGCGCACGTCGTCGGGAACGAACTGCAACTCAAAGATTGGTACGAGCCCACCAACTGGGCCTGGATGCAGAAGCGCGATCTGGACATGCAAGTCACGCCGGCCATCTTTACTTACAAGGGCCGCGAAGTCATGGTCACGGGGAGCAAGGAATGCCGCGTGTACCTGCTGGACGTGAAGCAGGCGGGCGGCTCGAATCACCAGACTCCGGAGTATCGCTCGCCGCTGCTGTGCAATGAGGAAACGAATTTCGCCTCCGCCGGAATCTGGGGCAGCATGGCCACGTGGGAGGACGCCAATGGCACTCGCTGGGTTCTAACTTCGTTCTGGGGTCCGGTGCACAAGGATTTCAAAGTGCCCGTCTCCTACGGACCGGTGAAGCACGGCGCGATCGTGGCGTTCAAGGTGGAAGAGAAAGCGGGCAAGCTGGTCCTGACGCCGGCGTGGATGTCGCGCGACATGGATCAAGCGGAGCCTCCGGTGATCGCCAACGGAGTGGTGTTCGCGTACGGCAGCGGCGAGAATACGGCGCAGGCGTATCCGGATCGCGGCTTGCAGGATTCGAGTCCGCTGCGCATCAAGGCGTCGGGACACGCGGTGCTCTACGCGCTCGACGCGGACAATGGCAAGGAGCTGTATTCGAGCGGCGACCAGATCGCGACGTTCGCGCACTTCAGTGGACTCTCCGTGGCGAACGGGCGCGTATATCTGGGCACCTACGATAGCGTGCTGTACTGCTTCGGCCTCCCGGGAGTGCAATGATGAGATCCGCGTTCTTCCTCACACTGGCGTGCGCGAGTCTGACGCATGCGCAGGCCCGCGCGAACTGGAGCGGCTTCGGCGGCGACGCGCAGCATTCCGGCTGGGAGCGCACCGATCCGTTTATCAACCCGGAGTCCGTCAAGAACCTGCAACTGTTGTGGAAGATGAAGCTGGAGCCGCAAGCCAAGGGCCTGCGTCCGCTGCTGCCCCCCGCGATTCTCGGCAACACCATCACCTATCGCGGATTTAAGGAGCTGGCGTTCGTGGGGTCGAGTTCCGACGTGGTCTACGCCATCGACGCCGATCTCGGCCGCCTGTTCTGGCAGAAGCACCTGGAGTATTCGACGCTGGAGCCGCCTGTGACGACCGCATCCTGGGCGTGCCCCGGAGGCATGTCGGCGACTCCGGTGATGCCGACGCCTCCTCCTCGCGGTGCTCCTCCCGCTCGCGGCGCGGCCGCGCCAGTTGGACCAGCCGCCCCGCCTCCCGCGCGAGGCCCTTTCGCTCCCGTCGGCATCGCCAGCGTCTACGCGATCTCGAGCGATGGCCGCCTGCATCGCCTGAACACGTCCACCGGCGACGACATCGCGCAGCCCGTCAGCGTGCTGCCCGCGAACTCGCGCGTTTACAGCCTGAACATCGCGGACAACGTTCTCTACACCTACACGAGCCAGGATTGCGACGTGCAGCCGAACGCCGTGTGGGCCATCGACTTGAATGCCGATCCTCCCAAGGCCGTCTCCTATCCGCTCGGGCCGACAAGCGCGTGGGGGCTGGGCGGTCCGACTCTGGGCGCGGACGGCACGGTGTACGTCCAGACCAATGACCGCCTGCTCGCGCTCGCGCCGCGTGATCTCCAGCTCAAGAATTATTTCGCGGCCGGGGGCTATTCGACGCCCGCCAAGGATGTCGACATGAACATGCCCTCGCCCGCCGTGTTCACGTATAAAGGACGCGAGCTGATCGTGACGGGTAGCCGCGATGGACGTTTGAATCTGCTGGACGCGGCGACGCTGGGCGGCGGCGATCATCACACGCCGCTCTCACGGACGGCGCAAATCGCGGCGGAGGGCGGCTCGTGGGGCAGCCTTTCGCATTGGGACGCCATGGACGGGACGCCGTACATCCTGGCGTCGGTCTGGGGCACGACCGGCTCGGTCGCGGCGTTCAAGGTGCAGGATGAGGGCGGGCAGCTTTCTATCGTCCCTGCGTGGACTTCTCCCGCTATCAGTTCTTCCCTACCGCCTGTGATTGCAAATGGAGTAGTCCTGGTCCTCGGCGCGGGCGACTTCACGCGCACCGTGAACGCCGCCGGCGTGGTCGACGAGAAGCCCCGGCCCGGCACGCACGCGACACTGTTCGCCCTGGACGCGGCCACCGGCAAGGAGCTGTATTCCAGCAAGGCGCAAATCCCGGTGCCCGCGTCACTTACGGGCCTTAGTTTGGCCAATGGCCGCGTATATTTTGGCACTACCGACGGCACCGAGTACTGCTTCGGTATCTTCATGGAGCACTAGCTTCCTTCTGCATCCCGCGATCCGGGATGCCGCGACTTCCAAGCTGGGAGTCTTCGAAGAAATCCCCTCCCTCGCGTCGGACTTTGATCCATTTTGGGCCGAATTTCATATTCCCTATGGGTCAATACACCGGATTTTATCCTCTTGAGAATGCCAGGCATCGACCTTAAGGTAGAACCCTGGAGGAAGTCGGAGTGACCAAGAAAAGTGTGCAGAAAATGCGATGGTGGACGTGTGTGGCCCTGCTTGCCTTAGCAGCGTCATGCGCAATGGCTGCGCCGATCAGCCCGTGTCCCACGATCGGAACCTATCAAGACTTAATCAACGCGAATGTCAACGGTGGATGCACCATCTTAGACAAGCTCTTCAGCAACTTTACGGAGTTGGGAACTTCGTCGGGAGCCCCGGCGCCTCCGACGTTGTCGGCCGCCAACATCTCGTATACGCTGGACAACGATCCGCAGGCGCCGGAGTTCCTGATCGGGTTTGAGTTCGCGATGTCTTTGACTGCGGGCGGAACGTCGGGAAATCCCGTCGTGACGAACGACATCAAGATCTCCTACAACGTGAACCAGGTGGACAATCTGCCTTTAATCACCAGTATTCACGTGTTGGAGACGGCCATCGCGACAGGGGGCGGCCAGGCGACGATTGCAGAAACGTACTGCCTGGGGTCTTTTAACAATACCGGGTGCACGTCGGGTGGAACGCTCACGACGACAGCGTCGGCTCCGCACATGGATACATTCTTTGCGGGCGTCAGCAAGTTGAGCGTGATCAAGGATATCAGCGTCGCCAGCAATCAGGATGGCGGCTTTGCCTCCATCTCGGGCGTTCGAAACGCGGTGGATGAGAGCGGCGTCGTACCGGAGCCGTCGACGTTCTCCTTCATGCTGACGGGCGGGGGCGCGCTCGGCTTGGGCTGGCTGCGTATCCGCAGGCGTTCGCGCGGGTAGCGTCTAGTTGCAAGAGAAAGTAGGACAGGCGATCGTTTTTGGTCGCCTGTCTTTCGTTTTTAGAAGCTACAGCTTCTTCAAGTAGATGTTCCGGATGCTGATCTTGCCGGTTCCCTCAATCTCAAATCCAATCAGTCCACTCTTTTTGAACATCATGGGATCGTCGTCCACCAGCACCGACATCACGTGCCCGTTGATGATATGCGTCATCGTGTTGCCTCGCGCGATGATGTGCAATTGATTCCAGTTGTCGACCTTGACGTAGCCGCCCAGTTCCTCCCGATCCCCTAACGTCGCCAGCAGCCGGGGCTTCTTCCCCTGCTCGGTCCGGACCACTTGCCCGCGCCACGCCACGATCCCCCGTCCAGTCGATTGCTCGTAATACTGGCCGCTATACGTATTGCGTCCGTCGAAATCGAATTGTGCACCGCTCATGGTCCACTTGGCTTGCGAGGCGGCGGTCGGCGGGACGCCGCGAGGCTGTCCACTGGGGCAATTTCCTTGGGGCGCTCGTGCGGGAGCTGCCGGCGTTGCTGGCGCGGGTCTCGGAGGCACGATGGCCCCGCGGTACTGCACTCCGCTATTCACGGCCGCGCCTTCGCCGCGCATTTCCAGCTTCATCTCGAAGTCCGCCGCTTCCCCGCCCTGCCACACCAGATAGATGGTCCCGGTAGGACGCTCGCACGTCGACTCCGACGTGATCGCGCCGTTTTCCACGCGCCAGTAGGTGGAATCGCCGTCCCAGCCCTTGAGCGAGGCGCCGTCGAACATCGACGTCCAGCCCTCGTTATCGTTAAAATCCACGGGATCCGGCTGCGAGAACCCGCCGCCTCCGCGCCCCTGCTGGGCCGCGCCCGGAATGGAGTGAAAAAGGGCCAGCGCCGTCATCGCGCCGGCCGCGAGCGTGCCGCGAATCATGCTGTGTGAAGCCATCCGCACCTCCCCATCGACTACGACGAATTTAAAGGATATACTACGATCCGGGTTTCTGGGAGGCTCTCTTTCGAATGAGAACAAAAACACAACTTCTGGCCGCGGGATGCGGAATGCTCCTGGCGGCGCTGCCCATGCTGGCGCACCATTCCTTCTCGGCCGAGTATGACTCGAACAAGCCCATCAAAGTGACGGGAACCGTTACGAAGATGGAGTGGATGAATCCGCACGCCCGCTTCTACGTGGACGTGAAGGGCACCGACGGCAAAGTCACGAATTGGAACTTCGAACTGGGTGCGATTCCGGTGCTGCTCAAGCAAGGCTGGAAGAAGGATTCGCTCAAGGCCGGCGACCAGGTCACGGTGGACGGCTCCCTCGCGAAGGACGGATCGAAGACCGCCAACGCCCGCTCCGTGGTGCTGTCGGATGGACGCCGCGTATTCGCCGGGTCCTCGGGCGATCAGATCAATCAGTAAGACAGCATCCACGACGAATTTCGCAGGAGCCTCGCTATGAAACGGACGTTGATCCTCGCCGCCCTAAGTGTGGGCGTACTTTCTGTCGCCTCGGCGCAAGCTCCGCCCGCCGCGCAGACGAAAGGCAAAGCCGGCGGCCGCGCCGCGGCACCCGATGGACCCGCTGGGCCGGTGCCTCGTCTGCCCGACGGCAAGCCCGATCTCTCCGGCATTTGGAACGGCCAGCGCACGACATCGAACGACGGTCCCGCGATGCTGCCGTGGGCGCAGAAGCTCGTCGAGGATCGCGCCAAGAATCAAAGCGCCGATGATTTCGAAGCCCGCTGCCTGCCCGGCGGTCCGCCGCGCGCCGCGCCGTATCATACGTCGCTGTTTTCCACGCCCAAGCTGGTGTTGATGTTGTTTGAAGGCAATACGCATATGTTCCGCCAGTTCTTCGTGGATGGCAGCGACCATCCCAAAGACCTGAAGCCCACGTTTTACGGCGATTCGCGCGCGCATTGGGACGGCGACACGCTGGTGGTGGACACGATCGGCTTCAACGACATTTCGTGGATCGACATGCAGGGCCATCCGCACAGCAAGCAGATGCATTTGATCGAACGCTTCCATCGCCGCGACTTCGGCAATCTGGAAATCGGCATCACGATTGACGATCCGGGCTCGCTGAGCAAGCCGTGGAACATGAACCGCGTGACGTCGCTCGAAACCAAGATGGAAATGACCGAGTACGTGTGCAACGAAAATAATCAGGACCCGGGACATCTGGACGGTGCGCACTAAATGAAGACCGCTGTGTTCATGAAGACGGCTCTGTTCGCACTGTTCTGTCTGGCGATTCTGCCGGCGCACGCGCAGCAGAAGAAAAGCGTGACGCCGCCACCCGCGCGCAAGCCTCCGGCTCCGCCCACCGGCGCGACGCCGATGCTGTACGACGGCCATCCCGATCTGCAAGGCGTGTGGGTGCTTTCAGGGAGCCCGAATCTGCCCAGCGATCCCGCCTTCACGCCCGCCGCGAAGAAACTTTACGACGAGCGCAAGGCCACGAAGGGCAAGGACGATCCGGAATCCATCTGCTTGCCGGACGGCTTGGTGCGCATGACACCGCTGCCGTATAAGATCGTGCAGTCGCCGAAGATGGTGGTACTGCTTTCCGAAGGCAACACGCATAGCTATCGCCGCTTCTTCCTGGACGGCCGTCCGCACAATCTCGATCTCGATCCCAACACGTACACCGGCGATTCCACGGGCAAGTGGGATGGCAATACGCTGGTTGTGGATACCATCGGGTTCAACGACAAGACCTGGTTGGACGCGACGGGCAAGCCGCACAGCGAAGATCTTCATGTAGTGGAACGCTATCACCGGCCGGACCTGGGCCATCTGAATATCCAGTACACGCTGGAAGACAAGACTTCGTTCACTAAGCCGTACACCTTCGAGCGAACGTTCACTCTCGCGCCGGGCTGGGAGTTACAAGAGTATGTCTGCCAGGCGATTCTCGACGGAGTGATTAAACCGTAGCTCCGTGGCGACAACACTCACGCGGCGCATCGTCCGCAGCCTAAACCATCCTCCGATTTCGAGGGAGGCATCCGAGAAAGTCAAAATCTGTCTGCTCGACATGTTGTCGTGCGTGTACGAATCGCTCGACCTGGCGCCGAGCAAGCAGGCGATCAAGGTCGCGAGCCGCGGGCAGGGTTGTTCCACCATCATCGGAACTCCGTTCCGCGCTCCAGCGGGCGAGGCCGCGTTCGCGAACGCGGTGCTGGGCCATGGACTGGTGCGCGAGGATATGCACACCGGTTCCGTCAGCCATTTGGGCGTCGTGATTTTTCCGACTCTGCTCGCGCTGAGCGAGACCAAGCCCTCCACCGGAGCCGACTTCCTTCGAGCCGCGGTGTCCGGCTACGAAGTGGGCGCCGCCATCGGCCGGGCCGTGATGGACGCTGAAACCGTCCGCCGCTTTCGGCCTACCGGAATCACGGGACCACTGGGAGGCGCAGCGGCAGGGAGCCTCTTGCTTGGATTGAGTGAAGACGCGTCGACCAGCGCGCTGGGCCTGGCGGCGAATAGCACGGTGGGACTCAATGAGTGGCCCGCACATGGAGCCGACGAAATGTTTTTCCACGTCGGCTTCGCCGCGCGCAACGCCGTGACGGCCGTGGAGCTGGCGGAGCTGGGCGCGTACTCCTCAGAGACCGCGCTCGACGGAGCCGCGGGACTGTTCGCGGCGCTCGGCCGCAGCGACAGGGCATCCGCGGTGAAGATCTTGGAAGCCGCGCCCGAGATTCTGTCCGTTTATCACAAGCCCGCGCCGGCCTGTAACTATGCGCAGACGGCGTGCCAGGCCGCGCGCGGAATTTCCGTGAACACCGTGGACATCGCCGCCATCACGATTCGAGCCTCCGCCGCCGCGCTGAACTATCCGGGCTGCAACGCGACCGGGCCGTTCCATCGAGTCCTGCAAGCGAAAATGAGCATCCCCTATTGCGCCGCCGCGACGCTGCTGCGCGGCGAGATCGCGGAAGCGAACTATCGCCTGCTGGACGATCCGGAATTGAAGCGCCTCGTCGGCATCACGAAGCTCGAAGAAGACCCGGCGTTTACGCAAGCCTATCCGCGGATTCAAGGGACCGAAGTGATCGTGACGCTGCGTAACGGCGAGACGGTCTCGCGCCGCCTGGACGACGTGGTCCCGGCGACGGAATCGCAAATCCGCGAGCGCTTTCGTGCAGCGTGCCCCGCGGCGCGCGAAGTGGAAGCCTTCATCGATACTCTGGAGTCCCAACAAGACATGCGCCCGCTCACCGCGCTCCTGGCGGCCCATGCATAACGCTTTTTCCCGCACGCCCGTCGACGACCGCACCGCGGCCTACATCGCGGAAATTCATCCGCGCTTCGAGGATCTGCGCCAGGTCTCCGCGCAGCTCGCCGGACTGCTGGTGCTCGCCGCGTCGGGCAGCAAGAGCGCCTCGCCGGACCATCCGCTGCTCAAATCCGCCCGCGAACTGCATCGCAGCACCGTGGATGCGCTGCGCGGAGCCCGTCCCACGGAGCGCGCGCAGCAGCATCACGCGGCGCTTCTCCAGGCGACGAACGCTTTGTCGGAAGCTCTGAACGCGGCGCGCGATGTCGATATCGACGCCGTTCTCGCTCCGCTGCAAGCCGCCCACGCCCACCTCCAGCGCGCGGCCAACGAACTTCCGGGATTCGAAATGGTGGAATTCAAGCAAGGATGTTGCGCCGTCCTATGAATAAGTACTCAATCTGGGTGATGGAATACGCGCACGTGCCGCAGTATCACTTAAGCGGCTTGATCTACGGCGCGCACAATCAGGGCCATCGCCGCCTGCCCTACTGCTACGTCGTGATCAAAGGCGGAGGCCAAGTGGCGATGGTGGACGTCGGCTACAATCACAAGGCCTACGGCGAGGTGCTGGCGAACACGTACGGAGTCCGCGGCTGGCATCCGCCCAGCGAAGTGCTGGCCGGCTGCGGCCTCACGCCCGCCGACATTTCGCACATCTTCATCACGCACGCGCACTTCGATCACATGGGCAACATCGAAGACTTTCCGAACGCCACGTTCTATCTCCAAGAGCGCGAGCTTTCGAAATGGGTGTGGGCGATGTCGCTGGAGCGGCGTTTCCGCTGGCTGATGCTGGGGATCGATCCGGGCGATATTCTTCGCGCCGTCGATCTCGCGCGGCAAGGACGGCTGGTGGCTGTCGATGGCGATCGAGACGACGTGCTGCCGGGAATCGACCTGCGGGCCGCGTTCGATACGCATACGTGGGGCTCCATGTTTGTAAGAGTCCGCAACGATCCTTCGCCCACGACGCCGAATACCTGGGTGTTCGCAGGGGATTTGGTGTACACGCGAGAGAACCTGCGCGGCGACGATCCGGAGAACACGAAGGATCCGCAGTACGTGCCCGTGGGGCTGGCGACGGGAAGCCAGGTGAACCTGATCATGGCCAGCGAAGCCATGGTGAACGCCGCGGGCGGCGACTACACGCGAGTGATCCCGGTGCACGAAGAGCGGCTGGGCCAAGTGTTCCCGTCGCGCACGACGGAAGCGGGCCTGCGCATCACCGAGCTCGCGCTGGCGGACGGCGAGGCGAGCCGGGTCCAATAGCTTCCCGGCGCTCTCCGCATGCTATTTTTGAAATTAGCCTGATGCAGCGCGAGGCCACCACTACAGCCGAATACACCCTGCTGGACCAGCAGTTGATGCAGAAAGCCACGCGTTATTTCGCGTGGCAGGCGGATCTGGCCAAGGCCGAACTCGGGCGGCGCGTGATCGAAGTGGGCTGCGGCACAGGCAACTTCTCGCGGCATCTGGTGGATCGCGATGTAGTGGTGGGGCTGGACGTCGTGGACGGCTGCGTGGAACAATCGCGAACCCGCTTTGCGGAGCAGTCCCACATGCAGTTCCGCTGCCTGGATGTGCAGGATCGCGAGTTTCTCGAGCTCAAGTCGCTGAAGCCGGATTCCGTGGTCTGCCTGAACGTGCTGGAACACGTCCGCGATCATCAACTGGCCCTGGAACACATGCACGAGGTGCTGGCGCCCGGCGGACGCGCCGTATTTCTGCTGCCGGCGTTCGAATCGCTCTACGGACCCATCGACGAAAACCTGGGCCACTTTCGCCGCTACTCAAAACCTTCGTGGAAACAGCTCGCCGAAGCCACCGGATTCCGCGTTGCGAAATCGCGCTACTTCAATAGTGTCGGATTCTTCGGCTGGTGGGCCAACGCGCGGATCTTCAAAAAGACCGAGCAGTCCGAAGATCAGATCGCGCTGTTCGACAAGGCGTTCGTCCCTGTGTTGAAGCGCGTGGAAGGCTGGGTGGAGCCGCCCCTCGGACAATCTATTTTCACCGTGATCGAGAAACGTTAAATGAAAGTCTCGATCCTGGTTCCGGTCTATAACGAGTTCCTCACGCTGCCGCTGGTGATTCAGCGAGTGCTGGCCGCTCCGCTTCCCGAAGGCTGCGAGCGGGAAATCCTGATCGTCAACGATGGTTCGACGGACGGCACTACGGAGTTGCTCGATCAATACAAGGATTCGCCGCTGGTGGTGGTGCACCATTCCATCGTGAATCTGGGCAAGGGGGCGGCGCTGCGTATCGGCATCGCGAAATCCACAGGCGACGTGCTGCTGGTGCAGGATGGCGATCTGGAATACGATCCGAAAGACTACGTCAAGATCCTGGAGCCTCTCGTCGCCGGACGCGCGCACGTCGTGTACGGCTCGCGATTTCTGGCATCGGTGCGCGGAATGAAGAAGCGCAACTGGCTGGCGAACAAGATCCTCACCGGAGCGGCCAACATTCTCTACGGCGCGAAAATTACCGATGAAGCCACGGCGTACAAAGCGTTCACGCGCGAAGTGGCCAACGCGGTTTCACTGCGCTGCGTGCGCTTCGAATTTTGCCCGGAGTTCACGGCGAAGGTTCGCCGGCTGGGCTACGAAATTCGCGAAGTGCCCATCTCCTACAATCCGCGCGGCGTGCTGGAGGGCAAGAAAATTCGCTGGCAGGACGGCGTGGAAGCCCTGTGGACGCTGATCAAGTATCGCGGCACCGCGGCTCGCAGCTTTGACCGCCGCACGGCGGCGCCGCTCGCCACCCGAGCCTCCGCTTCCCGATGAAAAGCTCCCCGGCGAACACCGCGCCCGTTTCCGCGGACGAATTCCGCCTGGTCTGCTCGCGCTTCGCGACGGGAGTCTGCATCGTCACGACGATTACTCCGGAGCACGTGCCGCATGGCATCACGGTGAATTCGTTCACGTCGCTCTCGCTCGACCCGCCCTTGGTCATGGTGGCCATCGGCTCGCGCAGCACGCAGCTTCCGGCGTTCGAAGAGGCCGGCTTGTTCGCGGTGAACATTTTAGAAGAGGCTCAGGAAACGCTTTCGCGCCACTTCGCGCGCCACCGGCAAGAGGGCCGATTCGAAGGCATTCCGTGGAGCGCCGGGCCCACGGGCTCGCCCCTTTTTCCCGACACGCTCGGCGCGATTGAGTGTGAAATCGTGCAGACGTTTGTCACGGGCGATCACCGCGTGCTGGTGGGCAAGGTCCTGCACGCGCAGGCGCATGAGGGCAAGCCGCTCCTCTACTATCGCAGCGGATACGCGGGCTTGCGGTGAGCGAGGCCCTTCTTCGAGACCTTTACCAGCGCCAGCTTGAGGCACTTCCCGCGGACGACTATCTGCGCAGCCACGCCGAGTCCGCGTTCCTGTCCGGATCGCTCCGCGTGTTCCGGTTCTATGAACCGTACCTTCCGCGCGACGGCGAGATTCTCGATTGGGGCTGCCACCACGCGCCGGACTCCTGCTTGATCCGCGCGAGCGTGGGCGATGGCGTCACGCTGCACGGCTGCGACGTGCTGGAACCCGGCCACTACAAGATTTTCCACGAGAGCGTCCGTCTGCGCTATCGCCGGTTGGACCACATCACGGCGCTGCCTTACGAGGACGCAAGCTTCGACGCGGTCGTCGCCTCCGGAGTGCTGGAGCACGTCGCGATGGATTACGAATCGCTCCGGGAACTGTACCGCGTGCTGAAACCGAACGGGCGCTTGATCGTGACGTATCTTCCCAACCGGACATCGTACGCGGAATGGCGGCTGCGCCGCAGCGGAGGCGCGTTCCACCACCGGCTTTACTCGCGCCGCGAGATGGCAAGCCTGCTGCTCCACTCCGGATTTCTGCCGCTGGTTTGCGGCTACCAGACGCAGCTCGATGCGCTGCCGTCCGACGGCGCCTTGCGCTTACTGCGCGTGACTCAACTGCACCGCCTGACGTCTTGCCTGTGCGCGGTGGCGGAGAAGCGGCTGTCGATCTAAGTCCTCCGCGGACCAGTCGCTATAATAGAGAGGGAGATTCCCGTGACCTTTCGCCGTATTCGCCGATTTTTGAAGCTATCCGCGCACCTGCAAATGCTGCCGATCCTGGAAGGCGGCGAGGAAACGCTCATCGGCGGGCAAGCGGTGCTGGACGGCGTGATGATGCTGGCTCCGCATAGCTGCTGCGTAGCGGTGCGCAAGCCGGATGGCGAGATCGTCACGGAAGAAAGCCCGGTCGTCAAGATTTCCGACAAGTACCCGATCTTCCGCTACCCGGTTTTCCGCGGGCTCGGCCGCATCGGCCAGACCCTGCAACTCGGGTCTAAGGCTTTGAAGTTTTCGTTCAACCAGGCGCTGGAAGCCGACGGGCAGAAACCCGAAGAAGTCAGCGGCGGACTCCTCACCGGCGGATTCGTTCTCGGCCTGCTGGTCTTCCTGGCGCTGTTCAAGTTTTTGCCGCTGTACCTGGCGACGATGATCGGCCACCACGTCCCCGCCCTCTCCGGGCGCATCACTGTGAATCTGATGGACGGCCTGATCCGCATCTCGATTCTGCTCGCGTACCTGGCGGTGCTGTCGCGCCCCAAGGACATGCAGCGAGTTTTCCAGTATCACGGCGCCGAACACAAAGTGGTATTCAATTTCGAATCCGGCCAACCGCTCAGCGTGGAGAACGCGCAGAAGTACACGACGTATCATCCGCGCTGCGGCACCTGTTTCTTGCTGGTCATGTTGACCGTCGCGATGATTCTTTACGCGTTCCTGCCCATCGATGGCTTCGTCGCAAAGCTGGTGGTGCGAATCGCGCTGCTGCCTGTCGTGATGGGGCTGAGTTATGAATTGATCCGCTTCGCCGCCAAGCGCCAGGGCTCGATGCTGGGCCTGCTGACGCGGCCGGGGCTGTGGCTGCAACGCATCACGACGAAGGCTCCCGACGATGGCCAAGCCGCCGTCGCCATCCACGCGCTGAACGGCGCGATGGAAATGGAAGCGCGGCAGGGCGGCGAACTGGTGGTCGCGTAATCGCCATGCAGTATAAACAAAGACTCGACGAGTTGGAGCGCCGCTTCGAAGAAACCAACGCGCAGATGGCCGATCCCGCGGTTATTAACGATTCCGCGCTCTACCGCAAAGTCACCAAGCAGCACAGCGAGTATTCGGAGATCGTCGGCAAATATCGCGAATGGAAAGATGCCGACCGCAACCTGTCCGAGGCGCGCCCGATGCTGGCGGAGACGGATCCCGACCTTCGCGCGATGGCCGAAGATGAAGTCGCGCGGCTGGAGCCGGAGATCGTCAAGCTGGAGCAGGAGCTGAAAATCCTGCTGCTGCCGAAGGATCCCAACGACGACAAGAACATCGTGCTCGAAATCCGCGCCGGCGCGGGCGGCGACGAGGCCACGCTGTTCGCCGCCGAGATGTTCCGCCTGTACAGCCGTTTCGCCGAGACCCGCGGCTGGAAAGTGGAAATCACGTCTTCGAGCGAATCGGCCGTCGGCGGGCTGAAAGAAGTGACGGCGCTGGTCAGCGGAGACAAGGTCTATAGCCAGTTAAAATACGAAGGCGGCGTGCATCGCGTGCAGCGCGTGCCCGCTACAGAAACGCAGGGACGCGTTCACACTTCGGCGATCACGGTCGCGGTGATGCCGGAAGCCGACGAAGTGGAAATCAAGATCGACCCGAAAGACATTCGCATCGACACGTTCTGCTCCTCCGGCCCCGGCGGACAGAGCGTGAACACGACGTATTCCGCGGTGCGCATCACGCACTTGCCCACGGGCGTCGTGGTCAGTTGCCAGGACGAAAAATCGCAGATCAAGAATCGCGCCAAGGCCGACCGCGTGCTGCGCTCCCGCCTCTTTGAGCTGGAGATGCAGAAGCAGAACGAAAAAATCGGAGCGGAGCGCCGGAGCATGGTGGGCACCGGCGACCGCAGCGAAAAGATCCGCACCTACAACTTCCCCCAGAATCGCGTCACGGACCATCGCATCGGCTTGACCATTCACCAGTTGAATCTGGTGATGGAAGGCAAGTTGGAGCAGATCGTGGACGCACTCACGACTTACTATCAGAACGAAGATCTCAGCAAGCAAGGCGAAGCCGCCTAGGATCTTCGTTTCAGCGAACTCCGGTGAACCTCCGCACCGCGCTCCTCCAAGGCCAGCAGATGTTGGAAGCCGCGCGCATCGACGTGCCCCGGCTCACGGCAGAGGTTTTGCTCGCTCACGCCATCGGATGCGATCGCGTGTGGCTCTATGCTCACTCGGACGAAGAGCTGAAGGAGCTCTGGTGGATCCATTACGGGCGCTATCTGCATGAGCGCCTCAAAGGCAAGCCCACGCAGTACATCACGGGCGTGCAGGAATTTTACGGCCGCGAATTCCGCGTCACGCCGGACGTCCTGATCCCACGTCCGGAAACCGAGCATTCGATCGAAGCCGCGCTTCCGTTCTGCGCAGGCCGCGTGGCGGATCTGGGAACCGGCTCCGGAGCCATTGGCGTCACGCTGTCGCTCGAATCGAAGGCGGAAGTTGTGTGCGCGGATATCTCCGAAGCTGCCCTACGGGTCGCGGCCGCGAACGCCCGCCGGCTCGGCTCGAAGGCGCGCTTCGCGGTGAGCGATCTCGGGACCGCGTTCGCCTCCGAAAGCTTCGATCTCATCGTGAGCAATCCGCCGTACGTGCCCGACGCGGGCAACGAAACGATGCAGCGCGAAGTGAGCGAGCATGAGCCGCACCTGGCCATCTTCGGCGGCTTCGACGGGCTCGCGTTGTATCGCCGCCTGGTTCCGGAGGCCGCGCGCTTGCTGAAACCCGGTGGGCATCTGGTGATGGAGATCGGCTGGTTGGCGTCCGCCGCGGTGGGCGCTATGCTGGGCGGATGGAGGAACGTGGAGGCGAAGCCCGATCTGGCCGGGATTCCGCGCGTCGTGATCGCCACGCGGCCCTGACGCTTGGTCTTACGTAATGCCCCGAACGTTTTTCCATCTCGACATGGACGCGTTCTTCGTCTCCGTCGAAGAACTGTTCGATCCCTCGCTCAAGGGCAAGCCGGTGGTGGTGGGAGGGCAGGCGCACGAGCGCGGAGTCGTCTCCGCCGCTTCATACGCCGCGCGAAAGTTCGGAGTCCATTCGGCGATGCCGCTGCGCACGGCGCACAAGCTTTGTCCGCAGGCGATCTTCGTCGACGGCCATCGCGACCGCTACCTCGAATACTCGCACCGCGTCTACGAAGTGCTGCAACAGTTCTCGCCCAAGGTGTCGATGGCGTCGATCGATGAGGCGTATCTCGACCTCGCGGGCACGGAGCGGCTGCACGGGCCACCGCTCGCGGCGGCGCACAAACTCCACGCCGCGGTGAAGCGGGCGACGGATCTGAACTGTTCCATCGGCGCGGCCGCGTCGCGGATGGTGGCGAAAGTCGCATCGGATCAGGCCAAGCCCAACGGAGTCCTGTGGATCATTCCGGGGCAGGAGGCGCAGTTTCTCGCACCGTTGGACGTGCGGAAGATTCCGGGCGTCGGCAAAGTGACGGAGAAGAATCTTCACGCGTGCGGGATTCGCAAGGTGGGCGATCTGGCGAATCTCGACGACGCATTCCTCTCGCAGCGCTTCGGACAGTGGGGATTGGCGCTGGCGGGGAAGTCTCGCGGGGAGGATGCGGGCGGCTGGTTCGATACCGAAATCGGCGAGAGCGACGGCCCGAAATCCGTGAGCCACGAACACACGTTCAACGTCGATACAGCGGAGGCGGCGCAGCTCGATGCGATGCTGGTGCGGTTGTCCGAAATGGTCTCCCGGCGGCTGCGCGATCACGCGCTGTGGGCGCGGACGATCCAGATCAAGCTCCGCTACTCCGACTTCTCAACGTTCACGCGGTCGCGCACGTTGGACCACGCGACGCAGATCGATACCGATGTGGCGAACGCGGCTCGCGAGCTGTTTCACAAGGCGTGGACCCGGAAGCCGATCCGGTTGCTGGGCGTCTACGCGCAGCAATTAGAAGAGAGCGAGGGCCAGGCGAATCTGCTGGAGGAAGAGAAAACCCAGGCCTGGCGCAAAACGCTCCAGGCCGTGGACAAGATTCGCGGGAAGTACGGCAACACGATCGTTTCGCTGGCTGCCGGAATGCCCGCGACGTTCCGGCAGCGAGTGCACGAGAATCCTGAAAACCTTCCCGGCAAGGAACCGCCGAAGAAGCCTACTGCAACCTGAACGGCACTTCGATCTGCGTTTGCACCTTGACGGGAGTTCCGTTGAGCATCGTCGGCTGGAAGCGCCACTGCACCACCGCCATCATGGCCTGCTCATCGAGACCGAGGCCGAGCGGCTTGACGACCTTGAGGTCTGTCGGCTTGCCGGTTTCATCGATCACAACGTCCAGAGTCACGGTGCCCTGCCACCTGGCCGCGCGTGCCTGATCGGTATATTGCGGATCCACCTTCGTGATCAATTTCGACATCATTACCGCGCCGCCGACTTTATTGGCTCCCGGCACGGCGGGCACGGCCACCGCCTGCGGAGCGGGACCGCTGCGTCCGCCTCCTCTGCCGCCCGCAACTGCCACGGCGCCGGCCGCGACATTCCCCGTGATCGTGTAGTCCGGCGGCACCTGGAACAATTGCGGATCGGGCTCCGCACGGCTGATTTGCGTGAGCCGGAACGTGTTTTCGCCCGTGCGCGGATCGCTGTGTTTCGTCATGATATTCATCTTTAAGTCCGGCGAATACCAGGTCTCGTCCACCACTGAAATCGGGAGCTGATTGCCGATCTCGCCCGCGGGAATCGTACTGGTGATGCGCGTGCCAGTGGCCGACAAGCCCTCAATGTTCAGCGAAGGAAGAGTCTCCGTTTTCGCCGTCTGCGCCGCACCGCCTCGCCCACCGGCGGGAGCCGTGCCATAAATCTCAATTGTCTGACCGCCCGTCGACAGCCTGAATTGCGTCAACGCGCCCACGGCCCGAGCGAGCGCCACAGCCGTCGCCGGAGTCTGCACCGCGGTCCGATCCTGCGGATTCAAACGGTAGGCCGTCTTCGCTTCAAAGTCGGAAATGGTGATGGTAGATACGCCGTTCGCGGTGAGTTGTTCACTCCGCTCGCGGCCCTGGCTGTCGCGGTACACTCGTTGCGATTCGCTTTGGATAATGCGGTTGCCATCGCCCAGCGTCTGCGTCGTCTCCGTGATGGCGACGGCGGAATAGGGCGCTCCCGTCACGGGAGTTCCAAATCCCACGGTGCCCTTTATCGCGACCTTCATCTTCGTCGCCACCGGGGCCGGTTCCTGTGCGGGCAGCAGCGTGAACGCCGCCCAGCCCGATGCCAACGCCACCACGCTCATCAAAATTTTCTTCATGGAAATCTCCTCAGTATTGGTAGCTCACGAAACGGATCGCCAGACCCTGCTGATCGATCAAAACATCCGCCTGCACCGGATCGTCCAGATGCGTCGCATTCACAAACAATCCGACATCGCGCATGGTGGAGGCGGGCACCGTGACGCGCATTAATTCCGTGCGCTCGAACGGCTGCGCCACTTGCACCAGCGGATAAAACTCCGTCGTCACTTCTCGCGGAGCTCTCGGCTGCCGGCGCACGGGCTTCGGCTTCGGCTTCGACACGACGGGCGCGATTTCGGGCGGCGGCGGAGCGGGAGCAGCGGCGATGACGGGCGACGCAGATTTCACGGGCATCGGTTCGGCGCGGCGGGCATGCAGCAGCAACACCAGGGCGGCCGACGCTGCGAGCGTGGCGACCAAGCCTCCGCCGATCCAGATCCTGGGAGCACGACGACGGCGAGAGCGCGCGGCCCGCATCAGGCGGACCTCCAACTCCGGCGACGCCTCCACGTGCGCGTCGGCATCTCGCAATGCTCTTAGGGCTTCGACTACACGGTCTTCAGACATTGCATGTCCCTCGTACACCACTCAGTTTTTGCGCCAGCATCGTGCGGGCGCGGCTCAGGCGGCTCCGCACGGTGCCTACCGGGCAGTCCAGTGCCTCTGCGGCCTCTTCATAACTCGCGTCGCTCAGATCGCATAATACAACCGCCTCGCGATACACCGGAGGCAGACTCAGGACCGCGCGGCGGACGTGTTCGATGGTCTCGCGGCGCGTCAAATCGTCCAGCACATCCTCACTGCTCGCGGATTCTTCGAGCGCGAAGTCACGGGCCTTGTCGAATCTTCTCAGAACAAGGTTGCGCGCGATGCCGTACAGGAACGCCGCGAGCGAGCCGCGCGATTCGTCATAGCGCGCGCCCTGCGTCAACAAAGCCAGAAAAGTTTCCTGCGTCACGTCTTCGGCGATCGGCACACTGCCCGTCATGTGCAGCGCGAAGCGGTACACGGCTCCCTGGCGGCGGTGGTACAGCGCGGTGAACGCGCCCTCATCGCTGGCCAGCGCCTGCTTCAATAACTGGTGGTCCGCTTCCTGCATGCAATCTGTGCCGTCACAAGTATTTCGCTTGCGCCGAAACTTTGGTTCCACAAAAAGCGCCTTGGTACACTGGAAGTACACCACTCAATCATGACTTACGACGTGATCGTCATCGGGAGCGGCCCCGGTGGGTATTCGGCGGCCGTCCGGGCGGGACAATACGGCCTGAAGACCGCCCTCATCGAAAAAGATCCCCGGCTGGGAGGGACGTGCCTGCTCGTTGGCTGCATTCCGACCAAGGCTCTTCTCCATACCGCGGATGTTTGGGAGCATTTCCAGCACCCAGAAGCGGACGGCATCCATTGCGAGAATCCGCGGTTGGATTATCCGATGGTTTCGGACCGCAAGAATTCGATCGTCAGCAAGCATTCCAAGGGCGTCGAGTTTCTGATGCGGAAGAACAAGGTCGAAGTTATTAAGGGCTACGCGAGAATCGCCGGGCCGGGCAAAGTTTCGGTGCTCAGCGACGAAGGTTCCAAGACTCTGGAGGCCAAGGCGATCGTGCTGGCGACGGGGTCCGAGGCGCGCATGCTGCCGGGGCTGCGGCCGGACGCCGAGCGCATCCTGACGAACATCGAGATTCTGAATTTGCGGCGCGTGCCGAAGACGCTGGCGGTGCTGGGCGCGGGAGCCGTAGGCGTGGAGTTCGCGTCGGCGTTCCATCGCTTCGGATCGCAAGTGACGATTTACGAAATGCTGCCGCGCGTTGTGCCGGTGGAGGACGAGGAAGTTTCGAAGGAACTCGGGCGCTTGTTCAAGAAGCAGGGGATTCGCGTCGAGACCGGGGCGAAGCTGGACGCGGCCAGCGTGCAGAAGACCGAGGCAGGCGTGCGTTTCAACGTGACTCTGGACGGCGGCACGGTGGAAACGGTGGAAGCCGAGTGCCTGCTGGTGGCCGTGGGGCGCAAGCCGAACACGGAAAACATCGGCCTGGAAGGCACGGGCATCGAGCTCGATCGCGGCTTCGTCAAGGTGGATCAATTCCAGCGCACGGGCATGCCGGGCGTATATGCGATCGGCGATATTGTGGCGGGGACTCCGCAACTGGCGCACGTGGCGACGGCTGAAGGCATGGTGGCCATCGCGCACATCGCGGGCAAGCCGGCGACTCCAGTGAATAAGGATCGCATTCCGGGCGCGACGTACACGGAGCCGGGCATCGGCAGCGTGGGCTTGACGGAAGCGCAGGCTCGGGCCAAGGGCTACAAAGTGAAGGTCGGGAAGTTTCCGTTCGTCGCGAATAGCAAGGCGACGATTCTGGGGCATCACGACGGGTTCGTCAAAGTGGTGGCGGAAGAGACGCTGGGCGAGATTCTGGGCGTCCACATCATTGGTCCGCAGGCGTATGAGTTGATCGGCGAGGGCGTGCTGGCGATGGAAGCGGAAGCGACGGTGGAGACGCTGATGCACACGATTCACGCGCATCCGACGATTTACGAGGCCGTGGGCGAGGCGTTCAACGCGGTTTACGGATTGGCGATTAATGCTTGATTTGATGACACTGCCGTGCCAGTGTCGCGATCTGGGGCGCGTCGGCTATGCGGCGGCGTTCGAGATGCAGCGCTGCTTGGTGGAGCGGCGGAAGCAGGGAGAGATTCCGGATCAGTTGTTGTTCGTGGAGCATCCGCCGGTCGTGACGCTGGGACGCAACGCGCACGAGGAGAATGTTCTGGCTTCGACGGAGCTGTTGGAACGGGCAGGCATTGAACTGCATCATACGGATCGCGGAGGCGACGTGACTTTCCACGGGCCGGGGCAGATTGTGGGCTATCCGGTGTTCGATTTGCGAGAATGGAAGCGCGATGTGGTGGCATACGTTCGCGGCATCGAAGACGTGCTGATCGGCGCGCTGGCTGAGTTTGAAGTTGTGGCTCGGCGGGTGCCGGGAGCCACGGGCGTTTGGGTTTCAAGACCCGGTGGGCCGGCCAAGATTGCCGCCATCGGCGTTCACGTGAGCCGCTGGGTAACTTCGCATGGATTCGCCTTGAACGTGAATACGGATTTGAGTTATTTCCGCTACATTGTGCCGTGCGGGCTGACGCAGCCTGTGACTTCCCTGTATGAAGTGGGCGTGGCGGCGCCGCGCGACCAAGTGACGGCCGCGCTGGCCCGGAACTTCGCCCGAGTGTTTGAGCGGGAAATGGAATTTTCCACGGAGAGACTATGATCGACGTCGTGATGCCCCAGATGGGCGAAAGCATTGTAGAAGGCACGCTGACCAAGTGGTTGAAGAAGGCGGGCGATCGCGTGGAGCGCGACGAGCCGCTGTTTGAGATTTCGACGGACAAGGTGGATACCGAGATTCCTTCGCCGAGCTCGGGCGTGCTGAGCGAGATTTTGGTGCAGGAAGGAACCGTCATCGCGATTAATGCGGTGGTGGGACGGATTTCCGATGGGACTTCCGCGCCTGCTCCGGCTCCCGCGGCGGCTGCTCCAGCTCCGCCTCCTTCCGCTCCTGCGCCGGCACCGGCGCCTGCTCCCGCTGCTGCGGCTCCTGCTGCACCGGCGCCTGCTCCGGCTCCGGCCGCGGCACCTGCTCCCGTCGCGGAAGAAGTGGGCGATGATTCGGGCGGTCCGCTTTCGCCGCTGGTGCGCAAGATGGCGCGCGAGAACAATATCGACTTGAACAAGATTCGCGGGACGGGCGCGGGCGGACGCATTACGAAGCACGATCTGGAAGCGTATCTGGCGGGTCCGTCGGCGGCTCCGGTGGCCGCTCCGGCTCCGCAGGCTGCACCTCAGGCTGCTCCGCCTCCGCCGCCACCTCCGCCTCCCGCTGCACCGGCCCCACAGCCGATGGCTGTCGCGACGGTTCAGGCTCCGGTGGATGTTCCGCAACCGAGTCGCGAAGTGGCGTCGAGGGAACCGGCTCCGCTCGCTGGGGCGGCTCCGGCGTACAAGGTCGAGCCGATGAGCATGATGCGGCAGAAGATCGCCGAGCACATGATTTTCAGCAAGCGCACGTCCGCTCACGTGACGACGGTGCACAAAGCGGACATGACGAAGATCGCGAAGCTGCGGGACAAGCTGAAGGGCACGTTCCAAGCGCAGTACGGATTCTCGCTGACGTACCTGCCGTTCGTGATGCGCGCGGCGGCGTCGGCGCTGCGGACGTTCCCCATCGTGAACGCGTCGATCGACGGGACCAACATCATTTACCATCGCGACATCAATCTGGGGATGGCAGTGGCGCTGGAAAACGGGTTGATCGTGCCGGTGATTCGCAACGCGGACGAGAAGAACATTATCGGGCTGCAACGCCACATTGTGGATCTGGCGGCGCGCGCGCGGTCGAAGCAGTTGAAGCCGGATGAGATTCAGGGCGGGACGTTCTCGCTGACGAATTTCGGCAGTTTCGGCAGCATTTTCGCGACTCCGGTGATCAATCAGCCGCAGGTGGCGATTCTGGGAATCGGCAGCGTGGTGAAGGAGCCGGTGGTTGTCGACGACGCGATTGCGATTCGCTCGACCTGCTACCTGGCGCTCACTTTCGACCACCGGCTGATCGACGGCGCTCTGGCGGACCAGTTCACGGCGAAAGTGAAATCGGTGCTCGAAAACTGGAGCGAAGAGGTCCTCTAGGCGTAGCACGCCTGCACGAGTTGTAAATCGGGAACGTTCCCTTTCCGTTGTCGAACTCCAACGGCAGAGGGACGCATTCACCCAGGCGGCCCGGACCCATCAATCCTACGTCTACGCGGGGTTGCCTCGAGGTGCTCCCGCGCTCGCGTGATCCGGTATCCAATGAGAGACCCGGACTCTTACGGGCCCAGGATAGGGGCACGCCCGTGCGCGTTCAAACCAACGAGAATGGGATGTTGGTGAAAACGTTCGGAATAAAAAATATCGATCTGCCGTTATACGCGCGCGTGTGCGCTTATGCGGTGGTGCGGGGCGAGGCGGGGCTGGTGGCGGCGGTGCTCGATGGGGACAAGTTGTTTCTGCCGGGCGGGGGGATTGAGGCGGGCGAGTCGGCTGAGGACGCGGTGCGGCGCGAGGTGGCGGAGGAGTTGGGGCTCGCGGTGCAGTTGGGGGAGTGTTTGGGAGAGACGCTCCAGTATTCGTTGTATTTCGGGACTTGTTATGAGTTGCGGGCCACGTTCTTCGGGGCGGAGTTGGGAGAGCGAGTGCGGGAAGAGCATGAGCATGAGTTGATTTGGGTTCGGGCGGAGGAACTGCATCATCCTTGCCAGGCTTGGGCGGCAGGGGAGCGGTAGATGGAGCGCCGGGTAGTGGTTCAGTTCGAGCTTATTTGCTGCTTTTGAGAGCCCTGAAGAACAGAGCGTTCATGCCGAGAAACAAGGCCGCTAGGCGGGGATCACATAGATCCACGGTAGATCTGGAATCGTTGCGTAGACGTAGACAATCGCACCTGCGAATCCGATCCCGATGCAGACGGGGAATAGCCAGGGACGCTCAAGGAATGCGCGGCTTCTAATCTTCATCTCGACCCATTCGGCACGATCATCGCATCATCGTACCAGGGGCCGCCCGAGTGGTGGACACGGTACCAGCACGTGCTGAAGCGCCTGGACCTCGAAGACGAAGGCTCCCAGAAGAAGCCAATGATCGGCGGTCCAGATATCGAAAGACGCGCGAAAGGCAAGTTGAAACTGAACCGTTATCGAGCGTCGAGACGAGTCTCGACGCGGCAGGCTGAAGCCCGCGCCACATCACTTGCGGGAACTTCACTAAGATAAGAGGCTGCATGGGGACGGTCGCTACAGCTATCGGGGCGCCGAAGGGGATTCGGCGGGTCGAGATTGTTTTTATTCTGGGGGCGCTGACGGCGTTTGCGCCTTTGAGCATCGACATGTATTTGCCGTCGCTGCCGACGCTGGAGCGATATTTTCACGCGTCGGCGGGGGATGTGCAGTTTACGATGTCCACGTTCTTCGTCGGGTTTTCGGCGGGGCAGTCGCTGTATGGGCCGCTGGCGGACCGGTTTGGGCGGAAGCCTCCGCTGTTGATCGGGATGCTGCTGTATGTGCTAGCGTCGGTGGCGTGCGCGCTGGCTCCTTCGGCTCAGATGATGGCGGCGTTCCGGTTGGTGCAGGCGATCGGGGCTTGTTCGGGCGCGGTGATTGCGCGGGCCATGGTGCGCGATTTGTTTCCGCCGGAGGAGACGCGGAAGGTTTATTCGTCGCTGCTGCTGGTGATGGGAGTGGCTCCGCTGGTGGCTCCGTTGGTGGGCGCGTATTTGCTGGTGTGGCTGGGGTGGCAGGCGGCGTTCTGGCTGCTTGCGGGCGGAGGAGTGCTCGCGGTGGCGGGGGCGTGGCTGCGCTTGCCGGAGTCCCATGCGGACAGGCATCCCTTGTCGTTTTCGCACGTATTCTCGACGTACAAAGGGTTGTTGCGCGACAAGGTATTTTTGGGGGCTACGCTGGCTACGGGATTTAGCTCGGCGGGGATGTTCGCGTATATCACGGGGGCTCCGTTTGTGTTCATGAACATTTACGGAGTGCGGCCGGAGCGGTTCGGATGGCTGATCGCGCTGAACGCTCTGGCGGTGGTGGGCAGCGCGCAGGTGAATGGGCGGGTGTTTCACGGGCATCATCCGGCGAAGCTCATGCGGAATGCGGCGTTTGTGCAGTGCGCGGCGGGAGTGCTGTTGGTAGGGGCGGCGCTGGTGCGGGCGCCGCAGTTGTGGGGCGTGGGCGCGCCGTTATGGATGTATCTGGCGTCGGTGGGATTTGTGTTTCCTAACGCGGTGGCGCTGGCGATGGCGCATCACGGACGGAACGCGGGGATGGCCTCGGCGTTACTGGGGACGATCCAGTTCTCGATGGCGGCGGTGGCGACGATTGTCATGGGGACGGTGAATAGCTCGACTGCGATGCCGATGGCGGCGATCATCGGGGCGTGCGGGACGATGGCGGTGGGGACGCACTTGTGGTTGTTGGGGCGGAGGGCGGAGTCCTCGCGCTGACGCTGGGGGCTGCATCGGCCAGGTGCCTAGAGCGGCGGGGAGGGAGCCTTAGCGAGGGGACGGGCTGGCTGGTCTTCGCGACGTGACCCAGGCTACAAGCGCCAACATCATGAGCGCCGCAGTGGTGTACCAGACTGCATTGCGCGGCACCGTGAGCGTGTAGCCGAATCTCGCCGCGACGACGACGCTGAGGAACAAGAGTGTCGCGAAGACGGCGGCCCAGCCAACGAAGTCGAGGATCTCGGGGAGGGCGGAGGGCTGGCGGATCGAGGCGGGGTTGAAGGGACGCGCGGGCTGGAGGCCGGCGTAGAGAGTCGTCAGGCTTCGATCGAGCGCGGAGAGAGTTCCGAGGAACTCGCGGCAATCGGCGCAGGCGGCCATGTGGGCGTCGACGGGCTGGCGCTGTTCGGCGGAGAGGTCGCTGTAGCCGCAGAGCAGATCTTCAAATTTTTCGCACGGCATTTGAGTCCTCCTTCTGCGACTTTTCCTGTTGCCATTTTAACGCCAGTTCCTTACGCGCGCGGAACAGGTGGGTTTTTACGGTGCCCATGGGCAGGTCCAACTGCCGCGCTACTTCTTCGTACGATTTTTCTTCCATATAAAACAGAGTGACGACTTGACGTTGTTTCTCGGGCAGCTGTTGGACCAGGGCCGCGAGGTCCGGCGTGCGAGGATCGGGCTCTCGTTTCTCCGCGGCGGCGAGCATGCCGGGTTCTTCCAGCGAGACGGTGCGCTTCGAGGCGGCTCGCTTGAGCGCCGTGAGGGAGGCGTTGCGGGCAATGGAGAAGATCCAGGTGGAGAGCTGGCTCGCGCCGCGGTAACTGGGAAGGGCTCGCCAGATGCGGAGGAAGATCTCCTGAGAGGCGTCCTCGGCCTGCTCGCGGTTGCCGAGGATGGAGAGCGCCAGATGGAACACTTTCGTTTGGTACTGTTTCAGCACGAGGTCAAAGGCTTGCAGCCAGCGTTCGCGGTCCAGATGTGCGCGGATTTCCTCGTCCATCATTTAAGCAGGCGATCTCTAACGGGCAATGAGGCGAGTTCCGCCCCCCTTTAGACCTGTACGAAGGGTAGCTAAGTTTCAGTTCCCTGCTGAAACATTTTTAGGGCGGGCGGGAGTCTCAAGGGACAAGGAGAACAACGTGGGCGCTGAACAGGTGGTATCGATTATTGCCCTGGTGGTGGGCGGCGTGATCGTGAGCGGGCTGGTGCTGCGGTATCGCAAGCGGGAATTGCAGCACAAGGAGCGGCTGGCGGCGCTGGACAAGGGAATGGCGCTGCCGGAGCTGAGCGGGGAGGGGCGCGTGTGGTCGCCGCGGGTGTATCTGTTGCGCGGGATGTTGTGGCTGTTCGGAGGGGTTGCGCTGACGGCGTTTATCGGCGCCTTCTCCGTGAGCACGGGCGGGCCCATGCGCCTGGAAGATCGCATCTGGCGCGCGCGCAATCTGAAGAACATGGGCGCGACGGAAGAGGAGATCAAGCAGGCGGAGAACGATCTGACTCCGCAAGACAAGCTGCCTGGAGCGGTGGCGCTGCTGGGACTGGTGCCGATCGGGGTGGGCCTGGCGTACTTGATTTTTTATCGCGTGGAGAGCAAGAGCTCCGGCGTGGTGGCGGTGCGGCGGGAGAGTTCACTGTGAGACGGGTGCTGGGGTTGATGATTTTCGCGGCGGGAATCGCGGGGGCGCAGACGTTCGAGGTGGCGTCGATCAAACCGAGCGAGCCTTCGGCGCAAGGATCGTCGGTGGGGATTGCCCCGGGCGGGATTTTTCGTGGGAGAAACATCACGGTGAAGAGCTTGATCCGGCAGGCGTACGATGTGCACGACTTTCAGATTTCGGGCGGGCCGGGTTGGATCGGGACGCTGGGGTACGACATCGAGGCGAAGGGGAACGGTCCGGCGGTGTCGGAAGAGGATCTGATGAGAATGACCGAGGCGCAGCGCAACGAGTTTCGCGCGCAGATGCAGGCTCGGGTGCGGGCCATGCTGGCGGACCGGTTTCAGTTGAAGCTCCACAAGGAGACGAAAGACGCGCCGGTGTATGCACTGACGGTAGCGAAGGGCGGAGCGAAGATTCAAGTGTCGGGGGTGGCGATCGGGCCGCAGAGTGGATTCTCGACGAGAAGAAACGCGCAGGGGAAGTCCGTGATGACGTCGTCCCAACAGAACATTGGGGTGCTGGCTCTGGTGTTGTCAGATATGGTGGGGCGGCCGGTGCTGGATAAGACGGGGCTGGCCGGGAACTTCGATTTCAAAATGACGTTCGCGCAGGATTTGGCGGATCCGGAGGGTCCTTCGGTGTTCACGGCCCTGGAGGAGCAGTTGGGGCTGAAGCTGGAGTCGCAGAGAGGGCCGGTGGAGGTGATGGTGATTGATTCGGTGGAGAAGGCTTCGGGGAATTAGGCGCTGGTGGCAGGCGCCAGGCGGGCGGCGCGGGTTTCGAGGTAGGTTCGGATGCAGTGGTCGAGCGACGGCATGGGGGCCAGGCCCCATGCTTCGGATTTGGCGTTCGAGAGCGCCGAGTATTTGGGGCGGCGGGCGGGGGTGCGGAATTCTCGCTCGTTCGTCGGCTGGAGCGGGGGACGGAGGCCAGCGGCTTCGAAGATTTTCGCGGCCCAATCGTACCAGGAGATCGGCGAGCCTCCGCCGAGATGAAAGATGCCGTGCGCGTTGCGGTCCACCAGGTCGGCGGTGCGGGCGGCGAGGGCGGGGGCGAAGGTCGGGGATGCGACATGGTCCTCGACGACGCGGATCGGCTGGGCGTTGCCGGCGAGGCGCAGCATGAGCTCGACGAAATTGCCTCGCGCGGTGTCCATTCCTTTGGGGCCGTAGACCCCCGACGTGCGGATGATGAGGGGCTGGTCGAGATACGCGCTCGCGTAAAACTCGCCGGCGAGCTTCGAGACGGCGTAAGCGCCAAGGGGCCGCGGATCGTCTTCCTCACGATAGGCTCGGCCGGCCTGGCCGTCGAACACGTAATCGGTGGAGAAGTGCACCAGACGCGCGTCGAGCTGGCGGCACGCGATGGCGAGATTGCGGACGGCGAGCGCGTTGACTTGGAAGGCGGCCAGGGGGTCCTTTTCCGAGACGTCGACCTGGTTGTAGGCAGCGGCGTTGAGGACGATGGCGGGGTCGAGGGAAGACAACGTTTTCTCGACGGCGGCGGGGTCCGTGATGTCGATTTGCGCGCGGTCGAACGCGGAGACCTGGTGGCCTCGGGCAGCGAATTCCGTGGCGAGTTCGGCGCCGAGTTGTCCGGCTGCTCCGAAGATGGCGATGCGGGGCACGATCTTTATTATCGGCTAAAGATGCCGGGAGCCGGACTACGGCGCCGGTTGATAGATTAGATCAGGATGACGGAAGCTCTGCCGGGACCCGCACCGCTGGCAAAACAAGTAAAGATCCTGCTGGGGATTTGGTTCGTGATCCTGGTGCCCTGGCTGCCCGTGTTCACGTTGATCGGAACAGCCGGGGCGTTCGATGACGCGAACGGCCGGTGGGACTTGTACCGCTATCTCGCCGTGGCGTGGACGTATCCGTTGCTGGTGGGCGTGGCGTACTTCTTCCGAAGAAGGAAGCCTGAACTCTGCTGGCTGCCGATGGCGCCGGCGATTCTGATGTTGCTCCGCGCCGCTGGGGCCGGCTAATGGCGGTCTAGCGGAAGTGGAGCACGAGCCAAGTTACGATGGCGGCGGCGCCGGCTCCGGAGAGCAGGACTTCGGCCCAGTTCTGGCGGAAGAACTGTTCCACAGGGTGGATGGGCTTCGAGGCGGAGGACGTTCGGGCGCTGGGGGCAAGTGAAGACGCGAGCCGCGAGCGGAGGCCGGACGGGAGCCCGTTGAGGGCGCGGACGATTTCTTCCCGGCCGCGGCGGTCCGCGATCAAGATGGTGGCGGAGTTGAAGCCGTTGGTGGAATCCTCAAGCTGCTTGCGGAGGCGCGGCGGAACATCGTTGACGGAATGATACACCTGCGTCTTCCCGCCTTTGGCGATGAAGATGGTCGACGTCTTGACGGTGACGCGATGCATACGTTTCGCTCAACCCTCTGCCGCGAGGAGGCCTCCACCGAGTGCATTCTGGAGCACCACTTCGATGAAGCCCAAGGCTGCTTTCGAAAGCGCCTTGTCCTTCCTATAGATTAATCCAACTTGACGGGTGATCGGGTCGGGGCCCAGGGAGACGGCTGCCAGGCGGTCGGCGGCCACTTCCTCAGCGCAGTGAGCGGTGGCGAGGAAGCTGAGGCCGAGGCCGGCCAGCACGAAGCGCTTGATCATCTCGGTGGAGTCGAGCTCCATGGAGACGCTGATCTGGTCTTCCACGGCTTCCAGCCACGCGTTGAGGCGGCTGCGAGTGGTTCCGGTTTTCGGGAGCAGGAGCTGCTCTCCGAGAAGGTCCGAGGCGAGAATTTGTTTCTTCGCAGCCAGGGCGTGCGGGGGCGGCAGGATGAGCTTGATCTCGTCCGTGTGAATTTTGACCGCTTGGAGGCGTTTCTCCTTCACCGGAAGCTGCGTGATGCCGAAGTCGGCTTGATTGTCGACCACGGCTTCGACGACGCGGGAGCCATAAGAGCGGTCCACCAGGATCTGGACTTGCGGGAACAGCTTCTTGTATTGCGAGAAGACGTGGGGCAGGACGTAGATGCAGGTGGCTTCGTTGGCGGCGATGACGAGTTCGCCACGAGGCGTGCGGTCCAGTTCGTTAATCGTGTCCTGGGCGCGGCGGCGGAGGTCGAGGATTTGTTCGGCGTAATCGGCGAAGATGCGGCCGGCGGGCGTGAGGGCGATCTTGGTGCCGAGCCGTTCGAAGAGCGGGGCGTTGAGGTCCTGTTCGAGTTGGCGCACCTGGGCGCTGACCGCAGGCTGGGTGCGGAAGCACGATTGCGCCGCCTTGGAGAAACTCTTCAGGCGAACGATCTCGAGAAAAGTATGGAGCTGGTCGAGATCCATGGTGTGTCTACTGGGACTCTCATTTTAGCATCGCACTATTTGCACGGCTTCTGCTAGCTTAAAAGTGCAAGGGGGCCTGCGGAGATGAAGATGTGGTCATTTGCGATCGGAGTCCCCGCGCTTACGCTGGGGGCTGCAGTGCTCTTGATGGCGTTGCCGGCGGCGGGGCAGACTCCGCAGAACGTGCTGATTGTGGTGAACGATAATTCGCCGCTTTCCAAGGAGATCGGCGAGTATTACGCGCGGCGGCGGGCGGTTCCGGCGAAGAACATCTGCCACATCCAGGCTTCAACCGAGGAAGAGATCCGGCGGCTGGATTTCGACGGTGAGATTCAGGCTCCGGTGGCGAAGTGCTTGCAATCCGGCGGACTGGTGGAGAGCATTCTCTACATCGTGACGACGGGCGGGGTGCCGTTGAAGATCCATGGGACGGATGGAATGGGCGGGGATGCGGCGTCCGTGGACAGCGAGTTGACGCTGCTGTATAGCGATATAAAAAAGGGTCCGCATGCCATCGCGGCGACTGTGCCGAATCCGTTTTTCGGAGAGAAGAACGCCAAATTCGGGCATCCGCAGTTTCCGATGTACCTGGTGACTCGGCTGGCCGCGTACGATTTCGACGGCGTGAAGGCGATTATCGATCGCGCGCAGCATCCGGTGAACCGGGGGAAATTCGTGATCGACATGGCGGGCGACGGCAACACGCAAGGCGAGAGTTGGCTGAAGGACGCGGCCAATTTGTTGCCGAAGGATCGCGTGGTGCTGGATGAGACGACCAAGGTGCTGACGAAGCAGACGGAAGTGATCGGGTACGCGAGTTGGGGATCGAACGACAAGGCCCGGCATGAGCGGTTTCTCAATTTCCAGTGGCTGCCGGGGGCGATCATGACGGAGTTCGTTTCGACCAATGGGCGAACGTTCAAGAAGCCTCCGGACGGGTGGAACATCAGCGACTGGGGATCGAAGCCGCTGTGGTGGGAGGGGGCTCCGCAGACGCTGACGGCGGACTATTTATTGGAGGGCGCGACGGGCGCGTCGGGGCATGTGTACGAACCGTACCTGATCATGACGCCGAGGCCGGAGTTGTTGCTGCCGGCATATTATTCGGGGCGGAATCTGGCGGAGAGTTATTATCTGGCGATTCCGCGGTTGAGCTGGCAGAACATTGTGGTGGGGGATCCGCTGTGTTCGCTGGGGAAGCCGCAGTAAAGCGTCTTCAAGTAAAGCCGACGGGTGGTCCGCTGGACACGCTAACTTCGGCGGAGTTTGTGGGCTTGACGGAGGCGACTTCGAAGTGGAAGTCCTGCGCGGCGGCCGCGGTCACGAGAGGCCAATGTTTTCTGGCAAGTCTTCGTGGCCCTCCCCTTTTGCTTCTACATCATTTTAGAACGAAGTGCTTCGTATCGCGCTCATTATCGGCGCAGTGATAGTCGAGCAGGTCGGTATCGGGGAGGAACTCCATCATTTGGGTGATGGTGAAAGGTTTGCGGTAGGACTGAGGATCGTCGATGATGATTTGGATTTCCATATGGCCGAAGTCGCGGCGGTGGTAGCGTTCGGCGACGTGGAGGGCTTCGCTGTACGGGTGGCCGACGGCGTCCAGCCAGCCGTCGCCGTGGAATCCGATGGTGTCGACGACGAGTGTGTCGCCGTTCCACTGGGCCGTGGAGTAGCCGAGGGTGGAGGGCAAAGGATCGTCAGGGAGCTTGCGGCCGTCGGTATGGATCTGGCGGAAGATGCTTTCCATTTCGTGCATGAGGATGACGAGTCCGGGATTCTGGACGATCTTGATGGGTGCGGGGATGCTGTCGAGGCGGGGTCCGCCGAGGGGCTTGCAGGTGGTGAGAGGATCGTCGGCCTGGAAGTTGCGGGCTCGGCTGGCGAAAGTGGCTTCGGCGGCGGGCGTCATGGTGAATTCGCCGGGCTTCAGGCCCATGCTGACGTCGATGAAGAGTTTGGGGAGCGGCTCGCCGTCGGTGCCTTTGATGTTGGGATCGTTGGAGGGCATCCAGAGGCCGGAGAGATCAGGATGGCCGTCGCGAGCCTTGGGAGTGGGCGCGGCGAGATTCGGTTTGCCGTCGCGAGTGCGGGGGATTCCGGCGGTGGGGAAGTGCAGCCATTGCGCGGACGCCGCGGTGGCGGCGAGCAGCAGGATGGCGAGTGCCCGACAATTCATATCCTCTATCATGACGCGAGTATAATTACGCGAGTGCGAACACAAATTGGAATTATCGGGGCGGGGCCGGCGGGGTTGTTCCTTTCGCACCTGCTGCATCGCGAGGGAATTGAGAGTGTGGTGCTGGAATCGCACACGCGGGAGTACATCGAGAGCCGCGTGCGCGCCGGGGTGCTGGAGCAAGGGACCACGGACCTGATGATGGCGACGGGCGTGGGCGAGAGGATGCGCCGCGAAGGGCTGGTGCATGAGGGCGTGGAAATCCGGTTCGGCGAAGGGCGGCATCTGCGGATCGATTTCAAGGCACTGACGGGTCGCGGGATTGTGGTGTATGCGCAGCAAGAGGTGATTAAGGATCTGGTGGCGGCTCGCATGGCGGCGGGCGGCGAGATTGTTTTTGGGGCCGAGGCGGTGGCGGTGGAAGACGTGGAGGGGGAGAAGCCGCGGATCCGGTATCGCAAGGACGGAGTGGAACATTCGATCGAGTGCGATTTCATCGCGGGGTGCGATGGGTTCCACGGGGTGGCGAGGGCGTCGGTGCCGGAGAAGGTGCTGGCAATTTACGAGCGGGTGTATCCGTTCGGATGGCTGGGGATTCTGGCGCAGACTCGGCCGGCTTCGGAAGAATTGATTTACGCGAATCACGAGCGCGGGTTCGCGTTGATGAGTATGCGGTCGCCGGAGGTTTCGCGGCTGTATGTGCAGTGCTCGCCGGAGGAGAATTTGGCGGAGTGGCCGGATGCTCGGATCTGGGAAGAGTTGCACCTGCGGCTGGGGTTGGGCGAGAGGCTGAAGGAAGGTCCGGTATTGCAGAAGAACGTGGCTCCGATGCGGAGCTTTGTCGCGGAGCCGATGCGGTTCGGGAAATTGTTTTTGGCGGGGGATGCGGCGCACATCGTTCCGGCTACGGGCGCGAAGGGGCTGAACATGGCCGTGACGGATGTGCGGGTGCTGGCGAAGGGGCTGAAGGAGTTTTATTCGAAGGGTCGCACGGATTTGCTGGACCGGTATTCGGAAATTTGTTTGCGGCATTGCTGGAAGGTGCAAAGGTTCAGTTGGTGGATGACTTCGGTGCTGCACCGGTTTCCCGAGGACAATGCGTTCGACCGGAGGCGGCAGTTGGCGGAGCTGGATTACTTGGCGGGGTCGCGGGCGGCGCAGCAATCGCTGGCGGAGAACTACGTGGGGCTGGGCGTGGACGGCCTGGATGCGGACGGTCTGGATGTTTGATGGTAAATGCTAGGCTGGACGTGTGAAGCGGAGCGCGCTGCTGATCTTAGTGCTGGCCTGCGTGAGCGGGTTGTACGCGTTCCAGAAGCCGTTTCGCGAGTATCCTAGTCAAGAAGGCTACAACAATTTCCCTCGCGCGGACGATTGGAACGACAAGACCGATTTCGTCTTCGCGCGGATGATGTATCCGCAGGGCGACTGGGGAATTTTCGGGCGGCTGTGGCGGTACGACTACCGCAACGGGCCGAGCGCGTGGTCCAACGATTATCCGCGGTCCGACCGGCATTTCGTTTTGGCGCTGCGGCGTCTGACTCGGGTGAATGTGCGGAGCGTGGAGCAGCCTGTCGACCCTTTCGACGGCGATGAAATGTTCAACTGGCCGTTTCTGTATTGCGCGGGTCCGGACCAGTGGAATTTCAACGCGGAGCAGTTCGCGCAGGTGCGGGAGTATCTGGCTCGCGGCGGGTTCATCATGGGGGACGATTTCTGGGGCGCGGACGACTGGTATTACTTCCAACAAAACATGCAGGCGCTGTTTCCGGGGCGGCCGATTGTGGAGATTCCCGATAAGGACGCGATCTTCCACAGCGTGTTCGATTTGGAGGAGCGGTATCAGGTACCGGGGCAGTGGAGTTTGTACGGGCAGCCGTATTTAAATGGAGGCTCCGACCCGCACTGGCGGGCGATTTACGACGACAAAAACCGGATCGCGCTGACGGTGCTGTTCAATCACGATACGGGCGATTCGTGGGAGTGGGCGGACGATCCGAGCTATCCGGAGAAGTATTCGGCGCTGGGGATTCGCGAGGGTGTTAATTATATTGTGTATGCGATGACGCATTGAGGGGGGGCGTCAGAAGTTGAGGCTGTACAGATATACTACGTGTACCAGGCGTGTCCGGTGCACATTCTTGTTGATTCCTTCGGTTGTGACGAGTTCGTCGGCGCCGAGCAAGTGCGCGGCGGCGACATGCAGTGCATCGAGAGCGCCAAGACCGCTCCGTCGCGATTCCTCATCTGCCAGGGCAATCATCTGCTCCCAATCGCGGCACCATTCCACTTCTTGGTCCCGAAAGAAACTCTCATAGAAGGCGAGTTCCTCTGTACGGCCGGTGTATTCTGCTTTGGGAACCGTTTCCAGGCGGACGAAAGCGCTAGTCAGGAAGGTGCGTTGCGGATCGCCGAGAGAATAAAGCGCAGTCCGTGCTCGAATGGGGCTCGCGGCGCGGGCCGCGTCGCTGAGTACGCCGCTATCGGGGAAAGATCGCGGCATTGGCCTTTAGCGGTGCTCTACTCCACCGCGGCGTTGCGCTTTCTCCACTTCGAGTTCTTGGTCGTTCAGTAGTGGAACGCCGCTTAATTCAACGGAACGACGAGCTGCAAGGAGACGCTGACCCAGTGGACTCAGCGTGTGTTCGCCACGGGCTATTTGGTCCTGGATGAGGCCAGCAACGCTAATGTTGAGCGGAGGCGACGTCTGAACGGTTTTGGAAGGCCGGTGCGTTTCCGCCATGGCTCCATTATAGAGCGGCCAGTTTTACTCTAGCGGGCCGGCGAGGACGAAGGAGCCTTGTGCGTCGGTGAGGAAGACGCTGCCGGTGCGGCCGTCTTCGAGTTCGAGCGTGAGGGCCTTCTTGGCGCGGAGGGCGTCTTCGGCGTCCCACTTCGGGAGGTCGGCGAAGCGGCCTTCTCCGACGCCGTCGTGGAAGCGGAGAGAGACGGTGGGCTTGAGCAGACGGTCGGCGAGATGCAGCCGACCGTAGCCGAAGATGGTTTCCGTGTTGCCGGTGCGCTGGTGCAGCATCGAGCTTCTAGTCGCTTTCCCCGACGATCGCTGATTGGGGCACGATTCCAGTATGGGTATCCATCGTCCTGCGGTCGATGTGGCAGCGCTTTCCCTGGTAATCGAATTCAAAGCGCTCTGATTCGACAGACGGAGTGCTAAACGTAGGGATGGGACTGCACCTTATGATCGTCTCCGCCTCGATTGTCTGAGGAGGATCGCCCAAGGCGGGTGCCGTGAACTCTTTTGTAACGATTCTCAACATGGCGATGAGTCCTCTTAGCTGCACCCGCTGGTGCCGCCGCAGTTTTCGCATTTGAAGCAGCTGCCGTTGCGGGTCATGAGGCCGCCGCATTCGGCGCAGGTGGGGGCGTCGCTGACGGCGGGAGTGAAGAGCTGTTGTTGCGGATCGGGCTCGGTGACGCGGAGCTTGGGGGCTTCGCCGGCTTCGCCCGCGGCGTACTCGGCTCCGAGGAACTTGGCGCCGAGCCAGCGGAAGATATAGTCCATGATGGACTTCGCGTAGGGGACGTCGGGGTTGCCGGTCCAGCCGCTGGGCTCGAAGCGCACGTGGCTGAACTTGTCGACGAAGAACTTCAGCGGCACGCCGTATTGCAGCGCGTAGCTGACGGCGGTGGCGAAGCTGTCCATGAGTCCGGAGATGGTGGAGCCTTCCTTCGCCATGGTGACGAAGAGCTCGCCGGGGGTGCCATCCTCATAGAGGCCGACGGTGAGATAGCCTTCGTGGCCTCCGATGGAGAATTTGTGGGTGCGGGCCAGGCGATCGTCGGGGAGCTTGCGGCGGACGGGCTGGTAGACGATCTTCTCGACGATTTTTTCGGAGACGACGGGGGTGGAAGTGTTCGCGGCCTTGGCTCCTTTGGAGGTGCCGGAGCTGAGGGGCTGGACGCGCTTGGAGTTATCGCGATAGATGGCGACGGCTTTCAGGCCGAGTCTCCAGCTTTCCGTGTAGGCGTGCATCACTTCTTCCACGGTGCATTCCTCGGGCATGTTGATGGTCTTCGAAATCGCGCCGGAGATGTACGGCTGCGTCGCGGCCATCATGCGGACATGGCCCATGTAATGGATGCTGCGCTTGCCGTTTTGCGGACGGAAGCTGCAATCGAAGACGGGCAGGTGTTCGTCCTTGAGGCCGGGCGCGCCTTCGATGGTGCCGGAGGAGTCGACGTGATCGACGATCCGGTTGACTTGATCGGGCGTGTAGCCGAGTTTGATCAAGGCGCTGGGGACGGTGTTGTTGACGATCTTGATGACGCCGCCGCCGACGAGTTTTTTGTATTTGACGAGAGCGAGGTCGGGTTCGATGCCGGTAGTGTCGCAATCCATCATGAAGCCGATGGTGCCGGTGGGCGCGATGACGGTGGTCTGCGCGTTGCGATAGCCGGCGGTGCGGCCGAGAGCGAGGGCTTCTTCCCAGCAGCTCTTGGCGTTTTCGTAAATGGAGAGAGGCACCAGCTTGCTATCGATATCGAGAGTGGCGTCGCGATGCATGCGGATGACGCCGAGGAACGGCTCCTCATTGAGGGCGTAGCCTTCGCAGGGGCCGGTGGCTTCGTCGGCGATGCGGGCGCTGGTCAGGTAGGCCTGGCCGCACATGATCGCGGTGAGTCCAGCGGCCATCTGGCGGCCGGATTCGGAATCGTAGGGGACGCCCATGGACATGAGCAACGCGCCCAAGTTGGCGTAGCCGAGGCCGAGCGGGCGATAGTCATGCGAGTTCTTCGCGATTTTTTCGGTGGGGTACGCGGCGTTGTCGACGATGATTTCCTGGGCCAGGATGATGGTGTCCACAGCATGGCGATACGCCTCGACGTCGAACTGGCCGTTGGGGCCGACGAACTTCATCAGGTTCATCGACGCGAGGTTGCAGGCGGAATCGTCGAGGAACATGTATTCCGAGCAGGGGTTCGAGGCGTTGATGCGCGCGGTGTTCTTCGACGTGTGCCAGCGGTTGATGGTGGTGTCGAACTGCATGCCGGGATCGCCGCACTGGTGGGTGGCTTCGGCGATTTCGTGCATCAGGCCGCGGGCCTTGTAGCGCTTCACGGCCTGGCCGGAGATGCGGGACTTGGTCCACCAATCGTCATCGCGAACGACGGCTTCCATAAATTCGTCGGTGGCGCGGACGCTGTTGTTGGCGTTCTGGAAAAAGATGGAACCGTAGGCGTCGCCGTCGAGCGAAGAATCGTAACCGGCGTCGATCAGGGTGTGCGCCTTCTTCTCTTCCTTGGCTTTGCACCAGACGAATTTTTCGACGTCGGGATGGTCCGCGTTCAGAATGACCATTTTCGCGGCGCGGCGGGTTTTGCCTCCGCTCTTGATGACGCCGGCGAAGGCGTCGAAGCCTTTCATGAAGCTGAGAGGTCCGGAGGCGCGGCCACCGCTCGAGAGCAGGCCGTCTTCCTCACGCAGGGTGGAGAGATTGGTGCCGGTGCCGGAGCCCCACTTGAACAGCATGCCTTCGGTCTTGGCGAGTTCGAGGATGGATTCGAGAGTATCGCCGACGGAGTTGATGAAGCAGGCGGAGCATTGCGGGCGGCGTTCGTTGGGATCGATTTTCTTGGTGGCGTTGGCGGCATCGTCGAAATAGTAGCCGTAGCCGCGGGGTTCCTTGACACCGACGTTGAACCAGACGGGCGAATTGAAGCACGCCTTCTGGGAGAGCATGAGGTGCGCGAGATCGTCGCGGAAGTTGGCGGCGTCCTGCACGGTGCGGAAATAGCGTTGATGGACGCCCCAGTCCGTGATGGTATCGACGACGCGGCCGATGAGCTGGCGGACGCTGGTTTCGCGCTCCGGCGAGCCCATCTTGCCGTAGAAATATTTGCTGACAACGATATTGGTTGCGGTTTGGGACCAGTCTACCGGGACTTCCACATCGCGCTGTTCGAAAATGACTGCGCCTTTGTCGTTGCCAATGGAAGCGGTACGCTTCTCCCAGGCGATCTCGTCATAGGGGGTTTTGCCGGACTCCAGCTTGGCAGTGAAGTACCGGGGAAAGCTGACTCCGACTCGTTCGGACACCGGCACCGGCCGGCGCACATCTTTCATTTTCAACGCGACTCCTACACCTAATTGTCCCATGGTTTCTTCTCCGGGTTCCATACAGCGGCGAGAACCGCATGTTGGCAATCATGACCCAATATGTAGCGTGTGTCAATCACTTTAATCTACAGGTTGTGGATATGTTGTGATAAGCCTGAGGAGCAAAACTGTGGTTCCAGATAGACAATACGGGGATTGCATGCTACCATGAGGCATGGCTTGGCGAATCAGCCACTTGCAGGCACTGGAAGCGGAGAGTATTCACATTATCCGTGAGGTCGCGGCCGAATTCCAGCGGCCGGTGATGCTTTATTCGATCGGCAAGGACTCATCGGTGATGGTCCGGCTGGCGCAGAAGGCATTTTATCCAGGACCGATCCCCTTCCCGCTGCTGCACGTGGACACATCTTATAAGTTCAAGGAAATGATAGAGTTTCGGGACCGCTTCGCGGCGGAGCTGGGTCTGAACCTCATTGTCCATTCCAATACTGTGGCGCTGGAGGCGGGTGCGAACCCGTTCAAACTGGGCACGGAGCGCTGCTGCGGACTGCTGAAGACGCAGGCCTTGCTCGACGGGCTGCGCGCGGGCAACTATGATGCGGCCTTCGGAGGAGCGCGGCGCGACGAGGAGAAGTCTCGCGCGAAGGAGCGGATTTACTCGTTCCGGGACCGGCTGGGGCAGTGGGATCCGAAGAATCAGCGGCCGGAGCTGTGGAACATCTTCAACAGCCGGGTGGAGCCGGGTGAGAGCATCCGCGTATTTCCGCTTTCGAACTGGACGGAGATGGACGTGTGGCAGTACATCCACGCGGAGAACATTCCGATTCCGGATCTGTACTTCGCCAAGGACCGGCAAATGCTGGTGCGCGGGAATTCGCTGATCATGCCGGAACAGCCGTTCGTAAAGCAGATGCCGGGCGACCGGCTGGAGATGGTGCGGTGCCGGATGCGGAGCCTGGGATGCTCGCCGTGCACGGGCGCGGTGCGGAGCGAGGCGGATACGCTGCCGAAGATTATCGCGGAGTTGGTGGCGGTGCGGAATTCGGAGCGCGAGAATCGCGTGATCGACCATGATCGCGAGGGGTCGATGGAGTTGAAGAAGCGCGAGGGATATTTCTGATGAGCGCGGTGGCGGAAAAGAACGGGCATTTCGACATCGAAGAGTTTCTGGCGGCGGAGCAGGCGAAAGATCTGCTGCGGCTGACGACGGCGGGAAGCGTGGACGATGGGAAGTCGACGCTGATCGGGCGGATGCTGCATGACGCTCGCGGGGCTTACGAAGATCAGTTGAAGAACGCCACCAAGGGCGGCGAGATCGACTTTGCGCTGTTGACGGACGGGCTGCGGGCGGAACGCGAGCAAGGCATCACGATCGACGTGGCGTACCGGTATTTCGCGACGCCGAAGCGGAAGTTTATCCTGGCCGATACGCCGGGGCATGAGCAGTACACGCGCAACATGGCTACGGGCGCGTCGACGGCGGAGCTCGCGATTATTTTGTGCGACGCGAAGCGCGGGCTGACGACGCAGTCTCGACGGCATGCATTTATCGCGGCGCTGCTGGGAATTCCGCACTTTGTGATCGCGGTGAACAAGATGGATCTGGTGGATTACAGCGAAGAGGTTTTTCGCGTGATCCGCGCGGAGTTTGAGCCGTTCCTGAAGCAGGTGGGCGCGCCGGAGCCGTACTTTCTGCCGCTGAGCGCGCTGAAGGGCGACAATGTCGTCGATCCCAGCACGAACATGCCTTGGTTCGAAGGCCCGACGCTGCTGAAGCATTTGGAGACGGTGGATTCCTACAATCGCATGATCGAAGCGCCGTTTCGGATGGCGGTGCAGGGCGTGCAGAGGCCGGACCACACGTTCCGCGGCTACACGGGGCAGATCGCATCGGGCGTGGTGAAGCCGGGCGATGAGATTTTGGCGCTGCCTTCGGGACGGAAGTCCCGCGTGACGCGCATCGTGACGTATGACGGCGATCTGGAGATGGCGCATGCGCCGCTTTCGGTGACGCTGACGCTGCAGGACGAGATCGATATCGGGCGCGGGGACATGATCGCGAGCGGAGACAATCCGCAGGCCGTGCGAGCGTTCGAGGCTACGGTGGTTTGGTTCGACGCGAAGCCGCTGGATCCGGCCCGGCACTATTTGGTGAAGCACACGTCGCACACGGTTCCGGCTTACGTGGAAGCGGTGACGCATCGGGTGAACGTGGCGACGCTGACGAACGAGCCGGCCTCAACGCTTTCGATGAATGAGATTGGGGTGGTGCGGATCGCGACGGCTCGGCCGCTGTTTTTCGATGCATATTCGAAGAATCGCGGGACGGGCAGCTTCATCTTAATTGACAGGGAAACCAACGCTACGGCGGCGGCGGGAATGATTCTTTCCGCGGCACAGGATTCGGCGGAGAACGCGGCGGACCGGCTGGCGAGATTGGTCCGGCTGGTGGTTCCGGCGGGCGCCCGGCTGAGTTTGCCGGATGACGACGGCGCGGCGGTGGAGGCTCTGGGGAAAGTGCTCGAAGGAGTTTGGCATGAGTGACGAGCTAGAGGGGAAAGTTCAAGCCGCGAAGGATCTGATCGCGCAGCAGCTGGCGCAGGGCGGGCTGCCATGCGTGACGTCGAGCTTCCAGACCGAGTGCGTGGTGCTGGTGCACATGGCGATCGAACAGAAGCCGGATATCCCGGTGCTGTTTCTGGAGACCGGATATCATTTTCCGGAGACGCTGGAGTATCGCGACCGGATGACGGCGGAGTGGAAGCTGAACCTGTTCAATCTGCAATCGAAGCAGAGCGTGGCGGAGCAAGAGGCGCAGTTCGGAATTCTGAATCAGACGCGTCCGGACCAGTGCTGCAAGATGCGGAAGGTGGAGCCGCTGTTTGGGGGGCTGGCGGGATACGAGACGTGGTTCACGGCGCTGCGGCGCGAACAATCGCCGACGCGGGCGAATTTACAGGAAGTGGAACCGTTCAAGTTGCCCAGCGGGAAAACGCTGCAGAAGATTAGTCCGCTGGCGGGGTGGACGAATAAAGAAGTTTGGAATTATCTGACGGCCAAAGACATTCCGGTGTTGCCGCTGTACGATCAGGGCTACACCAGCATCGGATGCGCACCCTGTACTGCCCTGCCGCTTAGCGCCGAAGATCTGCGCTCCGGTAGGTGGCAGGGCAAGGGCAAATTGGAGTGCGGGATTCATATTCAGGTGGAGTAGATGGAATTCGCACTCGGATTCGTAATCGCGGTGTTTATCGCGCTGACTGGCGTCGGTGCGGGATCGCTCACTACACCTTTGCTGATTTTGCTATTGGGACTGCCCGCGAAGGAGTGCGTGGGCACGGCGCTGATTTTCGGGACCGTGGTGAAGGTGATTTCGGCGCCGGGGTACATGCTGCGGAAGCAGGTGAACTGGAAAGCGTTCGGGTTTCTGAGCGCGGCGGGGATTCCGGGAGTGATCGCGGGGTCGTTTTTATTGAACAAGGCTCCGACGATGGTGGTGACGGGGTTTGTGGGGCTCACGATCATGAGCATCGCGCTGCTGAATTTGTTCCGGTTCACCAAGGTGACGCAGCATAACCGGATGAAGTGGCTGAGTCCGATCGGGCTGATGATCGGGCTCGAGATGGGATTTTCTTCCGCCGGGGCGGGCGCGATCGGGGCGTTGGCGTTGATGGGGCTGACGACGCTTGAGCCATCGGCGATTGTGGGGACGGACTTGAGCTTCGGGCTGGCGCTTTCGGCAATCGGCGGACTGATTCATGCGGGGTTGGGCGATGTGAACACGGCGGTGCTGTGGAAACTGCTGGTGGGCGGGTCTCTGGGGGCGGTGTGCGGGTCGTATCTGGCGGTCCACATGCCTTCGAAGAAGCTGCGGTTGGCGTTGTGCGTGGCACTGGTGTACATCGGGGGGCAGCTTTCGTGGAAGAGCTTCTCCGATATGCGCGTGAGCGCGGCGGGGCCGGCGGTTACGACGAAGAAGTAGGGCTAGTCTTCGGGCTCGCGGAGTTCGAGGAGGCCTTCGAGCTCGGGGAGGATGCGGAGGTCTTTATCCCGGCCCGCGGCGCGCTTGGATTGGATGAGACCAGGCAGGTCGAGAGTCCAGACAGTGCGGTCAAAGGTTTCAACTTGGACCGAACTCCGCTTCACGTCCTCAAAATCACCCAAATCAATTACTTCCGCCAAGAGGTGGATGTCTCCGAGGTCCGTTGTGAGGGTGAAGATCGTGCCGTTGCGCAGAGTTCTTTCGTCCCACACGAAGGGCAGATCCGACGCCAGGCCGCGTAGCTTGGGATGGAATCGCCCGAGGGCCGCGGCCAACCGTTTCAAATTCTCCGGCTTTCGCGAAAGGCAAACTTCCAGATCGTTCGTAAGGTAAGAACTGCCATGGAAGATGGCGGGCCAGCCGCCGACGATGACAAAGTCGATGCCCGCGTCTACAAGGACCTGGACGGCGGCAATGTCGTTCAGAGGCGTCTACGACGCGCCGCTCCCCGCACTTGCCGGGCGACTTGAGCGATTTCGTGCATTTTCTGAGCACGTTCTGCGGGGGATAGGCGAAGCTGTCCCATGATGAGCGTCAAATCGATGCCGAACTTCTTTGCGGCCTCGATGCGGCTGCCGGGGGCAGGGTGGCGGAGGCGCTGCTCGGCTCGGGCGAGTTGTTCGGGCGTGAGGGGGAGGAGTTCCTTCACACCTCAATTTTAGCGCTGTGCGGTTACGCGGTGACTTCGAGCATTACGGGCGCGAGTTTGCGGCGGCCGATGCGGACTTCGAGGGCGTGGCGGCCGGGGGTGGCTTCTTCAGGGAGGCGGAAGTTTACTTCGAAGCGCTGCGGGCGGGGGTCGACGCAGAAGTATTCTAGGTCGCTTACAGGGTGGCCTCCGACGGAGACTTCGATTTCGTGGGGACGGGCGATTTCTTCTAGGACCAACTTGACCGCGCGGGTTTCGATGCGGGCGCCGGCTACCAGGTTTACGCCGTCGGTTACAGAGGCTAGGCGGGGCACACTCGGGCCGGGTGGGATGACGCGGAGGGTCGCGGGCGGGGCGATGTTTTGGCCGAGCCAGTGGAGTTCCACGGGGAGGAGTCCGGTGGCACCGAGTTCGGGGAGCACGGCGTTGATCTGCTGCAAGCCGGCGCTGTCGGCAGGGCCGATATAGGTGATGGTGCCGAGCGAATCGCCGACGAGGACGCGAAGGTGATGCAGACCAGCGTCGGGCGGTAGGTTTTCGACCCAGATGGAGATCGACGCGAAGCGTCCGCGGCAGGGGGCGACGGGTTCCGAGCTTCCGGCGTTGGTGATGCGGCGGATGCGAACGGTGGCATCGGGCACGCGATCCTGCTGGGCGGCTTGCCAGCCTTGCGGATGCTTTCGCCAGGTGGTCCACATATATTGCGTGGAGACGCCTTCGAGCGCCAGGATCTGGAAATCGTGGAACTGCGTGAACTCCATGATGTCGGTGGACGAGAAGCGGGCGCCTGCCCAGGTGTCGTAATCGCCGTCGGAACTGCGGGGCAGGCCGTTGAACTGGAGGCGCACCAGGCCTCCGGGCTTGAGGACGCGGCGGATCTCGCGGAGATACTGGAACACGACGTCGCGCGTGGGGATGTGCTGGAAGACCGCGTAGGAGTAGATGAAGTCGAAATAGTTGTCTTCGAACTGCGGCAGAGTGGAGCCATCGCCGTGGTGGGGAAAGGCGTTGGGGATGTCGCGCAGTTTCTCTTTGGCGAGCGCGATCATTTCGTCGGAGACGTCGACACCGTGGATCTCGACGAAGTGGCGGGACATGGGGCGCATGAGGCGCCCGGGTCCGCAGCCGATTTCGAGGGCTCGCCAACCGATGCGCTGAGCGAGCGGGACGCGGCGGAGTTCCCATTCGAGGCCGTTAATGACTTCGGTGGCGGTGGCGAAGAAGCCAGCGTCGTCCTGATCGCGGCGGCCGAAGGCGACGTAGTAGCCCGCGTCTTCCCGCGCGCGGGCGTTCCAGTCGTCGCGCATGCGCGCGGATATTTCGGAGTCGGACATGAGTCGTAAAATCCCCGCGCTTACGCTTGGGGCTACTTGCGGCTGGAGTACTTGTTCAGTTCACTCATCAAGGGGGCGAAGGAGGCCGGGGCCGCCGTGTCGCCGGTGATGATTTCGCGGTTCTTGATGGCCTTGCCGTAGAGCTCCTTGTTCCAGTCTTCATCCTCGCGGAGGGTGGCTCCGTTGAGCGAGATGCCGCCGAACAGGCCGCGCGAGCGGGACCAGGTGAGGATCTCCGCGGTCAGGGCGGCATCGGTTTCGGCTTGGGTGGAGCGGCCCACGGGACCGGCCGCGGCGCTGGCTTCGCCCCCGAGAGTGAACTTGGTAGAGAGCAGGCGATCCATGCCCTTGGCGTTCATCACGAGCATGAAGACGTCCATTTCCGCGCCGCCGATCTGCAAGCCGAAGCTGCCGCCTTCGACGCGAATGGAGCCGGGAGCGGACCAGCCGACGCCGTCCTTCTTGCGGCAGGAGACGAAGCCTTTGCCGTATTTGGCGCCGAACACGAAGGCTCCCTTCTTGAGATCCGGGACAATGACGAAGCACTGCGCTTTAGCGAGAAGATCCTGCGGGATGGATTTATCCGGCGTGCCCATCACTTCCTTGAAGGCTTCCGCGGAAGCTTCCAGGCGCTTGGGGGCGTCGTTATCGGCGGCGGAGAGGGCTCCTGGCGCCAGCGCAAGGGCGGCGAGCGCAGCAGCGGCAATCAATTTCAGCTTCATGTACATCCTCCAATGTTTATTATGCTCATGATCGCATACGGAGGCGCAGCGTTACGAAGAAGCGGGCATTCGCTGGTTCCAGATCAACCTTCGCGCTCCACCATATTCGTGACGTCGGCAGTGCGCACGCCGTAGACGCGTTTGATCACGCGGCAGATTTCCGCGGCGACTCGCTCGGGCTTTTCTTTCTCGTCCAGATACAGTTCCACTTTCAAGTAAACGTCGGTCCGCAACATGCCCCGATGATACGATAGAGGCAACTGCGACGTGAATACCCTCTGCAAGTTGTGCGAAAAGAAACGTGCGCGGCGCTATTGTCCTGGCGTGAACGGCGATATTTGCCCGGTTTGCTGCGGCATGGAGCGCGAGAACACGATCGACTGCCCGTCGGACTGCGAGTATTTGCGCGAAGCGCGGGCGCACGAGAAGCCGATTCCTGTGACCGAGGCGGAGTTTCCGCATAAGGACGTCGAAGTCAGCGAAGAGTTCCTGCGCGAGCATGAGCCGGTGGTGATGTGGATTGCGACGTCACTGGCGCGCGCGATGGAGAAGGCTCGCGCGGTGGATCGCGATGCGCAGGAGGCTCTGGAATCGCTGATTCAGACGTACCTGACGCTAAAATCCGGGCTGATTTATGAGACGCGTCCGCCGAATCCGTACGCGGCAGGGATCCAGGACGATTTGAAACGGGCCATCGACGAGTTCGGCAAGAGGCTGGCAGAAGAGGCCGGCATGCACACGCTGCGCGACACGGACATTCTGGGGACGCTGGTGTTTCTGGAACGGCTGGCGCTGCACCATCGGAATGGGAGGCCGCGCGGGCGGTCCTTTTACGATTTCCTGCGCGAGTACTTTCCGGTGGAGGCCGCGGCGGAGCCGGCGGTGGAGTTGTGACGGGATACGTGGTGTTCGCGCACGGGTCGAGTGTGGAATCGGCAAACGAGGCGGTGCGGACGGTGGCGGCGCAGATGGCGGCCAAGGGCGGGCTGGAACATGTGGTGGCGGCGTTTCTCGAAGGCGGCAAGCCGGATTTGAAATCGGCCACGCGGGAGTTGGCGGGGCGCGGGGTTGAGAGAGTGGTGGTGATTCCGTACTTCCTCACGCTGGGGCTGCATCTGCAACGCGATTTGCCGAGGCTGGCGGAAGAGGCTCAGCGGACGACGCCGGGGGTGGAGTTGGAAGTTACGCCTCCGCTGGACGGGCATCCGGCGATGGCGGAAGCGTTACTGGATCGCGCACAAGCATCGCTTAAGTCGGGCGCATGACGGCGAGACTGATTCACAGCGTGGAGGCTGCGCCGGATCTGCGGCGGTTCTTCTTCGAGGTGGAGGAGCTTGCTCGGCTGGAGTTTGTGCCAGGGCAGTTCGTGTCGTTCACAGCTGACATTGGTGACAAAGAGATCACGCGGGCTTACTCCATCGCTTCGGCGCCGGATGGGACGAATCGATTTGAGTTGCTGCTGAACCGGGTGCCGGACGGGTTGTTCTCGACCCGGCTGTTCGCAATGCAACCGGACGAGACCATCGGGATGCGGCCGCCGCTGGGGATGTTCGTCATCCGGAATGCGGCTCGGGATGCGGTGCTGATCGCGACGGGGACGGGGGTCGCGCCGATGCGGTCGATGCTGCTGGCGAATTTGAACGAGGGCTCGCCGGGGTACACGCTGCTCTACGGAGTGCGGCACGAATCGCACTTGATGTATCGCGAAGAGTTCGAAGAGATGGTCCGGCGATTTCCGCAGTTTCGATTTTGGCCGATTGTGAGCAGGCCAGACGAGGGATGGAAGGGGCGGATCGGGCACGTGCAGCATCATTTGGAGCTCGCACTGGGCGGGCGTGTGGACGTCGACTTGTATCTGTGCGGATTGAAGTTGATGGTGGACGATGTGCGCGCGATCCTGAAGGGCAAGGGCTTCGACCGGAAGCAGATCATTTACGAGAAATACGACTGATGAACCGGACATTGATGCTGGTGCTGGGAGTGTTGTTCGTGTTCGCGGCGGTGGCTGCGATCATGGCGCAGGTGATGCCGGGGCCGCTGAAGGACTCGGACTATCTGGTGATCGGATCGGTGGCTACGCTGGTGGCATTGCTCACGGCGTTTTTCGGGATGGTGGCGAGCTCGGGGAAGAAGTCCGGGGTGTTTTTTAAGACTCGGAAGAAGCAGAAGTAGTCCTCGCGCTTACGCCTGGGGTTGGGCTGCGGGGAGCAGCGGGCGGCCGCCTAGGGATGTGCGGAAGGCCCAGACGGCGGCGCCGGCCAGAACCGCGAGCATCATCCAGGAGCTTTGTCCGTACCACGCGGAAAAGTCATTGGTGCCGATCATTTCGAGCGGCGTGTCGATAAAGAAGACCAGGCACATGGTGGCGAAGAGACCGAAGCGCGCCATGGCGAGTGTCAGGGTGGTCCAGATGGCCAGCAAGAAGAGAGGCGTGAACCACGCGGTTTCTCCTGCTGCCGCCCAGCGCATGCCGACAAAGATCAGCACGAGGGCCCCGCCGGCGAGCCATTGCTTGCGAAGGACGGCTCGCAGGACAAACAGGATCATGAAGAAGTACAGTGCTCCGCCGACGGCGGAATCCAGATGTTTCGTGAGGGTGTAGACGGAAGACAGAACGTTGTTGAGATTGGCGACACCGAAGGAATCGTCGGGGGAGCCGCCGTTGAACATCATGGCCCAGATGTAGCCTTGAAACAGGAGTGAGTACACGACGCCCAGCAGAATGCCGAAGAGGGCATCGCGTCCGACGAGGGGATCGCGCCAGCGGCCGGCGAGCAGGCGTGTCCAGGTGACGAGGTTCTGCGGCCAGTAACGGCGCACCCACGGCTCCAGCGCGAGATACAGAACCCAATAGCGGACGCCCGTATAGGCCGCGTCAGAGAGGGCGGCGCTAAACAACGCCGGTTCGTCGGCGCTGCCCACGTGATGCGCGCTGAGGATCCATTTGAGGATGGAGACGGTGGCCATGTAGATGCCGAGCGTGGCGGCTCCGCGGAGGTCGCCCCGGCCGGCTTTCCAGTTGTACCGGGCCATCCAGATCGCGATCAGAAGAATGACAACTTGCAACAAGGCGCTCACGATATCCGAAGCCTGGCGGCCCGGACTGGATTGGCCGGGGGCGACGACGCGGGTGGGCCGGGTGGACGGCCAGACGATTTCAAAGTGCACGGGACGGCCGTGGAACGCGGCGGCTTCCACGCGGATGGGGAGGAGTGTAGCACCGTGGGGATCGACATTGCCGGGGTAGTCACCGGTCCATGCGGCCCGAACGTCGGTGGCGGCGAGAGGAATCCACTGCGGCTCGGCGGGAGTAAACTTTGCGAGATCGAAATGAGCCGCGGCGAAGAGCGGAGCCCAGTCCGGCGCGGGGAATTCGGCGCCCTTCTCGAATTGGGGAGGAACGGCGTCGAAGCCGATCAGGCGGCCGCTGGGATCGACGGAAATCTGGATCATCCCGCTGATCGTGCTCGGCGGATCGTTGGCCGTGATCCGGCCCAGGTCCGAGTAACGCTGGGAAACGAGGGGCGTCGGACTCAACCGGTAGCCGTAAAGGATGGGAGAAGGATACGGCTCCAGGACCTTTCGCCAGGCCGCGGGATTGGGGGCTTTCAAAGTGACGAAGGGTCCGGTGTTGTAGTAGAAACCGCCCTGCGTATCCGCTGGCGGGGAGGTATAGCCGAGGCTGCGCACAATATCCCGAGCCTTCACGTTGAGAACTTCAGGCGGATATTCCAGAGGAATGTAGGAGGAGGCCTGAAGCTTGGGCAGCAGGAACGCGGTGATTGCAAGGCCGACTAAGATGGCGGCTAGGGCGGGGATGGCGATTTTCGGAGAGAGCCCTTCGGTGGAGCCGGAGGCGGCGACGACTTCGGGGGATGGGGTTTCGCCGGCGGCGAGGGCGGCTGCTAAGGGATCGCCTCCGGGGAGAGACGCGGCGAGCGCCAGTGCCGAGGCCGGTCGCATTTTCGGATCGGGATCGAGGCAGCGGAGGATGGCGCGCTCCACCGCAGGATCGATGTCGGCGGCGAGCTGCGACGGGTTCGTGACGCTGGAACTGCGGCGGATCTCCAGCATCTGGGCGACGGTGTCGGCACGATGGGCGGGCTTGCCGGTGAACATCTCGTAGAAGACGAGGCCGAGAGCGTAGATGTCGCTCTGGACGGAGACTTCGCGGCCTTCCAGTTGTTCGGGCGCCATGTAGGCGGGGGTGCCGCTGCGGGCTTCGGCTCCCTGGAGCTGGGTGGCGACGGCGGCGAGACCGAAGTCCATGATGTGGATTTCGCCGTGGCCGTCGATCATGATGTTGGCGGGCTTGAGATCGCGATGCAGGACGCCTTGTTTGTGGGCGGCGGCGAGTCCCGCGCACATCTTGCGGGCGAATTCGGTGGCTTTATCAGCGGGCAGGCGGCCGATGCGGCGCAGCAGGCTGCCGAGGTCTTCGCCATCGACGTATTCCATCGAAAGATACGGCTGGCCATCGACCTCGCCGATATCGTAGACGCGGCAGACGTTGGCGTGCGTGATCTGACGGGCGATGCGGACCTCGTCATAGAAGCGCGTCAGCAGGCTCATGTTGCCGGTGGCGGCTTCGGTGAGGAACTTAAGGGCGACGGGCTGGCCGAGCATGATGTCGTCGGCACGGAAGACTTCGCCCATGCCGCCTTTGCCGAGTCGCGAGATGATGCGGTAGCGGCTGGCGAGGAGAGTGCCGGGGTCGAAGCGGTAGGCGGGGATTCCGGAAGTCGCCATGAAGGAGGCGGGGGCGGAGCGGGGCGAGGGGACCGGGCGGGCTGGCCGCGCCATTTCGACGGGGTCCATGGCGGCGGTTTCCATGGCGGCAGTTTCCATTACATCGGGATCGGAGGGTTTGATCGCTGCGCCGCATTTTAGACAGAAGCTGCTGTTTGTGGGGAGCTCGGCGGAACAGTGGGGGCAGCGCGGCATGGGCAGGATCTCAGTAAAGGATACAGCAGTGGGGGCGGGTTGCGGAAATACGGACACAGGCTGAAGCCTGTGCTATCTGGCGGGGCGGACTTCTACTTGTTTGTACATGGCGCGGGTTTGCTGGAGGGTCGGGAACTTGATGCCGGGGAGAGCGGCGGTGGCGGTGCCGGCGGCTACGCCCCAGCGCAGGGACTCGGCGAAGCTCTTGCTCTTCTCCATGCTCCAGCAGAAGGCGGCGGCAAGGGCGTCGCCGGCTCCGATGGGACACAGGACGTCGATGCGCGGGGGCAGGGCTTCATACATGCCGTCAGCGGAGATGCCGAGGGCTCCGCGGGCGCCCAGGGAAAGGATGACGGATTCGGGACCCATGGCATGGATGCGCTCCGCAGCTTCGAGGAATTGGCCGCGAGTGATGATGGCGCGGCCGAGCAGGCGCTCCGCTTCGTGCTGATTGGGGCTGATGACGGCGGGGCGGGCTTCGAGAGCGTGCTGGAGGGCTTCGCCATCGGTATCGAGCATCACTTTCACGCCGCGCTTCCGGGCGAGTTCAATCAGCTCGCAGTAATAGTGCGGCGAGACGTGGGGCTGGATGCTGCCGCAGATCATGAGCCAGCTGGCTTTGGGGAGCAGAGCTTCGACCAGGTCGCGGATCGACTTGAGCTCCGAGGTTTCGAGTGGCGAACCCTTTTCGTTGAGCTTCACGGTGAGGCCCTGCTCATCGGAGATGGTGAGGTTGATGCGGCTCTCCGCGCCGACGTGGACGGCTTCGAAGGGGAAGCCCATGCCGGCAAGGGAGGATTCCATGCGCTGGCCGGCGGGTCCGCCCGAGGTGAGGAGCGCGAGGGTTTTGCCGCCGAAGCCGTGGATGACTTGGGAGGCGTTAATGCCGCGGCCGCCGGCGGTTTCGGCGCGATCGAGAATGTAGGCGCGATCCTCGAAAACCAGCTTGTCGACCGTGACCGTTCGGTCGATGGCGGGATTGATGGTCAGCGTGAGGATCAAGCTAACATGGTAACCGACCATCCCCTTGCGGAATCACCCACAGTTCACGGCGTATCTGGCGCTGGGGTGCGTGTGTTTCTTCTGGGGCACCACGTACCTGGGGATCCGAATCGCGGTGGAGGAAATTCCTCCGGCGGCACTGATGTCGGTGCGGTATCTGATCTCCGGCGGCTTGTTGCTGGCGGGGGCACTGGTGGCGGGCGCGAAGATTCCGAAGGGCCGTGAACTGAGGCGAACGGCGCTGTTCGGGGTGATGACGATTGGATTCGGCACGGGGACGCTGGTGATCGCCGAGCAGTTCCTGCCCAGCGGGTTGAGCGCGCTGCTGATTACGACGTCTCCGTTCTGGCTGGTGGGGGTGGAGGCGCTGCTTCCCGGAGGCGAGCCGCTGCACGGTCCGACGGTCGGAGGCATGCTGGTGGGCGCGGTGGGCGTGGCGTTTCTGGCCACTTCGGGGGAGTTGGCGGGAGACGTGAGCCGGGCGGGAGTGCTGGGGTGGTTCCTGCTGCTGCAATTCGGATGCGCGGTGTGGGCGGCGGGGTCAATTCTCCAACGAAGACTGGCGTCCTCGTCTGAGAAAAGCGCCGCGCATCCGTTCGTCACGGGGGCAGTGCAGCAAGTGGCGACGGGGCTGGCGTTCGCGATTCCGGCGCTGCTGGGGCCTCCGGTGCATTGGTCGGTGCGGGGGATGGAAGCGACGGCGTACCTGATCGTGTTCGGAGGGATCGTGGGATACAGCGGGTTCGTCATGATTATGGAGCGTCTGCCGGTGGCGGTAGCTTCGATTTACACTTACGTGAATCCGCTGGTGGCGGTGCTGCTGGGAGTGCTGCTGTACCACGAGGCGTTTCTGCCGCGGGAGGCGTTCGCGATTGCGGCGATTTTCATGGGCGTGACGCTGGTGAAATGGGCTCAGGCCCAGCATTCGCGCCAGCAGAAGAGTTAGACTAAATGTGTGCGTACCTTAGCCGCGATTCTGGTGTTCGCGCTGCCGACGGGCTGGGCCGCTTTCGCGGCCACTACTTCGGGCACCGACCATAAGACAGCTCCCAAGACCGCTGCCAAGAAGTCGACCGGCACGAAGGCTTCGCCGGGCAAGACTTCGACCCCTGGGGGCAGCACGTCCGCCGTGAGTAAATCCACGGGCGGTGCCTCGACGAGCAAGATGTCGATCAACAAGACCTCGTCGACCGGCAAGATTGCTTCCGCCGCTTCCAAGACGGGCACTTCCCATGCGAAGGAGACTTCGGCTGCGACGGGGACCAGCAAGACGGCGTCTTCGAAGACGGGTACGTCCAAGAACAATACGAAGCTCCAAGCGTCCAACCGGTACCGGCGGTCCACGCAGCTAACTCCTACGACGGATCGCTACCGGGAGATCCAGCAGGCGCTGGCGGATAAGGGCTACTTTGGCGCAACGGCGGACGGCAGTTGGGGACCCACATCGGTGGACGCGCTTAAGCGCTTCCAGCACGATCAAAGTCTGATCGAAGACGGCAAGATCGGCTCACTCTCGCTGATCGCGCTGGGGCTGGGACCGAAGCGCGGAGGGACATCTTTCCTGGCGGCTCCGGCGCATGAGCCCGAGTCCGTCACAGATTCCGACTCTCAAGCTGCTCCGCCTGCTTTCCAGACACCTGACGATCAAGAATGATTGTCGGCGTTCCCAAAGAAGTTAAAGATCACGAGACTCGCGTGGGGCTGCTGCCGAGCGGAGCGCGGACGCTGCATGAGGCGGGGCACCGCGTGCTGGTCCAGACGGGCGCGGGGGCATCGAGTTCCCTGCCCGATGCCGAGTATCGCGAGGCGGGGGCGGAGATCGTCGGGACGGCGGCGGAAGTTTGGGGCGGCGCGGAACTGGTGGTGAAGGTGAAGGAGCCGCAGCCTTCCGAGTATTCGCATCTGCGGCCGGGGCTCGGGCTGTTCACCTATCTGCATCTGGCTCCGCTGCCGGAGTTGACGGGCAAGCTGCTGGATGCTCGCGTGAATGCGGTGGCGTACGAAACCATCCGCGAGGGCGCGCACTATTTGCCGCTGCTGACGCCGATGAGCGAAGTGGCGGGGCGGATGTCAGTGCAGGTGGGCGCGCAGTATCTGGAGGCTCCCCTTGGCGGGCGAGGGATTTTACTCGGCGGGGTACCAGGGGTAGCTCCGGCGAACGTGGCGATTCTGGGCGGCGGGGTAGTGGGCCATCAGGCCGCGAAGGTCGCGGTGGGCATGGGCGCACACGTGACGATCATCGACCGGGATCTGGAGCGGCTGCGGGATCTGGACGATATTTTCTCCAGCCAGGTGGTCACGCTGGCGTCGAATCTTTACACGATTCGCGAGGCAGTGCGGCAGGCGGATCTGGTGGTGGGCTCCGTGCTGATTCCGGGAGCGTCGGCGCCGAAACTGATCCGGCGGGAGATGATTGCGTCGATGCGGCCGGGGTCGGTGCTGGTGGACGTGGCGATCGATCAGGGCGGATGCTCCGAGACTTCGCATGCGACGACGCATACCGATCCGGTTTATGTGGTGGACAACGTGATTCACTACTGCGTCTCAAATATGCCGGCGGCGGTGCCGCACACTTCGACATTCGCGCTGAACAACGCGACGTTTCCGTATTTGCTGGAACTGGCGAATCGAGGGATTGAGGCAGCGTGCCTGCACAGTCCGGCGATCGCGGAGGGGCTGAACACGTACAAAGGACACGTGACGTATCCGGCGGTGGCGGAATCGCAAGGGCGCGAGTGGCGGGAGTTCCGGTCGCTGGTGTAGGGAATCACAGGCTGAAGCCTGTGCCACTATGGGGCGCGTAGGCGATTCCGGAGCGCGAAGAAGATCGCGGCGGAAGCGAGTTGGGCGGCCAAGCCCAGGATCACGAGCGCGAGGATCGAACGTTCGTAGAGAAAGCCCATAGCGGAGCTTCCGGCGAGCCACATCGCGCCGTAGACAAAGTTGAAGAGGCCGAAGGCGCGGCCCCGTTTGTTCATGGAGACGAGGTCGGCGACGCCGGAGCGGAGCACGGCGTCCATGGCTCCCATGCCGGTGCCCCAGCAGAACACGCCGAACAACGCGGCGTCCATGCCGCCGAAGAAGTTCAGCGGCAGCGCGGCCATCGCGAACAGGATTCCGACGGACAAGACGGCGAGGCCGAAGCGGTCGAATAGTTTTCCGAAGAGCGGGGCGGTGATGCCGTTGGCGGCCATGGCGACGGTGTACATGAGAGGGATCACGGCGGGCTTCATCAGGCCGCTGGCTTCGAAGTGGAAGGCGACGATGGGGAAGTCGGCGTAGCCTGCGGCGAGCAGGCCGGCCGCGGCGACGTAGATCCAGAAGACGCGCGGCAAGGGCTGATCCGTGAGGTTCGCGGGCGCGGCGCTGGTTCCGGTAATGTCGAACAGGCGCGCGACGAGTAGCGCGGCGATCGCGCAGCCGGCGGGAATCGCCAAGCGCAGGAGAGCGGGAGCGTAGCCGTTCGCGCGCGCGACGGACCACGCAACGAAGAGCGGACCCAGCACGGCTCCGGTCTGATCCATCGCGGCGTGCAAGCCGAAGCCCCAGCCCCGGCCCACGCGTTGCGCGGCTTCGGAGAGAAGAACGTCGCGAGCGGGAGCCCGCATCCCCTTCGCGGCACGCTCTGCGGCGACCAAGAGGGCCGCGGTGGGCCAGTTTCCCGCGAAGGCCATCAATGGGACGGCGAACAGATTCACGATGTAGCCGAGGATGGTGATGGTCCAGTAGGAGCGCGTGCGATCGGCGATGGTGCCGGAGACGAGGCGGAGACCGTAGCCGATGAACTCGCCGAATCCGGCGATGAATCCGACCTGCGCGGCGGTGGCGCCGAGGCCCTTCAAGAACGGTCCGGAGATGCTGCGCGCGCCTTCGTAGGTGATGTCCGCGAAGAGGCTGACGACGCCCAGGCAGATGATAAAACGCATCGCGGCCGCGCGGCGAGGATCTGGAGCGGTGGAGACGGAGGGTGTCAAAATCGGGGTTCGCGTGCAACCCTGTGATATTCTAACGTTTTTGAGGGGGCCCGTACGGTTTCCGCCCGCAAACAAAAATTCTCGCTGGTCTTCATCAAGCCTTCGCACTACGACGATGACGGTTATGTCATCCAGTGGCTGCGTTCGGCCATTCCGTCGAACACGCTCGCGGTGCTGAACGGACTGGCGCTCGATTGCAAGGAGCGGAAGGTGCTCGGCGAAGATGTCGAGATCGAGATCTCCGCTTACGATGAGACCAACACGCGCATTCACGTGAACCGCATCGCGCGGCAGCTGCAGAACGGGCGTGGGATGGTGGCGCTGATCGGGGTGCAATCGAATCAATTCCCTCGGGCGATGGATATCGCGCGCACGCTGCGCAAGGCCGGGGTGCAGGTTTGCATGGGCGGATTCCATGTTTCGGGGTCGCTCTCCATGCTGCCGGGAATCCAGCCGGAGTTGCAGGAGGCGATGGACCTGGGGATCTCGCTTTTCGCCGGGGAAGCCGAAGGGCGCATGGAGGAAGTTCTGCGGGACGCGTGGAACGGGGCGCTGAAGCCGCTGTACAACTACATGGACGATCTGCCTTCGCTGCAGGGCGCGCCGCTGCCGATTTTGCCCGCCTCGAGGATCAAGCGCACGGGAGGCAGCATCACCAGCTTCGATGCGGGCCGGGGATGTCCGTTCCAGTGTTCCTTCTGCACCATCATTAATGTGCAGGGGCGGAAGTCGCGGCGGCGGTCGGCGGATGAGATCGAGCACATCGTGCGCAGCAATCTGGCGCAGGGGATCGACCGGTTCTTCATCACCGACGACAATTTCGCGCGCAACAAGGATTGGGAAGCGGTGTTCGACCGGCTGATCGCGATGCGCGAGCAGGAAAACATCAACATCAAGTTCATCATCCAGGTGGACACGATGTGCCACCGGCTGCCGCACTTCATCGAGAAGGCCGGGCGGGCGGGCGTGCGGCGCGTGTTTATCGGGCTCGAAAGCATAAATGCGGATGCGCTGAAGGGCTCGCGTAAGAAGCAGAACAAGGTGGGCGAGTATCGCAAGATGCTGCTCGAATGGAAGCGCGCGGGAGCGACGATTTTCGCGGGCTACATTATCGGGTTCCCGGGCGATACTCCGGAATCGGTAAAGCGCGACATCGCGACGATTCAGCGCGAGCTGCCGATCGATCTTCTGGAGCCGCATGTGTTGACGCCGCTGCCGGGGTCAGAGGATCATCAGAAGCTGTTCCACGCGGGCGTGTATCTGGATCCGGATTTGAACAAGTACGATCTGGAGCACGTGACGACTCCGCATGCGACGATGTCGGCGGAGGAGTGGGAGCGGGTCTACTACGCGGCGTGGCTCGATTTCTATTCGGCGGAGCACATTGAGACCGTGATGCGCCGCGCGCAGGCGACCAAGGCGAACGCGGGGAACATGCTGTTCCTGCTGCTGTGGTATTACGGCTGCATCGCGCTGGAAGGAATCGATCCGTTGGAAGGCGGGTACCTGCGGCGGAAGTATCGCAAGGATCGGCGCCCGGGTCTGGCGGTAGAGAATCCGGTGGTGTTTTATCCTCGCTACGTGGCGGAGACGGTTTCGAAGCACTGGAGGCTGGCGAAGCTGATCTGGCGCTTCGGGCGGTTTCGCATGAAGTTGAAGAAGGACCCGGACGCGGAGAGCTATATCGACCGCGCACTGACGCCCGTGCTGGAGAACGAGCCGGAGCCGCTGGAAGCGTTCTCGATCCTGCCGTAAACCGCGTTCTGCGCACTGGATCCGGCAGAATTTGCCGCCCTCTCGCGCTATCCGAAGCAAAACACAAGACCCAGGAGTGTGGTGAGCAACGTGCTTCTTTCCAGGCCGAAGGCTGCGCGAAAGCGGCGGCCGGAAAGGAAGACCTCATGCTGTACTACGCCTTGATGTTCTTCATTGTTGCGTTGATCGCAGGAATTCTGGGATTCGGCGGCATTGCGATCGCCGCGGCGGGAATCGCGAAAATCTTTTTCTTCGTTTTTCTGGTGCTGTTCCTGGTATCGCTGTTGGGCGGCGCCTTACGGCGGACCTAACGGAGAAGGGAGACAGCGATGTCGATTCGAGGACTGATCCTCGCGGCCGGGTTTCTCGCCGCGTCGGTCTTGACGACCAGCTGCGCCGGCACGATCGGCGTCGGCTACCGGACGTACGATCCGTACCGGTCGGACTACCACGTGTGGGACGCCAACGAGGGCGTCTACTATAACCAATGGACGGTGGAAACGCATCGCGATCCGCATCGCGATTTCCGGAAGCTTAAGCGCAACGACCAGACGGAGTACTGGAAGTGGCGGCACGATCGTCCGGACCACCGCTGACGATTAGCTCAGCTTCGAGGGGCGGCCCACCGTAATGACCGACCCCTCGGCGAGCACCGCTGAATCCGGTTCTCGCTGAAGAATGGCGGCGAATTCCGGACCGTAGAATGCGGGATTGCCTTCGAAACGGGCGGAATGAGCGAGCCGCACATTCCAGGAGGGATGCTGGACGTTGTACTCGTAGCGGTGCGAGTAACCCCAGTAGTGCTCAGTGATGAAACGCTCGAGTGAATTTTCGACGGCGAGGCCTGCCGGGCCCGCAGCTTCGACGCGGATCGAATTCCAGGTGTTGCGATGCCGCCAGCGATACTCGGCGGAATCCGCCGAGATCCGGTGCTGCATGGGGAGCGCGACGTAGTTCTCGCTATATGCCCAGCGGGCGATGGCCGCCACGGCGGGCTTCGGCACGATCTCGCGGAAGAATACGACTCCACGCCTGAGCTCAGATCCGATGAACCGGCGAACGTAGAAGCGGAGATTCACTTCATCGAAATCGCGGTGGAGGGGAATGGGCACACCCAGAACCCGGGTATGCAGGAAGCGAAATCCGACGAGGCTGATGTAGGTCTTGTCTTCGAAGAAGTCGAGTTCGGTGCCCGGGGGAACGTGCGGCTGGAGAAGAGACGGATCAACGGCATAGTTCAGGATCGCCAGATCGCGCCACTCCGCGGTGAGGAAGACTCGCAAGAATTGAGTCTACCGCCCTTAACTCTTGGCGAAGTATAACGCGGCGGCGCGCTCCATTTCGGATTTGGTCATGATGGCTCCGCGGCCCTCATAGCGGCCGATGGCGTGGAGGATATCGCAAATGTCGGTGGGATAGCAGGCGCGGAGTTCGGTGCGACCTTCGCGGAGGCACAGCTTGCGGAGGTATTCGGCGCTGTCGGCTTCGGCTTGTAAGCCGCGAGCCTGGACCACACGAGTGAAGATCTGGTCGAAGCCCGCGGGGTCCACCGCTTCCACGTAAATCTTGTTATGAATCCGGCGCAGGAAGGCTTCATCGGCGAGGTCGGACGGTTCCAGGTTGGTGGAGAAGACCACCATGAGTTCGAAGGGGATCTGGAACTTCACGCCGTAACGCAGGGTGAGGTAATCGACGCGGCGATCCAGGGGGACGATCCAGCGGTTCAGCAGATCGCGCGGAGACATCAGCTGGCGGCCAAAGTCGTCGATGATGAGAATGCCGTTGTTCGCCTTCATCTGCAAGGGCGCGGCATAGATGCCGGAGCCTTCATCCAAGCGCAATTCCAACATGCTGGGGATGAGTTCGCCGCCGACGACGATGCAGGGCCGCTTGCAGAGCAGCCAGCGCGGATCGCAATCCTCATCGTCGTTTTCGAGCGGGTGGTGGACCACCGGGTCATACACGCTGATGATCTGGTTGTCGACTTCGACGGCGTAGGGGATGAGAATCGCGTCCTGGTAGACGCGCAGCATGCGCTCAGCAAGACTGGTTTTTCCGTTGCCCGTGGGGCCGTAGACGAAGATCGAGTTTTGGGAGATGATGGCGGGTCCGAGCTGGTCCAGCATGCGGTCTGTGACCACGAGGTCTGAGAAGGCCTGGCGTAGGACCCGACGGTCGACGTGCACTTTCGCGGATTGCGCTTTGGTGGCGGCGTAGTATTCGTTCAGGGAAACGGGACAGGCTCCGGCGTATTGCGAAACCTGAAAACGCTCGCCGGCCAGCTGCTTGCCCGCTGTGGACAGGATGAACTTATAATCGTTCCCGATCATCCCCTTAATTTCGACCAATTGCTGGGATCGCAGATGCTTGAACGCGAGATCGACCACGGGGATGGAAAGGCGGAGGGCTCGGCTGAGGCTAGCGAGGCTGGAGTAGCCTTCGAGCAGCAGGCGGCGCAGAACGAGATCCAGCACCAGGGATTCGGAGATTCCCAGGGCTTCAAAGTTCTGGGGAATCGTGGGGGTGAAGGCCGAACGTACGGGCGCGAATGTGGCCATAAGGGACTCGTCTCCTCTCCGTCCTATCGGCAGGAAGGCCCGGCAAGTTTATCTGCACGCCGGGACCGCGGGAGGCGTCATCCTTACTTGGGAAAAGTGTATTCTAAATTGCTGATTCTGCTCATCCTGGCGGTGGTATGCCGGGCGGTGGACCCGGCTGCGGCGCAGTTGTACCAAGAAGGGCTCCGCGCGGAGCGGGCGGGCGATCGTTTACACGCGCTGTTGCTGTACTCCCAGGCGTTGGCGCTGGATCCGGCCGATGGCGAGATTCTGGCGCGGAAAAACGCGCTTCAAGCGGCGACAGTAGGGTCGGCGGCGGCGCCGGCGGCGCCGGTGGCCCGGCTTAGCCTGGATTCATCGGGTTCCGAACGGCAGGCGGTGCCGCCACTTACGTTGAAGCCGCTGCCGGGGACCAAAACGTTCAATGTGCAAGGCGCATCCGACAAAGTCATCACCCAGGTGGCGCAGGAGTTCGGGATTCAGACGGTGTTCGAGACCGGGTACCAGCCTCTGCCTTCCGTGACGTTCCGGACCGGCGAGATGAGCCTGGAGGAGGCCTTCCGCTCTCTGGAGGCGACCACGAATTCCCTGCTGATTCCTATCGCGGAGAAGCTGGTTCTGGTGGGACGCGATACTCCGCAACGGCGTTCGGAGAGCAGTCCGGTGATGGAGGCCGGGATTCCGATTCCGGAACGGCTCTCGACGCAGGAGGCGCAGGAGCTGATTCAAGGGGTGCAACAGGCGCTGGAGCTGAAGCGGGTACAGGTGGATCCCCTGCGGCGGCTGGTGCTGGTGCGCGATGTGGAGAGCAAGGTGATCGCGGCGCGGCAGCTTTTCTCGGACCTTTCGCGTCCGAGGGCGCAAGTGGAAATCGAGGTGGAACTGCTGACAGTGACGAAGAATTCGTCGCTAGCGATCGGGCTCTCGCTGCCCACGACTTCTCCGGTAGTGAACTTCGGTAATTTTTTGAACAGCGTTCCCTCCGCAGGTGGGTTCACGAAATTTCTGGCGTTTGGCGCCGGGAAGACTTTGTTCGGGTTCGGCATCGCGGATGCCGCGGCGTTCGCCACGCTCTCACGCGCCTCGGCGCAAACCGTGCTGACGGCGCAGATGTTCAGCGCGGACGGGATGCCGGCGCAGATGCACATCGGCGATCACTATCCGATCGCCAATGTCGGCTATTTCGGAAGCACGAGCGGGGAAAAGGGGCAAGTGTTCACACCGCCGCCTTCGGTGACGTTCGAAGATTTGGGACTGGTTCTGAAAGTGACGCCGACGGTGCATGAGCAGGGCGAAGTGACGCTGGACATCGACGCCGAGTTCAAAGTGCTGGGCACGGGCGGAGCGAACGGCATTCCCGACGTGCAGCAGCGCAAGCTTCAGAGCAAGGTTCGCCTGGCTCCGGGCGAGTGGGCGGTGGTGGCCGGGCTCACGCAGGACAGCGTGGGAGTAGCGAGTAACGGCATCGCCGGTCTGGCGGAGATTCCGCTGCTGGGACGCTTGTTCCGCACCGACACGAGGGACAAGCTGAACGACCAGACACTGCTGGTATTGAAGCCGCACATCGTGATCTCGCCGCCGTGGGAAGAGCCCTCCATGACGCTATGGACCGGCACGGACGGCAAGCCGCTCAGCTTGTACTAAAGATCGGCTACTAGAAATCGGCCGGCAAGAAATCTCTTGACGGGTGGCGCGGTAGTGTGTAGTGTATTAATGTACTGCACACATGATCTTCCGGCTGCCTCAATCCTCGGGCGTTCCTCTTTACCTCCAACTGATCGAGCAAGTGAAGCACGCGGTAGAGACCGGGGCGCTTCGGGAGGGCGATCAGCTTCCGACCATCCGCAAAATAGCCAATGATCTCGTCGTCAACCCCAATACGGTGGCTCGCGCGTATCGCGAGTTGGAGTACGAGGGGATTCTGGAGCTGCGTCACGGCACGGGAGCCTTCATCAAAGAATCCGCCGGAGGACGCGCGCGCGTGCTTCGGAACGCGCATGCTCTGGTGCGGGGCGCGATCGAACGGCTGGCGGCGCTGGAACTAACCGACGACGAGCTTCGACGGGTGCTGGAGAGTGAACTGGCCCAAGCCCGTGCGGGACGGGACGGGGAAAAAGTCGCGGGGGGAACAGCATGAACGACCTCATCATCGAAACGACCGGACTGACGAAAGCCTACAAGGGCCATGCGGCCCTGCGCGGACTGGATCTGCGGGTACCGCGAGGAAGCATCTTCGGTTTCCTGGGACGCAACGGCGCGGGCAAGACTACGACGATCAAGACGCTGATGGGCCTGCTGCGCGCGGACAGCGGCACGGCGCGTGTGTTCGGAATCCCGGTGACCGAGGGATCCGCGTCCCTGGGCGACAGCTGCATCGAAGTCCGGCGCCGCATCGGCTTCGTTACGGAGGACAAGGAGCTGTATCCGTACATGACGGTGCGGCAGATTCTGCGCTTCCTGCGCCCGCTGTTCCCCAAGTGGCGCGACGAGTTGGAACGGCGCTACCTGGAAATGTTCGAGCTGCCTCTGGATCGCAAGATTCCGAATTTGTCGAAGGGCATGCGGTCGAAGTTGATGCTGCTGCTGGCGATTTCGCGCGGAGCGGAACTCTTAATCCTGGATGAGCCGACCGACGGCTTGGATCCCGCGGCCACCGAGGACGTGCTGCGCGAACTGGTGGACATCGCGGCATCGGAGGGGACGACGATGTTCTTCTCTTCGCACCAATTGGCTGAGGTGGAGCTGATCGCCGATCACATCGGCATCATCGATCAAGGCAGGATGGTGGCGTCGGGGTCGCTGGATGAGATGAAGGCACAGTATCAACGCCTGCAGGTAGTGTTCGAGGAAACGGTGCAGGCTCCGGCGCGCTGGGTAGATGGCGTCGAGAACGTGCGGCAGATGGGCCGGGTGATTTCGATCCTGGCCAGCCGGAATGTGGACGCCATCGTGGAGCAGGCGCGATCGTTGCCCGGGGCTACGGTGGAGCGCTTCCCGGTGACGCTCAAGGAAATCTTCATGGAGCACGTGAGGGGCAACTAATGTTCTGGTACAAAGGCTGGCTGGAGACGCGCTTCCGATTTTGCTTCGCCCTCGGCTTTACGGTTTTCTTTCTCGGCTCAGCGTATGCCTACGGACTCAAGACCACGGCGGCGCTCCACGTGGTGATCGGCACCGCGACGGTGTTGGTGGCGATGTTCTGCGGCCAACTGGCCGGAGCCGGCATTGCGACCCAGCCCGCGGTGCAGGCTACGGCGGGGCTCCATGGATCGACGCTGTTTACGCTGTCCTTGCCGGTAAGCCGGCTGCATTTGCTGGCCGTGCGGGCCAGCCTGGGATGGCTGCAGGTGGCGGGCGGCATCGCCCTCTATTGCGGAGGAATGTGGGTGCTGTTCCCGATCGTACGGGACACCGCCAGCGGGGCGGAGATGCTGGAGTACGCCGGCGTGCTGATCGGCTGCGCTTCGGGCTTGCTTTTCATCAGCGTGCTGCTGGCCACTTTTCTGGACGACCTGTGGCGTATGTACGGGACCATGATGGCTTTCGGGGCGCTCTGGTGGGCGTCGAAGCGGGTGGCGATGCCTGACTCGGTGAACGTTTTCCGAGCCATGGGAGAAGGCTCGCCGTTGGTGGCGCATTCGATCCCGTGGGCGGCCCTCGGGGTGTCGGCGGGACTCGCGGCCGTGCTCTTTCTCGTGTCGTTGAAAATTGTGCAGCAGCGGGAGTACTGACGGTGCTGTGGTACAAGGGCTGGTTGGAGACGCGGGCACGGCTGTGGGTCGCGATGGGGTACATGGGCGTTCTGCTGATTTCCGTCTCCCTTCGCACGGCCGCACCCGGAGGGGTGGGACCTCAGCCCGTCGTCGGCCTGGCCCTCATGATGGGGAGCTTCGTGACGGTGATGTGCACGGTGTTTGCGGGAGCGGGAATCGTCAGCCAGGGCGCGTTTCAGTTCTTGAAGGGGCAGCATGGGTCGACGCAAGTGACTCTCTCACTGCCCGTGAGCCGGCTCCACTTACTGACTGTACGAGCGGCGCTGGGGTGGGCGGAAATGGCGGCGGTGCTCGCGACATTCTGCGGAGGGGTGTGGGTGGTGGCACGATTCCTTACAGGCGGAGCGACTGCGTTGCGCATGCTGGAGTACGCCGCGACGTTGGTTGTGTGCACGTCGGCGCTGTACTTCTTCAGCGTGCTGATGGCGACGTTCCTGGACGACCAGTGGCGTAGTTGGGCCACCATGGCGGCCTGCGTGACGATTTGGGGATTACCTCACGTGGCTTCGGTGCCCAGCTTCGTCGACATCTTTGGCGCGATGGGGGAACAGTCTCCGCTGGTCACGCACACGATGCCCTGGTCCGTGATGGCATTCTCAGGTTCGCTGGCCGCGCTGCTCTTCGTCGCGGCGGTCAGAGTTGTACGAAGACGCGAATACTAGAGCTTCGCTGTATTGCGCCGCGACCTTTTCGACGGCGTGTTCGCGGGCGATGTACGCAGCGGCGCGGCGGCCGATCTCAGTGGCGGCTTCGCGGTCCGCGACGAGCCACACCAAGTAGTCGGCCAGTTCACGTTCTTCCATGGCGCTCGCATCGACACGAAGGCAGGCGTCTCCGGGGATCCGGGCGATCTCCTCGCCGGCGGTGAAGACGACCGCCTTGCCGATGCCCATCATGGCCACGGCGATACCGGAGGTCTCGGCGGCGCTGGGGAATCGGAGATTGAGGCACACGTCGGTCGCGGAGGCCCAACGCCAGAATTCAGCATCGGGAAGGTAGCCGGTGCGGAGGATGCGCGGGTTGTTGACGAGCCGCGGGGCGAGCGCGCGTTCGAGGTCGGAGGAGGCGAAGTCGCCTTGTACTAGCAGCGTGGCATCCGCGCCGCGCTCCCACAGTAGCTCCATCGCGCGCAGAATTGCGGAGAGGCGCTTCGATTCGCGGAGGTGTCCGAACACGCCGACCAGCAGGGTTCTGGGGCCGAGGCCGAGGCGCTCGCGGAAGCGCAGGGTTTCGACGGCGTCGGGTACGGCCGGCGGCGCGAAGAGATGCGGGATTTCAAAGACCCGGGCTTGGGTGTTGTGCTGGAGCACCACGCGTGCGGCAGCCGGATTATGCACGATCACGGCGCGCGAGGCCGTCACGATGCGTTTCAGCATGGGGTATTGAAAGTAGCGCGGGTCCGCGGCGGAGCGGGCGCGATTCTTCCACAGATCCTCGGCGAGTCCGCGGGTCCATTCGCCGTAGTTGAAAACGAATTCGTCCACGTACTGTGTCTGATCGAACGTGCCGAGGAAGAAGTGCTGGAGCACGGCGTCATGGATGACGACGACTCCGGGATGCTCTAGTGCTCGCGCGTAGATCTCGCGGTGCAGGTGATTGTTGCCGATGTGGTAGAGCGCGATCTCGGCAAGCGGGTCGGCGACGGCGACTTCGTGGCGCTTTCGGAGGGCAGTGAGCAGGGCCGCCGAATAGTCCGCCACGCCGGTGGGAGACGGCGGCAGCGGCGAGAAGAAGCCGACCTTCATGTCTTGACGCGAGGCCCGAACAACGCGGTGCCGACGCGCAGGTGGGTCGCGCCTTCTTCGACGGCGGATTCGAGATCGTGGGACATGCCCATGGACAGTTTCTCGAGGCCGTGCTGGCGCGCGAGTGCGGCGAGCTTTCGAAAGTAGGGGCGCGTGGTTTCGGCATCGTCTCTCCAGGGAGGCATGGTCATCAGTCCGGTGAGCCGCAGGTTGGGGCAGGCTCGGATGCCATCGATCAGGCGCGGCAGGTCGCCGGGGGCGGCTCCCGCTTTCGATTCTTCTTCGGAGAGCTTTACTTCGATCATGACTTCGAGGGGCTTGCCCTCTCTCGCGGAAATAAGGCCGTCTAGACGACGCGCGAGTTTTTCGGAGTCCACTGTTTCGATCACTTGAAACAGCTCCACCGCCGGTTTGGCCTTGTTCGATTGCAGGTGGCCAATCAAGTGGAATTCCGCGCCGGCGAGATCGGCCAGAGCGGGGTGCTTGGTTTCGAACTCCTGCACATAGTTCTCGCCGAAGACGCGCAGGCCGAGGCCGTACGCTTCGCGGATCACGTCCCCGGAGAACTTTTTTGTCACGGCGACAAGAGTAATATCGGACCTTGACCGCCCGGCGCGTGCTGTCGCCGCGCATATTCTCTCTTCTACTTTTTCAAGCCGCTGCTGAAGCATCTAGATTAACTTCATCATCGCGGAGAGAGCGGGCGGAAGGGAAGGGGCGATCGACGGATTCAATCCGTGCCCCGCGCGATCCACGCCAATCATGGCGTGGAATCCGGGGATCCGTTCCAAAGCCGCGTTCATTTCGGCGATGCTGCCGAGGGGATCACGCATGCCGTGCACGAAGAGAACCGGCGTACGGAGGTTCGGGAAGTGCTCTGTGCGCAGATCTTCGGGTTTGCGCGGTGGGTGCAGCGGATACGAGAGCAACAGCAGGGCATGGGCGACGAGCGGGTCTTCGGCTGCGAGCATGGAGCACTGGCGCCCCCCATAAGAATGTCCGGCGAGGCATAGCCGAACTCCGGGCGCGAGCCGGCGCAATTCTTCGGCCGCGCGGCGGATGCCGTTCCGGTCCAAGGGCGACTTCCCGCGCGGAGGGGTTCCTTGTTGGCGGAAGGGAAGGTCGCCGCGTAGGACGAAGTAGCCGGCGGCGCAGAACGCTTCGGCGACGGCCACCATCAAGGGAGACTCGCAACCGGTGCCTGCGCCGTGGAACAGAGCCATCGCGGCTTTCGGTGCGCCGGCGGGCTGATGCAACCAGCCCTTCACCAGCACGCTTTCAAAGTATTTCGGTAACAATTTCGCCTTTCCCCCAGACCGTCTGGCGTCCGACGCCGGTGTAGCGCGCGGCCTCGAGATACGGGATGAACTCGGACAGTTCGCCTTCGTATTCGGCCACGCCGATGAATCCGCCCAAGGAGTGGCGCTGGCCCGTGGAGCGGCTCTCGCGCTCGGTGTCGATGCGCTGCAGGTCGCGGCGGATCATCGCGATGTGGCGCGCGCGCTCACCCATGGCCTTGAAGTCGATCTCCAGGGGGCCTGCGCCGTAAAGCGCGCGGAGAGTGCTGACGCGGTCGCGAAGGCGCGCGAAGAGCGCGGCGAAATCGGGGCTCTCGGCGCTTTTGAGTTCGGTGGGCGTGAGGAATCGTATGCGGATTCGACGGACAGCGGCGGGCGCTGGTTCCAGGCTGAGAGTGATGAGTTGCTCGCCGTCGACGCGCAGCAGGTCGGCAGGTAAAAGAGCAGCGGCTACTCGCCGGAAGAGGTCCAGTGGTGGATCCTTGATCTCGAAGAGATTGATCCCGATTTCGAACTCGTCCCCTGCGGTTAGCATCGCTCCATCGAGATGGGCGGCGCGCAAGACGAAGGGCCGGGGAGAATCGCGCAGACCGCTGGGTCCGGCGGCGGTGGACGGGGCAAAGTACCGCTGGTATGCGGCGCTGTCTTCCTGGTACAGGAGTTTTCCGAAACTGCCTCGCAGGAGGTTCGCGGATTCACCCGCGCGCAGCCGGATTCCCGTACGCGCGCGCAGGCGATATCGCAACGCGTACAGCGCGAACGTGAGGCCGGCACCTTTCCCAGACGCGGGGTGCGCTACTTTGAAAGACGTGATTTCACTCGAAGACATTCGTGCGGCCCGGAAACGGATGGGGTCCAGCATTCGGCTGACACCGGCCCCTTACTCGGAGAACTTAGCACGAGAAGCAGGCAACGCGCTGTACCTCAAGCTGGAGAACCTGAATGTTACGGGCAGCTTCAAGGAACGCGGCGCGTTGAACCGGCTGCTGCTGATGAGCGACGACGAACGATCGCGCGGAGTGATCGCCGCTTCGGCGGGCAATCATGCGCAGGGGATCGCGTATCACGCTTCGAGGCTGGGCATCCGCGCGGTGATCTGCATGCCGGTGTTTACTCCGATCGTGAAAGTGAACGCTACGCGGCAGTGGGGCGCGCAGGTGATTCTGCATGGCCGCGATTTCGATGAAGCTCTGGCGGAGGCGCGGCGGCGATCTCAGAATGACGGCTTGCTGTTCATTCACGCGTTCGACGATGAGGGAGTCGTGGCGGGACAAGGCACGATCGGGCTGGAGTTGCTTGAACAAATTCCGGATCTGGACGCGGTGATCGCGGCGGTGGGCGGTGGTGGATTGATCGGCGGCGTGGCGTGCGCGATCAAGGAATCGAATCCGCGAGTTCGCGTGATCGGCGTGCAGACGGCGGCGCTGCCCTCGATGCAAGCGGCGTTGATCGCGCGCAAGCCGGTGTTGCTGCCGCCGGAGCCGACCATCGCGGATGGAATCGCCGTGCGGCAGGCAGGCACGATCACGCTCGGGTTGGTGCAGAGGTATGTCGACGAGATCGTCACGGTGGATGAGGAAGAGACCGCTACGGCGATTCTGCGGCTGCTGGAGAGCCAGAAGATGCTAGCGGAAGGCGCGGGAGCGGTGGGCGTCGCGGCGCTGCTGCGAAGGAAGACGAACCTGGAACACCAGAACGTGGCGGTGGTGATCGGCGGCGGCAACATCGATGTGACGCTCCTGTCGCGGATTATCGAAAGGGCGCTGGTGAAGGACGGGCGGCTGGTGCGGATGCGGATTCCTGTGCCGGATCATCCCGGGGCGCTGCAACAATTGACGGCGCTGCTGGCGGCAGAGCACGCGAACATCGTGCAGGTGATTCACGACCGTGCGTATTTCGGCGCGCATCTGGGGGAGGGCGTGGTGGATCTCACGGTGGAGACTCGGGGGCCGGAGCACGTGGAGGAACTGCTGGGGAAGTTGGCTGCGGCGGGGTATCGTTACGAGCGGGTGCGCTAGGTAAAGAGTTCTTTAATCACTTCGCCGCTGGTGATTGTCGGGCGTTCCATGCGCCCGTTATGCGGATAGGTGAGGCGCTTGTGATCGAGGCCGAGCAGATAGAGGATCGAAGCGTGGATGTCGTGGACGTGCACGGGGCGCTCCTGCGCGCGCAGGCCGATTTCGTCGGTGGAGCCGATGTACTGGCCGCCCTTCACGCCACCGCCCGCCATCCACATGGTAAAGCCCCAGGGATCGTGATCGCGGCCGGTTCCTTTTTCGTTGAAGGGCGTGCGGCCGAATTCCCCGCCCCAGACGACCAGCGTGTCCTTCAGCATGCCGCGTGATTTTAGATCCGCCAGCAAGCCGGCGATGGGTTTGTCGGAAACGCGGCACCATTTGCTGTGATTCTGGTCGATGTGCTGGTGCGCGTCCCAACCCGAGCCCGATCCCGCGTACAACTCGACAAAGCGAACGCCGCGCTCGACGAGCCTGCGCGCCATGAGACAGTTCGCGCCGAAGGCCGCGGTGGACGGCTGATCGAGGCCGTACATCGCGTGCGTGGCCTCGCTTTCCTTGGTGAGATCGACGGCGTCCGGCGCCGAGGACTGCATCTGATACGCGAGCTCATAGGAGCGCGTGCGCGCGTCGAGCTCGGTGTCATCCTGCTTGTCGCGCGAAAACTGATCGTTGATCTCACGCAGGAATTGCAGCTCGCTGCGCTCTTGTTCGCCGGTGGTTCCGGCGGGCGGCCGCAGATTCAGGATCGGCGAGTTGCCCTGGCGGAACTGCGTTGCGGAGAAGGTGGCGGGCAGGAATCCGGAGCCCCAATTTTGCTGGCCGCCCAACGTTTCCTTGTCGTCCATCATGACGACAAAGCTGGGCAGGTTGCGATTCGCACTGCCCAAACCGTACGTGACCCAGGCGCCCATCGAGGGCCGGCCGGCGAGGATATCGCCGGTATTCATCTGACAGACGGAACCGACGTGGTTCAGTCCGTCGGCCTGGCAGGAACGGATCACGGTCATGTCGTCGACGTGTTCGGCGAGGTGCGAATACCAATCGGAGACCCAGATGCCGCTCTGGCCGTGCTGCTTAAACGTGCGCGAGGACGGCATCAGAGTGTTATTGCCGGTGCCCATCGCGGTGATGATTTTTCCGTAAGAGGGCGGCACGGGTTGTCCCGCGAGTTCTTTCAGCTTCGGCTTGGGATCGAAAAGATCGATGTGGCTCGGGCCGCCTTCCATGAAGCACCAGATGACGGATTTCGCGCGAGGCGCGACGGTGGGGGGCTTCGGCGCAAGAGGATCGACGGAGGCCGCTAAGGCATCCGATTGCAGAAGGTGCGAGAGAGCGATGCCGGCGAGTCCGCTACCGGCGCGGGTGAAAAATTCGCGGCGGCTGGAGACGGGCCAATGATGTTGCAGCTTGCGCATCGTTTAGTTCATGTAAAGAAACTCGTTCGAATCCATTAGCATGTGGCAGAGATCCACGAAGGCGGCGCCGCGAGCGGGGTCGATGCCGCGGGGCAAATTCGCCGGCACGGGAGGCTTGACCACGCCAAGCAGACGAGTGGTCATGATGGGCACCTGCCGTTGCAGGAAGGCGTTCGCGCTCTTGCGCTCGTCCGGGGTGGGCGGGCGTCCGAAGGCGAGCGTGAAAGCTCGATCGACCTGGGCGTCCGGAGCCAAGCCGGTGTCGTTGAGCACGCGGCCCGCGAAGGCGCGAGCCCAATCCAGCACCAGATCGTTGTTCAGCAAATCGAGGGATTGCGCCGGCGTCACGGTGTTCTTGCGGAAGGCGCAGCTCTCGGTGGTGTCGGCAGTATCGAACTCCTGCATCATCGGATAGCGCAGGTTGCGCCGGACGAAGATGTAGACGCTGCGGCGATTCGCCTGGTCCGGGTCTTCGTGCTTCTTCCAACTGGAGTACGATTTGGACGCAAGTTGCAGCACGGTGCCCGGCGGGATGGGCGGGAAGACGCCCGGCCCACCCTCCTTCAGGTTGAGGAGCCCGCTGGTGAACAGCATGGAATCGCGGACCGCCTCGCCTTCCAGCCGGAGGCGGTTGAAGCGCCACAGAAGTTTGTTGTCGGGATCGGACTTCGCGGCGGCGGGCTGAAACTCGGAGGATTGCTGGTAGACATTCGACAGGAGAATCATGCGCTGGAGCTTCTTGACGCTCCAGCCGTTTTCGATAAATGACGTGGCGAGATAATCCAGCAGTTCGGGGTGCGAGGGGCGAGAGCCCATCTTGCCGAAATCGCTCGGCGTGGTGACGATGCCTTTGCCGAAGTTGTAATGCCACACGCGATTCACCATGACGCGCGCGACCAGCGGATTCTTCGGATCGGTGAGCCATTCCGCCAGCGCGCCGCGGCGTCCCGAAGAATGCACCTCCCCGACGGCAGCTACTTTCGCGTCCCGCGGTTCGAGGATGGAGAGGAATCCGGGCTGCACTTCTTCGAGCGGAGCGTCCACGTTGCCGCCCGCCAATACGTGGGTGGGCGGCGGTGCGGTGGGCGCGTCGATCATGTACTGGGCGGTGGGTCGAGCAATAGGCTTGAGGGAATTGTATTTCGCGAGGGAGGCCTTCAGGACGTTGTACTGGGAGAGGGCTGGGGGCTTCAGCTTGCGGGCCGCGGCGTCCTCATGGCCTTCCGCCATGCCGAGCTGCGGCAGAGCCTTCTGATAAATCTGCCACTGGAGCGGCGTGCGATCCTGCGACGTGATGGCGGCCTTTACATCGTCGGGAAAGCGGGCCAGCCCCTTGGCGAAATCACGCTGCACCACGGGCGCCACCAACAGGCTCATCTGCGCGCGAATCCCGGCCGTAGCCTGCTCCCACTGCGCCTGCTCGTCCTGGCGCTTCTTGCGCTCGGCCGGATCTTGAATCGGCAGCGGGCCGTCGCCGATGACGGTGTTCGCGAAAAACGCCTGCAAGCGGTAGTAATCCTTGTGCAGAATCGGATCGAACTTGTGATCGTGGCAGCGGGCGCAACTGTACGTCATGCCGATGAAGGTGGCTCCGACGGCGTCGGTGATCTCGTTCAAGTATTCCTGGCGCCGCTGGAACAGCGTCGGAGCGTTGCTCTCGTCCGGGAAATTGCGCAGAAATCCGGTGCCGATCAGAGCGTCGGAATTGTTGGGATACAACTCATCGCCCGCGATCTGCTCGCGTACAAACTGGTTGTACGGTTTATCGCTATTAAAGGACTTGATAACGTAGTCGCGATAGCGCCAGGCATCGGGGCGCGTCTCGTCGGCCTTAAATCCGTTGCTATCGGCGTAGCGGGCCAGGTCCAGCCAGTGCCGTCCCCAGCGCTCGCCGTAGTGGGGGGAGGCGAGCAGCCGGTCCACTACTTTTTCGTAGGCATTCGGTGCGGTGTCGCTCAGGAACTGCTGGATTTCCTCCGGCGAAGGCGGGAGTCCGGTCATGTCTTCGGTGACGCGGCGCAGGAGCGTGAGCTTGTCCGCGGGAGGGTTGGGTTTAAGGCCGTTCTCTTCCAGCTTCGCCATGACGAAGGCGTCAATCGGCGTCTTCACCCAGCTTTGATTTCTTACCGAAGGAATTTTTTCGCGCGCGATGGGTTGGAACGCCCACCATTTTTTCTGCGCATCTGTGAAGGAACGAGATTCCGCCGACAGGAGCGCAAACGCGGCGCAGCCGAGGCCCAAGACCGCCCAGATGGGCCGCATAGAATTACGGGAAAACACGTTTGGACCAAATATATCACGTTTAGTTTCAATCGGGACCGGGGGATTCACCTGAAAGTCACGGGGCACGGAACCCCAGGCGTTTTTGGTACGTACTGTTCTCCATGCGGCCTCTGAGACAGGTTTTGCGAAGACTGGGATGGGCTCCTTTGTTCACCACCGTCGCGCTGGCGACGCTGGCGCTGGGCATCGGCGCCAACACGGCGATCTTCAGCGTGATCAACAGCGTGCTTCTAAAGCCACTCGCGTATCCGCAGGCCGACTCGCTGGTGGGGATCTGGCACACAGCGCCCGGAGTGACGGGCATCGGCAACGAGATCAACTGTTCGCCGACCATGTACTTCACGTATCGCGACCAGAATCGCACCTTCCAGAACATCGGATTGTGGAATGGCGGCGGAGCCAGCGTGACCGGGCTCGCGGAACCGGAGCAGCCTCGCGCGCTGTATGCGACGTACGGACTGCTGGACGCACTGGGGATCGCGCCTAAGCTGGGGCGCTGGTTCTCGCAAGCGGACGATACGCCGGGGTCGCCTGAGACTGTGATTCTGACTTACGGGTACTGGCAGAAGCGCTTCGGCGGAGAGACGTCCGCGATCGGGCGGACGCTCACCATCGACTCACGGCCGCACATCGTTGTCGGGGTGATGCCGGAGAACTTCCAGTTCCGCAACGATCCGTCTCTCATTCTGCCGATGCGGTTCGACCGAAATAAAATTTTCCTTGGCAACTTCAGTTACCAGGGAATCGCGCGATTGAAATCCGGAGTGACGTTGGAGCAGGCCAATGCGGACGTTGCCCGCATGTTGGGAATCTGGATCGAGGCGTGGCCTACGCCTGCGGGCTTCAGCCGGGAGCTTTTCAAGAACGCTCGGTTCGGAGCGGCGATTCAACCGTTGAAGCGCGAAGTGGTGGGCGACATCGGCCCCGTGCTGTGGGTGTTGATGGGGACCATCGGGCTGGTGCTGCTGATTGCGTGTGCGAACGTCGCGAACCTGCTGCTGGTTCGCGCGGAAGGGCGGCAGCAGGAACTGGCGATCCGCGCGGCGCTGGGCGCGGGATGGGGCACCATCGCGCGGGAGATGCTGCTCGAAAGCGTCACGCTGAGCGTAGCCGGAGGGGCGCTGGGTTTGGGGCTCGCGTATGGCGCGCTGCGAGTGCTGGTAGCGAAGGGTCCGGCGTCACTGCCGCGCTTGAACGAAATCGCCATCGATCCGGTCGCGCTGGCCTTCACAGCGGGAGTCTCCCTGCTGACGGGAGTGCTGTTCGGATTGATTCCGGTGATCAAGTACGCGGGGCCGAATCTGGCCACGGCGCTGCGCGGTGGGGGAAGATCCGTCAGCGCGGGCCGGGAGCGGCATCGCGCGCGGAACACGCTGGTGGTGGTGCAGGTGGCGCTGGCGCTGGTACTGCTGGTGGGCTCCGGCCTGATGCTGCGCACGTTCGAAGCGCTGCGCCATGTGCAGCCGGGATTCACGAATCCCGAAGAAATCCAGTTGATGCGCGTCTTCATTCCGCAAGAGCAGGTGAAGGAACCCGAACGCGTCATGCGGATGCAGCAGGCGATGATCGAGAAGCTAGCCGCGATTCCGGGAGTTACTTCCGTGGGGTTCACCAGTTCGGCTCCGATGGAAGGCTTCAACAACAACGACATTCTGTATGCGGAGGACAAGAACTACGCCGTCGGACAGATTCCGCCCATTCGCCGCTTTCGCAACATCACGCCGGGTTACTTTAAGACGGTCGGCATGCCGTTGATTGCCGGCCGCGATTTCACTTGGTCCGACCTGTATGAGAAACATCCGGTCGCGATGGTTTCCGACAATTTGGCTCGCGAAATGTGGGGCAGCCCGGCTGCGGCCATCGGAAAACGGATCCGGGCCGCCCCCGCCGATCCCTGGCGCGAGGTGGTGGGAGTCGCTGGCGATTCCTATGACGACGGCGTGAATGTGAAGGCTCCGTATTTCGCGTACTGGCCGGCCCGCATGGGCACGTTCGAGATGGAACAGGATGTGGCGCTGCGCGGCGGCGCGTTCGTGATCCGCAGCAATCGCGCGGGGACAGAAAGCTTCCTCAACGAAACGCGGCAGGCGATCTGGAGCCAGAATGCGAATCTGCCGGTGTTTCTGGTGCGCACGCTGAAGGACGTTTATGACGGATCGCTGGCGCGAACCTCTTTCACACTGGTGATGCTGGCGATCGCGGGCGGGATGGCGTTGATCCTGGGCGTGGTGGGAATTTACGGCGTGATCGCGTACGCCGTATCGCAGAGGACTCGGGAGATCGGCATTCGCATGGCTCTGGGAGCCCAGCCGGGCGGGCTGCAAAGGATGTTCGTGCGGCACGGATTGCTGCTCGCCGGCATCGGCGCGGGGATCGGGTTGGCGGTCGCGGCGGGGCTCACTCGCCTGATGACCTCACTGCTGTTCGGGGTGAACGCGCTCGATCCGGTGACGTACGGCGGCGTCGCCGCGGTGCTGATCGGAGCCGCAGCGCTGGCCAGCTATCTTCCGTCGAGGCGGGCGACGGCGGTCGATCCGACGGAGGCGCTACGGGCGGAGTGAAACTTCTTAAGGCGCGACTTCTTCCGCGGGCTGATTCCGCAGCACCAGCATCGTGCGGGACCAGCGGGTCTTGGTGAAGAAGTGCCCGGCCAGATCGGCGAAGTGAGCCCAGTTCCAGGTGGCCATGTCCTTGGTAGTAGCGTCATAGGACCAGAAGACGATCCACGGCTTCCCCACCAGATTTTCGCGCGGCACGAAGCCCCAGTAGCGGCTGTCCCAGGATTCGTCGCGGTTGTCGCCGAGCACGAAGTACGAATCGGCGGGCACGACTACTTCGCCGGCGTCCACGTGATGGGCGAGCATGTCGCGGCCCCGTTCGAATACCTCTGGCCCGGGCGGGGCGGGGAAATTATCGCGATACTCGTTCGAGGTGGAAGCGATGTGCTGCGCGTACGGCTCGATGAGGCGCCGGCCGTTGCGGATCACTTGCTTTTCGGAGAGCCGAATGCGGTCGCCGGGGACTCCGATCACACGCTTGATGTAGGTCTGGCGCCGGTCGTCGGGATAGAGGAACGTGATCATGTCGCCGCGGTGAACGTCAACGGCGTGCGAATGGAGGCGGTCTACCAGCATGTGATCGCCGATCCGCAGGCTCCGTTCCATGGACCCGGTGGGGATCACGTAGGCTCGCACCACGGTGCTCGAGACGAAGAGGCTGGCGAAAATCGCGAACATCCAGATAAAGGCGGGATGGTGCAGAAGGGCGCTCCAGAGGGGCTTCGCCGGTGAATCCCGCCGGGCGGCGAGCCTTTCCCGCAGGGAGGTAGTCAACAAGTCTTTGATGCTCATAAAAAGGAATTGGGGAACGGCGTGCGTTCGCGTGGCGGCACGGCAGCTGTCGCGGAAGACCTGCTGCATGTCGCGGCCGAAGCGGGCTCGAAACGCGCGAGGGTAGGCGTGTAGCGAGAGCGCGTAGGCGCGGCACAAGAACTCGAACGGCTGAGGTTTCACGCTTTGCCTCCCACAAGAATTCGCTTGGACTTCGCGGCGCTCACGGCGGCGGAGAGGCGCTGCGCCTCGGCACGAAGTGTCCGCTCGCCGAGAGGCTTCATGCGATAGTAGCGGCGGCGTTCGTCGTCCAAGCCGGGGTCTGGCCGCTCTTCCGACTCTTCAATAAGCCCCGCCGCCAGCATGCGTTTGATGCATCCGTAGAGAGTGCCAGGGCCCAGCTGGAGTTCGTCGCCGGTCTGGCGCGCCACCTCCTGCATGATGCCGTAACCGTGCCGTTCCTCATCGGCCAACGCCAGAAGGATATGGAATACCGGAGGCGTCAGCGGGAGAAGATCCTGGGTTGTTGGTGGATGCGACGGGCTCGGCATTGTATATATCCGCTACGGATATAGTGCGCCTCCGGCTGCCCTGCTGTCAAGCGTTTTATTGAAGGGGAACGAACGTCGAATCGGCTTGAAACTTCTTATAGCCCTGGAAGTGCATGTCCACTTCGCTGCGGATGTGTTTCAGAAATGCCGCACGCGCGTCGGCATGAATGCTAGCCGAAGCGGGCAGCCAGACGTCGTCGTTCACGCGAGTCTGCTCGAAGCGGAGCGCCGCACCGGGCTCGATTTTCAGCAGGCCGAAACCGAAGGAAAGTGCGCCGGCGGCCTGGGCTTCGACTTTGACCCACTGGTACTCGGCTTGATCGATCCAGACTTTGCCGCGCAGGTGCTCGACGATTTTCGCGAGGCGTTCCTTGGCCTGATAGCCAGGCTTGGGCTCCGCCGAGATCACCCAGGCAGGCTTGCCGCTCACTTGTTCGACGCCGACCAGCGTGAAGTTGAAGGCATCGGGAACCTCGTTTAAGAACTTACGGCGCTCGCGGCGTTCTTTCTCCAGCTTTGCTTTTTCCGCGTCCGATTCGTGCTCGCGGCGCGCGATTTCCTTGTCCATTTTGTCCTGCTCCTTGCGGGCTTCTTTTTCGGGCAGAGGTTTGTCGTCCCGCGCGATGAGCTTTTCGTAATCGTGGCCGCCGAGGATCAGGACGTCGTAGGTCTCTGTCTCGGTTTTCTGAACGCGGCCCTGCTTATCCAGAGTGCGTTCTTGGTTCCGTTGCGTGTAGGTGTAGTCTTGGAGCCGCTCGAAGTTGAGGTAATCGCGCTGGACGGACTTCGCGATAATTTCGCGCGCGTCCATCTCCCGAACGTTTTGGGCGAATGCCGCGGTTGCGTAGAGCAGGGCGAACAGCCACCGCATGCTTTTATGATGGCACACGGGGCGTGGCCGCCACCTGCTCTCCTCGCCGTCAACGGAAAACGCGAGGAGTACGTTGCCCGCCATTCCGCTCGCGAAGCCGTAGCCGTCAGGTCCGCCGACGATCACCGGTTTGCGCCACGGTGCGGACGCCGGCGGGCGGAGAGCCGAACGCCCACTTGGGCCTCCGCTTGGGGACAGTGGGGGCCGGGCTCGAAGGTTCCCGGCGGCAACGGTCACTGCGAACAGAGCGCACAGGGTGAAAAGGAGGGTTTCACGGGCTCCCGGCCACTTAGTCCCAGGGTTTTCATTTTCGAACTCAACAAAAAGGCGCCTGCCGCGTATTGCTTAGTGAAGTGAGCGCCGGAGAGTTCATACTGCCGATTCCGTTCAGCGACCGCCGTACGCAGGAGTTCGAACGGCTGGTGTCCGTGCACCAACAGATGGTGCTGCGGACGGCGTACCGGCTGCTCGGGCGGCTGGAGGACGCGCAGGACGCCGCCCAGGAAGTGTTTCTGCGGCTGTTCCGAAATCTGGAGCGCATCGATGGCGACGGCAGGGCGTGGCTCTATCGCGTGACGGTGAACGTCTGCAACGATCACCACCGGCGGCGGAAAGTGGTGGTGGAGCTCGACCACCAGCATGCCGATTCGGCTCCCGATCCGGAGCGAGTCCTGACGCTGGATGAGCGCAAGCGGTTGGTGATGGAGGGCCTGGCGATCCTGGCCGAACGTGAACGCGCCGCAGTGGTGCTGCGGGACATCGAGGGGCTCTCGACGGCGGAGGTCGCTGGGATTTTGGGCGTCGAGGAAGTAACGGTGCGGAGCCAGATCTTCAGTGCGAGAGGAAAACTCGCGAAGTATGTGAGGAGTCGTAAATGAAGTGCGAAGTCTGTGACGCTCGGCTGGTCAATGGTGAGTGCCCGGAGTGCCGCGAGATATCCCAGGCTCTCGGCGCGCTGCGGGATGAGGCCCTGCCGGCGCTGGCGGTGCGCGTCCCGCGGCGCGGGCGTGTGGTCTATCCATGGGTGGGCGCAGCGGCAGGGGTGGGTGCGGCGGCAGCGGCCGCGGCGGTATTGATGCTGGCTCTGCCTTATCTGCGCCATACCAGACCGCCTCCTTCGGTGCGGATTCCGCAGTCGCCGGTGGCGTCGATGCCCATGACGGCGCAACCGCCGGGGCAGCCGCTGAAGATCAAGATTCTGACGCCGGATCCGAGCGTCGTCATTTACTGGATTTCGAATCCGAAAGAAGGGGAATAGAAGATGAAGAGATTGATTGCGGTTTTTGTGGCATCCGCCGCGGTGAGTTGGGCGCAACTGCCGGCCTCGGCGCCGCAGTTGGCGGCGAGACCCGGCGTCGTGGGCGTGAACGTCAACACGATGTACAACAACATCGAGCTGACGGTGTACGTAGTGTCCGGGCTCGCGCAGCCGCAGGCCGGAGCCGCCACGGAGCTTCCCGACGATCTTGCGGCCACGATGAATCAGATGCGGGGCGTGTTCTCCTACAAGACCTATAGGCTGGTAAACGCGTTCACGCTGCGAGGCCGCAATGGCGGCGGAGCGGAGATGGCGGGCGATCTTCCGATGAACGGCTGGACCTACGACTTCAAATACGGCAGTGCAAATGTGTTCGAGAACTCGCCTGGGATCGTCCACATCAACCGCCTACGGTTGGAAATCGCGAAGCGGGGCAACGTACTGACCCGCAGCAACCTGAATGGAACAAGTGTGGGACCGGCCACCGCCACCACGATGACTGTTGGGTCGAACGCCGTCGCGCTGGTCTCCACCGACCTCGATGTGAAGGAAGGACAGAAGACCGTGGTCGGCCAGTCCGCCGTGAACGGCACGGACGCGCTGTTTCTGGTGATCGTGCCGAAGGTGGTTACGCAGTGATGTGGGACGTGTTTAGCTGGCGTCGTAACTAAGTTCGTACCGGGCGGTATTCCTTAGTATGCTCCGAGTTCTCCTCTCCGCCCTGCTTCCGGCCCTCGCTCTGGCGCAGACTCCCGCGTTCGAGGTCGCCTCCATTCGGCCCTCACCTGCGCTTGCGAACTGGAGCGGATTCCAACTTCCCGGCGGCGAGCGGTTCCAGGCCTCCCATGTCACGCTGAAGGCGATGATTGCGTACGCTTACGAGGTCCGCGAGTTCACCATTTCGGGAGGACCGGGTTGGGCGTCCTCCGAGCTCTTCGAGATTGAGGCGAAGGTTCCTGGTGAGGCGACAGCGGCGCGGGCTCGTGCGATGATGCGGACCGTGCTCGAAGAGCGGTTCAAGCTCGCCGTGCGACGCGAAACGAAGGACACCGCGGTTTACCAACTGGTGGTGGCGAAGGGCATCCGCCCGAAACTGGAAGAAAGCACCGAGGGAGGGTTCCTCAAATATGTGGGACGCGGCCAGGTAGAGGGCCACGGCTATCCGATGAGCGGCCTCGCCAAGTATCTGGAGAGTCTGCTTCGGCAGCCCGTGCTGGAGAAGACCGGTCTCACGGCCAGGTACAATTTCAAACTGAACTACACTCCGGACGAGACGCAGGCCGCCTTGCCGGTGCCCGCGGGCGTCGCCACGGACGCGCCTTCACTTTATGCGGCGCTCCAGGAGCAACTAGGATTGAAGCTGGAACCGGCCAAGGGGCCGGTGGAATTCATCGTGATCGACCACGCGGAGAGCCTTCCGAGAATTGAGGTGCTCATGAAGTACGCTGTCCTCGCCGTCATGCTGTCCTGGATCGCATACGGGCAGAGCGCGACGCCTGCCTTCGACGTCGCCACGGTGAAACTAGCCGATCCGCGCGAACCTCTGGATATCCGGACTTCGCCCGGCGGACGCCTTACGGTCACGAATCAGCCGCTGAAGAACATGATCAAGCAGGCCTACGGCGTGGAGAGCTATCAAATCTCCGGAGGCCCCGCGTGGCTCGATACCGAACGCTTCGACGTGGAAGCCAAGGCCGAAGGCAATCCAGACCATGCGCAGGTGATGCGCCTGTTCCAAACCCTGCTGGAGGATCGCTTTCAACTGAAGGTCCGGCGCGCACAGCGTGAGGGCGCGATCTATGCGCTCACCGCGGCCCGAGGCGGCCCCAAGCTGACCGCCGCGGCAGAACTCAAAACCGGCGAGCGAGCAGGAGTTTTCAACGGACGCACCGGAGCCCCGACGGCCACAGCGCTCTCTTACTGGAAGCAAGGCCGCCACGCGACCATCGCCATGCTGGCGAATTCGCTCGAAGGAACGCTGGGGCGTCCCGTGCGGGATCGGACCGAAATCGCGGGCGAGTTCGATTTCCGCTTTGAGTATGCGGCGGATGAGTTATCGAACGGAGACTTTCCCTCGCTGTTCACCGCCGTGCAGGATCAACTCGGGCTGAAGCTCGAATCCACCAGAGGCTCCGTGGAAACTCTGGTGGTGGAGCGTGCGGAAAAACCTTCCGCGAATTAACGCCTTCAAGGTTAGGGCTTGGACAAGGGCTCCAGGGTCCGGCTGCTGATGACGCGGTCGATCAGACCGTACTCCAGCGCCTGCTCCGGCTCCAGGATGTAGTCGCGGTCCACGTCGCGGGCGATGCGTTCCATGGTCTGGCCGGTGGCCTTCGCCAGAATATCGTTCAGCGTTTCGCGCATGCGCAGGATTTCGCGCGCGTAGATATCGATATCGGTGGCCTGCCCGGCGAGTCCGCTCATGGACGGCTGGTGAATCAGAATCCGCGAGTGCGGCAGGCTGTAGCGCTTGCCCTTGGTTCCACACGCCAGCAGCACCGCTCCCATGGAGGCCGCCTGGCCCACGCAATAGGTGACGATATCCGGCTGCACCAGCCGCATGGTGTCGAGAATCGCCAGACCCGCAGTGATCGAACCGCCGGGCGAGTTGATGTACAGCGAGATGTCCTTCTCCGGGTCCTCCGCCGCCAGGAACAGCAGCTGCGCGATGATCAGGTTCGCGACGTTGTCATCGATGGGCGTGCCCAGGAAGATGATGTGCTCCTTCAGCAGGCGCGAGTAAATGTCGAAGGCGCGCTCACCGCGTGAAGTCTGCTCCACCACCATCGGCACGAGGACGGAATTATGCATACTCTCTCTCCTATCACTTTGCGAATCGCTGCACGCCACCTTTTTTTCAGACCGCTCCGGCGGGGCCGGGCGAGCAGGCGGCGCTTCTCCCCCAGGGATTTCGCCAGATCGGCGAGCGAAGTTCCCTGTAAGTATTCTACGATACGCGCCCACACAGGAGACCAACTTTCTCCTCGATTCGGAGTCGCGAAGGAGGAGACGGAGATCCACAACCACCCGTGGGGCCGCCGCGGACTCCGCGAGACCCATCACCGCGCCCCGGCAGGCTGAACAATTAGGACGGGGTGCTAGGCTTAAGTGAACCCCCACTTCCATGATTAAACGCACTCTCCACACTTCCTTGAACGTAATTCCGGACGATCCGGATGCCAGCATCTACAAGTTCGTGATCGTCTCCGCGATGCGCGCGAGGCAACTCCAGGGCGGAGCACGCAGCGTCCTGCTGCCCGTCTCCGTGAAGCCCACCATCGTGGCGATGCAGGAAGTCCGCCGCGGCCTGATCCCCTGGGGCGACACCAGAACGGGTCTGCCGCTCGTGCCTCCCGTGGACACCGTTTCGTAAAATTCGCAACCCGCGGCCATGTAGGGTATCGTGTTCCCATGGCACGAGTCCCCTGTCGAAACATCGCGTTCGCGTTTCTCCTCGGCACCGTCGCGCACGCGCAGTGGCTGGATTACCCGACGCCTGGCATCCCGCGGCTCCCCAACGGTAAACCGAATCTCGCCGCGCCCGCTCCTCGCTCCGCCGACGGACATCCCGACCTCTCCGGTGTCTGGCGAGGCCCCGGCGCGGGCAGCTACGATCGCAACATCGCCCGGGATCTTAAGCCCGGCGACATCCAGCCTTGGGCCGAGGCCATCTACCAGCAGCGAGTCCGCGACATGGGCAAGGACGCTCCGCGAGCGAACTGCCTGCCTGACCCTTTTGCGTACTATCACATGGTGGATATCGAGCGCTTTGTGCAAACACCAGGCGTCATCGCGATTCTGTATCAAGGAACGACGAACAGCGTGCATCGCACCGTCTTCACCGATGGCCGCGATCTTCCCAAGGATCCCAACCCGACGTGGATGGGTTACTCGATCGGCCGCTGGGACGGCGACACGCTCGTGGTCACCACGGCCGGATTCAATGACCGCGGCTGGCTCGATATCGAGGGCCATCCTCACACCGAGGCTCTGAAGATCACGGAACGCTTCCGCCGCCGCGATTTCGGCCACATGGATCTGGAGATGACCCTCGAAGATCCGAAGACCTTCACGCGCCCGTTCTCCTTCCGCATGGACAAGACCCTGATGCCGGATACGGACCTTCTGGAAAGCGTCTGCGAGAACGATCGCTCCGTGACGCACATGCTCGGTGGCACCGGAACCAAGCTGGCTCCGGAAATCCTGGCGCGCTATGCGGGCTCGTACGAATACGGCCCAGGCCGTCCGGTCACCATCGGCGTCGAAGGGGAACTGCTCTTCTTACAGGAGGGCGCGAATCCACTGAAGTTTCCCTTCGCGCCAACGCCGGGGTCGGAGACGGTCTTCGTGGCGCGCACCAACGGAGACGTGCTGGAATTTACGCCCGCCGGTTTCACTTACCGCGGCGAGAGCGGCGAGCGGCGGGCAGTACGAAAGTAACCCGTGGCATCAGTCCGAGGATTCCGGTAGCATGGTTCCCGTAAGGGGGGGCTCATGAAACAATCCCTGGCTCTCTTCGCGCTTGCGGGTGCGTTGCTCGCGGCCGACAAGCCCGTCACGTTCAGCAAAGATATCGCGCCGATCTTGCAAGAGAAGTGCCAGGAGTGCCATCGCCCCGCCTCGCTCGCGCCGATGTCACTCATGACCTACGAGGAGACTCGCCCGTGGGCGAAGTCCATTAAGCTGCGCGTGGTCTCGCGGCAGATGCCGCCGTGGCACATCGACAAGACCGTCGGCGTGCGCGAGTTTAAGAACGACATGTCTCTGAGCGACGAGCAGATCGCCGCCATCGTCAAGTGGGTGGATGCCGGCGCCCCGCAGGGCGATCCGAAAGACATGCCCGCGCCCAAGAAATTCCCCGCCGCGGACGAGTGGAAAGCGGCCGCCGAGCTCGGGCCTCCCGACTTTATCATCAAATCCGATCCCTATACGATGGCCGCGCATCATCAGGACGTGTGGTGGCGCCCCACGACCGATATCCCGCTGACCGAGCCTCGCTGGGTGAAAGCCGTGGAGATGCGCCCCGGCACCGCCGCCGGCCGCAAGATTACGCATCACGCGGTGGCGTACCTGGTACAGGACGCCGACCCTGCCAGCGTCGGTCCGGGCACCTTCGATGCCGATCTGAACTCGCGCGCGATGCTGATGGAATGGGCCGTCGGCAAGGGCTACGATCTTTATCGCCCCAACACCGGCAAGCTGCTGCTGCCGGGAGCGAAGATTTCCTGGGACGTCCATATCCACGCGGTCGGCGAAGAGATTCGCGATCACGTCGAGCTCGGCGTGTGGCTCTATCCGAAGGGTCAGGAGCCGAAGTACCGCACCTATTTAACTGGATTCCAGGCATTGCGCGGATTCTCCGCTTCCAACGGCTCGCAAACGCGAGGCGGGCGCAACATCGACATTCCACCGAACACCGTGATCGAGACCAACAACTACACGGTGCTGAAGCAGGCCGCAATCCTCGAAAATTTCCAGCCGCACATGCATCTTCGAGGCAAAGCGATGGCGGTCGAGGCGATATTGCCGGACGGCACCGCACAAATGGTCAGCTACGTGGGCAATTTCAACTTCAACTGGATGACGAACTACATCTACGCCGACGACGCGGCGCCCGCGTTTCCGAAGGGCACGATGATCCACGTGACGGCGTGGTACGACAACACGCGCGCAAATCCGAATAACCCCGATCCCGACCAGTGGGTCGGCTTCGGAGATCGCACCGTGGACGAAATGGGCCACGCCTGGATGAACGTTACCTATATCAGCGATGAAGATTACAATACGTGGGTGGTTCATCAAAAAGAGACGCAGCAGGTGGCGAACGCCAGTGCTCCGCGCTAGTTTCGCACTCATGGCCCTGAGCAGTGCACTGCTGACCGCGCAATCGCTGCCGCTCGAACCCGCGCACGAATCCGGCACCAGCATCACCGGAGCTTTCGAAGGCTGGTTCAAGAATGCCGACGGCACGTTCAGCCTGCTGCTCGGCTACTACAACCGCAACCAGAAGCAGGAAGTGGACGTCCCCCTCGGGCCGGAGAATCGCATCGAACCTGGCGGTCCGGATCGCGGCCAGCCGACGCACTTTCTTCCCGGGCGGGAATGGGGATTATTCGCGATCAAAGTACCGGCCGATTTCGGCGACAACAAACTGACGTGGACGATCGTGGCGAACGGACAAACCACCGTGATTCCGGCGGGCCTGAAACCGGACTACGAAATCTCGCCATTCGTCGAGGCCGCGGTCGGCAATACTCCGCCGGTGCTGAGCTTCGCGGAGAGCGGACCCACTGTGCAAGGCCCTCTCGCGATGAGCACGCAGCGAACCGCGAAGCGCGGCATGCCGCTCAGCCTGACCGTCTGGGTTTCCGACGACGCGAAGTTCACCACATCTTCCGGAGCCCGGCCGAAGACCGCGCCGCCGCCCGTGACCCTGCACTGGATCAAGTACCGCGGCCCGGGCAGCATCGTGTTTTCCGACGATCGGCCCGCCATCGAAAAATCAGACCGCCCCGGCGCGGCGTTCAGCGGTAAGTCGTCCACCACCGCCACCTTCAGCGAACCGGGCGATTACATCCTGCACGTCACCGCGAACGATTACTCCGGCGAGGGCGGCACCGGATTCCAGTGCTGTTGGACCACCGGCATGGTGAAGGTTTCGGTCCAATAACTACTTCTTCGCGAGCGCTTCCTTCACGGGCACATCGACGACCCGCTCCACGAACCAGTTCGGATACGTCAGCGAAGGAGAGGTCAATTCGGTCAGCTCCGAAAGCTCCTCCGCCGAGAGCTTCAGGTCCGCCGCGCCAAGATTATCTTCGAGCTGCGACATTTTATTCGCGCCCACCAGCAGGCTCGCCACGCCTCGGCGGCTCAGCAGCCACGCGAGGGCGACCTGCGCGGGGGACGCTCCGTGATTCGCCGCGATCGCGCGCAGTTTGTCGACGACCGCGTGTCCCTTTTCGCGATCGTACGGCAGCATGTCGAACCCGGTGAGCCGCCCGCCATCGCCCTGCGGATTCTCCCGCGTGTACTTGCCGGTTAAGAATCCGCCCGCGAGCGGGCTCCACACCAGCACACCGATGCCAGCGTGTTCGACGAACGGCACCACGTCCAGTTCCAGGTCGCGGCCGACCAGCGAATAATACATCTCCGCCGACCGGAACCTCGCCCAACCGTTCTTCTCTTGCAAACCCACGCCCGTCGCCGCCATCCACGCGGGCCAATTCGAGAATCCCACGTAGCGGACCTTGCCCTGCTTTACCAAAGTGTCCAGGGCTTCCACTGTCTCCTCAATCGGAGTGTTCGGATCCACACGGTGCACCAGGTAAATGTCGATGTAATCCGTGCCCAGCCTCCGCAAGCTGCCTTCGCACGACGCCAGGATGTGCCGGCGCGAGAGCCCCTGGTGAAGCAGAGCGCCGCCGCTGCGGAATCCACACTTGGTGGAGATCACTGCGTCCTTCCGTTGCGCGCCCAGCGCCTTGCCGAGCATCTCTTCCGACTGGCCTTCCGTGTAGACATCCGCGGTGTTGAAGAAATTGATGCCGGAGTCCAGACATTTGCGAGTCAGTTCGTTCGCCAAAGGCTGATCCACCTTTGAAACCGAGGCGAAGATGCCCTTACTGGAACCGAACGTCATCGCGCCGAACGCCAAGCGGGATACAATCAAGCCGGTATTACCCATGCGTGTATATTGCATGCCCACAAGTTTGGCACAGGCCGGGCCAGGCCGCTTCCCGAATCTTGCTTAATTGTTCCTGGCGCTAGCGGCTCGCAAGCGCGAACGCGTAGAGCGAATCCCCCGCCGCGATCACGACGTACTGCTTGCCATCAAGCTCATACGTCATGGGACCGTTCGACATCGACGTATGCAGCCCCCCGTGCCATAGCGGAGTCCCCGTCGCCGGATCGAGAGCCATAAAGTTCGACGCGGAATCTCCGGCGAACAACAGCTTGCCCGCCGTCGTCAGCAATCCGGACCGCGTCGCGCCGCCGTTGGGCCACTTGTGGCTCCACGCAATCTTTCCCGTCTTCGCGTCGATCGCCTGAACCATCCCCTCGGAGAATCCACTGCGATCGTTGCCGCCCCAGCCTTCCGGCTTGTCGTCGTCATCGTCGTAAATGTAGTACAGGCTGAAAGCGCGCGCGGCGTTGATGTAGAACAGTCCAGTGTCCGGAGAATAACTCGGCGGAGGCCAGTTCGCGGCGCCTCCCTGATTCGGCGACACCAGAGCCCCGTCCGGCTGCGGCTGCTTCGCCGGATTCGGAATAGGCTGTCCCTTCCCATCCACGCCCTTTGCCCAATTTGTTTTGACGTACTCCGAGCTCACCAGATTCTTCCCCGTGGTGCGATCCAGCACGAAGAACCATCCGTTGCGGCTGGCCTGCGCCAGAAGTTTGCGCGGCGCTCCGTTGATCTCAGCGTCGAAGAGCACAGGTGTCTGCACGGCGTCCCAATCATGAGTGTCATGCGGAGATGGCTGGAAATACCACTGCAACTTTCCCGTATCCGGATTGAGCGCGATGATGCACTCGGTATACAGGTTGTCGCCCTGCCGGGCTTTGCCGGAAATCACGGGCTGCGGGTTCCCCGTGCCGAAATAATACAGATTCAACTCAGGGTCGTACGTGCCCGGCACCCAGGTCATGCCGCCGCCGTGCAGCATGGCTTCGACACTGGGCCAAGTCTTCGCTTCCGGATCGCCCGGATTCGGATGTGCGTACCAGCGCCACTGCAAGTCGCCCGTCTCGGGATCGTGCGATTCGATATAGCCCGGAATATCGAGATCATCGCCGCTCACGCCCACGATCACGTGATTCTTCACCACCACGGGCGCGACGGAGCCATAGTAGAACTGATCCAGATCGCAAATTTCCTTGTGCCAACGCTCTTTGCCATCTTTCAAATTGAGCGAAACAAGATTGCAGTCCGGCGTTTCGAAGTACAGGTAGCCGCCCCAGATGCCGGCGCCGCGATTGCCGATGTGCCACCCGCCCTTCGACATTTTCCAGGCGTAATGCCACAACTCGCGGCCGTTGCGAGCGTCCACCGCCCACGCGTGATCCGGCGCGGTGAAGTACAGGACTCCGTTGAGCTCGATCGGCGTGCCTTTGATCGTCGGCGCGGCGTTGCCTCCGCCGGCGGCTTGCCGCTCACCCGTGTTGGCGCGGTGAACCCACGCAAGCGAAAGCGAGCCCACATTCGACGCATTGATCTGCGCGAGCGAACTGTACCGCCGACCCGAGTAATCGCCGTTGTACGTGGGCCAATCCTGGGCGCAGAGCGTCGCGGCGAGCAGCGCCAGAGCAGCGAGTCTCATTTCAAAGTCTCCAGATACGCCACCAGGTTGTGGATATCGGCGTCGGTGTATTGGTCGAGCATTTCATTGTGCGCCGCGTACGGATCGCGAAGCTCGACTTTGATCGCAGGTATCCGCGTGTATGACCGGTACTCACCCGCCGCATCCTTCAAGGACACGGTGAAATCGTCGATGCGATCCAGATTGCCGGACACGACAGCGCCGGCCGGCAGCGTCACGGTCACGACGGTGGGCCGGACCGGAGGCGCGCCGCGTCCGCCGCTCCGCGGAAACAGAAGTCGCTGTTGCAGCGTCAGCGGATCGTACTTCTTCGCGATCCCGGCCAGATTCCCCGTCGCTGAGTGACACCCGCCGCACTTCCCCGCTCCTTCAAAATACGCCTTGCCGGCCGCCGCGTTTCCCGTGAGCACATTCGGAGGCTTCACGGCATTCCGATTCTTCACCGTCTCTTCCACCCGCTGCTTCAGGAATGCCGATAAATCGCGAACCTGCGCCAAAGTCAGATCGCTCTTGTGATTCGCAACCTTCTTGAGCGCTGCGCCCACTTCGTCGTGCAGCACAGGCACTGACCGAATCAGATCCGGACCCTGATCCGTGCCCTTGGCTTGGCTCCCGTGGCAGTTCACGCAGTACTGAAGATAGATGCGCTTGCCTCGATCCGCCGCCGCCGAATCGACATCCGGCCGAGTCGGCCCTGCTTGCCCCCAAACGCTTGCCGTGACGACGAACCCCAGCAACCACAGCCTAGACATCGCAGATTTCCAGAGCCTTATTGAGCGTCGCCACCGGATCGTGGCCCGGCGCCGGACTGTACTCGTGCGACAAGAACCCTTTGAATCCCGTGTCGACGATCGCCTGCGCGATGAAGCGATAGTTCAGCTCCTGCGAGTCGTCGATATCGTGCCGCCCCGGATTTCCGCCGGTGTGAAAATGCCCGATCCACTGGATGTTGTCGCGCAGATTCCGCACAATATCGCCATCCATGATCTGGGCGTGATAGATGTCGAATAAGATCTTTACCCGAGGCGAATTCACACGCTTCATCACATCCACGCCCCAGGCGATGTGGTCGAACATGTAGTCCTTGTGGTTCACCTTGCTATTCAGGTACTCCATGCAGATGGTGACGCCCTTGTCTTCGGCGTGCGCCTTGATGTTGTTGAGGAAGGCGACGCAGTTGTCCGCGCCTTCGCGATCGTCCATGCCCTTGCGGTTTCCGGAGAACGTGATCACGTTCGGCACGCCTGCCCCCGCCGATTCGTCGATGGCGGCGCGCATCGTCTTATCGAGCTTGTCGTGATTTTCTTTGCGATTCAGTGCGTCCTGAATCGTGCCGCCCGGACCCAACGGATACATGGAAGGCGTCAGTCCGTATTTCTTCAATGTCGGCCAATCCGCGGGACCGATCAGATCGAACCCTTGCACGCCCAGCCGGGCCGCCTCGCGGCAGCAATCCTCCACGCTGGTGCCGCGCGCGAACACGCCCTGCGTGATGCCCTGCTTGAGCCGGCCCTTCCTCTGCACCGTACTCTGAGCGGGCACCTGCGCCAACGCGACTGGAGCCACCAACACCGGAAGAAAATCTCGACGACGCATCGTTTTGCCTCCCCAAACATCCTACTACCGGAGCGTTGAGTAAGGCGCGGCCGAGTAGACGACCTTGCCTCCGACCATGGTCAGCACGGATTCGATGCCGCCGACTTGATCTACTGGCACCGTCAAGTAATCTTTCGAAAGCACCGCCAGATCCGCGAGTTTGCCCATCTCCAGCGATCCGCGCTTGGTTTCGTCTTTCGAGAACCATGCGCTCCCGAGCGTGTAGAAGCGCAGAGCGTCCATGCGGCTGGGAGTCTCCTCAGGGCCACGAATCGCCGCTCCGCTCACAGTCTTCCCATCCAGGAACCACTGGAGCGACGTGAACGGATTGTACGAAGCGACACGGTGCGCATCGGTTCCCGCGCCCACCACCACGCCGAGCTTCTTCGCCGTCTCCACCGGGGGCACGCGCTTCGCTGCCGCTGCACCCGCCCGCTGGACGTACGCGTCGCCGCCGAAGTACATGGCGTCCTGCACCGTCCAACCGACACCGAGCGCCTTCATCCTCCGCAGCGACGCTTCCGACGCATCGTTCAAGTGCGCGATGGACCAACGCAGATCCTTGATCGGCACCTCCTTGTTCACGCTCTCGAACACGTCCAGCAACTGCCCCACCGACGAATCGCTTCCCCAGTGAATCGTGATCGCCATGCCGCGCGCGGCGGCCCATTTGAGGATTTGCGCGAACTTCTCCTTGTCCATCGCCGACGGCCGATCGTTGTTATACATCGCCGCCGTGATCCGCTCGCCGATGCCGTTAAAGTGCAGCATCTCATCTCCAAATCCCATGGGCAGCAGCGTCGTCATCTGCTGAAATTCCTCGAACTCCGCGCCCGATTCCTGGTTGCACAAGCTGTACGCCACACGCACCGACAACTGCCCCGCTCGCCATACCTCGAACAGCGCCTGATACTGTTGCGGCGTGAGATTATTGCCACCCGGGTCGACGACGCCGGTCATCCCCAGCCGGTTCAGCTCCGTGAAAAACTTTCTTGTGCCCTCCACCTGCTCGTCGAACGTCGGCTTCGGCAAGCGGTCAAACAGCGAGATGATGGCAGACTGGGCTCCGCTCACCGCGCCATTCTCCAGCCGCCCGCCTGGAGGCAAATCCTTCTCACTCGCGATCCCCAGCGTCTTCAGCCCGCGCGAATTCAGCAGCGCCCATCCATACCCGAGCTGCACGTACGCCGGATGATCGCCCGCCGCAGCCTCTAACTCGGCTTGCGTAGGCCGGCGCTTCTCCGCGAGCTGGTTCACGTCCCATCCTCCCGCGACAATCAACCAGGTGCCTGGCTTTCGCGCCGAAGCCGCCAGAAGAATCCGCCCCATCGCCTCCGTGAGCGACTTCGCGCCGATCCAGTTCACCTCGGTCGAAAAGCTCAGAGCCGCGCGAATCGCGTGCATGTGCGAATCGATCAGCCCCGGAATCACCGTGCGCCCTCCGAGATCGATGATGCGCGTCTGCGGCCCGGCCAGATTTCGAATCTCCGCCGAGGTCCCCACCGCGAGGATCTTGCCGTCCCGTACCGCTAGCGCCTCGCGCACGGAATCGCGCGCATCCACCGTCGCGATCTTGCCGTTCAACAAAACCGTGTCAGCATTTTGCGCCAGCACGCACGCCGCGCTCAGCACCGCTACCGTGGCGATTTTCATGCTCTCTATTGTGTCTCAGTTTTCGGATACAATCGGCTCGTGCGACGCGTCGCTGTCTTATTTCTCGTCCCAATGCTGGCCCGATCCGCCGACCTTGCCGTCGATCACGTCACGGTCACGGGCTCCGACCTGAAGGCGATGGAAGCCAGGCTCTCCGCCCTTGGCATTCGCTACCAGTACGGAGGTCCGCACAGCAATCACGCGACGGAGATGGCGCTCACCAGTTTTCCGGACGGGTCATATCTCGAATTAATGGGAATCCAGCCTAATGCCGACCCGCAAGCCGTCAAAGGGCACTATTGGTCGAAGCAGCTTCAAGGCGACGCGGGTCCGACGGCATGGGCTGTCCGGCCCAAAGACATCGCCGCCGAAGTAAAGCGGCTGCAAGCCGCCGGCGTGACGGTCAGCGAGCCCGAACGCAGTGGCCGGGCCCGGCCCGATGGAGTCCGCCTCGAATGGGAAGCCTCGCGCGTGGGAGCCGAGCCCAATGGCACCTTCTTCCCATTCCTGATTCACGACTTCACACCGCGCGAGCAGAGGGCGTTCCCCACGGGCAAGCCGACTACCGACGTTTTTAGCGGCGTGGAGCGAGTGGTGATCGCTGTGCGCGACCTTAACGCCTCCATCGCCCGCTACCGCAAGGCTTACGCGCTACCAGCGCCGAAGGAAGCTCGGGACATGAACTTTGATGCTCGACTGGCGTTCTTCACCGGTACTCCCGTGGTTCTCGCGACCCCACTTAGCGCCGCCTCCTGGATTACAGCGCGCCTTGCTCGAATAGGCGAGGGGCCCTGCGCTTTTGTACTGGGCACGAAAGTAACGACAATGAATCGATTCACTCCAATGGGACCGTTCATTTCTGGGACGACAAGGAGTCGCTGGCCGGGTGCGAGCGTCACGTGGTTCAGCGCCGAGAACCTAGGCTGGCATCTCGGCTTCGAGTAGCCCTCAGAAGTGAAACCGATACCGGATCTGCCCCGTAATCTCCCGAGGATTGTCGTAATGCGTTCCCGCGAACGCGCTGTCCCGGCCCAGCAAATACCGCGTGTTCGAAATATTCAACGCGCTCACCGTAGCCGACCACCGTTCTCCAAACGATTTCCCAAATGAGAAATCCCCTGTCACGTGCTGCGGCAAGTGCGCCGGACCGTTCACATCCAGGAAGCCCGAGCCATAGAGCACGTCCACCGAAACCCAAGACCGCCGAGGCAGAGTGGTGTCCGCGCCGGCCGTCAGCGTGACGCGCTGGTCATGATCGATATAGAAATAATCGGTCGCCGGAGGCTTGAAATCCGTCAGCCCGCCCGTCACCGCACCGCGCCCTTGTACCGTTTGGTTCGACAGCGCCAAGTGTGCCCGCAGCCGCTTCAACAATTGCGGCGACCGCAGCGTTGCCTCCCACCCTCGCACCCGTACGAACTGCACCGTCAGCGGCAGAGAGATGTCCGAGTTCCCCAGCACATCATGATCGAAGAAATTATTCGCGTGGGTCCGGAAATTCGCCAAGTCCAGAACCCAATTTCGCATCGGAATGGTCAGCCCGAACTCGCGCTGCTCATCGCGCTCGCCGCGAATCGGCAGGAACGTAAACGTTTGCGTAGTGGCCGCGACGTCCAGAATCGGCCCGGAGATCGTGGAAAGCGGCGGAGCCTGATAATATCGCCCGTAATAACTCCGCACCACCCACTTGAGATGCGGAATCTGCACCGACGCTCCGATGCGCGGGGTCACAGCGCTCTCGTTCACCGTCCCGTTAAAGTGCGTCACGCGCAGGCCGCCGTTAAGAGTGAGCCAGTCCCACGGCTTGTACTGATCGTCGACGAACGCGGCCACCACTCCGCCCGTCATCGGATCGTGCTGTGTCACGGCGATCCGAGTGGCCAGCGGCTCCAGCCCGAACAGCGCGTCGTCGTTCTGGAAGAATCCGTTCACCCCGGTGTGGATGTTGTGCTTCCCCCGCACCAGCGCGAGTGTCGTCTGCAAGCCCGCGTACTGCGACGTGCGATCCGATGTCGTAATGAGAGGGTCCGTCGGGCCGCCCAAATACTGCCCGCGGTTGTAGTGATAATACGGCGACACGGTCAGTAGCGTCCCCGGACCGTAGGTATGGACCCAGGTCACATTCCAAAACGAATCCCGTTCGCGATCCGCGTCGCGAACGCCCCTCAATTCATCGGCGAGTGTATTCGGAATCTGGTACTGATCCTGCCGCGCCGAGCCCGCCAGCCGCAGCTGATCCAGGCTCGACAGGTTGTAACTCATGCTGGTGAAGAACCCCAGCCCGCCGCCGCCATTGTGGATCACTTGTTCGGTGGGGGGCTCCAGTCCCAGGTCGGTGCGATCGCCCGTCGCACTCACGTAGTACGCGAATTTCTCGCTGTGTCCGCCAAAATTCACCTGATCATTGGTCTGATGGAAGCTGCCGAAGCCCAGCGTCAACTCGCCTTCTTTTTCGAACTCGAAGCCGGACCGCGGAATCACATTGATCATGCCGTAGGTGCGGTCCCCGAACTGTGCCGAATAGCCGCCGCGCGAGATCTCCGCGCTCTCGATGTCTTTGGGGTCCAGAATGCGGCTGACGTTGCTGGAGACGTTGGTATTCGGCACCGGCACGCCGTCCACTTCCCAGCTCACCTGATGGCCGCCGCGCATATGCAGATGGTCATGCAGCATGTAGCTGCCGGGAACGAAGTCCGTAATGAACGCCAGGCTGCTGGCCCGGTCCGCGCCCGGTGTGTGCAGAATATCCAGGATCGAGACCGACACCGGCGGACTGGAGGCATCCGGGTTCGTCACTTCCAACTGCGCCGTAACCTCCGTGGTCTGCGAAACTGTGCCCAGCTCCATCATGAACATGATGCTCGGCGCGCTGCCGATGGTCACGTTCAGATGCTCCTTCATCGTCCGAAAATCGTCGTGCTCGATCTCGATGGTGTACTCGCCGGCGGGCACTGCGGTCATCGTGAAGAGGCCGTCCTCGCCCGTGGTGGCGCTCGCGGTCCAGGAAGACGCTTCCGCTTTCAAAATCACCTTCGCCGCGGTGATGATATGCTCCTGCGGGTCCACCACCGTGCCTCGGACCGTAGCGAAAATCTGCGCGTAGCCAACCTGGCCAGTAAGCCCAGAGAACAAAAGAACCCACAGCAGCCTCTTCATGGTGCACGCCCCCGCCAAAGGGGAGGCACGGCTACCGCCAGCTCTAAATCACTGGATTCATTGGCCGGGACGCCTGATCGTGCGCTTCTACACCCACGCCTCATGCGTCTGGCGGCACAGATCGCGACCGTTGACCGCCAGCTTACTTCTTCGCCGGCTGGCTTTCGATATACTCAATGTTCGGCGCGTCCATCCGGTTGGTGGGCTTGGGATTCGCCATGGCCTCGCCGTGCAGCTCATAGCGGTACACGACGTCGACCGTTTTCCCGGCGCAGTCGGTCTTGAACTTGGACGCACGGACGGCCTTTTCCACCGCGGGCGTGAGCAGAGCCTTCGCCGTGCTCCAGGCCGAAGTCACTTGGGTGTCGATCTTCTCGATGCCGGCCTGCGCGTTCAGGTGAATCGACAGCCACAGCGTCCCATCCACGCGCGCCTGGAGTGCGGGGAGCGGAAACTCCGGCGTCTCCACGTTGGCGAAGCATTCAAACCCCGGGTTGAGCGGAGCAGCGGGCGGAGCTGCACCTCTGCCGCCACCTCTGCCGCCGGCCCCTGCTCCGCCACCGCCGCGCTGCGCCTGGGCATACGGAGAGATCAAGAGAAGGGTCGCTGCCACTGCCAACAAAGCTCGCATAAGCCACCTCGGTGAAGTTGGTTGAAGAGTGAAGCTGGTTCGAAAATGTTCCGGAGGCTATTATATTGATTTTTTCGGCGGATGGTATCCCGCCGTTACTGGACTGAACGCGGTTCGATCTGAAGCATGATGGAGCGCACCTCGCCCGGGTACTTGGGTAGGGGATTGTAGGCGTAGAGCTTCTCCACCAGCGTCTTGCCCTTGTAGTAAAAGCCTTCGGCCAGCCGGCTCGACACGTAATCGATGCCTTCCGCCACGCTCGAAAAGCTCTGGCGGCCCGGATGGTAGCCCCAGAAATTGTTTTCGTCGCTCGGGTTGACGCCGCACAGGCTCTCGCGGATGGAGACGGCGGGCAGCAGACGATAGTCCAGCCCATAGTCGTCGGCAGCACGCAGGTATTCCTCGATGTGGAACGGCGCGGGGCAGTGATACGCGGTGAAGAATCGCGCCAGGTGCGCGGCGCGCAGATCGGGCTTCGCAATCAACTGGGGGATCGGATGCCGCAGCGCGGGCGAGACGTTCGCGGTGGCCGAGCACAGCATCACAATGGAGCCGCACGCACCTAAGGCTCGCGACCACACGTATCGCGAGGTGTGGCGTTCACGCTGCTGCCAGCGAAGGCGCAGGTGTCGCACGGCGGCCAGAGATAGCTCCGCCCAACGGGACCGGATTCGAATTGTGACAACCACTTTGTTGTAAATCGGCCAAAAAGGGCTGCCCCTTTAACTCTGCCAGAGCAAGGGGATACCATCATACACGGATTGGGTAGGCTGACGGGCCGGCGTGCCGGGCGGCACGGGCACGGCTGGCCATGTCGTTGTGGGCATGGAGGATAGCAATTGGGGTTGACGGTGATGCCAGAATGGAGGGGAGTCTCAGGAGGCCACTATGTCCATACGAGCCGTGAAGCGCGTGATCCAATCGAAACCGACCCTGGAGGGAGCGGGCGTGCATCTGCGCCGCGCGTTCGGATTCGGAAATACCAGCGATTTCGATCCGTTCCTGCTGCTGGACGATTTCCGCAACGACGTGCCGGCCGAGTACTTGGCGGGATTCCCGTGGCATCCACACCGCGGCATCGAGACGATCACTTACGTACTGGCCGGGACGGTGGAGCATGGCGACAGTATGGGGAATCGGGGCGCGATCGCGGCGGGCGACATCCAATGGATGACCGCGGGCAGCGGGATCATCCACCAGGAGATGCCCAAAGGCGACGCGCAGGGTCGCATGCACGGGTTCCAGCTCTGGGCGAACCTGCCGGCGTCGTTGAAGATGACGGCTCCGCGGTATCAAGAAGTGCAGGCGAACGAGATTCCCGTGGTCACCGAGGACGATGGAACCGCGGCCCGCATCGTGTGCGGATCGTTCTGGGGTAAGAAGGGTCCGGTGGACGGGATCGCGGCGGAGCCGACGTATCTCGACATTTCCGTGCCTCCGGGAAAGCGGAAAGTGCTCCCCGTGGAGACGACGCTGCACGCGTTCGCATATGTGTTCGCGGGATCGGGCAAGTTTTCGAACGCTTCGGAGCCGCAGGCCGTCAGGACCGATGTCGTGGGTGGCGGTACGGCGGCCGACAACCGGTCGCTGGTCCTGTTCGACCGCGGCGATGAAGTGACCGTCGACGCAGGCCCGGAGGGGATCCGCTTCCTGCTGGTCTCCGGTAAGCCTCTGGAGGAGCCGGTCGCATGGCGGGGACCCATCGTCATGAATACCCAGGAGGAGTTGCGGGAAGCGTTCGTGGATCTGGAGCGGGGGACGTTCTTGAAGGCTTAGGCCCCTGTTACCTCTTGAGCGGATCCTCCACCCACGGCGGGGTGGCTTCCATCAAGCGGCCCAGGCTCGGTTCCAACTCTTCCATCTTTTGCTTCATCTCCCACGCGATCTGGCGGTAGCTGAAGTGTCCCTTAACGCCACTGCGGAGTCTGGCGATGTATTCCGCTTCCGCGAAGTCCATTTTGAACAGGAACCGGCTGCGGGCGGCGAAGGGGAGCAGGTAGTGGCTCGCCTGCGCCGGGAGCTTTGACATCGCCGACCACGTGGCAGCCATCGCGGCGGAGTACAGCTCAGTGAGTCCGGCCTCGGCAACCGCTTGCGGAGTATCGTAACCGAGATTGCCGGAGTACGCCTGCCGGAACTGATGGCAGCGCCGGTGCCGGTGCAGGTCCCGGTACGCTCCGATGTCCATGACGACGTCGAAGGCGTAAGGACCTCCGCGAAAAGCTCGTTGGAGCTCGTCGCGGCTGGTACGAGAGCGTAAGGCGACGTCGATGACTTCGGCGCGACGGGCGCCGGACCAGGATTGCGCGAGTTCGTAGAGCTCCCGGAAGGGCCGCGCGGTCACCGGGTACAGCAGCGTCGCTACAATTTCGGATTCGGGGTCCGTGAGCTTCAGCAGGTCGACGGAACCGGATGCTGCGGACGAAGCAGGGGGCAGATTCTGCTGCGCCCACTGCTCCAGGTCGCGGCGGGATTGGAGCAAGTGCTGGTCCGGATCGGTGTGGCGCGCAAGCGTGGGGGCTAAAGGCTCAGCCGGCTGAGTAGGGTCGAGCACACAGGCCGGAGTCTCGGCGCAGGCGGAAGCGATTTCTCCCGCCAACTCGCGAACCTCGGCGTACTCGGACGTCTTGAGGCGGCGGATCTGGCGCTCCAGCGTGCGGATGCTGGTGACTTGGCCGACACCGGTGGGGATGCCGAAGAACAGCGTGTAGCGCGCGACGTCGAAGGCCCTCGCGGCGATATTCCGCTGGTAGGCGTCCGGCTTCATGTCGCCGGGGCGCGGGAGCTTGCCGGTCAGATGCTCAGCAGCTCGTCCGTGGATTTGATGGTACGCCTCCAGCAACGCTTGCGCGGCGCCCGAATAAATCTCGGATTGGGCCGCATCGAGGCCGGGCGGCGCGATGAAACCGCTCTTCGAAAAATCTTGATAGCGCGAGGATCGAGCCTGGCCGTCCCAGAGCTGCTCGTCCTCGATCTCCGTCGCGGCGAGTTCGGACACTCCTTCGAAACACAACGCTACATGTCCCAAGTCGGCGATGGATGCGTGGCCGTACTGGAAATAGAAGCTCTCCAGGAACTTGGTGGAATCGTGCGTGCGCACCCAGGCCACGGAATCGTGAATCGAATCGGGGGAGCGCGAGTAGCGCGCCAGAGCATAGGCGCTCTTCTCGGCAGGCATGGGGGCGACGGCGATGACTCGGGGATTTTTCGGCGGCAAACCGTTATGATAAGCGAAGTCCCGCCTATGAAACTTTCCTTGAAAAAACTCCACCCCGATGCCTATTTGCCGGAGTACGCCCACGGCCCCCAGGAGGACGCCGGAATGGATCTGCGGGCCGTGGAACGCGTGGTGCTTTCCCCGGGTGTGGCGCAGGGAGTTCCTACGGGGATCGCCATCGAGCTTGCTCCCGGCTACGAAGCGCAGGTTCGGCCTCGCAGCGGCATGGCCTTGAAGCATTCCCTCACCGTGAACTTCGGCACCATCGATCCCGGGTATCGCGGAGAGATCCGGGTGATCATGTTCAACCTGGGCAAGGCGGATTATACGATTGAAAAGGGCGACCGCATCGCGCAGCTGGTGGTGGCGAAGTATGAGGCGATCGAGTGGACGGAAGGCGAGCTGGGCGATTCGGCTCGCGGGGCGGGCGGCTTTGGATCGTCGGGGCGCTAGCGCGCTCGTTTTGCTGCTGGTGCTGGCCGGCTGCGGACAGCGGCAGACGCAATCACCTTCCGCGGTCGAACTCCCTGCGGGGATTCAGATTGAGGTCGGCTTGGATCGCGGACTGTCGACGGCTCGCGATCATGTGGGCGATCCGTTCACAGCGACACTCGGGGTTGCAGTCCCGGGCCTCGCTGCCGGAAGCCGCGTGCGTGGGCACATCACCGCTTCGCACGGATCGGGCGCGGACGGCCGGGCCGCATTGGGAATTACGCTCGACGCGGTGGAGGTTCGGGGCAAGACCGTGCCGCTCCAAGTGCAATTGCTCGGCGGCGGGGCGGCGTTGGACGCGATTCTTAACGGAACCGGCAAAGGCACCAATTCTTCGGCCCCGGGGCAAATCGAAATCCCGGCGGATACGATGTTTCTTTTCCGGCTCACCGAAGCGGTAAGCGTTTCGCCGTGACGGAAACATTGGCAGGGACTCTCCAGCTTTCGCCGGCGCCAGGGATCGGCGCACCGACCCGCTCATAGTTTCACCCGCTTCCCCGATAAGGGAGCTATTGCCGGACTTCGTTTCGGGCTCTGGGCCCGGAGGGAAGCCGCGAGCATCATCGAGGGAAGATATGTTGATCAAGCTAAAGCTATCCGGGAGAATTGTTCTGCTGGCGGCCCTGATCGTGGTCTGCAACGCGGTCCTGCTAAAGTGGCTCAGCGGCAGGATCAAAACGGCCATTTACCAGGAACAGGCTGAAAAGACCAAGAATCTGGTTCAATCGGCATGGGGAGTTCTGGATTTCTACGGGGCTCAAGCCCAATCCGGCAAGATGACAGTCGCGCAGGCGCAGGATGCGGCCGTCCGGATGCTGAAGCAGCAGCGCTACGCCCAAGGGAATTACTTCTGGATCAACGACACGACCCCCAAAATGATCATGCATCCCTCCAACCCCGCCCTGGACGGCAAAGACCTCTCGGACTACAAGGATCCCAACGGATTTCACCTGTTCGTGGAGATGGCGAAGGTGGCTACCGCGAAAGGCGAGGGAGAGGTATCGTACTTCTGGCCGAAACCAGGGGCCAGCGCGCCGATTGCGAAGACTTCGTACGTGAAGCTATATCCGCCGTGGGGCTGGATGGTCGGCACGGGAATCTACATCGAGGACGTGGAAGGCGAGTTGAAGACGCTCCCGCTCGTCCTGTTTGCCGTCACGCTGTCCTCGGCGGTGATCTTCTTGTTCCTGTCGTATGGAGTGGCGAACTCCATCGCACGGCCGATCCGGCGTGCTATCTCAGAACTCTTGGAGACGGCGGGCCTGATGAAGGCCGATGCCACCGGTCTGGCGGCCGCCAGCGGTGTCCTGGCGGCCGGGGCGACCCGGCAGCACACCTGTTTGCAGGAAACTTCCTCCTGCGCCGAGGAGATCACGTCGATGGAACAGCGTGGCGCCGCGCACATCGAATCAGTGACCGTTCATATGCAGGAGACTTCAGCCCTCGTGGCAGAAGCGAACAGCCGCCTGGAAGAGATGACCGTTTCGATGAAACAGATCTCCGCTTCCAACGACCAGGTTTCGAAGATCATCAAGGTGATCGACGAGATCGCGTTCCAGACCAATATCCTGGCCTTGAACGCGGCCGTGGAGGCGGCTCGGGCCGGCGAGGCCGGACTCGGATTCGCGGTGGTCGCCTCGGAAGTCCGAAACCTCGCGCAGCGATCCGCGGAGGCCGCAAGAAACACGGCCGAGCTCATTGAGACTTCGGTTTCGACGTCGAGAGAAGGCCAGGCGAAGGTGGCCGATGTTGTGAAGGCGATCCGCGGAATCACGGAGAGTACCGCCAAAGTCAGAGCCCTGACGGACGACATCCAGACCGCCAGCCGGGAACAGCAAAAGGGCACGGCACTGGTAGCGAAATCCGTCATGGAGATGGAGCGGCTGACCGAGACCACCGCGGAAAGCGCCGGCAAGAGCGCGGCGTCCAGCACCGAGATCCTCGGCCAGGCCGAAACCCTCGGGGAACTGGTCAACCAACTGCGGGAGCTGGTGGAAGGATCCGCCAAGTCGAGCGACTTCGGACTAGTCCTAACAGCAGGCAAGGACTAAGGTTTTTCCCTACGGGGGACGATCTTTCCCTGTGGAGAGGTTTTCTTACGGAAGACCACTCCACATAAGGGAATCTCCGTGGAAGTGCCATCTCGCAAGCCAACACATGCCCCTTGGCTCGATCTGCGGGCTCATAAGATTATCGATCCCGTGGAGCGTTTGCGTTTCCTGCGGCAGGAGATGCAGGGGTTGGAGGCGGAAGAGGGCCCTCGACCGCGAGAAAGGTTCCGGCTGCCCGAGCGCGGGTTGCTGTATGCGGGGGTAGTTTGCGTCATGGGGGTGCTCGCGGCGCTGTGGCCTAGCGGGACCACGCAGGCCTCCGTGGGGAATCCCCCCACCAGGAAGGCGGCTCCGAAGACTCCCCCGGATTTGGACCGGGCGGGTTTGGCGAAACCAGCCGCGAAGGTCTGGCAGGTGGACCGGTCGGAGAGCCTGGAAACTTACAGCAACGGCCTGAGGATCGATTTGACCTTCCGGGTTTCCCACCATGCGCGCGACCGCTATCCGGTATTTCCCTTGAACGGAAGCTCGACCGCGGTGCGGTATGGGACCGCTCCGGTGGGCATTGTCTTTCACACGACCGAGAGCCAGGTGGCTCCGTTCGATGAAGACCAGAACCAGCGGCTGAAGCGCTTGGGGCGGAATCTGCTGGAAGTGATCCGGCAGAATCGTTCGTATCACTACATCATTGACCGGTTCGGGCGCGTGTATCGCGTCGTGGAGGAGTCCGATATCGCGAATCACTCCGGCAATTCGGTCTGGGCGGATGCAAGCGGCATCTATGTCAACCTGAACAGCAGCTTCCTGGCAGTGGCGTTCGAGGCGCAGACCGGTGCCACCGAAGAAGTGACGGCGGCCCAGGTGGCGGCGGCCCGGATGCTGACGGAGATGCTGCGGTCGCGCTACTCGATTTCGGCGGCGGACTGCGTGACGCACGCACAGGTGTCGGTAAACCCGGACAACATGCACATCGGCGCGCATACGGACTGGGCCTCGGCGTTTCCGTTCGCCGCGCTGGGGCTTCCCGACAATTACTCGGCTCCGCCGGCGAGCCTGTACGCGTTCGGGTTCGAGTACGACTCGGCGTTTCTCAATAGAATCGGCGAGCGGTGGAAGGGTTTGAATGCAGCGGATTCGCAGATGGCGGCGGAGGCAGGCTCGGAAGGGCTGCCGGTGGCGCGATACCGCGGGATTTTGCAGCATCGCTACAAGGATATTTTGGGCACGATGAAGATTTGGGAACAGCAGGCTGAAGGAGGTGGATGAAATGAAGAGTTCTCACGCGAGTCCGGCGCTGGGCCTGGATGTGGGCACCAGCAGAATTGTGGTCGCGCGGCCGCAGGGAGCCAACCAGGATGCTCCCGCGTATGAATCGCAACTGAACGCTTTCGTCAGCATTCCTTATTCGAAAATCACGGCGGCGGCGCTCGATCGCGAGAAGGTGCCGCACACGCTGGGCGCCCAGGAGATCATCGTCCACGGCAATGAGAGCGAGAAGTTCGCCGGGCTTCTGAATGCCGAGATCCGCCGCCCGATGAACCGCGGGGTGCTCGATCCGAAGGAGCCGGATAGCCTTAAGATGATCCGCGAGATTCTGGTGCGGATGCTGGGAGCATCCACGCCGGAGTCCGGCAAGAAGGTGTGCTTTACTGTACCGGCGGCTCCCCTGGGCGCGGAGGATTCACTCACCTATCACGAAGCGACGCTGAAACAAATGCTGACGGAACTGGGCTATGAGCCGGCCAGCATCAACGAAGGCCTCGCCGTGGTGTACGGGGAACTGGAGAGCTCGAATTACACCGGCATCGGGATCAGCTGCGGCGGCGGACTGTGCAACGTCTGCCTCGCGTATCTGTCGGTGCCGGTGATCAGCTTCAGCATTCCGAAAGCGGGCGACTACATCGATCTCAGCGCGGCGCAAGTGACCGGCGAGCGCGCCAACCGGATTCGCCTGGCCAAAGAAGACTCGTTCCACTTCAATGGCTTCTTCGCCGACAAGGTCCAGCAGGTCATCAGCGTGTATTACGACGACATGATCCTGACGCTGGTCTCCGCGTTGAAAAACGCCTTCGCGGCGACCTCGAATCTGCCGAAGTTCAACCGCCCGATTCCGATCGTTCTCAGCGGCGGCACGGCCCTGCCCGCGGGATTCCGCGAGCGGTTCGAAAAATTGCTATGGGAGCAGGATTTCCCGATTAAAGTATCGGAAATCCGGCTGGCGGAAAATCCGCTGTACTCGACCGCCAAGGGCGCGTTGACCTGCGCCCTCAGCGATCTCTAAAACCTGTTAGCCACGAATGAACACGAATTCACACCAATTTAAGACCAACATTGCCCGTGCTATAACGGCTGGGTGAGTCTTAAAACTCGAGTCCTCGTGCTGGGAGTCCTGGCCGCTGTTTGCGGTCGGGGACAGTACTCCGGACTCACGACGACCGATGACGGTTTGCGTGTATGGTTCGCGAGTTCTTTGCGGCAACGAGGCGCGGATCAGTTCCTGTGGTCCAAGATTTTTTCCCTGGATGCGGGCGGAGTCGCCCTCGTCGCGCAGCGAGCCAAGACCGGGCCGCCCGATACAACCAACAATTACATCCTCGGCCAGCCCCAGGTTTCCGGAGATGGACGAATGCTGCTTTACAGCGGCGCGCTGATGTGCGGCACGGGCAGTGGGTGTCTTATGCGCGAGCACGTTGCCACAACGCTGTTGGACACAACGACGGGCCAGGAGAGCTATGTCGGGCCGAATGCGCGTATCAGTAGAAACGGCCGTTACTTAGCTGCCTACAGCTCGCCCGGCTTGTTCGGCTCGTTCTTCACCCTGACGGACCGGGCGAGTGGGCTTGTCCTGTACCAGAGCCCCGCTTCCCCTTCTTTTACTCCCCCTACGGCTGGGTCTATTGCCGCCGACGGAACCATGGCGGTTGTTGTCGGCTCGACGCTCCAGTTGGTCAGGGGCGGCGTGCAAACCAAGCTGCCCGTGGGCGCAACCAACGCGACCATCGATGACGCTGCAACCAAAATCGTTTACGAAGCTGGACGGCGCTTGTTTGTTCTAGACTCAAGACGCTCCTTAGCCAACAACTGGGGCCCAACGATCGTGACTCCTTCCAGGCAACACTCAGCTCGGACGGCCAGCGCGTGGCATACCTTTCCACAATTGGAACGACGGCACAAGTCCTGTTCAGCCGGATCGATGGGAGCGCCTGGAAGCAACTCACGGCCCGGGATGACGGAGTCGTCGAAGCAACCCTTTCCGGTGACGGCAGCACGGTCTTTACTGTTACCGGGGATGGTTCGATGCTGCGCATCGATACTGCCACAGGCTCTACGACCACGCTGGTGGGATTCACTCCAACCGTCAGTTCCTCTGGTTATGTCACGCCGGGTTCGCTCGATTCACTGCAAGGCACCGGTTTGCAGAACACGTCCGTCCGAATCGCCGGCCTATTGGCGTCGATTGTGGGCCGGTCGACTACGACAATCTGGTTTCAGGTCCCTTGGGAAACTCCGCCAGGCGTGCAGAGCCTTACCATTCCGGAAGGCGGCGCGCCATATTTCGACGACGCCGTTTCATACCAGCTCGACTCCTTCTTGCCGCAAGCCCTCTCGCTGGCTCCTTCAACCGGGCTGATTGCGGTTCATTCGGATTTCGGATCGCTGGTGTCTGCGGACAGCCCCGCCGCTCCTGGAGAAATCGTGCACCTCTATTTGAAGGGGGGCGGCCCTGTAAGTCCGCCTGTGGCTACTGGAGTCTTTACTCCCCTCACGCCGCTCTCGCAAGTCACGACGCCATTCTCAGTGGTCGCCGATCGGCAGCAAACGCTTCAGGTGCTTTTTTTCGGCCTCGCACCTGGAATGCTCGGCGTGTGGCAGATGGACGTCGCGATGCCGAGTACCTGGCCGCGACCCGCCTTGTCGTTAGAAGTAGATTTCTATTCACCCCCTCCAAATTCGTTTGCAGCGTCGATCGGCCTCGGGGGGATCGCGATCAAGGCGGCCCCTTAGAAGAAAAACTCTTGACGCTGCTAGTGATATAGTGATATATATCACATAGTCTATATCGGACAGCGTCATGCAACTCCTGGTCAATCCCGCCGACGAACTTCCCATCTACCGCCAAATCATGCGGCAGATCGAAGAAGCCATCGCCGGCGGACGCTTGAAACCCGGCGACAAGCTGCCTTCCCATCGCGATCTGGCGGAGCAAATTGTCGTCGCTCCGCTCACCGTAAAAAAATCCTACGACGAACTGGAAGCCCTGGGCTTCATCGAGACTCAGCGCGGGCGCGGCACCTTCGTCTGTGCCACGCTGCCTCCCGTGAATCATGCCGGCCAGAAAGCCCAGGTGCGCGAGGCGGCCCGCAAGCTGCTCTCCTCCGCGTACCTCGGCGGGCTGGACTTCAACGCCGTCGTGAAGATCCTCAAGGAAGCCGAGCGGGACATTACTCAAGGCCGGGAAAAGGAGGCCTCTTGAACCCAATTCTGGAATTCGATCACGTCACAAGAGCGTACAAGAAGGGCGTGCCGGTACTCGACGGCGTGAGCTTCGCCCTGGCCGAGGGCGAGGTCGCGGGCCTCGTCGGACGCAACGGCGCTGGCAAGAGCACCCTGCTGCGGATCGCCATGGGCATGCTGGTTCCCCAGCAGGGCCGGGTGCGCGTCTTCGGCCTCTCGCCCATCGACGATCCCGTGGAAGTGAAGAAGCGTATCGGCTACGTCGCGGAAGATCAGGTTCTCCCCGCAGGCATGAGCATCGCCGAGTTAGCCGCGCTCCATCGCGCACTCTTCCCCAAGTGGGATGGCGCGATGGAAAAGGATCTTTGCGACCGCTTCGGCCTCTCGCCCCGTGACCGCATCAAGCAGCTGAGCAAGGGGCAAAAGCGCGAGGTCGCATTGATGCTGGCCCTGTGCCACCGTCCCGAGCTTCTGATTCTCGACGAGCCCGCCGGCGGCCTCGACCCCGCCGCCCGCCGCGAGTTCCTGGAAGCCTCCATACGCCTGCTCAACCGCGAAGGCTCGGCGATCCTCTTCTCCTCGCACCACATGGGCGACATCGAGCGGATCGGCGCCCGCGTGCTCCTGCTCGACGAAGGCAAAATCCGCCTCGATTGCGAGCTCGATCGCGTCCGCGAAGATCTCTGCGTCGCCATGGTGCCCAAGGCGTGGATAGAAGCCGCCGCGCTCGAAAAAACTCCGGGCTGCCTCCGAGTCCGCCCCGTCTTCGACGACTGGCACGCGGTCTTCCAGGGCGCCCCGGAGACCGTGACAGCGCAGCTTCGCGGACCTCTTGGCTCAAGAGGCGTCTCCTGCATCCGCGTCCCCCTCGAAGAACTATTCGTCGAACTCGTCGGAGGCAAGCCCGCGGGAGAAAACGCATGATCTGGGAAATGGTGAAGGACAGCCCGGCCTGGCGGATCTCCGCGTGGATGTCGCTCTTCTACGCGGCGGGATGGCTCATCCTGACACAAGGCAACGAGCAGGGTGTTGCCGCGGGAGCTCCGCTGCTGGTCTACATGACCAATTTGGTGGCGATGGCGTACAATCCCGAGGCGGCATACCGCTGCACGTTCTTCGACGCGGCACTCCCCGTAACGGGGCGGCAGTTGTGGATCTCGAAAATGATCGTGCTGTTGGGAGGGTTATGGCTCCCCGTGCTGGCCGCCTCGGCCGCCGGGTTCCTGGTGATGCGGAATCCGGCGATGCCGTTCCTCGAAGCGGCGGCCGGCCTCAGCGTGATTTATCTGCTCGGAACGGGGATTCGGATTCGGCAGTTTCACGAGCCGGTTTGGGCGTGCCTGATCCTCCTGATTGTGGGGGGTGCGGCGATGTGTATGGTCGACGAACTCCTGGTGAAATCCGGGACGCTGGTGCTCACGGGCTATTTGATCGCGGGAGCTGTGGTTTTCGGGGTGAACCTGGCACGGATTCCGAAGGGCTTCGAGTGCGCTCCAAGGGAAGCCGCAACAGGGGACCGGCCCAGAGTGCGCGTGCCAGCCGACGCGAAGCCGGGCTGGGTTTGGTGGCCGGTGTTGCGATCCATTTACAAGTGGCATATCGGATTCGTCGTGATGGCCGCGGGCCTGTCCGCAATGATCGGAAGCTCGATGATTTTAGTGTTGTTCCTCACCCCGCCGGCAACGGCCTTGAGCCGGACAACTTGGATCTACCTGGCGTATCTGCCGGTTTCGCAGCGCAAGCTCTTCCTGGCGAATTGGATGCCGCTCGCCGCGCTGTTGGTGGCGGCGTATCTCAGTGGCATACGCTCGCCTATCTACCTCCCGATTCCTGCGGCGGTGGGGGACCCTCGGAACCTGATCACGGGTTTTGCGGTCGTGCTGGCGCTCTTCTTCGGCTTCGGATTCGCCCTGCAATCGTGGGAATGGCGCAGAGTGCGCGGATGGCCCGCCGCACTGAAGGTTGGCCTCGTCGCGATTTTCCCGGCAACCCTGGCGGCTGCTTGGATTTTGACTCCGCCCCATGACCGGTATGGGAGCGATCCACTTCCTTACTACGCGCTGCGGCTGTCGCAGATGCTGCCTGGAAACCCGGTGCTCTGGGGTCTGGCACTGGCGATTCCGCTCGCCGGATTGTACTGGCTGGCGGAGCGCAGCTTCTGCGAAATGGAGTATCCGGCGGCGGCCCAGAAAACACTGGCGCAAGCATATCTTCAACGAGCCGCCTAGCAAACCGCAGGGTCTTCGGGAAACGGATGATAGACTGGTGGCACAAGCCCCGCATGCTTCCCCCCACCCTGCAAAGCCGGACCCTACAACGGTTGAGCCTCCCCGAGCCGGCAAGGCAAGCTTGGCTGCGCGATGCTTCCGCCCTCCGGTATCCCGATCCGCAGGACTTTACCGCTTGGCGGGCATTCGTGGACGCATCGGTGGCGCTCGGAAAACGGTATTTGCCGGAGCCCATGCAGCAGAGCCTGCGAGCATTCATCGCCCCCGAAGGGCCAGAAGCCATAATTTTCCAGAATCTGCCGGTGGACGCCGTGCTGCCGCCCCCGCCCGCCGATGGCAAGCGCCCGCTAGGAAAGGGCGCGGTTTCCGAAGCCGTGATGGCAGGACTGGTGGAACAGCACGCGACGATTTTCGCCTATTCGAACGAGAAGAGCGGCGCGCCGATCCACGAGATCACTCCGGTGGAGGGACAGGAGCATGTCCCTTCGAGTTCCGGTCGCGCTCCTTTCGCCTGCCACACCGACGTGGCGTTTCTGGCGCCGCGATTCTCGCCCACGGGGTTGATCTTGTTCGGGCTGCTGAATGAGCCCGGAGCTCCCACGGCGGTGCTGCCCTTGGATCGTATCCTGGAAGCGGCTCCCGAAGCCCTCGTGCGATCGCTGGAGAAGCCGATTTTTCGCCACCCCGCTCCTGCGAGCTTCGAGATCGCAGCGGCGACCGTGGAACCCATCCTGCGGCGGGACGCGGGTGGAGTCTCCCACATCGCCGTCCAAACCCACGCCGTCCAGCCGTTGAACGACGAAGCCCGAGCCGCCATCGCCGAACTGCGAGAACTATTGGACGCCGTCGAATCCGACCGCTACGTCCTCCAGCCCGGCGTCGCGCTGCTCTTCAAGAACGATCGTGTGCTGCATGGCCGCGATGCATTCAAGGGCTCGCGATGGTTGCAGCGCGCGTACTTCACGGACTCCATCGCGGCACTGCGTGAACGGACCGGCGAAAAAGGGTTCGTGTTCGACGCACGGGTTCTCACGAACGCCTGATCATTTTTCCAAAAAAAACTTGCGCCCTTAGAGTCCATCAGTCATAGTAAAAACTGAGGGGCGCTTATCCGCTCCTAAATTTAAAGTATGTTACCGGGCCAACGATGGCGGACGAGAAACTGTTCCTCACCGAACTGCTGGGGCTTAAGGTCTTCGACCTTAAAGGACGGCGGCTTGGTGTGGTCAAAGACGCCGCAATCGTGCCGCTGGTGGACCCGGTCCGCATCGACCGCTTTCTAATCGGCAGCGGCTCTTCGGCCTGGCTCACCGTCCGTTACGATCAGGTTGCATCCATCTCGCTGGACGGCATCCGCCTGCGGGACGAGATTCTCACTCCTTACCATTCCGACGAGTACATGCTCCGCGTGGTGCGGGATTTGCTCGACCAGCAGATCATCGACGCCCAGGGCCGTAAAGTAGTCCGCGTCACCGACGTCACCTTTGAAATCCGGCAAGAGGGCGAGACGGAAATCCTGTGGGTGCTGGACGTCGACATCGGCCTTCGTAGCGTGTTCCGGCGTCTCGTGCAGGGCATCATTCCTCCGCGCTGGGTCCGCAAGATGCACACGCGGATTCCTCCGCATTCGATTCGCTGGGAGTTTTGCAACATTCTGGAGCACGACCCGCAGCGCCGCCTGCGTCTGAACATCTCGAACCGCTTGCTCGAAGGCATGCATCCGGCCGACTTGGCCGACATCGTCGAAGACTTGAGTCCCAAGGATCGCGAGGCCATCTTCGAAAACATCGACAGCGAAGTGGCGGCGGATGCTCTCTCCGAAGTCGACCCGGACATCCAGGCCAGCATTCTGGAGTCGCTCGAAACCGAAAAGGCCGCCGAGATCGTGGAGGAGATGGCTCCCGACGAAGCTGCCGACCTTCTGGGGGGCATGGAAGAGGAGACCAGCGAAGGAATCCTCGAAGAGATGGAGCACGCCCCGAAGAGTGAAGTCCGCGAATTGCTGGAGTTCGAGGAAGACACCGCCGGCGGCATGATGAACACCGAATACGTCGCGCTGGACCAGGCGGCCACCGTAGCGGACGCGATTCAAACCTTAAAGGTCAGCGAAGAACTGCTCGAAGCGCTCAACACCATCTTCCTGATCGACTCGGCGGAGCAACTGGTGGGTGCCGTCCCCCTCGCGCGCCTCTTCCTCCACGAAGGCGCGACGCCTCTGCGCGATCTGGCGGCGGAAACCTTGATCGAGGTCCCGGTGAACGAGCAGCAGGATCGCGTGACGGAACTGTTCGACAAATACAACCTGCTGGCCCTTCCCGTAGTGGACCAGCATCGCAAACTGACCGGCGTAATCACCGCCGACGACATCATTTCCGTATTGAGGCAACGATGAACACACTAAGGGAGCCTCCCAGGAATGTGGAAACGGTTCAAATACCACATCCTCATCTTCTTCGCCGTCATCGGACCGGGGTTCATCACCGCCGTTGTCGATAACGACGCCGGGGGAATCTTCACCTATTCGGCCGCGGGCGCGAAGTACGGCTACCTGCCGCTGTGGACGCTGCTCCCCATCACGGTCCTGCTGATCGTTACGCAGGAGATGTGCTCGCGCATGGGCGCTGTGACCGGCAAGGGCCTCTCCGATCTGATCCGCGAAGAGTTCGGCCTGCGCACCACCTTCATCCTGATGGCGATCCTTGTCTTTGCCAACCTGACGAACATGATCGCCGATTTCGCCGGCATCGCCAGTTCCCTGGAGTTATTCGGCATCTCGCGGTATCTCTCCGTACCCTTGGGCGCGGCGGCGGTTTGGCTTCTCGTCGTCAAGGGCGACTATCGCAGCGTGGAGAAAATCTTCCTCTTCGCCTGCGTCGTGTACATCGCCTACATCATCTCCGGCATTCTGGTCCGCCCGAATTGGAAGGAAGCCGCCATCTACAGCGTGAAGCCCGTCCTCATGCTGGAAGGGGGCTACATCACGATGCTGATCGGCATGGTGGGCACCTCCATCGCCCCCTGGATGCAGTTCTATCTGCAAGCCGCCGTGGTGGAAAAAGGCGTCACGGAGAAAGAGTACAAAGAATCGCGCATCGAAGTGATTGTCGGCTGCATTGTGATGTCCATCACCGCATTCTTCATCATCGTGGCGTGCGCGGGAGCGATCTATTCTGTCGCCCCACGCGACATCAAGGACGCCGCCGACGCCGCTCTGGGCTTGAAACCCTTCGGCCAGTACGCGTACCTGCTGTTCGCTGCCGGCTTATTTAACGCATCGCTCTTCGCCGCCTGCATCCTACCGCTCTCCACCGCGTACTCCGTCTGCGAAGGGATGGGCTTCGAATCCGGTGTGAACAAGCGTTTTCGCGAGGCTCCTATTTTCTACTGGTTGTTCACGCTACTCATCGTCGTGGGCGGCGCAATCGTACTGCTCCCAAACTTTCAACTGGTGAAAATGATCCTGCTCTCGCAAGTGATCAACGGAATCCTGCTGCCCTTCATCCTGATCTTCATGACGCTGCTGATCAACAAGCCGAAGATCATGCGTGAGTGGACCAACCCGCGCTTCTACAACGCCATCGCGTGGACTTCGGTAGCCCTGATGATCGGCCTGACCCTGGCGCTGGTGGCTCTCTCCGTCCGCGACATGCTCGGATCGAGCGCGTTCCTGCTGCTACATCGCGGCTAGCGATTCTTTCACCGTCGGACGATTCCCGGCCTCCACCGACTTGCGCCGTAGCGCGTGGAATGCCGTGAGCACCGCATTCGCTTTCGACAACGCGGCCACGCGCTCCGTGAATGCTTCCAGAATCGTGGCCGGGATCGCATACAACGCGACGCTCGGCGTCAGCACATCCAGATACGCCCGCGCGCCGCAACAGCCGAGGCTCAGCGCGGTGCGGCCCGTGTTGATCGCTTGCGGAATCACTCCACAAGCGGGACGTCCCATGGCGGGTGGCAGCCCATTCTCCAGTTGCTGTGACGCTTCGGAAAGAATCAACGTCTGGTCCGCGCTGACGAACAGCAGCACCACGTCCGGCTTCACGGGAATCGACGCGAGCGGCCCGTACACCACCACCTTCGCCTCGCGATTCAGCACCGGGATGAACGGCATATCCTCCGGCTTGACGTAGCCCAGGTCCCCGAACACCTTCAGAGCATCGCCCAAGTCCGTCTGCGCGCCCGCGCTCAAGTCGAGATGATGCGTGTACATCCCGATGGAGCACAGTTCGTGATCCTGCGGCACAGTAGCAAAAACCTGCGTCGCGGCTTCCTGCCAGAACCGGCATCCCGCGGGCGAGGAGCCCTGGTACGTTTTCACGCCTTCAGGAACCGCGTCAGCGAACGCCACGGCGACCGGCGGCTGCGAAAGCTTCAACGCATCGCTCAGCGTGCGGGAGAGAGAGTCGTAAGGAATCATGTGTGTGTGAGAGGCCTATTTCATCGGCGAAAACGCCGTCGGATCCATAAAAGTGTGGGCGATCTTTACCACCAGCGGACCGTTCTTTTCACTTTCGGTCTTAACGTTAATCCACTCCGGATCGGCCTGAAAGTCCGCCCAGTTCTTGTTGGCCGCGGCGCGGCTCGGATGCACCAGAATATAAATGAAGGTGTCCTTGGATTTCGGATCGTCGCTCTCCGGACTCCAATACGCCAGTACTTCCATATGGTGCTTGGTGAAAAGCGCCGTAGTGTGATCGCGGAACCGCGCCTGCAACGCCTCCATCTTGCCTTCGTGGACGGTATAGATGCGCAGCTCGAAAACATGATGATCAGCCGGAAGGGGCGCCATGGCCGTTAGGTTAGCACGCAGGGCCTCAGGCATAATAGATAGGAAAAATGGTCACACGTCCCGTAGCCTCGCCGAAGATCGATCCACGCTTCGCCTGTTTCAAACTCTCCATCCGCCCCTCGAAAATTCACCGCTTCGGCGTCTACGCACAGGAGGCCATTCCCAAAAACCGCAAGGTGATGGAGTACACCGGCCTCCGCCTCACCACCAAGGAAGCCGATGAGCGCGAAGAGGGCGAGTACACTTACTTATTCGAGCTCAGCAAGGACATCACCCTCGACGGCTCCATTGGAGGCAGCGGCGCGGAGATCATCAACCACAGCTGCGATCCGAATCTGATCAGCCGCGTGATGAAGGGCCATATCCTCTATATGAGCCTTCGGCCCATCAAGAAGGGCGAAGAGCTCACCATCGACTACAATTTCGATTCGACCGACCGGACTCCCTGCGCCTGCGGCACCAAAAAATGCCGCGGCCGGATGGAGAAGGGCTGACTTACTTCTTCCCGAACCGCTCAAAGCCGCGGCGAGCGTCATCCGTCATGCGAGCGAGCGCGTTCATCTGAACTCCAGCATCCATCGCCGCATCGAAACTCATCCCGTCGATCGAGTAGAGCAGCTTCTTCGTCATCCCCACAGCAGTAGCGGACGTTTCCGCCAGCCGGCTGGCGTACGCCTCCACCGCAGTGTCGAACTCCGCATCCGCGCAAACGCGCGTGATCATGCCGATCTCGAACGCTTCGCGCGCGCCGAGGGAGTCACCGCTGGTGAGCAGATCAAACGCGCGCTTCTCGCCCACCGATCGCCGCAGCAGGCTCATCACGATGGCCGGCACGAATCCAATCTTTACTTCCGGAAATCCAAACTGCGCCCGCTCACTCGCGATCACAACGTCGGAAGCCATCGCCAATCCGCATCCGCCACCGAGCGCGCGTCCACGAACCGCAGCCACCACCGGTCGAGGATGCCGCCGCATCGCGCGATACAGCTCCGCCAAATTGCTCGCCGATTCCCGATGTTCCGCAACCCCGGCGTCCGCCGTCTCCGACAACTCCGCGATATCCATCCCCGCGCAAAAATCGGGACCCTCGCCGCGAATGAGCACCACTCGCAGATCTTCGTCCTGTGCTGACTCCTGAAACGCAGCCGTAAGCTCGCTGACCATCGCGCCGCTGATCGCGTTCCGCTTTCCCGGACGATTCAGCGTGAGGTGCAGAACCGCTCCGCTGCGTCCAACTTTAATCAACTTCGATCTCCATCCGCAGCAGAGCGCTCGAATACGTTTTACCCTGCGGATCCGCCTTGAGGGCCACCGTCCCCCCTCCGTCCAGCGCCTGATGCAGCAGAAAGTTGAGAGCACACAAGTTCGGCAGCTCAAACCGCTCCACTTTCCCCAAACAAACTCCCGCGAAGTGCTCTTTCACGCGCTCTGCCGTGACCTCGCGGACCAGCACCGGATAATCCTCCGCCCGGTACGCGATCAATCCAATGTTCGACGTATCGCCCTTATCGCCGGACCGCGCGTGCGCCAGCTCGATTAGTTTTCGCTTGGCCACAGAGTCACCTCCGGAGTAATCTCGCCCTTCGGCAGCAGCGCCGGCCAGTAGGCCACAATCTCCTCGACGCGTGGCCGCCCGCTCCCGAGCCCCGAGACCACCGGCGGACCGTTCAACGCCAGCGGCGCAATCTCCCGCGTGAACCGCTCCACCGCCGCGCGATTCTCGCTCCGTACGCCGAACCGCATCACGACTTCCGGCAAGTGCGGCGCAATCTCAGCCGACGGTTCCGCCGCCGCGATCCCGTGGCAAGCGTTCGCGCCCAAAAACTCCACCCGCACCGCGTCGAAGTGCAACCCCAGCCGATCCAGCCTCTGCCGCAAGATCTTCTCCGCCGCCCGAGCCTTCTTATAGGCGTCCGGCCACGCGTACACCATCGATCCCAGCGCCTTGAATCCTGCCGCGTAACTCGCCGAGACTTTGTAAAACGGAGTCGCCGCGCGCCCCTTGATCCCGCTGAACCGCACCCGATCCGCGCCCGCTGCCTCCAGCCGAATCGTCGTGAAATCCGCCACGCAATCCGGCGTGATGAATTCCTTCGGATCGCCGGTCTCGTACAGCAGCTGTTCCTTCGCCGAATCGGTTGTCACGCGACCGCCCGTGCCCGTGTGCTTTGTCAGCACGAATGTTCCATCGGCTTCCACTTCCACGATCGGATATCCCACGTCCGCGAGATCCGGAATCGTCTCCCAATCCACCTGACAATTCCCGCCGGTCGATTGCGCACCGCATTCGATCAGATGCCCCGCCACCGTCCCTGCCGCCAGACGATCCCAATCGTCGACCTTCCAGGAGAACTCATGCATCAGCGGTCCTACCGTGAGGCTCGGATCCGCCATCCGCCCCGTGATCACAATCTCCGCGCCGCGCCGCAGCGCCTGCGCGATCGGGACCGCTCCCAAGTAAGCGTTGGCGCTTTGCAGATGGGCCCGTATCGCCGAAAGGGGCTCTCCCGTCTCCATATTCTTCAGCTCGATCCCGCGAGCCTCGAAATCATCCAGGCGGCCCATGATGTCGTCGCCCGCGACCACCGCCACGCGAACATGGATGCCGAGTCTCTTGGCGACATCAAGCACCGCCTTGCAACACGCATGCGGATTCACTCCGCCCGCGTTAGCGATCACCCGAATCCGCCGCTCCTTCAGATCCGGCAGAATCCGCGCGATCAAATCCACGAAATCGCGAGCATATCCCGCCTGCGGATCGCGTGCCTTCTGCTTCTGAAGAATCGACATCGTCACTTCCGCCAGGTAGTCCAGCGTGAGGTAATCGATCGGACCGCGCCGCACCAGATCCACCGGCGCTTCGAGCGAATCGCCCCAGAATCCTTGGCCGTTAGCGATGCGGATCATGCTTACACCACATACTTGCCGGCGTCGAGCAACTTCGCCGCAATCTTGCGCCGCAGTCCAATCACGTTCACCGTGTCGCGCTTGGCCAGCCTGCGCAGCACCGCCAGATTCGCGCGCAGCTCATCGCCGTCCCCGCACGCAGCCAGCACCGTGCGAGCCGCAGTCTCAATCGCGTCCATCGCTTCCGCCGCGAACACCGCCGCCATGGCTGTCGCCTGTTCCCGCTCGATCTTCCGCGCGCGCAGAGTGGCGGATTCCATCGCGTACGTTTGAATCATCACATCTGCAATTCCCGCCATCACTTCCTGTTGCTCTTCCAGCTTGTCCGCGAATCGTTGATACGCCACGCCCAGCAAAAACAGTCCGATGTTCTTCGCGTTGGCGACCACATCGTCGCCAGCCCCGCCGCCGCTCAGAATCTCCGCTTGCAGCTTCTTCACCGCGTCCACCAGCGGCAGCGTCCCGCGCTGCGCCCGCTTCAGCAGCATCCCCGTCATAAGTAGGCGGTTGATCTCGTTGGTCCCCTCAAAAATCCGGTCGATCCGAGCATCGCGATATGCGCGCTCCACCAAATAATCCTGATGGAATCCGTACCCTCCGTGAATCTGCACGCCCTCGTCCACCACGTAATCCAGCATTTCCGACCCAAAGACTTTGATGAACGAACATTCCACCGCAAACTCTTCCACGGACTTCAATACCCGTGAGCAAGCGTCCTCCGCCTCCCACGAGAACCCTTTCAGCCGAGCCTCAATCTCCCCGACTACCCGGTACGACATGCTCTCGTTCGCGAACATCCGTACCGCCATCTCGGCAAGCTTCTCCTGGATCATGCCGAACTCGGCGATCGACTTCCCGAACGCCTTACGTTCCTTCGCATACCGCAGCGATGTCGAAAGAACCTCGCCCGCACCGCCGTGCGAGAACACGCCCAGCTTCAGCCGCCCCAGATTCAGGATGTTGAATGCGATAATGTGCCCGCGGCCCACCTCGCCCAGCACGTTCTCCACCGGCACCTTCACGTTGTCGAAGAACACCGCCGTGGTGGAGCTCCCCTTCAACCCCATCTTCTTTTCTTCCGCGCCCGGTGACACTCCGGCCCACGCCCGCTCCACCAGAAACGCCGTGAAGTTTTCGCCGCCCACCTTGGCGAACACCGTGAACAGATCCGCAAAGCCCCCGTTGGTGATCCACATCTTCTGCCCGTTCAGCAGGTAGTGCGACCCGTCCGCCGAAAGATCCGCGCGCGTCCGCGCGGCCAAGGCATCGGATCCCGCGTGCGGCTCCGTCAACGCGTACGCCGCCGTCAACTCCGCAGTCGCCAGCCGGGGCAGATACTTCTCCTTCTGCCCCGCCGTCCCGAACAACAACACCGGCAGCACGCCGATTCCCGTCTGCGCCCCGTGGCACGTCGCATACGATCCATCCCGCGCCACGCCCTGCGCCACCACCATCATCGACGTCAGGTCCATCTCCATGCCGCCGTACTTCTCCGGCAGAAACACCGCCGTCAACCCCAACTCGCTCGACTTGCGCAGCACCCTCTTCAGCACATCAAACTGCTGATGCTGGATCTCCTCCAAATGCGGAGCCACTTCCTTCATCCAAAACTCATCCGTAGTCTTGGCGATCGCGCGATGCTCCTCCGTGAAATCTTCCGGCGTAAACATCTGCGCCGCCTCTTGCGATTCCAGCAAAAACCATCCGCCGCGCATTAGTTGATCCTCTCGCCGTTCATCAATTCAAAGATCCCGGCCGCGCCCTGCCCCCCGCCGATGCACATCGTCACCATCCCGTAGCGGACCCCTCGCCGCTGCATCTCGCGCAGAATCGTCGCGGTCAACTTTGCGCCCGTGCATCCCAGCGGATGCCCCAGCGCAATCGCACCGCCATTCACGTTCACGATCTCCGGATCGAGCTTCGCCTCGCGAATTACCGCCAACGCCTGCGCCGCGAACGCTTCATTCAATTCGATCAACCCAATGTCCGCCAACTTCAGCCCCGCCATCTTCAGCGCCTTCGGAATCGCCGCCACCGGCCCGATCCCCATAATCTCCGGCGCAACCCCCGCCACCGCGAAGCTCACGAACCGAGCCATCGGCGCGAGCCCCAACTCCCCAGCCTTCTCTTCGGACATCACCAGCGCCGCCGCCGAACCATCGGAAGTCTGCGACGAGTTCCCTGCCGTAACCGAGCCCGCCGCATGAAACACCGGTTTCAACTTCCCCAGCGCCTCCATCGAAGTATCCGCGCGAGGCCCCTCGTCGCGTTGAAATACGCTCTCATCACTTCGCCCCGGCGTGACCGACTCAACATTTACCGGCACAATCTCCGCGTCGAACTTCCCCTCCGCCTGCGCCCGCAGAGCCTTCTGATGGCTCCCCAAAGCAAACCGATCCTGATCCTCGCGAGTCACGCCCCACTTCCGCGCGACGCTCTCCGCCGTTAACCCCATGCTGATGTAAATCTCGGGAAGATGGTCCACCATCCAAGGATTCGGAGCGAATTTGTTTCCAGCCATCGGCAACATGCTCATCGATTCGGCACCGCCCGCCAGCACAATCTCCGCGCCGCCCGCAAGGATCCGCTCCGCCGCCATCGCAATCGATTGCAACCCCGAAGAGCAAAACCGATTAATCGTCACCGCCGGCACCGAATCCGGCAGTCCCGCTCGCAGCGCCGCGATCCGAGCCATATTCAGCCCCGCCTCCGCCTCCGGCATCGCGCATCCAAAAATCACATCGTCAATTGCCGCCCCGTCCACCTGCGGATGCCGCTCCATCACCGCGCGCATCGCCACCGCAGCCAAATCGTCCGGCCGAGTATTCTTGAGGGACCCGCGCCCCGCCTTCCCCACCGCCGTCCGCAAGCAATCGACAATAACCGCGTCTCTCATCGCTAATTCCTCAGCGGCTTCCCGGTCTTCAGCGTGTGCTGAATCCGCTCCTGCGTCTTCGCGTTCCCGCACAAGCTCAAGAACGCTTCGCGCTCCAGGTCGAGCACGTACTGCTCCGGCACCATCTGCTCGCCCGTCAGCCTTCCTCCCGACAACACCCCGGCGAGCTTCTCCAGCACCACCACGTCGTAATCCGAAATGTATCCGCCCTGCCGGTAACTCCAGATGCCCAGCTTCAGCATCGCGAATCCCGCCTCGCCGCCCACCTTCACCCTCGCCTGCGGCGGAGCCACATAATCGCGGGCCAGCTCCAACGCAAAAGCCTTCGCGTCGCCGATCAACAAATCCGGATTCATCGACACCCGGTCCCGCGTTCGCAAGAACCCCAGCGACCGAGCCTCTTCCGCGCTGCTCGATACCTTCGCCTGCCCGATGCGTTCCGCAATCTTCATCACGTCCGCCTCGCGCAGCAGCATCTCCTTGCAACCGCCCGCTGCCGGAATCACGCCGACGCCCACCTCCACCAGCCCGATATACGTCTCGGCCGAAGCCTGAATCGCGCAGGAGTGCAGACAAACCTCCGCGCCCCCGCCCAGCACCCGCGAGAACGGAGCCGCCACCACCGGTTTCTTCGCGTACTTGATCGCGAGCATCATCTGCTGGAACCGATGAATCATCTCTCCCAGCTCGTCGAACTCACCGTTTTGCGCCGAGAGCAGCACCAGCGCCAGATTCGCGCCCGCGCTGAAAACATCTCCCTGATTCGCAATAATCAGCGCCTCGAAGTTTTTCTCCGTCTCCGCCAGCCCCGCCGCGATCATGCGAAACTGATCCTCGCCCAGCGTGTTCATCTTGCTGTGGAATTCCAAGCACAGCACGCCATCGCCGACATCGACCAATGACGCGCCCGGATTCCCCGCGACCCGCGCACATTGCGACAGCACAATCCCCGGAGTATCGAACGCCCGCGCCGCGCCGGACGCAAAATCGAAATAGGTCCGCCCGCCATCGCCATAAAACGACGATGCTCCAGCGCGCCTCATCGCACTTACATTCCCCGGCAGTTCCCGGCCCTCCGCCTCCAACCGGCCGCAAACATCCTCAAATCCCAGCGCATCCCACAGCTCGAACGGACCCAGCTTATGCCCGTAGCCCCACCGCATCGCGCGATCGATCTCCACGATTCGATCCGCGATCCCCGGCACCTGCTCCGCCGAGTACACCAAATAGTCCCGAAACACTTTCCACAGAAATGTTCCGGCCCGATCCGAGCCCGCCACCAGCGTCCGTAGCCGCTCCGGCAACTCCCGCAGCCCTTTCGCCGCCTCCACCGCCGGAAACTTCGGCTTTGCCGCCGGATGATACTCCAGCGTCTTCAGATCCAGCGCGTGAATCTCGCGCTCCTTGCCGACGCGCTTAAAATATCCCTGTCCCGACTTCTCTCCGAGCCATCCGCGCCCCACCATCTGCTTGTGAAACTCCGGCAGCAAATACCGCTCTCGCCAAGGATCCTCCGGCACCAACGCGTACAAGTTGTCCCCGACAAACCCCGCCACGTCGAGCCCCACAATGTCGAGCAACCGGAACGTAGCACTATTCGGTAGCCCGATCAGCGATCCCGTAAGCGCGTCCACCTCTTCCACCGAGTACTCATCCTCCACCGCAATCTTCGCGATGGTCCCCAGCAAGAAGAACCCCACGCGATTGCCGATGAAATTCGGAGTATCCTTGCAAAGCACAATCCCCTTGCCCAGCCGCCTCTCGCCGAAGCGCGACACAAATTCCAGCACCGCCGGATCCGTCTCCGGCCCCGGAATCACTTCGAGCAAATGCAGATACCGCGGAGGATTGAAAAAATGCGTCCCACAGAACCGCAGCCGGAACTCGTGCGAGAATCCCTCGGCGATCTGCCGCAGCGGAATCCCGCTCGTATTGGTAGAAAGAATCGCGTCGTGCTTCGCGAGCTTCTCTACGCGCCCCCACAGTTCCCGCTTGATCGCCAGATTCTCCGTGACCGCCTCGATCACCCAGTCGCACTCCGCCACTCGCGCCAGATCCGCGTCGAAGCTCCCCACCGTCACCAGAGCCCTTGCCTGCTCGACAAAAAACCCGCCCGGCCGCTGCGTGACCGCGCCTTCGATTCCCTTCCGCGCCAACTCCGCCGTCAGATCCAGCAACAGGGAAGGAATGCCCGCATTCGCAAAGTGAGCCGCAATCCGCGAGCCCATCGTCCCTGAGCCCAGCACCGCCACGCGTGAAATCGTGCGCATCGAACTCTAGTGTACTCGCCGACCCTGCTTGCGCGCCGCCGGTTTCGACTCCCCTACCGCCGCCGGAGCCGCGAAAAATTCCTCCGGCGTCCGCAGCATCACCAGCACCAGCCAGATCAACGACGGCCACAACTGCGCCACCAGCCGGCTCACCGATGTCGAGATGTGCCAGTCCAAATCCGCCGTCGTCACCAGATACAATCCGTACTCCGCCGCCGCCGTCACCGCCACCGGAATCCACAGCCACCATCGAGCGCGACGCTCCGCCGCTGGCACCCATCCCAGCGCCATGGCCAACACCACCAGCAACACCACCGGATGCGTCCACGGATTCCCCGCGTCGTACACCGCTTTCCCGAACCCGAGCGCCGCCTGCCACCACCGACCTGCCCCGGCGATCTTCTGCACCGCCTCGCCGACGGTCTCGGGGAAAACTCCCTCTCGCCCCTGCGCCATCAACTTGAGCGCCGCCAGCGCCACCAACCCCGGAGCCGCACCCAGCGCGATCCATACCCACCCGCGCTTCGGCGATTTCCACGCCGCCACCGCCAGCGCCGCGATCGTAAACGGAATCCCTTCGTTCTTAATCCAGCATGCCAGCCCTGCCGCCAGCCCCACCGCGATCCACAGCCGCGGCTCTTCCCTATCCGCCGCGACATCCAGCAACACCACCGTCGCTAGAAACGCGAACCCTTGCAGCAAATCCGAGTACTGCACCGCCGCCTGCGACGCGAACACTTCGGACGCAAGCAGCACGCTCCAGGCCAACAACCCCAGCGCCACCGATTTCCGGCACGCCACGCTCGCCCCCAACAAAATCAACGCCCCCATGGCGAACACAAGGGACACTGAGATCGGCACCACCTGATCGAACGCCCCCTCCGCGCTCCACGCCGTCGCCAGGAATCCCGAGAGGAACAACGGATACCCCGGATGCTGCGCGCCGCCCAGGTTTCCGCCGATCTCCGACGACAACGCCCGGTGCCACAGCTCCCCACCCGAGGCCACATACCGAGCCCGCAGATTCCAGATCGACATCGCGTCCCACTCGCCGCTCGGATTCGCGCTCGACGCCGTCTGAAAATCCATGACGAGGAACACCAGCCCTACGCCCACGCAGATCCACAACGCCCAGGCCCACGGAAATCCCTTCGACGCCGGCGGCGCCGCCTCCACCGCAGGCGTGAACTTCCACCACACCCCCGCGCCCACCGCCAACACAAGCGCGACGGCCGCCAGCGCTCCTCCACGACCCGCTGCACCCGCCACCGCCACGACGAAAAACAACACCGAGGCCAACCCCGGCCCGATCAGCGCCCCCAGCGACACTTCCACCAACAACGAAGCCCATCGAGGACCCGCCCACGCTCCCGCAGTCAACGCGCGCGCCAGGAACCACCCCGCGACAATCGAGAGAACCACCACCGCGATCCCCATCGTCACTGCGCCCCCCGGTGGAACAGCACCACGCCATTCCCCAAGTCCGCCGTCGTCCCATAGCCGTGCGCCGCGCCCGCCGCCGCGAAATCCTGAGGCCTCGAAAAATTCCCCACCGCCCACTCCGGTCGAGTCTTCGCATCCACCATCACCAACACCCGAGGCGCCACCGCGTACTGTGCCGCCAGAAACGCCGACTCGTACGCCTTCTGCGAAGGCTGAATATCGGTGAAGTACCCCAGCGTAGCGGCCGGCGGCACCCGCTCCAGCAGCGGAGCAAAGCGCACCTGCGCTACCCCGCCTCCGTAAGCATCGGGGAATTGCTCCGAGTAGTTGTTCGAAACGTTGTACGAATTGAGCGCCCCAAACGCGCCCAGCACGCCCACCACTAAGGCTGCTGCTGTCACAATCGTCGGATTTGTGTTCGCCATCGAAACCCGAAGTATACCGTGCACCGTGGTGCTCGCTCAGCCTGCACGTGGCACAGGCTTCAGCCTGTGAGCCGGGCCGCCCGCTCGAACACCCGCCGCAACATCTCCGCCGTCAATTTCCCCGTCGAAGTATTCTGCTGGCTCGGGTGGTACGAACTGATCAGCACCGGACTCCCCTCCGCTACCCAATGCTCCACATCGTGTCCGAATACAAACGCCGAGCGGCTCTCGATCACCCCGCGATCCCGCAAAATCCCCAGATACGCATCGAACGCCAGTTTCCCCAGTGCCACCACCACGCGCACGCCGCGCAGCAAATCGATCTCGCGTTCCAAATACGAGCGGCAATGTCGAAACTCCTCCGGCGTGGGCTTGTTCCCCGGCGGAGCGCAATGCGCGGCGGCCGTAATGTACGCGCCCGTGAGCTTCAACCCATCCTCGCGCGACCGGCTCTCGGGAGAAGAAGCGAACCCCGTCTCATACAGCGCGCGATACAAAAAATCGCCCGACCGGTCGCCCGTGAACATGCGCCCCGTGCGATTCGCCCCATGCGCCCCCGGCGCAAGTCCCACAATCAACACCCCAGCCTTCGGATCCCCAAACGAAGGCACCGGCTTCCCCCAATACTCCCAATCGAGATAAGCGCGCCGCTTCACTCTCGCGACCTCGCGGCAATACTCGCGCAGCCGGGGACACCGCTCGCAAGCAACCACCTCGCGCATCAAGACTGCCAGCGAACTCATGCGGGCGCCCCCAGCTTCGCTTGCAGTGCCGCCAACTCTTCCACACCCAGTTGCTCTGCCCGCATCCGGCCTTCGGGAAGCGCGTCCATCCGCTCCCGCCCATACAGGGGAGCCAGGTTATTCCGCAGCGTCTTCCGCTTATGCTGGAAACAAGCCGAGGCAAACTTCAAGAACCCCTCTACGTCCGCGATCTCCCAAGCCCTGCCCACCCGAGGCTCCAGCCGCACCACCGCGCTATCCACCTTCGGCGGAGGCCGGAACGCCCCCCGCTCCACCGGAAACAAAACCTCCGGCCGCGAGTACACCTGCGCCAGCACGCTCAAGTAACCGTAATCCCGGCCTCCCGGCTTGGCCGCGAGCCTGTCCGCCACCTCGGCCTGCACCAGGAACACCCCACGTTCCCACGCCGCGCCCAACGCGAACACCTGCTGCAGAATCGGAGAAGTGATGTAGTAAGGAAGGTTGCCCGCAATCACCGCGCGGCGTCCGCCCGCCAGCGCGGCAATATCGGTCTTAAGCACGTCGCCCTCGATCAGCGCTAGCCGCCCCGCCTCAATCGCGTCGCGGAACTTCTGCCGCAGGTACAGCACCAGCATCGGATCGATCTCGATGGCGATCACCAGAGCCGCTCGCTCCAGCAAGCACTCCGTCAGCGCGCCCCGCCCCGGCCCAATTTCGATGACGCAGGGTTGCGCCTCTTCGCCAGACGCAGGCTCGCCCAGCGCCGTCCCGTCAGAGACAGCTCCGCCGCAAGCCGCCTCCGCAATCTTTTCTAAAATGGATTTCCGTGCGAGGAAGTGCTGCCCGAACCGCCGCCCCACTCAGTCCTTGACGATCACGAACATCGCCGCCTTGGCCCAAGTCAGTACGCCCTGCGCCTGGATCGCGTAAATCGGCACGCGCACCGTGCCTGCCACGGGCCGTCCAAACGCGGTCGCCGGGACAAACTCGTTGAAGTAGAGGAAGCTTTCCAGCCGCCGCCGCACGTTGGCATCCTGGATCGCGTCACCATCGCCGACGATGTCGTAGTCCACCATCCGGCCCTCGCCATCCACCGTGACATCCACGGCCATCTCGCCGCTCGACGCACTGGCCGGCACCGCGCCCTTCAACGTCGCCTGCGTGGTCAGCATCGTGGGAATATCCGAACCGCCCGTCCTGGCCCGCAGCGGATACGTCGGCACCAGCCATGCGCTAAACAACACGACCGCCGACGCCACGCCGCCCGCGAACGGCAGCGCCAGCGGACGCATCACATCGTTCATCAGCATGCAGGTGCGCTCATACCAGCTCGCCAGGGATCGCCGCCAGTCATACCGCTGCAATCTCCGCTGCCGTTCCCGCGACGCGATCACCCGCAGTGAGGTTGTCAGCCCCGCCGGCGGCACCCCCGCAGGCAGTCTCCGCAGAGCGTTCTCGAGAACTTCCTCGTTCAACGTATCCTTTGCGATGAAATTGTCGTGCCTCATGCTACGTGGTTCCTTACCCTGCCAACCCGCGAACCGCCGCCGGCAAGCGCCCGGCCGGCACCTTTTCCAGCCTCTTGGCCAGACTTTTCCGCAGAGCCTCCCGGCCACGCAGAATGCGGGACTTCACGGTCCCTAACGAAATCTCCAAAATCTCTCCGATCTCCTCGTAACTCAATCCTTCGATCTCCCGTAGCACCAGCGCCGACCGGAACGAAGCGTTCACTTCCTTGAGAGCGTCCTCAATCAGTGCCCGAGTCTCGTGATCCAGCGTCTCCTGGAACGGAGACCGCCGCGGATCTTCCAGCCAGTCCCGATACCCCATCGCTTCCCCGGGTTCGGGCTCCAGGCCCACTTCTTTCCGGCGATGCCTGCCGAACCAGCGCCTCTGGTTGCGAGCCTCATTCACCGCGATCCGGTAAATCCAGGTCTTCAGTGAGCTCTCGCCGCGGAAGGAGTTCACGTTCCGGAATACTTTAAGGAACACTTCCTGCACCACGTCCGCCGCATCCCCAGAATCGTCCACCAGCCGGCTCACCAGACTGAACACCGGTTGCTCGTAGCGCAGGATCAAGGTCTCGTAGGCGGCCTCGTCGGCCCGGCGCAACCCTTCCAGGAGGATGGCATCATCCCGGTGAATCGCCGCTGCAAGCGCTAACGGCGTCTCGAATTGGAAACCAACGGTAGTATCAGCCAAACGCGCTACCCGCCCACTGCAATTCTACCGCGACCAGCACTACTACCGACACCGCCCCTCACCAAAAGGTTCCCGCCCTTCCACCCTCATCCCTTCCCAACCTTCCGAACCTACCCACCCTTCCCACCCTTCGCAATCTCCCCAAACCGAGCCGCGACAGTAATGGAGCGGCCTGCCCCACTGGCCTAGACTCCCCCGCCCCACTCAATACACCGGCACATAAACCGGCACCGTCACCCCACCAGACGTCACGTCGAACTCATCGTACGTATACGAAACTCTCCCCAGCGCCACCTGAATCGAATACGTCCCCGGAATATCCCCATACGGCGCAACCTTCAACACCCGCGCCCGCGCCGCCAGAGCCGTCACCGTGGGAGCATCCGCCGCCAGCGGAATCCCACTCTGATCCAGCAGCCGGACGAGAATCGTCGCCTGCTCACCGGGCGTGAAGCCACTCGCGTTCAACCCGTTCGAGTTCAACACGCTGATCGTCTGCGTCGCGGTCCCCGGCACACCGAACCAGTACCCCACCCGAGTCACAACCGTGGTCTGCGTCCCCTGAATCAGCAGGTATCCGTCATAGCTCCCCGCGGGAAGCCCGGCCCCAGCCAAGCTCACATTCAGCGTCTGCGAATCCCCCGGAGCCAGCGTAAACTGCGCCACATCCACCGAAGCCGGAACTCCGCCGTCAATCGAGTTCACCGTCACGCTGAAAGTATCCGAGGCCGCTCCAATATTCGTGACGACGATGCTCTGCGAAACATTCGCGCCCCCCGCCGCCGTCCCGAAATTCACCGACACCGGGGCCACCGTCAAATTGTTTTGCATCGCCGCCATCACGTCCAGCATCCCCGTGCCCACCAGCACCGGCGACCCCGGCGTTCCCGAAATACCCTCGGTAAACTGCGGAGCGCTGTTCACGACCAGCGATTTGTACTGCGCCCCGGTAAGTCCCGGCCGCGCCCCCATCACCATCGCGACGCCTCCGGCTACAATCGGAGTCGCCAGGCTGGTCCCCGCCACGATGTTGTAAGGATGGTCCGGATTATTCGCCAGCGCATTCGCCGTCAAAATCAAATCCCCATAACACGTCCCCGCTGCAAAGCAAGCGTTCCCGCCCCCGCCTCCGCCGCCCACCGCCACCATATCCGGCTTGATGTTGCCGCCCGGAGTCGGACCTGTGGAACTATACGTCGCCAGGAAATTCGCACTCGCCGGGAACTGGCTCAGCCCCGTGAAATCCAGCGTTACCGGAGTCATGGCGTTCGCCGCCACCAGGCCCTGCAAGGCCTGCCCATCGGCTTGCGAAAGAAACAGCGCCGGCAAACTCGCCGTCTGGAGCGTCATGAACACCAGGCCGCTCGGCACGCTGTTGTAGATCACAGCCGCCAGAGCGCCCGCGTTCATAGCATTGGCCAGTTTCAGATCGAATGCACACGCGTCGGCCGCCCCCACCGGCGACCTCTGTATCAGCGCGATCGCGCCACTCAAACTATCCGCCGGAAACGCGTTACACCCGAACCCGTTGCCGTCCAGCGTGGTAACGTCAATCACCGATCCCGTAATCGGATCGTACAAATCCGGAGTAATCGCGTCCTGCGAAACATCCGGCAGCGCCCCTTCAAACGGAGCCTGCCCGTTCACCGTCACCGCCGTATCGAAAACTCGCGCGTTTCCGATGGCCCCCACCGCGATCGTGTCCGGCACCACCGCCGGATCCTCGATCGTCCCCGGCGATTGTCCGTCGTTTCCCGCCGAAACCACCACCACCAGCCCCGCCGCCACCGCGTTGCGCACCACTCGCGACTCCGGACCGCCTTCCATGCTTGAATCCGCGACCGGCTGCCCCAAGCTGCAACTCACCACGTTCATCCCATCGTTCACGGCATCTTGCATCGCCTGCAAAATATCGGAAGTCGCGCAGCCGTCGTTGCTGCACACCTTATAGTTCCCGAGCCACGCCCCCGGAGCAGCGCCCGTAATCGGACTCAGCGGCACATTCACCGTCGTCACGTTGTCCGACAGCAGATAATCCAGCGACGCGTTATTCGTCAGACCCGCCGCCGCCATCGCATTGCCGGTACCGTGACCGTCCGTGTCCATGCCGCCGGTGCCGGTATAATCCCGCGACACGATGATCTTGGCGTTCGTATTCGCCATCTCGGCGTCTCCAGACACAATCGGGTAGCCATCCGGCACCAAGGTGGTAAACCCCTGGAACCCCGGATGATTGACGTCAATTCCGCTGTCAATAATGCCAATCTTGACGCCCGCCCCCGCGCCTGATGGTCCTCCGGGCAGCGTCGCCCAGCTATCCGGGATCCGGTGCACCCCCAGCGCGTAGTTCAGTGACGGCTTCATCCGGGTATCCGGATAAACCCCCCGCACCCCCGGCAGCGTCCGCAGACGATCCGCCGTCTGATCCGAAATCTGAACCACCATCCCGTTCAGCAAAGTGTCGAAATGCCGGGTGACGATTCCGCCCAACCCTCGCACCGCCGCCTCAATAGGTGCGTGCGTGGCCAGAATCTGCGTTCGCCGAGCCGCCATCTGCGGCCTCACATCTACCGCGCGAACTCGCGCCGCGATCGCCACCGCGACCGCCGGATCGGCGTTAAATTCAACGATGTAACGCCCTGGAATGGTCTGGGCCGCGGCCATCGCCGCGCCTGCGAGGAAAAGAAGAAGTGCTCGATGCATAGGGAGGAAGACACACGTCCTGCTCTATAGGGTCGGACGCAAACCGCGATGACTATACGGACGCAGGACTTAAACTTTCGGCATACACCGTGACCGGAAAAATGCGAAGAGTGTTTCACGTGAAACACTTTGGCGGGCCCTACGCGGGTCCGGCTCCCGCCCCGGCCCACAACTTCCTGCGTTTGAGTCTGTTACAATGGTAACCGAGGGGGTAGGCCCCTCTAAGGATCACCCATCCATGGCTACCAAACCAGCCTTTGCCGCAGCTGCCCAAGTCGAGCACCCGAAGTTCGGTTTAGGCAGTGTTCTTTCTTGTACTGAGGAATACGTCGTCATCAAGTTCGACGACCACGGGGAAAAGAAGTTCGTTCTCTCCATCGTCCTGCCGAACCTGAAGAAAAGCGACCGCGTACCTCCCGCCGAAAAACGGCGCGCGTCGAAAAAGAAAGTTGCCGCGGCGGCAACTCCCGTCAAAGCGTCTGCTTGAAACCGCGTTCGAAACAGGGCGCTTGACGCCGCTGATGCGGATTCCTATAATTTGACTGTTCAGGAGGTTGTCCCATGCGCATGAGAACCGCTCTGTTGGCCGGTGCTGCCCTGCTTGGATCTGTAGTGCCCATGCTGGCGCATCACTCGATCGCCGCCGAGTTCGACACATCCAAGCCCCTCACAGTGAAGGGCACTGTTTCCAAAGTGGAGTGGCTGAATCCCCACATCTGGTTCTATGTCGATGTGAAGGACGCGAGCGGCAAGGTCACGCAGTGGCAGTGCGAAGGCGGAGCCCCCAATAGCCTCACGCGCAGCGGCTGGACCAAGAACTCGATGAAGCAGGGCGACGAGATCACCGTCGACGGCGACATGGCGAAAGACGGCAAGAACACGCTGCACGCCCGGACCGTGAAATTCGCGGACGGCAAGACCGTCTTCGCGGGTAACAATAGCGACCCGCAATAGGCGGACCTTATCGGCCGCCACAGGATTCTCACCACCCACGTCGGCAGCCTGCCGCGCAATGAGGCTCTTTCGGAGCTTCTCGTTCGCCGCGAAGAGGGCGGCTCCGTCGATCCGGTACAGCTAGAGCAGGAGATGGACCGCGCGGTGCTTCACGTGGTCCGCAAGCAAGCCGAAGCCGGTATCGATATTGGCAATGACGGCGAGCAACAGCGCGTCGGCTTCCAAACCTACGTCCCCCAGCGCATGTCCGGATTCGCCGGAGAATCGAAGCGCCGCCGCGGCCGTGATTACGAAACGTTCCCCGAACTGGTCGAGGTGCTCGCCCGCCGCTTCCCCAAGCGCAGCCGCATGCAGAACGCTCCGGAAGCTCAGGCCGAGCTGCATTATCTGGACACCTCTGCGGTCAATCACGAAATCGACCGCCTGAAGCGCAGCGTCAAAGAAGCCGGAGCGTTTCAAGACACGTTCCTCACGGCCCCTTCCCCCGGCATCATCTCCACCACGATGCTGAACGCGCATTACGATTCGCACGAGGCGTATTTAATGGCGCTGGCCCGCGAGATGCGCCACGAATATCTGGCGATCCATAACGCCGGCCTGATCCTGCAGATCGACTCGCCCGACCTCGCCATGGACCGCGCCATGTTCTACCGCGAAGCCTCCGACGCCGAGTTCGTCAAAGGCATCGAGCACCATGTCGCCGCGCTGAATCTAGCCATCGAGGGCATCCCGCGCGACCGCGTACGCCTGCACTGCTGCTACGGAAACTGGGACGGCCCGCACATTTTCGACGCCGCTCTCGAACTGATCCTGCCCGTCCTCTATCAAGCAAACGTCAGCGCCCTGAGCATTGAGTTCTCGAACCCGCGCCACCAGCACGAATACGCTGCGGTGCGAAAGAATCCCCTGCCCGCGCACGTGAAGCTGCTGCCCGGAGTGATCGACACCACCACCAACATCGTCGAGCACCCCGAAGTCATCGCCCGCCGCATCCAGGAAGCGATCTCCGTCGTAGGCGACCCCGAACGAGTGATCGCCAGCACCGACTGCGGCTTCGGAACCTTCACCAGCCGCGAATGGGTGATCGAGCCCGCCGTGTGGCTAAAGCTAAAATCCCTGCGCGAAGGCGCAGACCTCGCTTCGGCCCGGTTGTAGGAAAAAAGTCTACGACCCCCGCCCCGTTCGACGCAGGTCGGCCAGCGTGAAACGATCGTAGGTCAAACTCCAATGCGTCTGCCCCGACTGTGGAGGACGGCTGAAAATCTCCACCAGGCTGGTCAGGCCGTTGGTCAGGCTCACGCCGGACTCGCTCACGCTGCCGCTTAACAATCTTCCGTTGCGAGGCGCATCTTCGAGACGAACGTCAACCTGCGCCCACAAAGGCTCCGCCGTAGAGAGCCCGTTAATGTCGAAAGTGGTATTCAAACACCACTGCTCCGCATCGCGATCCGACAAATGCGAAGTGCGCTCGCGCGCGGATGTGAGCTTGGCCACGGAAAACTTCTCTTCCCACAAATCGAAACTGAAGACGCAGCGCTGCTGAGTTTGGCGGAACACGTGAGTCTTGTTCCCCGAGTACAAAGTCACCTGGATGGCGAACGGCACCTCCGCCGCATTGTGCAGACGAGCCAGGGGCTGTCCGCTCAAAAAATGCAACTTGGGCGCGGATAGTTCCAAACGATTGTCGCGAAGGCTAAGGATAAGCTCCCCCGTTCCGAGCGCCACCGCCATCCCGGAGAGGAACGCCACCAGCAGCCACCAGGGCTTGATCGTCTGCATTAGAAGTTCATACCCGCAATAAACACGGGGGCCGCGTGTCCGTTGCGCACCGGAAACGCCACCGCCAGCTCAAAGCCGTCTTTTGTTTTGACGCCCGTCCCGAGACTTTGTTTCTGTTCCCGGTCCTGCGTGCGATCCCAAATGGCGCCCGTATCGTAAAAAGCCTCAAACCAGTGATAGCCGTACTCCAGCGTTCCGTGCACTACCTTCGATCCGCCCAGGGGATCGAGGTCGAACTTGTTCCATCCACGCAGCGTCGAAGCGTTGCCGAGCACAAACCGGTCAAACAGCGGAGCAATCCCACTAATACGCCCCGCCAGGAACGCCAGACTCACGCGATTGTGGCCATGCCGGACCTTATAGTGCGCCTCCACCGTTTGCCGCGTGTATGCCGGATCGCTGTTGAAAACATGGGTTGCCGAATCGAGCGAATAAGACCCCTCAGCCTCCTGCCGCCAATCGTCCGTGTCTTGCTTTGAATTCGAACCCTGGGAATCCGAACCCCAACGCTGGTGGTATCGCAGAGTAGTTACCACCGCGTTGGAGGATTCGGTAATCGCGCCCGGCGTGCTCAGCCGGTATCGCGCGAACCGTACGCCGAAGTCGAGCTCCAGCGGCTGGAAAAGTACCAGCCGGGCTTCCGGCGTGAAAACTTGACGAGTCCGATAAATGTCGTAAGGATCGGCGTCGAGCAGCGTAGCGCGGTTCCACTGCTCGTGGAAACCGTCGAATTCGAAGCGCAGGCCAAGGCGCTTGGTGCCCACCTCCTTGCGCTCATAGATGGCCTTGATACCCGCGAAACGCTCCGCAAGCGCATCACCATCGCTGACCAGGCCGAACGTGAACGCGTTCCCGTGGATGCGAGTGGTCGCGCTGCCTTCCCCGCTCCAGCCCTGCTTCGAATCGTAGAGGAACTTGGGGACGCTCAGGTCGAAACCGTGCTCCTTGTCCTTGGTGACTTCGAAGTTCACCGTGACTTCGTCCGGCAAGGTGCCTTTCGCTACGCTAACCTTGACGTCGCTGACGTGCAGCTCCTTCTTCATGCGATCCGCCAGTTTGTCCAGGCGGGAATGATCGAGGTTGGAGCCCACCACTTGATCGATCTCACTACGCAGCGCCGCGCTGATGGAGTGCGACTTCGGACCGTCCACGTTGACGCTCTCCACCACAAACCGCGAGTTCACGTTGGTGAATTCGGGCAAGAATTCCTCGCCCGCGTCGGCAAGCAGAGGCATCCCCAGAAGGGTGACCGCCACCGCCATCCACAACAGCTTCAGCATAGTGATTCCCTTTGGATGCACGCCGTGCTCCACTCGTTCCCTCACTCTGTTTCAATGATTTACGAGCCGAAGAGGTGTGCCGCGAGTTCACAGGTGGGCGGGTTGTGTGGGACAGCGTGTGTCACCGGAGCACACGGAAGTCGCGCTCATCGAGGCCCAGCAGCCGCGCCGGAGCGGCATTGATCTCGGCCGGAGCGGTGCAGCAGGGGCTGCTCGTGAGTCCCGAGGGCGAGACCAGGCGACCATAGAGAGCAGTGACGCGTTCGGGTCGCGGATGCGCACCCGGAGGTCCACTATTGAGGATGATCTGGCGCTTCTTTTCGATTTCGTCGCGGAGGGAATCGGGCGGCGCAGTGGGCCGGGTGAGCGCGATCGCGCTCATCCAGCCGATGTCTCCGGTGACGAGTTGGTTGGGGCAGTCTTCACGCAGAGTTTCGTCGAGGCCGGATTTAAAGATGCCTACGATGACGACCGAGTCCAGGTTGTAACGCTCAAGATCCCGCAAGGCTTCGCAAACCGTGAGCACAAGCGGTGGAGGTGATGGTAGTGGTTCGGATACTCCCCTTGTGAAACTCTTGCCGCTGCAGAGACCCATGACCTTGCAAAAGTCGAAGGTTGGGGCAACTGTACCGAGGTCATTATCTTGCCCAGGCTCAACCTTCACCGCTTGCACGAATTGATAGAACTCCGGTTGCTCCACTGAAAGAATGTACCAGCCCGGATCGATATGTTGAAGCTGGAATTTCTCGGCTTGGTCGGCTTGCACGTCGGTGGCGGGATGGGCGGGATTGACGCCGAACAATCGTATGTTTGCCGGTCTGTCGAAGCCGCTCTTGATTACGCCATGGACGCTCCCCGCCGGAATTTGCGCCCACGCGAGTATCGGCACCAAGAAAAGCAGTCGGCCCACGACCGCAGTATACTCCTGCTCCGCTACGCCGGCTCCTGGATCTTGCGCATCACGGGAATGATACCTTGCTCGTACACTTCGCGCAGCAGGGGTTCGGGGAGGGGGCCGGAGTTGTGGGATTGGATGTTGCGGTAGACGTCCTGCTCGCGGGGATTGTCGGAAACTTTGATGCCGGCGGATTTCTTGGCATCGCCGATTTCCTTTACCAGCTCGGCGCGGCGGTTGAGCAGCTTCACCAGCTCGCGGTCGAGTTCGTCGATACGCCAGCGCATCTCTTTGATCTGATCACGGGCGATATGATCCCGGGCCTCAATTTCGGTCTTCATCGTGCCATCCCCTCGCGCAGCCCGCGGCAGAACGCTTCCAGTTCCGCGTCGCTGGCCTGCTTTTCTATCATACGCACCAGGGCGCTTCCCACAACAACGCCATCCGCCATCTTAGCGACTGTCGAGGCCTGTTCGGGAGTCGAGATGCCGAAGCCCACCGCCAGAGGCAGCGGCGTGACGGCGCGCATGCGCTTGACCAGAGGTTCGATGGAGTTCGAGAGCTCAGTCCGCTCGCCCGTGACACCGGTGCGCGAGACCAGGTAGACGAAGCCCGTAGCGTACTGGGCGACCAGCTTCAGCCGCGCCTCGGTGGACGTCGGGGCCCCGAGGAATACCGTGTCGAGGCCGGCGTCGCGCATCGTCGAGATGTAGGGGCCGGCTTCTTCGACGCTCATGTCGGTGAGCAGGCAGCCGTCGATGCCCGCTGCTTTCGCGTCCACCGCGAGTTTTTCCAGCCCGTAGCGCAGCACCGGATTCATATAGGTGAACAGCAGCAGCGGAATCTCCGACGTCTTGCGAATCTGCCGCGCGATTTCGAGAACCTTGGGGACCGTCGTACCGGCTTTCAGCGCGCGATCCGAGGCGAGCTGGATTACCGGACCGTCGGCAATAGGGTCGGAGAACGGCACGCCGAGCTCGATCAAGTCGACGCCTCCGCGTTCGATCGCCGCCGCGATGGCGGGCGTGCGCTCGGGCGTGGGATCGCCCGCGGTGATGTAGGCCACCAGCGCCGCGCGGTTTTCTTTCTTCAGACGGTCAAACAGGGACTGGATACGGGTCTGCGGCATCATTTACTGCCCGCGCACTGCGGCGGGATCGGCCTGTGCATCGAGCTCCGGGAGGTTTTCGCGATAAATGTCGGTGTCTTTGTCGCCGCGGCCGGACAGGTTCACGATGAACACTTGCCCCTGGGCGGCGGGCGCGCGGCGGATGGCTTCCGCAATGGCGTGTGCCGATTCGAGCGCGGGAATAATGCCTTCCGTTCGAGCGAGCCGTACGGCGGCTTGCAGCGCTTCCGCGTCACCCACAGCAGTATATTCGGCACGATGGCGATCGTGCAGCCACGCGTGTTCGGGACCCACGGAGGCATAATCGAGCCCCGCGGAAATCGAATGCGTCAGCGCGATCTGTCCGTCGGTATCCTGCAAAACGTAACTCGACGACCCGTGCAAGACTCCCGGCGTCCCGCCCTCGCCGTTGAAGCGCGCCGCGTGCTCGCCCGCTTTCATGCTGCGGCCTCCCGCTTCCACGCCCACCAGCTTCACGCTGTCGTCGCCGATGAAAGCATGAAAGAGCCCGATGGCGTTGGAGCCTCCGCCGACGCAGGCGATCAGCATGTCCGGAAGCCGTCCTTCGCGCTGGAGAATCTCTTCGCGAGCTTCCTCTCCAATCGCGCGATGAAAATCGCGGACCATCATCGGATAAGGATGCCCGCCCAGCACCGACCCGAGCAGGTAATGCGTCGTCTCAACGTTCGTCACCCAGTCGCGCATCGCTTCGCTGATGGCATCTTTCAAGGTCTGGCTGCCATTGGTGACGCCCACCACCTTCGCACCCAGCAGCCGCATGCGGAACACGTTCAGCTTCTGGCGCCGCATGTCCTCCACGCCCATGTACACCACGCAGTCGAGTCCGAACAACGCGCAGACTGTCGCCGTCGCGACGCCGTGCTGCCCCGCCCCCGTCTCCGCGATAATGCGCTTCTTGCCCATGCGCCGCGCCAGCAGCGCTTGGCCCAGGCAGTTGTTGATCTTGTGCGCTCCCGTGTGGAGCAGGTCTTCGCGCTTCAGGTAAATCTTCGCGCCGCCCAACTGTTCGCTCAGCCGCCGCGCGTAGTACAGCGGTGTCGGACGGCCGGAGTAGTGCGTCTCCAGATCCTTCAGCTCGGCTTGAAACGCGGAGTCGGCGACAGCCTTGAGGTACGCCTGCTCCAGCTCTTCGAGCGGAGCCATGAGCACTTCGGGCACGAAGCGCCCGCCGTACGGTCCGAAGTGTCCAGTGGAATCGGGTTGCGAGGTCATGATGCTTTCTTGGCCGCCTCCACGAAGAGGCGCATTTTCTCGTGATCTTTGATGCCCGGTGCGGTTTCGAGCCGCGAGCTCGCGTCGACGCCCCAAGGCTGCGCAATGCGAATCGCGTCGGCCACGTTCGAAGCGTCGAGCCCTCCCGCCACGATGACTCGCTCCGCGGCGTGGCGCGCCAGCGTCCAATCGAATCCCTGTCCATTCGCCGGTCCGTCTAACAGGACGGCTTCCGCACCCTCCGCCAGCGCGGGATCTAGTGCCGAAGCGAGGCGGAACGCTCTCCACGTCCTCGCGTTCGAAGGTGCCTCGCCGCCGTAAATCTGTGCGACATCCAGGTTCGCGGCTCGCATCACCGCTTCAATCGACGCGGCGGATTCGTTCACGAACACTCCCACCTTCGTAACCGGGAGCCCGTTCGCGATCTCGGCAACACGCTCCGGCGCGATGTAGCGCGGACTGGGCGGATAAAAAATGAACCCCAGCGCGGAGGCTCCGGCCTCCACCGCCGCCTCGGCGTCTTCACGGCGAGTAATCCCGCAGATCTTGATCATCATGACCGCGCCCTCATGACCGCAAAGCCTCTAACGCCGCAGCGGGATCAGCGGCCTTCATCAGATGCTCGCCCACCAGGAACGCTTGGAAACCAGCGGCCTGTAACCGCTGCACGGCGTCTCGGGAATCGATGCCGCTCTCGGCCACTTTCACCACGGTCGCGGGAATCTTCTCCACCAATCGCAGCGACGTTTCGAGCGTCACCTCAAACGTGTGCAGGTTGCGATTGTTCACGCCGATAAGCTCGGCTCCCGACGCGATCGCCGCATCGAGCTCTTCGCTGTTATGGACCTCCACCAGCGCGGCCATCTTGTACAACACGGCAAGCTCGCGTAAACGCCGCATCTCGCCCGCATCCAGAATCGCGGCGATGAGCAGAATCGCGTCCGCGCCATGGGCTGCCGCCTCGATCACGTGATGCTCGGCAACCGTAAAGTCCTTCCTCAACACGGGGATGTTCACAGCCGCCCGCGCGGCCTCTAAATCGGCCAGGGAGCCGCGAAAGTATTCCGCATCCGTCAGCACACTCAACGCCGCCGCTCCGCCCGCCGCGTAGGTGCGCGCAATCGCCGGCGGATCGAATTGCTCCATGAAAACACCCTTGCTCGGCGAGGCTTTCTTGATCTCCGAAATGATCGCCGGCGGGGCCGCCAGCAACGCGGCGCGAAAATCCCGGGAAGCCGTCCGAGCCTCGGCGTGGCGTTCCAGCGCGGCCCGGTCAGCCGAGGTTACGCTCTCCAGCGCGGCCAGCTTGGAGCTGACAATGCGCGCGAGAATATCGGGAACGGTGTGCACCATCTCGGGGAAATTTCATGGTAGCACTGGCCGCGCGACCGCCACGCCAAACTTACTAGGCAAGAGACGCCCGGAGACACACGCCGGAGACCGTATCCACCAGGCATTCAAGCGTTCCGCCACCCGCCTCCGAGATGCGCCGCGCGCTGCTAATTTCCAGCGCCGAGCCCGGTCCCAAACACGCTTCGGACTTGAAGCCCGGCACCCCGGAAGCGATCTCCAGAACCACGCCGCCCTCCGGCCGAGTCCGGGTTCGCATCGTAGCGGGGTGCGCCGCGGTCGCGATCTGCCGGAACAGGATCAGCAGCCCCTCCACCAGCGCTCGCGCGCGACCTGGATCCAGCCGTACCGGAGGCAAATCGCCGGCCAGTTCCACCCGGATCGCGGGCCTTCCTCCCGCGGGACGCGCGGAGAAAGCATCCGTGATGATCTCCTCAATGTCGATGCGCTCTTCGCCCGCCTGCGACTCTTTCGGATCGGTCAGCCGCAATCCATTGGATAAAATCCAGTTCGCCTGCTCGATCATTTCCTGGATTCGCGATAATTGCTCCTGCACCTTCGCGTTCGCGCCGGGCAGTACCAGGGAAAGATAGTACGCCGTGGTTTCAATGCTGGAAAGCGGCTGGCGCAGTTCGTGCGCCACCGCGCGCAGTACTTCATGCGATGAGGGCGCCAGCGCGGCGCTGGACTCCGTTGTTGAAACAGAACTCATGGGGGGAAATCGGGCGACTTTGGTTTTATAACGTGCGCCGCCGCGCGAGTCAAGGTTTTTTCTTCGAATCGTCGCTTTTTTCAGCCGCAGCAGGATTCGGTGCGACGCAAGCGCCCGGCTCCGCTTGCTGATGCGCAATCTCGCCGATCCAGATGTTGTCGCCCTGCACGAACACCGTGGCGTTGATGCAATCGGCGGGATGCAAGCCCGCGAACTCCTGCGGATCCTTCACCGGAAATTGCATCGTCATCGCCTCCATGAAGCCTTCGATCTTCTGATGCCGGATGGTGGCGATCTTGTCCTGCCCGTCCAGCCGAACAATCTCGCCATGCAGCGAGAAACGCTGAAGAGGCTGCGTAGGGGCTGCTTCGTGGGAACCACATCCTCCCAAGAGCACGGTGAACAACACTAGGGAGAACCATCGCGCGGGGGATACGTTTCGCATGAAATTCCAGTCTACAACTCAAGAGGATAACGGTCGTGTTATCGTCTTGTTCATGCGACGCGTTGTAGCCATGCTCGCACTGCTGGCGGGCGGAGCCTTCGCCCAATCCATTCCGGCGCCTGAGCAGTATTTCGGGTTCCGCATGGGAGCGGACCGCAAGATCGCACGCTACGACAAGATCACGGAATACTTTGAGAGAATCGCCGCCCAGAGTCCGCGCGTGCGTTTCCGAAGCCTCGGCCCCACCACCGCCGGAAATCCCTTCGTGATGCTGGAGGTTTCTTCGGCGGCCAACTTACGCGACCTGGATCGCTACCGTTCTCTGGAACGCAAGTTATACTTCCAGGGCGGCGCACCCACCGATGCCGAACGAGATCAAATTTTTCGCGACGGCAAAGCCGTGGTGTTCCTCACCAACAATATTCACTCCACCGAAATCGGCGCGTCGCAGATGGCAGTGGAACTGGTATACCGTCTCGCGACAGAGGATTCTCCCGCCATCCGCAAGATCCTGGACAACGTCATCCTTCTTATCGTCCCTTCGGTGAATCCGGACGGCCAGATTCTGGTCACGGACTGGTACAACAAGACCCTGGGGACTCCACAGGAGGGCACCAGTCCGCCGTGGCTCTATCACACCTACGCGGGGCACGATAACAACCGCGACATGTTCCTGTTCTCCCAAAAGGAGACTCAACTCACCGCCCAGGTCCTGTGGCATGACTGGTTCCCTTCGGTGTGGCTGGATCAGCATCAGCAGGGCAATGCAGGTGCGCGCATCTTCACCATGCCCGCGTCGGACCCAATCAATCCCAATGTCCACCCCTTGATCTACAGCCTGGATGCCATCTACGGCCAGGTGCAGGCCGCCGCGCTCGAAGCTGCCGGCAAGGATGGCATCATGCACAACGCCACCTACAGCAGCTTCTGGGAAGGCGCGATGGCGTGGTCGGGATGGTGGCACAACCAGGTGGGCTTGCTCACCGAAGTCGCCAGCGCCCGCATCGCGACACCTGTGACACAGATGCGCGTGGACGCCTCCCATGCCGATCTCTATGCGGGACAAGTCGGCTCCGCACCGCCGGACCCACCCGCCGGAGCCCAGCTACCCGCGCCGAAGGACGTAACACCAAGGTCGGATTATCCGCGCCCGTGGTTGGGCGGAACGTGGTCCCTGCGCGACATTGTGGATTACGAGATGATCTCGACGATGGGGCTGCTCGAATCGACTGCCGATACGCGCGAGACCCTGCTGCGGCGGATTTACGAAGTGAATCGCAGCACGGTGGAGGCCGGGCGCAAAGGGACTCTCGGCTTCGGCGACCGCGATCCGGAATATGCGGTTCTGATCCCGGCCACCGGGCAACAGGACCAGAACGAAGTGATCGACTTGGTGGAGCGGCTCCGCATGGGCGGCGTCGAAGTCTATCGCGCACGCAAGAGCTTCTCCGCCAATAACGAGGAGTGGCCCCCGGGAACGTACGTGGTTCCCTTCACGCAGGTGTTCGCGCGTTACGCGAAAGATCTTCTGGAAGCGCAGCGGTACCCGCAGTTGACGCATTCCGTGGCCGCTCTGGACGGGCCTTATGATGTCTCGGCCTGGTCGCTCGGCATGCAGTTCGGCGTACGAACGGTCTTCGCCAACCAGCCCCTGCCCGCGACCTTGGCGCTGGACCTTGTCACCGGAAGAGAGAATTTTGTTTTGGTCGCCGAGCGAGCCGGCGGAGTGTTCCGCTTCCCGTATAGCGGAGCGCAGAGCACGGCTGTCGTGAACCGCCTGTTGAAGAACGGCGCGAAAGTGACGATGCTCGGCGCACATGGCGCGGAGCCTCCCGTGGTACAGGTACAGGCCAGCCCGCAAGCCTGGAGCGCGGCGACGCGAGGCATCGACGTGACTCTGCGGAACACCGCGGAGACCACCGAAATCGGCACCCCGATGCGCCTGCCTCGCGTGGGCCTGTATCAATCCTGGACCGCGAACATCGATGAGGGGTGGACCCGCTGGGTGCTGGAACAGTACGATTTTTCCTACACCACGCTGCACAACGCCGACGTGCAAGCCGGCAAACTGCGCAACCGCTTCGACGCGATTCTCCTGCCGGACCAGACCGCGAAGAGTTTAATGGAAGGCCAGAGCCTAACGACCGTCGCTGCCGAGTATCGCGGAGGCTTGAACGAGCGCGGATGGACGGCACTTCGCGAATTTGTGGACCGCGGCGGCACCCTCATCGCGCTGGGTGACGCTTCGAATCTCCTGATCGACCGGATGCCGTTACCCGTCAAAGAGCTCAAACGAACCGTGCCTCCGGATCAGCACGACGGGCCGGGCACCATCCTCAATTTACAGATCGACACCACGCATCCGATGGGTTGGGGCATGGCACAGGAAACGTTCGGGTTCTATATGAACTCGCCGTTCTTTGAATTGAACGAAGGCTTCAGCCACCAGAAAGTGCGCGTGGTGGCGCGTTATCCCAACGTCGGCGTGACGGCGTCGGGATTCTTGAAGGGTGAAGAGTATATGTCCGGCCGCGCGGCCGTGGTCGCTGTAGAGACCAATCCCGGGAAAGTGGTGCTGTTCGGAATCCGCCCGCAGCATCGCGCGCAGACCCACGCCACGCTGCCGCTGCTCTTTAACGCGCTGTACTGGTCGGCCGAAGAGGATTTAGCTCAGTAGGGTTGAATTCAGTAAGACCCGGAATCCAGTGATACCCTGAATCGTGTTGGTTTCTGCTCCTCCCCAATCCGATCGAATTTCGCAGTTGCGTCCCACCGCGGTAAACGCGATTCTGGCCGAAGTGCGCGCGTGCCAGGCTACCGGAAAGGACCTCGTTTCCCTCATGCGCGGCGAGCCGGACCTAGCCACTCCCCCGCACGTCATCGAAGCCTGCACCCGGTCACTCTCCAAGGGCCGTACCGCCTACCCCGACAATCGCGGCGAGACCGCATTTCGGGAAGCCGTAGCCGTGAAGTTGAAGCGCGATAACGGTCTGACGTTCGACCCCGGCACCGAGATTCTGGTGACCACCGGAGCCACCTTCGGCATCTATTCCGCACTGACCGCTCTACTGAACGACGGCGACGAAGTCATGCTGCCCGATCCGGTGTATGACGCGTATCAATCGCCCATCCGCCTCGCCGGAGGCCGCGTGAAACTCGTCCCCGCGCCCATCGTCAACGGGCGCTTCGCGCTCACGGAAGAGGCTCTCGAGGCCGCGTGGACTCCCGCCGTCCGTGTGCTGATCCTCAACACGCCTTGGAATCCGGTAGGCAACGTATTTACACGCCAAGAGCTCACCGCCATCGCCGCTTTCTGTGAGCGCCGCAACGTGACGCTCCTCAGCGACGAAATCTATGAAGCGATCACCTACGGCTGCGAACATGTATCCCCTCTGGCCGCCGTTCCTTCGTTACGAAATCGGACTGTGCTGGTCAACAGCCTCTCGAAAACCTACGCGATGACCGGCTGGCGCGTCGGCTACTGCGCCGGGCCCGCACCTTTGATTCAATCGATGTTCATGGTTCTCGCCCAATCCAGCCGCGGCCCCGCTACCTTCATCCAGGACGCCGCAGCAGCCGCCCTGGCGGGTCCACAAGACTGCGTTGCGGAGATGCGCGCCGAATACACGCGCCGCCGCGAACAAGTCTTGACGGCCCTAACAGGAATTCCGGGCGTCGAGATGCTGCCGCCCGAAGGTGGATTCTTCGCCATGGCCGACGTGCGCGGCCTCCACCTGCCGTCGAACGAAATCCGCAAGAAGCTGATGCTGGAGCACGGCGTCGTAGTGGTCCACGGATCGGCTTACGGTCCAGGAGGCGAAGGCACCCTGCGAGTCTCCTTCGCCAGCGGAGGCGACACCCTTGCCCGCGGCCTCGCGCGATTGAAAGAAGGTCTGTTGAAAGCAGGTCTCGCGGCGTGCAAGTGATCGAGCCTGCCCCTGCGATCGACGCCGCGGAACTCGAAGCCGACCTCAAGCGCGCCATAAAAGGCGAAGTCCGTTTCGACACCCTCTCCCGAGCGCTTTACTCCACCGACGCCAGCGTCTACCAGATCCGCCCGGTCGGCATTGCGATTCCTCGCACGCGCGAAGACATCCTGCGCATCATGGAAATCTGCCGCAAACATCGCTGCCCCATCACGATGCGCGGCGGCGGCACCTCGCAGGCGGGCCAAGCCATCGGCACCGGCCTGCAAGTGGACATTTCGAAATACTACAACCGCCTGATTAAGGTGAACGCGGAGGAGCGTTGGGCCATCGTCGAACCCGGCATCGTGCTGGACGAGTTGAACGCGCAACTCGCTCCGCTGAAGCTGCGCTTCGCACCCGATATTTCCACCGCCAGCCGCGCCACCCTCGGCGGCATGATGGCGAACAACTCCGCCGGAGCGCGCAGCGTCCTTTACGGCACCACCATCGCGCACGTGCTGGAACAGACCGTCGCGCTTTCGGACGGCAGCATAGTCCAATTTCGCGACATCCCGCGCGATCAGGCGCCCACCGGCGATTCGCTCGAAGCGTCGCTCTACGCCACCGTCCTGCGGCTCGCGTCCGAGCACGCCGATGAAATCGACCGCCGTTATCCGAAGATCCTCCGCCGCGTGGGCGGCTACAATCTGAACGAATTCGTCGACCCGTCGAAGCCCGTCAATCTTTCGAAGCTGATGGTGGGCTCCGAAGGCACGCTGGGCGTGGTGCTCGAAGCAAAAGTGAAGCTGGTCCCGCTGCCGAAAGCCAAAGCCGTCATGGTCGTGACCTTCAACGACCTCTTGGAAGCCCTCGCCGCGTCGCCCGTGATCCTGAAGCACTCGCCGTCCGCCGTCGAGGTGATGGACAAGTCCATCCTCGATCACACCCGGCAGAATCACAACCTGAATCGCATCCGCGAAACGTTCATCCCCGGCGACCCCGCGGCCACTCTCTGCGTGGAATTCTACGCCGACCGTGCCGAGGACCTGCCTCCGCGCCTCGAAGCGCTCGAAACCGATCTCCGCTCGAAGAATATCGGCGTGGCCTACCTCGGCGAAACCAATCTCGCCCAACAAGCCCGCATCTGGAGCCTTCGCGAGTCCGCCCTCGGCCTCTCGATGGCGATGAAGGATGACGCGAAGTCCATCTCCTTCGTCGAAGACACCGCCGTCGCCCCGGAGCGCCTCAGCGAGTTCATCGGACGCTTCCTCACGCTCCTCAAAACCCACGGCACCACCGCGGGCGTCTACGCCCACGCCTCCGTCGGATGCCTCCACGTCCGCCCGGTGGTCAACATGAAAACCGAAGCGGGCGTGAAGCAGTTCGAAGCCATCGCCAGCGACGTCGCGGACCTCGTGCTCGAATACGGCGGAGCCCTCTCCGGCGAACACGGCGACGGTCTGGTCCGCAGCCCGTTCATGCGCCGCATGTTCGGCGACACGCTCTACGAAGCCTTCCGCGAGATCAAGCGCACTGCCGACCCGCTCAACTTGCTCAACCCCGGCAAAATCGTAGACGCCCCGCCCATCACCAACGACCTCCGCTTCGGCGCGAAGTACAAGACGCCGCAGCTTCCCTCGCACTTCGATTTTTCAGGCTACGGAGGCATCGCCGGCGCGATCGAAATGTGCAGCGGCGTCGGCGCCTGCCGCAAGCGCCTCGCGGGAACCATGTGCCCCAGCTACATGGCCACCTCCGACGAAAAGCACACCACCCGCGGCCGCGCCAACGTCCTGCGCCTCGCCATGAGCGGGAAGCTGGGCGATCAAAATCTCGCCGACGAAGCCGTAAAAGAGGTCCTCGACCTCTGCCTCGAATGCCGAGCCTGCAAATCGGAATGCCCCGTCGGCGTCGACATGGCCGCCTTCAAGAGCGAATTCCTCGCGAGCTACTGGGAGCGTCACGGCACCCCTCTCAAAGCAAAACTGCTCGGCCGCGTCGCCGCACTCTCCGTGTGGGGCAGCCGCTTCGCCCCGCTCTCGAACTGGCTCAGCGCGCCTGCGAAAATGTTTCTCGGCCGAACGCCCCCTGCCTGGACCCATCGAACCTTCGAAAGCCGGATCCCCGCATCGCGACCCTCCGGCAACGGACAAACGGTAACGCTCTTCAACGACACCTTCCTCAATCACTACCATCCGGAAGTCGGCGTAGCCGCGCTGGAAGTTCTGAACCGAGCCGGCCGCACCGTCAACGTCGTCCGCCCCGGATGCTGCGGACGCCCTCTCATCTCCCAAGGCCTCCTCGCCGAAGCCCGGGCCAAGGCCGAAACGCTGATCAAAGCCCTCCACCCCATCGCCGCCCGCGGCGAAAAAATCCTCTTCCTCGAACCCAGCTGCCTCTCCGCCGTCAAAGAGGACGCCGCTTCCCTGCTCCGTGGCGACCTCCAACAACAAGCCCGAGCCGTCGCGAAGGCCTGCGTGATGTTCGAAGAATACGCCGCCGAGCTCGACCTGCCTCTCCGCGAAGGCCCCAAACAGATCCTGGTCCACGGCCACTGCCACCAGAAATCCATGGGACTCCTCTCGTCCACCATGGCCCTGATGTCCCGCATCCCCGGAGCCTCCGTCGTCGATCTCGATGCCGGCTGCTGCGGCATGGCCGGCTCCTTCGGCTACACCCACGTCGACGTCTCGAAGGACATCGCCAACCTGCGGCTGCTTCCCAAAGTCCGCAAGATGCAGCCCGGAGACGTGCTCGTCGCCCCCGGAACCTCCTGCCGCCAACAAGTAAAAGACCTCGACGGCCACGTCGCGCTCCACCCCGCCGAGCTTGTTCGAAATCTACTTAGGTGATATTCTCCTAGAGCTATGAAACGCGTCTTTGCCGTGAAATACTTCGCCTTTCTGCTTGCCCTGCCCCTGTGCGCCAGTTCGGTCCGCGTCTATCAGACCAACTCCGCCGGAGACGATGTGGACGTCATCGATCCCGCCACCAACAAAGTGGTCATGAAGGTCAGCGGCATCGAAGTGCCCCATGGCGTCACCTTCTCGCCCGACGGCACCAAAGCCTACATCAGTTGCGAATCGGAGAGCACCCTCTGGGCCACCGACACCAAGACCGGCAAGCTGATCTCGAAGGCCCAGCTCAGCGGACACCCCAACAACGTTTCCATTTCGAAGGACGGCAAGCACGTCTTCGTGGCGATCGTAGCCGCGCCCGGCGCAGTCGACGTCGTCGACACCACCACGATGAAGATGATCAAGACCATCCCCACCAAGGGCGGCATGCACAACACTTACGTGACGCCGGACGGCAAGTATGTCGTGGCTGGATCCATTCCTGGGAAAATGCTAACGGTGATCGACGCCCAGACGCTCAACATCGCCTGGGAACTTCCCATGGAAAACGGCGTGCGCCCCATCGCCATGGAAAAGGCCGCGGACGGTTCCACGTCACGTCTGTTCGTCGCGCTCTCCAACCTCCACGGATTCGTCGTGGTCGATTTCAAAAAGCATGAAGTCACTCAGAAAGTGACCCTGCCGGATCAGCCCGTGAGCGGCAAAGCCGAAGCCGCCGCGCCCTCCCACGGATTCGCCGTCTCACCCGATAACAAGCACCTGTGGGTGAACAGCTCCATCGCCGGAGGCGTTTTCGAATACTCGCTACCGGAGCTGAAAGTGGAAGGCTTCGTCCAAACCGGGAAAGTGCCGGACTGGCTCACCATGACGCCCGACGGCAAGACTCTCTACGTGGCAAACTCCGGCTCGAACAACGTGTCCGCCGTGGACACCGCCACCCGCAAGGAAATCGCGAAGATCCCCGTGGGCGAAGTGCCGAAGCGCAACGGCACCGTAACGATTCCGTAGTTATCCGCGAGTTATTTCGCGCCGCGGACCCAATCCGCCATAACCTTCCAGTCGGGATCATCCTTTGATAGGAACTGCCGGCCGCCGCTGTGGAACTCATCGCCGCCCGCATCCTGCGCCAGCGGATGCAGCAGCAGTTTCGATTTCTCCGGCTTCCCCGGCACCACCAGATTCTTCACCGAATCGAAGTTCTTGTGCGATTGCGCCACCGTATATTTCGTCGCGCCTTTATCCAGCGGCTGCAACACGAGCGACGAATGGTTCGCCGAGTGGCAGGAAACGCAGCGCGAATGCCCTTCACGCTTCTTGAGGAAAATCGGCTCAACCTTGCTCCGGTACGCCTCGAAGTCAAGCGACTGCGCAGCCGCCAGCCCCGCCAAAGACAGTAACAACGCCGCCACCTTCATCCGAAACCTCCTCACTCGAACTGGATCTTCCGGCTGGCGTCGATCTTCATATAGATCGCCGCGCCCACAATGCTCAACCCCGCCGCCACCAGCAGGGGCATGTTCCAACCTGACCATTTCACCATGTACGGAACCATGTATGTGGAAAGCGATCCTCCCAGATTCCCGCACATGTTCATCACCGCCGCAGCCGAGCCCGCATAGTCCCCCGCGATATCCAGCGGGATCACCCACGAGACCGACACCGTCATCTCCAGCCCGAAAAACGCCAGGCAGCTCAGCAGCGCGCACGTTTGCGGGACCTTCGTCAGGGTGGCCGAATAAATCCCGCCCGCGCCGATCAGGAACCCGAGGATCCCCACCATCCGCCGCGATTTCCGCACATCCTTCGTCACGATCAGCGCCAAATCCGTAGCCCATCCCCCAGCCAGATTCCCCAGCGCCGCCGCCACCCACGAAAGACTCGTGAACATCCCCATCGCGTTCATGCTGAATCCACGAGCCGTCTTCAAATACGTCGGGAACCAATCCGTGTACCAGGCCAGCGAATACTGGTAGCAGATGTACATGAGGGAGATTTCCCACACCACGGGATGTAGCATGATCCGCCGCCACGGAATCTTGTGCCCCACCGGCTTCCCCGGACCTCCGCTGGCCGAGTGGATCATCTCCAACTCCACCGCGTTCACTCCCTTGTGCTGCTCGGGCGAGTCGCGATAATACACGAACCATACCACCGCCCACAGCAGTCCGAACGCACCGAAGACGAAGAACGGCACGCGCCAGCCGTAGTGCACCATCAGCCAGACCACCACGGGCGCGGCAATCGCTCCGCCCAGCCGCGAGCCCGCGTGGGTTATCCCTTGCGCGAACCCTCGCTCCTTCGGCAAAATCCAGCGCGAGAGCGACCGCGTGGCGATCGGGAACGCCCCCGCCTCCCCCATGCCGAAAATGAATCGGATCGCGTTCAATGACATCGCATTCCATGCCAGCGCCGTCAGTGAAGTGAACGCGCTCCACCATCCCACAATGGCCGCCAGCGTCTTGCGCGGACCGAACATGTCGCCCAGCGCGCCGCCCGGAACCTGGAACAGCGCGTAGCTCAACCGGAACATCGCCAGCGCGGCGCCGATTTCCTTAAGCGAAATCCCCAGATCCTTCGACATCTCAGACTGCGTGGTCGAAATCACCACCCGGTCCATATAAGTGATCATGTAGGCGATCACCGTAAGCGCCAGCACCACGTGCCGCACATGCGTCGAACGTTGCTGTTGAGGAACCTGCTGCGTGGGAGGAGCTTGCTGCATGGGAACTGAGTGATGATACCAAGGTTTGGGACGTTGGCCAGCTTCGGCATACAGAGTGCCTCGCGACCTTTGATACGACGCTTACGAATCAGGTCATCACGTTGAGTTCACTCTTGAAGGCCGAGAAGGTTTTCAACCCGACGTGGTATTCCAGGCACCATTGTGTGTGATGGCGTTCACCAAACACATCGCCATAACTGCAGTCGCCATACAGAAGGAGTTTGCTTAGGCCGCGTCGAATTTCATCCCCATCCGGTGCATTCCTAACCAGGACAAACAGCGGACCGAACCTGCAAACACCAGCCGGACCGAGCGTAGTCGATGGCCCAACCGGAGCTGGCACAAACGGACCGTGGTCCACAGGCAAGGCGAATCGCTCGAATCTACATTCCGTCCTCAGATCAAGGGCTGCCGTCAACCCCCGGTTTCGCAGTGTGAGAGGAGTGGCCACGTTGAAGGCTGCTAGGTCACCGGTTTGGACTTCTAGCCCTTCAAACTTCTCAAGACAGACCCATGGTCGCTGGCCGATTTCAGCAAGTGCTTTGGTGGAAAGTGCGCTATCCTCAGCAGCCTTTGCGCTTCGCTCTGCGACATTGAGGGCGTTCTCCAGGTTCACGGCCTGCACTTTGAGCGCTTCGGCCTGTAATCTTAGGGTTTGCTCCGCGGCCTTTGTCTGACGGGACATATACCGGAGAGACAGGCCCGAGACCCCGAGGGCTAGACCACTAAGGCCTGCCGCAATGACGGCAACATTATTGGCGTACCAACTTGCGTCTGCCACCCGCCGATTATAGCGCCTGTAATAGGTACGCGCGTTTGCCATCCAGATTTATGACGATGTGCGGGACTCCATTGCTTCTACCCTTCTTACTCGAACCTTCACCTCCACTCGCGACCCGAGCCGGTTGAGGATCGACATTAGCCGGTCGGCGGTGAAGCGTCCGAGGTCCGCATTTCGGATTCGCGAGAAATCCGCCGCCGCAATTCCAGTGCGTTGGTGTGCCGCGCGCACGCTCAAGCGCTCGTGATCCAGCGCCTTGATGATTTCGGCCGCCAGGATGGCCTTGAACTGCGCTAAGTCCGCACTCTTGTGCCCCAGATCGCGGAAGACGTTTCCACTACCGCGGACCAATTCCAGTTTTTCTTTCATCGCAACATCTCTTTCAGCCTCTTCAGTCGGTCACGAACCAGGTCAATCTCATGTTGCGGCGTTCGTATGCCCCGAGTCGATTTCTTCTGGAACGCGTGGACCACCCAAATGTCGTCCGCAAGCTGCATATACGACGCGAAACGCATCGCCCCGGTACGGTAGCGCAATCTCGAATACGCCCGATCCCAAACCGACCATAAGCTTGGCGACGTCCGACTTGCCACCCTCAGCCGCAATCGTTAAGGCTGCCAGGCACCTCGACTGAGCCTCCTCCGGGAATGCTCCGAATTCCCTGAACGCTGCCTGGATCCAGGAGACCGGACGAGTCTTCCGCGTCATCGCTTTCCCTGGATGTCATTATGACGATCTTTGTCTAATTTGACAACACCCGAGCGACGCCTTTCCCCAGACACAGCATTCATGCGGTCGATATCTCCCCTGCTGCCAGCACTTTCGCACATTCGGTCCATGAGTCAACCTCGAACGACCCTCCATAATGTGCACGTGAGGAGGACCATGAATCTCCAACTTGAGCTTCAATCTGCCAGGGCGACGGGTTGCACGGCCAAAAGAGGATCCCAGGAAATTTTTCCCACGAAACGAACCTACCAAGTTATTGAAAGGCCTCACTCAGTGCATTTTTCCGCGTCGCATCCCGAGCCCCTCAACCACTTCCAAACTCCGCCAATGCTCTCATTAAAATTATTAATTACATACCCCTCTTGCATTTACCCCGCTTGTCGTGTATCTTCGATATGAGAGATTCAGATGGCCCACCTGTCGGAACCCAACCAGGCACTCCACACGCGCGCTACTCTCTCGTCCAAAATTACGTCGTCCGAAATTACTGTAGTAGGGCTCGTTCTGATTATTGGGGTCGGTGTAACCGGCCCCGCCTGAACGGCCCAAATTCGTAAGCGAAGCGAATTGGCCACTGGCGGGGGGAAGCAAAACCCTCTGGACAGTGGCTTTTGTGTTTTAGTGACATGTTGAGGAGATCTTGAAAATGTCGGGAAAGCTCATGAACGGTGCAAGAATCCTGCTGGAATGCCTGGCGCGGGAAAAAGTGGAAGTCATCTTCGGATACCCCGGCGGCGTCACCCTGCCCCTTTACGACGCCCTCTATGATGACGCCATGAAGCACATCCTGGTGCGCCATGAGCAGAACGCCTGCTTCGCCGCCGAAGGCTTCGCGCGCGCCACCGGCAAAGTCGGCGTGTGCCTCGCGACTTCCGGCCCGGGAGCCACCAACCTCATCACCGCTCTGGTGGACGCCCTGATGGACTCCATCCCCGTGGTCGCCATCACCGGTCAGGTCTCCACCAAGCTCATCGGCAGTGACGCGTTCCAGGAAGCCGATACCTTCGGCATCACCCGCCCCTGCACCAAGCACAATTTCCTGGTGAAGAAACTCGCTGATCTCCCGCAGGCCATCCACGAAGCGTTCCACTTGGCAGCCAGCGGACGCCCCGGCCCCGTGCTGGTCGATATCCCCAAGGATGTCTTCCAAGCCGAGATGCACTACACGCCCGTCTCCAGCATCCATCTGCCGGGCTACAAAGTGTACACCGAAGGCCACGCCGGACAGATCCGCCGCGCCGCCCAATTGATCTGGGAATCCGAACGCCCCATGGTCTACGCCGGCGGAGGCATCCTCGCCGCCGGAGCTTCCGACGAGCTCCGCCAGTTCGTGGAGAAAGTCGACACTCCCGCCGTCACTACGCTGATGGCCCTCGGCGCCATGCCCAGCGGACATCCCAACTACATCAGCATGCCCGGCATGCACGGCAGCTACGCCGCCAATATGGCGATGACCGAAACCGACCTCATCATCGCCCTCGGCGTGCGCTTCGATGATCGAGTCACGGGACGCCTGGCCGCCTTCGCGCCGCACGCCAAAGTAATCCACGTCGACATCGACCCCGCCGAGATCGGCAAGAACCGCGCCGCAGACGTGCCCATTGTGGGCGACGTCAAGAAGGTGCTCGACAAGCTGAACGAAGCGCTCGCGGAGGCTCCGCAGAAGCTCGAGAAGAACGCTCCGGCGCGCGAAGCGTGGCGGTCACGCGTGAATACGTGGAAGAGAGAGCATCCTTATGATGCCGACTTCACCTCGCCGCAGGAGATCAAGCCGCAGCACCTGATGGCGGAGATCGATCGCCTCTCCGGCGGCGAAGCCATCGTCACCAGCGACGTGGGCCAGCACCAGATGTGGGCCGCGCAGCTGATCCGCTTCAATCATCCGCGCCTCTGGATCAACTCCGGCGGACTCGGCGCGATGGGTTTCGGCCTGCCCGCCGCCATCGGCGCACAGTTCGCCCGGCCCGACAAACTGGTCTTCTCCATCGTCGGCGACGGCGGATTCCAGATGGCCATTCCCGAGCTGGCTACCATCGCCAACCACGCGCTGCCCATCAAGATCATCATCATGAACAACGGCCACCTGGGTATGGTCCGCCAGTGGCAGGAGCTGTTCTACAACAACCGTCTCAGCTCCGTGCAACTGGATTCCTTCCCCGATCCCGAAAAGCTCGCCGGAGCCTACGGTTTTAAAGGCAGCACGGTGGACAGCCCGCTGCAACTCCGCGCCGCCCTCGAAGCCGCGGTACGCGAACCGGGTCCCTACTTGCTCAACGTCCGCGTCACGCCGTTCGAAAACGTGTATCCGATGGTTCCCGCCGGCGGCGCCATCAACGAAATGGTTCTCGGGCCGGTTCAGCCCGTGGAGGTTGCGTAGTCTCTCATGCTGCAATTAATCTCTCTCCTCGTCGAGAACAAACCGGGCGCGCTCATGCGCGTCAACGGCCTCCTCTCGGCGCGCGGTTTTAACATCGAAAGCCTCACCGTCGCGCGCACGCTCGACCCCGAGCTTTCCCGCATCAGCCTGGTGGTGGATATCGAACCCGCCCAGCGCGCGCAAGTGATCAAGCAGATGAACAAGCTGGTGAACGTCCTGCAAGCGCAGGATCTCACCGAAGCCCCCGCGGTACGCCGCGAGCTGCTGCTGCTCCGCGTCCGCTCGACGCAGGAAAATCGCGCGGCCATTCTCAAGGAAGCCGAAATCTTCGGCGCCCGCGCCGTGGATAGTTCCACGGACGGCTTCGCCCTCGAAGCCACCGGCGATCCGGAAAAGCTGGATGAGTTCATTGAAGTGATGAAGAGTTACGGGGACATCGAAGTCACTCGTTCGGGCCTGGTAGCGGTATCGCTCGAAGCCAAGAAGTTGAAACTGGCGCCCCCGGTAAAGAAGGACCTGGAAGTCGAATCTCAATCTGACGGAGTGTTGAAATAAATGGCAAAGCGTTATTACGAGCAGGATGGCAACGTCGCCCTCCTCCAAGGCAAGATTATTGCGATTATTGGCTACGGAAGCCAGGGTCACGCGCATGCGTTGAACCTGCGCGACTCCGGCCTGGACGTGATCGTGGGCTTGCCCGAATCGAGCAAGAGCCGCGCGAAAGCGCAGCAGGCGGGCTTGAAAGTGATGTCCACCGCGGACGCCGTGAAGGCCGCCGACACCATGATGATCCTGGTGCCGGACCACGTGCAGGGCGATCTCTACGCCTCTGACATCGCGCCGCACCTGACCGCCGGCAAGACCCTGATGTTCGCGCACGGCTTCAACATCCACTTCGGACAGATCAAGCCGCCCGCCGATGTTGACGTGACCATGATCGCTCCCAAGGCCCCCGGCCACCGCGTTCGCGAGCTGTTCACCGAAGGCGTGGGCGTCCCGGGCTTGGTGGCGGTTCACCAGAATGCGTCCGGCAAGGCTCTCGAAAACGCTCTGGCCTACGCGGCGGCTTTGGGCTGCCTCAAGGCCGGCGTCATCGAAACCAACTTTAAGGAAGAAACCGAAAGCGATCTCTTCGGCGAGCAGGCGGTCCTCTGCGGCGGCGCCAGCGAACTCATCCGCGCGGGCTTCGAGACCCTCGTCGAAGCCGGCTACGCTCCGGAAATCGCTTACTTCGAGTGCCTGCACGAATTGAAGCTGATCGTCGATCTCATCTATGAAGGCGGCCTCAGCTACATGCGCTTCTCGGTATCGGATACGGCGGAGTACGGCGACTACACCCGCGGTCCCCGCGTCATCAACGAGCAAACCCGCGCGGAGATGAAGAAGATTCTCAGCGAGATTCAGTCCGGCCAGTTCGCCAAGGATTGGATTGCGGAAAACAAAGCCGGCCGCCACAAGTTCCTGGCCATGCGCGAAGCCGCGCAGGACCAGCCGCTTGAAAAGGTCGGCGCGGAGCTCCGCAAAATGATGACGTTCTTGAAGAAAAAGAAAGAAGTCGGCGTACCCGCCGCGACTTAAACCGGAACCGGGCCGCTTAGCCCGGACACCGGCCGCCCGGGAAACCGAGCCGCGACAGTAATGGAGCGGCCTTTTCCAGCAAGCGCGATCGATGGACCAAGCGGCCCGTTCCACCAAGGAAACACATGAGAGTCTTTACCTTCGACACCACGTTGCGCGACGGCACCCAGGGCGAGGCCGTCAGTTTTTCCGCCGATGACAAGCTGCTTGTGCTGCATAAGCTGGACGAGCTTGGCATTGACTACGTCGAGGGTGGCTGGCCCGGCTCCAATCCAAAGGACAAGGACTTCTTCGCGCGCGCCAAGGACGCCAAGCTGAAACACACTCGGCTGGCGGCCTTCGGCGCGACAAGACTCGCGCGCAACCGAGTGGAGGACGATGTCAGCGTCAACGCTCTGGTGGACGCCGGTACCCCGGTGGTCACCATCTTCGGCAAGAGCTGGGATCTTCACGTCCACCGCGCTCTCAACATCTCCGAGAACGAAAACCTCCAACTGATCACCGACACCGTGAAGTACCTCAAGGCTCACGGCAAGGAAGTGATCTACGATGCCGAACACTTCTTCGACGGCTACGTGAACAATCGCGACTTCGCTCTGCGCACCATCGAGGCCGCGAAAATGGCCGGCGCCGACGTTCTCTGCCTGTGCGACACCAACGGGGGCATGCTCACCAGCCGCCTCACCGAAATCTGCGCCGATGTGCGCAAACGCTTCGACGGCGTCCTCGGCATCCACACCCACAACGACTGCGAACTAGCCGTCGCCAACGCCCTGGCCGCCATCGAGCAAGGCTTCGCGCACGTTCAAGGCTGCACCAACGGCTACGGCGAACGCTGCGGAAACGCGAACCTGACCACCATCATCGCCAACCTCGAATTGAAGATGGACCACACCACCATCGGCAAGGAACGACTGGCGCACCTCACCGCCGCAGCCCGCTTCATCGCGGAGCTCGCGAATCTTCCCATGCGCGGCGACCAAGCCTACGTCGGCCACAGCGCCTTCGCCCATAAAGGCGGCGTCCATGTCAGCGCCGTACTCAAGGACTCGACCACCTACGAACACGTCAGTCCCAAAGTGGTCGGCAACCGCCAGCGAGTCCTGCTCAGCGACCTCTCCGGCCGCGGCAGCGTGCTCTACAAACTGAAACAACACGGACTCGAAGACCGCCTGGACGACGCCGCTCGCCGCGATCTGCTCGACCGCGTGAAGCAGCTCGAATTCCAGGGCTATGAGCTCGAAGCCGCCGAAGGCACCTTCGAACTTCTGGTCCGGGAAGCCCTGCGCCCCGGCCAGCAGTTCTTCGAAGTGGCCAGTTACGAAACCACGTCGAAATCGAATGGCACCACCGCCGCCACCGTCACGCTCAAGGCGCAGGATGGCATCCACTCCGCCACCGCGAGCGGCAACGGCCCGGTGAACGCCCTCGACCTCGCCCTGCGCCAGTGCCTCTCCTCGCTCTACCCCGCCATCTCCGGCGTGCGCCTGACCGACTACAAAGTCCGAGTCCTCGATTTCAAGAAAGGCACCGCCGCCCGGGTGCGCGTGCTCATTGAATGGTCGGACCATCGCCGCAGCTGGTCCACCGTAGGCGTCTCCGAAAACGTCATCGAGGCCAGCTGGCTCGCCCTGGTCGACGCCCTGCGGCTCGAACTCATGCGCATCAGCGAGCAGGACTCCGGCGTCTCCCGTGCCGTGGAAGATTATTGCTGGGGCGTTTAGCCCAGCCCTACATCGGCGGATTCTTCACCGCCGCGCGGACAAGGTCCAGGATGTGGGTCGCGGTCTCCTGAGGCCGGTCGATCGACGGCATCGCGATCCGGCTCGAGGAGCCCGCCGTTTCGAGCGAGATGTCTCCCACGCTGAACATTCGCTGCGTCAGACTCTGGACTACGCGGACGTCCTGTACTTTCGATAGTTCCAGGTTCTCCGTCGTCTTCGAGAGTAGCCCGGATTCATACCGCAGCCGGTCGGCTGTAACGATGATCTTCGTGGAGCGTCTTTGAATATGACGGATGGCAACGAACACAACCAGAACTAGGGGACCCAGCAGAGGAACCCACATCGGAACCGCCGGAGGATTTTCGGCCGCCATCCAGTACACCGCGATTGCCGCTGCCGCCACCAGGCACAGCACGTAACCGCTCACAATCGATTTCAGAGATTGCCGGACCAGCATGGCGAGCATCATAGCACGGCATCCGGCCAACGTAAGCTGTCAGAATAAGAGGTAGGATGGACGCCGAACGCCCCAAAGTACTGGTAGTCGATGACGAAGACTCGCAGCGCACCACCCTGGCCAGCATGATCGGCCTGTGGGGCTATACGGTGGAGACCGCCGCGGATGGACAGGAGGCTCTCGACAAACTGGAGACCTTTCCCGCCCGCGCGATCGTGACCGATCTGAAAATGCCTCGGCTCGACGGCCTGGAACTCTTGCAGCGCCTGAAGACGCAAGGCAATGCCACGCCTGTAATCATGCTCACCGCTCATGGCGATTTGGAAACGCACATCACCGCCATTCACGATCTGGGTGCGTTCTGGTTTCTCGAAAAGCCTGTTCGATCCGCCGCCCTTCGCTTGCTGCTGGAACGCGCGCTGCAGCAGGGCCGCTTGGTGGAGCATGCCGAACGCCTGGAACGCCAGTTAACGAGCCGCGGACTCTTGGGCGAGATGGTCGGCACTTCGCGCCGCATGCGGGAAGTATTCGGATTGATCCAGCAGGTCGCGCCCAGCCGCGCCGCCGTGCTCATTACCGGCGAGAGCGGTACGGGAAAGGAACTCGCGGCACGGGCAATTCACATGTTAAGCTCGCGAGGCGGAGGGCCGTTCGTCGCGATCAATTGCGCCGCCATGCCGGACACGCTCATGGAGAGCGAGCTTTTCGGCCATGAGAAGGGCGCCTTTACCGGCGCCGTGGAACGCCGTGCCGGATGCTTTGAGCTGGCGCAGAATGGCACCGTGTTGCTGGACGAAATCGGAGACATGCCCGTCGCCACGCAGGCGAAGCTCCTCCGTGTACTCGAAGACGGCCGCGTGCGCCGACTCGGCGGCAAGGCGGAGATCCAGTTGGACGTGCGCGTCATCGCCGCCACCAACTCGCCTCTGGATGCCGCCCTCAAAGAGGGTAAGTTCCGCGAGGATCTGTTCTACCGTCTAAATGTTTTTCCAATTCCTCTGCCCCCGCTCCGCGAGCGCAAGGAAGATCTCGCGGTCCTGGTAGCCGCCTTGATCGAAGATTTGAACCGCAAGCATGCGACGAAGGTTACGGATTGCTCGCCGGCGCTGCTCGAACGTTTGCAGGCCCACTCCTGGCCGGGCAACGTGCGGGAACTCCGCAACGTACTGGAGCGCGCCACGATCCTGGCGGGCGAAGGCACGCTCGAGCCCACACATCTGCCTCCCGGCTTCGGCGGCGCGCCCGCGCAGAAACCGGCCTCCACCGCGGGGGAACTTCAGATTCCCGTCGGTTACACCATCGAGCAAGCCGAGCGCGCGCTGATCGAGATGACGCTGGAGCACACCAAGAACAACAAAACCCGCGCCGCGGAAATCCTCGGCATCAGCCAGAAGACGCTGTTCAACAAGCTGAAGGAGTACGGCGCGCAAGGCGTGGGCGCCGACTAATTCCACGTGATCTCGCTGCGGGTCCGGCTGGTCCTGTTGATCGTCGTGCTAGTAGTGCTGGTAGCCGTGGCGCTTTCCGCACTTCAGTTGGATAGTCTGGTCAATTCTCTCTCCACGCTGGCCATTGAACGCAGTGAGCGCGCCAGCCAGCAGGTCAGTTCGTTCCTCATTGATGACATTAACCAGCACTCCGAAGAGTACGAGACTCCGATCGATGTGGAGCAAACCAAGGCTCTCTGGTATGAAATCGTTTCGAGCGACAAGTCGATCGCCGCGAGTCTTGAAAAGACGGTGGGGCTTTCGCCGCTCGAAATCGTGGAGCTCAACGTCGCTAACCAGACACGCCAGATTCTCGCGTCGTCGAATCAAAAGCGTGTGGGCACGGAGTTGGCGCGCCTTCAGGATTTCGCCCAATGGAACAAGAAGCCGCTCATCGATCGCGTGGTAGACCTGATGGTTTTGCGCCCGAATTTCGAGGTCGTGGTGCCGCTGGGAATCCAAGGCCAAAGCGAACAGATCGTGTTGATTCAAGTCGTGACTTCCGGTGCGATCCTCCGCGGAGAGGCGTTGCCTCCGATGAAGACTCTCAGCGAGGTTACGGGAGGCGCACTGGCTGCCGCGATTCTGCTCACGCTCGCGGCCAGTAATCTTGTGCTGAGGCCGCTGAAACGGATCGAACTCACCATTGATCGTATCGTCCAGGGCAACTACGGAGGAGAGGAAGCACGCGCGGGCGCGCGCGAGTTCGCGGCGGTGCAGAACAAATTGAATTTGCTGGGACAGCAGTATCGCGGGGCGCGCGACAGTGCGAGCGAACTGCGGCACAACGTCGACGAACTGCTGGAAAGATTGGCGTCGCAGTTGGATGTCGCGGATCGTTTGGCGAACATCAGCCGGCTTACCGGCGGCGTGGCGCATGAGATTAAGAATCCGTTGAACGCGATTGCGCTGAGATTGGATCTGCTGCGGACAAGGCTCTCGACGCCGCAGGAGGAGCTGAGCGACGAAGACATTGCGCAGGAGCTGGAGATTGTCTCGAAGGAGGTGCTGCGGCTGGATCGGGTAGTGAAGACGTTCCTCGACTTCTCAAAGCCGATGGAAGTGCACTTCGCGGAAGTGGACGTGACGGCGCTGCTGCGGGAAGTGGCGGATCTGATGAAGCCGCCGGCGCGGCTGGCGGGGATTGAACTCAAGCTCGCGCTGCCGGTTCATGAAGTAGACATTCGGGCGGATGCGGACATGCTCAAGCAAGCGATTCTGAACCTGGTCACGAATGCGATGGAAGCGATGAAGGACGGAGGCGAGTTGGGATTGAAGGCTGTAGAGGAAGGCGGGCAGGTGACGCTGGAGGTTTCGGATTCGGGACCGGGGATTCCGCCTTCGATGCGTTCGAAGGTGTTCCAGCTGTACTTCACGACCAAGACACGCGGCTCAGGCATGGGATTGGCCATGACGTACCGGGCGATCCAGTTGCATAATGGTACTGTCACCTTTAATAGTGAGGAGGGCAGAGGGACAACGTTCCGCCTCCAGCTTCCCTCATTGGTCCGCCATGGCTAATTTTCCGTGGGAAATACCGGGCTCTTTCCGTCGGACGACGCCGTGGCTGGCGACGCTCTGGGTAGCGGCGACGCTGTCCACCAGCGGTTGCTTGTTCCAGAAGAAGCCGCGCGCGTTTGTGCCTCCGGCGCTGCCGCCGCCGCGGCCTGTGGTGGCGAAGCCGGTTCCGCTAGTGGATGCGGCACCGAACCTGGAAGCGACGATCGCGATTCCGGACTTGGCGGAAGAGCAGTTATCGCTAGCAGCGTCCATCGAGCTTCCCGCGCCGCCGCGTCCGGCACCGCCCCCGCGGCGTCCGACGCCGCCGCCTCCGAGTTCGGTGAAGGTGACGCCGCCGGAGACGGCACCGCCACCGCCCACGCCTCGGATCACGCAGCTGCTTACGCCCCAGGAGTCAAGCAGCCTGATCCGGATGTACGACGATAGCATGGGGCGGGTGGACCGGGCGCTGACTGACTTAGGAAAGAAGAGCCTGGCCTCGTCCGACCGGGACACGGTGGACTTGATCCGGAACTTCCAGACGCAGGCGCGTCAGGCGCGGGAGCAGGATCTGGTTACGGCGGTGGGATTGGCGAAGAGGGCGGATGTGCTGGCGAAGGATTTGTTGGGGCGGGTGCCGTAGGGGGACCGGTTCGGTGGGCCGCTCCATCACTGTCGCGGCTCGGTTTGGCTCCTGTCGCGGCTCGGTTTGGCCTGTCGCGGCGCGGTTTGGGTTCTGCCGAGGGCCGGGTTGGCCCCTGGATTTACCCCTAAAAATAGGCAGGGCAGGCGCGGAAGAGAGACCTGGTGACCTAAGTCGCCTTCGCGAGGCGTGCAGAGTTCCTCGCGAATAATCTCTTTGAGCGCCTGCCCAGAAGGCCGCCGGGTCGGAGGGTCCGTCGGCCTAACTTGCTACCGCGGGTTACTGCGCCTGCGCTACCGTGGACGAGCCGGAGCCCGCCTCAGGTACGAACAAGCGAATTTCCACACGGCGATTCTGTTTGCGGCCGTCGCGGGTCTTATCATCCGCCACGGGGAGTGCATAACCCGAGCCCAGCATCGAGATGGAGCGGAGCGGGATCTTGTGCTCATTGGCCAAGTACCGCGCGACTTCCGACGCACGAGCCTCGCTGAGAGCTTCGTTTACTTCGATGGTACCGGTCTTATCGGTGAAGCCCTGAACTTCCACGGCGTAGCGCTGCAAGCCATTGGCGTCACGGGCGAAGTCATCGAGTTCCTTCTTCCCGTCGGCGGTGAGCTTGGAGGAGCCGGTGGAGAACAGGACGGTGACCGATTTGGTCATCTGGTATTTGTTCATACCGTCGATGGTCTTCTCGACGCGAGCGACACCCTGCTGGGCCTGATCCGCGGCGTTTTTCGCGCCATCGGCTGAGCGTTGCGCGGCACCGGCAGCCTGGTTGGCCTGGCTGGCGGCCTGATTCGCGGCCTGAGCGGACTGTCCGGCGGCGGTCGCTTTCGAATCCGTGTCGGTCAGACGTTCCTTGGTGCGCGACAGGTCCTTATCCACATCCGCGAGCTGCTTGGCCTGATCCGCGATGGTTTTATCCTGATCCGCGTTCTTGGCGTCATTCTTCGATTCGACAGCGCCCACATGGGTTTCCACGGGGGCTATTTGCTGCGCCACATACTTCTTGGTAGCGCAACCGGTTCCCAACAGACTCAGCGCGAGAGCGCCGGCAAACATTGTGCTTCTCATGGTCAATAGACTCCTTTTTTTAGAAATGCTTCCCTACACTTACAAGGCAAGAGGCCCCTTCAGAGTAAAACCGACGGCGGTCTCCGCCGGCATGGAAACTTGTTTCTTTCCGCTTATTGCTGCTCCCACGACACCCGCCGCCGCGCCTGAGCCCGCACCAACTGCAGCTCCTACCGGGCCGGCAACAAGGCCACCCGTCAGCGCGCCGGCACCAGACCCTCCACCGATGAGAGTCCAATTCCGCTTCCGGTGGCGTCCGCTTACGCGTACCACCGAATCCGTAGACACGGGAATCAAGGAGCCACCCAGCTCACAGGAATCCAAGGTAAGCGCCAGTTGCGCCCGCCCTTTTAGGCGCCCACTCGGGTGGGCGTATAAAACATGTCCTTGAATAATTGTACCTTTTGCCAGAACCTCTTTACCATCGGCTACCAGCGGCAGATCCAATACTCCCGTAAACCGGTCTCCGGGCCGGTTGCGCTCGGTGTCAAGCGTTTGGTCCAACCGTACCCGGAGAACGGAGCCCGCGGGAGCAACCACGGGAACTCGTGGCGGAGCAGCCGTATCCGCCGAGACGGAAGCGTTCTGACAACCCGCAATACATAAGAAGGCCAAGGTGGCCGGTAGAATCTTCCCTGTGAGAACCGGAAAATAGTTCATTTCCATGCTCCTAAGTGACTCATTCCTGGACCCTCTGCACTTCACGGGTCTGTTATAGGCACGTGGGGGGCCAGATGGCGGGGGGAGGGGGGAATGCATGCAGAACTAGCAAGATGAAAGACTACACAGACTGACAGACCAACCTAAGATGACACACAAAAGGACAGGACTATACAAGATGACAGACCACATCACAGGACTATACAAAATGACAGACCACATAAAACGATGGTCTGTCCTACTGCTGTTGGTGTGGGTCATTGTTTTCAGGCGCTTCCTGGGTTCGGTTCGCAATGGGGGTGTCCTTCCAGGTGTGGCCGGAAGCGGGGATGGGAAAGTACGGGACGGATTGGGAGGGGGTGCGGCGGGCTTTTAGGGTAAGGAGGTTGTTGAGGGCCCGGTTGAACTGGTTATTAAAGGACACGTCGTAGCGGAGGAGGAGCTCGGGCGGGCAGGCGGTTTCGGCGGAGCCGCGGAGGGCGAAGAGGACTCGGACGGAGGCGGGTCCGGTGGCGGGGTCCTGGAGGGCGATGTCGCGGTCGAGCGCGGTTTTCTGAGCTCCCCAGACGCGGAGCTGACGCCAGCGGGCGGCGGCCATGGTTTCAACCAGGACCATTTGGGCTTGCGTGGCGGGCTGGAATTCTTCGATGAGGCCGGCGAGGAGGGCTTGAAAGCGGTCTTCGTCTTCATCTTCAAGGACGATGGTGGAGGAGAGCAGGGCGTGGGTGGTGGCGTTGTGGGCGGAGTTGAATTTACCTTGAGGGGTGACGGGGCCCTGGGAGCGGGCTCCGTTGGTGCGGGAGGCTTCGACCTGTTTGGGGGATCGCATGGGCGTCCTTTCTAGGGATAGTGTGGCGGGGGGAGTGGGGAGGGCGGGGGGAGTTGAGGTGGTATGTGAGGGAGGGAAAGGGGATATTTGTTGGGGTGAGTGGTGATCGGGAAGAACGGTTCTCGCAAAGATCGCTAAGATCGCAAAGGGGGACGCTGAGAGAGATGATTGTGAGGTTGATCGGGGATCCCGAGCTTGCGCTGGAGTTCGGGTAAGGCTTGCCTGGCGGGCCTGACTCGGCCTGCCTTGACGCGCCTGGGGATTCGCTGGATGGCTTTGCCGGATTGCCTTCGGGCGAGGTCCAGCTCATAGGCGCGGAGGTTCATCCAGAAATCGGGCGACATGCCGAAGTACTGGGCAAGCCGCAGGGCGGTGTCCGCGGTGATGTTGCGCTTGCCCGCGAGGAGTTGATAGAGGCGGTTCGGTGGGACTTGAAGCAGCTCGGCGAGCTTCTTGGCGGTGAGACCGAGTTCTTCGAGCTCGTCCGCGAGTATTTCGCCGGGGTGGATGGGAGTGCGTTGCATGGGTGCTCCTTTCGGTACCGGCTATGGAAGGTCATCCTCTGCAAGAGCCCGCCGGGAGCCGTGGTATATCCGATAGATGATCACTCGCCTTTGCTTGCGGTCCACATGAAAGATGATCCGATGGGAGAAGTAGAGGAGGTGTCGAACCTCAGAGCGAAACTCGTCTTGCTCCGGGATGATCGGACAGCGTACCGGCGAGGTTTCGAGCGAATAGATCGCTTGAACGAGTCCGCGAAACCAGCGGCTTACCGCGTCGGGTTCCTTTTTGACTTCGCGGATGAATCGAACGTACTCTTCGGCGTCTAGCAGCGCCTGGTCAGTGATCTCGACCTGGAATGCCAAGCTTCTCCTGAAGTTCCGCGAGTGCCTGCCTCGCGGGTTTGACGCGCCCTTCTTTGGCGGCGGTTATGCCAAGCCGAATTGCTTCGACCGTCTCCAATCTTTCGAGGCGATCAAGAATTTGCTGATAGCTGGCCGCGTCCTGCACGATAAGTTCGGCCTTGCCGTTGACGGTGAGCACGACGGGGCGGCGGGTCTTCTTCATCTGGCGCATGAAGCCGGTGGTGTTGCGTTTGAAGTCGGTGAGGGGGTGGATGTCTTGGCTTAAGTTAACCATGGCAGTCGCATTTCAAAAGCATCTTTAACGATGCTATCAGATAAAGAGGATGTCGGGGCGAGTACTCAATCGCGTCCTGCGGTCGGTGGCTTGCGCTCGGTAAGACACCACGCGGTAATATTGGTATTCGCCGAAACGATCAATATGGCAAGCGTATTCATAAGTTACAGCCACGACCCTGCGTCGCCCGCGCACGCTGAAGCCGTGGCTGGCCTTGCCGCCGCCCTGATGCGGGACGGAATGACTGTCTTCTTCGATCAAAATCGTGGCGATGAAGAGGAAAGAGTTCCTTGGCCGATTTGGATGGAAGACAAGATTGAAGAGGCCGAATTTGTCCTCCTGGTTTGTACTGAACTGTACTACAACAAAGTTCGTCAGAAGGTCGACCCGGGCACCGGCCTCGGTGTTTGTTGGGAAGCAAACCTGATTTACAACGCGCTTTATATCGCCAAGCTAAATACCAAAAAATTTGTACCGATTCTTCTTTTCAACGGTGGTGAGCAGTTTATCCCTGGCCCCTTGAGGGGTGGCAATCACTTCTTCCTGAATTCAGATCATGCGTACGGCGCGTTGTACGCTTTCCTGACGGGCCAGCACCGGCGCCATTTTCCCTCCATCGGAAATAGCCTGTTACCAGTTGCGCAGAAGGAGGTCGCGCCGCTGTTTTCACTTCCCACCCAGAGTGCCTTGGAGAAGCCGTTGCCCGGCGAGAAACAACCGTCGTTACCCGGACCAGCGGTACAAGAGAAACCACTTCACCGGCTTCGACGGGATGAGCCTCCCCTGGCACGATGCGACATTCGCGGTCTGGATTGGTATGAGGAATGTGACGCAGGCCACTTCCTAGGCAGGACGGAACCGATTAATCATCTGCTGGCGATGCTGCTGTCGAATCCGGTAGTTCGCCTCATGGGTGCCAGTGGGATCGGAAAGTCTTCGCTCATTCGTGCCGGACTGCTGCCGAAGATTCGTGAGTTTGGATGGCGTTCGTGCGTCATCCGGCCATTTGAAGATCCGGCCCAGCGCATCCCGGAACAGCTTTCCGCTAAGCTTCTCACGGGTGATTCCGCTTTCGAGTCACCGTTCGATCCAAAGAAGTTCCGGGAGGAGATCTCGCGCGTGCTTGAAGCCAACCGTATTTCTAGGTTGGTCCTGCTGGTCGATCAAGTTGAGGATATCGTCTCCCTCACGGCGGCGCGTGACGCGATGGATACGCTTCGGTTGTTCATGCAGGAGCTGTGGGAAAACAAAGACCGAAAGCCCTACCTTCGAGCGGTGTTAGTTTCTCGCACGGAAGCTGACCTCGCGTTAGCGCGCCTCTGGCAGCAAATCAGCGGAAAGAACGAAGGAGTTCCTTATCTCGCCTTGCAGGGACTGACGATTGAAGAGACGAGAGCGATCATTGACCTGACCGCAAGGACAGCGCACTTGACGGTGGACCAGAGCGCCGGGGATGTGGCGCTTCAACTCGCGACCGAAAGCCAGGCTTTCACGGCACTCGGCGAAGTATTTCCCGTGTACCTTCAGATTTTCCTCAAGCAGATGCAGGATGGGAGGAGACAGGAGAGACGGGCTCGGCCTGATGAGGCCCAGACTGTGGTGCCGAATCTGATTGGCAGATTCCTGGAGGATGCCTTGGCCAAACTGGAGGCCCGGGGAGGCGACTGGCGATACTGCGGGACTGTTTTGGAGTCGCTCAGCCGCTCGGCGGGGACCAAGGCCACAAAGTCGCTGGAGGACATGGCGCGGGAGACAGGTATCGACCGCTCAGTTTTGTCTTCCATTTTGGGATCGCTCGTCGTGGAACGCCTGGTCCGGCCCGTGGGCCACGAAACCTACGAAATTCAGCATGATCGCCTGGCGTCCGCCGTGATTGACAAGATGAAGGCGAGCGACCGCGAAGCTAAGGCTGCGAGCGAATTCCTGAGTTCTAAAGCGGTCGCCTATGAGTGGACCGGAAGTCCTCTGTCACCAGGAGAGCTGACTTATCTGTACCGGCATCGCAGACGCATCGCTCCGACAGACAAGGAACTAAGGGTGCTGTTTCTAAGCACTGCCGTGGCCTCGCCAGTACCCGGCTGGTTCTGGGTTCGAAATATGGGGATCCCTGATTTGGCTCCACTTTGGCGTCGGCTGGCTGCGGACCCAAACGTGAGTGTCCGACGGGGGGCCGCCGAGGCTCTCGCAAGCTTCTCCCTGCCCGAGGATCTCCCACTCTTGCGGCAGATGACCAAGGATCAGAGCTGGAATGTTCGACAGGAGGCGGTCAAGGCTCTCGCGAGTTTCTCTCTTCCCGAAGATCTTCCGCTCTTGCGTGAGATGGCCAAAGACCAGGACAACGATGTGCGCCAGGAGACGGTCCGGGCTCTCGCAGGCTTCTCCCTGCCCGAAGATCTTCCGCTATTGAATGAGATGTCCAAGGACGGCGACAGCGATGTACGAGAAGAGGCGGTAGAGGCTATCGCGACGTTTCCCCTGCCCGAAGCTCTTTCGCACTTGCGTCAGGTAGTCAAGGACCAAAACTGGAACGTCCGCCAGGAGGCGGTCAAGGGTATCGGGAGCTTCTCTCTAGCCGAAGATCTTCCGCTCTTGCGTGAGATGGCCAAAGACCAGGACAACGATGTACGAGGGGAAGCGGTAAAGGCCATCGCGAGTTCCCTCGCACCCGAAGATCTCCCGCTTTTGCGTCAGGTGACCAAGGACCCGAACGGGAACGTCCGTCAAGAGGCTGTCAAAGCTATCGCGAGCTTCGCCGTGCCCGAAGATCTTCCGCTCTTGCGTGAGATGGCCGAGGACCAGAGTGCAGATGTCCGACAGGAGACGGTCAAGGCTGTCGCGAGTTTCTCCCTGCCCGAAGATTTTCAATTCTTGTGTAAGATGGCCAAGGACTTGAACGGCAATATCCGCCGGGAAGCGGTCAAGGCTCTTGGGAGCTTCAATATGCCGGCAGCCCAGTCGGCTCTGCGTGAGATGATCAAGGACCCGAACGGGAACGTTCGAAAGGAAGCCGTCAGGGCGATTGCGAGTTTTCTCCTGCCCGAAGATCTTCCGCTCGTGCGTGAGATGGCCAAGGACGAGAGCGGAAATGTCCGGCAGGAGGTAGTCAAGGCTATCGCGAGCTTCTCCTTACCGGAAGATGTTTCCCTCTTGCGTGAGATGGCCAAGGACCAGCACGGCAACGTTCGAGAAGAGGCGGTCAGGGCCATCGCAAACCTCTCCCTGGCCGAAGCCCACTCAGTTCTGCGTGAACTCAGAGCGAGTCAAGACTGGAAGCCAGCATTGAGTGCGATAGAAGCGCTAGCTAAGTTTTGTATGGCCGGAGACGCTAGCGAAGCTGAGACGCTCCCGGAGCGGGCGACCACACCGCCCGAAGGATCTCGGGACAAGATTCCCGCGTGGCTCATCGACGAAGCCAGATTAGTGATTGAGGAGTACGATGGCGATCCCCGCGAATTGGTTTACGTGGATGAACTCCTGTACCGACCTCGGTAGGTCTCCGAAGACGAAGCCTGAATTGGGCCGCCGGTATTCGGACCTGCCGATAAACTTCCGTTAAAAGCAACCCTAGCTCTACGTTCGTGGCGAAGCGGAATTGCTTGTCACGTGCGATCGAAAAATCAGAAGTGGCGTTGATTGTATTGGTTGGCCCTTTCTCTTAGGAGCCCTGGTCCGGGCACGGGGCAGAATGGGGGCGCGATGTGGACGTTACGGGACAGCTTGGGCTCGGGAGCGGTGGTGGAGGCGGCGGCTGCTCCGCAGGTGCCGGATTTAGTTTCCTTTGCCCGGGAGCGGCTGGGGTTTTGGCCGGATTCGCGGCAGGAGGGGCTGTTGCGGTCAAAGGCTTCGCGGGGGATGGTTTGTTGTTCGCGGCAGTGGGGGAAGTCCACTGTGGCGGCGGTGATGGCGGTGCATCGGGCGTTCTTTTATCCGAAAAGCCTGGTGGTGGTGGCTTGCCCGAGCGAGAAACAGAGCGCGGAATTGGTGTGGAAGATTCGGGATTTTCTGGCGAAGTTGGGCGTGGCTCGGAGGGGGGACGGGAGCAACAGGATTAGTTTGACGCTGCCGAACGGGTCACGGATTGTGGGGCTGCCGGGGCGCGAGGCTACGCTGCGCGGGTTTTCGGCGGTGTCGCTGATGATTATCGACGAGGCGGCGCGGGTGGAGGATTCGGTGTACAAAGCGCTGCGGCCGATGCTGGCGGTGGGCGGAGGGGAGTTGTGGCTGTTGAGTACTCCCTTCGGGACGCGCGGGTTCTTTTGGGAAAACTGGGACGGCGGAGGCGAGGAGTGGGAAAGGACGACGGTGAAGGCGACGGAGTGCCCGAGGATTTCCCGCAGGTTTTTGGAGGAAGAGAAGAGGCAGTTGGGGGATTTGTGGTTCCGGCAGGAGTATTTGTGCGAGTTCGTGGAAGACGGGCGGAGCTTGTTCTCCAGGGAGTTGGTGTTGGCTTGCTTCGACGACGATGAACCGCTGGATTTCGGCACGAAGTTACGCGCATGAACACGAATAAGGAGACGAACATGATGCAAGAAGAAGAAGAAGATGGGACGTTGGATTCGCTGGGGATCAAGTATGTGGGTCCGGTGCTGGAGGGGCTGGTGACGCCGATGGATGCGGCGCTGCGGTTGACGACGCGGGCGAATCCGCTGGATCCGTTCGCGGTGGAAGAGTCGACATGGTCGGAGCCCGGATAGGCGGCGAGGGGAGACGAGGTCACGCAAAGGTCGCGAAGATCGCCAAGGAGGCTTTCCCACAGCGTGGCTCGCACGGATGCGATGTGCGGTGAGAGGCTGTACACTGTTCGCCATGACGCGAATGAGACTCTGGGGTTTGAGAGTTTTCGTTTGGCTGTGCGCCAGTGCCTGCTGCGCCACGGGAGCTGTACGTAAACCGCTGGGTGTGTACGTGCATATGGATGCGAGCGAGGCGATCGGCAGTTATCCCGGAAAATCACCCTCGCCAGCGGTGCTGCATGCCTACCTCCAGAATTTTTACGCGGGGCTGCTTGCAGACCCCGCCATTGCAGGAATCGCGTTCGGCGCGCACTGGGATCAGACGCAGCCCTCGAGCGGAACCGCGGCGAGCAGTTTCGATTGGAGCTACCTGGACGACGTCTTCACAGCGGCGACGGCGGCGCATAAGACGGTGCAGCTGATCATGACGCCGGGAGTGGATGCACCCGCGTGGCTGATGTCGCAATGGCCGTCGTGCGACACGCTGTTCACCACGGGGAGCGCGCCTGCCAATTGCGGTGGGGTTACTTTCACGGGGTTTCCCGAGCAGCAGCGAGCGGATACCAACGTAACCCCGGTACCGTGGAACACGGTATACCAGCAGGCGTGGACGGCGTTCCTGACCAGCCTGAACACCCGCTACGGAGCGAATCCGGCCCTGGTAGCCGTGGCGATTGCAGGACCCATTTGCGCGTCAGACGAGATGATCCTACCGACCAGTGTCAACACCACGGCGGCGCAGCCTTCCGGGCTCGCGCCCGACGATATGTGGGCGGCACTGATCAAAAACGCATTCCCCACAAATGCCGCGCTTCAGAAAAGCGACCAGGTATTCATCGACGCCTGGAAACAGGCGATTGATGCGGCGGAGAGCATCTTCACAGGCGTGACCTTATTTCTGGGGCCGGACGCAGGGCAGGATTTCCCGACGTTCGGTCTGACCTCGGTGACGCCACACGCGGACAATACACTGTTCGCGGTGGACTGCTCCACTGTAGTGAAGGCCCAGTTGGTGTCTTGCGAAGCCAAGACGGAGATCCTATCGTATTTTCTGACGGTGACTGGGCCGAATGTGAAAGCCACGCAGGTGGGGGGAATGACGGCATCCAGTCAGGCGACGCCCGGCAATATCGGAGTACCGGGGATCAAGATCCTGACATCGCTCACGCCGGCGCCCGCGATTCCGTTTATCGGTGGGGCGGAGTTCGACCACCCGATTTCCGAAGTCCGCACGATGCAGGAGACGGGGTGTCCCGACGGGAATAGCGACTGCATGGGGCTGACGGTGGAGGAAGCGGCGTACAATGTGCTGACTGTCTTCTTCAATTCGACGCCGGCGGCCGCGTTCTATGGGGGCACGGTGGGGACTGCGCCCCTGCAGTACCTAGACGTTCCGCTGGCCGACCTGCAATATGCGCAGGCCACACTGTGTCCGGTGACGGCGAGCCCCTTCCTGGCGAACACGTCACTCCAGGATCTCTACGCGCGCGCGAATCGGGACCTGTTGGCGATGGCGGGGCAGACGGCATCGCTGCCGGCATCGACGTGCTCGAATCCCGCGCCCGCGCCGGCGATCAGCCTAGTGGCGAATGCCGAAGGAGAAGCGCATCTGATCGCGCCGAACACCTGGGTGGAGATCAAGGGATCGAACCTGGCGGCTCCGGGCGACTCGCGGATCTGGCAGGGAGCGGACTTCGGTGGGAGCGGCCTGCTGATGCCGACGCAGGTAGATGGGGTGAGCGCGACGGTGAATGGCAAAGCGGCCTACATTTACTACATCAGCCCGACGCAGGTGAATATTTTGACGCCGCCCGACGCGATATCGGGACCGGTTCCGGTGAGGCTGGCGTACGGCGGGCAGACCAGCACCGCCTTCCTGGCGCAAGCGCAGGTGTTGACGCCGGCATTCTTCGTGTTCGGTGGCGGGCCGTACGTGGCGGCGGTACATACCAGCGGCGGATACATCGGGCCGGCGTCGCTCTATCCCGGGTTGACGACTCCGGCGAAGCCTGGAGAGATCATCGAGATCTACGCGGATGGGTTCGGAGCGACGAACGCGGCGGTGCAGGGCGGGTCCGTGACGCAAACGGGTGTGCTGACGCCGACGCCGGCGGTGACGATCGGCGGGGTTGCGGCGAAGGTGCAGTTCGCGGGGCTGGTAGGGCCGGGCGAGTTCCAGTTCAACGTGGTTGTGCCCGCGGGGTTAGGCAACGGCGACCAGCCGATCACGGCGACTTACAACGGCGCATCGACGCAGGCCAGCACGCTGCTGACGGTCCACAACTGAAGAGGTCGCAAGTTCGCGTGACGCGTGAAGAGCGGCCGGGCGGGGTGGTGACGGAGTTCACGCAAAGGTCGCAAAGATCGCCAAGAGAATTCCTGTTCACGAGGATTTGACAATCTATTTACACGAAATTCCTTCGTTCGGGCAGACAAAACGTGTCTCATTGGTCAGAGACGAAGAGAGAGAGATCTCTCACATAAATAAAACAACAACTGGAAGAGGATAGAAAAATCGAATGAAGAAGACGTGTTTTTTGTTGCTGACGTTGGCGGCCGGCGCCATGGCGGAGACCGATACGACGGTGCGGTGGCGCGGAATGGAAGGCGTGATTACCGCACCGGGGGTGGACAATCCGGTGGGGCAGGTTCACAGCGGCGCGGGGCCGTGGACGACTCGGAGTGGTAGCGCGGCGATTAGTCTGGCGACCGGTCACGGGTCTTTCGACGTGGAGGGGCTGGTTCTGAATGGAGGCGCGGCGACGGGGAGTCCGGGCGCGGTGACGAGCGTGGTGGGGACGCTGGTGTGCAATGTGGGGAGTCCTTCGGGCACGGTGGAGACGGCGGTGGATACTCCGGCGACTCCGCTGAGCGCTTCGGGGGATGCGCAGCTTGCGTTCAAGATCAATGTTCCGGTGGTGTGCAACAATCCACTGTTTCTGATTCGGGTTGGTTCGGGGCGGTGGATCGCCACGGGGACTAAGGCTGCCAGTGGTTCGGGGCAGGGGTATTAGGAAGGTTGGGGCAAACCCCTGGCTTCCGCCAGGGGTTTGCCCCGCGTTGCCGGAGTCGATGGCCGCGAGGGGGGAGCGCGGGGACTTAAGAAAGCGTCGCCTACAATGGTTGTTCGGTAGCGAATTTTTCGGAGGAAAAATGAGACTCGAACGCACCAGAGCGGGCACTGGCCTAGCTCGGTTGGTCTGCAGAGGGATGGTCTGCAGCGGGATGATTTGCTGCTTGGTTCCGGCGGCGATTTGGGGGCAGGGATTCACGATCAACACTGTCGCGGGGAACGGCACGCAAGGGTATTCGGGAGACAACATCCCGGCGGTCACGGCGCAGATTTACGCGCTGACGCAATTGACGCTGGATGCGGCGGGGAACCTTTATATCGCGGACACGGGGAATCACCGGATCCGGAAGGTGACACCGGACGGCACGATTACGACAGTGGCGGGCAACGGGAATGAGGGATTCTTCGGAGACGGGGGTCCGGCGCTGCTGGCGGAACTGGATACTCCGCGAGGGGTGGCGGTAGACGCGGCCGGGAATTTGTATATCGCGGACACGGCGAATGCGCGGATTCGCAAAGTGTCGGCGGGCGGTGTGATTACGACGATCGCGGGCGACGGGAATCTGGGTTATAGCGGGGACAGCGGGCCGGCGGCGCAAGCGGAGATGTACGATCCGCGGCAGCTGGCGCTGGACACAGCGGGAAACCTGTATCTGGTGGACCGGAGCAATCAGAGGATTCGCAAAATCGCGACGGATGGAACGATCACGACGGTGGCCGGCAGCGGGAAGCAGGGGTATGCGGGCGACGGCGGGCTGGCGACGGCGGCATCTCTGTACGTGCCGGATGGGATGGCGGTGGACGCGGCGGGGAATATCTACATCTGCGAGGCGCAGAGCTCGACCATCCGCAAGGTGACGACGGACGGGATCATCCACACGCTGGTGGGGACGGGAAAGTTCGGATTCGGAGGCGACGGGGGTCCGGCAAACCTGGCGCAATTGAACGATCCGCAGGGCGTGGCAGTGGACGCGGCGGGGAATGTGTATGTGGCGGACGAGGACAATCAGCGGATCCGCATGGTGACGCCGGACGGGATCATTCAGACGATCGCGGGGAACGGGACACGGAATTTTTCGGGCGACGGCGGGCCGTCGGTGAATTCGACGATCAGCTTGCCACAGGGAATCGCGCCGGGGCCGAACGGGATTTACTTCGTGGACCAGGGGAACAATCGGGTGCGGGTGCTGACGCCGGCGCCTTCGATCACGACGGGCGGGATTGTGAGTGCGAGCGATTACGGGCAGTTCGCGGCGGTGGCTCCGGGGACGTGGATGGAGATTTACGGAAGTAATCTGGCATCGGGCGCGCGGCAGTGGGCGGGATCGGATTTCACGGGATCGACCGCGCCGGTGAAGTTGAACGGGACGAGTGTGACGATCGGCGGGAAGGCGGCGTTCGTGGAGTATGTGAGCGCGGGGCAAGTGGTGGCGCAGGTGCCTTCGGACGCGCCGCTCGGGGTGCAGCCGGTGATCGTAACGACGGCAGCGGGGTCGAGCGCGGCGCAGACGGTGAATGTGACGTTGGCGCAACCGGGACTGCTGGCGCCGGGAGCGTTCAAGGTGGGCGGCAAGCAGAATGTGGTGGCGCTGTTCAACGACGGTTTCACGTACGTTCTGGCACCGGGTGCGATTCCGGGGTTGAACGCGAAGCGAGCGAAGCCGGGGGATATCGTGACGATGTACGGCATCGGTTTCGGCGGGACGGCTCCGGCGATTGCGGCAGGGCAGATCGTGGGACAGCAGAACACGCTGGCGAGCACTTTCACGATGCAGATCGGCGGAGCGAACGCGAATCTGTCGTACTCGGGACTAGCTCCGGGGCTGGTAGGGCTGTATCAGTTCAACGTGACGGTGCCGCCGGTGACGGCGAACGATGCGAGTCCGGTGACGTTCACTCTGGGCGGGACGCCGGGGGCGCAGACGTTGTATCTCGCCGTCGGCAACTAAGTTCGCGATGCGATGATAGGATCTAAAGCCGATGCCTTTTCCTATCCATCGCAAGCGACGTTTGCGCGTATCGGAGGCGATGCGCGCGCTGGTTCGTGAGAATCATCTGGAGCCTTCGCAATTTATCCTGCCTTTGTTCGTGTGCCCGGGCGAGGGAGTGCGGAAGCCGATCTCGTCGATGCCGGGGAATTTCCAGCTCTCGATCGATGAGACGGTTCGCGAGTGCGAGACGGTGCTGGCGGCGGGCGTCGGCGGGGTGATTCTGTTCGGGATTCCGGATAAGAAAGACGAGGTCGCGTCGGAGGCTTACGCCGATGACGGGATCGTGCAAAGGGCGATTCGCGCGGTGAAGCGGGCGCATCCGAAGCTGCTGGTGATGACCGATGTTTGCAATTGCGAGTACACGTCGCACGGGCATTGCGGGGCGATCAAGGATGGCGACGTGGACAATGACGAGTCGCTGAAGTGGCTGGCGGCCGGGGCGTTGTCGCATGCGAAGGCGGGGGCGGATATCGTGGCTCCCTCGGACATGATGGACGGGCGCGTGGGCGCGATTCGCGCGGAGCTGGATGCGCACGGGTTCCAGAAGGTGTCGATCCTGGCGTACGCGGCGAAATATGCGTCGGCGTTTTACGGTCCGTTTCGCGAGGCGGCGGAATCGGCTCCGCAGTTCGGAGACCGGCGTACATATCAGATGGATCCGGCGAATGGGCGCGAGGCGATGCATGAGATGGAGCTGGATCTGGAAGAAGGCGCGGACATGCTGATGGTGAAGCCGGCGATGCCGTATCTGGATTTGATCCGGCAGGCTCGGGACCGGTTCCCGGTGCCGATCGCGGCGTATCAAGTGTCGGGCGAGTTCAGCATGCTGATGGCGGCGGTGGAGCGCGGGTGGCTGGAGTATGAGCGGGCGATGATGGAATCCCTCACGTCGATCCGGCGCGCGGGGGCGGATATTATTCTGACGTACTTCGCCCGGGACGCGGCCCGGCTGCTGTCGTAATGGCGGCTTCGCTGTGATCACGACACGAAGTCTGGAGCGGCTGGCCGGGGCGCTGGCGCTGTTCTGCCTGGCGATGGCGGCGTTGCTGCTGGGGAAACCTTCTTTCACGAATGCATCGAGGCCTCCGCGGGGGATCAGCGATCCGGCGGTCGCGATCCAGGTGGCGCGCAGTATGGGCGAGGTGGATCACATCCTGGGGGAGGCTCCGAGTCCGGACCGCGAGGTGATGCGGTTCAAGGAGAGGATCGACTTCGTATTTATCGGGGCGTACACGGGGCTGTTTCTCACGCTGGGGTGGCTGCTGATGCGCGGCGGGGGATGGGGATGGTTCGCGGGTCCGGCGGCGATGATCTGCGCGGCGGGGACAGCGGCGTTCGACGTGATGGAGAATTTCGCGATCCTGCGGATTCTGGATGTGCCGTTGTACCGCATGGGTCCGCAGATGATCACGGCGATCCGGAGCGCGAGCGCGGCGAAGTGGGATCTGGCGGGGCTCACTCTGGCGCTGTTGTCGAGTTACTTTTTCCGGAGTTCGCGGTGGGGAGTACGGATCATCGGGGGGCTGTTTCTCCTTAGCGCCGCGATGGATTTTTACGGACTGCGGGACAATCGGTTTCTGGTGTGGCAGGGGTTGCCGGCAGTGGCGGGGATGGTGGGAATCGTGGTGTTCCTGCTGGGTGTGGCGCGCGGGGGCCGAAATCGCGTGAAGCGGATGGCGCTCGATCAGAACTGATCGCGGAACTGCTCCAGAGCGACTCCGACGAGTTGCGCGCGGGAGCGGACGCCGAGCTTCTTGAATAATTCGTGCAGGGCCGACTTCACGGCGGTCTCCGTGATATCGAGCTGGTCTGCGATGGCGCGGTTGGTCATCCCCTTGGCGACAAGTTGAAGCACGCTCTTATCGCGGCTGGTGAGCTTGCGTTCCGTAGAACCGACCGACTGAAACAGGGACGCGAGATAACGCTTCTCCAGGTAAGGCTGTCCCGCGGCGACCTGTTCGATGGCGGTTCGAAGCACCTCCGCCGAGTGCTGCTTGTGGAGAATGCCATCGACGCCGGCCTGGACCAGTTGGATCGCTTCGTGGGAGCTCACGCCGGCGGTCACGACCAGAATGCTGCCTTTGAAGCCGGCTTGTTTGGCGTTCACGACGAAATCCAGGGCTCTTTCGGTACCGAGGTCGATATCCAAGAGCACCATGGTCGCGCCGCTCTCACTCAAAGTCCGAAGTGCCTCGGCAGAGGTGCTGCATTGGCCCACGACCTTGATGGTAGGGGTTTCCTGCAGTGCATCGGCAAGGCCTTGCCGAAACATGGCGTGATCGTCTACGAGCATCAAATTGATGGTCGGAGCCATTGTCTTCAATTCGCCCTCTCCCTTCGTTCAGCGCTCGCGATGCCCGCTCCCCTAGGGACCAGGATACACACCCGCTTCCGCGGTCCGTCCCGATCCTTTCCGGTCGAACACCAATTTCAACAGCGGCGGCGTGAGGAAGGTTGTCAACATGATCATCAGAACCAGTGCGGAGTAGGTGGTCTGCGAAAGAACCGGCTGGCCGTGCAGCATCAAGGTGCTGCCCATGCCGGCAAAGATCAGGCCGACCTCTCCGCGCGGAATCATGCCGACACCGATCACGATCCGATCGACGCCGCGTTCCAAAACTCCCAAACCGCAAATCTGCTTGCCGATCACCGCGACGGCGGTAATGAGCGCCGCAAAGCCGAGGACGCGCACGGAGGCAAAACTCCGGAGGTCGACACGCAAGCCCATCAGAACGAAGAACACGGGAACGATCAGCGTATTGATCGGGAACAGCAGCTCCTCAATGCGCCGTTCGCCGCGTTCGAGAAATGGACGATAGTGGACTTCTTCGAGAACCACGCCGGCCGCGAAGGCTCCGACAATGGGAGCCAAGCCCGCCACGCCGGAGAGGGTCGCGACGGCGAAACAGAAACAGATGCAGACGGCGAGCAGGGCTCCGGCGACGCGGAGCTTCGCCGCGTACACAAAGGCGCGCTGTGCCCAGAATCTGCCGACGACGACCGCGACCGTGAGAAACACAGCCGCCTTTGCCACAATCCACACTACGGAGGTCCAGCTAATGCCGCCCCCGCCGGTTCCGTTCATGGCCGCGCTGACCAGACCGCTGACGACCGCGAGCACAACTAGTCCAATAACATCGTCGGCCACCGCCGCGCCCAGAATGATGCGCGCCTCTTTGGTATTCGCTTTCCCGAGGTCCTTCAAGACGCGCGCCGTGATTCCCACGCTGGTCGCCGTGAGGGTCCCGCCCACAAACAAATACGTGAGCCAGCCGGCATCGGGAAGCAGCTGCATCGCCACGACGTAGCCGAGCAGCATGGGTGCGATGACTCCCAGGGTCGCCACCATGAGGGAAGACCATCCTACCGCCAGCAACTGGATCAGATCGGACTCAACGCCTACTTCAAAGAGCAAGAGGATCGCGCCGAACTGGGCCACGACCTGAAGGATCGAGTTGGTCTTAAGCGGATCGAGCAAGGTCAGCCCGAAAAGATTCAGGTTCCCCAGCACCACTCCGATGAGCAACTCGCCCAGGACAGGAGGTTGGCCGAGGCGGCCCAACAACTCGCCCCCCAGCTTCGCCGCTGCGATGATGAGGCCGAGGACCATCATCGACTGGAGGACCAACTCGGTCGTATCTGCGTTCTGCATCGGTCAGACCACCTACGTTCCCGGCGCGCGAGAGCGCTGGGCCGCACGGAGCAAGGGCTGGATCAGAGTGCAGCGTCCCCGCGGTCGCCGTTGCGAATGCGAATCGCGTCGTCCACGGGAGAGACGAAGATCTTTCCGTCGCCGATCTTGCCCGATTGAGCGGCCTTGGTGATCGCGGCGACGACAGATTCCACGCTGGAATCCGCCACGACCATGTCGAGCTCGACCTTGGGCAGGAAGTCGACCGTATATTCCTGGCCTCGATAGATCTCCTTATGACCTTTCTGGCGGCCGTGGCCTCGCACGTCGGACAGCGTGACACCTTCCACGCCCACCGCGCCCAACGCTTCTTTGACTTCGTCCAGCTTGTGGGGCTGGATTATAGCTTGAATTCTTTTCATAGTTCCACCCTTCTCCCTGTGGATGTTGAATTTTGAGTTCCGCGGCCGGCGCGAGTTCCTACGCGCGTCCTGATTTCTTGCGGTGCTGCCAGAAGTTCAGCAGCGCCGTCATGCCCACGCCCGAGACCACCGCTGCCCAGGGCGCCCCCAAAGCCATCGCGCCAAAACCGCCAAAGAGCGCCGCGCAGATAAAGAGCCTCCACTTCATCGCCAGATCACCCGGACCACGCTGAGGACCACCATCAAGCCCATCAGCGCGAAGGCCGGCGTCTTAAGGGGCTTGTTCCACGTCGGCTTCTGGGTTCCGAGCCGCCGTAACTCGCGGATGGTCTGTAACTGTTTGCGGGCCAGTGACAGCTCCCAGGTATTGCCCGCAAGCTGGACCGCCTTCAACGTTTCTTCCTCCGCCTTTTCGAGGCCGCGCAGGCGGTACCAGAGTTCGGACAGCTTCAATTGTGCCAAGAAGTGTGTTTCGTCAACCTTGACGGCCTTCTCCAGGACATCCATGGATTTGTACGCATCGAAGTTCATCGCGTAGGCCATGCCCAGGCAAGTGTGGAGGTCGGCCGATTGAGGATGCTCCTCACAGGCCTTCTCCAGGAACCCGATGTATTCCTTGAGTTCCGCCGGCGAGACCGTGTGAGGGTCTCGCCAGGGAACCGGAAGAACGTGAATCGGGCGGTCCAGCGCCGGAGCGGGAATACTCCGGACGAGTTCGAGAGCGGAAGCGGACATGATTAGGCCGCCCCCGCGCTATGCGCTTTCAGTTCGAACTCGGGGTAGCACAGCGCCCCCATCTCGGGCAGATCCAGGCCTTCCAGCTCGGCCTTGGCTCCGACGCGCTGGCCGATGACCAGATCGATCACCCAGTTGATGACGAAGGCAAAGGTGAACACGAAGCCCACCAGCGTGGAGACGCCGATCAACTGCGCGACCAGCTGTCCCGGGTCGCCGTAAAACAATCCGGTGACGTTTCCGGTCACGCCGCCCCAGGAGCCGCCATAGTTGCTCTTCCCGTCGGCGAACAAGCCTACGGCAATGACGCCCCACAGACCGTTGGTGCCGTGTACCGAGATCGCGCCCACGGGGTCATCCACCTTCATGACCTTCTCGACGAATTCGACCGAGAGGCAGACCAGGACGCCGGCGATCAGGCCGATGATGCACGCGCCGACGGTATTGACGAAGCCGCTGGGAGCGGTGATGGCCACCAGGCCGGCCAGCAGACCGTTGCCGGTCATCGACGCATCCGGCTTCCCGTAGCGGAGCCACATGTAAAGCATCGCGCCGAAGCTGCCGGCCATTCCGGCCAGCATGGTATCCACCGCGACCGAACCGATGCGGAGATTGCCGTTGCCGGAGGCACCGAGCGTGGAGCCCGGATTGAAGCCGAACCAGCCGAACGCCAGGATGAAGCAGCCCGTCAGTACGATGACGAGATCGTGGCCCGGCATGGCGACCGGCTTGCCGTCGCGAGTGAATTTGCCGATGCGCGGCCCGATAATGAGTCCGACAGCCAAGGCGGTAATGCCGCCTACCGCGTGCACGACACCGGAACCCGCAAAATCCGCGTATCCTTTGCCGAGCCCGTAGTTCGCGCCGAGGTTAGCCAGCCAGCCACCGCCCCAAGCCCAATTGGCGTACAGCGGGTAGATGAAGGCTCCCATCACGAAGGAGGACACCATGAACGCCGCATACTTCCAGCGTTCGGCGGCCGCGCCGGTGACGATGGTAAGCGCCGTGTCCATGAAAACCATCTGGAACAGGAACAGGACCATCGCGAAGACGTCGTAAGCGCCGTTGTGGGTGAGGAAGAACGCGCCCTGGCCGAACATCCCCCAGGGCTTGCCCATGATGGTGACGACGAACTCCTTGCTCAGGACCGGGGAGTTACCCAGATTCAAGACGGCTCCGACGCCGCCTTCCTGAACCGCGAAGCCGATCAGCCAGTAGGCCAGCATGCCGACGCCGTACACCATGAAGTTCATCATCATGGTGTGGTTCGCGTTTTTAGCGCGGCACAACCCGGTCTCCACGATCGCGAAGCCGGCTTGCATGAACATGACCAGGAAGCCGGTGATGAGCGTCCACATGAAGTTGATGGCGACTTTGTTTTGACCGACCTGGTTCGCCATGTCCCCGATGGTCAAGCCTTTGGCTTTCGGAGTTTTGTCGGTAATGGGATCGGCGACGGCAATGTCCGAGACATTTCCGGTAAGCGACCCGTCCGGATCTCCCTTGGCACGCGCGTCCGCGGCGGGCGTGGGGATGCTCTTCAAGTCGGCGTCGGTAATGGGGGTTCCCGGCGGTGCGGGAGGAGGTGCGGCGGCGGCCGGCGCGGCCGACGTCGCCGGTGGGGCCGCCGCGGGAGTCTGCGCGGCCCCGTGGGGCGTCAGACTCAAGATCAAGCCCAATAGCAGTAAGGAACTCTTTGTCATGGATGTCTTGGTCATGGGGTTCACTTTCTCCAGATCGCTTTGCTCGAGTAATAGCGGCCGAGTACGCCGATGATCCCGACCAGGCTGACCACGATACCGAGCAGCACGGCGACCATGCGGCCTTCCACGCTGGAGGTCATGCCGAGACTGGCCACGCTGATGATAAAACCTAAGAACGTCACTACAAGTCCCACCAGGATCATCATTGGTTTTTCTCCTTATTCCGGTTCTGACTCATTCCTGGTTCTCCCAGGGCTTGCATTTCATGAAGAAGAAACTGGCAATCACGACCAGCGCGACTCCGCCCACCGCCAGCATGATGCCGCCACCCGCGAACGCGCCGGCGATCAGCACAAAGGCAATAAGGAAAATCGTGAGTGCGATTGCTTGAGTGGAATTTGCTCCCATCAGACACCTCCAAGTTGATTTCGACTGCTTCCCTACGTTGCAAAACCCTCGGCCGCTGCGCTGCGCCAGCGGAATCCAAAAGCGTCGGCGCCTGATGCGGAGTGATGACTCCCCGGGCGCGAGGCTTCCTGGCTTCTCACCGTTGCGGCTAGCGACAGAGCCAACTGCGGCAGCGTGGGGATTCGGTAAGAATTGGTAGTCTAAGGTGCGTCTCTTAGTCGAGTCCAATCAAACTTTTGAATGGGAAAAGCAGAGTTTTCTAATACCTAACCGTAAGATTGGGAGCTTGTATCCACAGGTTGGAAAGGTCGGGGAAGTTGTTCTGCGCCCGCAACCCCGCAAAAGGGCAAAAACCGCCATCTTCTCTAATTTCGGCCGGCATGACGCGGATCAGCGAGCGTCGATTCTTAAGTTGGATTTCGATCCAACCTTTGGCACTTCGTGGAATGACGTAAAGTTTGCAAAATAGCGTGCGGCTCCGCCAAGGGTGTGGGGTTAGGATGAGAATCATGTCCAACCCCGTGGCGAGCTTCGAAGACTTCAGCCCCCGTGCGCTGCGGCTGGTGACATGGCTGCAGCACGCCGGAAGACGCCGTACGCTGGTCCTAACCCTGTTCCTGATCCTGGCGACCGCCACGGCGGACTGGCGCGTCGGCACCGAGATCTCCATGGGGCTGTTATATATTCTGCCGGTGATGGTGGCCGCCGCCGTACTGCCTCCGCCCATCATCGTGGTGCTGTCCGGAATCTGCGCGACGCTGGGCGTGGTTTTTTACCATCCGAGGCCCCCGATGCAAACGGCTCTGCATTTCTTATTTGCCCTGGCTGCCAATCTTCTGGCCGGGCTCTTCATGGGAGCGCTGATCCGCAACCGCCAGCAGGCGCTCCAACACATCGATCAATTGTCGCGGGAGCAGATTCTCCGGCGGGTGACGGAGGAGCAGCTCCGTGTTTTAGCCGAAAGCAGTCTGGCCGCGATCCTGACATTGGATCAAGACGGCGTCGTGATTGCCGCGAACGGCTCCGCCAACACGCTTTTTGGCGTTCCTGCCGGACAGACAGTGGTGGGTTCGGAGATGGACGACGCACTTCCCCTGCTGGCCGAGGCTCTTCGGATGGCGCGCGGCGCGGAGCCGTTCCAGACAGCGGCACAATCGCGCGGAAGAAGGCGGGACGGCGGGATTTTTCTGGCGAACACGTGGCTCTCCACGTACAGGACGCCGGAAGGGCTCCGGCTGGCCGCGATCATCGTGGATTCCTCGGAGGAGATGCGAGATCGCGAAGAGCGGCACTTGCGCCAGGTGGAAATGACCAACCGCGTGACTCTGGCGGCGATCACGCATGAGATCCGCAACTTCTGCAGCGCCATGTCCCTGGTGTACGCCAGCCTGAAGCGCATGGCCGAATTCGCGGTTGATTATCGCTTTCAGGAATTGGGGAACCTGATCGACGGCGTGGGTAAAATCGCCGCGATGAAACTGGATTCGACCTTCGATGAATTTCTGGAAGAAGTCCCTTTGAAACAGGTGCTGGAGGATTTGCGAATTATCGTCGAGCCGGATTGGAATGAGATGCAGGGGACCCTTCGATGGAGTGTTCCGGAGGATATCCCGGTGGTGCTGGGGCAACGCCACGGCTTACTCCAGGCATTTCTGAATCTGGCTCAAAACAGCCGGCGGGCGGTCACGGACTGCTCCGTGAGGGAGTTAGAGATTGAGGTATTCGCCGCCAAGAGCCGGGTCACCGTGCGGTTCCGGGATTCAGGAACGGGGATCGCTCACCCGGAAACGCTGTTTGAACCGTTCAAATCGGGATCGCTGTCGAGCGGCATGGGGCTGTACATCTCGCGAGCGATCCTCCGCAACTACGGCGGCGATCTTCGGTTCGAACCATGCGAAAAGGGCGCGAGTTTCGCGGTGGAGCTGGAAGTCCCTGAGTATAAGTGAGATCGAGCCTGGGCAAGAGCGGCGGAAAAGTATGGTTCTGGACCTTGACTCCCACCCTGCCATATGACATACTCTGCCAATCTGTAAATTTTACCGTCTAGGGAGATTCCACGATGAATAGACTTGTCGGAGGGCTTCTGTTGATGCTCGGAAGTGCGGTTCTTGCGAGCGCGGCAGTTGTACCTGAGATTGATCCTTCTTCGGCCGCAGGCGCTTTGGCGCTCTTGGCCGGGGGGCTGGCTGTGATTCGAGGCCGGCGTAAGTAATAACGTTGTCAGTAACTTTGACGGGTGGGGCGGCTGACGATCGACGGGCCTCCCAGTTGTCCCACGCGGGGTTGTCTCCCGAACGCCGGTCGCCTCCGGGTGCGATCGTGGTTCGATTGGTCCTGCTGGTGGCGATTCTTGCCCTGGAGTGGATTCCCCTTTCCAATCTGGTTCAAATCGGCGGTGGCCTTGCCCGGTTGATTCTTTCTTCCCTCACCATTTTTGTCGCGTTCGGCTATAGCCGGGTGCGGAGTTCCCTGCCCCGCCTGCTGGAAGGCGTCGATTTCACGTTTCGCTGGGGATACCTGGCGGCGCACTTCGCGAGCTTGCTGACATTCGCCGGGATCGCGTGGAAGATTCCGGGGTGGCATGTTCCCGCGGTGGCGTTCTGCTTGCTGGCGCTGCCGTCGACAATTTGCGCGCTTTTCGCATTCGTGCCGGTGGAGTTGTGCGCGGAGATCGTCCGCGGCACGGGGAATGCCTGGATCTACGCCGGACTGGGAGGGCTGGCGACGTGGCGGCTGGCGGACGATTTCGGGTCGCTATGGCAGCCCGGCTCGCAGAATTTCGTTCTCAACCTGACGTTCGCCAGCGTGAAGGCTCTCCTTGAAGTATGCGTGCGGGACGTGATCGCGGACCGGTCGATACTCCAGATTGGCACGACGCACTTTCAGGTGATCGTGGCGCAGGTGTGCTCCGGCCTGGAAGGCATGGGACTGATGCTGGCGCTGAGCGTGACGTGGCTGTGGTTTTTCAGGAAGGAGTCCCGGTTTCCGCAGAGCCTGTTGCTGGTGCCCGCGTCGCTGGTGCTGGTGTGGGCGCTGAACGTGGTGCGGATCACGGCGCTGATCCTGATAGGAAACGCGGGTGCGGGGGACATCGCGGTAGGCGGGTTCCATTCGCAGGCCGGATGGATTGGATTCAACGGAGCGGCGCTGGCTTTCGCCGTAGCGGCGCGGAGATTGCCGTGGCTGAACAAGAGTCCGGGAGCGACTGTGGTGGCGGCGCGGGCGGAGAATCCGACCGGGGCGTACCTGATGCCGTTTCTAGCGATCCTGGCGGCGGCGCTGGTGTCGGCGGCGTTCTCGAGCGGGTTTGAGTGGGCCTATCCTCTACGGCTGCTGGCGGCGGTTCCAGCGCTGTGGGCGTATCGGGCCGCGTATCGCGAGTTGGATTGGCGATGCGGGTGGCAGGCCGCGGCGGCGGGGGCGGCGGTGTTCGGGATGTGGATTGCGCTGGACCGGTGGAGCGGGCAAGGATCGGATTCCGGGATCGCGGCGGGACTGGCGGGGTTGCCCGCGGCGGCACGGACGGGATGGGTGGTGTGCCGCGTGGCAGCGGCGGTGGTGACGGTGCCCCTGGCGGAGGAACTCGCGTTCCGGGGCTTCCTGGCGCGGAGGCTGATCTCCGAGCGTTTTGAAGCGGTTGCTTTCCGCCGAATTTCGCCGCTGGCGCTGATGATCTCGTCGGTAGCGTTCGGACTGCTGCACGGGCGGATGTGGGCCGGCGGCATCGTGGCGGGGCTGATGTTCGGCGGGCTGTTACGGAGAAGCGGACGCATCGGCGACGCGGTGATGGCGCATGCGACGAGCAACGCGCTGCTGGCGGCATGGGTCCTGGCGGGTGGGCACTGGCATCTTTGGTAGGTCAGGGGTACTAAGAGTCCACACCCGGGGGACGATGAGGTAGACGGCTAGCATGATGCCGGATACTCACGCGAGCGTCGTGGTGATTTCTCCGAACCGGGCCGCCCAACAAGCGGTTGCAGCGGCGCTTCAGAACCGCGTGAAGACGTTGGTATCGTTCGCCACGTATCCGCATCCGCACAAGCTGATCGAGCTGCCGCAGCCGGCGGGCGGATGCCTGATGTATCTGGATTTCGCCGATCCGTTTCTGGCTAAGGTGATCGCGGAAGAGGTGGACTCATCGTTCCCCAACATCTCCGTGGTGGCTCTGCATAATGAGACGTCGCCCCAGGATCTGCTGGATCTCATGCGGCTGGGTGTGCGCGAGGTGATCAGCGCGCCTCCGATGGAGCACGAGGTGCTGGCGGCGTACTCGCATTTTGCGAGTGCGGCGGCGGAGCAAGCCGAGGGCGGCGGTCCGGGGAGAATCGTGGCGTTTCTTCCGGCCAAGCCGGGCGCGGGGGCGACGACGCTCGCGGTGCATGCGGCCGCGGCGGCGGCTCGGGTTTCGGAGAAGAAAGCGCTGCTGGTGGATTTCGATTTCCGGAACGGAGTGACTTCGTTTCTCTTGAAATTGCCCGGGCTGCATTCGGTGCTGGACGCGCTGGAGTTGAATCGCGACCTGGACCGGGAGCACTGGAACACCATGGTGGCGCGCGTAGGACCGCTGGACGTGCTGGGGTCCGCGCCGCTGACGTTGCGGAGGTCCGATCCGGAGGACGGCACGGGATTGCTGCTGGAGTTCGCGCGTCATCTGTATCCTTGCGTCTGCGTGGACCTTCCGGGCGACATGCGCGCCTACGAATTGGATGTGCTGCGGCGCGCGCAGGAGTGCTTGCTGGTGTGCACGCCGGATATGGTGTCGCTGCATATGGCGAAAGCCAAGGCGGACATGCTGCGACAGTTGAAGGTGGACGGCAAGACATCGGTGATTCTGAATCGCTCGGGCAGTGGCGCGTTCGTGCCGATCCGGGAGATCCAGGAGCTGCTGCAACTGCCGGTGCGGTTCTCCGTGCCGCATGCGGAAAAAGAGATGAAGGCGGCGGTGGAGGCGGCCTCAGTGCTCACGGGACGGTCCGCCCTGGTCACGCAGATCGAAAGCATTGCGCGGTATATCGTCAGGGACGGCTCGGGAGCTCCGCCGCCGCAGAAGGCGCGGAGATTCCTGGACCTGTTCACGACGGCTCCGTCGGGGGCACGCTAAAGGGAGGCGCCGCGCGGCTCGCTCCCGCGGTGTTAGGCTGAGAATTCCAGCCTATGAATCCGCTCCTCGATATTCAATTCCGCATCCCTTTTGACAAGATTGAAGCGGCGCACGTAGAGCCAGCAGTGGATGAGCTGCTGGCCAACGCCTCCCACCGTTTGGAGGAGACCATTCACGATGCGCATCCGGTGCACGCGCTGGACACGATGACGGAGCGCCTGGATTACGCGATGGGCGTGGTGCGGCACCTGGAAAGCGTGGCGACGACGCCGGATCTGCGCGCGGCGTTCAACGCGGTGCAGCCCAAGGTGAGCGCGTTCTATTCCAGCCTGCCGTTGAATGAGCATTTGTGGAAATCCGTGCAGAAGTACGCGGCGACGGACGAGGCGGCGTCGCTGGCCGGCGCAATGAAGCGGTATCTGACCAAGACTGTCGATTCGTTCAAGCGGCACGGCGCGGAACTCGATCCGGCGGGCAAGACGCGATTGAAGGAGATCGACGTCGCGCTGGCCGAAGTGACGACGAAGTTCTCGGAAAACGTTCTGGATTCGACCAACGCGTATGAGTTGGTGATCGAGCGCGAGGAGGAACTGAAGGGTCTGCCTCCGGCGGCGATCGCGATGGCGCGGGCTTCGGCGGAATCGAAGGGGCAGAGCGGATGGCGGTTCACACTGCAAGCTCCGAGCTATCTGGCGGTGCTGACGTACCTGGACAACCCGGGGATTCGCGAGAAGCTATACCGCGCGTTCAATACTCGCGCGATGGCGGATGGTCCAGGCGGGGCGATCCGCGACAACACGCATCTGGTGGTGAAGATTCTGGAGCTGCGCCGGGAGAAAGCGCGGTTGCTGGGGTTCCGCGACTTCTCCGACCTGGTGCTGGAAGATCGCATGGCGCACAAGGGAGCCACGGCGCAGGCGTTCCTGGAAGATTTGCGGCAGAAGACCGAGCCTCGGTTTCTGGAAGAAAATCGCGAATTGGAGGCGTTCGCGGGGGTGAAACTGGAGCCGTGGGACATCGGCTACTGGGCAGAGAAGCAGCGCGCGAAACTGTATGACTTCGATGAGGAGGCTCTGCGCCCGTACTTTTCGCTGGAGCGCGTGGTGGAGGGGATGTTCGAGATCTTCGGGCGCGTGTTGGGCATCCGCGTGACGGAGGAGCCGGGAGTTCCGGCGTGGGATCCGCAGGTGAAGTGCTACGGGATTCACGATCGTGGAAGCGGCGCGTATCTGGGTGCGTTTTACGCGGACTGGATTCCGCGCGAGAACAAACGCGGCGGCGCGTGGATGGATTCGCTGATCACCGGGAATCCGGTAGCGGGGAAGCCGCACCTGGGGTTGATCTGCGGGAATCTGACTCCGCCGGTGGACGGCAAGCCCGCGCTGCTGACGCATCGTGAAGTGGAGATCATCTTCCACGAATTCGGCCACCTGCTGCATCATTTATTGAGCCGTGTGGAGATCCGGAGCCTGGCGGGGACCAGCGTGGCGTGGGATTTCGTGGAGCTGCCCAGCCAGATTATGGAGAACTGGTGCTGGGAGCGCGAAGCCCTGGATCTGTTCGCGCGGCACTGGGAAACCGGCGAGCCGATTCCCGAGAATCTGTTCCAGAAGATGAAGCGCGCGAAGACGTTTCGCGGCGCGAATGCACAGATGCGGCAGCTGGGGTTCGGATACGTGGATCTGGCGCTGCATCGCGATTGGGAGGGGCAGGACGTGGTCAAATACGCACGCGAGATCCTGCAACGCTTCTCGCCCGCGCCGTTTCCGGCGGAACATTCGACGATTACGGCGTTCACGCATTTGTTTTCGAGTCCGGTGGCGTACGGGGCGGGTTATTACTCCTATAAATGGGCTGAGGTTCTGGACGCGGACGCGTTCACGCGCTTCAAAAAGGAAGGCGTGTTCAACGAGACTGTGGGCCGGGACTATCGCGACAAGATCCTGGCGCGGGGCGATAGCGAGGATCCGGCGGTGCTGTACCGGTCGTTTATGAGCCGCGATCCGGACCCGAACGCATTGTTGCGGCGCGCGGGACTGGTCTAAAATCGGCCGCCGTACTACACCGGACGCTTACTACTACTAGGGCAAACCACAGCCTATTTTCACTGCGATCTCCTCACTTCCGGCGGGATAAGCGTCATGCTATAATCCTCGCGAGCAGTTTATTCCAAACAAAAAAGAGGGCATCTGCGATGGCAATTCTGTCTATTCTCAACCAAGTTGTGGGTCCATTACCGGTTTCCGCCACGTTTAACGCGCCGTCAGACGGGCCGGCTTGCCTGGTGCTGGCAGGATCAGTTTGGTGCGCGGCCGCGGGTCAAACGATTGGCATTACGCTGGAGCTGGACGGAAAACCCATTGGGTCGGCGACGATTTTTTCGAACGGCGCGTCCACCCATCGCGCGGTAGTGCCGAGTTACATTCCCGTGACCTTGCCGTTCGGCCCGCACAAGGTCACCGTTATTGCCGAGAATTCACACACCGTTTCGGATGTGAACGATCGCTTCGATGTCGTTTTGATGTACTGAGCCGCGCGCGGCTCGCTTCACTTTACGGTAGCCTTAACTCCCGCAGCGCGTCGGAGCCGATCCAGCGCGCGCTGCGGGATTCCGATTTCCGGAGGCGCGCCGAGGTGCGGAGGGCGGCGCCGCGAAGGCGAGGGTCGCGTTTCCCGATCTGGCGGAGAGCCCAGTTGACGGCTTTCTTGACGAAGTTACGCTCGTCGGTGGATTCGCGCTCGATCACCGGCAACAGCGCGAGGAATTTTCGGTGGGGAGCGGCCTTGTCGTGCACGGCGAGAGTAGCCATGAGAGCGAAGCCGGCGCGTTTGACAAACTCCGGCTTACGGGCGCTCCAGGCGAGCGCTTTCTCCCAGGCGAAGGGAGTCTTGCGGAACAGGTCGAGGCAGCATCCGTCGCAAACGTCCCAGGAATCCAGATCGCGGGCCCAGCGTTCCATCTGGCGGCGCGTCATCGCGGAGGGATCGGCAGTCATCGCGGCGAGCAGGCGCGCTTCACGAACCCCGGTGTCCCAGAGCCTCAATGCCCGGGCGTGATCGCGGCCGAGCCTCTTCGACAAGGCGCGCAGCGCGGGGGTGCCGACTCCGAACGCGTGTTCCGTGCGGATGGCGAAACGGGCCATGCCGGCCAGATTCCCGGGCTTGCCGAGCGCCCGGAGGGCGGCGAGAACTTCTTCGACGTCGGACAGTGCCGGGACAGCCATCAGGGTACGGCGACCAGCAGCGTCTTGCCCAGGGCGGCGGGCCAGCCTTCGAGAGTCCGGAGATAGCCGGCGGAGAGCATCGGTACCCACAGGATTTCCGAACCGGTCCAGGCGTATTCGCGCGCGGCGGTCACGCTGAAGGCGGCGAGAGTGTCTTCGAGGTGGGAGACGGGAGGAAGGGCGCCGCCGAGGAGGCGAACGTGCAGCTCGGCCTTGGCTTGATCGACCAGGGCGGCCAAAGTAATGTCGAGCGCGGTGAAGTCGGCATAGAGCGGGCCGCGGTCCGGCGCGGTGCCGGTGGCGCGGCAGGTGTTCACGATGGCGGAGGGCAGGTCGTGATTGATGTGCGCGTTCATGCCGGCGAGGGCGAACTGGATGCGTGCCAGACGGGTGTCGGCGCGGCGGTCGAACATGACTTGCCAGCATTCGGGAGCCTGTCCCTGAGGGGGATCGGTGCCTTGGAGCGATTGGGTGAGCGCGGCGAGGTAGAGCCGCGCGAACTGGACGTCGAGCGCGGCCATCCATTCAGGATGGGAGAAATCGCCCGCATCGACGCGCTGCGCCACGGCCTCGGTCACTTGCAGGTACAGCTGATGGAACCACTTCAGCCCGTCGCCCGGGGGCAGGAGGGCGTCGGCGGCGCGCAAGATCTGGAGAACACCGGCCAGAGTGTCCGGGACGGCGCGCACAGCGGCGAGCAACTCCGGATCGTAGGGGAACATGGCCGTATTATAGTGGAGCTTCTTACTCCTCTTTTGCGCCTCGTCCCGTGCCGAGGATTTTTTTGGATTGCACGGCTTTCACTAGTTCCACCAGCAGAAACCAGCACACCAGCGCCACTAACCCGATCACGCATTTTTCGAACGGAGAGAATCCATCGGTGGCAAGCTCCATGGCGGCGACCGCAGGACAGCAGGGTAACGATTTTCCGAAATGCCGCAGGAATCCTGAATGCGGGTTGCAGCGGCGCGAGAATTAGGGAAGCGGAGTGATGGAGATGCTTCCGGCCGGCTGATCGAGTTCAGGAGCCAGCGCGCCGGGGGATATCAAACCCGGAGGCACGACGAAGAACGAGAAGTGGGCCAGCAGTTTTCCCATGAAGCTGTCGCGCTCAGAGAGGTTTACCCAGGAGATCTTCTGGGGGTCCTCATCGTCGGCGAAAAAGCCGATGCCGCCGTGGCGTAGGCGGTTGTCGCTCCATTTGCCCACGGCTTGTCCGTTGACGTAGGCGACGAAGGTGTCGTCCTGCACGGTCATGCGGACGCGATAGTTCACGCCACGTTCCACCGTGAGGGGGATGGTGGTCTGGATGCGCGGCCACTCGTGTCCGTTCATGACCGCGTAGCGAATCAGGCTGGCATTCGGATTCGGGCCGGGCCGGGTCATCACCAGCTTGGTGGCGTAGTAATTGTTCTGGTCGGTGGCGCGGAAGGCCCAGCTGAGGCTCTTCTTTTCCATCTGGCCCATGAATTCCATTTGGTAGTTCTGGAGCGAGACGGACTTGGTCCACAGGCGGAGGCTGCCGGGCCGCACGATTTCGGGAGCGCTGGCGGAAGCGATCCAGTTGCGGGGATCGTCCACATTGCCGCCGCCCTTGATCGCGAGGGTGGCCCAGTCGCCGAGGCCAGTATGGAAATCGTGATGGAGCGTGACGGGAGCGCTGGAGCGAATCGCGGCGCTGATGGCGTCGCCGGTGCGTTGGAGCAGGCCGGGTTTGTTCTCCGGGGACAGCGACAGAGGCGGCGGGTAATTGGCGCCGGGGCTGGGCAGATAGATTGCCGCCACCAACAGGCCGGCCACAGTCAGGAACGCGAAGATCGAGGCGGTCTGGCCGGCGGTGGTGCCGGGCATACCGAAAGACTTCTTCTTATTCTTGGATTTCTCAATGACCCAGGTTTCCAGCTCATCCTCATCGCGAAGGACTTGGGCGGAGGCAAAGCGGGCTTCTCTCCGGTGCTCCGACGAGCAATATTGCTGGTCGGTGAGAGATCGGAGAAAGCCGATCTTCGAGCCGCAGAGGAAGCAGAGTCTAGTCATCCTGAATGCCGTAGCCCCATTCTATTCGTTACCTCTCGCATTTGAGCCGTACTAGGGGAAGAAAGGCTAAGGGAATGCTCCCATCCCCGAGATAGTTCTAGGGTGTATCATCGACCCAGCAGTATGTGCTAAACACCGTGATTCCGGACGACCCTTTTCCCGAACCCGTACCGATCCCCGTTACAGATGTGCTGGATCTGCATAGTGTTTCTCCGAGAGATGTGACGATGGTGGTAGAGGAGTATCTGTTCGAGGCCAACCGTTTGGGATTCAAGGCTTTGCGCATCATTCACGGGCGTGGGATCGGGGTGCAAAGGGAGATCGTCAAAGGGGTGCTGGCGAGGACTCCGTGGGTGCTTTCGAGTGGAGATGCACCCCCGGAAGCGGGGGGGTGGGGTGCGACGGTGGTTACTTTGAAGTAAGGCGTTTGCCCGACCGGCCAACTGCTACAATCGACCTTCATGTTCCGCACAGTACTGGTATCGAATCGCGGCGAGATCGCTGTCCGTTTGATCCGCGGTTTGAAGGATCTTGGGATCAAAAGCATAGCGGTATATTCGGACGCGGATCGAGGGTCGCTGGCAGTGAGTCTCGCGGATGAGGCGGCCTATTTGGGAGCGTCGCCGTCTTCGGAGAGTTATTTAAGGATGGATAAGATCCTGGAAGCGGCCCGGAGGCACGGAGCGGAGGCGATTCACCCGGGGTATGGATTCCTGAGCGAGAACGCGGAGTTCGCGGATGCCTGCGCGGCGGCGGGCGTGGTGTTTATCGGGCCTTCGGGGGATGCGATCCGGAAGATGGGTTCGAAGATCGCGGCGCGGAGGCTGGCGATTGCCGCCGGGGCTCCGGTGGTGCCAGGGACGGAGCAGGCGGTGGGGGATCTGGCGGCGGCGCAGCGAGTGGCGCGGGAGCTGGGGTATCCGGTGCTGATCAAAGCGTCGGCCGGTGGGGGCGGTAAGGGAATGAGAGAGGTGGCTCGCGAAGAGGACCTGGCCGCGGCGCTGAGAGATGCCGCGAGCGAATCGCTTAGGGCGTTCCGGAGTGAGGAGGTCTATCTCGAGAAGCTGGTGGTGGAGCCGCGGCACGTCGAGATTCAGGTGCTGGGCGACAAGTTCGGGCATATGATCCACTTGGGGGAGCGGGAGTGCTCGATTCAACGGCGGCATCAGAAGGTGATCGAGGAGTGCCCTTCTCCGTTGATGCGGCAGAATCCGGAATTGCGGGAACGGATGGGCGAGGCGGCGGTGAAGATTGCGCGGGAGGCCGGGTATTGGAATGCCGGTACCATGGAATTCCTGGTAGACCGCGAGCTGAATTTCTATTTCCTTGAAATGAATACCCGTTTGCAGGTGGAGCACCCTGTGACTGAACTGGTGACGGGGCTCGACCTGGTGGAGTGGCAGCTGCGGATCGCCGCCGGGGAACGGCTGACCATCCAGCAAAGTGACGTGGAATGGACGGGTTCCGCGATCGAGTGCCGGATTTATGCGGAGGATCCGGCGAATGGGTTTTTGCCCTCGCCGGGGAAGATTACGGCGTTGAAGGAGCCGTCGGGGCCGGGAATCCGGCTCGATTCGGGGGTTTATTCGGGCTGGACGGTCCCGCTGGATTACGATCCGCTGCTGGCAAAACTGGTGGCTTGGGGCGGGAGTCGGGAGATGGCGATGGGAAGATTGGACCGGGCGCTAGCAGAGTATAGTCTCGCGGGGATACGAACCAATATCGGATTCTTTCGGGAAATTTTGGCCGACGAGGAGTTTCGGGAGGGGCGGCTGTCTACGGCGTTTTTGGAGGGGTTCTTCGAACGAAGTGTTTCACGTGAAACACTCGGCGTGGAGGCCGAGGCGGCGGCGGCGATTGTCGCGTCACTGGGCGAGAAAAAGTCGGAAGTGGCTGATAGCACTGAAATTAGCCGATGGCTCGCGGCGGGGCGGGAGCAGATGCTGCGATGAAGGTGGAAACCAGGATCGGCGGGCGAGCGGGCAACTTGAAAGTTGAGGCGGCCTCGTTTCGCTATGAGCGGGAAGACGGCGCGGTGGCGGAGGGCGAGTTTTCGCTCCAAACACTTGAGCCGGGTTGTGTTTCGGTGCTGATCGGCGGGCGGAGTTACCGGGTGACTCGCGGGGCGGCGGGCGAGATGATGGTGAACGGGCAACCCGTCGCGGCGGAGGTTTTCGATCCCCGGAGTTTGCGGAGTAGAAAGAGTGGCGCGGATCGGGGCGGGCGGCACGACATTTGCGCGCCGATGCCGGGGAAGATTGTGCGGGTGCTGGTGGAGGCGGGCGATGCGGTGAAAGCCGGGCAGGGGTTGGTTGTGGTGGAAGCGATGAAGATGCAGAATGAGATGAAGTCGCCGAAAGCGGGCCGCGTGGTGGAGGTTCGAACCAAGGTGGATGCGGCGGTCTCTCCCGGGGAAGTTTTGATGGTGGTGGAATGACGGAAACGGTTTGTCCGATTTGCGACGGGACCGGGTGGAAGATCGTGGAGCGGGCGGGGCTTTCGGGGGCGGAGGCTTGTGTGTGCTCGGCCGTGACGAGGGGGCGGGCGATCAAGGAGTCTTCGGGGATTCCGCCGAACTACGAGCACGTGACGCTGGACAATTTCCAGATGCCTTCGGATAATCCCACGGCGCGGAACGGGCTGGGCACGGTGCTGATGCAGGTGCGGAGTTTCGTGCGCGAGTTTCCGGCGGGGGATCACGCGGGGCTGCTGCTGGTGGGCGATACGGGGACGGGCAAGACTCATCTGGCGGTGGCGGCGCTGAAGGCTCTGATCGATAAAGGGCACCAAGGGGTGTTCTTCGATTACCAGAATTTGTTGGACCGGATCCGGTCGAGCTACGACAGCACTTCGGGGGCGAGCGACCGGGAAGCTTACCGGGCGGCGCTGGATACGGAAGTGCTGCTGCTGGACGATTTGGGGTCCCACCGGGTGACGGAGTGGGTAGAGGATACGGTGACGTCGATCATCACGTACCGGTGCAATCATCAAAGGCCGCTGATCGCGACGACGAATCTTTTGGACGAGCCGGGGGGGCGGGCGGAAGACTATAAGCGCAAGACTCTGCCGGAGGTGATCGGGCTGCGGGCGTGGTCGCGGTTGCACGAGATGTGCCGGGTGGTGCGGATGCCGGCGGTGGAAGATTACCGGATGAAGAGAAGATAGAAAAACTTAGATAGACTTGGTGGGACATGTCGCTCCCCGCGGGTGAAAGGCTCGGACCGTACGAGATCCTCGCGCCCATTGGGCGGGGCGGCATGGGCGAAGTGTACCGGGCACGGGACACACGGCTGCATCGTGAAGTCGCGGTGAAGGTGCTGCCTGTAGCCTTTGCGACACAGGCGGCGCGAGAACGTTTCCAGCGCGAGGCGCGCGCGGCTTCAGGATTAAACCATCCGCATATTTGTGTGGTGTACGACGTGGGGGAAGCGGCGGGGCATCCGTTCCTGGTGATGGAGCTGCTGGCCGGGCGGACGCTGCGCGAGCACATTCGCGACAAGCCCCTACCGATCGCGACTGTTCTGACGTTAGGAATCCAAGTGGCCGACGCGCTGGAAGCGGCCCACGGCAACGGCATCGTGCATCGGGATATCAAGCCGGCCAACATCTTCGTGACCGAACGCGGTAGCGCGAAGGTGCTGGATTTCGGTGTGGCCAAGCAGAGCTTGGCGGCCGGCGCGGACACGATGGAGGACGCCACCACGGAGACTCTGCTGACGGAGCCGGGTTCTACGCTGGGCACGATCGCCTACATGTCGCCGGAGCAGGCGCGCGGCGAAAACGTGGACGCGCGCAGCGACCTGTGGTCCGTGGGCGTGGTTCTGTACGAAATGGCAACGGGGACTCGGCCGTTCGACGGGCCCACGTCTCCGCTGGTTTTCGATGCACTGTTGAACAAGGCCGCGCCGCCGGTGCGGTCACGCAATCCAGAGGTTCCGGCCGAACTGGAGCGGATTATCGGGGAGCTGCTGGAGAAGGATCGCGCGCTACGGTATCAATCGGCGGCGGAACTGCTGGGCGACCTGGAGCGGCTGCAAACGGCCTTGGCTTCGCCGGGGAAGGGCGGAAAAGGCAACGCTCCGTTGAAGTACGGCGCCGCGGCTGCCGCGCTGGTTCTGATGGGAGGCGGATTCTTCCTGTGGCAGCAGCACGGCCAGGCACGACGGCTGACCGAAAAAGACACGATTGTTCTGGCCGACTTTGAAAACAAAACTCGCGACCCGGTGTTTGACGATACGCTGCGGCAGGGGCTGATCTTTCAATTGGAGCAATCTCCTTATCTGAGCCTGATTCCCGATCCGAAGATCCGCACCACACTTAAGCTGATGGGCAAGCTAGATGCCGCGCTGACGGAGGAGACGGCGCGGGAGGTTTGCCAGCGTGTGGGCGCGAGAGCGCTGCTGACGGGAGCGATCTCCAGCATTGGCAGCCAGTATGTTCTGAGCCTGCGCGCGGAAGGCTGCGCCAACGGCGAGACGCTGGACAATCAGCAGGAGCAGGCATCCGGGAAGGATCAGGTGCTGAGCACGCTGGGCAACATGGCGGGCAAGTTTCGGGCACATGCAGGCGAATCGCTGGCGGCGATTCAAGAACACAACATTCCACTGGAGGAGGCCACCACTCCGTCGCTGGAGGCGTTGAAGGCGTACACCGCTGCAAACGTCTTAAGCGGCGATGCACAGACCAACCAGCTACTGCGCGCTACGGAGTTGGATCCGCAGTTCGCGGCGGCGTGGAGCGAACTGGCCATCGCCTACAGCAACGCGGGGGAAAGCGCCCTTTCCCGACAGAGCGCGACCCAAGCTTATAAAGTGAAGGACCGGGCGAGTGGGCCAGAAAAGTTCAACATCGAATACTCCTACCACCGGAACGTCACCGGAGACCTGGAGAAGGCGTGGCAATCGATTTCTCTGTGGAGACAGATTTATCCGCGCGATTCGAAAGCATACAGCCTGTCGGGGGGCTATGCGGCAAACGGGACAGGACGATTTGAGCAAGTGGTGGAGCTGTCGGCGAAGTCCCTTGCGCTGGAACCCGACCAGCTCTACGGTTACGTGAATCGGGGGGAAGGGTTTTTTAGTCTGGGGCGATTTGAGGAGTCTGAGAAGGCGTTTGCAGTGGCTGCTGAGCATCACGCGATGGCACCGAATACACCGGCGTTCCTCTATCGTTTGGCCTTGTCTAAGGGCGACAAAGCGGGCATGGAGAGATCCATCGTGGCGAGCCGCGGAAACCGCGACAGCGAATTGGTGATGACGCAAGTTCAAGCGCTGGCCGCGGCCCGTGACGGGCGGCTGGACGAGGCGGAGCGATACTCCCGCACTGCGGTGGAAATGGCCCTGCGAGCCGGGCTCCGGGAGCGAACGGCTGTGTTCCAGGCAGCGCCAGCGGTGTGGAACGCTCTCTATGAGAACAAGGCCGCCGCGCGGGGGGCCGCGGAGACGGCGCTCAAGACGTTTGAAGGACGCGACGTCTCCTACGCGGCCGGATTTGCTTTAGGGCTGGCGGGCGAGACGGGAAAGGCCGGGGCTCTGGCGGACAAGTTGAACAAAGAGTATCCGGAAGACACACAGGTTCAAGCGACTTATGTACCGACGCTGCGGGCTCTGGTAGCGCTGGGGAGCAACGATCCGGGCAAGGCGATCGATCTGCTGGAGGCGAACCGGCCGTATGAGTTGGGGATTCCTCCGCTGGCATTCAACCATTTCTACGGCTGCATGTATCCCGTGTACGTGAGGGGCCTGGCGTATCTGGCGCTGCATAAACCCGAGGAAGCGGCGGCAGAGTTCGAAAGGGTGCTGGCGCATCCGGGGTTGACGGTGGGCGATCCGATCAATGCGGCGGCTCGGCGGCAGCTGGCGCGGGCTTTGGGAATGGAAGCGGATAAGGCAAAGGCGGTGGCCTCCTACCGGGATTTTTTTGAATTCTGGAAGGCTGCCGAAGTGGGCATTCCGATCTATCAGCAAGCCAAGGCGGAAAACGCGAAGCTACCGTAAGGGAGTGCGGGCGGGAGCAGGTTGGTCCGGATTTCTTGAAGTTTGTCCAGCAGGCCCGGAAGGCCCTTTGCGGCGAGCCGTAATGTAACTGAAATTGATGCATAGTATCCTCAATTAGCGGAGGATTCATGACGCTTTACGTTACTTTTCACGGCGGCAAGCCGACCAAGAGCATTCCCAAACCGATCTGGTACGTGGTGTCGTACGCGCCGGTGAATGATGTGTGGCAGCAGGCGAATGCGAATGTTTTGGGGTTGCCGGCGCCGTCAGGCAGCGATGCCGCGGATGGGTACGAGTTGCGGGATCTTCAGCTCGCGTGGGATGGGAATTTCTATCTGGTCAATTCGTACAAGGGCGCGAGCGTGATTTGGCAGATTCCGGAGGCGGGACTGGCTCCGGGCGCGGCTCCGGTGGTGTACACGTCGGGAGCTGCGATTCCGGGGATCGACCATCCGTTCGGGTTTTGTTTCGATTCGGCGATGCAGGTTTGCTTTATCTCGGCGCAGGACACGAACGTGGTGGTGGCGGCGTATGGTCCGCCCCACAAGAAAAGCGGGACGGCCTTGCCTGTGAATTCTACGGTTCCGGGATCGAATTTCCTGGCGGGGACGTTTGTGGCTAGTGAGCTGGGGATTCCGGTACCGGTGGGGAGCAAGCCGGTTCCTTCGAATGTGAAGGGGTCGGACGGGGGGCTGCATTACTCGCCGAAGAGCGGTCCGCCGTTGAGCAATTCGGTGAGAGGGGTGGCGCTGATCGGGACGACTTTGTTCGCCGCCGATGAGGTGGGGAGCGAGGTGAAAACGTTCGACGTGATTACGGGGGATTATTTGGGGCCCATCAAGGATCCAAATCATCTGATCGATAGTCCGGTGCATCTGCTGGCTTCGGAGGGGACGCTGTATATTTCGACTTCGAAGGCGGTGCTGTCTTACGATCCGGGGACGGCGACGCTGGTGACGGTGGTTCCCCACTTGACGTCGCCCGCGGGGATGGCGTTCGACGCGGAGGGGAATTTCTATGTTGCCAACCGGACGGGCGGGTCGATTGACGGCTACGATTACCTGTTTCAACCGATGGCGGGGAATCCCCTGATTTCGGGGTTGGCTGATAATCCGGAGTTTTTGTGGTGCGTCGACTAGGACTGGAGGTTGACGGTGGTGAAACCAACTCCGCTGTTGCCGGTGCTTTTCTGGTAGGCGCTTACTGCGATGGCGTAGACTCCCTCTGCGCCGGGGATCCATTGATTCGAGAAGAACTGGCTGGGGGCGCCTCCGGGGGCAGCGGGATCGTAGTGCAGGGGTAGGGTCGCGACGGCACCCTGATGGGTGATACGGCGGCTGCGACCTCGAAATCCGATTCGGGCCACGGCGAACCGGTCGAGTTAGAGATGGGGCAGCCGCACATCATAGTTACGTTGGCGCGGATGGGAATGGCCTGGCCAGGATTGGGGTTCGCCGGCAGGTAATGGGCCCGTAGGCGGAGATTTTTACCAGGCGCGGCTGATCCAGCGCGAGGGTGGCATCGAAGCGGCAGGCGTCGTTATGGGGCGGGTCGGACACCGGGATGGGCTGGTTGCGGGTGAGAGGGACGGTCATTAACGAGGCGGGGCCGGAGCCGCCGTGGGTGCGTCCCTGCGCCAGCAGTTCTCCGGAGCGGGCGTCCGTGATGATGACCTCGGCTCCCCCGATGTCATCGCCCAAGAATTTTCCCGCGCGGGCAATGACGCGGACGGTAATGGTGGTCGGCGCAGGCTCCATGTTTGCGAAACGCTGTGGAAATCCCGTTTCGCATTCGAGTATACCAATTTACACTCGTCTAAAACAGTGCATTTTTGGGGCTATTTTCAGGATATTCACATCGAGATACCCAAGAAAGCCGCCGTGGTGGCTGCCGACGGCGCGCGGGTTAGCGCGCGGAGCGGAGGGATTGGGGGGTGGGGAGATCGGTGGTGGCGTTCCAGCCTCCGCCGAGGGCCTTTACGAGATCGACGCTGGCGGCCATCCGGCGGGTGAGGAGTTGGGCGGCGGTTCGCTGGGTTTCAAGGGCGGTGGTTTGGGCGGTGATGACTTCCAGGTAGGTAGTGATGCCGCCTTGGTAGCGGCTATTGGCCAGGTCCAGAGCGCGCTGGGCTCCGGTGGCGGCTCGGGCTTGTTCCTGGGATTCGCGGTCTAAGAGGCGGAGAGTGGAGACATCGTCTTCCACTTCCTGGAAAGCGGAGAGGACGGTCTGGCGGTAATTGGCGGCGTTGGCGTCATAGGCGGCTTGAGCTTCGTCATTGAAGGCCCGGCGGCGGCCCCCTTCCCAGAGGGTTTGGGCGAGGGTGGGTCCTACGGTCCAGAAGCGGCTGGGCCAAGTGAGGAGATTGCCGAGGTTGGACGTTTCCAGGCCGAAGGACGCGGCCAGCATTACAGTGGGGTAGAAAGCGGCGCGGGCCACGCCGATTTGGGCGTTGGCGGCGGCGACTCTGCGCTCCGCGGCGGCGATGTCGGGGCGGCGTTCCAGAAGTTCGGAGGCCAGGCCGGGGGGCGTGGGCGGGGGTTCGCGCATGAGTGGCTTGGCGGGGATGGAGAGTTCGGAAGGAGCCTTGCCCAGGAGCACCGCGATGGCGTGTTCGTATTGGGCACGGAGGACTTCGGTGTCGGTGGATTGGGCTCGGGCGGATTCGAGTTGGGTTTGGGCTTGGGCTACGTCCACGGCGGAGACAAGGCCTTCGCGGAAGCGGTTGCCGGTGAGTTCGACGGCTCTCTGGTAAGCGGTTACGCTGTTGTCGAGCAGGTTTTTCTGGGCGTCGAGGCCTTGGATTTGAAAATAGTAGGACGCTACTTCGGCGCGGACGGAGAGGAGAGCGTTTTCGAGATCGGCGGCGCTGGCTTGGGCTCCGGCCACGTTGACTTCGATGTTGTTGCGAATGCGGCCCCAGACGTCGGCTTCCCAGGAGGCGCTGCCAGAAGGCGTGATATCGGCGAAGGGTCCGGGATTGACAAAGGATCCACCCAGGCGGTTCTGGGATTGCTGGATTCCTGTTGTGGAGGCTCCGCCGGTGACGTTCGGAAAGAGCGAGGCCCGCGCGAGTTGGACGGCGGCGACGGCGCTGCGGTAGTTGGCGGCGGCGGCCCGGATGGTCTGGTTGTTGACTAAGACTTGTTCTTCGAGGGCGTTGAGTTGGGGATCGGCGTAAACTTCCCACCAGTTGCCGCGATGGGCGTCGTCACTGGGGGCGCTGACCTTCCAGCCTTCTTCAGGAGGGAGTTCCTCTTTGAAGGGAGGAGCGGGGATGTCCGGGCGCGTATATTTTGGGCCTACGGGGGTGAGGGTGCAGGCCGGCAGGGAGAGAAGAGCGCAGGCCAAGGCCGCGCTTAAGGAACGATTCATGCGGTGCCGGCTCGGGCGGTCTCCTTGGTAAGCCAGGGCTCGATGTATTTAGGGCAATTGAGCAAGGCAATTTCTTCCCGCGTCTGGGCGGCCAGGAAGGTGAGGCTATAACGATCGAGGAGGGTCACTTCGCCTAAATCAATGGTAACGCGCTTGCGCATGCGCTGTGCTCTTTCGATCTCGCGGCGGAGTTCACCGAGGCCGGGTCCGTTCAGAGGGCCGCTTAGAGCGACCACTACCGATTCGGGATCTTCGACCTTCACGGTGATCCGCATGCCCGATCCATTCTGCGGCATTTCTTTCTTTTTCAGACGAGTCGAAGGGGTCCCAGGGTTCTATGCCGATCGGCAGTTTAGCGGGGATTTCGTTCCGCTCAGCGCTGTTTCATTCTTTTGTCGATTTCTTTATCGCGCTGCTTCATTCTAATTTCTTTTTTCTCGATGCGGTCGTCGGGTTGTTTGACGGGCGGTGGAGGCGGTGGGGGAACCTTGGTGGTTTGCTTGGGAGCGCGGGCGGGAGGGCGATCCAGGGACTGGATCGAGGGCACGGTCCAGAGTAGACCGGCGAGGATTGCCAGAGGAAGTACTGACCTTGCTACTTGCATGATCGTTCACCTCTGCTTATCGGATGAAGGGTGGTGAATTTTTGTTTCAGGTTTCTTAGGGCTGCAGTTTGGGGTTGCAGGGGGGAAGTACTATGTCCAGCAGGACATTACAATGGTGATTATGCGTCTGCTGGCCTTCCTTCTGTGCGCTTGCGCGCTGGTTGCGCAGAAGCTTCCGTTCACCGTGGACACGATGTTGAAGCTGGCGCGGATTTCGGAGCCGGCACTTTCGCCGAACGGGCGGATGGTGGCGTTCACGGTGCAGACTCCGGATGTGGACAAGAACATTCAGCCGCAGCAGATTTATGTGGTGCCGATGGATGGGAGCACTCCGCGGCAACTGACGACGGAGGGGACGGCGAATTCTCGGCCGAAGTGGTCACCGGATTCGCGGCAGATTTATTTCGTATCGAACCGTAGCGGGTCGCAGCAGATTTGGGCCATGGATGCCGACGGGACCAGGGCTCGCCAGGTGACAAGGTTCGCCACGGAGGCGGATGGGGTTCTGGTGGCTGCCAACGGGAAGAAGCTGGTGTTCACCTCCAACGTTTATCCGGAGTGCGGGGCGGACAACTCCTGCAATCAGCGGAATCTGGATGCGGAGGCGCAGAGCAAGACGAAGGCTCGGATTTATACGTCGCTCCTGTACCGGCATTGGACGGAGTGGCACGGGAAACGGCGGGAGCATTTGTTCTCGGTAGGAACGGATGGGATTGGAGCGGTGGATCTGACTCCGGGGGATCGGGATGTGCCGCCGTTTTCGTTGGGCGGCCCGGACGATTACGACATTGCTCCGGACTCAGGGGAAGTGGCTTACGTGACGAACACGGACGCGGAGCCCGCGAATAGTACGAACTCTGATATTTATACGGTGCCGCTGGAAGGCGGCGACGCGAAGAAGTTGATCGCGGGGCCGGGGGCGGAGATGTCGCCCAAGTATTCGGCGGACGGGAAGTATCTCGCGTATCGGATGCAAGTGCGGCCAGGGTACGAGAGCGACCGGTTCCGGCTGGCGGTGTTCGATCGGGCGGCGGGGAAGTCGACCGTTTTGACGGAGGGGCTGGACCGGTGGGTGGAGAGCTTTACGTGGCTGAACTCGACGCAACTGGCGTTCACGATTGAGGATCGGGGGCGAACCAGCCTGCAACTAATTCCGGCTACCGGCGGAGGGTCACGGAGTATTATCGCGGGGGCCTCGACGCTGGACGATGTGCAGTTCACCTTGGACGGAAGGACGCTGATTTACACGGAGCAGAGCGGGTCGAGGCCTACGGAGATTTATCGCGCTACTTCGGGGGGCGGGACGGGAGTCGCGCTGACGCATTTGAACGATGCGCTGCTGGCGCGGGCGGCGCTGGCGCCGCTGGAAGAGGCTAATGTGGAGGCTCCGGACCGGACGCGGGTGCATGCGTTTGTGGTCAAGCCTCCGGGGTTCGTGGAGACGCAGAAGTATCCGGTGTTGTTCTTGATCCACGGGGGTCCGCAGGGGGCTTGGGGCGAATCGTGGAGTTACCGGTGGAATGCGCAGATCTTCGCGAGCGCGGGGTATCTGGTGGTGATGCCGAATCCTCGGGGGTCGACGGGGTATGGGCAGAAGTTCATCGACGACATCAACGGCGATTGGGGCGGCAAGGCGTTCGACGACATCATGGCGGTGGTGGATTATGCGGCCGGGCTGAAGTACGCGGATCCGGACCGGATGTCGGCAGCGGGGGCCTCGTATGGCGGGTACATGATCGACTGGATGCTGGGGCATACGACCCGGTTCAAATCATTCGTGTCGCACGATGGGGTGTTCGATTTGCGGAGCGAGGCGGCGTCGACGGAGGAGCTTTGGTTCCCGTCGTGGGAGTTTAAGGGGTTTCCTTGGGACAATCCGGACATGTACGCGCGGTGGTCACCGAGTTATTTCGTGAAGGATTTCAAGACTCCGACGCTGGTGGTGCAGGGGGAGTTGGATTATCGGGTGCCGCTGGATCAGGGGTTGCAATTGTTCACGGCGCTGCAGATTCAGAAGGTACCTTCGAAGCTGCTGGTGTTTCCGGACGAAGGACATTGGGTGTTGAAGCCGCAGAATAGCGCGCTGTGGTACCAGACGGTGTTGGATTGGGTTGGGCAGTGGACCAGGCCGTAGGGGGGTGGAGGGGGTCGGTGGGCCGCTCCATTACTGTCGCGGCTCGGAAGGGGGTCGCAGTGCGGAACGGGGTCGGGGTGCGGGCGGCGGTTGGGGTTCGGGCGGCGGGGCAGTGGTGACGGCGGCTCTTGCGCGGAGGATGGGGGTCGCGGTGCTGATCGCGGCGGGAATTCTGGCGGGGTGCTCGAAGACTCCGGAGGCTCGGGTGCGTGAGATGCTCGCGGCACAGAAGACCGGGGTTTTGCATTTGCCTGCGGGCGTGATCGCGCTCACTTCGGAATTGGTGGTGCCGGCGGGAGCGCACGATTTAGAGATCGTGGGCTCGGGGACACTTTTGAAGACGGCTCCGGAATTTCGCGGGCGCGCGCTGCTGGTGGTGGAAGGGGCGAAGAACATCCATCTGCGGGATTTTGCGATGGACGGGGGGCGGGAACCTCTAAAGGATCCGGCGCTGGAGATGGCTCCGCCGGAGAATGCGTTCCGGGTCTGGTATCCGAACAACGGAATGCTGTTCGACCAGGTGGACGGGTTGGAGATCGCTCGCGTGAGCTTCGACAACGTGGTGAATTTTCCGATTCTGGTCAGCCGGTCGACAAACATTAAAATCACGGGAGCGACTTTAAACAATTCGGGGTCGCTCAATGCTCATAAGCGGAACAACTTGAGCGGGGGGATTTTGATCGAAGAGGGATCATCGCATTTCGAGGTGCGGGACAGCGTGTTCAAACGGATTGCCGGGAATGCGCTCTGGACCCACTCGCTGTACACTTCGCCCCGGCTGGCGGATGGAGTGTTCTCGGGGAATCGATTCGAGAATATCGGGCGCGATGCGATTCAGGTGGGGCATGCGACCCGTGTGCGCGTCGAGGACAACAACGGCACGAAGATCGGGTATCCGGTGGAGGTGATCGATGCGGAGAACGGCGGGACTCCGGTGGCGATCGACACGGCCGGGAACGTGGATCAGAGCATGTATGCGCGGAATCACTTCGAGGAAGTGAACGGGAAATGCTTCGACCTGGACGGTTTTCACGACGGCGCGGTGAGGGACAACCAGTGCATCGACAGGCAGCGTCCGGAGGACTATGTCTACGGGCATTTCGGGATGGTGATGAATAACTCGAATCCGGACGCGCATTCGCAGAATATCGAGGTCACGGGAAACTTGATCGATGGGATGAAGTACGGCGGGCTGTTCCTGATGGGGAGCGGGAACAAGATCACGGGCAATCGGTTCGTGCATTTGAATACGGCGGGGTGCAACGAGAGCTCGGGGAAGTTTACGTGCATCTACAAAAATGACGAGCCGAAGATGCTGGAGTCTGGGATTTATCTTGGGCGCGGGGTGGCGCGGTCCGAGGAGACTCGCGGCAACGTGATTCGGGACAACGTGATTAGCGGCCACAAGATGCGGGAGCGGTGCGTGGCGGCGGGGCCGGGAGTTTCGTTGGCGGCGAATATGGTGGGTCCGAACGAGTGTTCCGATATGGGGGCGGTGAAGTGAGCCGGGGGACACAAGAAGAGACAGGCGACCCAAAACGATCGCCTGTCCTACTGGCTGTCCCGGGTGACGTAGACTGATTTGTGATGCCGATTGAGTTCCGGAATGTAAAATTAGCACCGCTGACGGAGTTTCGTGCCACGGCTCCTTCGGGCGTGATTATTGGCGTGATTGGGGAGAAGGGGTCGGGCGTTGGTGAATTATTAAAACTGGCGGCCGGCGGGGTGCAACCGGAACAAGGCGAAGTGGTCGCGGGGGCGCAGAGGCGGTACGTGGCGTTGGGAGAACCGCTGAATCTGGCTCCGGCCGATGTGATTGCGATCGATCAGGCGCTCGCCACGCAAGATGCGGTGGTGCGAGCGAGGACGCTGACGGGGCTGGATCGATTGCGGCGGTCGGGGACGACGGTCTTTCTGGCCTCGCATGAGATGGGGCTGCTGGAGACTCTGTGCGACGAGATCTGGTGGCTGGACGCGGGGCAACTGGCGGCGAAGGGCGATCCCCGGGAAACACTGACACAGTACCGGCGGCACGTGGCGGAGATTGTACGGAGTTGGGGTGGGACGATTCCGCCGCGGCTGGCTCCGTCGTTCCGGCGGGGAAACGGCAAGGCGGAAGTGATTTCTCTGGAGACGCTGGGCTCGGATGGGAAGCCGACCATCGTATGGAAGAGCGGCGAGATGGTGAGCGTTCGGGCCGAGGTGCGGTACCACGACTCGGTTGATGAGCCGGTGCTGGGGCTGTTGATCCGCACGCAGATTGGTTTCGAGGTCTACGGCACGAACACGGAGTTGGAACGGGTGAAGATTGGGGCACGCAAGGCCGGGGAGACGGCGGTGGTCACGTTCTCGTTCTTGTGCGATTTGTGCCCGAACGCGTACACGCTGACGCTGGCCTCGCACGATCCGGACGGGACGGCGCATGACTGGCTGGACGATGCTGTGGCGATTACGGTGACGGACGAGCGGTCCACGGCAGGGGTGGCGAATCTTCGCGCGAAGGTTACGGTGGAACTGCCGCAGGCTAGCGAAGCGCAATTGTAGAGGGCGGCGGGACGCTGACACGGAGTCCCCGCGCTTACGCTTGGGGCTGCATCGGCTAGCGACTCGGTTCTGACTTTCTTACCGGCTGGGACCCGGCATTCTTACACCCCTGAGGGCAGATTCCTTTTGCGGACAGCAAGTTAGGGGGTGGTCCCCGGCTTGCACTACTCGAGTCGCTATGAGACTCGTATTCCTTGCTGCCGCTACTGTAGGGGGACTCGTTGCGCAGACTCAGGCTCCCAACGAATCCGCGCCCATTTTTCATGTAAACGTGATTGAGCGGACCGCGAAGGCGGTGAATTACTTCTACCGTTCGGGTCCGACGAAGATCGACTTTCGGGGCACGGTGTTGCTGCCGGAGTCTAAAGGAAACGCGACGGTAGAGTCGCGGCGAGGACGCACGGAGATCGATGCAAGCTTCGAACACCTGAAGGCGTCGCAGCGTTTCGGTTATGAGTATCTGACCTACGTGCTGTGGGCGATTACTCCGGAGGGGCGTCCGCACAATCTGGGCGAGATTGTCGCGGATCACTCCGACAACGGGCATCTGCACGTGAGCACGGATTTGCAGGCGTTCGCGCTGATTGTGACGGCGGAACCGTATTCGGCGGTGCGGAAGCCGAGCGACGTCGTGGTGATGGAAAACGAACTGCGTCCGGATACGGCCGGTAGCACGGAAACGGTGAACGCGAAGTATGAGCTGCTGCCGCGGGGCCAGTACACGTGGGACGTTTCGGCACCGTTGAAACAAGCGCTGGCGAACGCTCCGAAGGTCTCGCAGCGTGAATACGAAGCCCTGAGTGAGTTGTACCAGGCGCAGAACGCGGTGGGCGTAGCTACGGCCGCGAAAGCGGACCAACTCGCGCCGGACACGTTCGTGAAAGCGAAGCAGCTGCTGACGGAAGCGGAGCAGATGCAGCAATCCAAGAAAGATTCGGCGCGCGTGGTGGAGATCGCGCGGCAGGCGGCACAGACGGCGGAGGATGCCCGGATGATCGCCGTGACGCGGGCGCAGGAGCAGACGCTCAAGACCGCTCACGATGAGACGGCAAAGGCTCGCGAGCAGACGGCGGCGGCGCAGCAGGCGGCGGCTGTCGCCGAGGCTCAGGCGGCGCAAGCCCGGGCGGACACGGAGTCGGCACAGCAACGGGCGGATGCGATCGCGAAGCAGGTAGAGGCGGAGAAGGCGGCTCGCGCGCGGGCGGAGGCTCAGGCGGCGCAGGCGGCCGCGGAGGCGGGACGGGCCCGGGAGGAAGCGGCGGTCTCGGCAGCGGCGGCTGCGAAGGCATCGAAGCCCAGTCCGGCGGCGGAGAAGGCGGAGCAGCGAGGGAAGCTGCTGGACGATTTGAGTGCCGTAATGACGACACGGGACACAACGCGAGGGCTAGTGGTGGTTGTGGCGGATTCAGCGTTCAGCGGCGAGTTGTTGCGGACGCCTTCGTCCGAGCAGTTGGCGCGGGTAGCAGCGATCGTGTCACGGCGGCCGGGGTTGAAGATCGCGGTGGAGGGCAATTGCGCGACGGCGCACGATGAAGCGACGGCGCGGCGGCGGGCGGAGGAAGTGCGCGGAACTCTGATCGGCGACGGGCTCGCGACAGCGGCCGTGACGTCGGAGGGCTTGGGGGATTCGCGGCCAATCAGCTCGAATGCCACGGCGCAGGGGCGCGCGGACAATTCCCGGGTGGAGATCGTGATCTCCGGCGAGATGCTGGGCACGATTCCTTTGTGGGATCGCACATATTCGCTGGCGCGTTAAATCGCGAAAGGGGGCGGTATGAAACTACAAGAACGAGTGTTTGGATTTATGTTGGGAATCGGGATTGGCGCGGCGATCGGATTCTTCTTGCGCGCGACGGAAGAGCGCAAGGGAATCCCCCCTACGCGGCAGCTCTATTCGGAGTGAAGCCCGAGCAGGCGCTCGAAGACCCAGGGTCCGCGGGAGAGAGCCCGGCGGGCGCGGTCTCCGGCTTCGGGCCAGCGGTCCATGGCGAGGAGCAGGTTGGCCATGACGCGACGGCGGCGCATGATACGGTTGTGGGCCCGCTGGTAGGCGGCGAGGTCATCGTGAGCCAGGGCATCGGCCAGCGCGAGAGCTTGTTGGAAGGCGAGGCCTACTCCGGCTCCGGTCACCGCGTCGACGGAGCCGGAGGCGTCGCCTACCAGCGCAATGTTGGCACGGAACACGGCGGGCAAGGCTCGGGAGGCGGTGACGGCGCCGCGCTGCGTGGAGACGATCTCGCTTCCGGCCAGACGCTCGCGGAGTTCAGGGAACTGTTCGAGTGCGTCGTCGACGCGGACGTGGGGATCACTGGCGAGCGACGTGATGCAGACTTGATCCGGCGCTTCGGGACCCACGTAGATTTGGAGTCCGCGGCCCCAATAGACTTCGACGTAATCGGACCAAGGCTTGACGCGATGGTGGCGGCGGAAGCCGTAGCGCACGCGAGGCGGGGTTGAGGAATGCAGGGCGGACCAGGAACGCACGCGGGAGCGCTCGCCGTCGGCTCCAATGATCCAGCGGGCGCGGATTTGGTCGAGCGAAGCGATCGGCGCTCCCCAGAGACAGTTGACGCCTTCATGCTCGGCGCAATCGACCAGGGCTTGATGAAGAACGGTGCGGCGCACAGCGAGGCCGGGGCCGGTTCGGAAATCGGCGGAGGCGGCCACGCCCCGGCTGAGAAATCGGATGCCGCGGAAAGGGACGGATTGGCCGGCCGGGATTGTTACGCCGAGTTGCGCGACGGCGGTAACGGCGTCGGGCATGAGGCCTTCTCCACAGGCTTTATCGATGGGCGGGCGCTGGGAGTCGGCTACGGTGACGGAGAAACCGAGGCGTCGCGCGGCGAGGGCGGTGGCTAATCCGGCGGGGCCTCCTCCACAGATGAAGACGTCAGTTTCGGACATTTTGCGCCGCCCCTATTCAGGAAGCGCGAAGCTGTAGAGCGTATTGCCGGCTGAGATCGCGACGAACTGCTTCCCGTCCACAGAGTAACTGATCGGCGAGGTGGCGATGGTGCCTCCGGTGGAGAAATGCCAGAGGGCGGCGCCCGAGCGGGCGTTGAGGGCGATCACATTGCCTTCTCCGGTGGCGGCGAAGACTACGTTGCCTGCGGTGGCGAGGACTCCGGCGGCGAGGGAACTGCGGGCAATCTTAAAGTCCCACTTGGTGGCGCCGGTTTCGGGATCGATGGCTTTGATGCTGGCCGCGATAGGTTCGCCGAGTCCGGTGCCGCGTCCGCCCTGGTATTGCCTACCTTGTTCGTAGGGCTGGGTGGAGCGGGTGAAGCGCTGGCCGGAGTCCTCCGTTTCGATGTACATCCAGCCGGTGTCGGGGCTGTAGGACGGAGATTGCCAGTTGGTGCCGCCGCCGAGCGAAGGATAGACAGGGATGCTGCCTTCGGGGCGAGAGTCCCATCCGGGGACAACTTTGGGGCGGCCGTTTTCATCGAAGCCGGTGTTCCAGGTTTGGCGGACGAAGGGAGTTCCGGCGAGGAATTTTCCGTTGGTGCGGTCGAGCACGTAGAACATGCCGTTGCGATCGGCGTGGAGCAGGAGCTTGCGGGGCTGCCCGTGGAACAGGCGGTCGACCAGGACGACGTCTTCGGTGGAGTCCCAATCATGGCTGTCGTTGGGCGTGAATTGATAGTGCCACTTGCGCTTGCCCGTGGCGGGGTCGAGCGCGAGGACGGAACAGCTGAAGAGATTGTCGCCGCTGCGGACGTCGGCGTCGATGTCGGGGCCGGGATTGCCGACGGTCCAGAAGAGGGTGTCGGATTCGGGGTCGTAACTTCCGGTGAGCCAGGTGGGGCTGCCGCCGTGTTGCCAGCTGTCGCCTTTCCAGGTTTCGTGGCCGAATTCGCCGGGGCCAGGGACGGTGTCGAAATGCCAGAGCCGCTTGCCGGTGGCGGGATCGAAGGCCTCGACGAAACCGGACGCGCCGAACTCGCCTCCGCCGGCGCCGACGACGATGCGATCGCGCAGGGCCAGAGGCTGCGAGGTGATGCTGTAGCCTTTGAGCGGATCGGCGACTTGGACTTCCCAGAGGGGTTGTCCAGTGCGGGCGTCGAGGGCGACGAGCGCGGCATCGAGAGTGCCGAGGAAGAGGCGGTTGCCGAGCATGGCGACGCCTCGGCTGTAACGGTTGATCTCGCCGGGGGGAACGACTTTTTGCGGACGCTGATAGCGCCAGATCTGGAGGCCGGTGCGGGCGTCAATGGCGAAGACCTGGCCGGCCATGCCGGACGTGTACATGACGCCGTCGACGACGAGGGGCGTGGATTCGAGGACAGCGTTGCCGGGCATGGGGACGGACCAGCGTGCCTGGAGCTGATTCGCGTTGGCGGTGGTGATTTGCTTGAGTCCGGAATAGTGGCGTCCGGCGTAGTCTCCCCAATAGGTGAGCCAATTTTGCGGCTCGGCGGCGGCGTTGCGGAGACGGTCATAGGTGAGGCCGCCTGGAGTGATGGATTGGGCGGATTTGTCGAGGTCGCGGCCCGTTTGCGCGCGGAGATAGGCGACTACGGAATCGATTTCGGCGGAAGAGAGGCGCTTCGTATAATCGGCGGGCATCAGGGACTGGGCGTTGGTGCGCTGGTCGGCGAGCGTCCGCTTGTCGAGACTGCGAAGATTGCCGGAGGAGTCCGCGAGGAGGAGAGAGAAGCTGTCTTCGGCGCGGCGGACTCCGCGGATTTCCTTGCCGTCCTTGGTGCGGACGACGACGGAGCTTGCGACGCCGCCTCGGCCGCCAGGGTCGGAAGGCGCGCTGGGGTCGAGGATTTTTTTGCGCAGGGCCTCGGCGGAGTTTCGGCCGGCGTTGGAGAGGTCGGGTCCGGTGATGCCTCCGCGGGCGTTCACTTGATGGCAGGTGCCGCAGGCGGCTTTTCCAAAGAAGATCGCTTCGCCGCTTTGGTCCGCCGGCGGGGCTTGGGCGAGAAGCACGCTGGCTACGCCCACGGTGATCGCCGCAGCTGCGAAGGCGACGTTTCTGAGGGGAAAGTGCATTGAAGGCCAGCGTATCATGAGTGGGTGCTCAGCAAGTCGCAAATTCCTACACCCGCTTTGTTGTTAGACCTGGATGCTTTCGAAGCGAACGTGGCGCAGATGGCGGATCGCGTGAAGCAGTCCGGCAAGCAGTTGCGGCCGCATGCGAAGGCGCACAAGTGCGTGGAGATTGCGCAGCGGCAGATCGCGGCGGGGGCCTGCGGAGTTTGCGTGGCGACGGTGCCGGAAGCGGAGATGATGACGCAGGCCGGGATCACGGGGCTGCTGCTGACCTCACCGCTGGCGGATCCGCGGAAGATGGCTCGGGCGGTGGCTACGGGCGCCATGGTGGTGGTGGATCATCTGGATCAGGCGGTTTGGTACAACGCGGTGGCGCGGGCGACAGATCGAACGGCGGACGTGCTGGTGGACCTGGACGTAGGCGATCATCGCACGGGAGCTCGATCAACGGAGCAGGCGCTGGAGATCGCGAAGGCGGTGGCGGATTCGAGCCACTTACGATTTCGAGGACTGCAGGGGTACTCGGTGAGCGGGTCGCATGCGGGGGGATTTGAGGGGCGAAAGAGAGTTTCTGAGGCGGCGTTTGCGCAGGCGATTACCACTCGCGCTGCGCTGGGGCGCGCGGGATTGGCGTGCGAGATTCTAACGGGCGGAAGCACGGGGACGTGGGATATCGATACAGAGCTTGCGGAGGTGACGGAGTTGCAAGCGGGGTCGTACGTGTTGATGGATCTGGCTTATCGAAAAGAGGGGCTGCCGTTCCGGCACGCGCTTACCGTACTGACGACGGTGGTGAGCGCGAATCACCAGGGATTCGTGACGGTGGACGGCGGGTATAAATCGTTTTCGGCGGATCGCGGGTATGGGCCGGAGGCTTTGAGCTTGCCGGGGTCTGGGTATCGATGGGGCGGCGACGAGTTCGGGTACCTGGATTCCTCGCCGAGGGCGAGGTTGGGGGAGCGGATTGAGTTTGTGCCTCCGCATTGCGACCCGACGGTGAATTTGCATGAGCGGATCTACGCTTGCCGCGGGGAGAAGGTGGAAGCGGTGTGGAGTGTGATGAATCGCTACCGGGCGGCTTCTTCGCGAGACTTCTGAGCAGAGTCGCGCGTGGCGACGATCACGAGCAGGGCGCAAAGGTAGAGGGCGCCTCCGATGAGGAGGGTCGCGCGGAGGCCGAGGTAGATCGCGAAGAAGATCGCTCCGGCTGAGCCGAGGACACTGGCGGCGGCGTTGAGGCTCCAGGCCCATCGCACCGACGGCGGGTGGCGCTGTTCGAGGCGGCGGAGGCCGCTGGGGAACGGCATGCCCATCAGGAATCCGGCGGGCGCGATGCAGAGTGCGGTGATAAGTACTTTCGCTTCGAGAGGCCAGGTGGCGGCCGCGGTCACGAGGGGTCGCGATCCGAAGGCGAGTGCGGCTACAAGGATCGCGATGGCGGTCAGGATCCAACTGAGGCGTGCATCGTCGCCGGCGATGATTTTGCGGCTGAAGAAGCTGCCGAGTCCGCTGGTGACGAGCATCGAGAAGACGATGACGGTGAGAGCGTACTCGGGATGGCCGAGAAGCAGGATGAATTTCTGGATCAGCGCGACTTGGATCAAGATATAGCCGGCGCCGAGGCAGAGGAAATACCACAGGAACGCGATGACTCCTTTTTGTTTCGGCAGTCGCGCGCCGAGGAGCCAGCGGGGCAGGAGCAGGACGAGAAGGGTAGCTCCGATGCTGATGGCCATGAGTCCGTAGAGGAGCGGGACGGCCTTGTTCACTTTGTAATCGGCGCTGGCGGTGCTGGCGCTGAAGAAGAAATTCCAGAGGTCGCGCGGCTGGACGGTGTAAAAGAAGAACGGGCGGTCGTCGCCGACGACGGAGACGTCATAGGGATAGTCGCGCAGGAAGGCTTGCGGATCGGCGGCGCTGAGGTATTGGCCGAAGGCGTTCGTGGGAGGATCGCCCGGCGCGTAGACTTTCTCCATGTGCGCGCCGGCGACCTTCTGTTGGATGAGCGCGATGTCGGCGGGCTTGAACGGCTTGCGCGAGATGAGTACGGTGTCGAGCGCACCCCAGCCGCGGAGTGCTTCGGTATTGGCGCGGACGGCGATGACGTGGCGGGCCGGATCGGTTTCGCCTAGGCGGGCGAGGCCGTCCATCGCGAGAGAGACGAGGCGCAGGGATTCACGAGGGGGATCGAAACCCCAGCGCGTGAAGGAGAGCATGCCGTCGTCGGTGAGGTGCGAGAGATAGTCGTAGAAGGCGTCCGCGGTGTAAAGGTTGTTTTCGGAGAGAGCGAAAGCTCCGGCGGCGGTGGAGGCCCACGTGTCCACGAGGGTGGCTTGGATCACCTGATACTTTTCGTTGCTGCCGCGGACGAAGCTGCGGCCGTCTTCCACTTGCACGCGGACTTCGGGGCGGGTGTAGATGTGATGGCTGTCCTCAGCGAGTTTACCGCGCATCAGGTCGGTGGCGATGATGGGGTTGATCTCGACGGCCATGACGTCTTTGCTGCCTCCGGCGAGGGCGCGGGCGACGTCATAGCCACCACCGGCGCCGATCACGAGAGCTTTCGCGCCGGGGCGCAGGGCGTAGGGGAAGCCTTGACCTTCGCCGAGGAGCTTCTCACGCTGCGCGGGGGTGATGCCGCGATCCCAGTCATACATCGAGACTCCGGTGGTAGCGTCACCGTCGATGACGATGGTCCAGTAGCCGCCGTTCTCGAGGGTGCCGGGCTGTCCGACGACGCCGATGCGGGAGAAACTGTTCCAGGCTTTGAAGCGCTCGGTGGGGATGCGCTGGCCCTTGGCGGTGCGGACGTCGATCCAGCCGGCTTTGTAGTTGACCACGATCAGGATGACGAGGAGAAGGGCGACGAGGACGGCGGAGGCTCGGCGTTTCACGGATCCGGCTTGATGGAACCAGATGGCGGAGGCGACTCCGTAGAAGACCGCGGCGGCGATCATGGTGTTCGGGCCGCCGAAGAGATTGAGGAACGGGATCAGGAGGAGGCAGCCTGCCGCTGCGCCGGCGAGATCCCAGAAATAGGCGCGGTCGACACGCTCCACGGCTTCGGAGATCGCGATGGAGACGACGGTTCCGGCGAAGAAGAACGGCAGGGCGCTAGCGAAGTAGACGAGGGCTAGCGTGATGTTGCCGAGGTCGCCGGGGCGGGTGAGGATAAAGACGAGCGAGGCGACGACGCACAGGCTGTCGGCGAGGGCGAATGCTCCGAGCTTGGCGTACAGGTTGCCGGGGCGCGCGGCGGCGACATAGGAGAAGACTCCGCCGGCGCCGAGTCCGAACAGCGCGATGGAGATCGCCAGGAACGCGAAGTGGTAATAGAAGACTACGGAGAAGATGCGGGTGAGGGAAAGTTCCAAAATCAGCGTGGCCAGCGTGGTGAAGGCCAGGCCGACGTAGAGCTGGGTCCAGACGATTTCCCGTCCATTAGAGGTGGTGGAGCTTACGCGAGACAATTTACTACTTTAGCAGTGGGGCGGAGCTAGAGCGGGTCGGCTTCCTGCGACCAGACCTCGCCTTCGCCGGGGCGGTGGTGGCATTCGAGCTCGGCGTAGGCTTCCTCGACGGTGAAGTGCGCGTATTTCGCTGCTTCGCCGTCGCGTTCGACGAAGTATGCCCCGACACTGGTGACGATGAAGCGGCGGATTTCGCGGGCGCAATCTTCGACGGAGTTCGCTTGTGCGAGGCCGCCGACGAGGATCTTGATGAGCAGGTAGCGGGCCTTGGGGTCCGAAATTAGTACGCGTGCGATCATGCGGTTCCAGTTCACCTGCCCGACGAAGCGGTCGCTTTCGATGATGACGCGGTCTCGCATGAAGGCTCGGGCTTCGCGGATGACGGCGTCGCTGTTCGGGTGCGCGCTGAGGGCCTGGCGGAGGCGAGCGGGGTCGCGGGCAAGCATGCCGGCCATGACCTTGAGAGTGCAGGTGCGCCAGACCGGATCGTCGAGGCAGCCGCGATCGAGAAGCATGTGGATCAGTTTGACTCCAATTTCGATACGGCGGAAGAAGGAGGCTTTTAGGAGGTCGTCGCCGAGGGCGGTGGCGCGAGCCTCATCGTTGCGGTCGCGGAAGTGGGTGAGGACGTCGTCGATGAGACGTTCGAGGGCGGGCCACTGGCCTTCGAAGTCGCCATCGGTGACGCCGACGGCGGTGAGGATGACCCATTCGATTTCGAGACCGTCGCGGAGCATCCAGGGGAGGAAGCGTTCATGGAGGACGCCGAGGGCTCGGCCGCAGAAGGCTTCGTCGGTGTAGGAAAGATTCACCATGAGCAAGGTGCCGAAGAAGCGAGTGGAGGCGGTATTGAGCGAGACGAGTTCGTCGACGAGTGGGAGTACGCGGTCCCATTTTGCACAGAGCGCCATCGGCAGACTGACGAGTGCGATATAGCCGATGACGCTGGTGACGCGGTAGTTCAGCATCCGCAGAATGAGCTGGTGGAAGTCCGATCCGGGGTCGAAGGAAATTTGCGAGAAGTCGCCGTTGTGCATCGCGACGGCGTAGGGAAAGAAGCGTCCCATGACATCGCGCTGAACGATGCCGTTTTCGCCAGGGACGAAGTAGAGCTCATTTTTCGCGAGCGGCATGGAGCCGGCGAATTGTTTCCATTGACCGATGCCGGCGGCTTCGATCTTTTTATAAATCACCTTGCGGACAGCTTCCAGAGCCATGCCGCTGAGGCCGCCTTTGCGCTCGCCGGAGACCAACTCGACGATGAAGGCGTAGCGGGAGGCAATGAAGTCGCGGAGGGCGGCCATGTTTTCCGGATGCTCAAACTGGGCGAGCGTGGTGCTCATGGTGAAGCGGAGGGTGAACGCGATTTGATTGAGGAAGGCGGTGCGCTGGAGTAGATTGCCGGCGAGTTCGGCGAGTCCACCGCTGGGACGGATGACGTGCGCGAGGTAGACGGTGGTTTCGCGCGGGGCTTTGCCGAAGTGTCCGGCGAAGATGTCTCCGAGGCGTTCGAGGACTCGCTGGTCGCGGTCTTCATCGCACGCGTCGATCATGGCGGCGAGGGCATGGGGCGGGATGGCGGGCCAGAAGTCGATGAAGGCCCCGGCGAGACCAAGACGGAGCCTGGGGCTGCCGTCTTTGAAGACGGCTTGGTAGAGTTTTTCGGCCGGGAGGATGTTGCGGAACGCGAGTCCGGTCAGCATGGAGCTTTGGTAGTAGCGCATGGCACCGGATTCGCTGGCGGCAAGGGCGTTCTGGAGGGGCATCAACAGGTCGACGGGGCCGCGGGGGTCCAGCTTCATGTTGAGGTGCATCCAGTGGTCGAGTGCGCCGGCGAGGACGGGGGCGTTGACCGAGCGATCGATGAGATCGGTGATGCCTTGGGTGAGCTTGGTGAGTACGTCGGAGCGATCGAGGGAGCGCGCGGCTACGGCACCGAGGACCTTGGTGCGATAAACGGCGGCGAGCCAGAACTGCGTGTACTGATCGTGGAAGAATTTGTAGGCTCGGCCTTGCGTCATGTTGCCGAAGAAGTCGAATTCGGGGATGAAGACACGTTCGATCAGGCCGACTTGGAGGAGAGCGTCGATGAGAGACACGGTGGAGCCGGGTGCGAGGGGTTCGAGGAAAGGCTTGAAGCGCTCCTCTTTGAAGACGAGATCGAGAGGGAGGGCATCGGCGAGCTCGCCGCCGCTGGATGGCTCTGAGGAGTTGGCGGCGGGCAGCATTCGCTCGGGCTCCGCGATGGCACCGGTCAGCTTCGCGTAGACGAGTTGGGCGAAGGCCAGCAAGCAGCCTTGCACGAGATTCGGAACGATGCTTTGGCGTTGATCGCCGGGCGGGAGCAGGCGAGCGACGTCGGCGATTTTGCGCTCGGTGAGCTTTTGGAAGAGGCGGAAGTAGTCGAGGTCGGCGGGGATGGACTGGGGGTGGCCCTCCGTAGCGTTCGCATAAGTCTCGGCTAAGAGCGCGGTCATGAACGGGAGGCGGACCATCGCTTTCACGGGGGCGCTGAGCGAGGCGTAGTCGGCGGGCCGAAGGTTGAAATAGTTTTGGTAGGAAGCGTAGAGCTGCTGGCGGGACTCCTCGCTTTCGAACGCGGAGACGGCGAGGGCATCGCCGGTGCCGGGATAGAAATACGCCCGGTCGAGAGGGCGCTCGCGGTTGTCGCGGTATTGCGCCCAAGTCTCCGAACGGCAGGACACCAGGATCTGGCAATGCTTCAGGAGGTTGTCGTCTTCGACGAAGTTCACGATTTTGTCGAGGAGTTCCAAGGGACCGCCTGCGTGGTTGTATTCGTTGGCAGCGTCGATGAAGACGGCGAGCGTGGTTTTGTTGCGCTGCAGAAAGCGGTCGAGATCGGTGAGTCTCCAGTTGTGGGCAAGGCGGGCGGCGAACTCGGCTTCGAGAAACGAGGCGAGCGCGGGTTGATCGAGCAGGCGGCCGGCGAGAAAAACGCAGGGGCGCTGCGCGGCTAACAACTCCAGATAGGCGTGGCACAGCAGATTCGACTTCCCTGCCCCGGAGGATCCGGACAAGACGAGTCCTCGCTGTGGAGAGGCGAAGAATGAATCGACGTCGGCGGCTTCGCGGGGTTTTACGAAGAGCTTGTCGCTGAAGCTGGCGCGAGTGATGGTACGGCGGAGTCCCGCGATGGGCTTGCCGTTTTCGTCGAAGGCATCGGCGTCCATGACGGACCCAAGGTGATCGCGAGAGACTTGACGGGCTTTTGCGCGGAGGGATTCGAGCGTGACGGAGCGGCCGACGCCGATGGCGGGAAGTTTGTCGGCGAGACGGTCCGCCGCTTCTTTGAAGGCTCGGACTTCTTCGATGAGGCGCGACGCCTCGCGCTGGTCGGCTTCGCTGGGAGTCTTATGCGGCAGCGTCACGTCCGCACCCTCCGGAACGGTGCGGAGGGCGGTACCGGCGAATTCCAGGAAGCGCAGGTAGCCTTCGGATTCCTTGTACTCGCTGAGCAGGAAGAGGTCCTGGGCTTTGGTTGTGATGGCAGGGAGAACAGAACGGCCGCGGATCTCCGAGACGAGCAGCGGAGTGAGGTCGAGGTAATCGACAGGGGTCACGGGCTGGATGGCTCGCACGGCGGACTCGGTGGGGCGGAGGATCTCCTTGCCGCGAGCCATTAAGTAGAGCTGGCCAAAGTGGAGTTTAGTGGCGTCGGCCTGGAAGCCGGGAGGGAGGAGGAAGCGTGCGCCGGCGGGTCCGGTCTTGCCGGAGAAAGTGAAACCGAGGGCTTCGGTACGGTCCGTCTTTACGTCAATCGAGGTGATGTAGACGAAGTAGTAACGGGCGCAGATGGGGATGAGGATGGCGATGAGATCGAGAAAGCACCATTCGAGGTAACGGTAGAGGTCCGCCAGGATCTCCGCGGGGCGGTCGCCGAGCTGGCGGTGTACTACCTTGTTGCGGATCTGCTGGAAGAGCAGCAGGTGAGCGTCGAAGCGGTCGGGGAAGAGGCCCGCGAAGCCTTTCGGGCCAATGAGCGGGTGCAGGAAGAACTCGGCGTTGAGGAGACGTTTATGGCTGAGTTGGCGGAAGAGTTCGAGAAGGGCGATGAGAAGCTCGCGCTGGTCTGCCTCGCGCTGGTCTTGCTTTTCGCTGGGATGGTAGAAGACTCCGTAGTGGTAGAGGGCGCGGGCCAGTTCTTTCGCGGCGTACTCGCGGACACTTTCGCGATTCAGGCGGTTGATGGAGACCATCAGGATGAACGGCAGGAAATGGACAATGCGGCGCCAGGCGGTCCAGAGGTTGTCGAAGGCACTTTTGAAGGCACTGCTGGTGAGGGCCTGGTTGCCGGTTTTCACGCTGTTCCAGAAGGCCTCTTGTTCGGTGACGATGGCTTCGAATTTTTCGACGAAGGGCGCGGGGAAAGTGGCGCGGACAGCGTCGTAGATTTCGTCGCGGCGGGCAAGGAGGTCTTCGGGAGGGCGGAGGGTGGAAGCGTCGAAGACTACGGCGAGCAGCCTGGCCGTTTCCGCGAGCTCTGCATCGCCGGATTCGAGAAGCCGCTGCTTAAAGCCAGCAAAATCGAGGGCCACTTGGAACACTAGTATAATCGACCATCTTTGATTTAAAATGACAGCGCGAAAACATGCCGTGGTGAGTTGCCTGTGGTTCGCCTACAACGTTCAGTGGGGCGCGCTGCTGCCGGTGCTACTGCCGGTGCAGATCGCGGCGATTGTGGGCGATGCGCACAAAGAGTTATACAACGGGTTGATCCCGCCGCTGGGCGCGGTGTTCTCACTGTTGATTACTCCGCTGGCGGGGGCGCTTTCGGACCGGCGCACGAGTCCGACGGGTCGACGCCGGCCATTCCTGATTGCCGGGGCGCTGTGGAATTGCGCATTCCTCCTATCGATGGCGACGTTCGGGGCGGGATCGAACGTGTGGGTTTACGCGGCGTGCTACTTCGGTGTGCAGTGCGGGGCGAACTGGTGGGGTGGACCTTACGCGGGCCTCATTCCGGACGTGGTAGCGCGGGAGGAACGGGGGTCGGCCAGCGGATGGATGATGTTTATGACGGCAGCGGGCACGATTGTGGGAGCTGTGATGGCAGGGCAGTTCGTGCATCGCGGATTTTGGGTTCCTTATGTGTTCATCGCGGCGACGATTCTGGGGTGCCTGGCGCTTACGATCACGGGGGTCCAGGAGCCGGCGTTCGAGGCCGCGGAAGAGGAGCCGCTCGACATAGGCGGGTTGGCGAGATCATTTCTGGAGCCCCTGCGGCACCGGCCGGACTTTGTGTGGGTACTGGTTACGCGTACGCTGGTGTCGATGGGGATGTTCTCGGTCTATACGTTCTTCGTTTATTTTCTGAAGGACATTGTGCGCGTGCAGGATGCGGAACAGACGGGGTCGGCGCTGCTGGGCGGTGCGGCGATTATCGGAATGCCGTTCGCGCTGATTGCCGGGCGGTTATCGGACCGTTGGGGGCGGAAGGCGATTGTAAAGGCCACGGGCGCGCTGATGGCGATGACGTGTGGGATTTATGGGGTAATCGCGTACCATCCGAGTTGGCCGGCGAGTATCACTATCGCGATTCTGTTCGGCATCGGCAGTTGTGCGTATCAGGCGGTGGATTGGGCCCTGGCGCTGGACGTTTTGCCGAATCTGGACACCGCAGGCAAGGACATGGGGGTGTGGCACACCGCCCTTGTCCTGCCGCAAGTGATTGCGCCGTTCGTGACCGGGGTCGTGCTCAACGCGGTGAAGCCGCTCTCGCCCGAGCACGGGCTTCAGTACGCCTACATGTCGGCGTTCCTGATTGCCGCGTTATGGTTTGCGTTGGGAACGGTTTTTGTGAACCGCATCCGCGGCGTGCGGTGACCGGCCTCAGGCCTTCGCGGCTGAGGACTTCGCTCCGGCCTTCATCGCGGTGATGTTCAGCAACCCGTTGTCAAGTTTGGCGGTCACGGTGCTGATATCGATCATGGAATTCAGATCGAAACGCCGCATTAACATTTTCGAGGTGAAGTCGGTATAGCGGATGCCTCCGGTGCTGTCCCCGGCGGAACTGCTGGAGGTGGAGGTTCCGCGGATGAGGATCATGTTCTCCAGGGCGACGACCTCCAAATCTTTCGAATCAAACCCCGGCACGCCCACTTGCATTCGGTAGTCGCGATCGGTCTCAGCCAGTTCGGCCTGCGGAATCCAGAACAAATCCCGCTCGGCTTGCAGCCAATCGTTGAGATCGTTGCTGGAATTGCTCTCGCTGTCACCTCCGCGGCTTTCGAACAATTGAAACGCCCGGTTGCGGATGGAATCGGAGATGCCGTTCAGACTCTCCAAAATAGATTGCGAGGAAGCATTATTGCCGTCGACGCGGCGCACACTTACTTGTGACATATTGAACCCCCGCTACCTAAGTGGGCGATGCGGGGTAATTCTCTACGTAACAATTACCGTAGCCCCATCCACGGCGTCATTCTTAACCGCCAAAAGAGCGTCATTCACTTGGGCTAAGGGGAAGGTCGTCACGCGGGGCCGCAATCCGATTGTGGATGCCAACTGTATGAACTCCTTTGCGTCGGCGCGAGTCATATTTGCGACGCTGCGGATCTGGCGTTCGCCCCAAAGGAGCCGGTCATAGTCGAACTGGGGGATGCGGTCCAAGTGGATGGCGTTGACGGCGACGATTCCGCCTTTTCGCAGGCTGGCGAGCGCGGCGATCACGACGTCGCCGGAGGGCGCGAAGGTTACGGCACGGTCGAGAGGCGCGGGAGGGCGCTCGGTTTCGGCGCCAACCCAGTCCGCGCCCAAGTCGCGGGCCAGTTGTCGATGCGATTCGCCCCGGGTGGAAACGTAGACCTTGCAGCCCCAAGCCCGCAGCACGGGCAGCGCCAGGTGGGCGGACGAGCCGAAGCCGAACAAGCCGACACGGTCGCCGCGCTCCACCCCGGCGACGCGGAGGCTGCGGAATCCGATGATTCCGGCACAGAGAAGCGGGGCGGCCTGGAGGTCGTCGAGCGAATCCGGCAGAGCCACGGTGAAATCGGCGCGGGCGAGAGCGTACTCCGCGAAGCCTCCATTGACGGAGTAACCGGTAAAGACGGGAGCGTCGCAGAGATTCTCGGCGCCACGCGCGCAGAAGGGGCAAGTGCCGTCGGTGCCGCCGAGCCAGGACACCCCCACGCGGGCGCCAGCGGGAAGGTCACCGGAGACGACTTCGCCGACGATTTGATGGCCGGGGATGACGCGATCGCGCTGACGCGGGAGCTCTCCTTCGACAATGTGGAGATCGGTGCGGCAGACTCCGCAGGCTCGGACGCGCAGGAGGACCTGGCCGGGGCCCGGCTCGGGAACGGCGACGTTCGCGATAGCCAGGGGGCGCGAGGAGATGGGCGCAGGGGCGGTGAGAACGGCCGCTTTCATTGGGTTAAAAGCCTGGCGCTAGAAACTCAAGACGGGGCAAGGCGACTCGCGGATGATCTCATAGGATCTCGAGCGCAGGCGGCCTAGAGTCTCATGCATGACACCGCGGCCGATGATCAGCAAATCCGCGTGATGCTGCTCGGCGACTTGCCGCACGACCTCGCCTACAGCGCCGGCGACCACGGAGGCTTCCAGGTTGGTGCCCGCCGCCTGTTGCAGCTTGGCCATATCCTGATCCGCCATTTTCATGAGGAAGTGCGAGAACTCTTCTCCGCCGGTTTCTCCTGGCGCGTGCTCGGCTCCCGGCACGGCGTGGACCAGGCGTACGCCCGCTCCGAGTTCTTGCGCCAGTTCGACGGCACGCTTGACCACAGGTGCCTGTTCCGCACCGCGATCCACCGCAACGAGCACGCTCTTGCAGGGCCAGTGGCCCTTTAAACCGGGGCCTTCCGCGTGGGGAGCGGTCCACACGGGGCAATCGGCATCGTGAAGGACTTTCGACGTTACCGATCCGAGCAGGAGGCTACGAAACTTTCCGTAGCCGTGGGTGGGGAGCATGATCAGGTCTACGCCATTTTCCTTGGCGTAGTCGGCGATGTCGAGGGCGGGTTCGCCCAGGCGCACGATGCGCTCAACATCGCCCAGGTCGCAGTATTCTTTCAGCACTTCGCGAATTTGAGGCTCGAGCGCCTTGTAGTCGAACATTACGGGGTACGAAGGATCGATTCCTCCGGGCATGCCGGGGGGGATCTGCACAACGTTCAGCAGAGTGACCTTCGCGTGGAACTGCGCTGCGAATGATTTCACGTACGGACAGATTGCTTTACAACGCTCCGAAAAGTCCACCGGGAAGAGAATGTGCCGAAAGCCCGCCATGGGTGCTCCTTTATTTAGATCCACTTTTTACCTAACAACCAAATCTTAATCCCTTGGGTCACACCGACGTATCCGAACAGAGTGACCAACAGGATGGGCCAGTATAGCGCGGGCAGCGCGGTCAGGCCCAGGGCAGAGGCGAGAGGGGAATAGGGAAGCCACATGCCGAAAGCCATGATCGAGACGGTGGTCGCGATGAGAGGCCAGCTCGCGCGGCTCTGGAAGAACGGAATCTTGTTGGTGCGGATTACGTGGATGATCAGCGTCTGGGTCATCAGCGATTCGACGAACCAGCCGGTTTGGAAGAGTGTGGCTTTCGAAGGGTCCCAACAGTGGAACACCCAGAGCATGACGAAGAAAGTCGTGTAATCGAAGATGGAGCTGATCGGGCCGACGAACAGGATGAACCGCTTGATCTCGTCAATGTTCCAAGGGCGGGGACGGCTGAGCTGCTCGAGATCGACCTCGTCGGTGGGAATCGGCAACTGAGAGAAGTCGTAGAGCAGGTTGTTAGTTAGGACTTGAATGGGGGCCATGGGGAGAAACGGCAGGAAGGCGCTCGCGCCGAGGACGCTGAACATGTTTCCAAAGTTGGAACTGGCTCCCATGCGGATGTATTTCAAAATATTCGCGAAGATCTTGCGGCCTTCGGTGACGCCGCCTTCGAGCACCATGAGGGATTTTTCGAGCAGGATCAGGTCGGCGGACTCTTTGGCGATGTCGGTGGCGGTGTCGACGGAGATACCGACGTCGGCCGCACGCAGGGCGGGAGCGTCATTGATTCCGTCGCCCATGAATCCGACGACGTGGCCCTTGGCCCGGAGGGCGCGGATCACGCGCTCTTTGTGCGCGGGGGAGAGGCGGGCAAAGAGCGTGGTCTGCGTGGAGGCTTCACCGAGTTCGGCGTCGGACATTTTTTCCACATCGGCGCCGAGCAACATGGGATCGGCGGAAAGGCCGACGTCGCGGCACACTTTGCGGCTGATGAGTTGATTGTCGCCGGTGAGGATTTTGACGGCGACGCCGCTGCGGTGCAGAGCCTCCAGCGCGGCGCCCGCGGTCGCCTTCGGGGGATCGAGGAACGCTACGTAGCCCTTCAAGACCAGACCGCTCTCGTCGGTCTTGGCGCAGATGGTTTTGCCGGGGAGTTGCTTGGTTGCGACGGCGAGGACGCGAAATCCATCGTTACTGAGGCTGGCGTACTCGTCTTTCAAGCCGACGATGAGGGCGGGGTCCATCGGCGAGAGTTTTCCGGCGAGCTCGAAGTGGGAGCAGTGGCGGAACATCTCCTCCGGCGCGCCCTTGGTGAGCAGGACGGCGGCACCTTCAGGATCTTCCACCAGGACAGACATCATGCGGCGGGTGAAGTCGAAGGGGATTTCGTCGAGTTTCTTGTATTTCTTGATCAGATCCTTTTGATGGAAGTCGGAGCTCTCTAAGATCGCGCGGTCGAGGAGGTTTTTCAGCCCGGTTTGAAAGGAGCTAATGAGATATCCGAAGAGCAGCACCTCTTCCGATTCGTTTCCCGCCGCGTCGCAGTGTCGTTGGAGAACGACGCGATCCTCGGTAAGCGTGCCGGTCTTGTCGGTGCACAGGATGTCCATGCCGCCGAAGTTTTGGATCGCGTTCAGGCGCTTGACGATGACCTTGCGGCGGCTCATCGCGATGGCGCCTTTGGACAGGCACACTGAAACGATCATCGGCAACATTTCCGGCGTTAGGCCCACGGCAACGGCCATGGCAAAGAAGAAGGCGCCCTTCCAATCGTGTTTGGTGAGGCCATTGATCAAGAACACCAGGGGCACCATCACGGCCATCAGCTGGATCATGAGCCAGGTGAAGCGATTTACGCCGAGGTCGAAGCTGGTGAGTTCACGCTCGCCGGTGAGGGAGGTGGCCATGCTGCCGAAATAGGTGCGGGGACCGGTGGTCACGACGACGGCGGTCGCAGTACCGCTTTCGACGCTGGTGCCCATGAAGCAGACGTTCTTAAGCTCAATCGGGGAGCCTTCATCGGCGGTTTCGGGGTCGTGGAATTTTTCCACGGGGAGAGACTCGCCGGTGAGGCTGCCCTGACTGACAAAGAGATCTTTCGAGGCGAGGACGCGCACGTCGCCGGGAATCATGTCGCCCGCCGAGAGATGGACGATGTCGCCCGGCACCAGATCGCGCAGGGGAAGCTCCCGAGGCTGGCCGTCACGGACTACGGTGGCAGTGACATGGATCATGGCTTTCAGCTCGGCGGCGGCGGCGTCCGCACGGGCTTCCTGCAGGAAGCGGAGACCGGCGCTGAGCACGACCATGAGGGCCATCACGGTGCCGGCGCGAGCATCTCCGGTGGCGAAGGAAATAGTGGAGAGGACGGCGAGGAGAATCACCAGGGGATTACGTAAGATCCGAAGCAGCCGCAGGAACCAGCCTTCGGCCTTCTCTTGCGCGACCTCGTTCAGGCCGACCTCACGGACCCGGCGGGAGGCTTCCACTTGCGTGAGGCCGGCGGGCGCGGTCTGAAGAGCGCGAAGAAGGGTGGCTTCGTCGCTTCGGGCGGCGTCGAGAACGGCTCCGGCAACTCGAATCTTAGGATGCTTAGACGACTGCCCCGCCGTAGTCATGCTTGGTTTCCCTCAAGCATGACACGGTGGGGCAGGTATTGGGCTTACGGTGAACGCGCGCCAAGTTAGTGGCGGCTGACCACCAGGCTGCGCCAGCTGGAATTCCCAGCGGCGTCGAAGGCCTTGATGGTTACTGTGTTGGACCCTACCAGCAGGGGCACCACGGCGGACCAACTGCCCGTGCCGCTGGCGACGCCGGAGGAACCGGTGTTGGTGGCGAATGTAACACTGGCCACGCCTACGTTGTCGGTGGCGGTTCCTAAGATCGTGATGGAGGTCGCGGTGGTGGAGACGCTGGTGCCGCCGGGTGAGGTAACGGTTAGAGTCGGCGGGGTAGTGTCTTTGGGATTGGGGGTCGGCGTCGGAGTGGGCGTCGGCGTGGGAGTGGGAGTTGGCGTAGGAGTGGGAGTCGGGGTCGGCGTCACGGTGGCGCCACCCGAGGCCGCGTAGAGGGTCAGAACAGCTGCCTTGTCGCCGTCGGCGAGGCCATTCACCATCTTGTAGTAGGGATACATGACGTCGTTAGGATCATCGGAATGTCCGAGACCGAGGGCGTGACCGAGCTCGTGCAGCGTGACGCTGAAGACGTCGGTGTTCGCGCCAATATGCCAGGTTTCATCGTCATCGAGGTGCATGTCGCCAGCAAGCGGTTCGGGGTTCGGAGGGGCCGGATAGAAGGTGTGCGCCAGGACTCCGCCGGGTCCGTCGAACGGGTAGCCGTCGCCGTGCGCGCCGCGCGCCCACAGGATATTGACGGTGTAGTTGGCGTAGGCACTCGTGCCGGGCTGCCAGTGGATGCTGGCGACACCGGCCCACTGCGACATCGCGCGAAGGATCTCGGATTGGGCTTGCGTGGACGGCAGTTGCGCGGTCATCTGGCTGAATACGTAGGAGATGGTGGCCGAGCCCAGGCCGGGGCCGTCCCAGCCGTAGCCGAAGGTCGGAATGGACTGGACAACGGGACCGGTGGTCGTGATCGGGCCAGCACAGGGGCGCACGGGGGTTCCCTTGGCTAGCTCCGCGGAGGCGGGAAAGATGTAGGCGGTCTCGTCTTGAGCGGCGAGAAGCGAAAGGGCCACTTTTTGGCGGCGCGAATCGCCGACGTGGATCAACAACTGACGGGGGCCAAGATCGGGATTCTCCACTACCTCTATCCCTAGGCGGAGGATAAGGCCTCGCGCCTGATTGAGGTCAACATCGGGGTGGAATTCCGCCAAAGAATAGCCGTGGCCCATGGCAATTATCGGACTAATCTTATCCACTCCGTCAACGGGAGCCGCATAACGGAGGCCGAGGCCGGCCGTCGAAATCCGGCGATCTAGGGCGACGAGCAAACCATTTTCGGGAACGCCGTGGAGAACGGTAACGCCGCGAGCCTGGAGCTCTGCCATAACGGCTTGAGTGGGTTGCGAGTCGAATTGCAAGAGGAGGTGGCCCCGGCCGAAGGGGACGGGCGACTCTACCGTAGCAATTTGACGTCCCGCGCCGGGGACGATGAGCCGGGTTTTTAAGCGCAACGCGGGCTGTGCCAATAAAATGCCTGTCGTGAGGCAGGAAAAAATAAAAGAGCGACAAATATTTCTCACAAAACTCTCATCGCCGACGACTGAGAGCTTTGCGGTCCCATTACCACCTAGATGAAGTAAGCCTAGTTATTTAGTCCCATGCGAATCCTCTCCGGTATATTCCTGCTCGTTTTGGTTAAAGGAAATCCGCTTGCAGCCGAGACGACGATCTCGACGGTGGCGGGCGGCAGTTGGGTGGGGGACAACGGGCTTGCCATTTCGGCGATCCTGCTTCAGGCCGAAGGAGTGGCGGCGGATTCGAAGGGCAACCTTTATATAGCGGACGCAAGCGACCACCGCGTTCGGCGCATCGCGCCCAATGGACTGATCACGACGGTGGCGGGCACGGGAGCTCGAGGGTTTTCGGGCGATGGCGGGCCGGCGGCGGCAGCACAGCTGAACTCTCCGTACGGGATCGCCATTGATGGCCGGGGCGATGTGTATGTGGCCGACCTCGGCAACGGACGGGTGCGCGAGATCACGGCCGACGGCAATATCTCGACGGTGGCGGGAGGCGGAACTCTTCCGGCAGGCGGGCCCAACGAGGGCAGTGCGGCGACGATGGTCGCGTTGACTACACCGCGCAATGTGGCACTCGATAGCTTTGGCAACCTGTATATCTCGGACTTCGGCGGAAATCGCGTTTATCGGGTTGCGCGCGACGGCTCGCTCACGACGGCTGCGGGAAACGGAACGCCGGGCGCGGCGGGAGACAACAACCTGGCCATTGCGGCACAGTTGAACAGTCCCGCGGGACTTGCCGTCGATACGCAGGGCAGTCTCTACATCGCCGATAGCGGCAATCACCTGGTGCGCAGAGTTTCAAGCGGGATTATCCACTCCTACGCGCGGGCCGCCACGCCGACGGGTCTGGTTCTGGATGCGCTGGGCACTCTTTACATCGCGGATTCTTCCGCCGGACAGATCGTGAGAGTGCCGCAAACGGGATCGGCGACGGCGATCGACGTTTCGGCGCGCGACGTCGCTTTCGGCCCCGACGGGAGCTTGTACGCATCGAATGGGATCTCCGTGATGCGGGTGTCGCCGCAGGGAGCGATCCTGAAAATTGCGGGCGGAGGCGACCTTGGCTATGGCGACAACGGAGCGGCGACACAGGCTCGTCTGAACCATCCCGCCGGTGTGGCGATGGACTTGGAGGGCAACCTTTATATCGCGGACCGCGATAACCATCGTGTCCGCAAGGTCACTCCGGGCGGGATTATCTCGACGATTGCGGGGACGGGGATCGCGGGGGATTCGGGCGACGGCGGCGCGGCAGTGTTCGCGCAGATCAACTCACCAAATTCGGTGGCGATCGATCATTCAGGTACGTTGTACATCGCGGACACGGGGAACCACCGGGTACGCAAGGTCACGACGGACGGGAAGATTTCCGCGGCAACCAATGGGGGCTTGCTCAGTCCGGTCTACGTGCTTCCAGACAACGCAGGAGACATTTACATCGCCGATTCGACGGCGGGGAGAGTCCTTTTCGCGGGATCGAACGGCGTGCCCGCTACGCTGGCGCAGAATTTAAAGTCGCCGCGCGGGCTGGCGCTGGACCCTTCCGGGAATCTGTACATTGCAGAATCGGGAGGCGCGGCGATCCGTCGGATGGGGCGCGATGGGTCGCTCAGCTCGCTGAGCGGGCCCTGGCAAATTCCGCGCGGGGTTGCTGTCGATGGTCAGGGGAACATTTCGGTCGCCGACACAGGGCTTCAGCGAATCCTGGAAGTAGACACGACCGGAAAGGTCACGGTGATGGCGGGCACGGGAACGGCAGGGTTCTCCGGAGACAATGGCCCCGCGGAGCAGGCGCAACTGGGCTACCCCTGGGACGTCGCGCCCGGACCGAACGGCGTCACGGCCATCGCCGACCTGGACAACAATCGGATACGGCTGGTCACGCCTCCACCTACCGCGGTGGTCCCGGCTTCCGGCTCGGCGCCGCTCCCCTCCAACCTTTCGACGCTGCCGGCGCTGCTCAACGCGGCAAGCCTCCAGCCGGGACCCGCTGCTCCGGAAATGATGATGCTGCTGCGGAACACAGGCATCGACCCAACCCAGATCGCGAGCACGCAAATCCTCTTTGGGCCGGCGCTGGCGCGAATCCTTTCGGCTGACGCGAACGGCATTCTGCTGGTCGCGCCTTTCGAGATTGCGGGAACGGGGACAGCGAGTGTCGAGATCTTTTACAAGGGAGTGCTTCAAGCGACGCTGCAAGTCCCGGTCGCAGAAGCGGCCCCCGCGCTTTTCGCCGACGCCACGGGTCAGATCACGGCTACGAATCAGGACGGCTCGATTAATTCGGGGACGAATCCTGCCCCGCGCGGGTCTGTCGTTTCGTTGTACGGAACGGGCCTGGGAATACCGGGGGCCTCTGTATCGGTTTCCGTTGCGACGTTTCCAGCGGAAGTGCTTTACGCTGGACCCGTCGCCGGGTACGCGGGCTTGTCGCAAATCAACGTGGAGATTCCCACGGGATACCTGCCGAGCGGGCAGCTGGCCGTCTCCGTGGTTGCCGCCGGTTCCGTCAGCCAGCCGGGACTGTTTCTCACTGTGAACTAACGCACATTTTTTTCTTCTTGACTCTGGCCGCATTTAGTACTAATTTCTTAGTATGCCCGTCAAGAAGACCGGACTCACCGCCCTGGAGCTCGAAATCATGCAGCAGGTGTGGAACCTGGAGGCCGCCACGGTGCGCCAGGTTTATGAAGCCCTGCTGGAGCGCCGCCACATCGCCTATACCACGGTGATGACCATGATGAAGATTTTGGAGCAGAAGGGTTTTCTGAAGAAGAAGCAGGTGGAGCGGGCGTATCTTTACACGCCGACACAGCCGCAGAAGCAAGTGGTGGGCGGGATGGTTCGCGATTTCGTGAACCGCGTGTTCCACGGGTCGGCCGAACCTCTTTTGCTGCACCTGGTGGAAGATCAGCAACTGACCGAAAAGGACCTCGACGAAATTCGCCGGGCGATTCGAGCGTCCCGAAAGGCGAAGTCATGACCCAGTTCCTTGCCTCTCTGGTCGCCTGGTCAGGACAGATCTTTGTGCTAGTCTCGGTAGCCGCCTTCGCCGCCGTTACCATCGCGCATCCGAAAGCGAGGCTGCTGTTCTGGCAGGGCATCCTCCTGCTGGCGGTGCTGATTCCCGTGCTGGAACCGTGGACTCCCACTCCGATCGACAACGGATCGATTTCGATCTCGGCGCAGCCTTTTCCTGGGATCACGGTGCAACCCGGGAGAGCCGCCGCTCGATTCCAGTGGGAGAAACGCGATTGGCTCCTGTTGCTCGCCGCAGGCGCGGCGCTGCGATTGATCTGGATCGCAGGGGGCTTCTGTCGGCTCCGGACGTACCGGAAGCGGGCCCGGCCACTGTCGACGCCGCCTTTGCCGTTTGTCTCCGGAGCTGCGAGTTGGTATGAGAGCGACAACGTCCCGGGTCCGGTGACGTATGGCTGGCTGCGGCCCGCCATTCTTTTACCGACCCGCGTGCTGGCACTGCCGGCCGCTCTCCGCGAGCCGATAGCGTGCCACGAGTTGGTGCATGTGAACCGGCGGGACTGGCTGTTCGTGATCGTCGAAGAGTTTCTGCGGAGCGCGCTTTGGTTTCACCCGGCCATCTGGTTCGTGCTGAGCCGCATCCAACTCTCGCGGGAGCAGGTGGTGGACCGCGAGGTGGTCCGGCTCACGGAAAATCGCGAAGGATATTTAGACGCCCTGGTTGCGGTGGCTGAACAGAGTCTGCTCTCCGACCTGGCCCCGGCACCTCTGTTTTTGCAAAAGCGCCAGCTTGCTGAGCGAGTGAAAGAAGTCCTGAAGGAGATCCCCATGTCGAAGTCAAAGATCGCCGCGCATCTGGCCGGCGCGTGTTCCGTGACGCTGGTGGCCGCTCTCGCCGCCATGTGGCTGTTCCCGTTCGTCAGCATGGCGCAGACGGTCAACGACGGACCCGGCGTTTCCGTGAATCCGGGCGCGCCGCTGATCCACCGCACTCGCATCGGACATCCGGAGGGGACGACGATGAGCGGCGCCGTCGTGGTGGAGGCGACCATCAACTTGAAAGGCGAGGTCACCAATGCGCGTGTGCTGAGCGGCCCGGAAGAGCTGAGAAAGACCGCGCTTTCGAGCGTTCTCCAGTGGCACTACCTGCCCGGCGTCTCGACCGCGCAGGCGATCATTAATTTCGAGCCGGTGCTGGCGACCGCCAGTGTAAGCGCCGCTGCTCCTGAGTTCGGAGTCCAGGGCGGAATCGGCGCAGGCGCAGGCAAAAGCGCGGGACGGGCCATCGCCATCCCTCCCCCTCCTCCTCGGCCGCCTCCCCCGCCCCCGGTGTCCAACGCCTCCGCGATCCCGGCTTTCCCTGCGACCGTGAAGGCCATTGCTTTTGAAGGGGTCGGTCCGGAAGCCGCGGCACAGCTCATGGCCCGGTTCAAATTCCGCGAAGGGTCCACGATCGGTGCAGGGGACTTGGCCGGCATCGCGCAGACGGTGCAGGATTACGACAGTCATCTTTCGGCACATTATATTTTCACGGCGACCGATGCGAATGGCCGAACGATGGGGCTGGACGTTGGGGCCTCGGGCGGCCGCGTACCGCTGCTTCCGCCGATCTTTGCCACGAACGGGAACCCTGGGGTGACGATTCGCGTGCGCGCTGAATCGGCAGCGGGGCAGTTCGTCACGGCCGTACCCACGGGCCAAGCTCCGGACCAGGTCGATGCCACCACGGTAGAGGGACTAACGCCGGCGAAGAAGGTGATGCCGGTGTATCCGACGTTGGCAAAAAGTGCTCGCATTCAGGGGACGGTGAACTTCGACGCTGTCATTAACACGGACGGAACGATCGCGAAGCTGACACTGCTCAACGGGCATCCGCTTTTGGTTGAGGCAGCCAGGGCGGCGGTGATGCAGTGGGTATATACACCGTCGTCCTCCTACGTTCGAACACAGATCTCAGTGAACTTTACCCTTCAGTAAGGGCGAAACCGATGCCGCAAACGGCGGCGATGGTTCCAGCGTTAAGATGGTTTGACAGTGCAAACCCACCGATTTCTGAGATCGGGGCTGGCCGCCGTGGCGCTGACTGCGCTGGCGCAGACGGGACCGGGCGTGCCGCAGATTGCGCGACTGCTGACGGCGGACGCATTGAAGGCAGACGTGTCCTACTTGGCCTCGGACGAATTAGAGGGACGAGGCACGCCGTCCCCGGGCCTCGACAAAGCGGCCGAGTATATCGCTGCGCAGTTTCGCTCGGCAGGGTTGGAGCCCGGAGGAGACGACGGGTATTTCCAAACGGCAACTTTCGAGACGGTCGAGAAGAATCCCGAAGCTTCGGTAACGATCACGATCGACGGAAGGAAGTTCGAGGTCGCCAGCGAGGCAATCGCGGTCCAGCAGGCGGCGAAAGTAGATTTAGCCGATGAGCCTGCGCTGCATAGGGCGGCGAAGGATTTGGCGGCTCTGGGTGCGGAAGGGATCCGCGGTAAGGTACTGCTGCTCGACCCAGGCGGCGGGATCGGGTTCGGAGAACGGTTCCAGCCTGCGGCGGTTATCGCTCTGGCGGGTGCGCCTCCGCGAGCTGGGCGAGGACGAGCGCCCGCTTTACGGGAAGTCTCGGCTACGCCAACCTTTCCGACAGTGACGATTTCGGACGCGGGGGTGCGCGCGGCGGTGATGGCGGCTCCGAACGCGGAGATCAAGATTTCGGCGCACATCGCTCCGGTGGTGAAGCGGTTCCCGCTGCGCAATGTGGTGGGCGTGCTGCGCGGGTCGGACGCGGCGTTGAAGGAAACGTGCGTCGTCGTTTCGGCACATTACGATCACCTGGGTGTGCGCGCGGAAGGCGAGGGCGATCGCATTTTCAACGGCGCGAACGATGACGCAAGCGGTACGGCATCGGTGATGGAGATCTCCAGGGCGCTGGCGGGCCAGGCGGCGCGGCCGAGACGCAGCATTGTTTTTGTCGCGTTTTTCGGGGAGGAAGAGGGGGGCTTGGGCTCGCGATACTATGCGCAGCATCCGGTGTTCCCGGCGCCGAAGATAGTCGCGAACGTCAATCTGGAGCAATTGGGGCGCACCGACGATACGCAGGGTCCGAAGGTAGGGCAGTTTAATCTCACTGGTTTTGACTTCACTACAATGGGGGCGATTTTTCAGCAAGCGGCCAAGGACGCCGGCGTGCAGGCTGTAAAAGATGCGGCCAACAGCGATTCGTATTTCGCGCGCAGCGATAACGCCCGGTTTGCGGATTTGGGGATTCCGTCCACCACGGCGTCGGTGGCTTACGATTTTCCCGATTATCACGGCGTGGGCGACGAAGCGGGGAAGCTCGACTACCAGAACATGGCGAAGGTAGACGCGGCGCTGGCGCTGGCGGTGTTGCGCATCGCCGACAGCGCGGAGCTTCCGCAGTGGAATGCGGAGATTCCGGCGACGGCCCGGTACATCCGAGCGAGAGGCGCGGGGCGATGATCGCCGCGGGGACTCGCGACTCTACTTTATACAACGAAGATCTCGCACCGGTACCGCCGGGGAGGCGTACCTGGACGGTTTACAACTACGCGGCGTTGTGGGTGGCGATGAGCGTGTGCATCCCGACGTACACGCTGGCGTCCAGCCTGATCTCTGGAGGGATGGCCTGGTGGCAGGCAATCGGCACGATCTTACTGGGGAATTTGATTGTGCTGGTACCGATGCTGCTGAACGCGCATGCCGGGGCGAGGTACGGCATTCCGTTTCCCGTGCTGGTGCGGGCTTCCTTCGGCGTGCGGGGGGCGAACGTTCCGGCAGTGCTGAGGGCACTGGTAGCGTGCGGATGGTTCGGGATTCAGACTTGGATCGGCGGGCAGGCGATTGCGACGATGCTCGGCATCTTCTGGCCGGCGGCTCGGGGAACGGCGAGTACGACGTGGGCGTGTTTTTTTGTATTTTGGGCGCTGAACATCTGGGTGATCTGGCGCGGGATCGAGACGATCAAGTTTCTGGAGGGTGTGGCGACTCCGTTCATGCTCGCGGTGGGAGTGCTGTTGCTGTGGTGGATCACGAGCCAAGCGGGAGGGCTGGGGCCGGTGTTGAGCGCTCCGAGCAAATTCAAAACTACGGGCGAGTTTTTCCGCTTCTTTGTGCCCTCGCTGACGGCGATCGTCGGATTCTGGGCGACAGTCGCGCTGAATATTCCGGACTTCACCCGGTATGCACGGTCGCAGAGGGATCAGATCGTGGGCCAGGCTTTGGGGCTGCCGACAGCGATGACGTTGTACGCCTTCATTGGCGTGGCGGTGACATCGGCATCCGCAGTATTGTTCGGCGAACCGATCTGGGATCCGGTGGTGTTGCTGGGCAAGTTTAATCGCCCAGTGGTGGCGTTCGTGGCGTTGATCGCGCTGACGATCGCGACCCTGAATACGAATGTCGCGGCGAATGTGGTGTCGCCGTCGAACGATTTTTCGAATCTGAATCCGCGGAGGATTTCGTTCCGCACGGGCGGGCTGATCACCGGGGTGATCGGCGTGATGATGATGCCGTGGAAGTTGCTCTCGGATTTCAGCACCTACATATTTGGATGGCTGGTGGGGTACTCGGGGCTGCTGGGACCCGTGGCGGGGATTATGATCGCGGACTACTTTCTGGTGCGGAAGCGACGCCTTGACGTCGACGCGCTGTACCAGCGGGGCGGAGTTTACGAGTATTCAGGCGGTGTGAACGGGCGGGCGCTGGCCGCGTTGGCGGCGGGAATCGGCGTGGCACTGATCGGGCTGATCGATCCGCCCCTTCGGTGGTTGTACGATTATGCGTGGTTTGTCGGGTTTCTGGTGGCGGGCGTGGTGTATTTGATATTGATGAAGAAGGAGTCCTCAACATGATCTTGAGCGACGTGCGCACTTTGAGGTTTTTCGTCAACGGGACGTGGGAGGAATCGAGCGGCGAGGCCCGCACCGTGATGAATCCGTCGACGGGTGAGGTGATCGCTCGAGTGCCGTTCGCCACGGCAGCGGAAGTGGATCGCACGGTGCGCGCGGCGCATGAGGCGTTTCTGAAATGGCGCGAGGTGCCGGTGGTGGAGCGGGTGCAGGTACTGTATCGCTACAAGGCGCTGCTCGAGAAACACACGGACCATGTGGCTCGCATCCTGGCGACGGAGAACGGCAAGGTTTTCGAGGACGCAAAGACGGAAGTGAAGCGGGCGATCCAGATGGTGGAGGTCGCGTGCGGGATGCCGACGTTGATGATGGGAGACTCGCTCGAAAACGTGTCGCGCGGGATCGATTCGCAGAGCATCCGGCAGCCGCTGGGAGTGTGCGCGGGAATCACTCCGTTCAACTTTCCGGCGATGGTGCCGATGTGGATGTTCCCTTTCGCGATTGCGTGCGGGAACAGCTTCATCTTGAAGCCTTCGGAAAAAGTTCCGATGACGCCGACGCGCACGGCGGAGTTGCTTGAAGAGGCGGGCATACCAGCCGGCGTTTTCAATGTGATCCACGGCGGCAAGGCGAGTGTGGACGCGCTGATGGCGCATCCGCTCGTACGGGCGGTTTCCTTCGTGGGGTCGAGCCCCATCGCGAAGTATGTTTATGAGGAGTCCGCCAAGCATGGCAAGCGCGTGCAGGCTCTGGGCGGGGCGAAGAATCATCTGGTGGTGATGGCCGATGCGGACATGGATAAGTCGGTGGAGGCGATCATGAGCTCGGCTTTCGGTGCGGCGGGAGAGCGGTGTCTCGCCGGGAGCGTGCTGGTGCCGGTGGGTGAGGCGGCGGGTCCGCTGCTGGAGAAATTGGTGGCGGCGGCGAAGGCGTTGCCGGTGGGCGACAGCATGGACGCGGGCACGGGGATGGGTCCGCTGGTGACAGGCGAGCATCGCGATAAGGTGGCGGGGTATATCGAGAACGGCGTGGCAGAAGGGGCTCAGGCACTGTGCGACGGGAGGTCGGCGGCGAAGGGATCGGAAGGATTCTTTTTGGGGCCCACGATTTTCGATCACGTTACGCCGAAGATGACGATCGCTCGCGAGGAGATTTTTGGACCAGTGCTCGCGGTCATCCGCGCAAAGACGCTGGACGAGGCGATTACGCTGGTGAACAGCTCGGAGTTTGGGAATACGACTTCGATTTTTACCAGTGATGGGAAGTCCGCTCGCGAGTATTGTTCGCGCGTGGAGTGCGGAATGGTGGGGGTGAACATTGGAGTGGCGGCGCCGATGGCGTTTTTCCCGTTCTCTGGATGGAAGCAGAGCTTTTTCGGGGACCTGCATGCGCATGGCAAAGATGCGGTGGCGTTTTATACAGAGCAGAAGGTGATCATGACCCGGTGGTTTTGAGACTGGTTTTCTCTTGCGGTACCCGCGCGATCTATAATCATCACATCGGATTCTCCGTTTAAAATATGGACCTCACGGGGCGCACGGCTGGGACATTTCGCATTCAGGACAAGCTCGGCGAGGGCGGGATGGGTGCGGTGTACCGCGGCGTGGACATGATGGTGGAGCGCACGGTCGCCATCAAAGTGCTGAAGCCGGAGATCGCGGGAAACCCGGAAATCGTGGAGCGGTTCCGTACGGAGGCCGTCACGCTGGCGCGACTGAATCATCCGGCCATCGCGACGCTCTACACCTTCTTCCGGGAGGGCGCGGAATACTTCATGGTGATGGAGTTCGTCTCGGGCTCCACGCTGGAGGATGCAATCCGGCATGCGGGCGCGTTGCCGTGGCGGCAGGCCACGGACGTGATGCTCCACATCCTGGAAGCGCTGCAACACGCACACCAGTTCGGGGTACTGCACCGCGATATTAAACCTGCGAACATCATGCTGCCGACCACGGGTGGCGTGAAGGTGACGGACTTCGGCATCGCACAGGTGCTGGGTGCGGCGCGGCTAACGCGCGAAGGCCGAATGGTGGGGACGCTCGAGTATCTGGCGCCGGAGCGGGTGCTGGGGAAGCCGTTCGACGAGCGGTCCGACTTGTATTCGGCCGGTGTCGTGTTTTACGAGATGCTGTCGGGGCATTTGCCGTTCGAATCCAACAGCGACTTCGAATTGCTGCGGGCCCAGGCAGAGGCTCCGCCGCCGCCGATTCAGAATTTCGGCGTGAACGTGCCGCAGCCGTTGATCGAAGTACTGTGGCGATCACTGGCGAAGCTGCCAGAACAACGGTATCCGAACGCGGGCACGATGGCGGCGGCACTGCGGGACGCGAAGGCGCGGGCGGAGGCGGACGCGGCCGTGTCCAACATGGCGAGGGAGACTCGGCTGGCGGGCGCTACGCCGGTGAGTCCACCACCTCCTCCGGGCGCGCCGATGACCCATCCGACCGGGTATTCGACTCAGGCCGGCTATTCGATTCCCGCGGCGGTGCCTGCTCCGGCGTCGGCGCCCTCGAATTCGGGATCGCGCGCGATGTGGGCGGTGGGCGCGGTAGTGGCGGTGCTGATGCTGGCCGGCGGGGTGATGTTCGCCGTCAAGAATTTTACGCCGACGCCGCAGCCGGATCCGAAGAAGCAAGTCGCCGTGATTCCGGATCCGAGCGCGCCGGGTGTTACGAAACCAAGAGAGCCGATTGTGCCGGTGGGTCCCGCAGTGGTGATCGACAACGGGCAGCCGGATAATCCTCCGCCGGCGAAGCCGTCGCAACCGCCTTCCGGGCCTGGCCGGGCGCCGGCGAAACCGCCTGTAAATCCAGCGCCCAGTACGCCGCCGACACCGGGGCGGGGCGCGATCGGCGTCCGAGGCCTCTTCATCGCGGGCCAGGCCGTGGCGGCGCTGCGTCTGCCCACGGCAGGACTCCTGGTAGAGGAAGTACAGCGCGGATCGGCTGCGGAGGCGGCGGGATTGCGCGGGCCGACGGCGATCGAGAATGTGGCGGGGGCCACGATTGGAATCGGCGGCGACTTGATCACGGCCATCGACGGCCAGCCGATTCAGGGGCAAGATTCCCCGGCGAGGATTTTGACGGGCAAACGGGCGGGCGATACGGTTGTGGTGACCCTGGTGCGCGCGGGCCGGCTGATGAACGTGCCGATGCGGCTGACAGAGGGCGTGGATGTACCCCCACAGGAGCTTTCGTACGTCGCACCTCCCCCGGCGCAACCGCAAGCTCCGCGGCAGGAGCCCGTTGCTCCGCCGCAACAGCCGGTCTCGCCGCAGCCACAACCTCAACCTCAACCTCAGCCGACGCCTCCGCCGCCGCAACCCCGGACGGCTCCGCCGGTGACACCCCCTGCTGCTCCCGTGCAAACCGGGCAGAGGATCGAGGTGATTCACGATCACGGGGGGCTGGCGAATACTCCAGTGTGGCCGGCGTGCCGCGGATACTTACAGACTGTGGGCAATGATCTGGTATACGTGGTGCTGGCGACCGACGACGGACGTAACGACAATTTCAAGATTCCGCTGACGGAGATTCAGGAGATCAAGACGAACGTGCTGCCCATCCGGCAGCGGCAGGCGTTCCACTTGAAGATCGGCGGGAAGAACTTCAATTTCGTGCCCACGGCCTTTAGCACCCTACAAGCGGTTTCCGAGATTCAGCGCGCGATCCGCAAATAAGAATCCGGGCGCACGGGTGAAACGTTTTCCCAGGGAATCGCACCATCTATTGTCCTCGCGGAACTAAGGTACTGGAAGTACTAAACAAATCCTTGACAGCGCAGGAAGATGCGGATATTCTGAGGTCCCTTTGGGCAAATGCAGCCTAGCTGCCGGTGTCCAACGTGTGGGTCGGCGGAGGAGAGATGGTGTCGGGTCAGGGCCATATCGCGGCGCCAAGTTCGGATGAAGGGTTGCGCGAAGTCTTTGGGAACCTTGGGTTTCGCACCGCTTCCGACACGATGCTGCCGGTCTTACGGCAGGCGCATAAAGCGGCATATGTCAGCGACATTACGATTCTGATCGAAGGCGAAACAGGCACCGGCAAACAGGTTCTGGCGCATGCCGTTCATCAGTTGGACAAGAAGCGCCGGAACAATCCGTTCATCACGGTGCACTGCAGCACGATTAATGAGTCGCTGGCGGAAAGCGAGCTTTTCGGGCATGAGCCAGGCGCGTTCTCCGGAGCGATCAACCGGCGGAAGGGACTGTTTCAAGCGGCGCATCGCGGGACCTTGTTTCTGGACGACGTGAACGATTTGCCACCGGCGCTGCAACCCAAGCTGCTGGACGTGATTCAGCGGAGCAAGGTGCGCAGCGTGGGATCGGACTTAGAGGCTCCGATTGATGTGCGGATTGTGGCAGCGGCGAATCAACCGCTGGCGCCGCTGGTGCAGCAGAACAAGTTTCGCGCGGATCTTTATCACCGGTTGAACGTGGTCAAAGTACGGTTGCCCGCGCTGCGAGAGCGGCCGGAGGATCTGCCCGCCCTCATTCTGGATTTCGCACGGCGCCGAGCGGATGTATATGCGGGAATCGTGAGCGTGGATCCGGAATTGGTGCGGTATCTGCAACTGCAGACGTTCCCGGGGAACGTTCGCGAGTTGGAGCATGCGGTGGAGCGGGCTCTGTTCGGCAAGACTTCCGGGTCGTGCCTGGAATTGGCGGACTGGGCGGAGCAGGCCAATGCAGGCCGCGAGGAATCGTGTGAAGACCCCGTGAAGGACGCCGCGGCGTCCATGCTCCAGGCGATCTTCCAGGATGGGCTGCCTTACTGCACGGCACTTCGGCAGCTAGAGAAGAAGCTGCTGGAGAGCGCGCTCATGGCCGGCGGGCAAACCCGCCGGGAAATCGCGAGCCGCTTACAGACGAGCGAGCGGACGCTGTACCACAAGTTGCGGTCGTTCCGGTTGACGCATCAGCCGTAGGCAAATCCGAAGAGCGAGGACTCTGTCCGCCTGCTTAGGCATAGGGGTTCGGAGGAGTGTGCCCGCTCCGCCGAGGAGGAGGGGCTGCAACATGTTGCGGCATCTTCCGCAAGAGTCGGCGGTGTGCAGGAACTCGCCCAAGTACCGGCGAGTTGCGATTCGAGAGGCAAGTTGAAAGAGACGTGAACGTTGCAGAGCCTGAGGCGCCGGGCTTTGAATGGAGCGCCGCGTGCTTCTTGGTTCGGCCTGATCGACATCAGGGAGGAGCGATACGCAAGTTGGAGATCGAGTCACGTTCCAGCGGCGGAGCGTGTTTCTCCCGCCTTCGGAAGACCCGTTGCCCGCTGAGGAGGACTTGGAGGGGACAGTCATTGAGTTCTCGGATTCGGGAACGGAGGCGCAGTTTTTCGCGGTCGTGGAAGTGGTTCGGAAGCAGAGAATGATCGTGCCCGTGAGCGAGCTTCAGGTTTCACCAGCAAATTAATTTTCAGGAGGCTACATGCCCGTTGTCACATCGTATCCGGGGATTTATATCCAGGAGTTGCCGAGCAACACGCACACGATCGCCGCGGCGCCCACGTCGGTGACGGTGTTCGTGGGTTACGTCCATCCGTTTAAGCCGACGCCGTCGTACTTCGGAACCGCGCTGGAGATCTTCAGCTTCTCCGACTACGAGCGGCTGTTCGGAGGGTTTTACCAGAGCGCGTTCATCGACGCGAACGTGCCTTTCGCGGTGAACGAATTCTTCCAAAACGGCGGCACGGACGCGATCATCGTGGGATTGCAGCCGAAGGACTACTTCGACAAGAACGGGAACAACCTCGGTGCTGTCGCGGCGGCGACCAACTCGCTGGCCGTCAACGGTACCAACGGAATCGAATTCACGGCTCTGGAGCCGACGGATACGCTGCCCATCTCGGTGACGATCAACAACGTCCAAAACGATGGATCGAGCAATGCGACAATCGCGGATCTTTCAATCACTTTCGGGGCGCAGACAGAGGTGTACCGGAAGATTTCGCTGGTAGACAAGATCAGCAGTAAGGACAATCCGAACTTCATCGAGCGGCGAGTGAACGGGGTTTCGGGCCTGGTCACGGCAACACCGAATACGACGTATCCCACGGCGTTCAGTTCTCTGACGTATACGGAACAGAAGAACTTGACCACCACGGTGCCCTCGGGAACCGTGGGAGTGTTCAACGCAGCGGATTTCCTGGCAGTATTTCAGGAAGACTCGTCACTGGATAAAGTGCAGATCTTCAACATCCTGCTTACGCCAGGAGTGATCAACAATGGCGTGCTGAGCGAGGCTTTGGCCTTCTGCGAACGTAAGCTGGCCTTCTATATTATGGATCCGCCAAAGATTGACGTGGCCGATCCGCCGACGAATTGGGTTGGCGACTTCCTGGGCAACACGGCCGGGGACACAGCAGGCAACGTGGCTCCGATGAGCGCAAACGGGGCGCTGTATTTTCCCTACCTCTTGAGCACGAATCCCGTGACGGGGCAGCCAACCGATGTGACCGGCGCAACCTTCACGCTGCCACCGAGCGGGTATGTTGCGGGAATCTACGCCGCGACGGACTCGGCTCGCGGAGTGTGGAAAGCTCCGGCGGGGCTCGCGACGACGCTGCTAGATACGACGGGGGTGGTGACGCCCGGCGGCTTGATGACGGATTCGCGGCAGGGCGTTCTGAACAGTATCGGCGTGAACTGCATCCGGTCCTTCCCCGGGGCAGGGACGGTGGTGTTCGGAGCTCGAACACTGGTGTCAGCCAATCCGGCGTTTCAGCAATGGAAGTACGTTCCGGTCCGCCGCATGGCGCTGTTCCTGGAACAGACACTGAAGACCAACCTGACCTGGGTGATTTTCGAACCGAATGACGATCCGCTGTGGGTTTCGATCCGCACTTCGATCGAGAGCTTCATGTTGTCGCTATTCAACCAGGGGGCCTTCGCGGGCACGACTCCGAGTGAAGCGTTTCAAGTGAAGTGCGACAGCACCACGACGACGCCGGACGATCAGGCCAACGGCGTGGTGAACATCATTGTGGGCTTCGCACCGCTGCGGCCCGCGGAGTTTGTGGTCGTGAAGATCGCGCAGTTGGCGGGACAGGCGCAGTCCTAAGGAGAGGATGAGATGGGAAAACCATTCACGGTAAATATCAAGCGGCTGGATCCGTACAAATCGTACCGGTTTCTGGTGTACTTCGACACTTCAACCACACCGGTGGCGGGCGTGAGCAAGGTTTCGTCCTTGAAGCGCTCGTCGGACCCGATCGAGTACAAGGAGGGCGGAAACGCCATCATCCGCAAGGGACTGGGGCGGACCAAGTACGAACCGATCACCATGGAGCGTGGCGTCACGTTCGATAACGACTTCGAGGATTGGGCGAATGCGGCTCAGGATTTGGACAAGGGTTCGCCGTCCACGTCGCTCAAGAACCTGCGGAAGGAAATCCGCATCGAGTTGTTGAACGAAGAGGGCCAGCCGGTGCGGCGCTACATCGTGCACCGCTGCTGGGTGAGCGAGTATCAGGCTCTACCAGACCTGGATGCAGGTGCGAACGCGGTGGCGATCGAGCACATCAAGCTGGAGAACGAGGGCTGGGAGCGCGATACGAGCCTGGCGGAAACGCTCGAGAAGTAATTCTCCGATGATTCGCCTGCCTGTTTGCAAGATCGAAGTCGAGTTGCGCCAAGCCACGGGCGCGGAGGACATGCTACTCCTGGAAGGCGGAAGCGATGTCGTGCAGACGTCGATCGCATTGGTGCAACGGCTGGCGTACAGGCGGGACGGAGAGGAATGGGACGCGGCGGCGCTGCCCGTTCCGGATCTGGAGGCGCTGCTGCTGGAAATGCGCCATCGATGGTTCGGGGATGTGGTGGCGTCGCGCGGGCGGTGCCCGGTAGAGGAGTGCGGCACCGTGACCGATGTGTCCTTCCGGATTAGCGAGTATCTGACGCATCATCGCGCCTTGTTAGACCAAAGACGATTGCCGGGGAACGTAGCAGTTTTGCCCGAGCAGGAGTGGTTTCAACTGACGGGGAGCGAAGTGCAGTTTCGGCTAGTGACGGCAGGGGACCTGGCCGCGGCCGTTCGCGCAGCTCATCCGGAGCAGGAGTTGGCACGAAGAACGATCCGCACGGAGTCAGCCAGAGGATGGAAGCGGGCACAGACGGCGATGGAGGCTCTGGCTCCGCCGCTTTCGGGCGAGATCGAGGGACAGTGTCCGGAGTGTGGCGCGAGGGCGCGGTTTTGGTTCGATGCGCAGAGCTACGTGCAGCGCGAGATGCGATATGAAGCCGAGTTTTTGTATCAAGACGTGCATCTGCTGGCGCGAAACTATCACTGGAGTGAAGAGAAGATTCTTTCCCTGCCGAGCGGGCGGCGCGTGCAGTATGCCGAGTTGCTGATGCGCGGGGCGGGAGGGGATTGATGGCTCGCGGATATTTCGGGCGCCTGGTGTGGGGCGCAGGCGGCACAGCGCTTCGTCCCTCGCGGCCCGTGTCGAATCTGTGGAAGTCGGCGCGGATGGATGCGCCTGCGGTGGAGGTTACACCCGACAATGATGCCGCAGCAAGCCCGGTGGAGGCTCCGTTGAGGCGGGCCAGGCCGGCGGTGACGCCGGAGGCCATGGAAAGCAAGCCAGTACCTGCGACGCCGGTGAAGGGGAGCCGCGGGATTCGTGACATACGAACCGTCACGGTGGCCGACAAGCCGCCCCCCGCAGGGCGGGGCGAACGCCGGCAGGAGAGGATCGCGATCACGCCGGTAAAAAGCCAGGCACCAAAACAAGATCACACGCCGATACGGGAGGGCGATCAGCCGGAGCCGCAGGCGGCGGTTGCCGTGTCGCAATCGCCAACTCCGGAAGAGGCGCCCCGGCCGACACCCAAGCTCCCATACCGCCCGCAATTGGAGCCGGTGCGAGTGAGAGAACAAGTAGCTCCAGTGCGCGCGGAAGCGCGGGAAGCGGACGCTCCCGCCGCTCGACGGGTGAGAACAGAAGCGGCGAGTGCAGCTCCGCTCGCTACGATGACGCCCACACGGAACGTTCCTCTGCGTATCGAAGAGCCCGTACGGCATCGCGAACGGACACTCCGGGAGGCTTCGGCGCAGGAGGATGTACGGGCGGCGTCGAAGAACTCGATACAGATCGGAAAGATTGAAGTGCAAGTGGTCTCGCCGCCGGTGCCTGTACGGTATGTGGCGGCTCCCGCCGCGCCGAAGGGGCGGCTGGCGCGGGGATACACGCTGTGGTCAGCGTGGCAATAGAGAGGCAGGGGTATGGGACTGGCACCACTGGGTGTCCTGGATTTGTCGCTGGTGACGAACACCTTGATCAACCTGCTCGAGAAGTATGTCACGACGGCGTCTCCCTTGTGGGCGTCGCTGGGGGCAGGTGGACAGTTTCCACTTTCGTTTTCGGGCGCGATGCCGGACGCCGTGCGGAAGCAGCCGGGATGCCAGCTAACGTTTTCGCTGTTTCACATTACCGAAGATAAGTTCCAGCGCAACTCCCCTCTGGTGAGCCAACGGGCACAGACGATTCCGTTTCAACCGATGGCGCTAGACCTTTACTTTTTGCTGAGCGCGTTCGCGGATCAACAGTATCAACACGAGCAGCAGGCGATGAGCATGGCGGTGCAGTTCTTTTATCAAACACCCATCGTACAGATGCAGGTGGCTCTGCCAGGGATCGCGACACCGGTGGATGAAGAGTTTGTGCTGACGATGGAGATCGAAACATCGGACGAGTTAGCCCGGCTGTGGCAGGCGATCACGGTGCCGATGCGGCTGGCAGTCGTTTACAAGGTCAGCGTAGTGCTGATGACTCCGCCCGCGGCGGTCGCGCTGGCGCCTCCGGTAAAGTCGATGACGCTGGCGGTAGATCCTGCGGCGTTTCCGGTCTCGCTCAACGGGCAGTTGTTGGGGGCGGTGCGCACGGTGACGTACCCGACATTGGATGTGAGTGCGAAGCCGCCGGTAGTGAGCGTGGATTATTCACCGGCGGTAGCGGCCCCCGGTCCTGGGCAGCACTTCAATTTGTACGGCGCGAATCTGAATCTGGCCACCTCGAACAACGTTTATCTGACGATGCCGGATGGAACGGAGTTCAACGTCTCGGGCTGGATGGTGGCGGAACCTGCTCCGGGCGCGCAGAATTTCCAAACGGCGAATCGCATTACTCTTCAATTGCCGCTGACGACGGGCGCGCCACCGGCAAACGCTCCGACAGCCGGGACCTATCAGTTGAGCGCGGGATGCGATGCTCCGTCGAAGTATCGGACAAATACGGTCCCGTTCCAGGTGGCAGCGTGGATCGATACGTCGGCTGTACCGCCGCCGAATCCGCCCATCATCGGCACGGGAGTGGGTCCGTACACGCTGAATGGCGAGGGGTTCGTGGCGGGTGCGACAGAGGTTCTGCTGGACACGGTGCTTCTCGGCGCGGCGGAATTCAATATTGTGTCGGTCGCGCAGCTGACATTCACGGTGCCGGGAACGATCGCCAAGGGAACGTACTCGGTGCGGGTTCGCGTCAACGGAATTGAGTCGCCGCCGGCGTGGTGGGTGGTGATTCCGTGAGTACCGCCATGCAGCCTCGGGAACATGTGAGAACAGCGGAGCCGGCGTATCTGACGCGGACTCGACTACGAGCGCAGCGGAGAGTGCTGTGGCTGCGGGCGCTGTGGGCCGCGGACGTAACCGCGAAGGGGATCGCCATCACGCATGACGAGGTGGATCGGATCCTGCTGGATCCAGCAGAAGCGATTGAGGAAGAGGCCCGGTTCTACGAGGAGCACACGGAGGCACGCGAGTTGACGCGACAGATCGTCGAGGCAGATCAAGCAATCATGGCGGATGCCCGATGGTTGGCGTTGTGCGAAGGATTTGGTCTGAGCCCGGAAGAAAGCGACTTGCTGGGGCTGGCCGCGGCGGTGGCGGCGGAGCCGGCGTTCGGGCGTGTCTGCGGATATTTGCACGACGATGCCTCTGCCTGCTATGCGACGCCGCTGCTCGCGGGAGCGCTGTTCGGATGGCAGGGGACGATGAGCACGGATTGCGCATTGTCGCGGTGGCATCTGGCACACGTTCCGGAGAACGCGGCAAACCCTTGCGCGCTGAACGCACCGTGGCTTGCGGACCCGTACATCGTCCAATGGCTGCATGGGGAGAATGCGATCGACCCGGTGGTGGCCGCGGCAGTGCAGGTGATTCCCACGACTGAGGCATGGGCTTCGGAGGATCTCGATCCGGCTACCCGCGCGGCGATTCGGGATTTCCTGGCTTCGGTTCAGGTTCCGGCGGAAGTCGAGTTGACGGGAGCGGAGGGCACCGGCAAGCGAACGCTCGCGGCGCAGGTGTGCGCGGAGATGCGCGCGGATCTGATGGTAGTCGATGCGCGGCAATTGACGTCGGCGGAAACCCCAACTTCGCAGCGCGTAGTTCACGCCATTCGGGCGTCGCGACTCAAGGGCGCGGTCCTGTATTGGAATCATGCGGAGTTGTTGGATATGCGCGCGCGGCAGATGATCGAGGGGGTCTGCGAAGTCGCGTTTTTCGGAACAGAGGCCGCAGGCAAGAGTTCGGCAGCGGGGCGGGTCGCGCGTGGGTCATTTGAGATGGCTCCGCTGCGGCGGGCGGACCGGGCGCGGCTGTGGAAGCGGTTCACGGATGAGCCAATTCCGGAGGCGATTCGGGACTGGGTTCTACGTCCCGCCGAGATTCGGGCGGCCGCGCAGGTAGCGCCCGCGGGGTCGGAGGCGGTGTTGGATGCGTGCCGGCGGATGCTGCACAACGAACCTGGCGAATTGTTCAGCATGCTTCCCTGCCCCTACGCATGGGACGACATCGTGCTGGCACCGGGGCTCCGGAAACAGTTGGAGGAACTGACGGCGCAGGCTCGGCTGGGTGCGGCCGTGCTGGAGGAGTGGGGGTTCGAGAGACTGTGCCGGATGGGGCGCGGGTTGAACGTGCTATTCGCGGGTCCGAGCGGAACGGGCAAGACCATGGCGGCTCAGGTGGTAGCGCGCGAGTTGGGCCGCGAGTTGTATCGCGTGGATTTGGCGGGCGTAGTGAACAAGTACATCGGGGAGACGGAAAAGCGTCTGAAGAAGGTATTCGAATCGTGCGAGCGGTCCGCGGTGGTGCTGTTCTTCGATGAAGCGGATGCGCTGTTCGGGCAGCGCACTCAGGTGAAGGACGCGCATGACCGGTACGCGAATATCCAGATCGACTACCTGCTGCAGAGGATGGAACAATTCGACGGAGTCGCGATTCTGGCGACGAATCGAAAAAACGATTTGGACTCGGCGTTTCTGCGAAGGCTTCGGTTCATCGTCGATTTCCTGTCGCCGGGTCCCGCGGAGCGGATGGCGCTCTGGAAGATGTCGCTGGCGGAGAAGTCGCCGGGCGGTGAGGAGTTGCTCGACACGATCGATTGGCCGTGGCTGGCGGAGAATCTGGTGTTGACCGGAGCGGACATCAAGGCGATCTCGCTGGCCGCCGCGTTTCTGGCGCGCGCGGAGGGGTCGAGGATTCGGATGGAACATCTGTTGCACGCGGCAAAACGCGAGATGAACAAGCACGGGGCATCGTGGCGCGTCAGCGAGTGGAGCCCGAAACATGCCTGAGAAGAAAGAGCAGGAAATTCAGATTGAGAGGCTGGTACTGAAGGCCGGGGCGATGGACGCGAAGGTGGCGCAGAGGTTGGCCGAACAAGTGGTGGCGCAACTGCAGCGAGCTCCTCTTGCAGGGGATTTGCCGCAGCGCGCAGAGTTCGTGCGGCTGCAAGTGCGGCCAAGACCGGGCGCGACGCCGGACCAGTTATCGGAGCAAATCCTACAGGAGCTGATGCGGGAGTTACGGCGGACTTAGACGATGCCAGGAAAATATTTTCGCGGGGCGTTCATCGAGTTCACATCGGCATTTCTCATTCCGATTCCGAATATTATTTTGTTCCAGTACAACCCGGAGTCGCTGGTACACACGTGGACTCCCGCGGCGGCCGCGGCTCCATCGGGAGGAGCGGCGGGACCGGGCGCGGGGAACCCTCTGGCGGTGACAGGAAATCCGGGTGAGGAATTCTCCTTCTCGCTCGCGCTCGATTCGTCCGACACGATTGCGGATGGGTCGGCCCCCGCGTCAGCGCTGGCATCGATTTCCGGAATTTATCCGACGCTGGCCGCCCTGGAGATGCTGTTATTTCCTTCAACGTCGGGCGGTGGGTCTGCCCTTGCCTCGGCGGCATCGATCGGAGGCGGCGCGCTGGGGGGCGCCTCAAGTGGTGTGGATCGATCGGTGCCGGTATCGGTGGTGCCTACCGTTTTGTTCGTGTGGGGACCCGGGCGGATTCTGCCGGTTCGCGTGAGCACGCTGAAGGTGACCGAGAAGCTGTACGATCCGACACTGCTGGTTCCGACGCATGCGGATGTGGAGATCGGGTTGAAGGTGCTGACACAGAACGAAATCGATGCGCTGGATGACGGACTGGTCAAGGACATCGTGCAGACGGCGTACGACGCGATGGGCGTGTTACGGCAGGGACTAGCGCGGGCGAACATCGTGAACTCGGCGGATGCGCTCGCGGGGATGTTGCCGTTCTAGGGGGATTATGTTTTTTCCGGGAAGCCGTTATCAAAATCAGGCGCAATACACGGTGAAACGCAAGGATGGATCGAGCGTGACGGCGGTGGTGCTGCCGGTGCCGACAAATCCGGAGCTGATCGGATATCACGCCCGCAAGCAAGGGCAGCGGCTGGACCTTCTCGGCAACTACTACCTGAACGACGCCACGACGTTCTGGCGGTTCTGCGATGGAAACGATGCGATGGTACCGGACGCTCTCGCGACGCACCAGATGATCGCGGTGCCGAAGAAAGGGACGTAAGGGATGCCGGCGACATTTCAGGTCCTGTTCAACGGAACTCCGGCAGACGACACCTTCTGCAACCAAATCGCGTCACTGGAGGTGGAGGAGAATGCCGACCTGCCCGGGGCGATCCAGATGTCGATGCCCATCGGCACGGACAATGGGGACCTGAGCGTGATCAACGACAGCCGGTTTGCGCCCTTTTCGAATATCGCAGTGGTGGTAATGCCTCCGACAGGACCGGCGGAGTGCATTTTCGACGGGTACTTGCTGACGTCGAAGCTGCATTTGGAACGCGGGGTGGTGTCTTCGAAAGTGGAGTTATGGGGGCAGGACGCATCGTGGCTGATGAATCTGGAAGAGAAGGCGGCTGAGTGGGTGGACGTGACGGACTCGGATGTGGCGGCGAGCATTTTTGGAGCCTATGGTTTTACGCCGGCCGACGATAATTCGCAGGACGACTCGCCGGCGCATACGGAGGACGGACACTCGCTGATGCAGCGTGGAACGGACATGGCGTTTCTGCGGTCCCTGGCAAAGGCGACGGGAAAGCTGTGCCGGGTAGTATGCGCGGATCAGGCAGGCGTTCGCACAGGATATTTCGCGCGCCCGAATTTGGACGGCGATCCCGTGGTGACGTTAAATCTGAACGATCCGGATTCGTGGAACGTGGGGCCGCTGGATTTGGAGTGGGATGCGACACGTCCGACGAGTGTTACCGCGGGGCAAGTGTTTCTCGACAACAGCGATGCGAGCGTGGACCTGACGGATTCGGGACTGGCGCCGCTCGACGCGCAGACCCTGGATGCGTTTCGCGGGCAGACGATGTCGGTCATGCTAGCGGCTCCGGCGGACAGCTCGGATGAGTTGACTCTTCGGGCGCAAGGACTGCTGGAGGACGCGAACTGGTTTGCGCGGTGCGAGGGGGAGTCAGACTTCGCGCGTCTCCAAACGGTGCTGCGCGTGGGCGACGTGGTGGCAATCGACGGAATCGGGTCGTTGAACTCAGGCAAATACCTGGTATGGAGCGTGCGGCACACGATCGGGGCCGATTCTCACAAGATGAAGTTCGTGCTGGTGCGGAATGCGATGGGTCCGGCGGCGTCCAATAGCGGCGGCCTGATGGGAATGCTGGGGGGCATGTAGCGCATGAACGAGCAGGCCATCCAGGACGTCGTCGAATCCATTCGCGGGCGATTTTACGGCAAGTATCGAGGAACCGTAACGCAGGTGGACGCCGCGACGATGCGCATCAAGGCCAATGTTCCTTCCGTGCTGGGCGCGACCGAATCCGGCTGGGCGATGCCGTGCGTCCCATACGCGGGGGATTCGGTGGGGTTCGCGTTTCTGCCCGAGGTGGGTTCGGCGGTATGGATCGAGTTTGAGGGCGGCAACGTGTCCTTCCCAATTTGGGTGGGTGGATTCTGGTTGAGTTCGCAGGCTCCCACGGACGCGGCGGCGGCGGTGAAGGTGATCGTGACCAAGCAGCACAAGCTGCTGCTGGACGACGATCAGGGCAGCATCACCATCCAGGATTCGAACGGAAATAGCGTGACGCTGGATTCGAGCGGAATTACACTCACGCGCGGTTCGCAGACGGTGCAGGTGAGCGATTCGGAAGTGAACGTGAACAACGGCGCACTGGAGGTGATGTGATGGGCGGGCTGCTGAATACGGCGAGCGTGCTGATGTGTCCCCACGGAGGGACGGTCAGCGCGATTACGTCGAATACCCGAGTAAATGTCGGCGGAGCTCCCGCGGTGCGGGCTTCCGATACGTTCACGATCGCGGGCTGTCCGTTCACGCTTCCGGGTCCGGTAGCGAGCCCGTGCGTGAGCGTGCAGTGGATCTCACCGGACACACGGAGTCAAGCGATGAGCGATTTCACTCTGAGCGAGGCCAGCGTTGGGCTGTGCCTCGCGGCAACGCAGGCTCCGCAAGGGACCGTTTTGATCACGACTACGCAGGAACAGGTAACGGGGCAGTAGCATGGAACGGCACGATTACGCCTTTCCGTTTCGCATCGACCCGGCGTCGGAGCAGGCGGCGCAGACCCCGTATCAGGCGCACGTGGATCAGATGATTCGGCAGGTACTGCTGACTTCGCCCGGAGAAAGAATCGATCTGCCCGAGTTCGGATGCGGCTTGCGGCAACTGATTTTCGCGCCCCATTCGAGCGCTCTGGATGCCACCACGAACCTGATCGTGCTGCAGGCGCTGAACCGGTGGATGGCGGGAGTTATCAAAGTGCAGAGAGTGCAGGTGGTGCCCGTGGAGTCAACCGACGATCCGGCGCAGCTGCAGATTCAGATTCAATACACGATGCTGGCCACGCAGACCAGCGGGCAGTTGCAAGTCTTGGTGAGCTGACATGGCGACGGTACCCAAAGATCGCGTCGAGTTGCTGCTTCAATCCACCACGCTGAACGGGATCGACTTCGTGGAGATCGCGAGCGCGGATCAGCGCACGCTGCGGGTTCATTTCCTGAACAACGTAGCGTTGATCGGGATCGTGTCGAACCCGCGGATCACAGGCGGCGAAACGATCGCCACGGTGGCGGTAAACCAGATCAACGACGCGACGGATTGGTCGGCGGATGCGGAAGGCCGGCCGATTTTAATGCTTACGGCCGTGGCCGCAGGGGATTTCTCCTTCTACAGTCTGAGCCTGACCAGCGCGGCGCTCGATCCATTTTTCAGTCAGACCGTGTTTTCGTTCAAAGCGACCTGTCCGTCGGATCTGGATTGCGATACTCCAACTCCGCCCTGTCCGCCGGCGTTAGGAAATCCGCCGCCGATTGATTATCTGGCGAAGGATTTCCTGAGCTTCCGCCAGGCGCTGATGGATTTTTCCGCGTTACGGTATCCGGAATGGAAGGAGCGCGCCGAGGCGGATTTCGGGATGATGTTCCTGGAGTCGCTCGCGGGGCTCGCGGACGATTTGAGTTACACGCAGGATCGTGTGGCGGCCGAGGCTACGCTGCCGACGGCAACACAGCGGCGAAGCATCGTGCGGCTCGCCCGGCTGGTCGACTACGAGCCTCGGCCCGCGACGTCGGCTGCCGTCCTCCTTCAATTCAATGTGACTGGAGGGCCGATTTCCGCCGGGTTGCCGGTGTCCGGGGTAACCCCGGACGGGCAAACTATCGTATACGAAGTGGGCACCGGGCTGGCGGATCAGACCAAATACACGGTGGATGCGAAATGGAACACTCCAATCGCCCCGTATTACTGGGACGACAGCCAGATTTGTTTGAAAACGGGTTCGACGGAAATGTGGGTGTCGGGGAAAGGGTTCGGATTCACACCAGGGCTGCGGTTGCTGATTGACACCGCGGCTACGGTATCGGCGGATGCGCCGATTCGCCAGGTGGTGCACATCGTGAGCGTGGACGAAGAGTTCGACGCGCTATATGGACAGGACGTCACGCATATCACGTGGGACGCGAGTGAAGCGCTCACGCACGATCACGACTTGACACGCACGGTACTGGCGGGGAATCTGGTACCGGCGACGGAGGGAGCTCGATTTCAGGAAGCGTTTGCCATCGATACTCCGCCGGCGGCGACTCCCTTTATGAAATTGGCGGTGGTTCGGACGGGTCCGAACAGCACTCCGTCGACATTCGCTCCGATGTATTTGTATACGTTGTCGAAGCCTCCGCTGGCGTGGCTGGCCCCCGATGCAGCGATTCCGGCGGCGCCAGAAATCGCATTGACGGGCACGGCTCCCAGCGATGTGCCGGTGCCATGGCCGTGGCTCTTGAACCTGCTGCAGACGGCGGAGTTCGAGACAGGGTTCACGTTAGATCGCGCGAAATTCGTGCCGGTGGGGCGCAACTCCGACGGCACTATTTCGTACGATTACGACGGCGATGCGGGCGATACGATCCGCTTCGGCGACCAGGCATTCGGAACCGTGCCGGTGCCGGGCACAGTTTTCCAGGTGACGTACCGGATGGGAAACGGAGCGACCGGAAATCTCGCGGCGGGTGCGATCACGGGTTTCGATCCGGCGAAGGCTCCGTTCGTTATGAGCGTGACGAATCCCTTCGCCGCAGCCGGAGGAGCGGATGAGGAGGCGGATGCAACGGTAGCTCGCCTGGCTCCCCAGGCGTTTCGCGCCGTGCGATACAACGCCGTGCTGGCGCGCGATTACGCAGCGGCGGCGGAGACTCTGCCCTGGGTGGAGCGCGCGGGCACCGTGTTCCGGTGGACCGGGAGTTGGCTGACAGTGTTCACGACTGCCGATCCGGAGGGAAGCGAGCAGATAACCGACGCAGAGAGGCTGGGGTTGATCCATCTGCTGAACCGGCGGCGGTTGGCGGGATATGAATCGTATGCGCCCGATCCGCAGTACGTGGCGCTAGACCTCGAAGTGTACGTCTGCGCCCGGCCGGATGTGTTCCGCGGAGACGTGGAGGCGGCGGTGTTGAAGAGGTTGAACTCGCTGAAGAACACGGATGGGACGACGGGATTCTTCTACGTCGACAATTTCACGTTCGGGCAGCCGCTGGAACGGAGCGCGCTGGAGGCGGCGATTCAGGAATCCTACGGTGTGGCTGGAGTGCATGACATTCTGTACCGGCAACGCGGGGTGATCGTGACTCCGATCACGATGCCGGATGAAGTGACGGTGAAGCCTAGCCAGATTCTGCGCGTGGATAACGATCCCAGCAAACCTGAGCGAGGGTCCCTGCGAGTGTACGTGGACGGTGGAAAATGAGCAATCCGAACTGCCCTTGCGAGGCTTGTGGTTTCCCGGAAGTGATCTCGAATCCGCCTGGATTGTCGGCGATACAGTATCGCGCGGGAGATTTCACGGATTTCCGCGACCAGATGTTGCGGGCACTGCCAGGCGAGATCGAATTGGCGAACTGGAAGCCAACCGCGACCAGCGACCTGGCGCTGCAAATGATCGAGTGGTGGGCTTACCTGTCGGACATTCTGACGTTTTACAACGAGCGGATCGCGAACCAGGATTATCTGCGCACAGCGGATTTGGATGCGAGTGTGAATCGGTTGATCCGCGTGCTGGGATACCGGCCAAAGCCGGGCATTGGAGCGGTGGCAACCCTGGCGGCGATCGTCAGCGCGAAGCAGCCCATCACGCTGCCCGAAGGATTCGGCATACAGAGCAAACCGGGCCCGGGCAAGAGTCCGCAGATTTTCGAGCTGAGCGCGGATACCGCGGTCCAACCGGGCGGGCAGGTCTCGGCGGACCCGGATAATTCGCAAGCAGTGATCGGAACGGATGGCAGCGTGTATTTGAAGGGGACCGTGAGCTCGATCAAAACGGGCGATCTGGTTCTGCTAGTGGAAAAGGGCTGGGCTGGCACGGATACGAACTACGTAGTAGCAAATGTGGTGAGTGTGAACCCGGTGGTGAGTCCACGGGGAACGACGAATACACAAGTCGTGTTAGGGTCCTCGGCGTTGCCGCTTCCCTCGGGAGCGATCGCTTCGAAGTACCGTTTGATGCGGAGCACCCAGACCGCGCGACTGTTTCAATACAAGGTCAGTATCGATCTTTCGCTGGTCAACAATGGTTCCACGGGCACGGCAAACCTGGATGCGGCAGTGCGACAGATCAAACCTGGCGACGTGATTCTGTTTGATTCCGCGAATGGGAAGACCCCTGCGCCTGTGGCGGGCCCGGCAATTTCCTCGGGCGATTCGTTCTCACCGATCTCCTCGACTCCCGAACTCGGGTTCGGTGGAGAACTTTTTTTCGAGTCGTTGCAGGTGAGCCAGTTCGGCGGGTTCACACTCGGGCCCATCTTTGCGGAATTAATTCCGACACTCCAGCTGGCTTATGTAAACAGCTACACAGAGGGGATCTGGTATGCGGACAATCCCTCCGATCCCACGAACGCTTCGTCGGCCACCGCTGCGATTCCTGTGCTGCATTCGGAGCTTACGTTTGCGCCGGGTATTACGCCGGGCAACGCGTCGGCGCTGGTGATTCGCCACGGGTGGCAGGATGCGGGTGCCTTGATTCCGCCCCCAGCAACGTCGTTCACGGGAAGCGTGGACCTCATCGCCGTCAAACCTCCGCAGTTTACATCGGGGGAGCAGAACGTACTGCTGAACGACAGCAACGGCGCTGGAGTCGCAGCACAAGGATTTGTGAAGTCAAACGCGACGAGCGAGATTCAACTCGCGAATCCGCCGGTGACGAGTGCCAGTGCCGCTTTGGTTCCTCCGGTCGATGTGCTGACAAATTTGCTGCCGTTCACTCGTGGCAAGTCGGTGACGAACGAAGTTCTCGGTGGCGGCGATGCTACAGCGGCGGGACAGGAATTCACGCTGGCCAAGTCGCCTCTGACCTATCTCCTGAGTAGCGATTCGAGTTCCGGGGCGAACTACACCAGCACCCTCCGGGTGTGGGTAAACTCCGTGGAGTGGACCGAGGTTCCGAGCTTCTACGGACAGCCGGCGGGAGCGTCCATCTTTGTTACTCGCGAGGATGAGACCAACGCGACACACGTGCAGTTCGGCGACGGGGTGAACGGCGCTCGACTGCCGAGCGGGTCGAATAACGTAGTGGCGAACTATCGGTTCGGCAGCGGCAAAGAGGCTCCGGATGCGGGAACGCTGACGGTGATCGCCACGCCGCAGCCGGGCTTGTCGAAGATTTTGAATCCGGTGGCGGCGGGCGGTGGCGCGGATCCCGAGGCTTCGAGCAAGATTCGCAAGTACGCACCGTTGTCGGTGATGACGTTCGGGCGCGCGATTTCGGCTGACGATTATGAGGCGATCGCGGCGTCGACACCAGGCGTGGATCGCGCGAGCGCGGTATGGAGTTTCGACGCCCTGCAGCAGCGCACAGTCGTGACAGTATATGTGGGCGACAATCAGGCGGCTCGAGATGCGGCCCTGTTGGCGCTGCGCGGGGACGCGGATCCAAATCGGCCTGTAAGCGTGCAACTTGCTACGGCCCTACCTCTGACGGTTTCCCTGACCATCGAGGTGGATCCGAAGCACATCGTCGACGATGTCGTCGGCGCGGCGATGACGGCGCTCACGGATCCGGATGCAGGCCTGTTCGGCGCCAACCGGATCGGCATCGGCGAAGTGATTTATAAGAGCCAGGTTTTCGCGGCGTGCCTGTCGGTGGCAGGCGCGGTGGCCGTGCATAGCCTGACGGTGAAGGGCGCACCCGCGGGAGTGAACTATCGCTTCGATCCGGGCGAAGGATCCTACTTTACTTTGGATCCAGGGTCGGGGTTGAAAATCACCGGGGAGGTGTCGCATGCCTGACAGCCGCGACCTTTACCAAGCCTACTATCAGGACAAGCTGTGGAACCTGCTGCCCGCGATTTATCGAACGCTGGATACGGATACGTTCAACGCAAACGGTCCGTTGCGGGAGATGGTGAATCGCATCGGGGCGCAGGCGGCAACTCTGCGACGCACGATCGACAGGCTGTGGGAGGACCAATCGATCGAGACGTGCGATGACTGGGTGATCTCCTACATCGGCGATTTACTGGCGACAAACCTGGTCGCGAGTCTGGATGCTCGGGGGCAACGCATCGACGTCGCCAAGACGATCTACTACCGTCGGCGCAAGGGGACGCTAGGGATTTTAGAAGAGATCGCGGCGGACATCACCGGATGGAATGCCCGGGTGGTGGAGTTCTTCCGGCGGATGGGCCGGACTCGCCACAACTTCGATCCGGTGGTGGGCGGGCCGCAGGCTCTGCTCCTGGAAGAAGGCTTGGCGGGGCAGTGGACGGGAAGCCTGGCGGGTGGCTGGGCGAATTTGCGGAACGCCTACGGCGCAGTGAAATCGCAGACAGCGTTCGACGAGTTTTCTCACACCGCGGATTTCCGGCTGGGAGTGGACAAGGCGGGCTGGCATAACATCCCGCATCTCGGTGTTTTTCTCTGGCGGCTGTATAGCTTCGAACAGGATCAAACGACTCCCGTGGCGGCGAGCGATTGTCCGGGGCAGTTCACGTTCGATCCCACCGGACGCGAGATTCCGTTGTTCGCGGCGGCGTCGCGCACGTCGACAAGTTACGGAGACAACTGGGTGTCGCCGGCGGAGTGGCAGTTGCCAGGAGAGATCGCTGCCGCACTTCTGGAAGCGGGCCTGCTGGATCCAGCGGACAATCCGCTGTACGCGGTGGACGATGGCAGTGGAAAAATCACGCCGAACTCGATGGGTGTGTTCATCAATCCCGGGACGGGATATGTGCTGCTCGATTCGTCACACTTCTTGAACACGAAGAAGCAGACGGCCATTTATCCCGAGCGCGGGCGATTCCACGTGGTGAATGGAAATGGTGGGCCCTATTTCGTCACTTACCATTACGGGTTTTCCTCCACGCTCGGCGCCGGACCTTACGATCGCCGGCTAGCGGGTGTTGCTGCGAGCGCTGCCCCTTCCCCCGTCACTCAGATCAAGAACGCGGCGAGCGTTCCCGATCCTTCGCCGGTGGGTTCCGTTGTACTGCAGGATTCGCTTACGTATGGAACCGTAAGTGACATAACCAACATCGACAACATCGCGATTCAAGCGGGTGCATCGAAGCGTCCCGTGCTGCGGCTGCACGCGCCGGGCGGGGGCGGGCCGAGCGTTTGGACTCTGCACGGATCCGGTGGGCAGAGCGTTCTGGCGCTGGAAGGACTGCTGGTGAGCGGAGGAGACATTGTGCTGACGGGATCGTTCGCTTCGGTGACGGTTACGTGCTGCACGTTCGATCCTGGAACTTCAGGCGACGGTACGGTCTTCGCGCAGAGCGTAGATCAGCGAGATCTGGCGCCGTGCCGCTTGTGGATTGAGGCGGAAATCGCGCAGTTGACGATCGACCGGTGCATCACGGGACCGATCCGCACGCGCCAGAGCGGCAGCGTAGAGACCCTGACAATAACGAACAGCATCGTACAGGGCATCCGCACCAGCGATGCGACGCAGCCGCTGGCCGCCGTTGATATTCAAGACCCGACGGACTTGGCACTGGCACTTCGGGCTCCCAGTGCGCTCGCCCAGTTTCTGCGAGGGAAGCTGGACGCAGCCACATTGAACGAATTGACGGGCTGGGACGGGAAGAGCGCCCCGAATGCGGCGCTGGTGGCCGATCTGGTCACGCAGTTGAACTCGATCCTGGGTACGCCGTTCTATTCTCCAGCGCTATTTCAAGGGGTGCCGTTGAGCCTCGCCACATCGGGGCTGGCGGCAAAGAGCCCGACGGGTGCGCAATTGATTCGCGTGAATCGATCCCTATTGGAAGAAGCATTCCCGGTGGCCTTCGCGCAGGCCGCGCTGGCGCTGGGGAGCGGCGAAGCGAACCTGACCCGCACCACCGTACTGGGGCGCGCGTTCGTGCACCGCATCGGGGCGAGCGAGTGCATCCTGGACGACTTCACGGTGGTGGAGGATACGCAGCATGGATGCGTCCGCTTCACGGCGTGGTCACATGGCAGCGTGCTGCCCCGCCCTTATGAATGCGTGCAGATTGCGCCGCAGAGTTCGATCTTCACCTCGCGTGCGTTCGGCCGGCCGGGATATGCGCAACTCCAGGCGTCGGCCGATGGAGCGGTCCTCACGCCGGCCGGAGCGACGATTCGCGAAGGCTCGCAGGATGGATCGGAGATGGGCGCGTTCGCTCGCGAGAAGAATCCGATTAAAGAGCGCAGCATTTTGATCAAGTACCGGGAATACATGCCGCTCGGCTTGGCGCCGGTGCTGGTGCGGGTGACGTAAGGAACAAGGGAGGAAGACATGGGCAGCGACAGAGCTCGCATCTCGTACGACCGGAAGCAGGAGTACCGCTCGGTGGTCATGCAGCAGGGGCGTGTGACCGTGGAAGCCGATTGGAACGAGGCTCAGTTGCTCGCGAGTGAAGAGACTCGCGAAGAGGCACTGGACTTCGTGGGACCGGCAGGAACCCCGGACAATGGCTACGCCATCACGCTTCCCACGTCGGGCTTTGATTTCGAGATTGGCGCCGGCACGATGTACGTGGGCGGCGTTCGAGCGCATCTTCCGAAAGCGGAGAAATACAGCCAGCAGACGGACTGGCTGGATGCTGCGATTGATCCGGACTGGGTCTCAGTGCCGGCCAAGGCTCCGTCGAACAATGAGTATGTGTACCTGCTGCTTCGCGAACAGGAAGTGAGCGGCGTGGAAGACAGCGATCTGAAGGATGTCGCGCTGGGCGGTCCGGATACGGCGCAGCGTACCCGCCTGATCCAACACGTGGAGAGACTGGGGACGACGGGCACCGATTGTCCGAGCGCACTCGCGGCTGCGGAGAAGGTTTGGATCACCCAAGGTTTCGCTTTCGAAGCGAGCGATATGCGAGTTCGGCCGTTCGGACGCCTGGAGGTGGGTTTTGTTCCGACGGGAGTGGCGACGCCGTGCGATCCGGCGGCGCAAGGCGGATATCTTGGCGCGGACAATCAACTCATCCGCGTTCAGATTTCGAGTACAGGCAAGGGCGGACTGAAACTCTTGTGGGGTTATGACGACGCGTCGTTCCTCTATCGCGTCACCGTGGACGACCCTCAGACCCTGACGCTGCAGGCCGCCCCTGTCGACGCGGAACACATTCCGCAGGGCGGGCAGGCAGTGGAAGTCCTGATGGATGCGGCGCAGCTTTCCAATGGACAGTTCGTTGCGGCTCCCGTGGGTGAGGTGTTCACACTTGGAACTTCGCCGTATGACACCGATTCGAGGAAGTTGACGCTGCCTTCCGCTCTCGACGCCGATTACGGGGATGGGACCAAGAAGAACCCGGGGCCTGCCCAAGTTTATCTTCGGATATGGCAGCAGGAACTGACGTTCACCGCGGGAACGGCGGTCACACTGGGGGACACCGGCGCACAGGTGACGCTTACCAGCGAGAAGAACCAGCCGTTTCGCGTGGGCGATTACTGGATGTTCGCGGTCCGGCCCGGGACTCCGCAGCAGGTGTATCCGGAACGCTACCAAGCAGCGCCGCAACCACCGGACGGTCCGCGAGAATGGATCTGTCCGCTGGCCGTAATTCTGTGGACGGCGACGCCGGTGACGGTGTCAAGCTGCACCAATCCTTTCGACAATTTGGTGAACCTGACCAAACGGAAGCTCGGCGGATGCTGCACGGTAAGCGTCAGCCCTTCGGACTTGGCGAGCGGGAAGTCGCTGCAAACGATCGTGGATCAATACATAGGAACGGCGGGAGTCAACGTGTGTTTCGCGCCCGGCACATACGACATGGATGGCCCGCTGGTGCTGGGATCAAGCCACAGCCATTTTCATTTTGAAGCGTGCGCCGGAGCGGTGATTCTCCGCGCAAGCCCGAACGCCGCTGGTAACGCCGCCAGCACATTTTTGCAAGGATTGGTGGTGTTGAACAGCGCCACTGACGTTTCGTTTGAGGGAATCCAGTTTCAGTTGCCTCTGGTGCCAGTGAGTTCGTCTACGCTCACAGCGGTGGGCGCCGCCGGCAGTTCCATCGTGTTTTCCATCGGCATTCGTCCGGTGAATAGCACGGACATTCGCGTCGAGAATTGCGAGTTTGAGTTTCGCCGCGCCAACGCCTCCTTGCTGGCCATCGGGATTCTGGCCGGCGGCGATTCCATCGGTCTTCAGTTGGAAGGGAACAAGTTCGAGATGCCTGCCGCAACCAACAGATTGACCGAATTCCTTCCGAATATTCGTTCCGCCACCAGTGTCACAGTCGGATTTTCGTTGTTTCCAACCGTAGTTTCGAGCGCCGCCCGGTCAGAGTCGCTGCTGGCGTCGGGAGTCGCGGCCCAGGTGGTACCCTCAGAATTGCAGCAGGCTTCGATCCGGAACAACACCTTCACGGGCCTCACGCTCTGCTCACTGGTCTACGCGGATGTCGGCTTGGTCGGGGTGGAATCGAATACGGCGCGGAGTTGCACATGGGGATTTTGGTTCCTGACACTGCCCGCGTTGGCCTACGCGGAGAACGCAGCTGATATCGCGACGGCGGCGCCGTATAGCGCGGAGATCCAGGACCTGATGACGCACCTTTCTACGGCGCTGCGAAACGCGTCGATACAATTTGCGGCAGGGATGTTGCGGGGATTTCCGCTTCCTGCGGCCGTGGATCTGAGCAAGGCGATCTCGGTCACTGTCCGCAAGCCAGCCACCACGATCAAGGATGCCGTGATGCTTCAGGCCACGCTCGACCGGCTTCCCGCCGCGGCGGCTGACAGCGTTACGACCACGCCGGCCGAAGGCGAGGCCGCCGCGCTCGCAGGGGAGAATATCGTCATCAGCACGCCGGCGTCGGGACTGGCGACTCTGAATCAGAATTTTGACATCGTCGAGAAGCAGGCGTTCCCCGTCCGCGCGAACGCGGCGATTCCGCTCGCTCTGCACATGGCGGACAATGACATCAGTACCGCGGGAACCGGGGCACAGGCCGGCTTGGAACTGCTGGTATGGGACCTGGGGACCAATGACCAGGACGCGGTGACACTGACCGGGAATTCCTTTATCGACGGGGGTGCCTTGCCCGTGGTCCTGATTGGCGGAGTCTCACGCTGCACTTGTACCGGCAACATGGTGTTGAACGAAGGCGCGGGAACCGGCCGGCCAAGCCTATGGCTATATCCCGTGGCGGTCACGGATTCGGCCAATTCCAAGCTAAAGGTATTCGCCGCGGCGGTCACAGGAAACGTGTTTCGCGGAGTGGCGCGGCTGCCTGCACGAAATGTAATCCCCGCACCTCCGGCCCCCATGAACACCTGGCATTTCTTCAACGCGGAGACCTAGAGGGCAGCATGTTGCAGTCGGCTGGCCCGGACACGAAGAAGGCGAATGCGCGTGGGAACTCGCGAGCGGAGGCCCCGCACGCGGTGGTACAGGCTCCGCCCGTTCCGGTGCTGGGAAATCAGGCAGCTCTGCGCTTACAACGAAAGTGTGAGTGCGGCGGCGGTGTGGATTGCGACTGCGCCATGGGCGACGATAAGAAGAAAACAAAAGAGAGTCCACGAACCGCGCTGCATCGCAAAGCCACCGGATCCGCACATTCTGAATCCTACAGCAGCGGGTCGATCCAGGTGGGTGCAGTAAGCGATCCTCTGGAACAGGAGGCCGATCAAGTTGCGGAGAGGGTATTGAATGACCGGGGACGGGGCGCGCCATCCATTCAGCCGACAGGCTCCAGATTGCAACGCAAAGCAACGGGCGCGGGCGCCCTTCCAGGAACCGGCGTAGCTCCCGCGTCGGTGCACCAAGTGTTGTCTTCGCCCGGTGGGCCACTGGATCGTTCCACCCGCACGTTCTTTGAGTCCCGCTTCGGGCGCGATTTCTCGCAAGTGCGTATCCACACTGGCGCGGAGGCAGCGGCTTCGGCCCAGTCGGTGGGGGCGCGGGCCTTCACGGTGGGCAACAATATCGTGTTCGGTTCGGGCGAGTACGCTCCGGGCGATCCGGCGGGCCGAAAGCTCGTCGCGCATGAGTTGGCGCACGTCGTGCAGCAACAACAGGTGGCGCTTCCCCCGTTGCGTCGCGCGTGCAAGTCCTCCGCCGAATGCGCAGCTCCCATTCCGGGTGATCCGGGGCGCTTCGGGCAAAAGGCCGAAGCCGAAGGCGCGGCGGCGGAGAAGGCCAGTAACCCGACTCCAGAAGCTGGTGGCGGTGTGTGCGCGAAACCTCGCCATAAGGATGAGGCCACTAACCTGACGGCCGTCGTCACCGGCGAGGGTATCGTGAAACCTCCCGAGGTATCCGGCATTTTCATCAACGCCTGTTTCCCGCCGAGCGCGGGAGCGGCGAAAGTCGCCTGTAAGGAGTTCCCGGGCGGCACGCCACCGGGTGCGGATGCTTCGAAGGACTGCGTCGAGGTGAAACCGGAGACCGAGGACGCTGCCGCGGCGATCAACAAGACCCCGGATCGCAGCGCCTATGGAAAAGAACGGGCCACGAAGATGGCCGCCGGCATCGCGCACGAGTTTCAACACGCGCGCTTCGACGCGAAAGCCTCCAAAGTCGTGGCCGGCGCCGCAGACTGTAAGCTCGACACCGACGTCGGTGGGACCGGCACTACGGTGGAAGGCTACCTCAGCGAGATGAGCGCCGAGATGGCGCAATTCCCGGTCTATTACCAGAAGAACCAAACTTCACCAAGCCCGCGTAATGCCGAGTTGCTGTTTAACGAAGAGCGCAAGATCGCCACGCACCCTTCCGAGAGCATCAGTGGCATTATCCAAGGCCTGCAATGTCAGTGCGAGTGCGGCACCGTCGAGAGCTTCATCACCAAAACGTTCAACGACGGCGTCAGCGGATGGCCGGCGGACCAAACCGAAGAGTTTCAGAAAGCGATGACGCGTTTGATGCCCGCGATCTGGCCCGCTTCGCTGCAGAAACAGTAGCGGCGTTTCAGACGCTTACCACAGGGCAGTGGGATTGCCGGATGATGGAGTACGCATTGGCTTCCAGCCGGCCCAGGATTCCGGACTCCGCTCCGCGGCCGATGACCAGGAGATCCGAGTGCAACTCGGCGGTCAGTCCCGCCACGACATCCTTCGGCTCACCTACCCGCACTCGAATGGCCGCGTTTGAGCCGATCTGCTTCTGTAAATGGTCGAGCGCCTCCGCCGCGTCCCCGGATCCGGCATGCACCAACGTCAACGCCGCCCCATGCTCCAGAGCGAAGCGGTGCGCCCAATCCAAAGCCTTTGCGCTTTGCGTCTTAAGATCCACCGCGCAGCAGACGCGCCCATAGTGAACTTTTCCGGGAGAAGGCGCATTCTCCAAATGGACTCCGGTCCACACGGGACAATCCGCATCGTGCAGAACCTTGGCCGCCGTGGAGCCGATGATGAGGCGGCGATAAATCCCCATGCCTTGCGTGGGAATCATGATGAGATCGGCGTGATGATGGGTGGCGCACTGCACGATCTTGCTGGCCGCTTCGCCATGCTCGATCAGTCGTCTGACATGCAGGTGCTTGAGGCGCTCTCCAAAGAAGCTATCGAAGCCCTCGGAATGATCGTAGGATTCCGCCAAGGAGCTGTTGTAGGAGGGCGGCTCGACGACGTGCAGTAGGATGACTTCGGCGCGGAAATGCTTTGCCATCTCCTCCACATAGGCGAATGCGCCGCGGCATCGCTCGGAAAAGTCTACAGGGAAAAGAATTCGCTTCAGGGGAATCATGCTATACCTGTCCGTGCCCGCGCAAGTCTCTGACGGACTGCGCGTCTTTCACCAGCTTCGCGAACCTCCGCGCCAGCAGGCGAATCCAATCCGGCTCGCGGGCGTAAATCGCATCGGGCTGAATCAGGTTGGCCCCGATGCCGATGGCCGTCGCGCCCGCAATGATCAGGTCCGCTGCGGTTTGCTGCGTTACGCCTCCCGCGGCGATGAACGGCACATGAGGAAACGGACCACGGAGGGTCGCGATGTAATGAGGACCGCCCAACGGGGAGCACGGATAAATCTTCACGAAGTCCGCACCGGATTTCCAGGCCGCCATCACTTCTGTAGGCGTAAGAGCTCCCGGAATTACCGTCGCATCGTTCTTCAGGCCAAACTCCACGACTTCCCGATCCAGGCCGGGACTTGTCAGATACGCGGCGCCCGCGTCCAGACAGCGCCGCGCCATATCCACATCAAACACAGTGCCCGCCCCCACAACGATCTGAGGGTTTTGGCGCGCGAGCTCCTGAATCGCTTGGACGGCTCCGGGAACGGTCATGGTGACTTCCACGATGGGAATGCCGCCGCTGGCCACGGCCTCAGCGGCGAACAACGCATCCTCGGTGGAAGACAATCGAACCGAGGGCAGAATCCCGATCTCTTTGATCCGTGCAACTACTTCCTGTTTGGTCATCGCTGTTGTACCGCCGGCCTTCGCGTCGTAAAAATCGTGATGTCGCCGAATCCGATCCTCAGGTAAACTTTCTGCGTTGGCGCGGAAGGCGGCGCGAAAAGCGCGTGTCCGAACTTAGGTTGCCGAAGAGGGTACCCGGGAAGATCGGAATCAATCGCGCCCAGCTTGCTTTTGGCGTCGATGGCAGAGGTTCCGTCCTCGGGCAACTGGATCGGCGAGATCCATGTCACGAACCGCTGAGGCCAGATCACGCTCACAACAACCTCCGCTCCCTTTTGTTTCGCGGTGATGTGGACGCCCTCCAACTGTTTCATTGCCTCCGGGGAAACGAAGGTGCTGATCTCGACGGCAGGTTGATCCCAGCCCTCCATCGTCAATTCCCCACTAGAGTCTTGCAGGCGCAGCGTTCCTCCCGGAGGGAAATCGACTCGCTCCGTCTTGGAGACGTCCGCGGGGAAGGCCAGACGAGTGACCGTGACGAGGAGAAAGGCGAGTTTTCGCATGGCCGTTACGCTTCCTCGTGGCCTTCTGGTGCAGGCAGCGCGTCGTCTTCGCGCGCGATCCAAACATACAACGTGGGAAGCAAGAAGATGCTCATCACCAGTACGGCCATGAGTCCCCCTACGATCACGATGGCGAACGGGCGCTGCGAATCGGAGCCGATACCATGCGATGTCGCCGCCGGCACGAGTCCGAGCGAAGCCACCAGCATGGTCATCAGGATGGGACGGAAGCGAAGTACAGCCCCTTCACGGGCCGCGTTCAGAATCTCGTAGCCGCGTGCGCGAAGTTGATTCATGTACTCCACCATGATGACTCCGGTCTGCACTGAAACTCCGAACAGCGCCAGAAATCCAACTCCCGATGAGACGCTGAAGTTGGTTCCGCTCAGCAACAGGGCCAGTAATCCCCCCACCGGCGCCATCGCCACGTTCATCAATACCAGGCTCGCCCATTTCATCGAAGTGAACATCGTATACAAGATGAAGAAAATCAGCAGCAGCGTCAGGGGAATGATCAGCATAAGCCGCCGTTGCGCCCGCTGCTGGCTTTCATACTCGCCGGCGAAGTTCGCGACGTACCCGTCGGGCAGTTTGACCTGGTCGTGAACCTTCTTGATCACCTCTTGAACGGTGCTGCCCAGATCGCGGCCTCGCACGCCATACTTGATGGCGACGTAACGCTGGCTTCCTTCTCGAGAGATTTCTTCGGCGCCATCCACCATCTCGATCTGGCAGAGCTGCGCCAGGGAAACACGCTCCCCACTTGGCGAAACAAGGCGGATGTTTTCGATCGCCTCTTTCGTGTCACGATACTGCGGAAGATACCGGAGCACGAGATCATACCGCTGCTCCCCTTGTAAGACCTGCGTTAAAGCGTTGCCCCCAACGGCGGTCTGCACGGCGTCCTGCACATCGGACACATTCATCTGGTAGCGCGCGGTTTTCTGGCGGTCGACCGTGAAATTCAGATTGGGCTGGCCGATGACATGGAAGAGTCCCAGATCCTGCACACCCTTGATCGATCGCATCACGTTGATGATCTCTTGAGCTTTGGATTCCAGCAGACGCAGATCCGTTCCGTAGAGCTTGATCGCAAGCTCACCCTTCACACCGCTTACAGCCTCTTCCATGTTGTCCGCGATGGGCTGTGAGAAATTCCACACCACTCCGGGAATCTTGTCCAACTCGCGATTCATCCCCGCGATGAGTGTCTCTTTATCCTGATGGAAGACCGGGCGCCATTCCTCCTTCGGCTTCAAATCGACGAAGAACTCTGTGTTGAAGAAACCGGTGGTGTCCGTTCCATCGTCCGGACGACCCACCTGACTGGTACACTGCGTGACCTCAGGGAACGAACAGAGCAGGATCCGCGCCCGATTCGCGACTGCGATTCCCTGCGTCTGCCCCGTGCTAGGCGCGAGCGTGCCGCGCACCCAAATGGCTCCCTCATCCAAGTGCGGTAGGAACTCGGAACCGATCCCACGGCTGACGAAGACGGTGCCCGCGAGGATCACCGCCGCCACGCCGGCCGTGACCCAACGATAGTGGATTGCGGCGCCGAGGGCTTTGTCGTACATGCGAGTCAAGAAGCCCATTAGCGGATTGTGCCACTCCTTCGTTCCCTTGGGAAAAACGACGGAGGCGATCACGGGCCCCACGAACATCGAAGAGATCAGCGCGCCCAAGAGTGCGAACGCCACCGTCCAGGCCATCGGCTTAAACAAGCGGCCCTCTACCGCCTGCAAGGTAAAGATCGGCAGGTAAGCGGTGATGATGATCGCGATGGAATAAAACACGGGGCGCTGCACTTCGTGCGCCGCTCGCTTGATCTTTTCGGCGACCGTCTCGCCCGGATGCACCCCCGGATGGGAGAGCAGCCGCACGATGTTTTCGATCATCACGATGGCGCCTTCGACGATCATGCCGAAATCGAGCGCGCCTAACGAAAGGAGGTTCGCGGGAATGCCGCTGCCTTTGAGGCAAATCGAAGCGAAGAGCAGCGCGAAGGGGATAGTGACCGTCACAATCAACGCGCCGCGAATATTGCCCAGGAAGACGAACAGGATCACCGAGACGAGAATGATTCCCTCGGTCAGATTGTGGAGCACCGTGTGCGTGGTCAAATGCACGAGGTCGCTGCGATCGAGAAACGGGACGATCGTCACACCGGGCGGAAGAAGCCCGTGATTCAGCTTGTCCACCTTGTCGTGAACCAGATCGAGAGTAGAATCCGAGTCCGCGCCCTTCCGCAGCAGCACGATGCCGGAGACGACGTCGTCGTTGTCGACGATCTTTCCGTTCGGCAAATGCCGGGCTCGCGCGAACTGCCCCAATCGCACCTTGGAGCCTTGCTGCACCATGGCGATATCGCGAATGCGGAGTGGCGTTCCGCTCTTGGTGGTAATAACGGTGTCTTCGATGTCACGGACGTTGTCGACCAGACCGACTTCGCGCACGTTGATCTGCTGCGATCCCACTTCGATGAAGTTGCCGCCCGCGTTGGTATTGTTGTTGATGAGCTGTTGTTCAACCTGACCGATATTGAGGCCGTAGGCGGTCAGCTTGTCCGGATCCAGGCGCACCTGGTATTCGCGGGTGGGACCACCGAAGCTGGCGACGTCCACCACGTTCTTGACGGACTTGAACTCCTTCTCAACCACCCAGTCTTCCAGGGACTTCAGTTCCATCACGTCGTACTTTGGATTGGTGCTGTGCAGCGTGAAGAAATAAATCTGGCCAACCGGGCTCCAATCGGTTCCGATCTGTGGTTTGAGGCCTTCTGGAAGAGTCACCTGCGTCAACCGCTCCACTACCTTGGCGCGATTCGTATCGTTGATGGAATCGTCATCGAAGATCATCGTCACGCTAGAAAGCCCCGCGAGTGAAACCGAGCGCAGCTTGTCCAAATGGGGAATCCCGTTCATCACAATTTCGATCGGAATCGAGACCTGTTGCTCCACTTCTTCGGCGGCGCGTCCGGGCCACTGAGTGATGATCGTGACGTAGTTGTTGGCAACGTCCGGATACGCCTCCACAGGGAGTTCGTGGAATGAAATTCCTCCCCAGATCAGGAGCAGCGTGGCGGCTGTGAGAACTAGAAAGCGGTTCCTCAGGGAAAAATCGACCAGGGCATGAATCATCCCTACTGCTCCACCGTGCTTTGTAGCACCAGCGCGTTCGCTACCACCGAATCTCCGGGCCTGATCCCGGATTTGATCTCTTGCAGACCACCGGACAGCATGTCGCCCGCCATCACTTCCACCCTCCGAAAATGGCCCTCGGGCGCAGGCGTGTAAACCCAGTCGCGGTCGTGCAGGTGCAGAATCGCCGTGGAAGGTACCGTCGCGCGCCGCTCCGCCACCTCTCCGTGAAAGGTGGCGCTCACAAACATCCCGAAGCGCATCAGCTCCGGATTCTCCACCTCTAGCCGCACCTTCGCGGTATGGAGATTGGGGTCCATGATCTGGCCGATGTTGCTGATCCGGGCCTTGACCACGCGATCGGGATACGCATTCAAGCGAACGTCGGCGTACTCGCCCATGCGAACCTGCGCGAGATTGTTTTCGTATACATCACACACGATCCAAACGTGGGAAACATCCGAAATCGTGAACGGATTCGGAGCTGTCAGCGCCTGCACGCCTGACGATTCCGTGATCTGCTGGTCTGTGATCACCCCCGACACGGGAGCAGTCACTTCGACCACGCCCGACGGGTGGTCCACATCCGAACCGAGTAATTTCAGGCGCTCCGCTGCCGTTGCGGTGTCGACCTTGGAATTTTCAACGGCGGTTTGGGCCGCGGCGGCGGCGTAGTCCGAGGTCTCCAGAGCGCTCTTGGGGGCGGCGCCGTGATCGAACAACGTGTGAGCGCGCTCCTGCTGCAGTTTCGCCAGACGCTGGTTATCCAGGGCCAGCTTCTCGTTCTTTACTGCCTTCTGGTAGTCGGCATAAGCGCCCGCAATATCGGTGCTGCGGACTTTGAACAGGACCTGATCTTTCTTTACGGCGTCACCGACCCGCGCGTCGATCTCCACGATTCGTCCCGTGGCGAGAGAGGGCACGGGAACCTGCCGTGACGGATCGGGACTTACAACGCCGGTCACGTTGAGTTCGGGTGTCGCCATGCGTGCTTCGGCTACGACCACCGGGAACCCCTCAGGATGGTCCACCTTGAAGTTGCTGGCGTCCATGTCCGGCTCCACTTGCGCCGCGGGAGGGCCTGTGTTGGCGGACACTTCTTCCACCTTCTTGCCGCATCCGGTGGACAGCAACCCCGCGCTCAGGCACGCCGCGAGGGCAAGAGCCAACTTGGTCTGCGGTCTCGCAAGCACGAAAAGAGTTTTTCGATTCATGGAATCACCTCTCGACCCACGGCCAGGTTCAGCTGAGCCGCCGCCGTAAGATACGAACCAATCAAATTGATAAAGGCCAGCCGGGTATCGCGGTACGCCTTTTCGGTGTCCAGATAATCCAGTAAGCTCGCGCCGCCATTCTGGTAGGAGAACTGAATGGTGTCGCGATTCCCTTCGGCGATTCTGAGATATCGTTCCCGCGTGCGCAGAAGGTTCAGCGCACTGGAGAGAGCCGCGTAAGCGGAATCCACGTCGCCCAAAACCTGCGCTTTCGCCGCGTCCCGCAGCCGTTCGCTGCGGCCGATATCGATCTGGGTCCGCGCCTTCTCTCCCTGATTGCGATCGTTAATGCGTAGCGGGATGCTCACACTCCCGCCGACGGTGTTGTTGGCGAACGGATTTGCGAACGAAGGATTGTGGGAGTACCAGCCGCTCACCGTGGGATCGGTGCTCCCGTTGGCGATCGCCACCGCATGATCCGCGCGAGCCTTATCGATCGCCAGTTCCGCCGCCCGCAGATCGGGGCGTGTTTCGAGCGCGGCCTTCTGGAACTCGTCTTGTGAGGGAAGTGCAGGGGCAAAGTCGAACGGCCCCGTCACGTCGAACTGCGCAATCGGTGTCGAGTCGTTCAGCAACTGGCGAAGCTGGATCTTCGCCGTATCCAAATTCACCGCGGCCGCGGCCATGTCCGATTCAAACTGGAAGCGCTGTACCTCCAGCCGGTTCAGGTCCACTTGTGCGATATCGCCCGCATCGAACCGCGTCCGGTTCACCATCAATTCGCGATCCCAGTAATCCAGGTTCTCTTTCGCGTTCGCCAGCACCGCTTTGGCTTGCAGCGTCTGGACGAACGCAGCCCGCAAGGTGAAGATGAGATCGCGTTCCTGATCCAAATAAGTAGAGGCCGTGATTTCCGTCTCCTGGCGAGCGCTCTGATACCGCAGATTCCGTTTGTCGCCGCGTTCGATCAGATAGCTGGCCCCCGGCGTAAGCACGATGCCGCTCAACGGACGCCACGTCCCCTGATTCGGGTTGATTTGAAGTCCGTCTGCCGAGAGCGTCACATCCGGGTTGGGGCGCAGATGCGCGGTAATCTCGCCGGCGCGCGCCTCGGCGATACTTGCCTGCGCGGCCTGCAGCGTTGGATTCGCCTTCTCAAACTTGTCGCGCAGCTCCTGCCAGGTGTAGCTGTGTTGCGCCGATACACTGCGCGCCAGCAGTCCGGCCAACCACAGAAGCCGTAGTCGTCCCTTCATGAAATATCCTCTTCGCGGCGTGTGTACGCCACGGGCTTCTCAACGATCTGAACTTCTTTTAAATTGAGGAAAGATTAGAGGAAAGGCGGGGCGCGGCCGAGAGTGAGGCCGGGGAACGAAATACGGGTGCCGGTCTGCTCCGAGAAAACGACCAGGAAGCAGCACAGAACCAGGACCAGAACGAACGGCGCGACGGGCCGTATATGCTCCGTCTCTTCAAGCTGGACGCCAAGGAGACTCGTGCCGTTTCCGTTCCGGAAGGCAGCATGAGAACTGGTGGTTGCGTTGGCGTCCTGCCAGCGGGACCGGGCGTAATCGTCCGAAACCGAGATACAAGGGAACAGCGAAAGAGCCGCCAGGAAGACCGACAGCCCACGCAGCAACTGCACCCGCCAGCTTTGTAAACCGGTATGTTGCCGCTCACGCCGACAGTGCCAAAGCAAGGCTCCGGCGCATAAGCACGCCCATCCGAGGTTCAAAGCTGTATCGACGCTGATCACAGTTCCCGATGACTGGCTCCGCTTTCCGGCGGCGCAAGCCTGCTTACTCTTTCGACGCCCGCCTCGCTCGTTCCGTTAGGGTTCGAGCAAATGGGGGCCTACTCCCATGATACGTCACGACCTTCGCGGGAGCCCCTGCCCTTTGGGCAAGACCTACTCAAAATAGACGTCAACGGATGGGGGAGGAGTTACTCGATGGCGAACACCCAGATCGACCCACCTTCGGGGACCGGAGGATATTCGCCGGGAAACGCCCGATTCAAGTTGCCTTGCATCCCCGTGGAATCGCCGCCCCACCCGGAGTGAACCGCCAGGTATTGCTTGCTGTCGACCATAAATGTGGTCGGCGGGGCAAGGATGCCGGAGCTGGTGGGAAACTCCCATAATAACTTCCCTGTCTCGGCGTCGAACGCGTGCATCTTGCGGTCCGAAGTTCCGCCGGAGAATACCAGGCCGCCGGCCGTCGCCAGCATCGACCCCCAGTTGACCGACTTCTCATAGTTGTGCGTCCAGACCAGCTTCCCGGTATCCACGTTCCACGCCTGCACTTCGCCGAAATGGTCGGCGCCGGACCGCGTCAGCGGACCCTGGGGCCCTCCGCGAATCGTGCCGGTATAGTTGCGGCCGGCGACGTACTCCACCGTATCGGCCCCCATCGATGTCCCACAGAGGTTGTTGTTCGCGGGAATGTAGATCATGCGCGTTTGCGGACTGAACGCGATGGGAGGCCAATTCTTCCCGCCCCACAGGTTCGGGCAAAAGTCGGCCGACTTCCCCGATCCCGGCTTATGTGCCGGATCCACGTCTGCGCGTCCTGTCACCGGATCCAGCCCCCGGAAGACGTTCTGGTACACGAACGGCTTCCCTTCGATGAACTTGATCGGGCCATTCGACCGCTCCAGAAACCGCATGTAGCCGTCGCGCGCGACATCGATCAGACCCTTCACAGTCTTGCCGTTGCGCTGGAAATCCACCAGAATCGGCGGCGAGACCTCATCCCAATCCCAGGAATCGTTCGGATGATATTGAAAGTGGCCCTTGATCTTTCCGGTCGCAACGTCGAGGGCAATCGTTGACGACGTATAAAGATTGTCGCCGGGACGTTTGTCGCCCATCCAGGGGCCGCCATTGCCGACGCCCCAGTAGGCGATGTTCGTCTCGGCATCGTAGTTCCCCGTAACCCAGACCGATCCGCCCCCGTTCTTCCACTCCTCGCCTTTGGGCCACGTCTCGCTGCCTGGCTCTCCCGGGGCGGGAATCGTATAGGTCCGCCATTGTTCCTTGCCTGTCTCCAGGTCGAACGCGGCGACGAAGCCACGAATCCCAAACTCTCCGCCAGAGCATCCCACCATCACTTTGCCCCCCGCCACCAACGGCGCGAGCGAAATATAATAACCGGCCTTGTTGTCGCCAACCGGAGTCCTCCAAACTTCACTGCCCGTCTTGACATTGAGAGCGACCAGCACCGCCTCGCCGAGAGCCACGTAGACTCTGTCGCCGTAAAGCGCCACCCCGCGGCTGGTATCATGCGGCACATTCGCGCCGGTCGGACGAGGGCTCCGGTACCGCCACAGCTGCACTCCCGTCTTAGCGTCAATCGCCAGCACCTGATTGTTGGGAGTCGACACAAACATGACGCCGCTATTGATGATTGGCGCGGACTCGTGGACGCGCGATTCACCCGTGGCGAACACCCAGACCGGGCGCAGTTTACTTACGTTCCCGGTATTGATCTGGCTGAGCGGGCTGAACCCCTGGCCGTCATAGGTCCTTCGGATCATCAGCCAGTTCCCGGGCTCAGGGTTCTTCAGCCGTTCCGCCGTAACGGATGGGTAGTTCTTCAAGACGGCGGGCATCGGGGCGGCGGGAGCCGCGGCCGGCGGAGCTTGCCCCCATCCAAGAGCCGTCAACAAAGAGAGCAGCCAGATGCGATACATAAGAATCCCCTGGTCCGCCATGGTACACCGGAATCGCCCCGGGGGAAACGGCTAGCGAACGAAGTGGTCCAGATCCTTATTGTTTTCCTGACACATGAAATCGATCATTTCCGTGTCGACGAGAGGCCGCATGTGCAGCGCCACGGTCCAGGGCTGAGTGAAGACCTTAGTGTCGTCGACGGTGACGTCGATATCCAGGCTTCCGAAGTTGGGGCGGCGGATTCGCTCCGTCACCCGGGCCTCGCCGGAAAAGAAATTCCCCGCCGTGTCGAGCCACGAATCATCCCGATATCCGGCGGATTCCACCACCAGCGTGTCCCCGTCCCAGTGCGCGATGGAGTATCCATTCCAGGCCGGCAGCATGTCTTCCGGGAGTTTGCGCCCATCGAAGAAAATCTGGCGATAGGCCGCGTTGAATTCATGCAGGATCACCAGTTCGGTGGGCGTCTGGAAAATTTTCTCGCTCTCCGGAAAAGCCCAGGCCCGCGGAAAATTCGGCGGCATGCAGTGCGTGTGAGGGTCGATGTACGCAACGTCCTTGGTGCGGTTCTTCACTAGTTCCGCCGCCCAAGGCCGGTACGGGAGGCCGCCCTTGAGACCGGAGGCGAAGTTCAGAACTTGCGGCGTCAAGGGAAGCTCGGTGCACTGAACGCCCCGGTCCTTGGGGTCGCACGGCAGGATGTCGCGGGGCACCCACATCCCGGAGAAATCGGGTTTCCCGGCGGAAGTCTTGGGCGCGGAAGCAGAAAGGTTCGGCTTCCCATCCCGCGAACGGGGGATTCCCGGCGTGGGCAAGTTAATCCATTGAGCCGCGGCGGGAACCGCGAGGAAGACGACTAGTCCGATCATTCGCATCGGTGTCATCATACGTCAGACCAGGGCGGGACGCCACGGGCAGCCGGAGCTATACTTCGGGGATGCCGTCTCCGACCCTCTTGAAAGCTTCGGTCGCCGCAAGCCTGATTGCTGCCTTCGCGTGCGCCCAAACCACCCCTGTGCTTCAGTTGCAGAACTTGGCGCATACCACGGAAAGTCTGGAGAAGACGGTGCCCTTCTACCGCGATGTGCTGGGCTTGAACACGAACGGGGCCGACCCGCTCGCCCAAAAGCCGCAAAAACTCGACGAGGACATGTCGAAGTTCACCGCGACGAAGGGCATGAGTTTCCGGGGTGCCACCTTCCGCATCCCGAACGCGAACTTCGGGTTTGAGTTGACCGAGTTCACGGGCGGCCCACGCAAGCCCGTTCGGCCGAACCTCCAGGATATCGGCGCGGCTACGCTGGCCTTGCAGGTTCGGGACATCGAGAAGGTGATGGCAAAGGTGAAGGCCTCCGGCGCGCCCATCGTCACCATGGGCGGAGCGCCGCTCAATCCGACAGGAAATGCGGCCAGCAAGTTTCGAGAAGTGGTGGTTCGCGATCCCGACGGCTTCTTTGTCGAATTGCAGCAGCCGGATCCGCTCCCCGCCTCCGCCACGAATGTGAGCGGCGATATTCTGGGCGCTTCCGTGCAGTTTTCGATCGAGGATTCCGCGAAGACCGTGGCGTTCCTCCGCGATGCCCTCGGCTTCAACGCGCGGCCGACGGGCGCTCTCGGGACGAACGCCGTGGTCGCGAACCTGATCGGCCTTCCCGGGGCGCAATGGCGGATCACGCACGGGACCATCCCGGGAACGACCGCCGATTTCGGACTCATCGAGTACAGCGGCGTGCCGCGCGCGAAAGTTGTTGCAGGCGCGGAAGATCCCGGATCGCCCGCCTTCACGATGGTGGTGCGCGATATGGGTGCCGCGGTCGATCAGTGGATTAAAGCGGGCGGCACCGTCGCCACCACGGGCGGCAAACCCATCGTGCGCGCGAACGGCGCCGGCAACGTCTTCGTCCGCGACGTCAACGGCTTCCTGTGGGAACTGATTCAGCGCGCGGCACAATAGCCGCCGCAGACGAATCATGTATTCTGATCAGAGGTTCGCGAAGGAGGAAACGATGCAAGAGATACGGCCAGCCGGGATGAAGATGAGGCGACTTCTATCGGCAACGGCAATCGTAGCAGGTACGGCGATTCTCAGCACCGGGTTCCTGGTGGCCCAGTCAGCTCCGCCCGCAGCCAAGCCCGCCGCCGACCTGAATCAATTGATGAGGTCGCTCTTCTTCCCGAACTCGAACGTGGTCTTCTTCACCCAAAGATACGACCCCACAAAGGTGAAGCGCGCCGATGAGCCGTCCGGCTCGACCGACCCTCTCACGGGTGTCTTCGGAGGCTGGGAGGCGGTGGAAAATAGCGCGCTGACATTGGCCGACTCCGCGGATCTGCTCCTCACCGCGGGCCGGAAGTGCAGCAACGGCAGAGATGTCCCTCTGGCCAACGCAGACTGGTCAAAGCTGGTCGAGGGCCTGCGGGACGCCAGCATGACCGCCTACAAGGCCGCTCTCACCAAAGACCAGGACAATATGCTCAAGGCCTCTGATGTCTTGGCGGCCTCCTGCTCAAGCTGCCATAACAAGTATCGTCCGGGGGCCGCCGCGAACCGTTGCAAACCCTAGGCTAGAGTCCCACCCGTTCGCGCCGGATTACTTCTTCGGTTCTTTGGGATGCTCGCGCTCGTACCGCGAGGTGACGATATAGTTCCGCACTGCAGTGTTGCCTTCGTGGCAAGCGTACTCGTACATTTCGTAATTGTTCTCGAGGAAGGTAGGATACGCCACCGTGTAAGAACCGGTCGCCAGCACGCTCGGATCGGTCACTGTCATCTTGAACTCGATCGTGTCGTTCGCCACGCGCGTGAAGCGCTCGGTGATCTTCATGTTGGGAGTTTCCGGTTGTAGGGGCCCCGGCGATCCCGGAACGCCCGCGCTTGTGTGACCCACCAGACCGTTGAAGTTGGTCGTTTCGACCACCAGCGTGTTGCCTTCCCAGTGACCGCGCGATTCGCCCAGATATTCTTTGATGTTCGAATCCAAAGCCGGCATGCCGCTGGTGGGAATGATCCGCGCCTCATGCGCCATCTCCAGCAGAATCACCACATAGCCCGGCGACTGCATGATGCGGATGCCGTTGTTGTAATTGCGCGGCTCCATCGAAACCGGCATGCCGCGGGTAATGCAACGGTCCCAGGCGCTGAAATCGGCCACGCTGTCGAAAACCGTTTGCCCCGGACGATAGCTGCTCTTCATCTCCGCCTGGAGTTTCTTGCCGTAGTCCGTCAGTGCGGGAAAATGCCCGTCCGGCGGGTCGATGATCAGCGAAGTCTGCCGCATGGGCCGGTCCGGATTGTCGGCCACCGGAATCTCCGCCGCCGCACGCTTCCGCGGACCGCTATCCGATAGCTTGGCCCATGCCTCGTCGGATAAATAGAGATCCTTATTTTGGCGGGCGCGCTCCAGAGGCACGGCGATCAAATGGTTGATGGGCCAGATTCCTTGAAGGTCCGGTTCGCCCCACGGAGTCATCGGGGCCTTCCAGCCGGGCGCGGGCGCGACGGGTTTATACGTGTTCAAGCCGCTCGCCTGGGCCCCCGCGTTTTGCGCGAAGGTCATCGCCATGCCGATTCCACCTAATACCAGAAGCTTTCTGATCATCTGAACTCCTTCTTCCGTCCCAAATTATATTACCTCCCTAGGTTCGTGCATGCAAACCAGCGCCTCGAACTACGCCTTATTGGGGACACTCCCCTCTATCGCGGACTCCGTTGTCCCGCCCGGATTGTATGCATTCTCGTCGCCAGTCATGTTATGCTTGCCTACGGTCCGAGATGAAAATGACGATCCAAACTCGATTCTTTGGCGCGATCTTGACCGCGGCGCTGATTTCTTCCGCACAGGCTCAGGAAGCGAAACGCCCTGAAACGATTGGCGGACATCCAAATTTTAACGGCATCTGGCAGGCGCTCAATACCGCCAACTGGAACCTGGAAGCGCACTCTGCCGAAAATATCGATAACTTCTGGCAACTAGGCGCGATCGCTGCGATCCCGGCAGGCAAGAGCGTGGTTCGCGGAGGAACGATTCCGTACCTCCCTGCAGCCCTGGAGCAGCGCAACAAGAATCGCGCCGAATGGCCGCAAGCGGATCCCGAGGCCAAGTGCTACATGCTGGGAGTCCCGCGCGCCACCTACCACGACATGCCGTTCCAAATCTTCCAAGGCACTGGCGACATCGTGATGGTGTACCCGTTCGAGGCAACCAACCGCATCATCTACATGAATGACAAAACGGAAGCTCCGGTCGATTCCTGGATGGGCAAGTCCAGCGGAGAGTGGCAGGGCAACACGCTCGTCATCCTCACCCAGAACCAGAACGAGAAGTCGTGGCTGGACCGCGCTGGAGACTTTCACAGCAATCAGTTGAAGGTCACCGAGCGTTTCACGCTGATCGATGCGGATCACATCCGCTACGAAGCCACCCTCGACGATCCCAAAACTTACTCGCGGCCCTGGACCATCGAAATGCCGCTGTACCGGATTATCGACCAGAATGCGCAACTGCTGGAACATAAGTGCGTTCCGTTCGCCGACAAGCTTCTTTATCACGATTTGGAGCGGCCTAATACAGCACCCGCCAAATAAGTGAAATAATAGAGACAGGAGCAAACCATGAAGACAAAGCTCACGATTTTAGCCAGCGTGCTTGCGGCAGCGCTTCCGCTGGCCGCCCACCATTCCTTCTCCGCGGAGTTCGACTCGACCAAACAGGTCACACTCGAAGGCACCGTTGTAAAGATGGATTGGGTCAACCCGCATTCCTGGTTGTATCTCGATGTCAAGGGTCCAGACGGGCAGATTCAACACTGGGCCGTCGAAGGCGGTTCACCCAACGTCCTGCTGCGCAATGGCTGGAACCGGAATACGCTTCCCGAGGGCACCAAGATCATCGTTCACGGCTTTATGTCCAAGGACGGCGCCTACCGCGCCAACTCTCGCGACATTCAGTTCCCCGACGGCCGCAAGCTCGACGCCGGCAGCAGCTACACCGGCGGCAAAGAAGGCGGCAAGGAAGATAAGAAGTAAGCCCGCCCCCCATCCGTACTTTAGATATTCCCACGCGCGGCCCGCGCCCAATGCGGGTCGCCAGGAGCCCGAGGACCATGCCCAAACCCACGTTGTTCGCTGCCCTGTCCTTCCTTCCGCTTGTCGCGTTTGCTCAGCCTGCCGGCTGGAACGATCCCTTCCCGCCGCACAAGATCATGGACAACTTCTACTACGTGGGGACCAAGGAATTGGCTTCGTTCCTCTTCGTCACCCCGGAAGGCAACATCCTCATGAACACCGACTACGAAGCGTCGGTGCCCGTCATCAAGGCAAACGTGGAGAAACTGGGCTTTAAATTCAGTGATATCAAGATTCTGATCGCCGGCCACGCCCACCCGGATCACGTCGAAGGCGACGCTATGGTCAAGCAGATGACCGGTGCCCAGGTGGTGGTCGGACGCGTCGACGCCCCCCGCACGGCGGAGTTCAAGCCCGGTGGCAAGGAACACCCGATCGACCGGATGGTGGACGACGGCGAATCCGTCACGTTCGGGGGAACCACCCTCACCGCTCACATCATGCCGGGTCACACCAAAGGTTGTCTCGCCTGGAGCACCACTCTTAAGGAAAACGGCAAGTCGTACTACACCTTCATCGAATGCAGCTTGAACGGCCAGTTCCTCCAGTCCCTGGACAACTACCCCGGCATCGTCGACGACTTCCGCGCGACCTACAAGAAGGCCCTCACCTTCCCCGTCGAAGTCTGGGTCAGTTCTCACGCATCCTTCTACGGCCTAGCCGCCAAGTACGAGAAGCTCCAGAAGCGAGGACCCAACGATCCCAATCCCTTCATCGATCCTGACGGCTATAAGGCCCACGTCGCCGAGTACGAAAAGAGCTTCGAAACCGCGCTGGCGCGCCGGCAAACTCAGCCCCAAACTAAAGGCAAGCAATAGTCCCGCTGTGGCGCCCCGCAGCCCTGGCGGACCGCGATCTTTTCTGGAAGAATTGGGTAGGCTCGTTTCAGCCCGCACTCTCAGTCCGCTTTTGACGCCGAAGCTGCGGTTATAGGAGAACAAACCGTGTACCGTTCGACTCGATTTTTGAAGTCCACGCTTCCTCTGGCAGTTGTAACCCTGCTAGCTGGCTGGATCGTGGTCGCCCAGCAAGGGCGCCGCGTAGATGACAACATGCTCAAAACGGGCAGCAAGACCGGTGACGAGTGGGTCAGCTACGGCGTCAATTCCGCCGAACAGCGCTACAGTCCGTTGAAGCAGATCGACGCTTCGAACGTGGGCCGCCTGGGACTCGCGTGGTCCTACGACATCCCTCTCGCGCCCGGAAATCCGCAAGCGCACCAGGAGGGAACACCGCTGGTATTCAACGGCATCCTCTACAGCATCACGCCGTGGAGCATTGTGTACGCGGTCGATCTACACACCGGTAAAGAAGTATGGCGCGCAGACCCGGAAGTGAATCAGGCCGTCTGGCAATCGAGAATCTGCTGCGGCGTTGTAAATCGCGGCATCGCGATGTATGAAGGCAAGATCATCGCGCCGGCCGTGGACGGCAGGCTCCGGGCGCTGGACGCCGCCACCGGCAGAATCCTCTGGGAGACGCGAGTCTCGCCGGAGACCATGCCGTACACCGTCACCATGGCCCCGCGGGTCATCAAAGGCGGAAAGGTGATCGTCGGCGTCAGCGGCGGGGAGTACGGGATCCGCGGCTTTTTTGCCGCCTTTGACGTAAACACCGGAAAACAAGTCTGGAAGTTTTACACCGTTCCGGGCGATCCTTCGAAGCCCTTCGAACATCCCGAACTGGCGGCCGCCGCCAAGACCTGGAGCGGCGAGTGGTGGAAGATCGGCGGAGGCGGAGGCGTGTGGAACGGCGTGGCCTACGATGCCGACAACGACATCGTTTATGTCGGGACCGGCCAGCCGGGTCCGTGGACCGATATGCATCGCGGTCCGGGCGACAATCTTTACACGTGCAGCATCCTGGCGGTGAAGGGCTCTACGGGAAAGATGGTCTGGTATTACCAGGAAGTCCCCGGCGACGATTGGGATTACGATTCGATCGCGGACCTGATGCTGGCCGACCTCAACATCAACGGCAAGCAGCGCAAAGTGATCATGCACGCGCCGAAGGATGCGTTCTTCTACGTGTTGGACCGGCTCACGGGAGAAGTGATTTCGGCGGATCCGATTACCAAGATTTCGTGGGCGACAGGGATGGACGCGAAGGGCCACCCCATCGTGAATCCGGCCGCGCGGTACAAGACAACAACGGTAAGCGTGTCTCCCGGCCCCTCGGGCGGCCACGTCTGGCCGCCCTGGTCGTACAATCCCACTACAGGGCTGGTCTACATTCCCGGAACCGCCGGGGGAAATTATAACTACGTCGCCGCCGAGACCTTTACCCCGGCGCCTACAGAGATCGGTCCCACGGGACGCGGCGTGATGAATATGGGCACGGGAACGGCGGGCGGCGGAGGCCGCGGACGCGGCGGCAATCAGGGCAAGGGTGCTCCCCCTGCCGGCGCGGCTCCCGACAATGCCGAAGCGGCTGCGCTGGCGGCGGCACAAGCTGCTAGACCTGCACCGCTCGCCCTCATCGGACCGGACGGGCCCGCCGGGAACGTCCTGTACGCTTGGGATCCCATCGCGCGGAAAGAGCGTTGGCGCGCGCCGAATGCGGGAGCGGGCCCCTTCGCGGGCGGAAGCCTGTCGACCGCCGGAAACCTCGTGTTCTCAAGCGTGAACGACAAGCTGCTCGCGTTTCGCGCCGACACCGGCGAGAAGCTGCTGGAACTCAATCTCTACACGACGCAGTTGGGACCACCCATTTCCTTCACGATCGACGGCAAACAGTATGTCAGCGTCGCTGGCGGACCGATGGGTGGAGGCGGACGCGGCGCTGCCGGCGCTCCTGCTCAACCGGGGCATTTGCTGGTGCTGAGCGTGGACGGCAAAGCTCCTATTCCGGGAGCCCCCACCAATTAATCCTCATCGGGGGAACCGGGAAGCGCTTCAATCCGTATACCTTAGCGGACCTTCGGGCGGGTATTCCCGGTTTCGGACATATCAACGCAGTTGATGCTCGGCATCACAGGGTGGAAAATTGATACCGCAAACCGCTAGCCGGTGCTACACTAGCCCGTTTGGGGTGATTTTAAATTAAAACGGGGATGCGGAGTTAAATCGAGCTTTTATGAACGAACAGAATCTAGAAGCGGTTTTGCAGAAGACCAGCCCGGTCAAACTGTTAAGGAACTCATCGGTCGGCCCTTACGTGTATCCGGTCGTGGCGCCCGAATACACGAATTGGCGCGATGAACAGCGCGCCTGGCAGAAAAGCTGCGTCCTGTTCAACCAGTCCTACCACATGACGGATATGTACGTGGAAGGGCCCGATGCGCTCAAGTTGCTCTCCGACCTCGGCGTCAATACCTTCAAGAACTTCGGTCCGAACAAGGCCAAGCAGTTCGTCCCTTGCAATTACGACGGATACGTCATCGGTGACGTCGTCCTCTTCGGTCTGGAGCCGAACGTTTTCAATCTGGTGGGCCGTCCCTCGGTCCACAATTGGGTGCAGTTCCATTGCGAGACCGGCGGCTACAATGCCAAGTGCACGCGCGATGAGCGTGCGGCGGCGCAGAAGGGTCCCATCACGCGTAAGACCTACCGCTATCAAATCCAGGGTCCAAACGCTCTGAAGCTGATGGAGAAGGCACTCGGCGGTCCCGTGCCCGAGGTCAGGTTCTTCCAGATGGACATATTCACCATCGCTGGGAAGCAAGTCCGCGCTCTGCGTCACGGCATGGTGGGTCAACCCGGATTCGAGTTGTTCGGACCCGCCGCGGACGGCGAAGCCGTGAAAGACGCCCTTGTGAAAGCAGGCGAGGAGTTCGGGCTGCGGCTCTGCGGCGCCCGCGCTTATTCCTCGAACACACTGGAATCCGGCTGGATCCCGTCGCCCCTGCCCGCCATTTACACGGGCGAGAAAATGAAGAAGTTCCGCGAATGGCTGCCCGGGAATGCTTACGAAGCCACCGGCGCTCTTGGCGGAAGCTTCTACTCCGAAAACATCGAAGACTACTATCTGACCCCGTACGATCTGGGTTATGGATCGATGGTGAAATTCGATCATGACTTTATCGGGCGCGAGGCGCTCGAGAGCATCGCGAAGAATCCCAAGCGGACGAAGGTCACGTTGGCGCTCGATTCGGCGGATGCATTGGCTGCCATCGGCACCATCTTCGACAAGGGCGAGCGCTCCAAGTTCTTCGAGTTCCCGTCCGCGGTATATTCCACCTGGCAATACGACAAGGTCACCAAGGGCGGCAAGACCGTCGGTGTCTCGACCTGGGTGGGCTACAGTTCCAATGAGGGCAAGATGCTGACGCTGGCCACGCTGGACAACGATCAGGCCCAGCCGGGCAACGAAGTGACGTTCGTGTGGGGCGAGCAGCCCGGCAGTGGCTCGCGGGCCACGGTTGAAAGCCACGTGCAAAGGGAAATCCGGGCAACCGTTGCTCCGGTACCGTACGTGGAAGTGGCGCGCGAGGCGTATCGCACAACCTAAAGCTCGACGAATCGGGCGGCGATTCCGGCGATCGTAAGCTCAAAAAGCGAGTCCAGGGTCAGGTTCTGCTTGAAGTTTTGTTGGACCAGGACGATTACCTGCGTCGCTGCCAGCGAATCGCCACCGAGTTCGAAGAAGTTATCGTGAATCCCCACGTCCCTGACCCTCAGGACGGTGGACCAAATTCCGGCAAGGGCCGACTCCGTTGCGTTGCGCGGCGGCTCATAGGGGCTGTCTAAATCGGGCCGGCTGGGGCCGCACTCCGGCAATGCTGGGCGGTCAACCTTTCCTGAGATCGTCCTGGGCATCGCCGCGAGCCGGACAAACATCGAGGGAACCATGTGGGCCGGCAAACTCCCGCGAAGATGGTTGCGAAGCTCATGGCCGGGCACTGCGCCGCCTTCTCGAGTGACGAAGTAGGCGGTCAGACGGTGGTCACCTTCCCCTCCCGCACGCGCCATCACGACAGCTTCTTGCACCTGATCGTGCCTTTCGAGCGCGGCTTCGATCTCGCCCAGCTCGACGCGGAAACCATGGATCTTGACCTGATGATCGGTGCGGCCCAGAAATCCGATTTCGCCGTCCGGCAGAGCACGGCCGAGATCTCCGGTTCGATAGAGACGCCCCTGGGGAGCGCACGGGGCGGTAACGAAGCTCCGCGCCGTCAGTTCGGGCTTATTCAGATACTCGCGGGCCATGTGAGGGGCGCTCACATAGATTTCACCGCACGCTCCCGCAGGGATCGGAATTCGATTCTCGTCGAGCAAGTAAATCTTAGTTCCGGCCACGGGTCTACCGATCGAGCGTTCGCTTGAATCTGTAGTGCGATCCATGACGCGAAGGCAGGCCGTGGTCCCAATCTCCGTGCTCCCGTACACGTTCACCAGCTGCGTGAACGGAAAAGCTCTGAAAAAAGATTGGCTGAGCTCGTCCGTCAGCATGGATCCCGTGGTGGTAACCGATCGAAGGTGCGCGAAACGCTCCGAAGGGCCTGCCATGAGATCGACGACAGTCCGGAGGATCGGCGGCGGGAGAAACATGCTCGTGATTCCCTGGGACTCAATGGCCGCGAGGAGGAGCCTGGGATCCTGCACCTCGGCCTCAGACAGAATCGCCACCGTGGCCCCCAGCGCCAGCGGCAGGAAAAGGCGGGACGCCGTGATGCCGAAACCCAGGGACGAATTCAATGCGCAGACGTCGTCCGGCCGGATGTCCGGCAACTCGCCCGAACTCAGACGGGCCGTCAAGCAGCGGTGAATCTCCAGAGCCCCCTTGGGTTCGCCGGTGGAACCGGAAGTATACAAAACGTACGCGGCGTTATCGGGAGTGATGCCGCACGGGATTTCCGCCGGGCTCTCCGACGCAAGTTCAGGCGAATCGATATCGAGGCAAGGACATTGGTCTCCCGCCCGATGGCGAAGTTCTCCGTTGGTAATGATAAGCCGGGGCCGCGAATCGGAGAGGAAGTACTCGAGCCGCGGTTGCGGCAAATTCGGATCGAGATAGACGTACGCCCCGCCGGCCTTGAGAATCCCCAGCAATCCAACCACAGCCTCCACCGACCGTTCCAAAAGCACACCCACGAACATTTCCGGCCCGATGCCTAGTCTTCGCAAACGTTGAGCGACCTGGTTTGTTCGCATGTTAAGTTCGGCGTAGGTAACGCTCGCGTTACCGAACTTCAGGGCAATCCCCGCCGGCGTTCTTAACGCTTGCCGCCCGAACAGCTGGTGAATAAGGGGGCTTTTGATCATTACGTGAGTCCAACGGTGCGGAGCGCCAGGAGAACCCGGTCTTGAAAGCGTTCCAAGAACGTAAGCATGGCGGCACGCGGAAAACGATCCACAGAATACTGGACGGAAGCCTGGAACATTTCCCTGTCGTCCCGAAGGTACAAACCCAAATTCGAGAAGCGGCCGAATACGGGAGTCAGTTCGGAGGCGTGACGGATGCTCAGTTCATGGTTCCCGTCAATTCCGAAAACGTCGGCAACGTTCATGTCCAACAAGAGCCTCGCATCCGGATCGCGAGGATACGCCCCGAGCGCACGCCAGAGCAACATCACAGGCATTTCCTGGTGTTCGTACGCCGCGGCGATATTTCGCCGGATCGCGAGCATTCGGCTCTCCAGCGACGAATCGGGATTCGCCTCGATTCCGATCAAATGTGTGTTTGCGAACCAACCCACTGTGCTCTGGGTCCCCGGACGGCCCCGGTTCGCAAAATGGCCCCAGATGCCGAACCGTTCCCGGCCGGTATACGTCCGCAGCAGTTCGCCATAAATGGCCAGGAAGAAAATGTAAGGAGTCACCCTCGCCTTGCGCGTGAACGCGCGAATCGCCTGGGAGCTCCCGTGATCGAAGCAGGCTCTCTCCGCGGCGAAGGTATTGGTAGGATGCTCGGGCTGAGGCAGAGCGAACGGCAGATGTTCGAACCCGATTCGTTCGGCCCCATAGGTTGACCATTGGCCGCGCCAGTATTCGATCGCCCGCGCGAAGCCACTGTCTTGAGCAGCCTCCGCTTGATGCACGGCATATTCAGAATAAGACAGCGGCGGATCTTCGAGCGGAGTCTCCTTCATCTCACAGAAATAGCACTGCGAAAACTCCTTCCGAAGGATCCGCATGGACCACGCGTCGCTCACCAAATGATCCACGACGAGGATCAGAAAATGCTCTTCCTGATCGACCTGGAGAAGCGTGGCGCGAAGCAGAGGCGGCTCCCCGAGGTTGAATTCGTAGGCTGCCTCCAGACGAATCCGCACTTCAACTTCGTTGGATCTCTGCGCCGCTGGGGTTCTGGAAAGATCCGCAAACTCGAGTCGCACAAATGCCCGCTCCGCAGTCGCCTGGCGATACAACCCCGGCTGGAATACTCCGCAACTCGCGAAGGACTGCAGCTCCGTCATCCTTTGCTCAAGTCTCGACGTTTCAACCCGGAAGATTCTCGTTCGGAGTGCGGCGTGCCGGGCCACGAGATCATTCAACGCACTCTCGACCCGGTTGACATCGAGCGGACCGCTCAAGTGGAGCACAGACGGAACGGTACTCGGCGCCAAGTGCATACCACGATGCTCGAAATACTCCCTCGATTGCAGAAGATGCTCCTGCGGGGCAGACAACGGATAACTGGGGGAATCGACGGGAACTGTCACGCTGGAAGGCTCGCTCTTCAGATCATAAAGCTTTCCCGGCCCCGGCAAGAAGTAGGGGTTCCGCTTCCGAATTCCGGCGCAAAGGAAACCGTTCCGAGAATCCGTCTTATTTCAACGAAGCGGCCGCGAGCACTCGGCGCCGCTCCCCGGAAGGCCACCCATGGATTCTGAACAGCTGCTCGTTACGATGCGTATTGATTCCGCAAAGGAGGCAATCACACGCCTGCGCCTTGCCTTACTGGTCGCCGTGATCGCTTCCTCGACTGTAATGCTCACCGTCTGGAACGGCTACTTTTCCTGGTATCGGTTCTTTGTCTTGGAGGACCAGTGCCGCGGATGTCCGTTGACCGATCCGACCAAAATCGCGCAGGATCAGCTCGTCAAAGCCTGGGTGGACAGCCTGATCATCAACATCAGTCCGCTCGGAATGCACTTCGGCGTCAGTGATCTTGCGTTTGTTGCGCCGGTAGCCCTGGTCCTGCTCACCTCGGTAATGTTCTTTTGCGCTCGTCGGGAAAATCATGCGGTCAGCTACTTGATGATCGATTTCGCCAAAAGCCAGACGGCCACGATGCTGGTGATCTTTCACGCCGTCTCCGCCCATTTGGTGTTTCTTCCGCTGGGCGCCACGGACGACGCCATCGGGTCCCTGGCTTATAACAAGGTGTCGAGGCCCCGCGGCTTCATCTCCAAACGCGGATTCGATCTGCTTGTCTTCTTGCCGGTGATCGCGGTAGCGATGATCCTGGCGGCGGATATTCTTTCCGTGGTCTACCTGCCCGCTCCTTTCCGGTTGGGACACCCGGTGCTCTGGAACAACATGGACCGTCCTGAAGTCGTGCAGTTCTTCCTGATGGAGCTGGTCCCCCTGGCGATGGGAACCCTCGTCGTGCGGCTGTGCTGGCTCACCAGGAAATTTTCTTACGCGACCGTTCAGGTCATCCGCGACTTCCAGCGTGTCCTCTCAGACTCCGACGATCGCGATTCCCGGTCGGCGTTTGCGTAAGGCCGGGCGGGCACGCCCCTCACGTTCCGCGGACCGCTTGGATTACGAGCCTTATCCCCTGGGCCCCTGCCCCTACGCCAAACGCGGTTCCGATCAGCGTAACGTAGTCGGTCATGGTGCCCCACGCGTCGGCAGAGTTGGTTGTCGCATATGCGGTTGCGCAAGCCAAGAGGAATGCCACACCCTGTGTCAGCAAATCCAGATCCTTTAGCCCCGCCAGACTGTCCTTCTTCGGCGGATCGCTAATGGTCACGGTTCTTGTGAAGGGAGCCACACCGGGAACCGTTACACGAACGGTGTACGTTCCGGCCTTCTCAAAGCGATAGCGAAGGGAAAGCCGGTTAGGACCCATCTCAGTCCGCACCGTTTTCCCGCTCGGATCGATCACGTCCCACCTGATGGTGGCCGGCAGCTTCAAGTCAGCAGGTTTCGCGGCAATCATCGTCAAGACCTTCCCGGCTTGTTGCTGTGGAGCGTTTTGCACGATCCGGATATCTTCCGTCCCAGTTGCGAGGGGCGTGGATGCGGAAGGCGGATTGGTGATCAGATCGTTGATGCGGCTGGCCGCGGATTGAAGATTCTGTTCCGCCAGATCAAATTCGCCGGCCCGATCCAGAGAAACCGAATCCGTCAGTAGCTGCTGGGCAAGGGCGACGGAGTCGTGGTTGGCCAGATCGGGCCGAGCCGTGAGGAAACGCGACAACCGATCCGAGAGATTGCGGCGCATCCCGTTGTGGAGCATCGTGCGCCGCGTATGCGTGGTTCCCCACTGGAGCAGGAGCGCCAGTCCGTAGGCGACAACGACGGCGATCAATCGGTAAAACCAGGCATCCTTTACCGGAAAGACTGGATTCAACTCCGTTTCTTTTCCCACAAAGGGCGGGAGAACCAAAACCTTGCCACGCAAGGACGTAAGTCCGCGGGGGATTCGAGCGGTGAAACAGATCTTGCCGCCGGAGGTCTTGCTCACGAGTTCCGCGCCGCCCGGGTACACCGCCTTCTGCGGAGTATTGGTTGTGAGCGACGACCGAAGTGGTGTATCCGGAGGTAAGAGGGCATCGCTGGGCGAGGTTCGGTAGTCTACGCAAGGAGGACTGAACTCCTCGGTGGGAGCGAAGGGCTGATAGCGTGTAAGCGGAAGTGTGGCCTCGCCGTTCACTCCAAAACGTAATTCCGGCGCGGGTTTGGAGAACTCAATGGTCCAGGGTAGCGATTTCCATGGTCCTCCGGGACCGGCCGCCCGGTAAACGATATTGAAAACCACAGAGACCTTAAAACTGTCGGAGGGGAGGCGGGGAAGCAGCGCGCCCTTGAAACAACCCATTGCCGCAGGGGTGATGAGTCGAGGCAACGTGGAGAGCTGGATCGCCTTCACATCGTAAATCCGTCCGGAGGGGTTTTCCGACAAGGCCGCAACCACGACGCGTTCTACGGCAACGGCCCCCTTTTCGGCGGCCAGGCAAACCTGGAAGCTGTCGGTGGAATCCAGAGCCAGCTTGGTGGGTCCTTCTACGACGGAGAGTGTGGTGGCTTCCGGTTTGTCCACAGCCGGGTTGAATCCATCGCGGACAATCTGGAATGCCGCCGTGGAGAACCCCTGCTGATCGGCAGCCTTATACGCAATCGCAAGGACGCCATCGAAGGCGACGTTCAAGGAAAGTGCTTTCGCATCGACACGGGCAGTGAACTCATGCAAGCGGCCATTCGCGTCACCTATTTTCCTCTCCTGAAGGGAAAGAGCAGCGAGGGGAACCGGGCGCCCGGTCGCCCGATCGGTCAACGTCAAGGGCCAGACGTTCACGACCTCGAACGCTTGCGGCGCCGAGATCGCAAAGGTCGTTCCCTCGTGGCTTGTCGCGAAGACGAGCTGCTGCGGAAGAAAGGTGACGGCGAGATCGGCTCGTAGTGCGCCCGCCGCCACCAGAAGGATCAACCAATTTCGCCACATGGGCCGTGATCCTCGCCTTACTTCGCGAACAGGGAATCGAAGTCGTAGCTTACGCCGACTTGAGCTTTCCACGTCGGCTTGTCGATCAGCTCCGTTCGATTGGAGAAGCTGACGGCCAGCGGGAAACGGACGCTGGAACTCCCCGGCCCGAGGATGAGGCGGAGTTGGCCGACATGCAGATTCCCTTTATCCGCGAACACCTGGGTCGCCATCGAGGGCAGCCCCGTAAAGGTGATGCCAGGCAGCGGAGTCCCCGGAGTCACATTCAGAATGGCCGGACTGTTCTGGTATTGGAAATAGTACGTGCCACTCACCGCAGCCGCGCCCAACAGCTTCAGCGTGCCGAGGTCCTTCTGTACCTGGAAGCCGAACTGAGCGTCGCGAAGACGGCTGACTCCGGGGATATTCGAAGGCAGCGACGAATTGTATAGCGTGACCGCCCCGTTCGCCGCAACGGAGACGCCGCTCCCGAGGCCCTTATCAAAGATTAGGCGAGCGGTTGAGGTAGAGGCCTGTCCGGTGGGACGATCGTTATTGTACTGGAGCGTGAGAACGGGTTTGTTGGCAACAGATTCGATGATCGCCCGCTGTTCCAATTCATAACGGGCCATGGCACGGAGGAAACTGGCGGCGGATTGGGCCACCTCAGGATTACTGGTCTCCACCAGTTTCAGGTACGCATCGATCTGAGTCATCCAAAGTGTTGCCAATCCATCCTGATCGCCGTTGAATTTCTGGAGCGCCTGAAATGCGCCTTTATACCAATCGTCGTAACCCGGAGGCGGGGTGGCGTCAATCAAAACCTCGAGCGGTGCGTAGAGCGCGTTCGCCGCGTCCGTAAGAGGCGTGAGGTCCGGGCTCGACGCGGGCCCTTTCGCGGTCTTTGCGGAAAAAACCTGAGCCCAGTTAGCTTGGAAGGTCTTGGAGACAGCATCGCGAGCATTCCACAACACGACTCGCCCCTCCCATCCCGTGATTTGTTTGCGGTTAGCCGTGAACGTTACTGGTTGCGTCGTGCCTTGCGGCGCGCCGCTTGCGGACCCCGTGACGGTTTGATTGTCCGAACTGGTGTCGAAGGAAACCCCGTAGGAGAATCGCCGCAGCACATCCAGCGTGCCCTGGTCCAAGCACCCCTTCTTACTGTTGGATGTGGGCGAACAATACAGAATAAAATCCTTCCGCGCGAGCGCGAGCGGCAGGCCGTCGAGACTTCCCTGGATGGTCACGACCTGCTTGTTGACAGACTCTGTAATCGCGCCGTATTCAGCGGCAACCGACAGCACCTTCGCCGTGGTTCCCTTCGAGACCAGATTCGTGCCGCCACCGCCGCCCGTGCTGGCGCCGGCTTGTATGTCAGTCCTCAGCGACTCCAGTGCCTTAACGAATTGCGGAAGCATAGCCGCTTCCACGGAGTTTCGCTGAACGAACAGCCGCGCAAAACATGTCGAGCCCAGTTCTAGCTTGAGGACCGATGCGATCCGGACGTCGCGGCGGGCGGCATCCGAATTGAGCAGGACTTTTAGAATCGACTGGCATTCATTCGGCAGCGCGGCCATTTTGGTTTGACCGTACATCGCCGCCGCTGTCAGCAAAAGAAGGGGAAGAACACGTCTGAAGGTTTTCATATTCAGACTCCCGTCGTGCAGATGGTATAACCCACGGCTTTATCTGCCGCCAAAATATCCAAGAGGAACGGATGCGCGGGGCACACTTCATGGAGTTCCGCTTGGCCGTTCACGGGATCGCTAAACAGATAAACGGCCTCCAGTCTCTTCGGACCGGTGACCACGGTGAACGTAATCTGTTTGCCCGGCGTACCCGGAAGACTCTGGCCGTTGTACTTCGCGCTCTCGAACAGGACGCTGCCACTGACATCCACGATGTCCAGCGTGACCGCGTCACCTACTTTCGCTTTGAGCGTGCACTCCGGATCCTCCGGCGAGGGCGTCAGCTTGCAAGTTGCTTCTCCAGCCATAAGTCAATTTCTCCTTAAAGGGAAACCCGCACGGTGAATTGCCGCGTGGGTAGACCGTGACTGGATAGGAACTTGCCGCGAAGACCAACGGTTTTCGCTTGCGGGGAACCTTAACCTCGTCCGTTCTTGTTAGAAAGGACGACGACTCGCGGAGCTTTCCTGCGAATCCCGCGCGAATTGTGCGAGGCCGACCCGCTTATGATGCGGATGCCGTCCGGAAGTTTAAAGAAGGACAGGGCAAACTGCGAGGGGACTGGGTGTGACTCGATCGGTTGCAGTCCGAACATGACCAGTATGTAGTGCTTCGTAGGCATCCTCTGCCCGAACACGCATTTCGTTGGCCCGTTGGGCGGCGTTGACCAGCGCTTCGAATTTCAGATCATTCCTGGCGCTCGGGTACACCAGGAGAGTCCAGTTGTCAGGGTCAGGATCCCCAGCCGCTGATACAGTCCGCGGGATTGCCACCCCTGTGCGCATAGGAGGACAGCGAATAGAGGTCGCTGGTGTAGATCAGCACGCCATCCCCGACCGGACTATCGGCGGCGAGTTGGGTCGGATCAGCAAAGGTCAGATCTGCCGGAGCGGTAAACAACGCGTCTAATCTCTGGAGATGTTTGTTACTCATAGCTCCCGGAGCCATCTCAACCGCAGGCTCGGCGAATATTGCCAGTTTCGTTCCGCCTGGCCAAAGCGGTTTACCATCCGGTTTGTCCAGGGTAACGGAATCATAGTTCCAGTAGCGGAAGACGTGGACCAAAGGAATCGCGGTCAAGGTCGCCAGGGGGTAAGGATACTTGTAGCTAGGCAGCGGATTCTTGCAGTTCGTGGTTGTCTTGCCTGACCCCAACAGATACCCGCTTTTGACGTACCCTCGCACATAGCCCTCGTATTCGTCAGGCATCGGCATGACGATCTTGCACCATCGATTTGGGTTCGGTTCCGGCAGGACGCAGCCGCAGGAGTCCCCCTGAGCCAGGTCCGGGGCCAGCATGACGTTGGAAGTGGTATAGATTCCCAGGGGAAGAGTACCAGGATGAATTGGATTGAAGTTCTTGATGTTGAGAGTGTAGGGATCCTGGGTTTGCATCAGATCGTTCACGGTCGGATTCTTGGGAGGCAACCCGCCGGCCTTATACACATGGCTGTAGTCTGGAGCCCCGGCGCTGGCAGGAGGATCGGAGACACAGGGAATGTGGATTTCAAGATTGTATTTCTCCGGCTTCGTCCCAGGCTTCGGCAATTTGAAGTGCATCATTCCGTGACAGATCACCTGCAACGGAGACAACCCCACCGGGACGCGAAGCGGCGTAGATCTCTGAGCGGTTGTTGCGCCCCCGCATCCGGAAAGCGCTGCCGCGCCGGCTCCGGCGGAGCCCACTGCCGCCGCTTGGAGCCACTGTCTTCGATTTGTTCGAATCTTCATCGCCCTCCCCTTCTTGACGACTCAGAGGCGCAACGGCCTCTCAGAGATTGCCAAACGCCGAAAATGCCGCCCAATAATACGGATGAGAAGTGGCAGACACCTGCCGGACTGCCCGTCTCGCTCCCGCCAAGGCTCCTGCCGGCGATTCCCCGTGCTTGAGGCGCGCATAAAACTGGCTCATCAACGCGCGAGTAGCGCCCGAGTCCACGGGCCATCGGCTCGCCACCACGTGTGTGACGCCGGCGGAAAGCAAGGCCCGAGCCAGACTCCCGGGCTCGGCCACGCCCCAGGTCCCCATCGGATTGGTGGCACACGCCGACAGCACCACCAGGCGGCAGTGAGGAAAACGCGCACTCCGGAGCGTTCGTGCGTTCCACAACCCGGATACGCCCGCTTCTGGATCTCCGGCGTCCGCTAGCACCAACCCCGCCTGCTCCTCCGAACTCAGCGCATGACCGGCGAAGTGGAAGATGGAGGCGTGCTGCAACCCACGCTCCACGGCGTCCGCTGTCGCTGCGGCTCCCGTCAGCAAGATGTGGTTCGGGAACATGGCTCCGACTTGCGCGGCCTCTTCGCGGGCATCGGGCAAGGCCGGTAAGCGGTCCCGCCAGCCTGTGCCGAGCGAGGGCTCGCCTACCACCAGCGCGGACGCATCTTCTCGTGCCCAGTCCGGCTGTTCCTCACGGTAATAGAACACTCCAGGAGATTCGACGACGGCAGTCCGGTCCCCAAGGAACGAGCCGTCCGGAAGGGGGAGCGCTTCGAAGGGAATCTGTGCGACGGGACCATCGGCATCGATCACAAGCACTTCATGAAGCCCGGCGTCCGGCAAAAGGGGAGCGACCAAGGAGTCATACAAGCGCTTGCCGCGGTCCTGCAAAGCGCGCTCGGGGGAACGGGGGCTTGCACATGCCGAGGTGAAGTCCGCGGCCAAGCTAGCCAGAGCCCCTGCCGCCAGTGGGATCCAGCGGTAAGTGACACCGCTCCGGCTGGTGCGCCAGGCCGCGACGCCGTCGTCCATGGGAACGAAGGTAAGCACGGTGCTCCGCGGCAGGGATCCCCCCAATTCACCCGTGTGGACGAAAGGCCGCAGAGACGGAGTCTTCTCGAGCGAATCGATGTCCACGGCCACCGGCGCGCCACCGGACGGGCGCGCATCCAACGCCCGGTACGACTCCCAGATGTCCAGCGCGGTGCTCGTGTCCTTCCGGTCCAGGCTGGCGCGAACAAGCCCGCGATAGGCGTGATCGAGTTCGTGCAGCCAGGTGAGCCGGTCTTGACTGTTTCCCAGAGACTGCAAGCCGGCGGCGGCAACGGCCGCCAGCGCCCGCAAATCGCGCTCATACGCTTGCGCGTTTCCGGAGCGATGCTCCACCTCCGCGCGGGTGCGGAAGAAACTGACCGACACATTCTGATTTGCCACGCCGTGGAGACGGTCTTGGATCGCGTCCAGGCGGCGCAGCGCGGCACCCGGGTCGCCGCCGCGCGCCTCAATCAGCGCCAACCCGATATCCCCATCTGCCTCATACAAAGACTTCTCCTTGCTCGGCGGAAGCTGGCGAAACAACTCCGCCGCGTGCAGGATCTCGGCCTTGGCTACTTCGCTCTTTCGAGCCTGCAAATGCAAATGCGCGAGACGAATCCGCGCCATCGCTTCCGTACTTACGTTCCCGGTAAGCGAAATCTGAGTCACGGCATCCTCGGCCAAACTCCGCGCAAGGAAAGGAAAGTCGTGATCCTGCGCGAACGAGCTCATGGTGTAATAGAACTGATAAGCGCGGGCGGGCGGATACTCGCCGCTCCAAAAGGTACGGAGGCCATCCTGGTCGAGCTCCCATGCGGCGGGCCAGTTCCCCATGCTGGCCAGAGCGACGGCTCGAATCCCGATCCCTCGCAGAAGTTGTGCCTTCAGAGAATGCTGCCGCGATCCCGCGATTGCTTCCTCCGTCCATCGGTTTGCCGACTCGAAATCTCCGGCCATGTTGGCGCAACCGGCGCGTTCTAGCAGAGCTTGCGACTTCAGCCAGGGGTAACGGGTGTGCTCTAACGAGGATGAGAGCGCTTCCCCGGCGCGTAGGCATTCCTGAGCTCGAGAAGATCGTTGGAACGAATAAAGCAATTCATACTGAGCCCGCAGAACACCAGCCGTATTCTCGAGTTTCCGGAACTGAGGCAGCGAACTCTGGGCCTGTTGGAACTCCGTCGCAGGATCGCCCTTGCCTCCGGCAACCTCCGCCTTGACTAAGCCGTCCAACGCGGCCGAAGAGGGCCGGTGGCGGAGGCTGGCGATGAGGTCCGCCAGCCACCAATCTCCGAAAGCCGTTTGGAAGCGGCTGGCCAAACGCTGCAGTTCTGGATTTTCCAGGCTCCCCGAGGAGCCGGGCGAATTCCAATGCGCAAGGAGGTCAAAAACCTCGGGAGCACCCGGTTCCAGATCCGCCTCCGCAGGCGCATGGCCCGCCCTGGCGGCTTGCTTTCGCAATAACTCCTCATCATGGGCCAGGTGCTCGCGCGCCTCCGCAGCCCACTCGCCCGAAGACTCCAATTGCAAAAATTGATTCCATTCCTCGACGGCGGCTTTGGGAGCGGCGATCTGCTCGTATGCCAGCGCGCGATTAAATCGAAGGGTCGCATCCCGCGGTCTAGCGTCGATCGCCTGGGAGAGAAACTCCACGGCTTGCGCAGCGTCCTGTGGCCGGGTTTCCGCTTCCGCCCGCTGCAGGTAGGCGATACCCAGATCGCCCAAGGCGTCGGGATTCTGCGGTTCGGTCTCCTGGGCCTTCCTCAGATTCTCGATAGCGGAGCCGTAGCGCATTTGAAGAAGATCGGCGCGGGCGCGGGCACGCAGCCAAGGCGCGCTGTCGGGAGACGCTTGGAGCTTCCGGCCAATAAGCGCCTCCGCTTCCGCCATCTCGACGGGCGCAGCCAGAGCACTTCCGCGCTGTACCCGGACTGGGCTATGCGCCGCGCCCGGAATGCGCAGTTCGAAAGGACGCTGCTGGCTATAAGCCTGCGCGAGCATATGGAACGCTGCCTCGGGCGAGTTCACGCGGTTCACCCACCATACGCTCCCGCCAACGGCTGCCACGATCGCGGCTGCCACTCCGATCCATACGGGCCGGACACGGAAACGGCGATCGGCGGATTGACTCGCGGCGATCTGCTTCAACATGTCGCGCTTCCATTCGAGGGTGCTGCTCTTCAGCAGCAACGTGGCATCGGATTCCTCCGTTCCGCCGCGAAGGCCGGCCAACAGGCTGCCGCAGGCCCCGCAGGTAGAAGCGTGCTCCACTAAGTCGAGCGACCGGTCCTCGGGCAAAGCGCCTGCTTCGAACAAACCCCACTCCTCCAGAGTGGGACAATCCGGCCCGCGCGCTTCGGGTTGCCTCGGCATCGGCCCGGAAGAGGCGTTTTGTTCCTCGTCTTTGCCGCCTTGCTGACGTTCCAAGTCCCTACCCACTTTCTAGGACGTTATTCCGCTTCAGATCCCTGCATATTTCCCAAAGCCATCCTAATGGCCTTAGTCAGCCGGTGCAGGACCCCCTCAACGCCCTTTGAGGTTAATCCAATGCCAGGAAGACCGGCGATCGCTTGCGCCGTCATGCCGTGGCGATAGTACAAGCGGAATACCGCGCGGTCGCGCTTTCCATTGTTGTTCTGTTCCGTTTGGTTGCGCAGCGTCTGGTCGATTTCCGCGAGCGATAACTGCCGGTCCATGTTGGGGAAAGCGGCGGCAACATCGGCGATCTGGCTGGCGCTCACGGTCTGATGCGCGCCTCTTTTCGCGGCGTGGTGTTTGCGGAAGAAATCGTGGGCGATGTTCGTGGCGGCAACTTTCACGTACCCGTAGATCGCCTCTTCTTCGGGGCTCCGGAAATTGGTCAGAATTCGAGCTTGGCCGGCGCAGAACTTGAGGTAAATCTCCTGCACGATATCGTCGATTTCGTCCGACGCGCCGCGTCCCCACTGCCGTGACGCGCGGGTCGCTGCCGCCGCAATCACCGGGTGGAACCGCCGCATGAACTCCTCCCAGGGACCCGCAAGCCCAGGTTGGGCGCACGCTTTCACAAGCTCGCCTGGAGAAAGGTTGGACCAATCCACGGGGAATGAGCCAGTGTATCACGTAGGCGGTAATTTCCTTCGATAAAGGAATTTACGCCTGTTCTTCACCCTCGAAGCCCCGTTAAGGACCGCTCTAGCGAAGGCTGGCCCGCGTGAGCAGGTCGTTCAGAAAGGCAGCCCAGCCGGGTTTTTCGCAGACGAACGCGATCTTGTACGGATGCGCTTGATCGCACTTGCCCGGATCGTAGCTCTCGACTCCGTCGTCGATCGCCCTGAAGTCGTCCAGGGTCGTCGGGAAGAAAATCGCCGTACCCGGACCTGCGCTTCGCGGCGGGCCATAGCCCCCGGGAAGCATCAAGCCGCCGGGGCGGAGCCGCTGATCGATCCTCGACGCCACGTCCCGCGTTGTGGCCTGCACGTCCGTCGAGCTGGCGATTTTTCGCACCAGCGCACCGAGATCTACCGTGGCAGCATTCGGAGAGGAGCTTGCGAACGGGTTAAGGGACCCTCGCAGTTTGAGCATGGCATCGACGAACCGCTTGGCGGAGGCAGGGTCCGCCTTCTCCATCTGTTGTTGAAGCCTGCTGCCCAGGTCGCTCACCATGGCGGCCACCTCATCCGCGTGGCTCAGGTCCGCGGCGGAGATCATGGTTCGCGTGTCGTAGCCCGCTCGCGAACCCGCCTCCCTTCCCAGGATCCCGCTCACCATGGATGAAACGTCGGAGGGATTCGTGACCACTTTAAGAACTTCGGTATAGTCCCAGGTTCCCGAAACCGTCAGTGTCTCGCTTGCGGCCAGGTAGCTGGTCACGTCCTTGAAGGCGTAGGCGTTCTCCAGAGTTCCCATGAGGCAGGAGTCGAGAATAATGAGATCCAGCTTTCTTCCCACCTTGGCCAGATGGTCCGTAAGGTCTCGCACATGCAGAAAGTTTCCCGTGGTTTCGTCGTAGCCCAGGGACCGGAAATCCCCCAGAGGGATTTTGGGCGGGAGCATTGTCAGTTTTTCCAAAGACGACAAGTCAGGGGCCGCCTCCGCTGTGCTTGGGGAGAGCGCGTCGAGCAGCGTCGGTTGAAACTTCAAACCCAGGGCGTGGCCCCACATCACCAGAATGTAGTGGTCCGTGCGACGCGTGCGCTGCGCCAGAACCCAGCGTACGAAAGCCTCCACCGAACGCCCCTGGGACATGTCGGCGTCGCGCGAGGGTACGGCCGTTCCGCCATACGGCGTCGTGCCCGGCAAAATGTGGAACCGCCGCACCCCGCTCCACTTCTTGCCGCAGCTCGGGGACATCGGCCGGCCCAGCTCCACGAATACCTGCGCCCCCTTCACGCTTCCCACATTGGCCAGGGCGGCGAAGTCCACCAGAGCCTGGCACTGTAAGTTATTCTTGCCGCTCATGTAGACCATCACCGTCCAACTGTTGGTAACCGGCGCGGCCTGCCCCCACGCCGCCGTAAGCCAACACAGCGATGCCCCAAGAACGCTGATGATGCGCATGATCGGAGACCTCCTGCCGCTCTGTCTACGATCCGTAGCCGCTGATGCAGTCCGCAGGATTGCCGCCGTGAGAGAGGCCCACCCCAATGGTTGCCAGCGAGTCGAGATCGCCATCGTCGATTTGCCCGTCGCCACTGCCCGGCGGCGCAACGAGCTTGGCAGGGTAGGTGAAATCCAAGTGGCTTGTATTCATACCGAGCATGTCGTCCAGTTTCTGGAGGTGCTTGTTCGTCAGAGTCATCCCCATGTCATACGCGGGCTCGGCATAGAAGAATAGCTTGTATCCGCTGGAGGTGTCCCACACACTCGTTGAGGAAGATGTGGTTTTCTGGACCAAGGCCGCGGCACTAAAAGTTTTATACCGGAACACGTGCACCAGCGGGATCGAAGTCACCTTATCCAGCGGGTACGGATAAGGAGAACCTTGGTCGAAGGGGTTGGTACAGTACATCGTGTCCGTGCCCTTGAATATTGGACTGTTGTCCGAATTGCCCCCATCCACGTACCCCTGATACTCTTCCGGTACCGGAAGAGTGATCTTGCACCATCGTTTCGCGTTGGTGGAGGCCGGCACCGTACACACGCATTTATTGTTGCTCGAAAACAGCAGGAGGTTCCGATTCTTGTAGAGCCGGCTCGGGAGCGCCTTCGGGGACGTGTAGCTGCCAAATGTCAGTTCATACTCGCCGCCCTGGGTGAGGTTGGACATATTGTAATTCGTGTTGTCTGGCCGGTTGCCGTAGCGGTAGACGTGACTGTACTTAGGATTGCCGTCTGCAACGACGGGAATATGGATCTCCATGTTGTACGGCATTGTCCCCGGCTTGGGCAGCTTGAACGCCATCATCCCGTGGCAGATCACCTGTAGCGACGGGCCAGCCGCAGCGAGCAAGGGACTCTTTTCCTGAGCCTTATTCTGCTCATTCGAACTACCGCAGCCGCTAGCGGCGACGATTCCCGCTCCTGCGGCACCGATCGCGGCTCCGCGCAGCCATTCTCTTCGATTTCTTTTGCTCTCCATTGTTTGCTCCTTTGGGCTTGAATCTTGCTGCAACCTCTAAAGACTGCCGTACGCGCAAAATGCGGACCAATAATATAGTGGGGAATACCGGCCACCCTCAGGGCTATCGCGTCGACAAGCCGGGCAAGCCGCGGCGAGGCGACTTCGCCGACAGGGGGGACACCCGTTGACCCGCGTTCTGAAGTCTCCGCCATCCTTGGCCGCGGAAGCGTCTCGTCTCCTGGTGTTCGCCGCTGTGCTGACTCGCCAAATCCGTGCACATCCTTGAAGACGCTATTCCGCTCCCAATCCCTGCATCTCTATCCAACCTTTGCCTTGGTAAAGCCGCGATAACACTTTCCTCCTCACCCTCGGTACTGAGGCCAATGTCTGGAAGTTCCGCGATCGCCTCTGCCGTTACATCGTGAGCGATATTGCCGGCAAGCACCTTTAAGTAGCCTCTGGACGCGGATCGCGAAAGTTGGTTGGAACGAGGAATCATCCAGGCCATCGACCTCCACGAGGCGATTTACAGGAACCTTCGTCCACCCACCGAAGTGACAGACAGTTTAGCACTAACTGTCGGATTCCACGCATGGGATTTCTAGCATATTTCTGCCGCCAGCCCGGAGCGACTGTCGCGAACCATCGACGACCGCTTCACGCCCGGCGTCGAATGGGCTGACAGGATGAGCCCTGTAGCCCAAACTTTCCCCAAGAAGGCCCACCCCCGCAAGGCGAAGTAACGCAGCTTAAGAATAGGCGTGCCGTTGAGCTACATCCACGGCACACGGGGTGCGCGACCATCCGCACAAACACATCCCGTATGGTAAGGATGGCCCAGAAAAAACCCCTTAGTTCGGACTTGGCGGCTCAAGGTGATCCAACACAAAGTGTTCCACCATGCCCTTCTTGCGTTCAAGCTTGAGCCCAAGTCTGAATGTCAGGATCCGAAAACCGCGTAGGGTCTGTGGAGAACGAGAGACTGACCTTGAATTCGCCGTCAAGGCCTGTCTTGTTCACCACGCCGAGACGGTCGGGCGACATGTTCCCGAGGAAATTGGCCAACCCCTCGCGTCACGGGACCTGTGGGGCTATGTGGGACCGGTCTGCCATTGATCGTGAAATTGAGGCCCCAGGCAGTATCGGAGTCCGTAACCAACCCTGATTTAGACCCTCCCGGAGCGACAACCAGTTCGTAGAGACTCCCCTCCTTCATCTCTTGGTGAGCTTGAAGTCTAAACCGGTCGGTAAACAATTTCTGAAGCATAAGTCGACATTGAGCCTCCGATACTGTCAGTTCAGACTCTGCTTCGATGGCATAGAGGGCGGGATCCCGCCTACTCCATCGAGGAAGTTGCTCGTCCAACTCCGCGACTTCCGGGAACCTGAGATCATAGGCCCAGAAGGAAATCGTAGAGAGTGGTGTGCCCAGAAAAACGCCCCTCCCGACACTCTATTGGCGTGCGCGCGAAGTCTCTTTGCGGTTTAACTGACGCGACTTCAAACGTGGGACCACGCACTTGGTCGGCTGCGACGATCCCGAGCCCAGGGCGTCATTTGCTTACTCACTTTAGCAAAACCCCACAACAAGCCCCTGTGGCGTGCGCATTCGTAGTGCTGATAAATTCTAAGCCGTTGATGGTCGGGGCGGGGCGATTTGAACGCCCGACCCCCTGCGCCCAAGGCAGGTGCGCTACCAGGCTGCGCTACGCCCCGACTCTCTTGCTTATCTGATTCTAGATCATTCGCGGAGCGAAGCTGGGATTCCTTGCCGGTAGGACGGGTGGATCAGCGCGATCCCGAGGGCGCGGCGGATCGCGGAACCGTCAACTTTGCGGTTGGCGGCGAATCGGGGTTCGCGGCCAGATTGCTCGCGGGGCGCTCCGGCGACCGGCAGGTTCAGCAGCCGCGCACAGAACTCCGCAATCTCATGCGACGTGCAGGGTTCCTCATCAGCGACCGGGAATGCTCCTGTGAGGTCCGATCGGAGGGCAGCCACCGCGTGAGCGGCGAGGTCGTCCACGTGGATCCGGCTCACGAACCGATCGCTCAAGCTGTGCTCGCCACGCTGGATGGATTCCTGGACCCCGCGTCCGGGGCCGTAAATCGCCGCCGGGCGCAGGATGAGGGACGACCATGGACCGGCCACGATTTCGCGTTCGGCCTCCAGCCGGGCTCGTGCGCGATAGGAATTAGGCTCTGCGGGCGTCGATTCGTCCACATCACTCACGGCCCCATACACGGCGGTGGAGGATAGGTACACGACGCGCTCCGCCACACCTTTGAGCGGGCCCAGAAGATCCGGGGGACCATTGGGCGGGATGGAGTGGAGGACCACAATCCCAGGGCGCGCGTGCTTCGGCAGTTCTTTGATGTCGATGATTTCGGTATCGAGATTCGCCAGCCGCTCGGGACGGCGAGTGGTTACGGTCACGCGGGCTCCTCCTACCAGGAAGCGCTCGGCAACACGCCTGCCCGTGAAGCCGCAACCCAGGATCAGGATGTCCACGCTGTCCTGGGAGCCGAGAGCGCTGACTGCTCCGCGGGGGCACCGTCTATGGCATTGGTGAGGAGCGGTAGCAGGAGGCGAAAGACGCAGCCGGAGGTTCCGGACTCAAGTTCCACGCGTCCTCCCTGGGCCGCGGCACCCCTTGTGCGGTCAAAGACGTGGGCCGCTCCGGCCTCCGGGGAACGGATCGCCCGTATGTTATAGAGCCTATGGAGCCACCCGCCGGGATCGAACCGGCGACCTGCTGATTACGAATCAGCCGCTCTACCAACTGAGCTAGGGTGGCCCGGATGAACTTTCTCCAGGATATCATGCTAACTTCTCCCGACAAGTCGTCGATATGTAGAAAGAGACGAAAATGGACAACTCCACTGCTGGACCGGCTCTGGATCGCGAAGTGGCCCTCGCCCGCGTGGGCGGCGATGCCGAGTTACTGAAGGAAATCGCGGTACTGTTTCTAGACAACTATAATTCGTGGCTCGGAGAACTGAGGGAGGCGGCCCGGCGCGGCGACGCGGTCGGCGTCGAGCATACGGCTCATGGATTGAAGGGGTCCGTCGCAAACTTTGGCGCGCACGCCGCCGTGGATGCGGCGCTACGCCTGGAGACACTGGGCCGTAGCCGCGACCTCAGGGACGTTTCGCCTTCGCTCCTTGCCCTGGAATCCGCACTTACCGCATTGCGGTCTGAACTCGAGTCTCTCTAGTCCGCTGCGGGCCGCTCCCCGCCTGCCGAACGGCCCCCTGGGAGATATCGGGTCCGGCGTGGGGATGATCGGACCTGGATCACAATCGCCTACGATTCTCTGTATCTCACCGAGCCGATGATTCGGGCTTCCGGGTATCGTCTGGCTCCAAACCAGTTCATTCCGCCGATCCGAGCGAGGTAGTGGAAGAGCTCGGCCGTCCTCATGGCGATGTCCCGAGCCACTTGCGGGGCGAATCCGTTCCCGAAGGAGTTCTGGCAGAAATACGATCTGCCTCTGGAAGTGACGCTGGGCGGCGCAGGGACAATGTATCCGGAACTGACGATAGACGCGCTTCAGAAGAGGCTGCTCACGTCGGCGAGCGCTTCGAGACGCTGGACTTGTTGCACCATGTGGTCTCGCTGCTCCGCGGTTAAGAATCCCGCAGCGTTCTCGTCGAACTTGGCGCGGAGTTCCTGGCCGGTCATCGGATTCTCCGCCGAGCCGCGGTTGTACTCCTCGACGTGTTCGAATATCCGGCCGTCCTTGAGCGCAATCTTCGCGGCTCCCTTGAAGCGGCCGGGACCTGGATAATCGGGATCGACTTGATATCGTACCTTACGGGCGAGCGCGAGGATTTTGGGGTTGTGGCGATTCTCTTCGCTGTACGCAGTCTTACCGAGTTGGCCGCAATACAGAGCCTCCGCGAGAGTGTACGGCAAGCTGACCCGGCCGTGCGAGTCGGACGCGGGGTAAAACTTTTCAGCAGTGGGCTCACAGACAATGGTCACGATGAACTGGGCGACCGGGCAGTCCACCTGCTCGATCTGATCGGGCTCGATGTTGTGGTCACGGCGCAACCGCAGCACCGCGTCGATATAAGGATGAAGCACGTGCGCCGCCGGAAAGGGCTTGAACGACGAGTTGCGGCTCTCCCAGTGCGTGCCGAGACCGGCGTCGATGCGATGGAAATCGCGGTGCGCAGCGGGATCTTGCACGTGGGAAGCAAACAACCCCCAGCGCCCTTCGAAAACCTGCGCCGGACCGGTAACGCCGGATTGAGCAAGGAAAGCAGCAGCGATTCCGCTTTGCGCGGACCAGCCAGGATGGAGAAACTTGGTCTGCGTGCCGTCGACCCAGCATTCGAGCAGACCTCCTGCAAAGCTTCCTACGATTCCCGCTGCTCGAGCCATGGCTTCGGCATTCAAGCCGAGCAGTTTCGAAGAAAGATAGGCGGCTCCGAACGCGGCGAAGAGGCCCGTGGGATGGAAGCCTCGCTTATGAAGCTCGCCCGAGGAGACGCTGCCCACGCGGCAGGAGATTTCGTTGCCGACAGCGATCGCAGTGATCAGGTCCTTGCCGGATACCGGAGCCGTATCCGCCAGCGCGAGCGCCGCAGCCACCGCGGGACTGCTCATATGAACGATCGACTCGTTGTGGGTGTCGTCAAACTCCAGCGCCTGTGAAAAAGCGCCGTTCGCGAACGCCGCCATGGTGACGCCGACGCGGTCTCCGAAGCCAAGAATGCGGCACGGACCAGGAGGCGACATCGCGAGTGCCGCGGCTCGTGTGGACCGGCCGAATTCGGTTTCGGCTCCCGCGAGAGCGAGACCGATCACGTCCATTAAGCGGAGCTTGGTGTTCTGAACGACATCCGCGGGCAGATCATCGAAACTTACCGACGATGCCCAGCGGGCCAGTTCCGTCGAGAGGGCGTCAGGCGCAGAAGCGTTCGAAGGCATCCGTCAGCAGCTTGGCAATCTCTGGCGGTTCGCGCCGTTCGATGTCGGTGCGGTGCACCATGTATACCGGCTTGCCATCCTTGAACAGCGCGACGGAGGGCGAGGAGGGCGGATAGTCCGACAAGATGCCGCGCAGGTGCGCCACGGCTTCTTCGTCTCCGCCGGCGAAAACGGTGGCGGCCTTCGCGGGGCGCACCGAATGCTGCAACGCCATGCCGATGGCGGGACGCGCGCGGCCCGCGGCGCATCCGCACACCGAATTCACCACCATCAAGACGGTGCCGCTGCCCGGAGCGAGCAGGCGATCGACATCGGCGGGAGTCCGGGCTTCCTCAACTCCGTGCCTTGTAAGGTCCGCACGCATGGGGATGAGGAACTGTTCTGGGTAGGGCATGTTTCGATTCTAGCAGCCGCGCTTTCAAGTCGTTGTTATTTCAATTCCGCAATAAACGCGTCCACTTGTTGCAGAGCCAGTCCACCCGGCTTCCAGCCGAAATCGGTCGAGAGCGTCTGCGAGACTTCATCCTTGCTCTTACCGCCGCGGACCATCGTGCGGATGCGGGTCCGCATGGTTTCAAAGCTGGTCCTGAATTTCTGAATCCCGGCGCGATCGGACACCGGACCGTGGCCGGGAATGGCTACGTCAAAATCGAGTTTTTCCACTCCGTCGAGAGTCTTGGTCCAGTCGAGTGCGCTTCCGCCGTTGCCGTAATCGATGAACGGCTGCGGAGGGTTCGTAAGAAAGAGATCGCCGGTGTGAATCACTTTCAGCGCAGGGAAATAAATTACTGCGTCGCCACCGGTATGCCCCCGGCCGAAGTACAGCGCCCGGACTTCTTTGCCGCCGAGGAATACGTCCATTTCGTCGGTGAACGTGATGCGAGGCAGCCCGGGCTGATTCAGCCGCACCATATTGGCGCGGACGTTGGCATGCGCGATCACTTCGGCGAACGGCAACATCTTCGCATTGCCGCCCGCATGATCGTCATGTTGATGAGTGTTCAGCACGTATTTGATTGGCTTGGCGCTGATCGACTTTACCTTCGCGACGATCTCCTCGAAGTTGGCATCGAACATATCGTCGACCAGAATCACGCCTTCGCCGGTCAGATAGACCGCGACGTTTCCACCGCCTACGCCCTGGGCCACGGCGATGACGTACAGGTCGTCCTTAATCTTCTGAAGAGCTAGCGTCGGTGAGGCGGGCCGGTTCTGCGTATACGCCACCCATGCGCCCGCGAGGACCATGACACCCGCACAAAGGCGCACCAAGAAACTCCGTCGAACCATGCGGGAAATATACTACATCCGGCATGTACAATGATGATCGCCCTCGGAGTGAAAGAGAGCATCAGGAGATTTCATGCCGGAGACCAAGGCGCTTGCCGCCTACCTTGTGAGGAGCCGGAGGGAAGAGATTCCCGCCGACGTTCGCCAGGAAGCAAAGCGCGCGATTCTGAACTACGTTGGCTGCGCCTTGGGCGGCAGTTCCGATACGGCGGTGGATCGGGCTCTGCGCGCGTTGGGGCGGTACTCGGGTCCGCCCGCGGCAGGCGTGCTAGGACGCACCGAACGTCTGGACCCGCTTCATGCCTCGCTGATGAACGGCATCAGCTCTCACGTTTACGATTTCGACGACACCACACCGAAGAATTACATTCATCCGACGTCACCGGTTGCCTCCGCCCTTTTTGCCTACGCGAGCGCGCATCCGGTAAGCGGCCAAGATTTCCTGCACGCCTTCATTCTCGGCTTCGAAGCAGAATCGCGCGTCGGCAACGCGGTCTATCCGGCGCACTATGACGTAGGCTGGCACATCACAGGTACCGCAGGCGTGTTTGGAGCAGCGGCTGCGATCGGCAAGCTATTGGGTTTGACGGAACAGGAGATGATCTGGGCGCTGGGGCTCGCAGCCACGCAGGCGGCGGGCTTGCGGGAAATGTTTGGGTCGATGGCGAAGTCTCTGCATCCGGGACGTGCCGCGCAGAACGGATACTCGGCGGCGCTACTCGCGCAGGCGGGATTTACCGCAGGCGAGCATTCGCTCGAAGGTCCGCGAGGCTTCGCGGCGGTGCAGGCCGCGGCTTACGATTTGTCGAAGATCACCGCCGGACTCGGCGTGGATTTCGATCTCCGGGAGAACACGTATAAACCGTTCCCGTGCGGGATCGTAAACCACCCCACCATCGACGGATGCATCCAGCTTCATGAGAGGCACCACCCGGCTCCCGAGACGATCGCCGCTGTACGGTTAAGAGTCGCGCCCTTGGTAATGGATCTGTGCAATCAGCAAGGGATCACAAAAGGACTGCAAGGGAAGTTTTCCGTGTACCACGGAGCCGCGGTGGGCCTGGTGCGAGGACGAGCGGGGATCGCCGAATATACGGACGAAGCAGTGAACGATGCGCAGGTGAAGCGAGTGCGCGAGTGCTCGACCGCCGTGGGCGATCCGCAGATTACAGAAGATCAGGCACACATCGAAGTGGACCTCGTAAGCGGCGAGACGTTGACCCGCTTTGTGGAACAGTCGCTGGGCAACATTCACCGGCCGATGACCAACCGGCAGTTGGAGAATAAGTTCCGCGACCAGGCGGTCCTGGCCCTTCCGGCGACGCAAGCGGAGAAGCTGATTGCCCTGTGCTGGGGCATCGAGGAGCTTGAGGACGTGGGCGAGATGGTGAATGCTTCGGCTCCCGCCCGGGTGGCGGAGAAATCGTAAACGCGGCCATGCGGGCTTTCCTTCTCCTTTTGCTGTTGCCGCTGGCGGGGTGCACCGGAAGCCGGTCCGCGGGTGAAGTGACGGAGGTCCGCATTCCCACAGGGGCCGGAGGCGTCGGATTCCTCCCGCTCTTGGTGATGGAGAAGAGCCATCTCATCGAAGACGCAGCGAAGAAAACGGGCGTGGAAAACCTGCATGTGCAATGGATCGACTTGGGCGGACCGTCCGTGATGAACGACGCGCTGCTTTCCGGGTCAGTGGACTTCATCGCCGCGGGACCACCAGCGTTCCTGACATTGTGGGACAAAACGAGGGACTCATCCAGAGTCATGGGTGTCGCGGCGATGACCTCGCTCCCGATGTATCTGAACACGAGCGCGAGTCATCTCAAGAGTCCGGACGATCTGAGCGCAAAAGACAAGGTGGCCATGACGGCGATCAAGGTTTCCATTCCGGCGATCGTCCTGCAGGTGTACGCGGAACAGAAGTATGGACCGGCACAATTCGCTCATTTCGATAAATACACGGTGACGATGACGCATCCCGACGCGCTGACCGCGCTGCTGGCGGGATCAGGCGCCGTCGACGCGCATTTTACGTCGCCTCCGTTTCATCAGCGGGAAAGGAAAGACCCGCGGATTCGAACCATCCTGACCTCCGACGCGGTCATGGGAGGATCGACCACTTTCACCATGATTTCCACCACGTCCGCGTTTCGCGAGCACAACCCGAAGGTATACGCCGCCGTGCTCGCCGCGCTGGAGGAAGCGAACCGTCAAATTCTCGCAGACAAGCATGCGGCAGCCGATCTTCTCGCCGCTTCGTCGGGCGATGCCGGACTCTCTGCAGAAGAAATCGTGGCGGTGCTGGGCGATCCTTCGATTAAATTCACCACGACGCCTGAAAACGTGACGAAGTATGCGGGGTTCATGCACCGCATCGGCACGCTTCAGCACTTGCCAGATTCGTGGAAGGATCTCTTCTTCCCGGAGATTCATGGAGTCCCCGGAAGTTAATGTCTGAAAGTCCGGTCCTCACCGTGGAAGGCGTGACGCTGCAGTATCGTTCACGTGAACAACTGGTAACCGCGGTCTCTCGCGTGAGCTTCACGGTGGAGCGATCCGACCGATTCGTGATTCTGGGGCCGTCCGGGTGTGGCAAATCCACGCTATTAAAATCCATCGGCGGATTTGTTCGTCCGGCGGAAGGGCAGGTTCTGCTGGAAGGCGCGAAGATCGAAAGACCGGGGCCAGACCGCGTTTTCGTTTTTCAGGAGTTCGACCAACTGCTGCCCTGGAAGACCGTGACGGAGAACATCGTCTTCGCGCTTACCGCCAGCCGCAAGCTGGACCGGCCCCGAGCGGAGGAGCGCGCCCGGCAATTCATCGCCAAAGTGAACCTGACCAAATTCGCCGGCAGCTATCCGCACACGCTATCTGGCGGAATGAAGCAGCGGGTCGCGATCGCACGGGCGCTCGCCATGGAGCCACGGATTCTGTTGATGGATGAACCGTTCGCCGCGCTGGATTCAATGACTCGTGCGAGGATGCAAGAGGAGTTGCTCCAGCTTTGGGAGGATTCGAAATCCACCATTCTGTTCGTCACGCATTCGATCCCCGAAGCGATCCGCGTCGGGAACCGGATTCTTCTGCTGAGCGCGCATCCGGGCCGGGTGAGAGCCGAAATCGCGAGTTCAGGCTCGGATCACGACGGCGCGCTCGCGGCGCAAGTTGAGGGGATGCTCGCCGATGCCTAGAGCGGCGCGGAAAGCATTCCTCTTACTCGCCCTGGCGCTACTATGGGAAGCGTACGCCCGGTGGCTGGCGAATCCGTTGCTTCTGCCCACGTTCTCCGCCACCGTGCGGGCGCTGATCGCGGGCGTGGCCTCTGGTGAGTTGCCTCGCGCGACGCTGTACACCGTCAGGCTGCTCTTAAAGGGATACGTCGCGGGACTCGTGCTCGCCGCCCTGCTGACAGCCTTCGCGAGCGCGACGCGCGTAGGCGCGGATCTGTTGGAGATGTTGACGTCAATGTTCAATCCTCTGCCGTCAATCGCCTTGCTGCCGCTCGCATTGATCTGGTTCGGATTGGGTGAAGGGAGTGTGATCTTTGTCCTGATCCACGCCGTTCTGTGGGCCGTGGCCTTGAACACATTCGCAGGGTTTCGGGCGGTGAGTCCCACGCTGCGAATGGTGGGACAGAACTACGGTCTCTCGAAGACCGGCTACATCACACGCATTCTGATTCCCGCGGCCTTTCCCAGCATTCTTACCGGATTGAAGGTGGGCTGGGCGTTCGCGTGGCGAACCCTGATCGCGGCAGAACTCGTATTCGGCGTGAGCTCAGGCTCAGGCGGCTTGGGATGGTATATTTTCGAGCACAAGAATCAGCTCCTGGTGCCGGACGTTTTTGCAGGCCTGCTCACGATCATCTTATTCGGGCTGGCCGTGGAGAATCTGGTCTTCGCGACGGTGGAGAAGAGAACGGTCCGCCGCTGGGGCATGCAAGTCTGAAGCCGCGCCGGAGCTATCATGGCGGGATGAAGACGCTAGCCCTGTCGCTCGCTTGGTGCGGAATCCTCTCCGCGCAGACGGCCAAACGCCCCGCCGTTCGCACGATCGTGCAGGAACTGGTCCTGGCCAACCGTATCCTGTCGAACGAAGGTGTAGTGGACGCCTACGGCCATGTGAGCGTGCGCGATGACCGCAATCCCAACCATTACTTCCTGGCTCGTCACGTCGCTGCGGGGCTCGTCACGGCGGCTGACATCGTCGAATACGACCTCGACACCAATCCCATCGGCGGCCCGCGCTCCGACGGCTACTCGGAGCGGTTCATTCACGGCGAGATCTACAAAGCTCGTCCGGATGTGATGGCGATCGTTCATTTTCACGCTCCCGAGCTGATTCCTTTCGGCGTGAGCAACATTCCGCTGCGGCCCGTATTTCACATGGCGGCGTTTCTGGGCGAGGGCGTTCCGGTTTTCGAAATCCGCACCGCCGGAGGCGTCACGGACATGTTGATCCGCACCCCCGCACTGGGTCGCGCGCTCGCGGAGACCCTCTCCGACAAGCCAGCCGCCTTGATGCGCGGCCACGGCGCCGTGGTGACGGCGGGCAGCCTGCACGCCGTGGTCGGTCGAGCGTACTACATGAAGATGAACGCTAAACTACAACAGGACGCGATCCTGTTGAGCGGCGGCAAGGTGACTTATCTCGAATCGGAAGAAGCGAAGAAGGCCGCTCCGCAGGATGGTTTCGAACGCGCTTGGGATCTTTGGAAGCACCGGGTCAAGCTTCCTTAGTGTGTTAGAACTACCTTTGTGCGACTCTGCCGTTTCGATGAACAGCGTTTAGGTGTTGTGGAAGGAGATCGCGTCCGCGACGTGACCGCCGCGCTCGATGTCCTCCCTCACTATCGCTACCCTCTGCCCTCTTTCGACCTCCTGATCGCGAACCTGGACCGTGTTGCCGCAGTTGTCCGTGCCATCGCCCCTACATCGCCCACGATTCCGCTCGGCGATGTGAAATTGCTCAGCCCCGTGGCGAACCCCGGCAAGATCATCGCGGCTCCCGTGAACTACCAGAAGCATCTGACGGAAGCGCAAGCCGATCGCCAGATTCATAACGATAATCCCGCCCATACCCTTACGATCCAGAAGGCCGGGCTGTTTCTCAAAGCCGCCAGCTCACTCGTTGGCCCCGGTGAAGGAGTCGCACTACGCATGCCGGACCGGCGCACGGACCACGAGATCGAGCTCGCCTTCGTCATCGGCAAGACCGCGAGCCAGGTGCCTCGCGAACGCGCGCTGGAATACGTCGCCGGCTACACGATCGGGCTCGACATCACCATTCGCGGTACGGAGGACCGTAGTTTTCGCAAATCGCCCGATAGCTACACCGTGCTCGGACCCTGGCTAGTCAGTGCGGACGAGGTCCCGGATCCGGGTAAGCTCGACCTGACCCTCTCCGTAAACGGTGAAGTTCGCCAGGCATCCAACACGCGGTATATGATTCTGGGAGTGCCCGAATTGATCGAACTCGCGTCCTCGTTCTATACGCTCCATCCGGGCGACGTAATCCTCACCGGCACGCCTGAAGGGGTCAGCCCCATCGCCCCCGGCGACCGGGTCATCGCCTCCATTCAATACATTGGCAGCATGGAAGTGCAGGTCCGCGATGTCTGAGACCCTCTATCCGAAACCGCAGACCTCCGCCGAGCGCGAGGAGTTCTACCAGCGTCTCGGGCAGAACAACGCCGCGCCCTTGTGGCAGGTCCTCGGCGACCTGATCACGCCTGAGCCTCGTCCTTCATGTGCCGCGACTCTGTGGGATTACCAAGGCCAGTTACGATCACTCCTCATGGAAGCAGGCAAGCTCATCACGGCGGAAGAAGCCGCGCGGCGCGTGTTGATTCTGGAGAATCCCGGTCTGCCGGATGCCTCGCGCATCACGAACAGCTTGTACGCCGGTCTGCAATTAGTAATGCCGGGAGAGACCACGCCCACGCATCGCCACACGGCCTCCGCACTGCGATTCATTCTCGAGAGCGAGGGCGGCTACACGGCGGTGGACGGCGAGCGCACCACGATGCATCCCGGCGACTTCATCCTCACCCCTTCGTGGACGTTCCACGACCACGGGAATCCCACTCAAACTCCCGTGGTGTGGCTCGACGGACTGGATGTGCCCATTGTAAATCTGTTCGACTCCAGCTTCGCCGGTCACTACACGGAGGAGTTCCAAGCCGTGACGCGTCCCGAAAGCGACTCCCTGGCGCGCTATGGCGATTGCCTTCTCCCGGTCGAATACAAATCGCAGAGCCTGTCCGCTCCGGTTTTCTCGTATCCGTACCAGAGGAGCCGCGAAACGCTGCATCGCTTGCATCGCAACGGTCCCGTCGACCCGCGCTTCGGGGTGAAGATGCAGTACACAAATCCGGTGACGGGCGGCTATCCGATGCCTACTATCGCGGCCTTCCTGCAACTGCTGCCGTCAGGCTTTCGAGGAACCGAGTCTCGCGCCACAGACGCGACGGTTTACTGCGTCGCAGAAGGCTCCGGCCGCAGTCGCATCGGGGGCCAGCTTTTCGAGTGGGAACGCCACGACATTTTCGTCGCCCCCTCATGGACCTGGGTTGCCCACGAAGCCCGAGGCGAAGCCATTCTGTTCAGTTTCTCCGACCGGCCGGTACAAAAAGCGCTGGGCCTCTGGCGCGAGGAAGCCCGCTAAGACCGCGGAGTATACTGGTTCCTGCCTCCTGGGACCGCATGCAAACTCCCGCCAAGCTCAACGTCGCAGAAGTCATCGACAACGCGAAGTTCAGCCGCTTCCAAATCGGAGTCCTGGTACTTTGCGCCATATGCCTGATGATGGACGGCTTCGACGTGCAGGCGATGGGCTACGTCGGCCCGGTGCTCAAACCGGAATGGCACATTTCCGATCCTGAGTTCGGCCGGGTGCTCAGCGCCGCGCTCAAGGGGGTGCTTGTCGGCTCGCTCTTCCTCAGCATGCTGGCGGATAAATTCGGCCGCCGCCCCATCCTGATCGGCTCTTCGATCTTCTTCTCCATCACCACCATCGTCACGGCGCGCGTCAACTCCATCGACCAGCTCCTGTGGATCCGTTTCATCGCGGGCATCGGCCTGGGCGCGATCATGCCCAACGCGATGGCGCTGGTCAGCGAATACTGCCCGCGCCGATCGCGTGTGATGTGGATGATGATCGTCTCCAACGGCTTCACCGCCGGTGCCGCCATCGGAGGCTTCGTTGCCGCATGGTTGCTCCCGCACTACGGCTGGCGCTCCGTATTCTATTTCGGCGGCATTCTGCCCTTGATCACGGGCGTACTGATGATTTTCTTGCTGCCGGAATCTCTTCAGTTCCTTGTGCTGCAAGGCAAGAACTTATCGAAGGCGTCCGCAGCACTCAAGCGCATTGATCCCACCGTACCCGATGGAGTCTCCTACGTCGTACCCGAGCAGAGACGCCAGGGCTTCACGTTTGTCAACCTCTTCCGAGACGGCCGCGCCGTAGGCACGATCCTTCTGTGGATCACCTACTTCATGAACCTGCTGAATCTCTACTTCCTGCAAGGCTGGCTGCCCACTGTCGCCAAAACCGCCGGATTCTCGACCACGGAAAGCGTTCTCATCGGCACGATGAACCAAGTGGGCGGCTGCATCGGAGCTTTCGTCTTGGGCTGGCTGGTAAAACGCTCCGGCTTCGTGCCCGTGCTCGCCACATGCTTCCTGGTCGCCTGCGTCGATATCGCGATGATCGGTCAGCCCGGCATGACGCGGCCGCTCATGTTCCTGGTGGTCTTCATCGCCGGCTTCGGAGTGACAGGCGGACAAGCGGGCGTCAACGCAATGACCGGAACCTACTATCCGACGGACCTGCGCTCCACCGGCCTCGGAGCGGGCCTGGGCATCGGACGCATCGGCTCCATCGTGGGCCCGGAAGTAGCCGGCATCATGCTCGGGAGAAAGTGGTCAAACCAGGATCTCTTCTATGCGGCGTCGATCCCGGCTCTGATCGCCGCTCTGGTGATGATCTCGATGCGCACCGTGCTGCACAAGCCGCAGCGGGAGCCCGTTACCGCGGCGGCGGTGCTGACCGCTGAGCGCTAGGATCGCCGGTGGGCGGCGGCGCATGGTCGTCATTCTTCGGCGGACCCAGAATTTCGGTAAAGATGGGTTTCAGCGCATCCGCCCACACCTGATATCCAGCCAGCGCGGGATGCAGGTTGTCGGGATTCATCATCCCCTCGTATAGGTTGCCATCCGCATCCGCGAGTTGGCGGTTCACATTTAGAAATCGGACCATCTTGCCGTCGGCCCAGTTCGACAAGTTTACATTCGCCTGCGCGATCACGTTCAGCAGGCCGCGCCGGTCGTTACGCGGAAAGACCCCTGTGAGGATGATGACCGCGGCGGGGGCTTTCGATTGCATCGTTCGCACGATGGCTTGGAGCCCTCGCGTCACGTCGTCCGCCGTCGCCCCCGCGCCGACATTGTTAGTGCCCGCCAGCAGCACGATGATCTTTGGATTCACCCCGTCCAACTCGCCGTGCTCCAGCCGCCAGAGGATGTTCTGTGTCGTATCGGCGCCCCACGCGAAATCCGCGGCGTTCCAGCCGAAGAAATTCCGCTTCCAGTTGGCCAAGTACTGAGGATAGTCCGTCGCTCCCCACCGTCGAGCGATGGAATCGCCTTCGAAGTAGACATCAACGCCGCCTTGTTTCGCTTTCTCGAGCAATTGCTCATGCGCGGTAAGGGAGTTTGCGTCTGTTCGAGAGACCGGTTGGTCGGCGGGAACGCGCGTCTGCGCGCTCGCCGCGATGATCGACAACGCCAACAGAAGCGTAAGACGCATCGAACACCTCACTTCCATGCCAGATGGAGCGCCACTGCGCCGCCTGTCATGCGCTCGAACTCCACCCGCTGGAACCCCGCCGTGCGCATCGCCGCCGCGAGGTCTTCCGCCCCGGGGAACTTCTTGATTGACTCCGGCAAATAGGAATAAGCCTCGCGCGAGCCGGACACCAGGCCGCCCACCCAGGGCAGCACGCGCGTCGAAAAGAATCCGTAAAACGCCCCGAACAGGCGATTGGTGGGGGTCGAAAATTCCAGGATCGCCGCCACTCCGCCCGGCTTCAGGACGCGCAGCATCTCTTCCAGGCCACTCTGATAGTGCGCAAAATTCCGAAACCCAAACGCGATGGTAATCAAATCCAGCGACTCATCGCGCAGCGGCAGCGCCAGCGCATCCGATTCAAACAAAGTTCCCGCGCGTTTGCGCTGAGCCTCGATCAGCATAGGATGGCAGAAATCGCTCGCGAGTACGGGGCCGCCCGCCACGCGAGCCAACTCGATGGCGACATCCCCGGTGCCACACGCCAGGTCCAACACCACCGTTCCAGGCCGCGCCAATACCGGAGCAACCCGCTTCACCGCGCGCGCTCGCCACCGTTTGTCCAGGTTGAACGAAAGCACGTGATTCAGCAGATCGTATCGCCCGGCCACACGGCCGAACATGTCCCGCACCCAGCGCGAGGCCGCCTGCTCTCCGGTAACTCCTCGCGGCGTGGTCCCCGTCATGCGATCTGGAGCGCCGCCGCGATCGAATCGAGCACCGCTCCGTCTTCGATTCCCGATACCATCTGCACCTCGCCGATCTTCACCGGCAGCACGAAAGTTATCTTGCCTTGGATCGTTTTCTTATCGCTCCGCAACCGCGCGGCCAGGTTCTCCGCGGGAATTCCATCCAGCTTCGGAATGGGTCCGTACTTCACAATTACCTGCTGAATCGCCGCAGCGCCTGTCGAGTCCAGCCGCCCGGTACGTTCCGCAAGAATCGTAGCAGCCCGCATCCCGAACGCCACTGCTTCGCCGTGCAGCAGCCGCTCGTATTTCGTCTCGGCCTCCAGCGCGTGGCCAAAGGTGTGCCCGAAATTCAAGATACGCCGCAGATCTCCCTCACGTTCATCGGCCGTCACGACCTCTGCTTTAATCCGCACCGCGTCGGCGATAATTCGCTCCACTGTCGCCGAATCCTGCTGTAAGACGCTCCCCGAATTCCGATCCAGAACGTCGAACAACGCCGCATCTCGAATCACGCCGCATTTGACGATCTCGTACAGCCCCGCCCGGTACTCACGCTCGGGCAGCGTCTTCAGCACATCCGGGTCAATCAGCACCGCCAGAGGCTGATGAAAGCTGCCCACTAGGTTCTTTCCTGCCACCAAGTTGACGCCCGTCTTGCCTCCCACCGCCGCGTCCACTTGGGCTAGCAACGTCGTCGGCACCTGAATCACGGGAATCCCGCGCATGAAGATGGCCGCGAGAAATCCTGCGACATCGCCCACGATTCCGCCCCCGAACGCGATCACCACACTGGACCGGTCGCCACCCGCCTGCACCATCTGCTCCGCCAGCGACTCCACTTCCACCAACCGTTTGCGAGCCTCGCCGCCCGGGAATGTCAGCACATGGAAATCACGACCAGCCAGAGCGGCCCTAATCGGCTCGCCGTGCAGTTTCCAGACATCGGCCGTGGTTACGACGAAAAGTTTTCCCGCGCGCGCCGGAACGAACTCGCTCACGCGCCGCAAGGACCCGCGCTCCACTATGGCGTCGTAGGCCCGTTGCGGAGTCTCTACGCGGAAAGAAGGCATGTTTTCGTTGTACCATGCTGCCCTTGCCGTCCGTCTGTTTATCCAGTGTTGCGGAACCCTTCTGTGCACCACACCCGGCTTGGAGTATCATAGGACGATTTTATGGGCGTGCTCCTCTCCCTGTTGCTGGTAACGCAAGCCTCCACTTGGCGTGAAATCCCCGCCGGAACCCCTCTGCATATTCGCTTAACTAACGCGGTGGGTTCCTATGCCAGCCGGCCAGGATCTCCCGTTTCCGCCGTGCTGATCGCTCCCGTCGCCGTGCGCGGAGGCGGTTTTCTTCCCGCGGGCAGCATTCTCACCGGCGATGTTTCCTCTGTAAAACGCATCGGCCTGGGTGTGGTTCGGGAGCGCGCCTCGTTGAGCCTCGACTTTCGCTCCATGACCTTGCCCGGGAAAGGCCCCCGTTCCGAACCCATCTTCACCCGCATGGCCGCCGTCGATACGGGACGGGAAGAGGTGACGCCGACAGGCTCGATCCGTGAGACTCGCGCCACCTCCAGCCTCGGCAATCGCGCGCTCCACTATGTGAGAAAAGCGATGATGTTCAACATGCATGCGCAGATCGTGGCCTTTGCGATCAAATCCGTGTTCATGCAGGTACCCGAGCCGGAGATCTACCTGCCTACCGGCGCGGAACTCACGCTCACTTTGCTGGAGCCTCTTCGGGCCCCCGTGGCCTCCGAAGACGGCGAGGACGCTCCCCGGAAGCTTACTCCGGAAGAACGTGAAAATCTGGCTCCCCTGATCGCGCGCCTGCCGGAGCGAACTTCTTCCACCCACGATACGCGCCCATCCGACCTGGTCAATTTGGTTCTCATTGGCTCCCGCGACCGCATCTCGGCGGCCTTCGACGCGGCGGGTTGGACCCAGGCCCGGCCCTATTCCTTCCACGCCAATTGGAAGAGCGCGATGGCCATCGCGTTCAACCACAGCTATGTTGACGCGCCCATGTCCCACTTGCGGGTAAACGACGTGGCCGCCGATATGTCCTGGGAGAAGGGCTTCAACGATATCTACAAGCGCCACCACGTCCGCCTTTGGAACATGGGCGAGACGGAGGACGGCCAGGAAATCTGGATCGGCGCTGCAACGCGTGACGTCGATGTCGCTTACCTGCGCCCAGGTGCTTTCGTCACACATAAGGTAGCCACCCTGGTGGACCTGGAACGCGACAAGATCGTCAACGATCTCGCCTTCACCTCTTGTGCCGAAGCCGAAGATTATTGGGACCGTCCGGAACTTCCCCGCGTAACAAGCAACGCCACGGGAGATCGCCTGCAGACCGATGCCCGCCTCGCCGTGGTTACCTTTAACGATTGCCAGGCGCCCGAGTCTGTTCCCGGCGGGGATGCCCTGCCCATGCATGGGGGCAAGGTGCAGCGCGTCTTCCGGCGCGAGATCATGAGCTTTCGTAGCGACTTGATCCGCAACAATCCTTATTGGCGCGCCTTCGAGGGAGCTCGGACCTTGGTAACCGTGGCCCGGCAGCGACGCTCGGTGTCCGATCCGGATGCCCCGCCCCGTACGACGCTTGCTAGTCGCCTTCAGCCCGAGGGCCTAGCTTCAATCGTCTCATTTCACTAGGCCGTCCATCGAGCGGCCTGCCGCTCTATCCTCTCGGCTCTCTATGACGCAGCAGCGCCTCGCCGTGGTGCCGCACGTCCACACCCTTCACGTAGAACAGCACGTCCTCCGCGATATTGGTGGAATGGTCGGCGATCCGCTCCAGGTTCCGCACGATCGAAAGCAGGTTCAGCGCCTGCGGAATGTGCGTCGGCTCTCGCTGCATGAAGCTGATCAGCTCGTGGAAGAACGCGGTCCGTAGATTGTCCACCGCGTCATCCGACGCCAGGACGCTCTGCGCCAGTTCCGAATCGCGCATCACGAACGAGTCCAATGCCTTCCGCACCATGGACTGCACCAGCGCTCCAATGTGCGGGATATCGATCATCGGCTGCACCATCGGCTCTTCCATCAGCGCGATGGCCCGCTGCGCGATGTTCACCGCCAAGTCTCCCATACGCTCCAGATCGTTGTTGATCTTGAGCGATGACGTAATCAGCCGCAGGTCTCCCGCCATGGGCTGCTGCAACGCCAGCAGGCTAATCGCCTGGTCGTCGATCTCCAATTCCATCTGATTCACGCGCGCTTCGTTTTGAAGGACCTCTTCCGCCAGCTTGCGGTCCTTCTGAACCACGGCGGTGATGCTGCGATACACCGCGGATTCAACCAGGGCGCTCATGGCCAGCAGCTTACTCTTAAGCTGCGCCAGTTCCTGATCGAAATGACGAAGTTGCGTTGGCACGGTTTGCGCTCCCATTGAATGTTCTCCCTTTTCGACCGCCGAAATCAACCGAAGCGGCCCGTGATGTAATCTTCCGTCGCCTTGACCTTGGGCGTTTTGAAGATCACTTCCGTGCTATCGAACTCGATCAGCTTACCCATCAGGAAGAAGCCCGTGAAATCCGCCACGCGCGCCGCCTGCTGCATGTTGTGGGTCACGATCACGACAGTGCAGTTATCTTTCAAATGGAAGAGCAGCTCTTCGATCTTTGCCGTTGCGATCGGATCGAGCGCGGAGCATGGCTCATCCAACAGCAGCACTTCCGGCTCCACTGCCAGCGCTCGCGCGATGCACAATCGCTGCTGCTGCCCCCCCGATAGATCGAACGCACTTTTGTGTAGCTTGTCTTTCACTTCTTCCCAGAGCGCCGCGCGGCGGAGGCTCTTCTCGACATGCTGATCCATGTCCCCGCGTTTGATCATCCCGTTGATGCGAGGACCGTATGCGATGTTGTCGTAAATCGATTTCGGAAACGGATTCGGCCGCTGGAACACCATCCCCACGCGCCGCCGCAGTTGCGATACTTCCATCTCCAGGATGTTCTCGCTGTCCAGCAGGATTTCGCCCACCGCACGGCTGCCCTTCACCGTCTCGTTCATCCGGTTCAGAGTACGCAGGAACGTCGACTTCCCGCAGCCCGAAGGTCCGATGAACGCGGTCACTTTGCTGGCGAAAACGTCCAGGCTGATGCCGTGCAGCGCCTGGAAGGCGCCGTAGAAGAAGTTCAGATTTGTGGAGCGCAGCTTCGGCGGCGCACCGGTGACCGTGGGTGTTGTAGACTCCGCGGCTTCCTTGTTCGAAGACATTCCATTTACGATATCAGGACTCATTTGGGGAGACATGCTGCTTTGTTCCAAGCTCTCTCATTTCTGTTTGTGCGAGAATCCGCTGGACACGATCGTGCGGGCGGTCACGTTAATCAACAGCACCATTGTTAAGAGGACGAATCCCGCCGCCCACGCTTGCCGGTGCCAGTCAGGATAAGGCGAAACTGCGTAGGCGTACACCATCGCGGGAAGGGTGGCCGTCGGCTGTTTCCAACCAGGACTCCAGAACTGGTTGCCATACGCGGTGAATAACAAGGGCGCCGTCTCTCCGGCCACGCGAGCCAAATTTAGCATCATACCGGAGATCAGCCCTCGGATGGCCGCCGGAACTACTACGCTCGCGATGGTCCGGGACTTAGTGGCGCCCAGAGCCATCGCCCCTTCACGCAGGGATCCCGGCACGGATCGCAGGAACTCCTCGGTGGAGCGCAGAGCGATGGGAATCATCATAATACTCAGCGCCAAGCCCCCCGCATAGGTGGAGAATCCACCGCCGTTAGCGATTACCATGGTATACACGAAAATTCCAATGATGATGGACGGTACGCCGTTTAACAGATCGGTTACGAACCGGATGATGGAAGCGTAGGCGCCGCCTGCATACTCGGCCAGGTAGATCCCCGCAAGAAAGCCAATCGGCACGCCGATGCAGGTCGCCAGCAGGAGGACTTTAGCGCTTCCGATCAAAGCGTTTGCCATGCCTCCGCCCATTTCTCCGACCGGGGCCGGCAGCTTGGTGAAGAAATCCAGGTTCAGAGAGAAGCCGCCCTGCACAAAGAGATAACCGAGGATGAAAAACAGCAGACCGACGGCGACTGCCGTGCACACTCCCGTCAGGCACAGCATCACGGCGTTCACGGCTTTGCGGTGGAAGGAGAGATTCATTTGGCGGCGTTGCCTCCGGTCGCGATGATCAGGAGTCGCGCAGCGCCGTTTAAGATGATGGTGATCCCGAACAGCACCAAGCCCAGCTCAATCAGCGCGCTGGGATACAGGTTGCCGATGGCTTCCGAAAACTGGCTGGCGATCACCGAAGCCATGGAGTCGCCCGGTGCGAGGATCGACGCCGAAATACGGGGAGTGTTTCCGACAACCATGGTGACCGCCATCGTTTCGCCGAGCGCGCGCGCCAGCGCGAGAAAGACGGAGCCCATGATGCCCCGGCGCGCAAAGGGAACGACTACTTGCCACGTCGTCTCCCACCGCGTAGCCCCGAGCGCCAGAGCGGCCTCACGCAAATCCCTGGGTACGGCGAGCAGAACTTCCCGCGAGACGGAAATAATATAGGGCGCTACCATCACCGAGAGCACGACGCCAGCCGAGAGAATGCTGACGCCAATGAAGGATCCCGAAAAGAAAACCGGCGGATGACCTTGGAACGCGTCCCGGATGGGTGGAACCACCTTGGAAAGCAGGGGCACCAGCACCAGAATCCCGATGAGGCCAAAAATCACGCTAGGCACGGCGGCTAGTAGTTCGATGAGAAATGTCATCGCGTCGGACAACTTTGGCGGGGCGAGCTCGGCAAGAAAGATCGCCGCGCCCACTCCGAAGGGAACCGCAATCAGAAGGCCCAGAAACGCGGTCATGACCGTGCCATAAATGAAGGGTAGAGCCCCGAAGTCATCGTGCACGGGGTCCCAGGTCGAGGTATGGAGAAATTTGAGTCCGAACTGCGCACGGGAGATCGCGGAATGACTCCACAACTCATAAACCAGCAACGCAGTGATCACCAGGATACATGTCGCGGCTGAAAAAGCCACCACACGCGCCAGGCTGTCGGCACTGAATGCCCGACTGAGAAAAGAGGCCCGCCCCTGGGGGCGGGCCATCTGCGGAGTGGTCGCAGAAGTTGCCATTTACTTAATCTTAGCGATTGCCTTGGTTTCTTTCGCGATCACTTCCTTGGGAAGCGGAGCGTAGCTCAAGGGGGCCGTCATGGTCTGGCCGTCCTTCAGCATCCAGCCCAGGAAGTCGGTAATGGCTTTCTTCTTGGCGGGATCGGAGATCTTTTCCGGAATCAGAAGCCACGTAAAGCTCGAGATCGGATAGACGCCCTTTCCCGGAGCGTTGGTGATGGAAACCCGGAAGTCTTCCGGCATGGTCTTGGCGGCGCCGGCCGCGGCGGCCGTCACACTGGCCAGACTGGCCTGAACGAATTCGCCGTTGGCGTTCTTCACATTGCCATACGGCATCTTGTTCTGGATGGCATAGATAAGTTCCACGTAACCGATTGAATTCTCCGTGTTCTTGATCGTTCCCGCGACGCCTTCGTTGCCCTGTCCGCCTAATCCCGCCGGCCAGTTGACAGAAGCGCCCCGACCGACCTTCATCTCCCATTCCTTGCTGATCTTGGAGAGATAATCCACCCAAATGAACGTGGTGCCGCTGCCCTCGGCGCGGTGAACTACCGTAATGTCTTTGGCAGGAAGTTTGACGCTCGGATTGGCTTTCGTCAACTCCGGGTCGTTCCACTTGGTGATCTTGCCCAGGTAGATTCCGGCCAGAGCATCGGGGGTGAAGTTGAGAGTTGCCGTTACGCCAGGAACATTGTACGTCGGGACATCCGCGCCGAGCACGGTCGGGAAGTGCAGCACCTCCATGCCGCGCTTGGCCGAGAAGTCCTTCAACTGCATGTCGGTCAGCGGCATGTCGCTGGCGCCGAAGTCTACCGTACCGGCCGTGATCTGCGCAACCCCAAAGCCGGAGCCCTTGGACTGATAGTTGACCGCAACGCCGGTTTTCGCCTTATAGTCGTTGAACCATTTCGAGTACATCGGGTACGGAAAGGTCGCCCCTCCCGCATTAATCAGAGTCTGTCCGGCGGCCCCGAGAGCGACCATCGCGACCGCGGCCAGCGCAGCACTAAATTTTTTCAACATTTGTTCTATCCCCTTTTCAATTGTCGATTTCTTAAGTTAGAAGTTTGGCATTCCACCCGGCAGGGTGTAGCGCAGGTTGAAGTAAATCGTGCTGTCGTGCGTGCCCTTAGGTGCGCCCGTTGCAACGTACCACGGATTGCGGGAGAGCCATTCGTACTGGCCCATGAAATTGACGGCGCCATACCGAGGGCTCGACCACCAGGTTTGGTTAAAGCCAAAGGTGACTTCATTGATGGCGCGGTTCTGGCTATTGGGCGATCCCGTATAGCCGTAGCCGATACGTGTCGTGCCGTTGGCGTCCAACCCCGTGTTGCGGCCGATGTAGTAGGCACCATAGTAACCGTACAAGAGCCACTTGGGATTCACACGAGCCTCAAATCCGTCGATGGTGCCGCCGGAGTGAACCAGGCTGAGGCTACCGTTGGAGCGTACGACCAGATCCGGCGCCTGTCCGAAAAGATAGCGGCCGCCGCCGTCGCTCCAGTAGTTGGTCGTTACCAGACGGAAGTTCTTGATCACCTCGGCGTTCACGCCAAACATGACCCCTCCGCCGCTCTTGGTGAATTTCTGGCTGAGCAAAGACGGATTCACGACCTTGAAGTTGCGCTCGACCCCGCCAACTTCGATATGGAGGCGCGAGCTAGGATCGAAGGCGACTTTAGAGATAAAGTCCGGAGTCACCGTGGGTTGATTCAGGATGTTTTGACCGGCGCTCACGTTCTGGGAAACGTCGAGCTGGGAATTCGCGAGCGAAGCAAACGCGGCCGGATAGGTGATAGTAGATCCTCCCGCCGAACCGCCCGCGTATTGATCGGGGTTTTCCACCGAGAAACCCCAAGTGACCGTCTTGTTGGGGTGGTAAAGCAGACGCATGCCGGGCTGGCGCGTCCAGGTAAGGCCGGCCATGTAGTTGATGTCCACCACTTGGGTATAGAAGAGGTCGCCCGGTAATGCCGAAAGACCCTTGCGGTTCGGCGTCATCATGCTCCAGCTCTGCCCCACCAGATATTCAAGTTTGCCTTTGCGGACGTCCACCCAGAACAAACGCAGACGCGGCACGAAAGCACCATTGTTCACACCAATGCCGTTCGACCCGCTGGTTCCATTGAAGTCGAATTCGTTGTAGCCGATGAAGTGGGTTCCCTTCCAGTCGCCATCGAAGCGGAATCCAATGCGGGAGTTCTGGGGCGTAAAACGGAACTCCGACAGGTTGCCGTTCACCGTGTTGTTATAAGGGACACTTCCGAAGTTCGAGCCCATGCTCGATCCGGCGTTCTTATCGCGCCACACCGTGGTCAAATCCATAAAACCGACCGGAATCAAGCAGGTGCTGCCCAGGCGGATAAAGGCCGGAGTCTGACCTTCCGGACTCGCTTCGCAAGGGTTGGCCGAAGCATCCGGTTTGGCAGCTTGCGGAGCCGGCGGAAGAGGCACGGCCACGGGCCGGGGAGCGGCCGGCAAAGCCGGCAGGATCGGCGTCAGGCTGGCGACTTCACCAACGGATTTCCGCGGAGCCGCCGCCTCTGGGGCCGGGGCTGCCACCGGAACCGCCGTGGGAGCAGGATTGCTCACGCTCTCGATCTTCTTCTGCTGGCCCACCAGCAACATCCGCAGTTCTTCAATCTGCTTCTGCTGGTCCGCCAGTTGCTGTTTTAGTTCCTGAACCTGTTGGCTGCTGGCGGTAGAGTCATCCGCCGCATATCCTGTAGTCATCGTGCTTACAATTGCGCCTGTCGTCACGGCGCATCGCAGTGCCCAAAGCGCTGCTTGTCGCATGGTTGCCATCCTGTCTCCTTAGTTTGTCGAACGCAGTTAGTTGATAGAGCAGCCCTCTCGGGCTTCCTTACCGGAAACCGAGAATACCGCGTAGTCGTCAGCGTTACATGACAAACAAGTGACAGTTTGATGACTGTCCGCAAGCCAAGGAAAAGCTTACTGCTTATAGACCTTGAGGAGGCACCTGAGAGACTTCCTGTCGAATTGCGGCAACTCCCTCAACGTCACCCCGCCAAATAATTCGAGGCAAACGAAGCCATCCGATCCGTCGGAGCCGCACCGCATACACTCTCGACATCACGGCATACGCGAGTCCCACCCCGAGTGCATACAAGGGGATTAACTGCCAGGTCCGGAGCATCATCCTCCAGCCGAACAGATTCGCCATGGTGGAGAGGCATCCGGTAATGAAGACGCCATGGGGTTTGCCGCCGCGGGCCAGCGTGGTTTGCAGGATCCGCATGTGCAGCATATACATGCTGACGACGATGTATCCCGCCGTGACAGGGAATAGGTACAGCCAGAAGATCTCCCGCGCGTGGAACCAGACCATCATCCACGCCGGAATCGCGACGCCGGCGGCAATCATGGCCGCCTCAGCTTTTCAACGATCGCACCGAGGATTTCGGGCTGCATCAGTATGGGGCTTCCTTCGCGCGCGCTCTGCGCCTGGATGATTCCGTTGCGGTCGATCACCGCGATCTGAGGAGTACCCACACGGCTGCCTCGGGGAACGCCCATGAAGTCGTTCATCAGTCCACGCTCGAGCTTCAGCACGGGGAATGTGAGCTGGAAGCGGCGAGTGAAGGATACGATATCCGCGTCCTCGTTAAATGCCACTTCCCGGGCACAGACGGACTTCGTATGCGAGAGATCCTCCAGTATTTTCGAAAACGCCTGGCAATGCGGACAACTGGTGACGATGAAGGCCATAATGGTCACCTTGCCCCGGCAGTCTTCGAGAAAATTAATCCGGGGCGCCGGACGGGGCACTGCCGGTTGCGCCAGCGCCGACCCGCCGACCAGAAGCAGCAATCCAACGATTCTCATTCCTACCTCCTATAAGATGGGGGCCATCGGCCCCCATCGGCGACCCAGTCACTCGCCCATCGGACAGCAGGCGTACCCCGTGTCCGGGCTCCAGCCGTCAGGGCAGTCCATTAATCCGGTGCCGAACAGCGATTCGCAGTCATTGCCGTAGTAATTGCCACACCCCGGCGGCCAGATGATCATCGGCTCTCCCATACTTCCTCACCCCCCTTCTTGGCCACATTTATAGCCCGGGGATCCAGAAAAGCCTGAGGAGGGAAAGCTCCAAGCGTTTGATACAAAGGAGGAAATAATTTCGCTTAACAGGAACTAGAATCGGCCGAGCCGGAAAAGCCCGATTCCGTGACGTGTGGCGCCGCCGAGCGCTAAGTCCGCCATGATCTCGCCGATGACGCTCCCGAACTTGAAGCCGTGTCCGGAGAATCCAGCGGCGAAGACAACTTCCGGAGCGTCCGGATGCAAATCCAAGAGGAAATGTCCGTCCGGACTGTTGGTGAACAGGCAGGTCTTCATCGCCAGCACAGCACCGTCCGCGTCGGGAAAGAAGCGGCGGATTCCTTCGCGGAGGACTGCTTCGTCCTCGGGATGAAGCTCACGATCGACACGGTCCGGGTCGGCCTGCTCTTGGCGATGGTGATACCTGCCAATCTTGAAGCCGGGGATCTGGCCGTAGATCGGAAAGCCGTAGAAACGCTCGGGAGCTTCTAAGTTGAAAATGGGGAAAGTCGCCGCCTGAAACAGTTCAGGATGCAGCGGTTGGGTCCACAGCATGACCTGGCGCTCCGGGACGGCTAGCTTGGAGAGACGGGGAACCAGTGACGCAGCCCAGGGTCCGGCAGTTAGGACAAGCTTGCGGGCCGTGTAGGAGCCACGGTCGGTGGTCACTCTGATTCCGCCTTGATGACGATCCCACGTGATCACGCGCTCATGCGTATGGACCTCGGCGCCACGCGATTGAGCGGCGGCTACGTGGCTTACGATGCAGCGTTCGGGCAGGACGAAGCCGCCGTCCGCCTGAAGCACGGCTACCATCTCGGGCGAGAGACGATAGCCGGGGAACCGCTGGTGAAGTTCGGCGGCAGTCAGAAGCTCGTGTGGAATTTGGTGCGTCTGGCAGGCCCGCAGCGAGCCCTGCACCGTGGGGCTATCCGGTGCGCCCGCGTCGATGCCTCCGGTGGTGACCAGCAGCCGCTCGTTCGTCAGAACTTCCAGCTCTCTCCAAAGTTCGTAGGCCCGGCGCAGGAGAGGGACGTAGTCGGGATGCTCGGCGTAGGCGAGGCGGATGATGCGGGTCTCGCCGTGTGAAGAACCCTGGTCGTGGGGGATCTCGAACTGTTCCAGGCCCAGGACTTTCGCGCCTCGGCGGGCGAGGTGGTAGAGCGCGGCACTGCCCATGCCGCCCAAGCCGATTACGATCGCGTCAAGCTGCGAGGGCATGGCCGGTGCGCTTGTGCCCGTAGAGGAAATAGATCACCAGGCCAATGATCAGCCATGCGACAAACCGGATCCAGGTTTCGAGCGGGAGACTGAGCATCAGAACGAGGCAGCAGACGATGGAGATCCAGGGCAGCACCGGGACCCAGGGAACCCGGAAGCTGCGGGGGCGATCGGGCTGGGTTCGGCGGAGGATGATGACTCCGACGGACACGACGATGAAGGCGAACAGGGTGCCGATGTTGGTGAGATCGCCAAAGGTGCCGATATCCCAGATTCCAGCGGGGATTCCGACGAGCACGCCTGCCACCCAGGTGCTGAGGTGCGGGGTTTCGTAGCGGGGGTGGACTCGGGAGAAAAGACCCGGCAGCAGGCGGTCGCGCGACATCGCGAACCAGATTCGCGCCTGGCCGAATTGGCCGACCAGCAGAGAGCTGATCATGCCGAGTAGGGCTCCGACGGTCACAATAAATCGGATCCGGTTGAAGCCGAGGGCTTTCAAGGCGTTGGCGACGGGCGCATCATTGTTGAGCGTGTTCCAGTGTGCGATGCCGGTCAGCACCAGAGCGACCGAAGCGTAGAGCACGGCACAGGCCAGCAGTGTTAGCAGGATTCCGCGAGGCATGTCGCGCTGCGGGCGCTTGCACTCTTCGGCGGCCGTGGAGACCGCATCGAAGCCGATGTAGGTGAAAAAGACGATGGCGCTGCCGGTCAGGACTCCCTGGAAGCCGTTGGGCATGAAAGGATGCCAGTTTTCGGTATGGATGGCTCGTGAGGCGCCGATGACGAAGACCAGGATCGCGATGACCTTGATGACCACCATGCTGTTATTGGCACCGGCGCTCTCGCGGGCGCCACGGACCAGAATCCAACTCAGTGCCATCATCAGCAGGAACGACGGCAGGTTAAAAATGGCACCGGTGGGCTTCCCTTCGATGAAGACGGGATTGCATAGGGCCGCCCGCAAATGGAAACCGAAAGCATTGTCAAGCAGATCGTTGAAATACGCCCCGAACCCCACGGCGATGGCCATGTTGGCGACGGCGTATTCGAGGATGAGGTCCCAGCCAATGATCCACGCAAAGATTTCGCCAAGGGTGGCGTAGGCGTACGTGTACGCACTGCCAGACACGGGAATCATCGAGGCGAGCTCCGCGTAGCAGAGCGCCGCGAAGCCGCAGGCAATGGCGACCAGGACGAAAGAGAGAGAAATCGCGGGTCCCGCGCCGGGCCGGCCGACAGTACCGACCGCATTGCGGCCGTGCATCAGCAGGTCGAGAACCGGAGCTTTGAGGATGCTCTTGAAATCGAATTGCAGGCCCGCGGCGGCGGTCCCAGTCATCGTGAAGATGCCGGAACCAATGACGGAGCCGATTCCCAGCGCCACAAGACTTCCGAGTCCAAGCGTACGCTTCAAGCGGAGCGCGGGAGCTTCGCTCGCCGAGATCAGCTCGTCGATGGACTTGGTTCGGAAGACGGACATAACGTCCGATGGGGAATGACCGCTTCCCCCAGTGGGAGCGGTCTGGCCCCTGCTTAGCGCTTGCGCTGGCCCTTGGCCATCTTCGTCACTTTTTTCTTCTGCGAGCCGCGGGCCACGTCGCTGGCGCGGGGCTTCTTCGGAGCGGCCTTCTTGCGCGCGGTGCGCTTCAGTTTCTTGCGTTCGTCTTTATCGGTAACTTTTTTTGTATTCATTCGACCTTGATTCCTGCGTATTTCGCTATCAGTTTCTTCAGCCCGTACCCCGGGAAATTCACCGTCACTTTGGCGTCCTCGCCCGAGCCTTCCACGCGCATGATGGTTCCGCGGCCGTACTTGGCATGCTGGACGACCGAACCCGGCCCGGTCTTCTTCTTCGGCATCACCTTCGGAGCCGGCACGGCGCTTTTCGGCGCCGCAGCAACATTGTTTGGAACAACCCCTGGAACTTGCCCCGGCTTCACCGAAGGCGGCGCTCCCGCCGACTTCTCGGCGAAGAACTGACGGATGTTCTCCACCGAATTGTAGGTCTTTCCAGTATAAAGGTTCCGCTGGGCGCTTTCGCGGACCATGTGGCGCTCGGCGTAGAGATCGACTTGACCGCCTTGCCCGCGAACCTTCTCGATCAGTTCCGGCGGGACTTCCTTCAGGAAGCGCGAGCGAATGGACTGTTCGGGCTGGCCCCCGCCGAAGCGGCGGCGGTAGCGGGCCCAACTGAGGTATAGCCGTTTCTCGGCGCGCGTCATGCCGACGTAACAGAGACGGCGCTCTTCTTCCATCGCGGATTCGGTGTCGAGAGAGCGGCTGTGGGGGAAGAGTCCTTCTTCCAGGCCGGCGATGAAGACGATAGGAAATTCGAGCCCCTTGGCGTTGTGGATGGTCAGCAGGCTTACAGGCGAGCGTTCGTCCAGGGAATCGGCATCGGCGACCAGCGCGGCGTGGTCCAGGAAGTCGCGGATGGACTCGCCGCGCTCGGCGGCATCGGCGGCAGCGTTCAGCAGTTCGTCGAGATTCGCCAGGCGGGATTGCGCCTCGGGTGTGTTCTCCTCTTCCAGCATCCGGCGGTAGCCGGTGTTTTCCAGCAGCATGCGCAGGGTCTCGGCGACGGGCCGGACCTCGACACCGGATGCGAGATCGTCCATGATGCGATGGAAGCCGGAGAGCGCCGATTCGGCTCGCGCCGGAAAGGAGTGGGCTTCGAGCATTTGCTCGAGGGCAGTCCAGAGGGGCAGGTTGTGTTCGAGCGCGTACTGCTCGATCTGCTCGACGGTGGTGCGACCGATGCCTCTCGCTGGGGTATTGATGATGCGGAGCAGGTTGATGGAATCCTGCGGACTTACCAGAGCTTTGAGGTACGCCAGGATGTCCTTGATCTCGGCGCGCTGGTAGAAGCTGAAGCCTCCGACGACGACGTACTTCCGGCCATAACGGCGCAGAGCTTCTTCAATTTGGCGGGACTGCGAGTTGGTGCGGTACAGAACCGCGATGTGGTCCTTGGGATTGCGGCCCAGGTGGCTTTCAATGGTGTCGGCGATCCACAGGGCTTCATTTTCCGAATCCGGAGCTTCGTAGAGAGAGATTTTTTCGCCCGAGCCGGAGTCCGTCCAGAGCCATTTGCCGATGCGCTCAGTATTGTTCGCAACGACGGCGCTGGCGGCATCGAGGATGGTTTTCGTGGAGCGGTAGTTCTGCTCCAGGCGGATGACTTTGGCTCCGGGGAAATCGCGCTCGAAGTCCAGAATGTTGCGGATATTGGCTCCGCGCCAGCCGTAGATGGACTGGTCCTCATCGCCGACCACCGCGACGTTGCCGCGCTCGCGGCTCAACAGGCGCATTAGGTCGTACTGGGTGCGGTTGGTGTCCTGATATTCGTCCACCATGAGGAACTCGTAGCGATTGTTGAGCTTTTCCCGAGTAGGCTGATGGTGGGCCAGCAGACGGACGGCTTCGATCAAGAGGTCGTCAAAATCGAGCGCGTTCGATTCGAGCAAGCGGGCCTGATAGCGATCGTAGATGGCGGCGAAACGGGTGCTGATGGGGTCGGTCGAGGCCCGTGCGAGGTCTTCGGGCGTTTGCTTCTGACTTTTGGCGTGGCTGATGCGAGAGAGCGCGGCGCGATAGGCAAGAAATTTTTCGTCCAGGCCGAGATGTTTGTAGGCGGATTTGAGAACGGAAACCTGATCATCGTCGTCATAGATCGAGAAGAGGGGCGTGAATCCGCGGCGGACCTCCGCGAGCGGGGCGCCTTCGCGGCGCAGGAGACGAACGCAAAAGGAGTGGAAGGTCGCAACCATGGGGCCGGAGTTGTTTTCTGAAGGAACGAGGGAGCGCACCCGCTCTCGCATCTCACCGGCTGCCTTGTTGGTGAAGGTGACGGCCAGGATCGCCCAACCGGGGACCTTGTGGGTGGTGACCAAGTGAGCCATCCGGTGGGTGATGACCCGAGTTTTCCCGCTTCCCGCTCCCGCGAGGAGCAAAAGGGGGCCTTCGGTGTGTTCAACCGCCTCACGTTGACGGGGATTGAGGCCCTCAAGGAAATCCATGGAAACAGACATTTTAGCACGGCAGGCCGACCCAGGAGAATAGTATTAGAAACTCTAATGACATGAAGACCGTCCGGTGTTGTAACCTAGCAGAGTGCCGACGCGCCTTTTCGTTTGGATCGAAGAGGATATGACAGGCCGCGGCGAATGCGGTGGCCATGCTGGTTGAATTCGAGCTCATTGAACGGGCTCGGAGTGGCGATGACAGTGCCTTCAGCCAAGTGGTTCAGGCCTATCGGAAACGGATTTTAGGGACGATTGCACGGCTGATCGGAAGGCCGGAAGACGTCGAAGATGTCGGACAGGAAGTTTTTCTCCGGCTGTACTATTCGCTGGAGCAATTGCGGACAGCAGAAGTTTTTGAGCCTTGGTTGTACCGTTTAACGGTCAATGCCGCGTATGATTATTTGCGACGGCAGAAGCGGCGGCAGGAACACCGCATGTCGGATTTAAGTGAGCAGCAGGTGATGATGGCAGACGCCGCTGCGGGTGGCAAGCAGAACGACGAAGATCAGCGCAGGTCAAAGGTAAAAGAGCAGGTAGATGCGCTGCTTGAGAAGGTATCCGACGAAGATCGGATTTTACTGACGCTGAAAGAAGTAGAAGGTTTGTCTCTCAAGGAACTTGAGAAGATTTACCGGGTAAATGAGAATGCCCTCAAAGTGAGGCTGTTCCGGGCCCGGCAGAGGGTCCTGAAAGCGTATGAATCGGGCGAGGGATCAGGCGAAAGCTAACCCGCCTCGATGGGATGGTTTTTCCTGGACCGGAGGTGTAGAATGGACCGCATGGACAACATGGGCACGAAGCTCGACGCGTTGTTTTCCGAATATCGCTCAGCCTTTCCCGACATGGAAGGGAGCACGAACTTCATGCCCAATTTGTGGCAGAAGATCGAAGCTCGCCGTGTTGCGAACACGTCCATTTTCCGCCGGCTCGCCCAGGCCTGTGTGATGGCCACCGTAGCCCTGACACTCCTCATGGCAGCGCTGCTGCCCCACCTGCAACGTGAGCCGGTCTACAACATGACTTACATCGATGTGCTGGATGCGGCCCACTCTAGTGAAGCCGCAGACCTTATCGCCAGCGAAATCCGATGAAGCTGTCCCGTCTCGCCATTGCCCTGTACATGGGCATCGTGTTTGCGAGCGGAGGTGTGCTTGGATGGTTTGGTCAACGGACCTACCATGAGACCACCGTAGGCCAGAAGCAGGCCGCCAAAGATCCTCAGGAATTCCGCCGGAGGGTGATCGCCGAGACCGAGCGCCGATTGAAGCTAACCTCAGATCAGGTGATGAAGTACACCATCATCTTAGACGACACGAAGGCCCTGCAAGACGCTCTCTACCAGCGGCATATGAAGGAGTACTTCGCCGACCCGGAGCGGCAGAAGATTCGCGAGACGCAAATCGAACGGATGAAGGGAATGCTCGATTCACAGCAACAAGGGGAATACGAGCAAATGCGCAAGGAACGGGAACTGGAACGCCAGCAACAGAAAAAGGACGGAAGCGGTAAGCGCGGTCCCGGGTTCTAACCCCGCCGCTTACGCGACGGGCTGTTTCTTCCGGGCGTCCTTGGCGGCCTGCAAGGCCACCTTTTCCGCAGCCTGCTCAGCGCGCACCTTCTCATACTTCTTGGTGAAGCGATCCACACGGCCCTCCGTGTCGATCAGCTTTTGCTTCCCGGTAAAGAACGGGTGGCAGCTGGAGCAAATTTCCACGCGGATATCGCCTTTGTGGGCGGAGCGGGTTTGGAACTTGTGGCCGCACGCGCAGACCACGTTCACTTGTTCATAGGCGGGGTGAATTCCGGCTTTCATGGGAAACCTCAGTGTACCACGGATAGGATGCAGGTGCGGACGGGCTGGATGCAATCCAGTAAGCTAAAAAGCGAAAACCCCGCGGAAAGGCCACGGGGTCTTCGGTGATGAATCGATCCTCAAAGCTTCGCGTGAAGAGCCGGTCTACCTGAGCAGCGGCCTCGTCACTGTATACGAAACCTGAACGTTAGAGCAGTCGACTTAAGAGTCGGCCACCTCACGCGTTGATTGAGTCCCGTTTAAACGTTTACTACCAGATGACATTAGACTGGACCACCTCCTTTCTCAGTGATGTCTCCATCCTACGTCGCGGACAGAATCGTGTCAAGATGTTTTGGTTAATCCCATCCCAACCAAGGGAGCGGTCAAGCCCAAGGAAGCGACTCCGGGCGATGCTTTGAGCGAAGCTAGAAGGGTGGCGAGCGCAGTGAGCACGGGAGTGTCCCTTCAACTCGAAAGTGTACGGAGGGTTTTCGATCGGGATCATGTCGTCATTGCGGGTATGGATCTGCGGGTGGACGCGGGCGAATTCCTCGCGGTGCTGGGCCCGTCAGGCTGCGGGAAATCGACGCTACTGCGGATGATTGCCGGGCTGGACCGGCCGAATTCCGGAAGAATCGTGATGGCACCTGCCGGCGATCCCTTCCAGACCGCGTTCGTGTTCCAGGACGCGCATCTGCTTCCCTGGCGCAACGTCCTGGATAACGCGGCGCTGCCTTTGGAGTTGATGGGCGTGTCTAAGGAGGAGCGCCACATCCGGGCGCGGGCCGCTCTCGATCAAGTGGATCTGCAGGATGCCATCGACAAAGTCCCGGCGCAACTCTCGGGCGGCATGCGGATGCGGGTATCGCTGGCCCGCGCTCTGGTGACGGAGCCGCGCCTGCTCCTGCTGGACGAGCCTTTCGCCGCACTGGACGAGATCACGCGGTTTCATCTGGACGTACAGCTTCGCGAACTCTGGCAGCGCGGCGCGATGACGGTAGTCTTCGTGACACACTCGGTCTCAGAGGCGGCATTTCTGGCAAATCGGGCGGTTGTGATGGACCGCGGCGGTGGCGCGATTAAGCTGGATCGCACTCTGGCTCTGCCGGCCGAGCGGAGCAATGAACTGCGCGGCGATCCTCGGCTGGGGCAGGAGATGAAGCTGCTGCTGGAGGCGATCGAATGAAGAAGACCCTGCTGCCTCCGCTGATTCCGTTCGTGGTACTGACCCTGGCCGTGGAATTCTCGGTGCGCGAGGGATTCGTGCGTCCGTACCTGCTTCCCGCGCCCTCCGCGGTGTTTCGAGCCGTAATCGAAGACCGGGCCGAGTTGGCGCAGGCGCTCCTGGCAACATCCTCGGCCACGCTCGCCGGCTTCGCGATGAGTGCGTTGACCGGGATCACGGTCGCGGTGCTGCTGTCATCGTCGCGCGCGATCGAAAGAGCGTTTTATCCCTACGCGGTTTTCTTCCAAACCGTGCCCTTAATTGCGATCGCTCCGTTGCTGGTGATCTGGTTTGGATATGGGTTGCAAACTGTAATCGCCTCCGCGTTCGTCGCATCGGTGTTTCCGGTAATCGCAAACACGCTGACGGGAATCCTCTCGACAGACCCGGCCTTGCGCGACCTGTTCAAGCTCTACGGCGCCACTCCACTGGTGACGCTATTCAAGCTGCGGCTTCCCGCCGCCCTCCCGCAGGTATTCACGGGACTGCGCGTATCGGCGGGACTCGCCGTCATCGGTGCGATTGTGGGAGAGTTTATCGGCGGCGGTGGTCTCGGCTCCGTCGTGGACATCGCGCGGACGCAGCAGCGGATCGACAAGGTGTTCGCCGCGGTGCTTCTGGCGAGCATGCTGGGATTGACGATGTTCGGACTAATCAACTGGGTCAGCCATATGACACTGCGGCGCTGGCACGCTTCCGAACAGACAGAGTAGCGGACAATCAGAGAATGCGTCGGAGAACGTTCCTTCAGGCAGTTCCTCTGGTGGGTCTGCTGGCCGCGTGCGGAAAATCCGCGAAGATCAAGCTCGCACTCGATTGGAAGCCCGAGCCGGAATTCGGCGGCTTCTATGCGGCGCCGTACTCGAAATACGCTTTGGACGTGGAGATTCTGCCCGGCGGCGCGGGCACTCCCACGGTGCAAATGGTGGGCGCGGGATCGGTGGACTTCGGAATCGTCTCCGGCGACGAAGTGGTTCTGGCGCGGTCGCACGGCAACGACGTGGTGGCGCTGTTCGCTGTATTCCAAAACAATCCCGCCGGAATCATGGCGCATGCCTCGCGGAATCTCCACGACATTGGCGATGTTTTGAAGGATGGGACCTTAGCGATACAGAGCGGCTTGCCGTTCGCCCGGCTGCTGGAACGCAAGTACGGATTCAGCCACGTGAAGGTAGTGCCTTCCCCGGGTGGCGACATCACTCCATTCCTCAACGACGAAAAGTTCGCGCAGCAGTGTTACTTGACCTCCGAACCCGTCACGGCGCGACGAAAGGGTATCGCGGTTCAAGTTTTCGCGATCTCTGAAATCGGCTACAACCCCTACGCGACAGTACTGGCGACCAGCGGCGATATGCTCCGCAAGAATCCCGAACGGGCCAAGGCAGTCGTGGCCGCAGTCCGCGAGGGGTGGCGCGCGTACCTGGACGATCCCCAGTCCGCCAACCAGCGAATGAATCAGTTGAATCCGACCATGGATTTGGCGGCGTTCGCGGAGGTCGCCGAAGTGCAGAAGCCTCTGATCGAGACTGACGCGACACGTCGCGATGGATTGGGGACCATGTCGCGAGAGCGTTGGGACGGGCTCATCACGCAATTGAAAGACTTGGGTGACATTGCTCAGGCAATTCCCCCCGAGGATTGTTTCAAGCTGCTGTAGCAATCCATTGCTCGACGCGATCGGCGAGGGCGTCGATGCCGAACTGGGCGGCTCGTTGACGAACCCTGTGGCGGTCAAGCTCAGTGGCCCGCAACGCACATGCCGCCAGAGCCGCAACGTCGCCTCGCTCGACCAGAAAGCCGGATTCACCCTGTTCGACAATCTCCGACGGTCCGCCTTCTCTGTACGCCACCACCGGCGTGCCACAGGACATCGCCTCGATCAAGGAAACTCCGAAGGCCTCGTTCCATTTCGGCGTCACCAGCATCGCCTGGCTGCGCCCGATTACCTTTGAAAGTTCCGCCGGGGAGAGGAAACCGCGATAAGAGACGGAGCCCGGATCGAGACGCCCCTGGAGACTCTCCCAATAGTTCTGATCCTCGATTCTTCCGCACACGTCCAAAGGAAGACCAAGCTGGCTGGACACTTCGAGGGCATCTTCCAGACCCTTCTCCGGCGAGATGCGAGCCGACCAGCAAAGGCGGCGCTCAGGCTGAGGCACGAACTCAAAGACAGAGGTGTCGACTCCGCCGTAAAGAACCTTCGCGGTATCCGCGTGAACGAAAGGAAACGCAGCGGCCTGCGTGTGCGAGTAGAATGCGAACCGCGAAGGACACTGCCGGTAGCGAATTTCGATCATGCGATCTACGGATTCCAACATCGGGCACAGAGAGATCCAGTGCAGCACGGGAAGGCGGAGAAAAGGTGTCAGGTAGAAGGACAGCCAGTCATAGCCGGTATTCAGCACCACGTCGAACTCGGCCTGAAGCGAAGCAACCCGATCCCACATGCGTTCGAGCGTGCCGCCGTAATCGACCGAGTCCACATGGTCCGGCGACCGATGCGTAACGCTCAAGGGGCGGCGACCAGAGAATTCGTAGAGTTCCCCGGCGAGCCCCCGGCTTCCTGCGACGGCGATCGTACCGACGCGATGCCCCCGCGAGGCCAGCCCCCTCGTGAGTTGCAGCAGGGAAGTCTCGACGCCACCGCCGATGCCGTCTCCGATCGGTGCGATGGGCGGAGCGACAAAAAGAATCCGGCGCGGCGCGTTCATAGAGAGACCGTTATTCTACCTTGCTACGAGAACAGCGATGTATAATCGTCCCGAGACAGAGAGGTCGAAATGAGAATTTCCTGGATAGTCTGTGCCGGCGCACTCGCTGCGTCGCTGGCTCCCGCACAGTGGCTGAACTACCCCACAGCCGGGATTCCACGCGATGCCAAGGGCCAGCCCAACCTCTCAGCGCCCTTGCCCAAGAAGGCCAACGGGCAACCGGACCTCTCAGGAATCTGGCTCGTGCCGGGCCTCAAATACCTGATCAACATTGCGGCGGATCTGAGAGACGTCCCGTTCCAGCCTTGGGCGGAAGCCGAGTATAAGCAACGCATGGTGGACCAAGGTAAAGACGATCCCAACAACTTCTGCCTGCCGTCCATCATTCCGGAAAAGATCGCGGTGACGTCGCCGTGGAAGATTGTCGAGACGCCGGGCGTGACGTACATCCTCTATGAATCGCGGACGATTTTTCGCCAGATTTTCACGGACGGGCGTCCGCTGCCCAAAGATCCGAATCCGACGTGGCAAGGCTACTCCATCGGCCACTGGGAAGACGATACCTTCGTGGTGGAGACCAACGGCTTCAATGGTAAAGGCTGGCTGGACACGAACGGACACCCCGTCACCGACAAGCTGCATGTGATCGAGCGTTATCGCCGCAAGGATTTCGGGCACATGGATGTCCAGATCACGGTCGACGATGCGGGCGCTTACACTAAGCCGTGGACCGTTACGGAAGGCGCAGTGTACCAGCCAGATACGGAACTGCTGGAGTATATTTGCGAAGAGAACAATCGCGATTTAGGGCACTTCGTCGGGAAATAGCGTTAGTTCTTTTCGGGCATGAGCTCGATGTAATCGAGCGCCGCCGGCTCACGGCCGTCGGGCGTACCTTCAATGCGAATCTGGTCGCCGGGCCGCAGTGCGACACCAGGGATCGACCTCCGCGTGGACGACGTGCTATCGAGTCGTGCCGTCGGCAGACGCTCGCCCGCAGTCCATTCATCTAGGAGTTGGCTGCCCAGGAACGCCCGAAAATGCGAGGCGCCGGTGTTCTGGTCGAAATACTGCACGCGGACCGTGTAGGAACCAGCCGCGCCGTCGAAGGCGAAGGCCGCGGAACACTTGGTGCCCGCGCACGAGACAGCCGTCCCTCCCGAGGCATCTTCAGAGGGCGTAATCGCAACGGACGCATAGCCATCAAGCAACATGGATTCTGCCTCGACGCGGCCCGGGTAACGCCCCACACGGCCTTTTGTATCCGGGATTCCAGAGGCGCGAAGGAACCAACTGGTCACGGCATCGCGCCAGACCTCGGCTTGTCCGGCCTGGTACTCCAGTTGCGCGAGCACCTCTTTGTATCGCGGTTCGTCGATGCGCCCGCGCAGGGTCTTCCAATCGCGAACGTATTGCTCTACTGCTTCCGCGCCTTCGTAGTGGGAATCGTAGATGGATTGAATCACGGTCTTCCCCGAGTGAAGCACGTGCGTGTACGGTACGTGATGCAGGAACAGTAACAGATCGTCCGGAGTGTTCTCCACGGACTCGTAAACCTTCGCCACTGCGGGTGCGTACTGGCCGGCGTAACCCGTACCTGTCGCGGCGGATCGATCCATGCCGACCCCTTTCTCATCGGCGCGATGCCACTGGCCCCAGCCGTTGCGTTCCGAGGCCTCGACGTTTACCCCGTAGTGGTTGCCGGTAATGTCGGTGAGAGTCTGGAGTCCCAGTGGGCCGGTGTAGTTTTCGTAGGTGCGCCAGGAGCTGAGTTGGATTCCCGTGACGGTCGAAAGAATCTTGGGATCGTCACCGAACGTCAGCTTGATCCATTCCTCGGCGATTTGCCGCGCGCTCAAATCGGGATTCCAGGCGAGCCGGCCGAAGCCGTAGAGATTCGCTTGCGACAAATGGTTGCCGGACCAGTTTTCGTCGAGTCCGATGTTCCCGACGCCCACGAAGCCACCCTCAGGACGTTGGAATGTCTTTCCGGCCGCCAGCGCCTTCACGGGTGTCGCTGCGGCGCCGCGCGCGTGCATGTCGAAGTCGAGCGTCTCTTTCCACATCGGCACCAAGAACACCGCGTGGCGCGACTGACCCAGGTACTCCTGAGTCACTTGCAACTCGATCGCCTGGTTGCTTTTCTGGAGAGCCCCGAACAAGGGAGACGCAGGTTCGCGTACTTGAAAATCGATCGGGCCATTTTTGATCTGCACGATCACGTTGTCGTCGAATTTCCCGTCTAGTTCCTTGAAATTGTCGTAAGCCGCTCGGCCACGATCGTTCTTCGGATTGTTCCAATCCATGTGATGGTCATAGACGAAGCCCCGGTAGAAAATCAGCCCCTTGTGGGGTCTCAGCGCGCGAGCGACCACATTGGCGGCGTCGGCGTGAGTGCGGCCATACGTGGACGGACCCACGCGGCCCTCGGAATCTGCCTTGAGCACGAAGCCCGCGAGATCCGGAATCGCGCGATACAAATCGTCGACCTTGGACTTCCACCAGGCGATCACCGTTGGATCCAGCGGATCGAAGGTGTCGAGTCCACCGACGCTCTGCGGACTGCCGAAGTCGATCGACAGCGCGACGCGCACGCCCCACGGCCGAAACGCATCCGCAATGCGCGCCGCTTGGGCGATCAGGTCCGGGGTGAGCAACTTGGGATTCGCGTTGACATTATTAATCGAGCACGCGTTGATCCCCAACGACGCAAGAAGCCGTCCGTAATCGCTCACGCGACGCAGATCGTCGCGAGCCTTCAGGTTGTCCCAAAAAATGGAGCGTCCACCGTACCCGCGCTCGATGGAGCCGTCCAGGTTGTCCCACTGGTTCACCCAGCGGAGGGGAGCGTAGGGCTCCTGCTGCTCGTTCAGCTTGTCGAGTGGCTCTTTCAATGCGATTTTGCGGAGGAGCGCAAATGCTCCGTAGAGAACGCCGCGATCATTGGGACCGGCGATGATGATCTTGCCGCGATCCGTCCTCAGCCAATAGCCGTCCTCCTTTAGATTCGCCCGCAGCTTTAGATCGGCGAGGGTGCCCAGAACGATCTCTGTTTCGCGAGAGAGGTTCGCCCCACGAAGCAACTCCTGCCGTGCGCTCTCGAGGAGTGATGACTTGCCCACTACCGTGATCTTTTGGCCTTTCGGCGCTGGCTTGGAATAGCGCAGCCACGCGTCATAGCCGGTTTCCGCGCGGACTGCGGCGGTAGAGAGGAGCAGTATCGCGGCGATTCGCGTCATGAATTAACTCCTGAGGCGAGAAAGCCTCCGTCAACCACGATACATTGGCCGGTGAGGAAACCAGAGCCGTCAGATGCTAGAAGGACCGCCGTACCCACAAGTTCTTCCGGCTCACCGAAGCGTGCCATCGGAGTCCGCATCAGGAGTTCGGCCCCACGCGGCGTGCCCATTACGATCTGACGAGTCATCTCTGTCGGGAAAATGCCCGGGGCGATCGCGTTCACACAGACGCCGTCGCGAGCCCACTCGCACGCCAAGCTCCGGGTGAGCGACATCAGAGCGCTCTTCGATGCCGCGTAGGCAGCCACTTCATGAAACGCGACGTACGATCCGAGTGAAGCGATGTTGATGATTCGCCCATGGCCGCTGGCCTTCAGCGATTCATAGAAACTCTGGCACCCGCGCAGCACACCGTTCAGATTCGTATCGAACAGCGAAGTCCATTGCTCTTCGGTGACGGCGATGGTAGGCTGCCGGAACGTGAAACCCGCCGCGTTTACCAGAATATCGACGCGACCAAACTGCGCCAACACCGCATCCCGCAGGGCATCGAGCGACGCACGATCGGTGACGTCGACGGTTTGCCGCAACGACTTGCGGCCCGCGGCTTCGATCTCCGCGCAGGCGCTCTCAACTCCCGCTTCCCTGCGGCCCGCTGGCACCACGTCGGCTCCGTGCTGGGCTAGACCGATGGCGATGGCACGTCCAATTCCAGAAGTCGCGCCGATCACCACAGCGACGCGACCACTCAAGTCAAAGAGATTTTTCATAGTCAGAAAGGGATGTGCGGGGTGCGCTCGTCGGCCGGATCGGCCCAGCGATCGTTCGGCACCAGCGGAGTCCAACCCGGCCGCGCCGGATCTTGATCGTAAGGATAGCTACCGAGACGTTTGTACAGCTCGCTATACTCGCGTAGCTTGTCGCGATTCAGCCGCACGCCGAGCCCTGGGCCGTCCGGCACCCGAATCGAGCCGCCTTCGTACTTCATAAGCCCACCCTCGATCACGTCATCCGTCAGGTGATGATAGTGCGCGTCCGCAGCGAAGGAGAGATTCGGAATCACCGCGCCTAAGTGGAGCATTGTTGCGAGTTGAATGCCGAGTTCACCGGAAGAATGCACGGCGACACCCAGCTGAAACGTCTCGCACACCCCAGCCGCCTTCACGCACGCCCGGATTCCACCCCAGAACGTCGTATCGAGCAGGATCACGTCCACCGCCGGGTCCAGCGCATTGGCCGCGAGCTGTTCGAAATTCACCACCACCGTGTTCGTCGCTAGCGGAATCCGCACCATCTCGCGCGTCCGCCGCATCCCGTTCAGGCCGAACACCGGGTCCTCAAAATAATCGTTGCGCAGCCCTTCGATAGCCTGGCCGAATCGAATCGCCTGCTCGCTGGACCATACGCCGTTCGGATCGAACCGCAACGAGTCCTGAGGAAAGGCGGCTGCCAGCGCGCGATAGACCTCCAGCTCGAAATCCGGATGAAAAACGCCACCTTTCATTTTGTGGGTCGTGAAGCCGCACCGACGCTTCAGTTCGCGGGTGTGCTCTATCATCTGCTCAACGGTGCGAACTTCGCCCCGGCCCGTACGCGGGTTCGCATAACGAAAAAAGCAATACGTCGCGAAGGGAACGCGGTCGCGCAGCCGGCCGCCGAGGATGTCGCAGACCGGCACGCCCCAGGACTGGCCGAGCAAATCCAAGCACGCAAATTCCAGGGCCGCCAAAACCTGGGTCCGATTGTTGTACAGTGATGCGGTTGGGTTCGCGATCTTGAAACGCATCTCTTCCAGGCGCGCCGGATCGTGTCCCACCAGATACGATTTCATGGCTCGGAACACAGCTTCAGCGGATTCGCCGCCGCCGCCCATTTCGCCCAGTCCGATCAAGCCGTTATCGGCTTCCACCTCGACAATGGTGCGCACGAAACGGCCCCAGTGGCAGCCGTTGGCGTGGCGCAGCGGGGCTTCCAGCGGCACCGTGACAGTAGTGGCACGGATGTCGGAAATGCGCATAATCCGTTTCATCGTACAACACCCCGCTCGGAGGAACGAAAGGATTCGATGAACACCGGACACATCGCAACGCTAACTACTCTGGACATGGCGATCATTGCCATCTACTTCCTGAGCGTCCTCGGCATCGGCTTCTATTTGAAGAAATTCGCGAAGAGTGGTGAGGACTTCTTCCTCGCCGGCCGGGAAATGACCGCGTGGGTTGCCGGTCTCGCGTTCCTCTCCGCCAACCTCGGATCGCTGGAATTGCTCGGATGGGCCGGATCCTCTTATCAATACGGCATCCTGGCCGTGCACTGGTATTGGATCGGCGCGATCCCCGCCATGGTCTTCCTGGGCGTCGTCATGATGCCTTTCTATTACATTTCGAAGACCCACTCCGTCCCGGGGTACCTTCAACTTCGCTACGGCCGTGCCGCCAGCGGCCTCAGCGCGATCAGCTTCGCCGCGATGACGGTGCTGATGTCCGGCATCAATATGTACGCGATGGCCGTGGTTATGAAGACCGTGCTGGGTTGGGATATCGACTTCAGCATTTGGGTCTCTTCGATCACTGTCGGACTCTACGTCGCAGCGGGCGGCTTGTACTCGGCCATTTTCAATGAAGTGCTGCAGTTCTTCCTCATCTGGTTCGGCGCCCTGCTGATTCCGATTTTCGGCTTGATCGAGACCGGAGGTTGGAGCGGCATGGTGGCCCGCATCCAGAAGAATTTTCCCGGCCAGGACTACACACACGCGTGGTCGACTCTGGGCCATTTTCAGGACAACCCCATGGGGATGCATTGGACCGGCATTGTTTTCGGCCTCGGCGCGATCATCTCGATGGGCTACTGGACCACTGATTTTCTGGTGGTGCAGCGAGTGCTGGCCGCAAAGGATCTGCGGTCCGCGCGCATGGCGCCCATCATCGGAGCGTTTTTCAAGATGCTGGTGCCCTTGATCGTGATCCTTCCGGGCCTGCTGGGGCTGGCAGTGCTGCCTGAGCATCTGTTCCCCGAAAGTGGCCTGCAAGCCGGCCAGCACAGCTATAACGAAGTTCTACCGTTGATGCTGGCGCGCTACCTCGGGCCGGGCCTGCTCGGACTGGGCGTCACGGCGCTGGTTGCCGGGTTCATGGCGGGAATGGCCGGCAACGTCAGCGCATTCGCCACCGTCTGGACCTACGACATTTACCGTCCGTTCCTGCGCAAGCGCGCGCCTGACGCACACTACGTCTCCATGGGGCGATGGTGCACTTTGATCGGACTGGTGATCAGTATCGGCACGGCGTATCTCGCGATGAGCTTCGCCAGCATCATGGACTACGTACAAGCGCTGTTTAGCTTCTTCATCGCGCCTCTCTTCGGAACGGTGCTGTTGGGCATGCTATGGAAACGCATCACCCCGGCGGGCGGATTCTGGGGCTTGCTTGCGGGAACTGCTTCCTCGATCGCGATGTTCGTCATGGTGAAGCTGTACCCCAGCATGCTCTCCGTCATCGCACTCTCTCCGAACGCCAAGGCTCTAGCGGAGGACATGTATCGCGCGCTGTGGTCCAGCGTGATCGGCGTCGCGGTAACTATCGGCGTCAGCATGGTGACGAAACCGAAGACCCACGCGGAGTTGGAGGGTTTGGTCTACGGCATCGCGCACTGGCCTCGCGAGCGGCATCCTACACTGTTCGGCAAACCGGTATTTTGGGGCTCTCTGGCGATGGCGATGCTTCTGATCCTGCAGTGGATCTTCTGGTAAACCAAAATGAAAAAAGAAATTCTTCTTCCCGTTTGGTTCTTCGTGGGCCTGCTACTGGGCGTGTACGGCATCCTGATCTTTGCCAGTGGCTTAGCGGAATGGTCGAGCCCGCCGCACACGGTTCTTGCCGAACTGCACGCGCCCGTGTGGTGGGGCGCACTCCTGACGGTGGTCGGCGCAGTCTATACCATCGCCTTTCGCCCGAGAGGGCGTTAGTGAGGCAAGCGATCAGTTCAGATCGCGCGAGATCATGAACTTCAGCGTCACTCTGTCGGAAGCGCTGTTGAGCCCGAAGCCGATGCCGGTTTCGATGTTCACCCACTTGGCGGAGTGGTTCGTCACCGCCCAGATCTGGTGGAACTGGTCGCCGACTGAGTAAAACTTGTGCAGCGGTCCATAGTCCGCGTAGTGCTCGATCGCCACCGCCCACTTATCGTTCATGTTGTACGCAACCCGTTCCGAGGGAACGAACTCCAGGTTCTTGAAACCGCCCGTGTAAGAAGTATCCACGATGGGATTCACGATGATATCGATGGGCTTCAGGTGCCACCCAATGATCGGCCGGACCTCCGATGTATAGTGCCGCGGATCCCACTGCGGCTGATTCACGCTGAACTCGAAATTGACTCCGTAGAAGAACTTCTGCTCATCCGCATGCGGCTTGACGAACAGCCAGCGCAGTTTGAACCCGTTGTAGGTCGCGCCGTCGTTAGGAGAGAAACTGTACAACGGGAGGTAAAGGCCCTGCTCGAACCAGTCGGTCACACCGTAGGCCCACTCGGCCACGCCCACCAAGGAATGGTTCGACTGAACCGCGCCGGGAAATGCCGGTTCCTTCACGCCGCTGGGAGTGAAGTTATCGTGGATCATGAGATTGAGCTTGCCCTTTTCGGCAATGGCGGCATCGTAGACCTGGATCTCGTCGGTCTGGGCAAAGGTTACTTTCGGCAGGGCCGCAAAGGCCAGCGCGATCCATAGGGCGGTGCTGCTGATGTTCTTCTTCATGGAAAAGAGGTAGCTTAGCATGAGACGACGCCAAGGACGGCGAAAGTTACTCCGCTTCCGCCAGCCAGCGCCGCGCCAGGGCCGCGGGGTCGTCCTTCTCAGGGTCTACAGGCGAGCGCGAGGTTTCCCCGCCCTCCTCGGAAAAAACAGCCACGATGCCTTCCGCGGTCGGCGTTAACTCTAGGCGCTTGGTCTTGGCGTCCAGGCGGAGATTCTCACCAATCCACGTAAACTGCACTAGGAGCCTCTGCCCGTGGCCGATGGTGCGGCATTGAGTAAGGAGTTCCGATGTGAACGCCGATTTCTTCAGAGCCTCTGCATGCGGAGCGCGAAGGAGCGCGGCGTTGCGATCCGCCTCACGGCGCTCCCGGTCCCGCTTCACCGTCTCCGGGTCCCGCTGTTCCTGGTTCTCCAGTGCTTTCAGGTTGTTTTCTAAGTTGTCAAGGAATCCCATTCTGACCTTCTACCAATCCGCCGGCTTGTAATCTTTCAAAAACTGTCCCCATACGTGCTCCCCGGTGTTGAAACCATGGATGATGGGATCGAGAATGCGCGCCGCGCCATCGACGATATCGAGGGGCGGGTGAAACCGCTGTTCCACCACTTTGCGTGCGGCGATCTCGATCGGATCTTCGTCCGTCACCCAGCCCGTGTCGACGGCGTTCATGTGGATGCCGTCCTGCTGATAATCCGCCGCCGCGGTGCGCGTCATCATGTTGAGTGCGGCCTTGGCCATGTTGGTATGCGGATGCCGGGTGGTCTTCCGATGCCGGTAAAACTGGCCCTCGACGGCGGAAACGTTGACGATATGTTTGTCGCGTTCCGGCGTGCGGAGCATCAGCGGCTTCAGCCGGGCGTTGATCACGAACGGCGCCACGGCGTTGATCAGCTGGACCTCCAGCAATTCCACCGACGAAACCTCCGCCATCAGGAGCCGCCAGGAATTCCGGCCGCGCAGATCCACCTGCTGGAGATCCTGGTCCAGGCGGCCTTCCGGAAACAAATGCTTCTGCCCTAGGAGATCTTCGGGAAGCAACGCCACCTGGGATAGCTCGGCCGATTCCCCCGCACCAAGATTCGAAGGCATGAGCGCTTTTCCGCCGACTGCTTCATCCGCACCCAGAAGGCCGCGGACAGAGTCCGGCATTTCCTGGAGAGCCGCACGCTCCCCGTCCATCATGTGTGCATAGAACTCGGGCGGACGGCGAACCGTCTGGCAGGCATTGTTGACGATAAAGTCCAGACGAGGAAGGGTTTCGAGCAGCCGCCGGCACAGCGCTTCGACGCTCGGCGTGTGCCGCAAGTCCAAGCCGTAGACTTGCAGGCGATCCCCCCACTCACTAAAATCCCGCTCCTGGGCGTAGCGGCGGGCGGAATCGCGCGGGAATCGGGTCGTGACGATCAGCCTCGCGCCCGCGCGCAGCAGCTTCAGTCCCGCCTGGTAGCCGATCTTGACGCGCCCGCCGGTGAGTAGCGCCACGCGGCCGCGCAAGTCCGCCAGCTCCGTACGTTTCTCGAAATTGAAAGCGGCGCAAGGTGGACACATCTGATCGTAGAAGTGATGGATTTCAGAGAACTTCTGCTTGCAGATGTAGCAGTGCTGCTGATCGGGAACCGTCTGTTCCTGTTGATCGAAGTTCTCGGGCGGATAAACATCGGGAGTGGTGAAGACCGGTTTGCGTCGCAGCGTCCGGATTCCCGTTTCTTCCAGCACGGTATCGACGCGCTCCGTCCGGGCGACGGTCCGCTCCCGCTCCGCCGCACGAATCACTCGGCGGCGGGCGACAGGATCGGGGTTGTAAACATCGGCGACGGCTTTGTGGAAGCGCTGCCGATCTTTGACCGGCATCCGGCCCAAAACAAAGCGGTTGGACGCGATAGCTTCGAGCGTCTCGGTGGCGGACCGCAGACTCTCCAGCAACGCCTGGTCCGCGGGATCAGTAGGCGCAAAGGGATGTTCTATTTTCGTGTACGGCAATTGGGATGTGGCCTAGACTAGGCTGCATCCATTATCGCGTTATTGGCCCGGCTCCAGTCTCAGCACCGCGCCGAAGGTTTCGTCAGTGATGATATAGATCAATCCGTCGGGCCCCTCGCGCGTGTCGCGGAAGCGCTGCTTCAGTTCACTGAGCATGCGTTCCTCATGAGTAGGATTACCCTGAGCATCGAAGACGGCGCGCAGTACGAAGCGGCCCATGACGCCCATGATCAGTTGGCCCTTCCATTGTGGAAACTTGCTGCCGTTATAGAAGATCAAATTGCCCGGATTGATGGACGGCTCCCAGTGCATCACCGGGTCCACCATGCCCGCGTGCGTTTTTTCGCTGGGGTCGCCGTTATAGTGCTCGCCCTTGGTCACGGTGATCCAGCCGTAGTTCTTGCCGGCCTGGATACGGTTCACTTCATCGCCGCCGCGAGGCCCGAACTCGGATTCCCACAGTTCGCCCGTCACAGGATGCACAAACAGCCCCAGTGGGTTGCGGTGGCCGACGGTGTAGATCTCCGGCTTGTACCCGGCCTTTCCGACAAATGGATTGTCGGGAGGAATCGTACCATCATCGCGAATCCGCAGGATCTTGCCGATGTCGGTAGAAGGATCCTGGGCGAGTTCCCCGTAGTTGCGGTCGCCGCTGGTCACATAGAGAAAACCCGGTTTGTCGAACGCCAGTCGCGACCCGTGGCTATTGCCGTCGTTCGGGCCCTGTCCGCAGCAGCCTTTGGGAGCGCCCGTGCCACCGAACCAGGCGTCGGCCACGAAAATATCCTTCACGTCACTCAGAGTGGAGCCTCCGTCCCACACCGCGCGGCCCACCGCCGTCGTGGCATGCGCCGGATCGTCCTTGCCCGGCTTCACATACGTAAAATAGATCCAGTGATTTTGTGCGAACTTCGGATGGAGGGCAATGTCCAGCAAGCCCCCGAGGCTCCTCGCGCGGATCTCCGGCAGAGGACCCAGAGGCCTCGGATCGAGCACGCCCTTGCGCACCACACGCAGGCGTCCGGCACGCTCCGTCACCAGCATGTCGCCATTAGGGAGGATTGCGAGTCCCCATGGATGGTCCAGCCCCTTGGTCACAACGCTTACATGCACGTTGCCGGTTTCCGTTTTGAGATCCCACGGGCCGTCACCCAGAGTGTCGACCGCGGCGCGTCCTTTTCCCTTGGCCTGCGCCTTTCCCTTCGCATCCCCTGCGGCCGCTGCCGGAGCCTGCTTCGCGTCCGGTTCCTGGGCTTCGAGAGAGAGTCCGCCTGTGTGAACGGTGACACCAACAAATACTGAAAATGCCAACAAGGACGATGCCGCTAGATAGGATCTCGACGCGTGAAGTTTCATGTAAAACCTCCCTCAATGGAAGAGCATCAGTATATCTCAAACACTTGACGATAAGGCGTTTTGATGTATGGTGAGGAGGACGGATGACGTTCCAGCCCAACGATACAATCGCCGATTATCAGATCCTGGGGATCCTGGGCCAAGGCGGCATGGGCGCCGTGTATCGTGTCCGAAATCTTCTCTCCGGGCGTGAGGAAGCAATGAAGGTGGTGCTTCCTGGAACCGGGAGCACCGACGCGGATTCCGAGGAACGTTTCCTGCGCGAGATCAAGATCCAAGCGAGCCTTCAGCATCCAAACATCGCGGTGCTCCGTACGGCTGTGCGCGCGGATCAGAATATCCTCATGATCATGGAACTGGTGGAAGGCTCCAGCTTGGAGGCAATGCTGCGGCGCGGGCCTCTTCCCCTGGCCCAGGCGGTGCGGATCGCGGACGACATTCTGGGAGCGCTCTCGTACGCGCACGGACGCGGCGTCATCCATCGCGACGTCAAGCCCGCGAATATCCTGGTGACGACCGGAGGCTTGCCCAAGCTCATGGATTTCGGAATCGCCAGGGCCGCCGGAGACAATCAGTTGACCCAAAGTGGGATGGCTGTGGGATCGCCGCACTACATGTCGCCGGAGCAGGTGCTCTCAAGGCCGGTGGACGAACGTTCCGACGTTTATTCGATGGGTGCCACATTCTACGAAATGCTGACCAGGCGAAGGCCCGTGGAGGGCGACGGACAATACGCGGTCATGAACGCCCACCTCACGCAGTATCCCGCCGCTCCGGCCGAGATCAATCCCGCGGTGTCGCGCGAGCTTTCCGAAGTCGTCATGAAGCCACTGGCAAAGCGTCCGGAGGACCGGTTTCAAACCGCTATGGGCTTCCAGGCGGGGCTGCGGCAGGCGCTCTTCGGCGGGGACGCGACCCAGACCGTTGCCGCAGTTGAGGTTCCCTCGGTTTCCGCCACCTCGAAGATTGAGGATTCGGAACTCGCGCGGGTAGAGTCGCGGCTCGCTTCGAGCGTAGGCCCGATCGCGAAAACGCTAGTGACGCGGGCCGCGCAGCGGCACTCCCGGCTCGCGGATCTTTGCCGCGAAGTCGCGGAGCAGATTCCCCGAGAGGCGGACCGCATCGACTTCCTCTGGGCATTCGGACTGGTTTCTTGCTCGCAGCCGGCGACCCCCTCCGCCTCCGCCGGCTCGCCCACGGTAGCGCTGGACCAGAAGACTCTCGATGCGGCGATACGCGCACTGGCCGCGTACCTGGGTCCGATGGCGGCCCTCGTGGTGAAGAGAACCGCTCAGAAGGTTCATACCAGAGGGGAATTGCAGGCCGCGCTCGCCGCTCAAATTCCAGATGATGCTGCGCGACGCGCGTTTCTCGATGCCTCTTAGTCTTTCCCGGAATCGCCGAGCATCCGCATCGCCGTCACCAGGCTCCGCCGCATGCGATTGAACGATCCCGCCAAGCGCGCGATCTCATCCTTCCCCCGCACCGGCAACTCAGGAACGTCGAACTGGCCGAGGCTGATCTTGTCGGCCATGTCCGATAAATGGTCGACTGGGCGCGCGATGGTGAAGTAGAGGACTAGGTTCATCACGATCAGACTGACCAACAGAATCACCACCAGGTAGATCAGTTGTAAGCGAAACGCATCGTCGGCAATCTGGAGCGGCACCGACATCGGAACCGACACGATTTGAGCGGCGATGACCGAATTCTCCTGCCAGCCGAAGCCATTCGCGGAACCGTAGATATCGACCATGGCCTTCGGAGCATTTCCCGGCTGACTGTGGCACTCCAGGCAATCGTGGGCGGCGCGCATGGGACGCGCAAAGAACAACGATGGTCCGGTGGTGGCCTCACGCTCGCCGGTCAATTCTTGCAGTTGCGGCTTGTTGCGGAAGGCGTTGACGATGTCGGCTTCCCAGTCCACAGCGCGATCGCGCGGATTGGTCGGATTGAGAGCCGCTTCTTTGTAGCTGTAATCGGGAAAGCTAGTCCGCAGGTAGTTGAAATTCTCCGTAGCGGCGTACGCCGGAACGGTCTGAGGGAGAAAGCTATTGTCGCGCTTCTGGTCCGGAGCGAGCAGAGGTTTCACCTGCAAAGTGGTGTAATCCCTCACGGAGCGTGCAGCCTGCATCATGAGCCGCGCCTGATTCAGAACTTGCGTCCGAGCATCGTCCTGCATCATGCGATAAGACAGCCACCCAATGATGGCAACGCCAATGCAAGAAACGAGTGCAAAGATCGCGCTGAATTTGAGCAGTAGCCTCATTCCAGAATGTTAGCGCGCACCAGATTCCCGCTGAGCCGATTCACGCCCTGCGGCGGCGCAGGAACCATCCGGCCAAAGAGCCCACTACCAGCCCCCCCGCTCCTGCATACCAAAGCCCGGGGGTCAATTCCGAGATGAGGCTGTTCGTGAACACGTTCGAAGACAAGTGCAGACTCACGATCTTCCATTGCCCGCCGGACTTCTCCAGGGTCGTCGTCCAACGCGAGCTGAGCTTGAAAGAGCCGCGAATCACCGGGAAGAATTCGTCTTCCATGCTGCCATCGGCGATGGCGACGTCGCCGGAAGAACCAACGAAACGGGCGGGCGCGCTGACTTTCGCCTTCGTCGTGTACTTATTGATGAGTCGTCCGTCATCTTTCACCATGCGCCGATAGTACGCACGAATTTCGTCATCCCCGCGCGAGATCTCCGCGTTCCACCAGGTCACTGTGCAAGCCGAGTCCATCTGGGACAGGATGCGCTCGATGTCCTGATCGTTGATGCCGCGCTCCACTTCGGCCAGGATGTTGCGCAGTGCCGCGCGATCTTCCTGGTGCGGATCCTGGGCGGGCATCGAAACGGCGAGAGCCAGCAAGCACAGCAATCGAGGCCAAGTCATGATGGCCAATCTTAATACAAAGGGTATTGGTTATTATGCCTAGGTTGACTTTATACGCATTCAAACCGGGGTTCCAACGATTGCTGCGACCTTTGGTGAATCGGCTCGCCGCCGCTGGAGTCACAGCGAATCAGGTCACGATTTTTGCTTGCGCCGCCTCCGTAATGCTTGGTGCCTTTCTCGCCGTACGACAGACGGGCTGGATCCTGCTGCCCATCTTTTTGTTCGCAAGGATGGTGCTGAATGCGATCGACGGGATGCTGGCGCGGGAGCACGGGCAACAGTCGAAGCTGGGCGCGGTATTGAACGAGCTGACGGATGTGATCTCAGACGCCGCATTAACACTGCCGTTCGCCTTCCTGCCGGAATGGAATCCCTTGTGGGTTTCGGGCGCGATCTTCTTCGCGTTGCTCGCTGAGATGGCGGGCATGTTGGGACAGACGGTCGGCAGCGCGCGTCGTTACGAGGGACCGTTCGGCAAGAGCGATCGAGCACTCGCACTAGGAGTGATGGGGGCATGGCTGGCCCTGGGCTGGCCCGTGAACGCCTGGGTTCCACGGATGGTCCCACTCGCGTGGATGCTCCTGTGTGGAGCAACGATCATTAACCGCATCCGGAGGGCGCTCAACTGAACCGGACTAGGATAGAAGACATGCAGCCGACCGCCGTCGCCCTCGGAAACCCTGCTCCGCGCGTGCCAGAGGAACGCCAATTCGAAACGCATGACAGCGTGCCACTGTTCTATCGCCGCTGGCCTGGGTCGGGAAACCGCGCCGTAGTTCTGCTTCATCGAGGGCACGAGCATTCGGGCCGCTTGGCGCACCTGGTGCAGGAGCTCGAACTGCCGGAGGTTTCCTTCTTCGCATGGGACGCACGCGCGCACGGTCGTTCCGGGGGCGAGCAGGTCTCCGCCACAACCATGGCAACGTTTGTGCAGGATCTGGACGAGTTTGTTCGCCACATTCGGGCGGAGTTTGGCATTGCCGAGGAAGAGATCTCCGTCGTAGCCCAGAGCGTCGGTGCCGTGATCGCGGCGGCCTGGGTTCATGACTACGCACCCGCGATTTCCTGCATGGTGCTCGCCGCGCCAGCCTTCAAAGTAAAGTTGTATGTGCCGTTGGCGCGCGTTGGCTTGGGACTCTGGCACAAACTGGCTGGCGATTTCTTCGTGAAGTCCTATGTCAAGGGCCGGGCCCTCACGCACGATACGCAGCGGGCTGCCTCGTACCATACCGACCCACTGATCAAACCCCGGATTTCGGCGCGCGTCCTGCTCGATCTGTATCGAATCTCCGACCGGATCGTCGCTGACGCGGCCGCGATCCGCGTGCCGACGCAGATTCTGTTGTCCGGATCGGACTGGGTGATCCACAACCAGCCTCCGCGTCTCTTCTATGACAGGCTAGACACCGAAGAAAAAGAGATTCACTCGTTCCAGGGGTTCTTCCATGACACACTTGGCGAGAAGGGCAGGTATCTGGCGATCGCCAAAGTGCGAGCATTTCTAGAGCGCCCGTTTACGCCTCGACCGAGTTTGCAGAACGCCGATGGCTCCGGGTTCACCAAACGCGAGTATGACCACTTGAGCCAGCCACTTTCCGCGCTGTCGCCCAAGCGGTGGACTTTCGGGCTCACAAAATTGTTCCTGCGCACCCTGGGACGGCTCTCGGCGGGAATTCGGCTCGGCGGCGACATGGGCTTCGATTCCGGCAGTTCCCTCGATTACGTGTATCGAAATCGCGCGTCCGGGATCACGCCGTTGGGGACACTAATCGACTGGTTCTACCTCAATTCACCCGGTTGGCGTGGAATTCGCGTCCGCAAGCAATTGCTCCAAGAGTTGATCGGACGCGCCGCAAAGCGCCTACGCCTGGAGCGGCAGCCGGTGCGGATAGTGGACGTCGCGGCCGGACACGGACGCTACGTGCTGGAGGCAATCGCGAATCTTGACGCCGCGCCCGATGACGTGCTCTTGCGCGACTTCGATCCTAGCAACGTGGAACTTGGGCGAAAGCTCATCGCTGACCAGAAAGCTTCGGCACGGTTCGAGCAAGGCGACGCCTTCGATCGGGCTTCGCTCGCCAGCCTCCATCCTCACCCGACCCTCGCCATCGTGTCAGGCCTCTTCGAACTCTTCCCGCAAAACGATCCGCTCCGCGAAACCCTCCGCGGGCTCGCCGCAGCGATCGAATCCGGTGGGTACCTGATCTACACAGGCCAGCCCTGGCATCCGCAGCTCGAGTTCATCGCGCGAACTCTTTCCAGCCATCGCGGCGGAGCACCTTGGGTCATGCGGCGCCGAACGCAGGAAGAACTGGACGAACTGGTGCGCGACGGTGGTTTTCGCAAAGTGGAACAACACATCGACCCCGAGGGCCTCTTCACGGTTACTCTGTCGGAACGAATCGGATGATGCAACGGCTCGGGGTTCGCGCGACACTCTGGCTTACGTTGCTGGGTCCGTTTTTCATCGTCACCTACACGTTCGCGAATTCTGTGGCCAGCCAGCGGGCACACGTCCCGTCGCTCATGTTCCCCTGGGAACGTTACATCCCTTTTCTTCCGTGGACCATCCTGCCGTACTGGTCCTCCGATTTACTCTACGTGTTCTCACTCTTCCTGTGCCGGACCCGCGACGAACTGGATCTGCACGCGAAACGATTGCTGACGATCCAGATCTTCTCGGTCGCCTGTTTCCTCGTGTTTCCGCTGCGCGCAGCGTTCGAGCGCCCGGTTGTACATGGATGGGCCGGATTCCTGTTTGACGTCCTTCGAAGCTTCGACCTGCCGTCCAACCAGGCGCCATCGCTGCACGCGAGCCTCGCCGTGATTTACTGGGCGTGTTATCGGCGCCATGTAGGCCGCACGGCTCGGAAGGCACTGGCCGTGTGGTTCGGGCTCATGGTGGCGTCGACCCTTACCACGCACCAGCATCAGTTCATCGACGTGCCGACTGGCCTCTGGGCGGGTCTGCTGGTGATGGCGGCTCTCCCGGAACGAAGGCCGGGCCATCCCCACGTCCGTGTGGCATGTTCGTACGCTGCCGCCGCACTGGCCTGCACAATCGCCGCGTTCGTTCTTCGAGGGTTCGCATGGCTGCTGCTATGGCCGGGCTTCTCATTGTCTCTGGTGGCGGCGGCCTACTGGACGGGCGACCCCCTGTGGCTCGGGAAGCGTAGCGGTCGACCGGCGCTTTGGATGCTGCCCTACACGCTGGCCGCCTGGATCAATTCGCGCCTTTGGACCAGGGGACAAGCAACGAAGAACCACCTGGCCGCCGACGTTTGGATCGGGCGGGCGCCCTCCGCAGCCGACCGTGAGGGGATGAATTCGGTGGTCGATCTAACTGCGGAAATGCCCCTCAAGAGTGACGCGCATGTCGCGATGCTGGATCTGGTTCCGCCGACACACGGCCAGCTCGACGCAGCGGTTCGCGCCATCGCGGAGCTGTCCGGCCAACGGCCTACCTTGATCTGCTGCGCGCTCGGCTATTCTCGAAGCGCCATCGCGGCGGCAGCCTGGCTGGTCGCGGCAGGGCATGCCTCCAGCGCCGAAGAAGCTCTTCGACAGGTCTCTCGCGCGCGGCCGCAGGTAGTGCTCCCGCCTGAACTCGTAATGAACTTCCAACAATGGGCAGACCGGCGCGATGCGCTCTCCCAGCGCCTGGTATGATTGCCGGCTTTTTGGAGCGCGTGCTGATCCTCTCCGTGCGCCTCCTCGCAGGAGCCCAGGCACGATGGCAGGGCTGCTGCCCAACACCGGATCAGCGCATCTACATCGCGAACCATTCCAGCCATCTCGACTTCCTCCTTCTCTCCTCCGCCCTCCCTGCGTCGCTGCGGCTACGGGCGCGTCCGGTGGCCGCGACGGAGTATTGGACGTCCGGGCCCGTGCGCCGCTACCTGATCCAGAACGTCTTTCGCTGTGTGCTACTCGGCCGCGAACGCTTCCAATTGAATCCTCTCGAACCGCTGGCGGTCGCGCTCCGGCAGGGCGATTCGCTGATTTTCTTCCCGGAGGGAACGCGCGGGCCGGGCGATACACTCCAGCCATTGAAACCGGGCATCTTTCACTTGGCGCGGTGGTTTCCTGAAATCGATATCGTCCCCGTGTGGATCGACAACTCTTACCGCATCCTTCCGAGGGGCTTCGCGATCCCCGTGCCGCTGATCACTTCGGTGATTTTTGGACCTCCGTTACGTGGGAAGGAAGGTCAGTCACAGGATCAGTTTCTGACCCAAGTACGAGAGTCTCTCGAAGCGCTCCGCCCGCGGTGGCGGTCATGACGGCAGTTCCCATGGTCTACCTCACAGAAGTCTATTGGATCTTCGGATGCTTGTTCGCGGTGGCCTCGCTGGCAAGCGCCGTGGGCTATATCCTGGCGCGGCGCGCGCCCGCCAATCGCGCAAGGCAGAACCTGAATGCTCGGATCCGTTCGTGGTGGGTGATGATCCTTGTGGGCGGAGCGTCCCTTTTAGCCGGACGTATCGCGGTGATTCTGCTCTTCGCTTTTCTATCCTTCCTTTCTCTGCGCGAGTTTCTGACCCAAGCTCCGGGCCGACGGGCGGACCATTCTGCATTGTTTGCCTGCTTCTTCATTGCACTGCCGGTGCAGTACCTGCTGATCGCAATCGATTGGTACGGGCTCTTCTCCATCTGGATTCCGGTTTACGCGTTTCTCGTGCTGCCTGTGCTGGCCGCCCTCTTCAGCGATACGGAACGCTTCCTGGATCGCACCGCCGCCACACACTGGGGCCTAATGATCTGCGTCTACTGCATTTCCCATATTCCCGCGCTGATGACGCTTGAAATCCCCGGCTACGCTGGTCGAAGCCCGCTCCTCATGGTCTTCCTGATATTGATCGCCCAGACCAGCGATGTGATGCAGTACGTGTGGGGAAAACTGGTGGGACGGCACAAAATCGCACCGGCCGTTTCGCCGTCAAAAACTGTAGAAGGATTGGCGGGCGGCGTGTTGAGCGCTACGGTTTTGGGCGGCATCCTCTGGCGCACCACGCCTTTCTCTCCCTGGCAGTCGAGCCTCATGGCGTTCTTGATCGCGGGGCTCGGGTTCCTGGGCGGCTTCGTGATGTCCGCCATCAAGCGCGATCGCGGTATCAAAGACTGGGGCAATCTTATCGAGGGCCACGGCGGCATGCTCGACCGGATGGACTCACTCTGCTTCTCCGCTCCCGTGTTCTTTCATCTCGTACGGTACTTTTTCACTTAAGGATGCGCCGAGAAGGAGGCTACCGACCTCTGTTGAGCCGGTTTTGTGAGTCGACACAAAGGCTAAACTGGAGGCGTTACGTATGTGGAATTTACTTACGTCCGTGATGCTTGATTGGTTTGAATCGGCCGGCAGAATGTGGCGGTCCGAGGCTAGGCGAAGAGCAGCAAGAATCTCACTGCTGTGCCTGATGGCCGCGACGGTTCACGCCGGGCCCGATTTCGCGGCGGTGCTGGGCGGAAGCGGCCAGGACTTTGCTACATCCGTCGCCTCCGACGGTCAAGGAAACGTTTACGTCGCCGGACTGACCTATTCACCGGATTTTCGTGTCACTCCGGGAGCGTTTCAAACTATATTTGGCGGCACTTGCGATGCCTTTGTGGCCAAGATAGGCCCGGATGGCAAGGTGATCTGGTCCACCTATATTGGCGGTATTCTCGACGACTGGGCTACCGGGGTCGCGGTCGATGGAGCCGGCAATGTGTTGGTGGCCGGATATTCACGCTCCGGAAATTTTCCGTTGGTCAACGCGCTCAAGACCACACTGAACGGTACGAATGCAGACGACTACGATGCCTTCGTAGCCAAGCTTGATCCGAACGGAGCTAAGCTCGCGTATTCGACGTTCCTAGGCGGCAGGCTCGACGATGGCGCGGCGGGCCTCGCGGCCGACACGGCGGGGAACGCGTATGTCGCGGTCACGGTGCAATCGGCGGCAGGGTACCCCGGTACCCAGAACGCCCCGGACCAGTTTGGCATCGTAGTAAGCAAGCTGAATCCGCAGGGTGCGCTGATTTACTCTTCCTACCACCAGTACGGATCCGCCGGGGCCATTGCGGTCGATCCCGCAGGAAGCGCGTACGTGGCGGGAACCTCCTATTCGTACAACCCCAAGACCGCCACGCAGACGTTCGGCACTGCAGGGAACGCTCAGGCCATGGTGTTCAAGTTATCACCGGACGGATCCAAGAAGATTTTCGAAACCACCCTGGGGGGCAGCGTCCGGGCAGACGCCACCGCAATCGCGGTGGACACTGCCGGCCAAGTCACGGTCGCGGGTGGAACGACGTCAGTGGATTTTCCGCTGGCGCGTCCGCTCCAGAGTTCGCCAGGAGCACGCCCACTGTGGAAGAGTATCGATGCGGGGACCAGTTGGACGCCGTCGGATGATCTACCGTTCGCGCTTCCTCAGGCGATGGCGGTGAATCCGTCGAACCCCAAGACGGCCTATATTGCTACGGGAGATCTGGGCGTGTTTAAGAGTGCCGATTTGGGCGCCACTTGGACCAGAGCGAACGCGGGTATCGCGTCGACAAACGTTCCCATCTTGGTGGCCGATCCGGCGCACGCGGGCACTCTGTACGCCGTGTCCGTCGCCAGTACCTCGTCAAGTGCCGTCTATAAAACCGTCGATGACGCGAACAGCTGGACGCTGATCGACTCTCCGGCTGGCCAGCTCACCGACTTTGCCGTGGACGCACAGAACCCGAACATCCTCTGGGAAATCGGCAACACGCTCAGAAAAAGCACGGACGCGGGCGCGACATGGAATGCCGTGGCGTTCCCGGGCACGGTCCAGACGATGGTTCTGGACCCCAGGGTGAGCGGCAATCTCGTGGCAATTTCGAACCTGGTGTTCTGCGGATCGTTCTGTACCGGCAACCAGAATCCGCAACTCTTTCTCAGTTCGGACGGCGGCGCTCACTGGACTCCGAAGCCCTGGCCGGGCAACGGGAGGCTGGTGGTGGACGCATCCACAAACCCTTCCACCTTTTACGTTGGACTCAACGAAAAGAGCGTAGACGGAGGAGTCACCTGGTCGCCGATCACGCCCCCGCCTGGGGCCTTCTCAGGCAGCAGCACTCCCGTGGTTGACCCTGCGGGCACACTCTATGTGGCTGTGTCCGGGACGGGGAATTTCGTCTCGCACGACCACGCGCAGACCTGGACCCCAATCGGCTCTTTTATTCCTCCCTGGAACTCCGGCAGTGGTCCTTCCATCACTCGCATGGTGCCCGCCGGCTCCACGGGAACGCTCTACGCGGAGACGAACCAGGTCGCCAGCAGCGGCTTCGTCGCGAAGCTCAGCGCGGATGGATCGAGTATCGTGTACTCCACTTACCTTCGCGGTCACGCTTCGATGGAGTCATACCTGTTGTTCGCTGCCGAGCCTAACGCGGTGGCGGCGCAGAGCTGGATTTCCGGCGTCGCCCTGGATGCCGCGGGCAACGCGACCGTGGCGGGCGGTACTCGCGCGGTGGATTTCCCGGCGTCGGCTCCGGCTCAGCCGGCAAGCGCGGGGCTCGCGGACGCTTTTGTAACCACAATCTCCGCGGATGGCAGCTCGATCCGTAATTCGACTTACTTCGGCGGCTCGCAGGACGACAGCGCCTTGGCGACGGGACTCGATTCGCAGGGCAACATGATCCTTGTGGGGCAGACTTGGTCGGGCGATTTCCCGGTGCTTGGCGGAATCCAGCCGCCGCACGGCTACGGCGAAGCGTTTGTCGCGAAACTGGCGCAGCCAGGTGCTCCCGTGATCTCTTCCGTGCTCAACGGCGCCAGCTTTCAGCCGGGCATCGAAGCCGGCTCCTGGGTGACGATCGAAGGTACCAGTCTCGCCAACACCTTCCCTGGCCGCACCTGGCGCAGCGATGAAATCATCGGGGGCAAGCTGCCGACCTCGCTCGATGGCGTCAGCGTGACCATCGACGGGAAGCCTGCGTTTGTGTACTACATTAGCCGGTCCCAGATTAACGTGGAGGCTCCGTCGGATAGCGTGACCGGCAAGGTTGACGTAGTGGTGAACAACAACGGCAAGAGCAGCGTTCCGGCGGCGGCGCAGTTGCAGGATTTCGCGCCCGCATTCTTCATGTATCCGTCCGCCGGCTATGCAGTCGCTTCCCGGCTCCCGGATTATGCGCCGATCGCGGATCCGTCCGTGATCCCCGGGACTGTCGCGGCGAAGCCCGGCGATCTTGTGGTCCTATGGGGCACTGGCTTCGGTGCGACCAATCCTTCGGTCCCCGCCGGCAGCCCGGTGAACGGAGCCCCCGTGGTACTCACCGCCCCGACGGTAATGGTGGGAGGCACAGCGGCTCAAGTGATCGGCACGGTTCAGACGCCGGGAAGCGTCGGGCTCTACCAAGTGACGATTCAAATGCCCGGAAACGTGCCCACCGGCGCGGTCAACGTTCAGGCGTCTGTCGGCGGACAACAAACGCAGCCTGCGCTCCTCTTCGTGAGCAAACCTTGAAGCTGCGCCTAACGGGGCAAGGAAGTGTTCTTGGGCGGCCATTCCGGCCAGCGATTTCCCGCGGTCGCTTCGATCGGAATGGGACCTGTCAGTGAAGAACCCGGGATAATCCCGGGTGGGGCCGGCCGGGGTGGCGGCTGATGGTCCGCCGTGGTGGTGAACCTCAATTCATTCCACCCGACGTGTGCGGTCACGTGCTTGTCGAACGTGGGCAGATTCCCATCGCCCCAGTCTTCATGGAGGATGTTGAACTTGAGAGTATCCCCACTGATCTGGAAGTCATCTAACGCGGCCATCGTGTAGGGATTGTCGCAAGTCCCGCAAACCATGCCGCGAAGCTTGTCGCCGACTTTCTTGATGATGAAGTATTGCTTGGGCGCGCCGACACCGAATCCCAGCCATACCCCGATCACGTCCTTCTCCGTGAGTGCGGACTTGAAGGGTCCCGGCGGAATGTAGGGCAGGCGCGGCGCTCCCACGCCCTGTTGATTCACGGCCACCGCGGGAACCGGAGGCGCCTTCGGAAGCACGGACACAATAATCGGCAGCGGATCCGGCCCTCGCGGATCTTTGATAAGAGTCCGGACGAACTTTCCGCCGCCTGGCGCTTCGCTGGCGCCCGTCACGATCAGATTCCCGTGATCGAACTTGGCAGTTGCCTTGTCCAGATAAGCCGTACGGCCATCGGGCTTCACATGCGTCACGACGAAGTTGAGACCGTCCGGCCCGAACGTGCCATCGACAAAGGCCAGAGTCGTTGCATCGGCGCAGTAGGTGCAATAGATGCCTCTGACTTTGTCGCCTCGAAGAGAGAACTCATAGGTGTGAGCCTCTCCTTTATCCGTCCGCCAACCGCCGCGGTAATCATCGGGGCTCTGCGCCGCCGCCACGCGCAGAAGCCCTAGAGCAACCACCAATACGAGTGTCTTTATCATCTTCGTAGCACCGAGTCCCATTCTTTATATCACTACGCTGCGAGGATTGAGCGGACGGAATCAAACGTCGATCCCATCCCGCGCGATCCCTGGTTATACTCTTTCTCGAATGGGTGAGGATTCATCGCGGGTTCGCAGCGTGGCGCAGGAGTCGTCTGGCCAAGTGCCGTTTCAAGCGAACATCGAGCTGCTGCGGCTCTTTCTGAAGCATCGTGAAGATATCGTCGAGAGCATAGAGACTGTTCTGAACGCCCAGCGGAAGCCGGTCAGCTACCTCCAAGATCACTCCCTTCTGTCCCGCGATTTCGAAGATTGCTTCTTTACGCGCACCTCAGCTACGGCCGGCCAAAAAATTCTCCGACGACAGCTGGAAGAAGCGCATTGGACCGAAGGATTCAGACCCCGTCCGGTTCAGGATCTGCATAACGACCTGATCCATCCGGCGGAGATGATGATTCGCGCATTCTATTGCTGGAGACAATCGAGATGGCCGGGACGCAACGGCCGCATGCACTACGCGCACACGCTGTTCAACTTATATGTGCTCCGATGGCTCCAGTTTCTCAGCATGCGCCTGTGGGATGAGGACTCCCTCGGGGCGCCCGGGCGGCTCGGGGAAATTCAGGGCGTGCTCGATGAGCTTTGGCAAAGCTCGCCGGCCGGCCAGCCGGTGATCGTGCGCGACGCGCGCTGGCTGATTCCCTTGGCGCAGAGCCTCATCACCGATGAACTCGCACCTTATTTCGAGGTCGCCCGCAAGGTCACAGAGACGCTTCCGCGAGCAGACGCGCTCGAAATCCACAAGGCCCACGTTCGAATGCTGGGCGGCCATCTGACCTCGCAGATTCGTTATTACTGCAAGAAGGACGACATACCGATCGACGACCGGAGCGTCGTTCTTCGCACGCGCACCTCCAATGCGCTCGATTTCGCACTGCTGCTGCAGGCTCTGGTGGAACTGCTCCAAGCATATGACCAAGGCTTGCAGAGCGGTGACGAGCGAATGCGGCTCGACATGGCGGGAGCAATCTTTCAGGGCATATCCGCCGATCCCGAGCTGTTCTTGAATCGCTTCGACCTACTGAGCGCCTACAGCATGATCGAGCACGTCTTCATCAATGCGCCAGCCAAGGAGACACTACCAGAAGCTCGCGAGTGCCTCATCGCTCATTCACCCGCGGGCGAGCGGCATGTGCGTTGCCTCAAACATTACCGTACACTCCTCGACCGGCTCATCAAGCCGTTGCGTGAGGACTTCCCGCGATTCCGACCGGTCGATGGCGCGTATTCTCCCTACGGGGCGATCTTCGGCCTGCCCTCCCATCTCATCGAGCACATGGCGCTCAAAGCGGTGCAGCACGATGCCGAAGCGCGATTCGGCCTGGAAGATGTCTTCAAGGACGCGTTTAACGACACAAACACCAGCGCGGTAAAGCTTGCCTGGGTGAATGGTTGGCGGAAACTCCCCCACATCGACCCCGCAGTACAGCGGCTATACGACTACCCGCAACAGTTCGCCGACGAAATTTACAGGCGCATCGAAAGGGAGCTTCGGCGTCGCGATTCAAGCGACACCTCCAGAAGCGGGCGCCTCTCTATCGTTTCCACAGACGCCCCGGAGACCGAATCGAACGCCTCGGCGATTCCGGAACTGCCCGCCCGGTACTTCGGCTCCTCGGACAAGCAGATGGTAGCGGCCCACAAGGCTGAGCCGGTTGATCGGGCGCGACTGCTAGCGGATCGGCGAGAAGCTCACTTCCTGGTCAGCTACGAAACGCCCGGCGGATGGATGGCCCTTAAGAAGGAACTGCTTACGGAGGTTCTTGGCGCGGGCGGTGACGCGAGAATCGCCGGACTGCCGCCCAACGCGGCTGAGGTGTTGCGGCTCATGTGCGCGGACCTTATCGTCCCACTGACCGAAACCTGACTCGTTTGCTTCGCCCAGCACAGTGAGTCACTGATCGCCGACCTCGGCGAGAGCGATCCGGCCCAGCCGGACCACCAGTTGCGGGATCGCCTCGATGTCCTCGGTAGCGGTTCGGAAGTTCACGATGCAGAATCGCAAGGCGTACTTGCCGGCGATCAGAGCATTCGAGCAGAAAGCCTTGCCGCTGTTTTCGAGCAGCGTGAGCAACCGTTCATTCAAACGATTCAGACGCGCTTCGGTGGGCTCGGAGCCAATGATGGCTTGCCCATTCCGGCGGAACATAACGCAACGTTGTAATGCTGAGATTGTGTGTGATCGCTTCCAGTTCCGGGTGTTCCCGCCGCCAAGTCGATTAAGTAACTCGCCAGAGCGATATCGTCGCCAATCATCTTGCGGTAGGCCGCAGTTCCGGCCTGCTGCAGGGCTAGCCAGACTTTCAAGGCGCGAAGAAGCCGCGAGAGTTCTGAGGCCCGACATCAGAGTAGTTCGTAGCCTCGACGTCGAAGCTATAGTACGGCGGATGATACGAAAATGCATTCCGAAGAGCCGCCGGATCGCGCACCAGCGCGCATCCGGCTTCGAGCGGCGTGTACAGCCCAACCACTTGTGAGGATCTAAGGCCACCGAATCGGCAAGGGACAGTCCCCTGAGATCCAGGGGCGCGGCCCCGGCCGCCGCGGCGAAGGCCATAGGCGCCATCCACATGGAACCAGAGGTCGTGCTCCCGGCAAAATGCCGCCAGACCCGGGAGCCGATCCACCGCGCCCGTGCTGGACCGTTCCGGCGGTCCCTACCACGAGAAATGCCCGGCCACCCTCTGCCAGATCCCGCTTGTACTAAGCGCCGTGACCAGGTGCGTCTGGACGCCTTCCGCGGCAAGTTTCGCCAGGGTCCCGCCAAATCCGAGCGATTCATCGTCTGGATGAGCCAGGACGGCCATCAAGTTCAACTCCTGAGTCAACGCTGTGATGCAGGATCTCTGTTGACCGCTTCCGGCGAAGAGACCGGCGTACAGATCGCGATGTACTCGGCGCCCTCTTCTGCTGGTGTTGTATAGCGTACCCATTCGCCGGCGGCGGCAATGAAAAGTTGTCCGCTCGTCACGTTCGTAACGCCGGTTCGGGTTTCCACTCGGACGGCACCTTTGAGAATCAGAGTGTACTCGTCAAACTCGGGAGTCTGGCCGGGCTCCTGCCAGCCGCCCGGGCTCTTCATTCGTGCAATACTGATCGCCCCGCTCCCGCTGTTGAGCCGCCCCACATATTCTGCGATCTGTTTGGGCGGATGGCCCGCGGCGGTGATCATCGTTGCGGTCTCGACTAAGCCCATCGTCTCTTCCTTCTATCTCCGCTGTGCGAGTTCATGTCTACAATTCTGCGGTGCGCATACGGAGAAGGTCTTATCCCAGGGTTGCCATGATTTGCTCGAACGGCCCGCGGAAGCCGATTCCCTTGCACAAACGGCCAGGAACTTTTGCAGCTCGTCCGGTATCACTAGGCTCAGTTGTCCACTCGCCACGCGACGCGCTCGTTCTCGGCGGAATTCTGTGATACAAACAAGAGGGCTTCTCTCCGCGGCCTAAGTCGTTGACGGTAAACCGATTGATACCCATGAAGCGTTTTATCTATTTGAGTGCGTTCCTCGTGCTGACCGGTACACTGGCGATCTTCGAAAGGGACGCCGTAGGCCAGGCTCCAGCCGCCGGGGCCGCCGCTGCAGGATCGACCCAGCTCGCGGACATGCTCGATAGTTACTGCGTGGATTGCCACAGCACGACGTTGAAGGCGGGCGGTCTCGTTCTAGACAAAATGAACTTTCAGGCGATCCCGGACAACGCCGACATTTGGGAAAAAGCCACACGGAAGCTGCGCGGAAGATTGATGCCTCCACCAGGCAATCCCCAGCCCTCCCAGAAAGAAATCGATGCGGTGGTTTCGTACCTGGAGACCACGCTGGACAAGTACCCGAAGGGACAGCGCGCGGGCTACGTGCCCATCGAACGGCTCAACCGGACCGAATACGCCGCGTCCGTCAAGGCGCTGGTGGATGTGGACGTGAAGGAGAAGGACGTCCTGCCGCAGGACATTCAAGTCGGAGGCTTCGATAACGTGGCGGCGGCCTTGAGTATATCGCCGGCCTTCATTGACCAGTACGTGACCGCCGCACGGAGAATCGCCAAACGGGCGGTGCCGGATCAGCGCGTCACCAATGTGCTCTACACTGTCGCGGCCAACCAAAACAATCAAATCCCGATGCCTCCGGGCACGCACGGCGGCCTCCGATTCAAGCACAATTTCCCCGCCGAGGGCGAGTATCGCATCAACATTCTCGATCTCGGCGTGGGACTCTATACCAGCAACATGGAGAACGAAAGCACGCTGGTGATCCTGATCGACGGTAAATCCGTGTTCCGTAAAGCCATCGGGGGTCCCGGCGATCTCGCTCTAGCCGAGCGCAAAGGCCCCGCAGGCCGCGACGAGATCATGCAACGCTTCACCAAGATTCCGGTGCAGGTGAAAGCCGGAACGCATGACGTGATCATCACGCTCGTCGATCGGACTCATTTCGAGTCCGATGAAAACGTCGGAGCCGGTTTTGCCGGCCAACCCGGCGGGTTCGGCCAGTCTGTGAACCGCATGGCGCGAGTGGGAAATATCGAAATCCTCGGGCCCTACAATCCGAGAGGGATTGTGAGAGGTCCGGGACGCGATCTGATCTTCGTCTGCGATCCTCAGAAAACCGGCGAGCTTCCTTGTGCCGAACAGATTACCGAAACCCTGGCGCGTCGTGCGTTCCGACGTCCCGCCAGCGCCGACGATGTCGCGGACCTGATGCGCTTCTATCAAGCCGGGCGCGCGGAGGGCGGCGGCTTCGACCAGGGCGTTGAACAGGTGGTCGCGGCCGTCCTGGGCAGTCCTGAATTCCTCTTCCGCAGCATTCAGGGCAATAAGGGCGCGAATACCGCAACCGATTTTTCCTTGAGCGACTTCGAGCTGGCCACGCGCCTGTCTTACTTTCTTTGGAATACCGGCCCGGACGATGAGCTGTACAACCTCGCCGCGGCCGGCGGTCTGAGTAAACCGGGCGCGGTGGACAAGCAGGTCAAGCGCATGCTGCTCGATCCCAAGGCCTCCAGCCTGGTCACCAGCTTCGCGATGAAGTGGCTCAACATCGCCGACCTCGATTCGGTCAAGCCCGATCCCGAAATTTTCCGCGGATTCAACGATCAAATGCGCAGGGATTTCTCCACCGAAGCGGAGCAGTTCCTGACCAGCATCCTGCTCGAAGACCATAGCGTGGTCGATCTCCTGACGGCCAATTACACGTTCCTCGATGAACGTCTCGCGCAACACTACGGCGTTCCCGGCGTCGCCGGCTCCCAGTTCCGCCGCGTGGAGCTCACCGACAAAGCCCGATGGGGCATTCTCGGAAAGGGTGCGGTTCTCTTGAAGACTTCTTACGGGGACCGCACGTCTCCAGTTCTGCGAGGTGCGTGGGTGCTCGATAAGCTGATGGGCACGCCGCCTTCGCCGCCCCCGCCTAATGTCGCCACGAACCTCGATCAAAGCTCAAGCGAGACTCCGAAGACCATTCGCGAGCGACTGGAACAGCACCGCCAGAAGGCGATCTGTATGCAATGCCACGGGGTCATCGATCCGGTGGGCCTGCCGCTCGAGAGTTTCGACGCGATCGGTCAGTTCCGCACCATGGATCGCCAAGCGGGAAATGCCGTCATTAACGCCAGCACGGTAATGCCGAACGGAACGGCGCTGAATGGTCCCATCGAGCTGCGCCAGCAACTCGCCAGCCATCCGGCGACGTTCGCGCAGGCCATGACGGAGAAGATGCTGATGTACGCCGTCAATCGCGATCTGGAAGCCTACGACCTGCCGCAAGTACGCGCCGTGGTCCGTGCGGCGGCCAAAGATAACTACAAGTTCTCGTCCCTGATCCTCGGCATCGTGAACAGCGATGCTTTCCGTAAGCAGGGGCCGTTGCCGAAGTCCGTCTCGAATCCGGGCACGGCGAAACCGGCGGCAGTCCGTTAATTTGAGGAGATCCCATGTTCCTTACCAAGAAACACATTCATCGCCGGGCGGTTTTGAAGGCAGCTGGAGTGACCCTGGGACTGCCGTTCCTGGACGCCATGATTCCCGCCCACACGGCTCTGGCGCAGACCGCCGCCATGCCCAAGCTGCGCGCGGGTTTCTTCTACATCCCTCACGGGGCCATCATGGGCAACACGACGCACGGTCCCTCGGCGGATAAGTGGACGCCCTCGGGCTCGGGCGCGAACTTCAAGCTCAGCCCGATCCTCTCGTCGCTCGAGCCCTACAAGAAATATGTGACCTCGTTCGGCAATCTTGAAAATGCGGCCAGTGCGGGCTCCGTTCATACACTGAATCCGGCGACCTGGCTCAGCGCCACGCGTCCGGATACGGGCGGGCCCCGCGCGCACATGGCGACGACGCTCGATCAGGTGATCGCGAAGGAAAGAGGTCAGGAGACTCCACTTCCGTCGCTCGAAGTCGCTTCAGAAACCACTTCACAGTCTGCCGCTGGCGGTGGTGGTTCCTACACGACTCTTTCCTTCCGCGATGCGGAGTCCCCGCTGCCGATGGAATACAACCCGCTGAAAGTATTCCGCGCCCTGTTCGGCGAAGGCGACAGTGCTCAGGAGCACATGGCGATCCTGAAGCAGACTGGCAGCATTCTGGACCTGATGCTGGAGCGCACCAAGAAGCTGGAAGCGACGCTCGGTCCCGCGGATCGCGCCGCGCTGGGCGGGTACCTGGAAAGCGTTCGCGAGGTCGAGCGCCGCACACAGGTGTCCTCGGAAAAGGACATTTCGAAACTCAAGGTCCCGGATGCTCCCGTCGGCCCCTTGGACGATTTCTCGGCGCAGGTGAACCTGATGTTCGATCTGCTGGCGCTGGCGTTCCAGGCCGATCTCACCCGCGTTTGTACATACATCATGGTTGCCGAGGGCACAAATCGCACCTATAACCACATCGGCGTGCCGGAAGCGTTCCATCCGGTCTCGCACCACGCCAACGATCTGGAGCGTATGGACAAGCTGGTCAAAATCCAGAGTTGGCACGTCGAACAGTTCGGGAAGTTCGTGCAGAAGCTGGCCTCAACGAAGGATGGCGACGGTACGCTGCTCGATCACGCCATGTTGATGTACGGTTCCAACATGAGCAACAGCGACCTGCACAACAACTATCCCGAGCCGAACATTGTCGTCGGCGGCGGCAACGGTAAATTCAAGCTCGGCGGCAAGCATATCAGTCTGCCGGATCACACGCCGATCGCGAACCTGCACCTCACGCTGCTCCAGCGCGCGGGCATCGAGCGCGAGAAGTTCGGCGACAGCACCGGCACGATTTCGGAACTTTAGCGGGGGACGAAGTGAAACGTAGAGAATTTCTCAAAGGCGCCGTGGCTGGTTCCGCGAGCTTGTGGGTGTTGCCCGGCCTGGTCACAGCGCAGGGCGGCGCCAAAAGTCTGGGCGACAAGATCCAGCTCCTCGACGGCGGCGGGACAAACGTGGTCGCCTTCGCGGCGCCGGACGGCGTCGTTCTGGTGGACAGCGGCGCGCCGAAATCCGGAGATGCCGTGATGGCCGGCGTCCGGCAACTCTCCTCCGGCGCGAAGGTCACGACGCTGTTCAATACGCACTATCATCTGGATCAAACCGGCAATAACGAAATGTGCGCCGCCGCGGGTGCCAAGATCATCGCCCATGAACGCACGCGCGAGTGGATGTCTACCGATTACTGGGTGCCGGACAAGGATCGCTACGAGAAGGCTCGTCCCAAAGCCGCTCAGCCGACCGAGACGTTCCAGGGCAAGGGCTCGAAACGCTCCGGGTCCGAGCAAATCGACTACGGTTACCTGACCATGGCGCACACCAATGGCGACATCTACGTGTTCTTTCGCAACGCCAACGTGATCGCCGTGGGCGACGTGGCTTCCCCGAGCAAGGATCCTTCCTTCGATTGGTTCACCGGCGCGTGGATTGGCGGCCGCGTGGACGCGCTGGACATCATCCTCGCAATAAGTAACGATCAAACCAAGATCGTGCCCGCGTTTGGTCCGGTCCTCTCCAAGGCGCAACTCAAGACTGAGCGCGACGTAATGGAAGAGGTCCGGTCACGGTTGTTTAAGCAGGTTCGCGAAGGCGACGGCCCCAAAGACATGCTGGAAGAAGGCTTAATGAAGGGGCTCGGCCGCACGTGGGAAGACCCGTACAAATTTCTCTATGATGCCTGCAAGGGTCTATGGGCGCATCATGACAAGTTGGACCCCAATGTCGTTTAAACATTGCATTTTCGCCACCGTCTGCGCCGCGGCCGTCCTGGCACCGGTCTGGGCGCAGGCGCAAAAACAGTCTGTCGCCGATCTGATGGAAGCCGGTAACCGGAAAGCCGCGTTGGAACGTATCCGCGCCGGAGCCGACGTCAACGAAGCCCAGCCCGAAGGTACCCGCCCGTTGCACTGGGCCATCTACCAAGTCGATTATGAACTACTGGACGCGCTCATCGCCAAGAAGGCGAACGTGAACGTCTTGAACGAGTTCGGTTCGTCGCCGCTTGCCGAAGCCGTGAAACTGTCGGACGCGCGCATGGTGAAAACACTGCTCGACGCCGGAGCGAAGGTCGAGACCTCCAACCCGGACGGGGAGACGCCCCTCATGTTGGCGATTAAAACAGGCGAACTGCCGGTTGTCGAGATGCTGATCAAAGCCGGCGCGAACGTGAACGCCCGCGAGACTTTCCACCAGCAGACCGCGCTGATGTGGGCCGCTGCTTCCACTCGGAACGCCGCCGAAATGGTAAAGTCGCTTCTCGCCAAGGGCGCCGACGTGAAGCCTCGTTCGCTGTTCAGCGACTGGTCGAGCCAGATTTCCTCTGAGCCTCGGGCGCAGTATCGTCCCACCGGTGGTCTGACCGCGATGCTCTACGCGGCTCGCGATGGCTGCCCCGCCTGCGTGGAAGAGTTGGCTGCCGCCGGCGCGGATGTGAATCAACCGACGCCGGAAGGTGTCACGGCGCTCATGTTGGCGATCGATAACGACCACAACGACACGGCCATGACGCTCCTCGGCAGGGGCGCGAATGCGAAGGTCTGGGATTGGTGGGGCCGAACGGCGCTCTATATCGCGATCGACCGGAAGGCGTCCGCGGGCGGTGGCGGCGGACGCGGCGGCGCGGGAAGCGGAGGTGGCCGGGGAGCGGCCCGGGCGGCGGGCGGGCCTCGTGGCGCAGGCCGCACAGCGTCGAGCATGGACATCGTCAACGCTCTCCTTGAGGCCGGTGTCGATCCCAACATCGATCTCAACATGCATCGTCCCAGCCGCGGCGGCAACAGCGGCCGCTTTGTGGAGGAGCAGTTGAACACCGGCTGCACTCCGTTGTTCCGAGCGGTTCAGGCGAATGACGTCGAAGTCGTCAAGGCGCTTCTTGCGAAGGGTGCCGATCCCAATATCAACACCATGGGCATGACCGCGTTCCTCGCCGCAGCGGGCGTGGGGCCGGGCAGCCGGGGTGGCACGGGCCTCGCCGCGCAGGGAGCCGCGGGAGGCAATGGCAACGTTTCGATTATGGAGGCCCTGCTTCAGCATGGCGCCGACATCAACGCTCGTGTGGACGGCACGAAAACCTACTCGATGCGCGTTTCCCGCGCGCCGTCGGCGAACGAGGGCATGTCCGCGCTTCACGTCGCCGCGCAAGGTGGACGGCTCGACCTGGTGAAGTACCTTCTCGACAAGGGCGCGAAGCCCGACGTCCTGAATGACGAGGGCAAGAGGCCGATCGATTTGATTCCTGCGGTCAGCGCGAGAGCCGGGGGAACTCCAGCCGCTGGCTCTGGCGCAGCCGTAGCTCCACCGCAAGCGACCGGCAACGCGGGCGCGGCAGCAGGTGGTCGCGGCGCTGCATCCGCTGCAGGCGGCGGACCTGCAGGTCCTAACCCGGCGACATTGGCCGAGATCCATACCCTGCTACAGAACGCCTCGACGAAGTAGCATTGCATCCATCTTCGCGCCAGGCTCAAGCAGAGGGCCTGATCCAAGTACGGCGTGAAGATCTGCTCGCTCATGAGAAGGTTCGGCGGTCTCCTGAGGCGATTGCTGTTCCCGTCCCAGATTTCGTCACAGTGATGAGGAAGTTTGCAGTTGGTGGCGCGCCCGGAGGGACTCGAACCCCCGGCCTACTGGTTCGAAGCCAGTCGCTCTATCCGGCTGAGCTACGGGCGCGTTGATTCACGATAACACGTAAGGACGGGCCTCCGATGCATATCACTGCCAGCCGAAAGGGGCGTCAGATACCCCTCCTGGTGCTGAGCGTGGTGCTGAGAGGCCCTCAGACGGCGTCTCCAGGGGGTGAGCGACTGGCCTCACAGAAGGGGTGAGCGACTGGCCCTGAGGGGTGAGCGACTGGACGGGGGTGTCTTTGTCAAATCCGAACAAACTCACGTAGTGGTTCATCGACTCTACGAAGTGCTCCCACTCGACGTGCGTGTAATGGTCGGTGATGTCTTTGTCGCCGTGGCCCATGACTCGCTTCTGCTCGATGCGACTGAACCGCCCGTAGGCACCAGAGATCGAACTAAAGGTGCGCCGCCCAGCATGCCACGTGTAGTGCGGCAGCCCGAGCCGCTTCACCGTGGGCGTGATCTTGCGGGAAAGCAGGTTGTGGGTGTTGACAGGTCTGTCTCGCTTCTCCGGACTCGGGAACACGAGGTCATGGCCCTCCTTCCATTGACTGGCCTCATGACGCCGCCTGAGCATCTCGCAATAGATCGGTGCCAGCGGAATCAGGCGTTCTCGGTTCTCAGTTTTGGTAGTTCCGAAGTGTCCTTTAAAGTGATTGCGTGAGATCCGGAGGCAACGCGGTTTGAGATCGAACACGTCGGTCGGGTCATCCACGTCCTGTCGCTTTACGGTCTTGTCCGTATAATTGACGTTCCCCCAGACCAGCCCGGTCAGCTCGGCCTCGCCGAGCGCAAGCAGAGACAACTGGACCATTTCACGCGCTGGTGGTTGCAAAGCTTCTACGAGCGCCTTAGCCTGCTCAGGGTCCAGGTGGTCTAGCACCATCACGCCCCGGTTTTTCCCATGCAGCAGGGCACCCTCGGCGGGGTTCGTGCGGCACACACCGTTCTCGAAAGCATGTTTGAACAGAGCGCTCAGCGCGGTTCGGAGGTGCCATTGGGTCTTGTAAGAGAGGCCCGGTCGAGTTGCCCTCGGTCCCGAGGCCGATCTGTACTTCGGCTTCTTGCCCGCGTTGTCGGTTTTGGCAGGCTTGGGAGCGCGTTTACGGACGCCAATCGTAATGGGCGTGGTGGCTAACTCTCTGAGCCAGTCCTCAATCTTAGAAGCAGTGAGGCTACCGAACTTGTAAGATCCGAACGCACGCTTGATGTAACCCATCAGGTATTTGGCCTGTTGCCTTGACGAGAATTTGAGGGTAGCGATCTTCTTGCTGTAGATCTGGTCGATATACTCGCCAATCGTCAGCCCAATTCCACTGCCCGTTTGCAAGGTTTCCAGGAACTCGTCGGCCAGAACCCGCGCTTGCGCTGGGGTCTTGATCTCGCTGCGTCCGAGCCGGTGGGTTTTTCGATCCGGTTCCATCTTGCCGGTCCTTTTATTCAGATGGAAAGTACCGGGGTGATAGACCACGGTCCACAAACCGCCTAGTTTTTTCGGTTTTTTGACCCACGCGGTCACCCGTTCTTCTTTTGCTTTTGCCATGTCGTCTCAGCTCCCACAAAGGAAAAAACCTCCAGGGGATCACCGCTGAAGGTTCTCCGTCAATGGAATCAGGGGCGTTTTAATGAGTTCTGGTCGAGACCGTCAGCGTCGTGCCGTCTCGAAGCTTGACCCCTCCGACGATCCCGATGGGAACCTCAACGACGCCGTGCCACTGGATCTCGTAGAAACGGTCTTCGCGGAGGTAGCCAATTACCACCGGCAGTTCATTGATGCCGTTAATGACAATGGCTGCTTTCTTCTTCCCCATGGATTCCTTTCTTCATCGGACAAACAAAAGGCGGCAAGGTGTTTCTAGAGGCAGAGGGCGTCCCGTCTGGGCATCTCGCTCAGCACCATGCCTTGCCGCCTTCGTCCCCCACAACAGCGTGCGGTGATTCCATATCGGCTCCTCTGACGTGCGTCCCATCAGAGGTCGCGCATTGAACGCTTTGTCGAGCGGCGCGGGATTTCCCCGCGCACCACGCCCGCACCAGGGGAAAGCAGTTAATTGATCAAGGTGGCGTCGAAAGACCGGCGTTGAATCACGGCCCGCCACAACACCTCTTTCCTCAGCTCGTCGCAGATCACAGCCGCGATCTCATTCGGGCGGAGTTCGGGCAAGCCTCTCGCCAATTCAGAAGTGCGGTCCAGCTCTTCCACGAACAACTCCGTTGCGGACGCCCTTCTCTTGACTTTCCCGGTCTTCATGACCAGCACAATCAAAGGCCGCTTCAGAGTCAACAGGCTGTCTCTCTGTTCGGGGCTGAGGGATTCAAACAAATGCTCGATAAAGGCGTTGCCGTGCTCGGGGTTGTCTCTGCTCATTGGGTTGCCTCCCGATCTTCGAGGGGCGCGATTCCGACCAACCGGTACACGTCCTCCCAGCGCTCTGGGCAGTGCAGGCAGCTAACTTCGATGCGGTAATAGCTAACGCCATCACCCGAGCCGTGGTGCGGCTCCATGGCTTCGTCCGTGTCGAGGCTTCCGGAGCCGCAGAACGGGCAACTGAAGGGGTTCGCCATATACTCCGCCAACTGGGCCGGTGTCAGATTCCGTCCGCTATTCTTGGCGTCGGTCTTTTTCATGCGTTCCTTCCGCAGGCGCGGGCCATTCTTCGAGGGGAGCGATCCCAACGAGCTGGTACACGTCCTCCCACTGTGCGTTGCAATTCTGGCAGCGCATCTCGGTGCGCCAGTAATGGTTGCCGTCGTCCGGTCCGAAACAGGCGTCCACTGATTCTTCGGTTTCGAGTTCCTCGGATTTACAGAACGGGCAGCACTGGTTGCGGCTGCCCACGTATCCATCAACTTGCTCCTGAGTCCAGGAGCGTTTCTGCGGCGTCATCTTTTTGTCCCTCATCTCTCTTTCTTGGATTTGAAATGAAATTCACGGCGGAGGGGAGTGTTTCGTCGCCAGGATCAAGGGCTGTCGCAGGATCTCCCTGCGCACTCATGCTCCGCACTCTGCCGCGCCGCGTGGGTGATTCATTTGGGGCACGACGACCCTGTCCGTGGATCTCCCACGGCACCACAGCCCACGCGGAAACTCAACAGCTAAACAGCGCTCATGCGCTCGAAGAAGTCTTCGCCCTCATCGAGCGCTTCCGCCTTGGGCGGGTTGGTCGATGGTTCAGTCGGAGCCGCCGCAGATTTCGACGGCTCAGGCGGAGGAGCGGACGGGATCGTGTATTCGGTCCCAAGGAATTCCTGCAGCTTGTTGGACAATCCCAGGTAGCTCGGGAAAGCGTTTTCGGCAATGAACTCATCGAGTTCGTACGCAGCGTCGAGCGCTGCCGTCATGCGTTCGTCGTTACCGTCGAATAGAACGGACGGCGATTCGAAGAAGCACTTCTCATAGTTGGGGAATCCGTTTTTGGTGCCCAGAATCACCCGCAAGTTCGAGCCATTCATCGGATCGCACGGCAACGCGCGTTCGCACGCCTTGTCGTAGATGTCGAACAGTTGAGTGCCGAACTGCGCCAGGAAGACCTTGCCGTTGTTCTGCGGAGTGTTGCGATCCGAGAGCACGACCATGTTGCTGACGTAGTTGGAGCGTTTCGCGAAGCGCCGAGCCAATTCCCAATCCCGATTGTGCAGGTGCGCCGCGTGTTCGCACACCGGGCACTTGCGAAAGACGGTGGCAGGGCACCTGCACACCAGCCACCTGCCGTTGCGTTGCACGCCGTGCGTAAAGAAGCGGACCAAAGGCACGGCGTCATCTGGAGCTGGAAGAAACCGGATGATATCGCCGTTTTCCAGCTTCTTGATTCGGGAATCTTCATACTGCGACTTCTCGGGCTTCAACTTCTTAATGGCGTCCCGCATTGCACTGAGCCGACTATTGACCGGACTCATTGGGACACCGCCTCACAGGGGTTGCCGTCTTGATCCCAGTCATCTGGGCCGCTTATCACGATCCGATCGAGCAAGGCTTGGTCGGCGTCCGCGACCAAGTCGAGGGATACGAGCGGTGCTTCTTTGCCGCCGCGATGGATCTCGAAGATGAACCCGGCGTCCTCGGTCTCATGGCTACAGCCTTCGGTGAGACAGCTCGAGTATTCGATGAAGTCGCCGCTGAAAGCGGGCCGGACGTTGCGATAGTTGCCTTCGAAGCAAATGTCGCTTTCTGAGTCAGAATCAGCCGCTAACTCGGTGTTCGCTCTGCTCATCGTGACCGAGGCTATGGGCAGCAGCGTCGTCAACGTGGCTATCATGCTGGCCAAGATTCTTTGAGCGGAAAACTCGGCCACACTCTGGTTTTCCGGCAATTCGTCCATGCTGAAAGTTTTGAACCGTGATAGGAAGACTTCCAACACGGCGATGATTTGGCGGTGGACTTCATGAGTCAGACCGTCATTAAAAACGGGCACACAAACGGCGTCGTCTATGGCCGTGGTTTCCACGAGCATAGCTCCGCCCGCAGCAGTTTTCGTCTGCATTTTTGAATACTCCCTAAGTTGTGATGTGCTGGGTTCGAGCGGAGTGGCCTAACTTCGGTCGCTTCGGTGGAACGCCCCTTAATGCCGCGCCCACCTCACCTGCTCTGTCGGTCGGCCTCGTGTACCGGAGGCTCGCAATTACTGGATCTGTTTTCGCATGAAGGGTGCGTTTCGTCAACCCCCCTCTGAAACAACTTTTTACTCCCTATTCTTGTGAGTTACTCGCCTCGCCATCGATTGAGCCAAGCTTAAACCCGTTTGTGGAATGACAGCAATATCTGCATTTGCAGATATTGACTTGGAATTCCAATCCGTGTTATGCGCCCTCGGGGATAGCCACGACGTGGCTTCCGGACGCGCTCCGTTGCGCTCAGGAGTAGGGGATAGCTATACCTATAGCCCGGAATACGGATGAGGCCCGCCGCGTGTGTGCGGGCGGGCCTCGTTGGGGGCGGCGCTGAGCGGGGCTTACTGTGCGAGCAAGGTGTTGATGAGCCGGTTGACGGCCAAATCGAGTTCCTGAGTCCGGACGGTCTCAGCTTTCCAAACGACCACGCCGACGCCCACGACCGTGACCAACACCTCCAGTCGCTCCCTGGTCTGCATGGCCATTTGGACCGTAATGGCTCGCTCGTTCCCGGTCGCCGATTCCTCGATCACGACGAGGCCCCAGTTCTGATACGCGGTCTGCCAACCTCCGCCCGTCTCATCCGCCTCGATGGACCACGGGTCCATGACGGAGGTCTCATCAAATGCCAGCTTCAACGGTAGCGCTGTGAGGGCTGGCATTCCTACACCAGCCCTTTCAGGGCTTCGAGTTCTCGCGGATCAGCAGTCGCAACGTGCTTGCGCAGTTGCCGCGCCGTCTCACCTGCCGCCCAGTCCCACTTCTTGGCCTCGGAAATGTTACCGGCCATCCGCCATGCGTCCGCAGTCGCCCGCTGCGCCTCCATGATCTCCTGGGTCGCCAACGCGCCGTCTGTCGCAATGGCCATCGAGAGCAGCTCGGCGACACGCGCGGCGCGTTGCCGCGCGATGCTTTTCAGAAGAGCGCTGCTTAGGTTGGCCATGGCTACTTGGCCTCCTTGAGCAGATCCCTCCAGCGGGGTTCCTGAAGGAATGCAACGCTGGCCTGACGCTCGATGGCTTCCTTGCTGACCTTGCCTCTGATGAGCATGCCCTTGAGCCTCATATCGTGGCCCGGTAAGAAGTTGCGGCCCTTCTTGGTCGTCTCGCCGCAACCGCAGCAGCACTTCAGTCCCGAGAGAGCGGCAGTGCGCTTCTTTGGGGTCTTGGAGGGACCAGCAGCCTTTTTCGAGGCGCTGGCGTGTCTAGACGCATTTGCGGCTTTGGCGCGGCGGGTGGCCCACGCCGCCCGCATCGCATCGCTTCTGTTGGTCGTCTTGGTGCTGGTCGTCATTTCGGGTTCTCCTTATTGGTCCTTATTGTGAGATTTCATCAGTAAAACCTCTACTTTCCATTAAAAATTTGCAAGTCCATTCGGCACAATAACCCTCAGTGCGGTTATTTGGGAAGGTTTGGGAGACGGCGCGTTCAGCGCCGCATCCACACAACGTTGTTCAGGTCGTCTGCGCTTACCGGCTTCGGATGGACAGCAACCGAGAACAGCGCCACGAAACAGGCAGCCAGAAACAGCTCGACCAAATCCAACCCGATGTTCCGTTTGACCCACTGGTTCATAGGTCCCCCTGCATGCTCGATTGCCACGTCTGAGTGGTATGTTGCGTCAGTCCTTTGAGCCAGCCTGCTAAGGGGTGCGCTGGCAGGTGCTGCCCGAAAAGGACTAGCAGCAGGAGCACCGCCCACATCAGCATCTGTTTGTGCTGCGCCGTCATCGCGCCGCCCTCCTGTTCTGGAAATTCTGCTGTAAGGTCTTCCAGTAATCCAGGGGTTCAAACTTGATCGGGTGCGGGATGCCCATCAAGCGGTTGAATGGATAGTTGGCTAAGCGAGCTGGCTGCAGGTATGGCGCGAGCTGAGGGAGCGCAGTCTCGTCAGATGGGGGCGGCGGTTCGGTAGGAACAGCCAGTCCGAGGCGTGCATCGTGATCCTGCAACCGCGCTACTGCTAGGTCATTGATGACTCTGCTGTCTAGACGGTCGTGGTGGCGTGAACAGTAGCGGAGTCGATGCAGGCGCAGCCGACACCCGCAATAGACGCAGCGGTAAAACGAGCGAGTACGGCGAAGTCTGCGGAGGCCGAATGCCACCCGAAGACCGGCCACCAGCACGAACACCAGGGCGCTCATCACGAAGCGTTGGTGATTGGCGATGAAATGGGTGAGAGTCGGCATCCTAGCTGACCTCCACGACGAGATAGCCGAGGTCTGGATCGTAGGCGATGGAAGCGACACGGCACAGCAGCGTGCCATCCACCACGACCGCTACGGGTGTGTTGGCGATGGCCGGGAACGTCACCTCCCAGCCCAAGAGCATCAAACGAAGTTTGCGAGCTGTGCAGACTTTCTGGATCAGCTCGCTTTCAGGAGATGGCGGAACCTCAGCCGGTTGCACCACCTGTAGGGCACTTTGAATTTCCATGCCCCGATTTGAAAATTAAGAAAAATTTGCCCGCAAGGAATACCCGGCAGGTTTGCCGATCCAAGACGGAACTGCTACCTAGTTCCATGCAACCCCGCTCACGCCTCCGTGACCCTCTTCAAGACCTCATTGCAAGACAGCGCCGACAGATGCGCAACGACTGGCTGGCCCTGGATGAGATGAGGTTGCGGGTTCATGAAATGGGTGACCGCGTGGGTGGAAAGGCAGCAAGGCTGGCGGATGAGCTTGCGGGCCAGCTTGTGGCTTTCAAGACTGAACTCGGGGTCGCTCAGTTTCGGTCAGAGTATCGGGACGAGTCCGGAGGCGAGAGGCTCTCTAGGGTTGCGATGGAGGACGTATACGAGCAGATCGAGGCCGAGGCTTTCCCGATTCGTGAGAAAGCGCCCAAGCGTAGCAAGGCGTCTGCGTGACTCGCCCTGATTAGTTCCGGGTGTGACCGGCCTCATTGAATGCGTAAGACTTCGTGCCGATCCAGGGGACCGCAACCCGCAAGTTCACCTGACTGCAGATGACGTTCATGTCGGTTTCGGTCGTGGACGTGACGACCTCCAGAAGCGTTTGGCCCAGCAGGATATCGCCGCCATGCCGAAGCACCTGCAAGAGCGTTTGGCCCAGATTGATGCCGGTGGCGGATGTTGCTGGTTGAATGTTGGCTTGGCCGGTGAGCGGCTGGTTACTGGAAGCGGCGGCAATCGTTTTGCAGACGACTGCCGAGGGTGCCGATTGGTTTCCGGCGTTGTCGACCGCGATGATTCGATAGCAGTAGGTGCCCGGTGGTAGCGAAGCATCCGTGTACGTGAGGGTCGAGCTTGACTGTGTCGAGACCGTGATGAAGGATGTACACCCGCCGCCTGTACACCGTTGCACCAGATAAGACACGACCGCTACATCGTCTGTGGACGCCGCCCAGGTCATCGAGGAACCTGTAATGGTAAGGCCGGTCGGCTGAGTGGGCGCTGTGGTGTCGATTGCGCCCACGTAAGCTTGGCCCGACAGCGTCTTTGTGGTGGTCGCTTGAATGGAGGCGCTGCCGGTTTGCAGCCTGAGCGTTGTACTCCGCACCACGGCTTGACCTGCGAGAGTCCGCATCGTGAGCACGGTTCCAACCGGCACCAAAAAGGACTGGCCTGACAAAGTCCTGCTCTGTGAGACACCCAGGGTTGTTTGGCCCAGCCGGTAGCGACCAAGCCGGATGCGGGTCTTCCTGGAAACCGGAATGGGCGGAATGATCTGAGCATGCCCGGAGAGCGTCAGGAATGCCCTTTTCTTAACGTTGGCTGATCCGCAGAGGGTCTGAATGCCCCCCAGGATCATGGCTTGTCCCGAGAGCGTCTGAGATACCACCGTCACGATGTACGACTGGCACACCAAGAGCTTCGTGGTTGTGACCTTGATACCGGCCTGACCCGTTAGCGTGCGGGCCGTGGTGTTGCGGATGTCAGCAGCACCCGCGAGGGTTTGGGTGCTGGAGGTCGTTACCGCCGAGGGTGCGCCCAGCCGATACCGGCCTAGGCGGATTTGGGTCGCCATCTGTGAGGCCCCGCTTAAGTCTGCTTGTGGTGGAGAACGTTGAACACTGCCGGTTGGCCGCTCACGGAACCGGAACCATGGAACCCGTAGTGAGTGGGACCCGCAGGCAAGTAGTCATGCCGAGCACGGCTGTCTTGCTGCATAAAGGTGTTCGGATCGCATCCGTACTTGAAGAGCAGATTTGTACCGTCGTCGGCCACCTGCAGGTACATCATGTTGCCAACCATCGCGGTGACGTCAGTGTTGGAGTTGTTGTAAGCCGACGCGAATGACGTCAGCGAGGACCATTTGGATACGGTGTAGCCGGGTAGAGCTGAACCTGTCGCGGAACCACTCCAATGAAAGAGCACCAGCTTGCCGGAGCCGGAATCGTAGAAGAACATTCCAAAGGTCGGCCCCACACCCAAGCCCGTAAAGCCAATCGTGATCGTGTATGGCGTTGAGGGTGCGGACCGATAGAATCCCGCAATGGTGGTGTCGGTCCTGGTTTTGAACTGAAGGCCGCCTCCGGTCAGGTCGGTCAGTACAGCGCTGCCCTGATTCAACCCTGTCCAGTTAGAAGCGGTTGGAGGTTGATTGACGTGCTGGTTGATCCGTAGAAAGGGTTGCCACGCTGAACCATCGTAGAGGTACTCGTAATTAGAGTCGCTGTCGGTCGGGACAAAGCGGTCACCGGCCTTCAGGCCGCTCCCTGGAAGGCTGGAATAAGCGGCCATTCCACTCAGGTTGCTTCGGATCGCATCGAGCGCACCAGCCGTCAGAATCGAATTGATGGTTGCACCGCTCGTGTGCGAAGCAGCCGTCGTTCCTTCCGCTCCCCTCGTGACCGTCCAGGTCGTGCCGGAGACGGCAGTCACGATCATAATTTCGGAATCAATCAGGATTCGGAAGTTGCCGCCCGAAGGGTAGCCGATGCTGGAAGACGCCGTTAGGGACGTGACGGAATTGTTGATGCTCCCGTTAAGCGTCGTGCCGGGATCGTTGACGTATTGTTCGTTTGCCATGTATGCGTCATGCTCCTACTGCGTCAATAGTTTAGGATTCGTCATAAGACAAGGTCAGCGTTGCCGATGCTGTCGCGCCTGCAGCCGTAGAACTCGTCGTTTGCATCTGGGTGATGAGGAATTGGGTGTAGCACGGATTTGTAGAGCAAGACGCGCCTGGGCTTGCCGTCTGCGGACCCGTTGCCACAAACAAAACCGTGTCACCGGAGCCAATCGAGATCGGCGAGGTCATGTCGGTTGTGAGGGCCGAGTTCGTGGCCGTGCTGGGTGTTGTAAAGGTGCTCGAAACGACGCCCTTCAAAGCGATGCCGGTCCCAAACGTGCCCGCAGTGTGCGCCCACAGCCCATTTGAGATCGTCGTGAAGGTTCCGGAGAACTTGCCGTAGATGAACTTCTCATAGCTGTTGTTGCCAGCCGTGATCGGAAACGACGTGATAGCGCTGGTGGCGTCGTCGATGTTCTTCCAGTTGCAATCGGTCGTCGTAGCGCCTTGCGTCGTTCCATGGGCCGGTGAGCCTGTGGCCGCGCCGTTGTCTTGAAGAAAAGTAAATGTAGCTGCCATCTGAAAACCTCTTATGAAAACCGTGCGATCCCAAGCCGTAGGCTATTGACCTGCGTCTGCGTCCATTCCGTTGTCGTGAATGGAAACACCCGCCATGCGTCATAGATGAACTGCCAAGATCCATACGACGGATAGAAAAGCCCCGTCGCCTTGGAATCGACATTGTAATAACCGAATGCGGCACCCGCCCCTGCATCGGAGAGCGTCACGTACCAGATTGCGACCGTGCCTTTCACTGTGCCGCTGAACGCTGGAAGGTCCTGCAAATCGTAAGAGTCTTCCTGTCCCGCTGCGTCAGCGACGTTGTAGGTGGTGCCGTCCGGCGGATGATTGTTCACTTCAACGTAATGGGTGGAACCACTGATGGGCGTCCACTGAGAATCGCCGTCGCCGTTCGGATACAACGGAACAATTTCAACATCACCCAACGGCGTTGAATCATTGGCGGTGACGTAGAAATCGGTCATGATGCCCGTAGTGGCATCAAGCAAAACGTTTTTGATGCTCAGGTGGTCGAGCCAGGGATTAGCGCCGACGTTGCCATCTCCGTCTGTCCTGCGATGGGGCGAATCCAAGACGCCACCCACGACCCACGCCTCCCCGTTGACGTAGAAATCGTAGAAGCAAGTGAGCCAGTACTGCTCGAAGATCTCAGGAGTCGTCGGGGTGGCCGGAATGTGAGGCTGATACTGACGCACTGTCTGCAAATGAAGCTCGAAGTAGTACCAAGTCCAGTTGCGGATGGACTTCTGAGTCACGATGCCTGCCGTGGCACTCCCCGCCAAACCCGCCGAGAAGGTAAATCGTCCGTCTCCGACCGGGACCACCGAAAACCCGAAACCCGAATAGTCGTTGGTAAAGGTGATGGGGGCGTGGCTGAGATTCTGAGTCTGCCAACGGATACCGACTGTAAGTTCGGTGACCTCATCTGGCAACCCAAATTTCAAGGAGCCGTGAACGCTTCCGGGTAGCAGGGTGCTGCCAGCGATCACGTTGTTTCCCGTGCCCGCCTGCAAATCAGCTGTGGTGTACAGCTGATTCGCTTGAGTTCGCGGATCGTAGAACTGAAAGGAATCCGCAAAGACGAGGGTGTTGGAGGGCATGCCCTCCTATTTAGCGAGGGCCTTACGGAGCCTTCCTGAGGCCGATTTCAAAGCCGTTGATGTCATCCCGAGTCCACGGAGTGGCGCTAACCTTGAAACGCATCGGCGCGAAGAAGGCGTCGTAGTTTCCTAGACTCGGATACCACGTCCCCAATACAAACGCACCACCACCCGACATCCGCAGTCCTTGAACCTTGCAAGGGCCAGCGTTGCTCTTCTTAACGTAGAAGTCGGTTTGGCAGCCACGAATGTCCTGATAGATCGGGGATAACTGTTGGAGCGTGTACGAATCCTGGACCGGCGAGCCATCCAGCTTAAGAGCCGCGTTGCTCGATACGGTGGTCTCGTCGCCGTCTGGCTGAACGTCGTCAACCATCTCCCAGTTCTGCTTTGTTGGATCGGACGGCGTGAAGTCGCTGTACTGGCCCTGCCCATTCGGACGCAGCGTCTTCACTTGAATTCCTTGCTGGCCGTTGTCGAAGAGTCCATCCGCCAGGAACTCGCCGTCTGTGATGTAAAGGTCATCAAAGACGCCCACGACGTTGGTGTTGAAGTTTGCCGTTGCCCAGTTGAAATCGAACTGGCCGAGATCGTTCTCGTTGGTCGTCAAGACGCTGTCGAGCCAAGTCACGCCGTTGACCTTCAGCACGTACGAGACCTCGGCGTAATAGCGCCCCGTGAAGACGTCGAATAGCTGAGTCGCTTGAGCTTGAAACTCGAAATAGTTCCACTGACCCGGCCTAATGGCGTTGGCGGTCGGTAGTCCAAACTCCGCCGTTCCCAGCATGGATGATGCTACGCGGAAGCCGCGTCCACCCGGAGCAATGAAGACGCTTGGCGGATGCGCGGCGTCGTAACCGGACGCTCCGTTCACCAGAATTGAGATGACTTGCCCGCCGCTGACGGCCACGTCAATGCTCGTGTAACTGCCGCCCGGTTGACCGTTCACGAGGTATACCTGCGGGACCTGATCGTAATAGGAGCCGCCATGCGTGACTGTCACGATCACTGAGCTGCCGCCACTGAAGACCGCCGCAGTCGCAGCAGCGTTGTCGTCGTAGTGGTACAGGTTGAAGTTGAAATTGGTGAGGTTGTTGCTGAACCCACACAACGCGGGCATCGAGATTGCCGGGATGTAGTCGTTCAGGTGATACGCAAAGCCGATGCAGGCGGTCGGTAGCTCTCCCTCGAAGGTCAGCGAAGCGCCGCCCTGTGCGCCTTTGCTGCCCCGACCTGGGTAGGCCGTCAGGCTGGAAGACGTGTAGTAGTTGTAGCCCTGTCCCGACAGATCGTAGTCTTCAAAGCCGTCGAGGTAAATGAGTCTTGAAACGCTCATGGTGCGATGATGTTCGTGGTGTTGGAGGCCGTCAGATACAAGTTGATGGTGACGCGGCCACCGGGAGACGTCGCGCCAGTTTGGAGCACCTTGGCATAGAACATGTCGCCGGGTGAAACATTCAACGGTGTGGTTCGGAAGGTCGAGCCGTTCTGGAGTGTGGACAGACCATCCGGGATCAGGACGCCGCCGCCACTGCCCGCGCCCGAAAAAATGCTTGTGTAGGTTGCGCCTTTGTCGGTTGACTGGAAAATGTCGATGTAGATGGCTTGGCCTTCCGGTGCTTCCTGAGCGTTCGCGGACCACTCGCTGAGGACGCCGCCAATGTTCATCATTCCGACAGTCGTCGTGTCGTTTAGCATCAAGTCTGGATTTCCGGACTGTCCTGAGAACACGAGCGTCAACTGCGGCTTGGCGATGTTGGCCGAGGTTCCGTAGATGTAGACCATCCGGACTGGCGCGTTGACGTCGTCCGATTCGATGCCGTTCTGATCGACGGTGTACCCGCCCACCAGCACCGATTGTTTTAGGAAATTCGAGGTCGGTACAGCGATGCTGGTCGAGAGCTGGCTCTGGCTGGTCGTGATTTCGGAGGAATCTGCAAACGGTCCCCATGCTCCGTCTTCGACAATGATGACGGAGTCTGTGTCGAGAACCAGCGGAACGTCGAACGTAAAAGAGGTAGAAGTGTTCGAGACGATCTTAGCTTTCGTGCCTCTGTTGGTGCCAGCGATCACGCGCACGATGTGGCCCTTGTCCTGATCCGTTGCAAGGCCACTGTGGGGCGTTGGCAACTTGGTAGCGATGTCATAGTTGAGCGAGTTGGAGATGCCGGAATCCGTAAAGGTCGTGGGGCTGCCGGAATTATCGTAGCCCTTGAAGGTCACAATGAACGCATCCGTCTTCTGAACGGCGGAGGCGTCCTGATCGAGCGTGAATGTGCCCGTGGATGGATCGAACGCCGTGATGTTGAAGGAGAGATAGGGCGCGGAGCCTTCCTCCCGACCAATGATGACGAGTTGGCGTCCCGTGTAATCGTCGCTCAGCGACCCGTCTACACAATCACTCGAAACAAGACTGGTTCCGGACACGCTTGTGACGCCCGCCCCGAGGATGCCCCCATGCCACAGGATCTTGGGTTTGACGCGGACCTTCTCGCTGTTTGGATTCGGGAGCGCCCACGTGGAGCGTTTGAGCGGGCCGGTAACGGTGATGCTGGTGGGCGAGATCGAGTCGCCTGAGCCGGTCAACGTGACGATCTGTTGTTCACAGATCAGGTCATCAAATTCGGAGACGAAGACAGCACAATCGATGAGACCACTGACCGGTGGCCAGATGATGCCGTTGATCGTGAAAACGTTGGTGTTGGTTCCAGTGGGAATCTGGACCAGGATGACCTCGGATGGAGGCGTACAGACCGCGTCCGCATTACGACCGCAGATCGCCACCCGGTAGGTCTTGCCGCCTTCGAGACTGCCGCCCGTTGTTGCTCTGGAGACGTTGCCGGATGTGATGCTGGGAGCGCCCACGTTCGGGATGAACTCGTTGGCCGGTTCCTTGCCCTCGGTCACGATGTAGGCTTGTGCCGAACCATCGGCCAGGATGTTGTAAACCTGCTGACAATCGAAAGTCCATTGGTTCGGCCAAAGAGCATCTGTGCTCGGAGCCTGCACCTGGAACGGTGCCCAGCAGCCCAGAGGTTCCGGATAGAACATGACCGGCAACGGCAGCGGTGCCACATCGACCGGCTTCGGCCCAATGTCGAGCTGGTACATCGAGTCGGTGACCGTGCGGCCTTCGATCTGGATGGACCAATCCTTCATGAGCTTCCAGCCGGTGATTCTCCAATCAGCGGTTGCAACGCCATAAGCGAGGCCCGAGCCATTGCCCGGTGGAGTGCTCACGACTAAATGCGTGGCGTCGGTCACAGCCGCAATGGTGACCTGCACGCCGTTGATGACGACCTCCTTGTTGACCAGGGAGGTGTCGCCCGTGTACTGCGTGAACTGATCGCCAGACGTGAGGGTCACGTTCACACCCGACACGTCGACGGTGCCAGACTTGCCGGGAATGTCCGGATGCGTCATCGAAACCACTTGGCCGACTTCGGTTTCGAGCGCCAGAATGGTCGTGCCCCATTGGGCAGAGCGGGCAGTCCTCCATTCGGTGGCGTCGATGGAGGTGCCGTTGTTGAAGGTGTTGCCTGATGAGATGCCGCCGACTTCTTCTCGGGTCAGGGTTGCTGTGACACGGAGCGCCTGACTGAGGCTAGAAATGCCCACGCTGTGCATCTGCTTAACGAGGGGCGAACCGTTGCGGCCATAGTAGGTCTCGTGGTCCTTGTCCTCGTAGGTGGCGGTGTTGGCTTGGTATTGCGCGGCTTTGTCGGCGAATGAGATTTCGAGGCGCTCAAACTGGGCATCGACAGGCGCAAGCCGCAAAGACTGATACAGCGTGTTACCAGCCGTGAAGGCCGAAACAGACGCCGCGTTCTCCCGGATGCCCAGCTTCAACTTGCCGAACTCGAACGTAAAGAATCCGTTGCAACACCGCATGATCTCGGTGAGCCAGTCGCGCACTGGCTTCTGCTGTGCAAAGGTCCCCATGAAACGGAACTGCTTTTCAGTGCCGACCCCCAGAAGATCGTCCACCACTAAGTCCGCGATCTGGGCGCAGCCTGAGACGCCGTCTTGATTGACGAGCGACTCCAGCACGAACGTATCAAGCTGTGTTGCGGAGTCAGCATTGAAGAGTCCCAGAGCACGGAGATAGACGTTAACGGCAATCCAGAACGGATTCGTTAGGCCGGAAACTGACGTTCTGGTCCCGTCAGCGTCCCAAACCCAACCAGAAAGACCCTTCGAGACTGGCACGACCATCGAGTGCGAGTCGGTCGTAGACGGATTGATCCCGGACGGCTTCGCATAGCGCAAATCCACAAACGCTAACCCGGCAGCTTTGTTGTCTCCCTGGATCGCGCCGCCCGCCGTCATCAGGAAATCGTCCACGGTGTCGGGGTCCTCGCCGTGCAATTCACGCAAACCCAAACTCGTATTCGAGGTCACGACTAGTTGAGAATTGACCTTGAAGCCTTGCGGCAACTGGCCATCGGCCATCGGGCTGATGATGTAGTGGTAGCCGTCGCTGTTGGTGTAGACCTGCATCCCGGTGTACTGACCGATGCGGCCCGCGCCCACGATTCCCAGCACATCAAAGAAGTCGCCCTCGTCACGCACCGCTGCCACGAGGCAGTTCGCAAAGAAAGCGTTGCCGGGGTCACCGTCGTCATCGCAGTAAATCTCCGGGAGGGCCTGACCGAAAATCGAATCACTCGCAATCGAGGTTGCCGTCACAGAGTTGCGGTCAAAGCCTAGGAAGCCGGAGCTGTTGTCGAGAATCTGAACGCCCTGCTGCAAGATGCGGACACCGCCAAAATAGGCCTGCATCCCATGCTGGACACAACCCGATCCGGTGGGATCGTCGTATTGATAGCTGCACTGGTTGGCATCGCCGCCGCTGCCTGCCGAACCGTACGGGCAATTGGCTCCGTCGTTAAACTTCTTCCAGCAGGTGCGCGAGATCGTTCGGGTCGGATAGGGCTGTGTGACGCGCCACAGGCCGTCCGAGCAGTGCATCGTGAAAATAGCGGAACCATCGGATTGATAGCTGACTACGAATCCCTTCCACAGTTGCAGCAGGATGCCGGTCTGGACGTGGTAGAGGCAGAGATCAATCGAGGCGTTCTTGAGTTCCGTGGCGTTGGCAAGCCTGACCATGGCTCGGTCAGCATTGCCGAAGCTGAACTGGACGTTATCGGCAGCGCCGCTGATGTTCTGCGACATGATGACCGAAGTGCCGGGTTCACCAATGTCGAGCAGGCGCGGCAAATAAACCTTGTCGCCGACCGTGACACGCCGGTCACTCAGGTAAATGTCGGGTACCGACTCGTCCAGAACTTTGATGTGGACAAGCGGAATGATCTGCTGAACCTGATTGGCCAGGGCGGTGTTGAGAACGTCAGATGGGAAGCGTGTAACGACTGCGTTGATCGGTCCACCAAAGCTTGGAGCACCATAGTCCGGTGCGCCCGTGACGGTCGGGGCTTCGAGGAACGTCAACCCGGCTTGGCACATTGAAGCCAAGTGCTGGATGCTGACTGGTGCAACATCGAACACCACCTCGACGGGTGTGGTCGTATGATCGCCGGTCGGAGCGTTGTAGATGAAGGACTGATAACTGCCCTGGACGGACTCGTAGAAGTCGAGCAGGAGCGCCGCGTCAAGCTGATTGAGGGCTTGGCGCTTGAAGATGAACTTGCGCGGGCCAATGCCCGAGAGGAATGTCTGGTTGGCCTTGGTCGCTAGCTCACCAAAACGATGGGTGACGGTCGTATACGGAGACTGCGTGGAATAGCCGAAATCGGAGACCAGCGGAAATGTCAGGCCGCTGCTTTTGGGCGTAGGGAAGGTGATGGGTCCGAGAGTGTCTGCCATTTGCGGGCAGAGGTATTTATGGAACAGTCCCTTAGCGTGGCAGTCCGGCGAGTGGTAACTTCAGAGCATGGTCACAAAGCTTGCGGAGTTGGCTATAGTCGCAACTCTACTGACATTGGGCCAGAGGCTCACCGGCTATGAGAACAAACCGCTCGGCTATTTTCTATTTGTTTTGGCTGCCGCTGCGTTGGGCCATTGGGTATGGAACTTCTATCGTGGTGACAAGGACAGTGAGCCGAGCCGAGGGCGCAAAATTGCTACAGTCGCGCTAGCGACGATCTTGATTGGGTGTGTGGGGTATCCGTGGGTCGTCGGGGCGGGAGCCTCCAAAGATGCGGGTTCGGCCAAGACGCTTGATGGAAGTGCGCTGGAGTTGGCAGCGATTCGTGACGTGGATACGTTCTTCGCCGGTAAGGATGAGGCCTCTCTTCGGGAGTTTTTTGGCGTCCGGGAGATGTTCGAGGTCAACATGAAGTATGAGACTGAGCGGCTACAGCACTTCATGACGACCGGCAATAAAGAGTTTCCATTTGGTCCTTATATGGGAGATGGAACCGCAACGATTGATCTTGGGCTGCCCGGTACCCGCGCTTACCCTTTCGGTGGAACTATCAAACTCGACACCGACCCTCGGATGGTACATCTTGCGATTATTCCAAGGTCGTACTCTGAAGGGAGGACGCGAATTTACAAATATGAAACACTCATTGGCTTGCCTGATGGTTTGGTGAGTCCACTGAAGGACCTAGTGGCGGCGCTGGATGCGAACGTGAACACGCTAATTGCGGTTCTGAATGACCAGTTACAATCTAACCGCAACTATTACTTGATGCGTGAAGACGGCCTGCCTGAATTCAGATACGCGATAGATCATGCTTATTACCAACGGTTTAAATCGTTAAATCCGATTGCCGACAAAATTCGTGAATCTGCCAGAGCATCGCTTGGCTTGAAGTGAAGGCAGGCAGCCTTAGGCGATCTCTTGCAGCTCGAACGAAACCGTTGTGAGCGCCATATCGGTCGTTTCGGTCCACGTCATGCTGGAAAATCGAACGACATGTCTACCGATCTCGTTATCCCCAGCCGGGTCGTAGTTAGAACCAACCGGAGCGTCGTCGGTTTCGTAGGGGTGGTACCACGTAAACGGAATCAGGCCGCCGTAATGACTGTTGAAGAAGTCACGCAGCGATTGGAGATTCAGTGCCCCTGGTCTGCCGGTGTCGGCATAGCTCGTGACGCGGGCCGACAACTTCCAAGTGCGGATCGACTCTGGCGCGTTCACGCCATCTTGGATCAGATGCCGCTCGATGGTGTTGTCGTGATACTGCTGGGTCAGCACCGGAAAGATACGGGTTTCCTCGAAGCTCGTATAGAGCATCTGGGGGAGCACGCCAACGGGGACTGCCGCCGCTAGATTTCTCGGCATCGGCTACACCAACAGCAACGGCTGATTCAGCGTTGCGGAGTTCTGGACGCGCCCAATCGAATACTGATTGGCTTGGCTGGTTTGCTGCTGCACGAAGTCAGGCGTCACCACTTGACCGGCCATGAAAGCGCCCGCCCCTTGGCCGTCGATGTGAAGGCTGATGCTGGTAGGGGTTGGTAACTGCGTGCTGGGCTGGCCTCCGTATGTCGGCAAGTTGGAAGCGTAGGTGTACGCTTGGCCGAACATGTAAGAGGCTTGCTGTTGAAGCTGTCCGCCCGACTCCACCAATCCGCCCGCATGAGGCATAGTCGAGCTAAGTGGCACTTTCTGCCCGGTGCCCGATGCGTAGACCATCAAACCGTTCCGGATCTCAGGGTCTATCACGGCCAACGAGACTTTGCCGCCGTATTTCTGTTGCGCGACCTGGACGACCTTCTGGGCAAACTGAGTGTCAATCGTGACGTTGTACCGCTGCTTGACGAGCCGCTTCGCTTCGTTGATGGGCGATTCCACACCGGCCAGTTTTTCGCCGATACCGGCAAGCGTGCCAGCAGCAGCGCCGATAGCAGCGCCGATTGGTCCACCAAATTTCATGCCGAGTGCCGCACCGCCGAGGCCAGATTCAAAGATCCCCAGACCGGTGCCACGGCTGTTGCCAAGCAGACCAGCTTCAGCCAGTGATGAACCACCCGCCACTAAAGCAGTGCCCGCGAGTCCATCGACGCCGGTGATGCGGCCACTGCCGGAAACCTTCGCGCCACCGACGCCTGTGAAATCACCAGCGTGCGTGAACCCACCCCAGTTCAGGCCTTTGAAGTTTGAGAGGTTGAAGCCCTTGCCGCCGAGACCCCTGAGGATTCCACCGAAGGCACCAGAACTCGGTAGGGACATACCTGAGGGGATACCGGCTGATTCAGTCGCGAAACCGCCGCCGCTGCCACCCGTAGGTTCTACGGCTGATGGGAAGAACCCGCCACCACCCGATGCTGGATGGAATGGACTGGAGATCCAGCCACCGCCACCAGAAGACGAGACACCGGGAGTGGTCCCGGTACCCACGACTTGGACGAACAGCGGCTTGCTAGCCACAGAGCCGTCATTCTTACCGAACACCACAGGCTGCAAGAAGCTCGCAGTCACGCTGGCCAAGCCTGATTCGATCGGCTTCAAAGCCGCGTCGCGGACGGTCGTGGTCAACTGCTTATTGAAGGCTTTCGGATTCGTGAAGAGCGTGTGATACAGGCCCTCGGCGGTCTTCTTGATTTCGTCAAGCTGGCGCTTCTGTTCGTTGGCAAACTCGACGGCTTGCTGGTTTTCAAGCTCGTACACTTCCTTGGCGTTTTTGAGCTTCAAGTCCTTGATGGTGTTTTCGAGCTGGCCATCGTTGAGGTGCTTCTCTCGCGCCAACTGTAGGTCGTAAGCCAGTTCTTCGTTAGCGAACTTCTTCTTGATTTCGAGTTGCTCTAGGGAGTTCCGGAGCCGCGCTTGCGGCGTGTCCGCGCCGATGCCTGCCAGCTTGGATTGGTCGAGTTCTTGGGTCTGGCGCAATGACATCTCGGCGCGATCCGCCGCGATGCTGGCTGTCCTAATCCCCTCGGCCACTTTAAGAAGCTCCCTTACCCGCTCCTCATTAATCTTGAGGCCGCTTTTGATGTTCGAAGCGTTGGGATCTTCTTCGCCCTTGCCATGATTGAAGGCGAGCTTGTCGAACTCTTCCTGATACTTCTTCTGCTTCGCCGCAACTTCCTGCTGCAACGCGGCGGGTGCTGCCCCCAGCAGAGCCGTAAGGTTGTCACCCTTGGCCTTGGCGAGTTCATCAAACAGGCGTGTGCTCTCGGGCAACTGGCTGTCTTTCTTGTTAAGACCGGTCTGGACGCTGCCGATCAGTTCCAGGATGCGCTTGTGCTCAGTTTCGGCTTCTGTCAGCGCCTTGATCTGATGTTCAAGGTCCTGGATGCCCTTGAGGTCACGGGCGAACTCGGCGCGATCCGCGATGGCGACGATGCCGTTCTTCTTGAGGGCGTCGGCGTCCTCTCGCAGATCCTTGAGCTTCTCCTTGAGCTTGTCGATGGGATCGAGATAGCGTTGCTCGATGGAAGCGGTGCCTTGGCGGAGGCCAGCTTGAACCGCAAGTTGCGCGTCCGCATCGGCAGCGAAGTTCGGTGGCTTGGGTCGTTGGTTCAACTGGGCAAGCCCCTCCACGGAATCCATCATGCTGTTGAAGTCCAGGAAGCCGGAAGCCACCGGCCCACCCAGTGCAACTGCTGCCCCCTTCGCACCATTGGCTAGAAAGGACTTCAGCCAATCTGGTGCCTTGGCAGTGATGTTGATAAGCCCTTCGATGGGAGTAGCGATCTGCCGTTTGAGAGCTTCCCACTCTAGCCCGACCTGCTTGAGATGCGTAGCTGCTTCTTCGGCTTGGTGGAGCGGGTCCTCTAGACCAAAGCCCATCGCTTCCACGGCATGCTTTAGATCGCCATACTTCTCAACGAGCACCTGAACGTCTTTTGCACCTTTCTTGCCGAGGATTTCGTTGGCAAGGGCAATCTGTTCGGTCTTGTTGGGAATTTGGCTGAGCTTCTCCAGAGTCTCCTCGATCAACTGCCCGCCTTCTTTCTGTTCACCCGAAAGATCAACCGTAGAGATCTTCAAGCGAGCAAGTGCAGATTCCATGGTGCGGGCCTTCTGCCCGCCCTGATCGAGAGACACGGCCATCGTTGCGCCAGCGCGGGCGAGTCCGTCGATCTCGACTCCGACCAACTTGCCCATAGCCTGGAGCTTGTCGAGGTGACCAACAGAGATGCCTGTCTGGGCCGACAAGATCTTGAGATGCTCTGCGTCTTCCGCGAAGCCTTTGGCGATACTGAATAGGGCGGTGCCCAAGGCAGTAGCGGCGATGACGGTTCCGGCAAACACGCTGCCCACCGGTCCGATCTTTTCGAGCAAGCCTGTGATCGCGCCCTGTGCCGCCTCGACCGGCGACTGCACGAACTGCTCGATGCCCCGACCAAAACTCTTGAGACCGTTTTCGTCCCCACCCTTCTCGGCAGCGATGAGCTTCTGATAGGCCGCAGTCACGCGGTTAACGGCTTGCTCGTCCTGCTGATATTTCTTGATGAGCCGGTCTCGGTCTGCGATGAGCTTATCGACGCCGGATCGACCAGCAAGTTCTGCTTGGCGTTCGAGTGACTTTAGAAACCGCTCCTGGGACTGGGTGGCCTTGTCGCTGAACTTGATGAGGTCATTCGAGACCTTGGCAAAAGCGGCGCTCAGCTTCTCGTTGTGGCCAGTCAGCTTGCTTTCGGAGTTGGCAATCCCATCGTTCAGGGTCTGCAACGCTTTGAGCGTTGACCGGGTATCGATTTCATAAACCGCTGTCTCAAGTCCCATGCCCAGGTATTTATGGGGTGGGATTGTGGCCAAACGTTCACCCGTGCTGGACTGGAATTTTGGGAGGATTCACATGAAGTGTTGGCATTGCAATGAAATTATGGCTGACGGAATGCAGTTCTGCTCGGGTTGCGGATCGAACAGAAAATCAACCTTGAGGCACCGGCGAACACGGACGCTTGCCTTGGTCATTGGAATCGGTGGCCCAGTCCTGTTTATGGTGGTGGTGTTCTTCATTGCCGCGTTCACGCCACCTGTACCGCTAACCCCACAGCAAAAGGCGGAGAAGGAGCAGAAGCTAAAGCTGATGCGGGAGTGGTGCACCGAAGAGTACGGCTTGATCGGCCCGGAGACTTGCGTGAAGCGCTGGTATGAATCGCAGCGCCAGCTCGAAGAACAGCTTCGCTAGGCCACTTTGCGGAACTGAATTACATTTCCGGTCCGGAACACCGCCGCAACCGCCTGATTCAGCGCCACGGCGTCCTTAGGCGAGATCCCGAACATGCGATCGATTTGGTTATTGTAGTGTGCCTTCTGGTCTCCCATCGCATCGACAAACCCGATGATTCCCCGGTTCTGGTTCACCGACAACACCTGGAGTGATCGCAGCGTGCGCCCCGTCCAGGTCCAATCCCTCAGAGGTTGGAGGCCCCGCGCAGTTTTCGACTCAGGATACCCTCGTTTGTAAGTGCCGTCTTTCCTCATCCGACCCGGTTTCAGCGGCTTTGCTCGTTGGTCGTTGGCATCGATGCCCGAGGCGATCCTGGAGCGCATGCTGTCGGCAAGGGCTTTGCCGATGCCCGCCATCTGATCTGAACTGAACGGGGACAACGTGAATCGGGCGCGAGTTACCTTCACGCCTTTATTTACCGAGCGGCTTCACTCTGGCCCAGTCAATCGGCTTCTGCTTCGTGGCTTCGATCCGTTCGCCCTGGTGCTTCTGCTGCTCCTGCTTCAACACATCCAAAGCCTGAGCCATAACCGCCGACACATCTCCCCAGTCCACTTTGAAACTCTCGGTTGCCCGCTGCAAAATGATTGCGGCCTGTAGCAGCTTGCCCGCGTCGGAGTTCATTAGCTCTTGCGTTCGCTTGACCGGGCAGTCATCGCACTGAATGACGGTTGTGTCCGGGGAGCTACAGACCGGGCAGTCCTGATTGCGTGCCTTGGTAGTTGCGCCGCAGTCATCACACATCATCAGCGGATCCTGGAGGCGGAACGGACACTGGACAGGCCCGCCAGGGCAAAGCTCATCGGTACGCAGAAGCCTGTTGATTAGGAAGCGGAGAGTCGGCGGGTCCGGATAATCAGCAGGCTCTAGGCGTTTGGGTCAACATTGACGTACGGGTCGATGGCGCTATGGACTTCATTAATCGCACCCAGAGCCAGCGACTTGTGCAGGAGTGGGACGTCACAGCATTCCGCGTATCCTTCCCGACGCAGGAACAGGGCATCGAACAACTGCTGATTGGTCTTGAGGATGCTGGCTTCTTTGAAGGTAGGAAAGCGAAGAGTGAGGCCGACATTGCAGAGCGGCGTCTTGATCGAGACCACTAGCTCGTCGTTGACCGTCTCGGCTGACGTGACGGCAGCAGAGATGACCCAGCCAATGATGTGCTCGGCTTCGTATTCGTCGAACTCGTCGCCGTCTGGATCGAGCCGGATCGAGTTGAAGAGATCAAGGTAAGGGATCTTATCTTCGCTGTCCGGATTCTTCCGCTTGAGCTTTGCAAACTTATCGGTCGTAGCCGCAAGCTCCTTGTCGGTCGGACGCCGGATAACAGCAACCTTAGAAGGGTGCGGTACTTTGACCTTCAAGCCCTGCACCGTCTCTCCTGAATCGAGCTTGATGGTGTTTAATTCGCCGTAGAGCATTTCGTATTCCTTAGCAACCGCAAAGCGCAGTCACTTTTATGTAGGGAGGCGGCGGAGAGAAGCGGTGCGTTGAACCAGTTTCAACGTTGTACTTTGCGCTACTACACCCACCCCCATGCCTAAATGGTGGTTTCAAAGGTATTTGCGTTCGGTCACCGCAATGCACAAGGGGTATACGCGGGGAGCGCGAACGGAAGCAATAAGGAAGCCGATCAGCGCGGCTACTTTGTAAACTCCAGGGCCGTCCCCCGCGCACTCAGTCTAACCCAACAAAGTGAAGTCTGCTACCGCTGTATATTATGAACATGGAGGAAGTATTCCCTGAACCATGTGAGGAGGGAAGCCAGCTCCGGGAACGTTACAGCCACGCTGTTTCCGTGTGGCTTACCGTGGGTGGCGCTGATTCCTGCCGGATGCATTTCCCTATGGCTATAGAGGCTAAGGAGCGCCTAGACCACGCAGCAGAAAGGCTGATCCAGCACCGCAAGCAGCACGGTTGTTGAAGTTAGACGTTCAGGATTGAATCGATAAAGATGTTGGCTGCCGAAACGCCTGCGTTAGTGATGTACAGGCTGGTCACATCGGCGGAGAACGGGCACTTTCCGATTAGATCGGTTGCGAGCGTCCAAACCATCACTTGACCCGCCGCGACTGCGATTGTGTCTGTCGGGCTGCTACCTGACGCAGCATTGGTGTAGATCGTGATGGCCTGATCGCTGGTGATGCTCAGGCTCTGCAAGTCGGCTTGAACCCACCCGATCACAACGTGATGGTTAGTGGTCGAGGCCGCAACCTGTACAGCGAGGTTACGCTCCGTGTTGCCGGTGACGGTTTCGGTGAGAGACCGCGCGGTCGAGCCTTGGTTCTTGTAAGTGCGGATGACGGTGTGGTTAATCGTGGTTGCCATTGCTGTTGCTCCGTTCCAATGCTCTAACTCGTTCCTTCACGTCTGAGATTTCCTCTCTCATCTCGTACCGGTGTTCCTTGAAGTCCTGCGCCAAGTCGTCAACGGCATTGCGGAGCGTTCTCGTGTCGCCGTTGGTGGTCTGGGTCTTCATGACCTTCAAGAGCTTCACCAGCAACGCCACGATAAAGCTAGCAACGCCTGTTCCGATAGCGACCGAGACGCCGATCAACGACTGAACTTGCGATAGATCGACCATGTCTTACTGGGCCAAGCCCGTAACTCCGCATTTACTGGTCACGACGAGCGGGTTGCCGGTTCCATCTGAGTCCTGGACCGCGCACACGACTTTCACAGCGGCGATTCCATCGACCACCGTATTGGTGACAGACTCAAACGTGACCTTTTCAAATGTGAACGTCGTGGTGTGGGTCGAGTCCTTGGTGACCGTGAGAACAGCGGAACCGCCAGTCAGTCCTACGAGCTTGGTGAACTCAGCGGAGCTTGCTAGCAAGCGCACCGTGAATTCAAAGGTGTACTGACGGACGCCAATTTCCATGCGGCCCCGAACCGCCGCGCCGTTCTGGGTGCCCGATCCGGGGAAGAAGCCAGCGTTGAGTAACAGATTGTTCTTGATTCCGACCGTGGCATTCAGGAGCGTCTTAGCGCCCACGTAGTCAACACCGATGATCGTTAACGCAGCGGAAGCACCGGGCATGAAGTGCTGGGCCGTTAAATCAGGCAGGCTCACGCTAGACGGGCTGGTGTAGTTTCCGGAGCCAACCCAGTTCGCCACGACCTTCGTGGATTGCAGACCAGGGCCGCTATTCACCGTGAAGGTCACGTCCTCGACGGCGCAGCCCACATAAAGGTTGTCGATGGCAGAACTGCCGCCCTCGGGGAGCTGTTCGCAGATCGAGAAATAGGGGAGTTCTAGTGTGGTTCCGTTCTGGATCGGTTTTAGGGTGTACAGGCCGGTCGCTTCCGTTACATGGCCGAGGCCGTACGCAAAGGCCCAGGTCGTCAGTTCAGCAGAGCCGAACATTTCGACGCGGTTCGAGGGAGTCTGACTGACGGGAAACACGCCAGAGGTTGAAACGAACTCGTTCCCTTTGCCGATCCACGCTGCGTCGTTCTCGGTCGTGAAATTGACGCTGGTGATGTCTTCGTTGGTCTTTTCGATGTGCATGAACGACGAGCTAGCCGTTGCGATGTCGGCCTGCTTGTCGATCCCGAGACCCATGTTGAGTGCCTGTACACGTGTGGCGATAAGGTTACCTCTGAGGGGTGCGCTAAGCTGTGCTTGCGACAGACCCGTCTTCGAGGAACTATTTAGCGGTCAGTTGTCGCCGATCTCTGGAAATACGAAGTCGATCTTGAAGAAGTCCGTTCGGGTCTCGTCCGTGAGGCGCGTGATGGTGGGCGTGTCCATGATCTGTAGATCCGGGAGCACGCTGACTTGGCGGATGTTCAAAGCCGTGCCGTTCACTGGGCCATTCACGACGAGCCAGACCAAATCTTCGTAACCGAGAGGATTCTGGACGGTCGCTTGGTTTGGGGCTTTCAGGTAGACGGTGACATGGTGCTTCCACATCGTCATACCGTCGAAGTTGCCGCCCAGCGTACCTTCATAGACGACGAGACAGCTTGGGGCTGTCATCTGGTAAATGTCCTCGAAGACGGGCACGACTTGGCCGTTCACGAAGGTGTGGGCGCGGATGTTCTGCGTGCCATTCATAGCGGTCACGAAATCTTCAATGGTTTGCAGTGTCGAGATGGTGGCGTTGACGATGAGCGAGGGTTTCAACATTTAGGAAGCCCTCCTGAGGTGCAGCATGGCCGAACCCATCGAATCGACGTTGACCTTATCAAGGTTGTACAGGATGCCGTCGAGCGTGATAGTGTCGCCGATCATGGGGCTAGGCTGAATCTCGACGAACCGAACCCAGAAGTAAACGATGCTGGTTCCGTGAGTGGAGCCGGGGATGACTTGCTCTTCAAGCGGGGGAGGCGAGATGATGCCGGTGATGCTTTGCGGACCTGAATAGTCCTGCGGAACCCACAGCGCCGAGACGCCCCAGATGCTTAGACAGGTGTTGTCGAGTGACGTTGTGAATGCCATGTGGACCGCATGGCCGGTTATGCAAATGCGATGACGTCGAACTTCTTGGTGCTGGAGACCGTCACGACGACGTTGGTGCCTGTATGGGTGCCATAGCTGACGGTTCCGCCGTCTGTTGGCACACAAACCACGAACGTCGGAGTCGTGCCGAGGCCGTGTGCAATGTTCTGAGATGAACCGGTCCCGGTCTGAGCGTTCGCGGTGAAGACCGCCAGCTTTGCTTTGGTGACCTTGCCAGCGCCGATGCTGGTTGTACCCGTGTTGCTGTCCAGGGTCACGTCCCCTGTGTTGGGAATTACGATCGGTCGGTTGAATTTCTGGATGCCCATTACTGTTTCACCCTCTTTGTCTTCTTCTGTTCCGGGACCACGCCGAAGTTCTCAGCGGTGGTGATCTTGTTCAGATCCCATAGCTGCCTTGCAACGTGCTGGGTGCCCTCGATTGGGAAGCGGTCGCCCGCTTTGAGGACACGTCCGTCGATGGTCAACGGGGAACGCCAGACGACTAGATCTGGCGTTCCCGTCTTCCGGAGTGCATCCCACGGTTGAGTGTTCAAGAACATCTGGTTAAGCAATAGCTGAGATGAAGAACCCACCGAGATCGCCGGAAACCTTCTGATAGGTGTAGGCAATTTCGATCTCGACTTCGGTGCTGCGAGTCGGCAGCCATTCGTAAGTGACGATGCGGCTGCCCGTAGCATTGGAACCTTCCAGGCCGGTCCAGGAGAAATTCAGGCCAGCAGCCGGAGTGTTGAGTCCTACGGTCTTAGGTACGTACGCCAGCATTGCGGTCTTGCCGCCGATGAATGCGTTGCTCTCGCTTGCGCCTTCTACTGCGCTGTTCTGAATTGCGGACATCACCAGCACTTCCTCGACTTCGAAGAGAGAGGCCAGAGTCTGCTTGGCCACAACAGCGGGGTCGCCGTCGCCAGCCTTTTGGTTGTATAGAACACGAGCCACAATGTCCGGATGCTCCAGCAGCGTGTCATAAACCTGACGGCCCAGTACGAGCTTGTTCGGCTCGCCGACGTTGCCCGAGGCCAACACAATGCTGCGCTTCATGCTGCGCACGTCGGTGATCGGCGTGCTGCTTGAGTTGTTCCACTGGAGGAACTGAGAGCCAGACGGACCTGAAGAGACGCCCGTCGACTGTGAGGTCCAAACGCCGCTTGTGAAGAACGCATTCGACCATGCAACCTCTTTCTGGAGGAGAACCTGATTGTTCAGCAGGATGGTGGCGTTCATGTCGAGATCGATCATGGCGTCGGCATTCGCCCGCACCTGCTCGTCAATCGAATGGCCGAGCGCAAACACCTTGGCGTTGTAGGTGGCGGTTGACGTGGTGTAGCCGATGCGCTCAACCCGCGTGCCGGGTGCCCGCTCCTTCATCTGTGGCCGATTGAACGAACCACGGTCGTACGTGTAATACACATTGCTCTGGTGCTGGACCGGAACAACCGGAAATACTTTGTCTGCTACGAACCCATCAGCGCTCTGTTGAAACATCAACGAGAAATCTGTTAGGGGTGCGTTTACGTGAACTGAATTTGCTGTTGGGTTCATAGTTCTGTGTCCTCGAAACTAGGCGTAGAGGCCGTTGTTTGGCAGCATCAAGACGCTGATGATGTTTCCGGTTGCGCCAGCTTCCATCGCCGTCGCCACCGCCACGCCAGACGCAAGATTGACGAGCGTTCCACCGCTTGCGATTTCAAGCTGTGCGCCGATAGAAATGGTGTCGGTGATCTTCGCCTTCGTGATGCCCGATACCGCTACCGTCGCGGTCTGACCCGAGGTCGGATCGTTCTGCAGGAACCCGATGCAGTTCTTGGCGGCGGTCGCGAGCACGGCCTGCTTGGAACTGTTCATCGAAACGGCGTAGTACTGCTTGGTGCTCAGATCGCTGCCGGTCAAGAGCGAGATGTTTGTTAGATTCTGTTCTGTTGCCATGTAAATTAACCCCTGGTGTAACGCTCGGTGAGATAGGCGGCGTACGCTTCCGAATTCGCTTTTAGAAACCGCTTGTATTCCTCAGCGGTGGTCTTGGGAGTGGCGCCAGCTTTTAGGCGGTCCCGTGCCGACATACCGCCCATGCTGGGCAATGTGGTGCTGACCTTGGTGCTGCTCGACCTCGCGGCACGCCGTTCCAGCAAGTGCTTCTGAACATCGGCCACGGTGTGACCCTGATTGATGAACTCCGCAGCCGTTTTCAGATCAACACCGGCCAAAGTGCAGAGGTTCATGATCTGCTTCAAGTCGGTAGCGCTCATGGCCGGATCGCAGGATTCATCCTGGTCGTCTTCCTCGTCGTCGTCCGGTTCGTCGTCTTTCGGCTTTGCAGCCTGTGCTGCGGCGTCCGGTTCAACGGCGTCCTCTTTCTTCATTTCCTCGTCGGCCTCGGCTTTGATTTCGGGCTTTGCTGCTTCCGTCTGTGATTTCTTTCGCATTGGTTCGATACCTTGGGTTGCCTGATTATTTAGGAGTGCTGGCTGTGCTGAGGGAGCTACGAGGGCGGTGATGGCTTGGAGAGCGTCGTCGAAAGTGCCTATCTCGTCGGCCAGAAGCGGAACCGCATTCTCGCCGAAGTAGCAACCGGCTTCTGTGTCGATGACTGACTGCACGCTGACGCCGCGATTGCGTGCGACCAGTGAAACAAACATCTGATACTCCCGGTCGACTTCAGCTTGCGAGTCGCTCATCGCCGTATCTGAGAGCGGCTCGTGCGGGTTGCCTTCGGTCTTCTTGGCACCGGCCTTGATGTACGTGTATTTCATACCGGCCTTGGCATCCGCTGCCGATTGGTCGGCGTGCAGACAAAAGACTCCAACCGAGCCGACGCCTGCAGTACGAGTCAGAAAGATTTTCTCGGCACACGACGCGATGGCATAGGCCGCGCTAAATGCGGCGTCGTTCGAGACTGCGAAGATCGGCTTGCCAGTCTCAGCGGCGTTGTAGATCTTGTCGGCAAGATCGAACAGGCCGCTGACTTCTCCGCCAGGGCTGTCGATGTCGAGCAAGACGCCTTTGATGGCTGGGTTGCTCATGCATTCGTCTAGCTGGTTCGCCAACGCCTCGTATGAGGTGCAGCCACTCATCGCCATCAGACCGGAGGTCTTCTTCATGATCGTGCCTTGCACGGGAATCACTGCGATACCGTCGCGCGTAACGCTGTAAGCCTTGGGAGCGGCTGATGCCTGGGTTTTCGCGGCCTCTGTAGGGAACGCTTCCAGCCCAACCAATCCGAGGCGCGGCCCGATGGCCTGTAGAATCACCTCCAACTTGGAGGGCTGGATAGCAAGCGGCGTATCGAAGATACGGCCATGCAAATGCACGTAATTCATTGCCGCTATTTATTCGTCGTCGCCTTCGGTGGCGTCTGCGTCCGTGTCGGAATCCGTTTCAACTGGCTCTTCGGTCAGGGGCTGACTCTCACGGCCAATGAGGACTTTATTCGGGTCGGAATCATAGATGATTCCCAGCGATTCCGCACGCTGTCTCTCTTGTGCCTGCTGTGCGTCGATGATTTCTGGATCGAAACCCTGTTCACGCACAACCTGCGTGCGTGATGTGAAACCCGAGCGCACCGCCATTTGATAAGCGGCCATTTCTTTCGCCGGGTCGATCCAGTTCCAGGACGGAGGAACCCATGTGGCCATCTCGTACGGCGTCGGATCGTTGAAGTAGTCGTCTGGTAATTCGAGAGCGCCAGTCAGCACGGACTCACGGAGCCACCGCTTCATGACCGGCTCGGCCATCTGATGGATGATGACGTTGGCTTGGTACTGCTCACACGCGCGGCGGAACTCCAGAACACCCGCGCGGATACTGGAGTAGTTCACACCCCTGAGGTCTCCGGTTAGCTGCTCGTACGTCAGCCCTACACCGGCTGCGAACTTGTGAAGCTCCTGGTACATGAACTCCGCATAACCCTTGCTCTCCGGCAACGTAGGGAAGGTGATGTTCTCACCCGGCATCAGGTATTGAAATGAGCCGGGTTCCATCTTGGCGAGATCGGTTCCGGGATCGGGGTTAGGATCGGACGGACTGACGGGAGCCATCGGCAGGATCGCGTCGTCCGTGGTCAGCCGGGTGATGAAGCCTGCAAACATGGACGCAACCTTCTTGCGTTCACGCTCGGAGTCCGAGTAGTCGTCGATCTGCTTGAGTAGCGTGAGAACCGAGACCATATGAGGCTCGCCTCGGAGCTGGCCCGCCCGCGTCGGTCGCATGACGTGCAACATCTCGTCAGCCGGGACGAACATCAAGGTCGTGGCATCATAGCTTCCGGCTATCGTGTCGAAGGGCTGGCCTTTGTACATCTCATAGCCGATGCGCCGGTCGTTCTCATCAAAGACGATCCCGAACTTGACGACATTCTTCCGGCCTTCCTGCGTGGCCTGCTGAATCTTGTAAATGGGCAGTTGTTCGGACTCAATCAACTGGATCGAGAAGGAGCCGTCCCGGTCAACGTGGAATCTGACAAAGCACTCCCCCGCTTCGAAGAGTTCACGGGCCAGCAGCGCTTGCAGGCCATAAAAGTTGAGTTGCCCGTTGTAGTCGGCGGTCTTGACCCACCTGTCCCAAGCGGTTTGAATGGCGGTTCTGATCTGCTCATCCGGATGCAGAAAATGAGGAGCGATACCGGACCCGATAACGTTCGACTCGAATTTGTCGATGGCGCTTCTCGCTATGGCCGAGTTGCGCACGGCGTCCCTGGAACGCCGCGTGAGCGTTGGCAGGTTGTTGGCGAGAAGTGTGTTCGGGCCGAGTGGTGAAGCATTCCAGCCGAATGCCCGCCTGCCGTGGCCACCGGCGTCGTAGCCGGTTGCAGTGGAGGCTTTGGCTTTCGGTGGTTCAACCAGAAACGCCCTGCGAAGGAACGTGAACAGGCCCATCGCTACCAACCGCCTTCTGTGTAGAGCCGCGTCTGGCGAGTGCGGACGGTTGCATTCTGGGCATCCAGATAGGACTTGATGACTTGACGAGCGGTCAACAGGTCCGTGATGGAGGCGTAGCGGATGGTGCGATCTGCGAAGCGGACTTCGAGAGCGCCTAGCGCAATCGCCTTATTGATGGCCGTTAAATCAGCCGCCGTGAAGTCGGGCGTGTCGACGACCAAGTCATCTTGAATCCAGTTGTCAGCCATGTGTGCATGGCTATTTAGGTTGGCCGCGTCTCTAGCGATTCATCCACGCTGGCGCGACTTTGCGCGGCGCTCGAATAACCTGCAAGGGTCTTGGGATTTCAGGCTCTTGCTCAACAACGCAACGCGGCGCGAGTGCCTCTTCCAGGGCCTTCCAGTGGTGCTCTTTGAACCTGTCGGCGCAGAGAGCGTACATGGCGCGGTTGTAGACCGCTAGGTCAAGAGGCTCGTTGCGTTCAAAGCGCTTCTGCCAGACCGCGAGACCCTTCTCGGTAATGACGCGCCGCTCACTGCATAGCCCCAGAAAGTACTGCATATCGTAACGGGGAAAGTGAATACGGTTCGGAGTCGGCTCGCTGGCTGACTTGGAGTATCTGAGGTTGTCGAACAGTTCCGCCTTGATGCACTGCGTGCCGACGTGGACGATTCGGACGCCCTGCTTTCGCCGTGCCGCCGATTCGTTGGTCACCGAATGAATGATCTTGTTCTCATCGTTGCCACCCTTCACGGGCACGACCGTTTTCTGTGAATGGATCGAAACGCCCCCGGCGATGTTGTAGGCCGGTTGTGGATGCGTCAGGGCAAAGTTGTAGACCGGCTGAGGATTCATGCCAGTGTCGATCCCGATGGCCCAAATCGAGAGTGTGTTTCCGGACTCATGCCGGTATTCGCGCTGTAGGACTCGCCTGTCGAGTTCGGCCCAGACTTCGGGAGAGTTCACCGGGAGAGGCGTGCGGTGGGCGTCTGTCGAGAACGCTTGGATGATCTGATAGTCAACGCTCCACGACTCCCGGTCACGTCCCCAAGCTCTAACCTCGACTTCTAGGCGTGGTGGTGATTCCTGAACGTCCACAGCGGCGGTCAGGAATAAGCCGCGCTGTGGCACGACGGCGTTCTCACCGAACGGATAGCTTTCGCGGCGCTTGTAGAGAAGCTCCTCATCGGGGGTCACACCTAACTCGATCCAAGGCTCAGCGAGAACCGTGTTGATGAAGGTCTTGTGCTTGGTGCGATCCTTCCTGACCCTGAGATAGTGAGCGACGATTTCCTGGATGCTCTTCTTGGGTGAGTAGAGGTGTGAGATGTGGAATCCGGCTTTACCGGCGAAGGGTCTACGGGCCTTCCAAACGCCTTTCTCGCAAGCGTTGATCCGTTGCAAGTCGGTCCATCTGGCGTGGCAGTGGATGCACTCATATCGGGCTGACTTGGCCCGCTCCAGGTTCGTGAGCTTCACGCCGTGCTGATCGAACTTGTCGAACTTCACGCCGGTCCAAAAGTCGAGCACCTGGGACTCCCCGCATGTGTGGCACGGAACCCAGTACTGGCGCATGTCGGTCTGGTTGTATTGGCGGAGGATCTTGGAGCTGTGTTCGAGCGTGGGCGAGCAGGCCATGATGACCTTGTGCCGAGGCTTAAACTGCATGACCCGGTTCATGGCGAGTTCGATAGGATCGCCCTCTCGGTCGACGTCGGCGGCATATCGATCGATCTCGTCCATCAAGAGGTACTGAATCGTTTTCGAGGCGAGGTTGCCGCCGACCTGGGTGCCGGTCAGCGATAGCGAGCCGTTCGGGAAGGTCTTGCTGAGGATTGTGTTGGTGGCTTTCTTGGCTCCAGGACCGTGGGAGGTCTCGAGGACCTTGCCAGTCAGAATCGGGCTGTCGCGCAGCATCGGAGCCAGCCGCTTCGTCGAGAACTCGGCCCCGTCGCGATCCTTCTCAAAAAGCATTAGGACCGGACCCGGAACGCACGCGATGATATAGGCAAGCGCGGCCTGCATCGTGAGGGTCTTGACCATTTGGGTTGAGGACATCAGCACGATTTCTTGCGTGTTCTCGTCCGTGAAAGCGTTGAAGACTTCCCGTTGGAAGTTGTAGAGGCGAATCGGGCCGGTTCGGGGCGCGTATTCGGAGGACAGGTAGAAGTGCTTCTCCGCCCACTGATCTAATGGCAGGCGCTCAGGTGGGCTGAGCAACCGCAGCCACTCTCTGAACTGCTTCTTTAGATCGTTAGACATGGAACTCTTGAAGCTCCGCTAGTGCCCTCCTGATCTCGTCGTCGAGCAGACGACGCACGTTGCCCTGGTCGGTCTCGGCTGCCAGCCGTTCGGAGAGTTCGGTCGGAATCCTGAGCAGGATGTCGCGGAACCGGATCAACATTCCGGACACCCACAGGTTGATTTCGTTGACGTCGGCGAGCTGGCCCAGCTTGGTCCGGTGCTCCAACTCACGGAGATCGGCTAGCGCCCGTTCTTTTCTGGTCTGAGCAGCATGGAAGGATTCCAGGGCTTCGCCTTCGAGCGCCGGGTTTGATTCGCGCTTCTTCCGACGCGCTTCTTCACCGGCCAGCCACGCTTGACCCTCGTCGATGATTTGTTGGGGTGTCTTACTGGCCTTGAGCTTCTTCCGGACTAGGGTCGTCGAACAGTGGGCTTGTAGGGCAATGTCGAGCGCCGACATGCCGTCTACGCAAATCTTTGGTTTCACCCAACTATGTAGGCAAATACCTTTCGAATACCCGAGGCTCTATAGAATGCGCCGTAGTGCCAACCGCTTGCGGGGGTGGGTAGGGAAGGACCCTGGAATAGCGGAACGGGTGCACGGATGTTAGGCTGTTCGCATGGCAAAAGCGCTCCGTACGGCCGGGTCTGTCCTGCTTAGCGTATTCATCGGAATCATTATCGCCAAGGCGCAGACTGACCCGACCCTTCCTTACGGCTGGATCTTACGAGATCCACGAGTAGTTCCTGTTCTAATCGCCGCGTTGATCGTATGCGTTTTAGTCTTCGCGGGGCAGTTTGCGCCGGTTGCTACTGTTTACTGGAAGCTATTTCGCAGCGTAGTTCCACTTCAAGCGGCGGATGGCACGCCACTTCCGCTAATGGGATTGACGATCAAATCAGCACGCTGGTATTGCACGGTTCGCGGGACCGAGCAAGACGTGACGAGAGCACTCCAAGGAAAGGTGGCTGGCGGCTATCTTAAAGTTCATGCTCATGACAATGTTCTCGGCGACGTTTGTAAACTGCATGGCGGCACCGGCGACCCCAAAACACTAGAAGTCGAGTTCGTCTATCATTCACGGGCTACTGCGACCCACGATGAATGGCTGACTATTCCCTGCCAAGAAGACCGCACACGGGAACTCCTACGAGAAATAGAGCGACGCTCAAGCGATGTCGAAACCCATCGAATTGAGTTACTGAATTGCAGGCACACTGCACAAGAACAGGCGGCCACGGCCCAGAAAATGTCTCGAGACCTTCAGGCAGAACGCGACTCGAACGAGAAGCTTTCAGCCAAGGTCCAGGACCTGCAGGCCCGCATTCCGGTTGTCGAAGACCCGGCCAAGGATATCGATCCGAACACCTACCAACTTCTTCGAAATGCGTTTCCGCAGGATTGGAGGCAGCGGCTCGCTCTAAAGTGGATCTGGCAGCAATCTAGCTGCCCATTGGAGCAATTTCGCCTTACGTGCGAGAATAGCGGTTTTGCCGACTTCGAAGAGAAGATGGTTAAGCCAATACTGGGTAATCGCGTCCTTGTCGATTCTGATGACAAGGCTGCGTGGATAAAAACCCAAGAGGCAAGGAAGGTCCTCACGCAGTTGTTCAGAGAGTTCCCGCTATGTTGACGATATGCAGATTGCGCTGAAGCCCGAACAGTTCCTCGCCATCAAAATAGGTGACCTTCAGTACGTCTTCATGACCAGCACACGAGCGTTGCCCGCTGACGCGCCTGTGTCCAGGAACAAGACATAGCTGCCGCTGCTGGGTGTGGTGGTTCCGGCGTCGTGCAACTTGCCACCTGACGTGCTCGATAAGATCCCGAAGTCGCCCGCCGTCCACGCGCCATCCGTTGCCCAACCTTGTACCTCAGTATCCCTTGAACCGGCAATGTAGAGGTTGCCTGATGTCGAGGTCTTGCCCGACAACGCCCAACCGATAAACGTCGTATCGCTGGTGCCATTGTTGGCGACGTTACCGGTACCATCGAGCTTTACTCCAAGGCCTTGCGTGATCACGTTCGTTGACGCCGGAAAGTCCAACAACCGGCCCATAGCTGGAACCGCCGTTCCCGCAGTTGAGGTATTGTTCCATTTCACCTGTCCGTCGATGTTACGGATCGTGAGGTTTTTTGACGGGTCGGTGGTGCCGTAGGTCAGGATGCCGGTCGGGATCTGCACGTCCGAGATCACGCCCTGCATGGTGGAGGCGTCGAGGGCTTTCAAGCTCGAAGAAACCATCGTGATCACGCAGTCATGAATCCTGACGCCCGTGACGGCTTGGGTCGCATAGATCCCGATTGAATCAGACGTGCAATGCAGCCCGCTCACTTCATCGAGGTTTGCGTTGATCGCTAGACACCGGCTCGCCACTGTCTGCGATCCGTTGACGGCGTCA